>NZ_SMLG01000030.1 GCF_004349195.1 Flavobacterium rhamnosiphilum
AACAGCTAGGGTTTCGTTGCGTGCGCAGCACGAACAATGAAACCCGGGTTGAACGGAACCGGAGTACCTGCCGTTAACACTATGCACTTATCGTAAAAAAATTAGAGTCCCGATAGCTATCGGAATCAAGAGGATTTATGATCCTCTTTTTTTTGGAGTGGTTTCAGTTTGGTTTTTTCGTGTTTTCCTTCACTTTTGGGCATAAAATTCCTTACCCATAAATCAGCTTTTGTAGGGAGTTGTGTTTTGGCAACCGCCAAGATACCAAGCCGGCGGACCGCGTTGGTCAAAAACCGCTATTCGGTGTAAATTGCCTGTTTTGCAACAAGGACACTTGGGCAAAAAAAGCTTCTTTTCTACTTTTTCCAGCACTTTCACTTGGAGTTTTTCCTGCAAAAGTTTCAGCTTTTCACGCTTCCAAGTACTGCTCAGAAAACCATAATGACGGATTTTCACAAAACGCTTGGGCAAAATATGCAACGAAAACCGCCTGATAAACTCCTGATACGAGAGTGTCATCCGCTTTTTGGCTCCAGCCATTCGATAATCCTTGTAATCAAAAGTCACGTTTTGGGCATCAATGTTTTTGATTCTATGGTTGCTAATGGCGATTTTGTGGGTGTATCTCCCCAAATACTCCACCACCGATTTGGGACTCCCAAAAGGACGTTTGGCAAAAACTACCCACGGTTTTTGCCATAATTCTTTCCGAATTTGCTCATAACCAATCGGATTTTTTGCTTTGAGTTTTTCGCAATATTTAGCCCTAAAAACTTTCGACAGGGCTTTTACTGGAAACAAGAATTTACCATCGGCTCTGCTATTTTTCCATTGTCCGTCTTTGTCCACGCCACCGCCAGGCACAATGCAATGCAGGTGCGGATGCAGACTCAATTGTTGTCCCCAAGTGTGCAAAACAGCAATCATTCCCATTTGCATTTCTTTGGCTTTGCCAAATTGTTGAAGCGTTTCCCAAGTGGCTTCAAACAAGGTGTCGTACACCATTTTGGGCTGGTACATTGCCAAAGAATTAATACTATCAGGCAAGGTAAAAACCACGTGAAAATACGGCACTGGCAAAAGCTCGGTGCTTCTGGCTTGAATCCAATCTTCTCGTTTATTACCCTGACACTTGGGACAATGCCGATTCCTACAAGAGTTGTAACTAATGGTCAAATTACCACAACTATCGCAAGCATCGATATGACCGCCCAAGTCGGCGGTTCTGCATCTTTTTATGGCTGACAAAGTGCGTAATTGCCAAGTATTCAAGCCATAATTTTCGATTTTTGAACCTATTTTTCGCAGCACATCCGCTACTTCGAACTTCGGCTGCATTTGGCAAAAAGAGTGTCCAATGGGCTAAAAGTGCGCTGACTTTCGAGTTGGGCAATATGCAAATACTCCATTGTTGTCTCCACATTTTGGTGTCCCAAAAGATCTTTGAGCGTCATAATATCCACACCATCTTCGAGCAAATGTGTGGCGTAACTGTGCCGAAGCGTGTGGGTGTGTACGTCTTTTATAAGACCTGCTGCTTTGGCGACTTGCTTCACTGCCCATTGCACACCTCGTTGACTGTAGCGATTATCAAAGTCGCCTCCTGCTCCATTAGCCAAAGGTTGCCCATTAAAAAGATACTCTTGGGGTTTTTCGGCTTCGATGTACTTTTTTAAACCCCGAATTAAATGCACCGAAAGCGGTACATAGCGGTCTTTTTTGCCTTTACCCTGCACGACTTTGAGTTGTTTTCTATCGAAATCCAAATCCTGTAAACGAACATTTCTAGCTTCCATACAGCGAAGTCCACAACCATAAAGCAAGCCAATGAGAATTTTGTGTTTGAGCAGTTTGGCAGCTTGGAGCATTGCCCAAACTTCTTCCTTGCTCAAAACAACTGGGAGTTTTTTTTCGTGTTTTATCGAGGGTAAACGCAGGAATTCATACGGAAATCCCTCGGATTTTAGCAAAAACCGAAGCCCGTAAACACAGTGTTTAAAATACGTTTGCGAAGGGGTTTTGGACTTTTTTTGTTGGAAAAACAAGTAGTCCTGCACTTGTTCAGGATCGAGTTCAGTCGGAATTTTGCCAAAATACAGCGAAATTGCCGCCACGTGACGGGAATAATTGTTAAAGGTACTCTGACTTCGACCCAAAACCGAAACGGTGCGCTCAAAACGAGCTAATAGTTCCTCAAAACCTGGAACTTCTTGTTTGGCTTGGTTTAAAATCTTGTTTTCTCTTAAATCTTCTGGATGCTTTTTTTTGTTACCATAATTTACGAATTTTAATTATATTCGTAAGGTACAAAATCATCGCGAGGGCTACCGAAGGTTTAGTTCAACA
>NZ_SMLG01000031.1 GCF_004349195.1 Flavobacterium rhamnosiphilum
TGCTCGCACTAGTCTGGGATCTGTTGTTTTTGCTAGTGAGATTGCTTCGTTCCGATAGCTATCGGAACTCGCAAGGACTTTGATCGTCTGCTCAGCGTGTGTGGCGAAGTTGGTTATTTCGTAGAACAGGTTTACCTAGTTTTCTGTTGTAGCTAAATTATAGGAATTGATTTTTCTGTCTGTTGGTCTGAAATACCAAGACAGGATTATAAAAACGGTTTGAAAAAGTGGTCCAAGAATTGCTTTTCCTCCGTCGCCCATTGCCAAATGTGAAAGTAATGCGCCTGTCATTAAGAAAAAGAATCCTGCATATGCCCATTCTTTTAGTAGCTTAAATTTAGGTATTAAAATAGCAATCACTCCAAGGATTTTCCATACGCCAATAATGTTCATGAAGTACATGGGGTACCCAACATGGGCAACGAGCTCATTCATTTCTTTTGTGTGAAGTAGTTGAGATATTCCGCTTCCTAACATGCCAACTGAAAAAAGCCCTGTGGCTGTCCAATAAATTATTTTGTTTCTCTTTTTCATGATGTATTATTTTAATTTGTTTGCGATGTCTTGCAGGCGATTATGTGCCATATTTATTCCTTGTGAAAATGGTAGTTTCAGGATTTGGTCTCTGATTTCAACTGATTTATAAACCACATGCATGGTAAGTTTGCTGGTGTCGTCAGTCATTTTTTCAAATTCGTAGAATTCAAGCTGAATGCCAAAAGGAGTATTGCTCATTTCAAATGTCCGAGTAATTTTCTGGTTAGGGACGAACTCATGGATTGTTCCGTTAAATCCATGTATGTTTCCTTTTGGGTCAGTGGTTTCATACTGGTAACTGCCGTGATTTTTACTTTCAAGTTTCAGCACTTTGGTTCCCATCCATTGCTCCACAATTTCGGGTTCTGTATGTGCTTTGAATAGTAATTCCAAAGGCAAATCGAATGCTCTTGTTATCACTAACTCCTGCTTTCCGTCAACGGCATTAATTTTAGTTTTTAGTTCCATAGTATTTTAGTTTTTTGGTTTATAATTTTTCATAATGTCTTCCAATTTATTAAACCTGTCATCCCACATTTTTCGGAAAGGTTCAATAAAGTCGGCTATCTCTTTCATTTTTTTTGCATTTAGATGATAGTGAATTTCCCTTCCGCTTTGTTCGGCCGTGAGCAATTCACATTCGGTTAAAATTTGTATATGTTTTGAAACCGTTGGTCTTGCGGTGTCAAAATTGGAAGCGATTGTGCCTGCTGTCATCGATTGTGTTGTTACTAACATCAATATTGCCCTGCGTGTAGGGTCGGCAATTGCTTGGAAAACGTCTCGTCTTAGATTCATCATGAAGTTATTTGACTACAAATATAAGTGTAGTCAAGTAACTACGCAAATTTTTTGTAAATTATTTTACCGAAGCAGAAAGCTTTTGATTTTTTTGATTGGGAAGATGTAGGTTGTGGTGTATGAATTGAATGCTAGCTTGTTAGTTAATTTACTACGCCAATTCCTGCACTGGTGCTCGTTACAGATGAGCACCAGAGAACATGGACAAACGAGTGCGAGTGGTTTATCTATTGTTTTATTTGCTAACTGTCGTGGGAAACGAATTCTTAGAGTTAAAGTAACCGCGTTGCAAACGCTACGATTGTGCTCTACATTAAAATTGGCACTCGTTGCAAACGAGCGCCAGTGT
>NZ_SMLG01000032.1 GCF_004349195.1 Flavobacterium rhamnosiphilum
TTATTAAATCCTCATCATGAATTTGATGAGGATTTTTTGCGTTTATTGGTTTTCTGAATAATTAATTATGTAATTGAGGATTATGAACAAAATCGGATTATGGACAAAATCTGGGGGTTAGGCAAAAAAAGGTTGGACAATCTGAATAAGAAAAAAAATACTAACTCCTGTATTGTTTGAATTCTTTCGGCTAATAAAATTCAATCACAAAAAATGATTTGCTCTTATTAATTGCTAATGATTGTGTCAAGACAAGTTTTATGATTATGGATATTAGAAATGGATAGGTTATTTCTTTGTATTATTCTTTTAGAGTTTAATTTACGATGCTGCTATTTTTTTAGCAACATCATATTTTTTTTTCAGAACAAATGCAGATTTTTTTTAATGATAGTATTTCAAAACATTTTATATACTGGGAGGATGTAGAAATTTGATATGTTTACTACAATAATCTTGTATTTGCATCTAATTTAAAAATATTTAGATTCTTTTTTTATTCTTCCATAATTTTTAAGCTTAATTCCTAGTGTAGCTAAATTATAAAAGGACAAGTGGTGTAGATTGTGTTTTTTTAAATCATATTAGTGTAAATTCATTATGTTTTTATTAATTCCGTCCTATATTATCACCAAAATTTCACCAGTCAAAGCCATACGTTTCGATTAGGATATTTTTTTGGCGTTCCTCATTATATAAAGAGAGGCAATTATCTAATCGGGTAGTTGCCTCTCTTTATATAATGCGTCGGGCTATACGCTACAAGTCCTCGTCCCGCCAAAAAAAAGCGGGACTGTGGGCTTTTCGCTGCTATCCCTAACGCGGGTTTAGTATTTCATAGATTTTGTTCCTTTCGACTAAGGAGAAATCCCATCAGTAGCATCTGTTTTGTTACCTTATATATAGGAGTGAAGTAAAAAGTGTGTTTATTTTTATATAAGGTAGCCTATGTGTGCTTTTGATCTGGTTTGTTTTGTGATTTTATGGATTGTGAATGAGATGGAACTTTTTGTTTGCATAGCTATAATGACAACTAAAGATACTCTTTACAGATGCTGCGGCAAGTCCATCGCCAGTAAAACGGCAATAACTCTTAGTGTTTAGAGGAATTCTTTAAATAAAGAAAGGTATAATATGATTCCCTATATATAATGACTGCCGCGGTTTTTACCCATAAAAGGGCCCTTTTCTTCGGAGAGGGCCGTGGAGAGGAAAAAACTTTGTGCTTCAAAAGTCATATTTCCAGCGAGTTAAAGCGAAAGTTAAAAAAACATCAAAAAAAGGGGATTAAAAAGCTTGAATAACGGGATAAAGGTGTTAGTTTTGCACCCGCAATGACGCAGACGTTCTTACTTATTTAATGGAAATCAAATCAAAGCTAAGGCGAAAGTTTTAGAAAAAAGATTTGCGAGAAATAAAAGAAGTAAGTATCTTTGCCGACCCTACGGGGAGCAAGTTCATGGAGAGATTGAGAGTGTTTTAAGAGTTGGGAAACCGACGAATAAGTGAAAGAAAAACGGGATGAAAATTTTCCAAAAAAACTTTCAAAAACACTTGCGAAATTAAAAAGAAGTTGTACTTTTGCACCCGCTTTGAGAAACACTTTAACAAGTGCAAACGAAGGG
>NZ_SMLG01000033.1 GCF_004349195.1 Flavobacterium rhamnosiphilum
GCCGTTGCGGTATCGGTAAGTGGAATTGCTACTAACGCAACTTGTTTTGGAGGATCTGATGGTTCTATCACTGTAACTAATAGTGCAGGTGCTACCGTGGTAATTACAAATTCAACTAATCAAGTAGTTTCAAATACCAACTTACCTGCTGGAACATATACCCTTACCGCTACTGCTACTGGTGGAAACCAAGGACAAAATTGTACTGCTACTGCTACGGTAACCATAAATGATGGTGATGGTACTCCTCCTGTAATTAGCCAATTACCAAATGAAACAACAATTAATTGCCCTGTAAAACCTGAGTTTGCACAAGCAACTGCAACGGACAATGTCGATACAACTGTATCTTTGGCTTTTGACGATGTTACAACTCAAGGTCAATGTGCAGGTTCTTATTCTGTAACCAGAACCTGGACGGCTGCTGACGATTGTGGCAATACTTCAACAAAATCACAAACGATTAATGTTCAAGACAATACTGCTCCAACTATTACACCTCCGCAAAATATAATACTTAGTAGTGGGGTAAATTGTGTTACTGATATTAGCCCTACTATAACAGGCAATCCAGCATACAATGACATTTGTGATTCAAATCTTTCACCTCCTACCTATACTGATTCTGAATGTTTTGGAAACTCAAATAATCAAGAAATCAATGCTGGAAATGGTAATTATTTCCCATTTACTATAACAGGTTTTGATGGCACATTAGCTAGTAATATCGAAAAAATAGCTTTAACATTCGAAACGAATCAAGGAAAAGGTAGAGCTGAATTCACATTAATTGCTCCTAATGGTCAAGGAATAATTTTAGTTGGTTCTTATTGTACAGGTGGAGCGTGTGATGATGCAACATCAAACACAAAAGAATTATACTTACCTGTATTTTATTCTAATAGTTCTGGTTATACAAAATGGAACAACAACAATTTTATTCAAGATGGTGTTAGTCAAAATTTCACTCCAAACGGAGCAACCAGTTCGACGAATACAATACCTGAATTGACATCGTACGTATCCAGCTTTGAAAATTTTACAGGACCTATGAATGGTACTTGGTTAATTTATTCCAGAAAACAAGCTAATGTCAATGGTAGTATTGAATTCAAAAGCGTTTGTTTAACTCCAAAAGCTACTTGTCTGGGAAATAAAGTGATTTCTAGAACTTGGACAGTTACTGATGCATGTGGTAATACAGCAACCGCTAATCAAACCATAACTATTCAAGACACCACTGCTCCGACTGTAAATGCATCAAATAACTCTAGTACAGTTTCATGTATTTCAGCTGCAACTATTCCTACTCCACCAGATGCAACTGATGAATGTTCGGGAATACTTAATGGTGTTTTATTCTCAACAACAGATACTCCAAATCCTCTAACATGTGAAGGAACTAGAGAATATAAATATAAATATACTGATGCATGTGGAAATTTTAGTTACTGGGTTTATACTTATACCATCGAAAAAGCCGACTTCACTATGCCTGACAACGACGGAAAAACCGTGGCTTGTGTCGCTGACATAGTAGCTCCAACTGTGC
>NZ_SMLG01000034.1 GCF_004349195.1 Flavobacterium rhamnosiphilum
TTGCCCAAATCCGTTGTAGCATCTATGTAAAAGCATAACTTAGAGTTACTAAAAACGAAGATTATGCAATTACAAGACGCCTTAATAAAACCAAAGATATTCATTGGTTTAGATATTCACAAAAAAAGCTGGACAGTTTCCATTCAAACTGATTTGTTTTTTCACAGAACGTACTCGATGCCTTCTGTTGCTGAGGATTTATTTCAATATGTGGAGCAAACATTTCCTAATCACGAAGTGGATTTAGTTTACGAAGCAGGCTGCTGCGGGTTTTCCTCAGCCCGCTATTTTTTAAACTTAGGTTGGAATGTTTTGGTGGTCAATCCATCCGACATTAAGACAGGAGACAAGGAACGGTATCAAAAAACAGACGCTTTAGATTCCAGAAATCTGTCCAATCAATTAAAGGTAGGTGTTCTCAGAGGAGTTTATATTCCTACTGAAGAACACGAACAGTTTACTACTTTGGCTCGTCATAGAACCCAAGTCACCAAGAAACTCCGACAAAGCAAATCGCATATCAAAAGTATGTTATTATTTCATGGCATTGCAATACCTCAAGAGTTTGATAATTCAAATTGGAACAAAGATTTTATTGTATGGCTGGAAAAAATAAAATTCAGTACCAGCTGTGGAGAATTGGCTTTGCAGGGCAAAATACGGATGTACAAATTTATCAGGTCAGAGTATTTGGAAATTGCGAATCAAATGCGTGCTCATTGCAGAAAGACCCATAAGAAAGATTATAATCTCTTGAGGAGCATTCCAGGAATTGGCGGTTATCTGGCAAGTGTAATTCTTGCCGAGTGTGGTGATTTACGCCGATTCAATAACGAGGGACAGTTTAGCTCTTACATCGGATTGGTGCCTGGGATTTATAATAGCGGCTCATCGGAAAAGTGTTTAGGAATAACCCCCAGAAGCCGTTCGCAATTACGGAGTTATTTAGTAGAAGCAGCCTGGATTGCCATTAGAAAAGATACCGAAATGCAAAACTATTACCGCAAACATCAAGGCAAGAACGTAAAGAGCATCATTATTAAAATAGCCCATAAATTGGCACGAAGAATACTCTCGGTAATTAAAACGGAAACGCCCTATCAAATCAATAGAAATTTAGTGTTAGAAAAATAAAAACAACCTTCTTAAAAAGCTCAATCATACCAGAAAATAGACTGCAAAACAGCTATGGCGGTTCTATAAAACGAAGCCGCATTTTGTAGCAGGCAGCTATTTTTATTCTTACAATCAAACCGATGCTGGTGGTCTCGTTCTCAAAACGAGAACCACATATAGGAGTATGAGTTTTAAGAATTTTAAAAGAAAGTATATGAAATAAAAGAGATATAAATTCCTGGCATTACTGAAAAAGTTAGAATAACTTTTTCAGTCCAAGCCTTCGGCGGACAAAAAGTTGTTTCCAACTTTTTCAACAAGCCGTTGGAACGGAATTTTATACTCGAAAAATAACCAACATATAACCCTCTCAAAAGTTGTGAATAACTTTACGAT
>NZ_SMLG01000035.1 GCF_004349195.1 Flavobacterium rhamnosiphilum
CAATGTCATTAAGTTAAGAAATTTTTAAAAGCTATCTTTTTGATTTTTAGTTACATTAGGTTTTATTCTGGTTCTATATTTTCCTGAATTTCTTTCAAAAGATCTATTGGGTCTTATTGGAATAAGGTTTTCTTTATACAACTGCTTAAGGTCTTCAAAAGATTTTTCCATTGATTTTGAAGTAAGGAATAAATCTAGTATTCTGTTTTTAAGAAAACCATAAGATAAATTGGTGTTGATTTTATAATCATATTTTTTTTGTTGATTATCCTTAACTAAATCATCTTCTAATTCACTTACAATTAAGGTTTGTATATTACTCACAAACAGTGCTGCATAGAAATCTTGTTGAATACTTTCATTGGAGTACCCTGAGAAATGTTCAACTTTTAATTTATTTTTTAATCGATCATAAAATGTTTCTATTCCCCATCTTTGGCTGTACAATTCTTTAAAAACTGAACTAGGATATTTTTTGTTATCTAATAATGATGTGATTAATATTTCTGTTTGCCCTTTAGGTAGCTCTACACGTATTAATCTAACTTCAATTGGAGTATCCTTGTCGTATGACTTGTCGGATAGTTTAGTATTTTTCCCAGGATAGAAAGTTACTATTTGAGACTTCTTTTCACTTGATTCAAAATCAATGGTAACTTGACTAAAAGAAACTTTCACACGCATGAGAAAATTTAAATCTCTTTTTATATGCTCATAAATAAAACCATATGAAGGATAACCTCTGTCGTAAATTAATAAATCATTGGATTTGCAATGCAATAAATGTGATAAAGCTAATTTTCTTTCTCCTGAACTCAAAGGAGCTAAAATTCCATCTAAAACATAGTTGTTTTTAACATCGTATATTACTGAACATCTTGCTTGAACTATGCTAGTGGTTGTTTGGTTTTTTGCATCGCCATACATAGATTTTAATTCATTAGTGATCGGTAAGGTAATTCGAGAACCGTCTATTGCTAATAGTCTAAATTCTCTCCATAGTTTTATAGCTTTATCATTATCAGTGTAAAATTCATCTATTAATGTTTGAGAGAGTTTTTTAAAGACTTCTGGTCTTACCTTCATTCGAGCTTGAACAAATGCGCTCTTTGTAAACTTACTACCAATATTGGGTTTTAGAAAACTTATGAAGTTATCTATTTCCATCGTGAGGCTTTTTCTAAGGAAGTTTAACATAAATAGCAAGATAAAAGGAAAATTCTGTTTTCTATTTCGTGTAAAGTCTTTTTCTGAAACTTTATATTCGTTTTTCAATTCCTCACTAAATAATTGTGTTTGTATCTTTTTGAAGATAAAAATAGCTGTTTTTTTTCAAAGTTATAAATGATTGATTATCATATAAATATATGAAAAATTTTACAAATAAAACACATAATAATCTAAAAATCAGCTAGATAAACCCTTAACTTAATGACATTG
>NZ_SMLG01000036.1 GCF_004349195.1 Flavobacterium rhamnosiphilum
TGTCTAGTCCTGAAAAAGTGATACAGGATTAATAAAAAATAAAAGTACAATTTTTAGACAGTAGTAAGCTTAGGTTTGCTACTGTTTTTTGTTTTATAAGTTCTCATTTTAATTTGATTTTGGATGTGCATTTGATTCGGAGTAAGCATGTAATTTGAATAATGAGGTCTAAAGTCATTGTAAATATTGATAGCTTCCTTAACAACTCGTTTCATAATTTCTGCTTTTTGATTGTATTTGTCAATCATAAATTCTTGTTTCAAAATACCATTAATCCTTTCTGCAACCGCATTTTCATAAGGATCCGAGTTTTGGGTCATACTGCATACAACATTGTCTTTGTTGAGTTCTTTTTGATATTCATTGGAGCAATATTGAATCCCTCTATCTGAATGATGAATTAGCGGTAAGTTTTTGTTTTTTCTTTGTTTGAGTGCCATTTTCAATGCCTTTAGACTGCTTTCGGTATTCATATTGTCGGTAACATAATATCCCATAATTTTTTTAGAATAAGCATCTGTAACTAAACTTAAATAGCATGGATTATCTCTTTTTCCGATGTATGTTATGTCGGATGCCCAAACTTGTTCGGGTCTATTTATTTTTAAATCTAAAATTCGATTTTGATGTTTTCTAAAACGATGATGGGAGTTGGTTGTCACATGATAACTGCGTTTGGGTTGTATCAATAAATGATTCGCTCTGAGTATATCAAAGAACTTATCTCTTCCAATATTTATCAGTTGAAGTTTATCCGACAAAAGATAATATAGTTTTCGAGTACCTATTCTAGGCATTGTTTTTCTTATATCATCAACCATTGAAATCACTTCTTTGGCTTTATTTTGTTTTGATACTTTTCTTCTGATTTTTCGATAATAAACCTGTCTGTCTATCCCGAACAAATAACAGGTAAACGCTATTGTTTTTTGTTCTTTTTCTCTAAAATAGTCGATTGTTCGGGTGGAGAGTTTTTTCGTATATCGATATGATATTCTTTCTCTGCAAGGTCTATCATCATATCAAACAGAATGGCTTTTTTATCACCAACATACGCTTGTCGTTCCAAAAGAGCCTTTTGTTTTTCTAATAACTTGACTTGGGCTTCAAGTTCCATTATCTTTTGTTCTGGTGATTTCGGCATATTTGATGGTCTTTGGTTTTCCCAATCAAAATTACCAAATTTTCGTAACCATTCTACAACAGTTTTTCTACACTGAATACCATATTTCTTGGTAGCTTCTGTTGCTGTGAGTTGTCCTTGTTCTATTTCTTGAACAATTTGTAATTTAAAAGACATCGAATAGTCTTTTTGAGTCCGCTTTACATAATTAAGGTTTTCTTCCATAACGAAGGTTTTTGTGTATCGCTATTTCAGGACGGGACA
>NZ_SMLG01000037.1 GCF_004349195.1 Flavobacterium rhamnosiphilum
TAGCTAGGGGATGTTAGTTGGAGTTTTAGAGGATTGCTTTACTATTTATCCAAAAATTTAAATCAGTTGTGAATTTATATAATAATGAATTATAATTATTTTTCGTTTTAGTGATGTCATAGTTAATCCAAGAAAGCCAAAACTCATCCAAGATATTAAAAAGTTTAAAGTCTAGATTTTTCATTTTTGTATAATAATTTTCATAATCTATAGTCGTATTATTGCATGCTTTCATTGCAAAAAATTTTCCAATATAAAAATCAACGGCGCCACGATCGAGTAAAAAAATATTAGAGAATCCAAATTCTAAATTGTTCATTTCTTTAGGAGTCATTTTCTCAGTGCTATAATCAGAAATAAATTTCTCGTTTTCATATCCTAACTCTGAATATAAAGGAAGCATTTTTATATGCTCTAAACAATTACTTACATGATTTCTTAGATCTCGTGAAAAAATCCTATAAAGATTTTCATTTTTAAAAATGAGTTCGATTAAATCATCTCCAATCAAGATTTTCATTGAAGTTAAATATAAATGAAGTAACTCATGTGTAAAGGAAGCTGGACAAAGGTCGGAGCTTAAAACAGAAATAAATACTTTAGTTTTTCTAAATAATTTTTTTTTCTTAATATTTATAGAGTAATTAGGTTCAAAACTTTCAAGAATGAAAATATTAAATTTTTTATTCATCTGCTGCCAAAGATAAATATTTCGATTATCAACTAAATGTTCAATTTGATTTCTCATGTTTAAGAATGTTTCCTAACCCAGTTCATCTGAATTTGGGTGTATCTACGAAAGCTTGTTTCCATTTGTAATTTCTTCAAATATATAACTTAGTACCGAAAATGCTTATTAAATAAATTCAGTTTTTATATCTTTTTTCAAAAGTAGCTCCTTTTGATTCAGGGATTTTACGGGAAACCGTAAATGCTATTTTTTATCAAAAAAACTACAACTTTTAGGGTTGCAGTTTCTTATATTTTATTCTGTTTGTGGATACGAGCAAGATGCTCGCACC
>NZ_SMLG01000003.1 GCF_004349195.1 Flavobacterium rhamnosiphilum
TGTTTGTACTTGTTAAAGTGTTTCTCAAAGCGGGTGCAAAAGTGCAACTTCTTTTTTTAACTGGCAAGAAATTTTTGAAGTTTTTTTTGAAATTTTTATTTCCGTTTTTCTTCTCTTTTTCTTAGCAGTTTGTCAAGGAACTTCGCTTGTTTTGCGGGGTGCAAATGTAGCGAGCGTTTTCTAATCTCACAAGCTTTTTTGAATCTTTTTTGAAAATAAATTTTCTCTCTTAATTCGTATTACTTGCCAGTTTGTTAAAGAACGTCTGCGTCATTGCGGGTGCAAAACTACCACCTTTATCCCGTTATTCAAGCTTTTTAATCCCTTTTTTTTGATGTTTTCTTAACTCTCGCTTTAACTCACTGGAAACATGGTTTTTGGAATGAAAAGTTTTTTCCTCTCCCCGACCCTCTCCGAAGGAGAGTGAGACGAAATGGGTAAAAAATCGTGGATGCCATTATATATAGGGTATAGAAATATAGTATTCTAAGTAGATACTTCGTTCCTATATATAAGGTAACACATACCATACTGTGAATGAGCTTCCATTTTTGCCTAAATCACATAGTCGATGAAACGCTGCCCGCGTTAGGGATAAAAGCGAAAAGCCCACAGTAAAACGAAATGAAATGGAGTTTTGCGAGGACTTGTAGCGGATAGCCCGACTCATTATATAAAGAGAGGCAACTACCCGCTAAGATAATTGCCTCGCTTTATATAATCAGGAACGCCAAAAAGAATATTCTAATCGAAACGTATGGCTTTGACCGGTGAAATTTTGGTTATGATATAGGACGGAATTAATAATACCAGAAAACAAACGGTCACGGTAAGCAGATTTAATAAAAGTATGTATCCCCAATTGAGGTAGACAGGCGCTTGATTGACATAGTAGTTTTCAGGATTCAATTGGATTACGCCAAACTGTTGCTGGATTAGCAATAGTGATATTCCGATTAAATTTCCCCAGAGCAGTCCTCTTACTATAAGATAGAAGGCATTGTAAAGAAATATTTTTCTAACAGACCAATTATTAGCACCTAAAGCCTTTAGAATTCCTATCATTTGGGTTCGCTCGAGAATCAGCACCAATAGCGCCACTACCATATTTATTGTGGCAACAAGAATCATGACTGCTAATATTACGATGATGTTGAAATCGAATAGCTGAAGCCACTCGAATATATAACTGTATTTCTCGATTATGGTTTTGCTGTCTAATGTCGATGCTGTTTGTGCATAAACCTGCTCTCCGGTAGATTCTATAGTATTAAAATCGTCTACAAAAACTTCGAAAGCACCGATTTGATCTGGAGCCCATTTGTTGATGCGCTGCATGTGGCGAATATCTCCTATTATATAGGTAGCGTCGAATTCTTGAAAACCAGAATTGAAAATTCCAACAACATCAAAATTCCTCAGGTTATATCCTTTCTCTTTCATGAAGAAAGTATTGAATGCGTCACCTACTTTTAAATTCAATCTATTTGCAATAAACTGAGAAATCACAACTTCTTCATTTAAATCCCCTTTGCTATTTGGAATTCTCCCTTGAACAATGTACTCCTTTATATTATCCCATTTATAATCGTTCCCCACTCCTTTGAAGACAATTCCTTCGAAAGCAGTTTCGGTTCTAATAATTCCAGCTTTACTGGCAATGGCTTGGATATGGTTAACTTCAGGAACAGATGTGAACTTTGGATAAAAATCCTGTTTTTTAGAAATTGGAACTAATGTGACTTCGGATTGATTATTGTCGTAATTCGAAATAATGATATGTCCATTAAAGGCTGAAACTTTTTCACGGATTTTTTGCTGCAGTCCAATTCCGGTTGCTACCGAAACAATCATCATAATCATACCAATGGCAATTGCCGAGATTGCAATTTTTATAATTGGCGCAGATATGCTACTTTTATAATCTTTAGCAGTTATAAGTCGTTTGGCGATGAAATATTCTAAATTCAATTTGATTGCGTTTCTAATTTGGATTTGCTTCGCCAGTTTGCGTTGCTAAAGCCAAAAATACAGCTAAAACACGAATTACACTAATTGACATTAATTTTATTTGAACCTATATATGAACTCATTTTTTAAAATATCGCTTAGCTTTATATTCTTAACAATCATTTCGACTTCCTGTTCTGCCAGAAAAACAGATGCAAGGGAAAATGTAAAATCGGATTTAGAAATAGTTAAAGACAATCCAAAAACAGAAATAAAGACTGGGGCAGATAATTACAACAACTATTTACCATTATTAAAGGACAAGAAAATTGGAATTATAACCAATCAAACCGGTATTCTCTCTAACAAAATACATTTGGTCGATTTTCTTTTAGAAAAAAACATTGCTATCCAAAAAATATTCGCACCAGAACACGGTTTTCGTGGAACTGCTGATGCAGGCGAACATGTCGTTGACGGAAAAGATTCCAAAACTGGACTGCCGATTATTTCGCTTTATGGTGACAATAAAAAACCGAAAGCCGCGCAATTAGCTGGAATTGACATTATGGTTTTTGATTTACAAGATGTAGGCGCTCGATTTTACACCTATATCTCTTCGTTGCATTATATAATGGAAGCCTGTGCCGAAAATAATATTCCACTTTTAATTCTTGACCGACCAAATCCTAACGGAAGTATTGTAGACGGACCCATTTTAGAAACAGCATTTTCGAGTTTTGTGGGTATGCATCCAATTCCTTTGCTTCACGGAATGACAATTGGCGAATATGCTAAAATGACAAATGGTGAGAAATGGCTAAAGAATGGTGTACAATGCAAATTGACAGTAATTCCATGTATCAATTACAATCGAAAAATGAATTATAGTTTGCCTATAAAACCTTCGCCGAATCTTCCGAACGATCAAGCCATAAATCTTTATGCGAGTTTATGTCTTTTTGAAGGTACGAATGTAAGTGTAGGACGAGGAACTGAAAAACAGTTTCAAATTTATGGCTCTCCTTATTTACCGAAAAGTGGCTTTAGTTTTACTCCAAAACCAAATTTTGGCGCACAAAATCCTGTTTACAACGAAATCGAATGTTACGGAGAAGATTTATCTACAGCTCCAAAAGTAAATCGACTGGAATTAAAATGGTTGATTAAAGCCTATGCGTCGACAACTGACCAATCAAAATTCTTCAATCCTTTTTTTACAAAACTTGCAGGAACTAAAAAATTGCAACAGCAAATCGAAAATGGAATATCAGAAGATCAGATCAGAGAAAGTTGGAAGAAAGGGTTAATAGAGTTTAAAGAAATGAGATTGAAATATTTGATTTATTAAAAGAAGTAAGACCCTGCTATGATTAGTTATAATGGCATTTTCTTCTTCATTTCTTCTACAATATTAAATGCAGCTGGACAAATAGCTACGTTTTCCAATGTTAAGTCTGTGATTTGCTGAAACTTTTTTCTATCCGTATGCGGAAATTCTCTGCACGCTTTGGGACGGACATCATAAATCATACATGCATTTTCATTATCCAGAAAAGTACACGGCACACTTTGCAACACATAATCCCTGTCTTCGTCGATGCGAAGATATTGCTCAATAAACTGTTGTGGTTTTTGTCGTAAATATTTTGAAACACGCTCAATATCTGCATCCGTAAATAATGGCCCAGTAGTTTTACAGCAGTTCGCACACTTTAAACAATCCGTTTTCTTGAATTCAGCGTCATGCAAATCCTGCATCACGTAATCCAAATTCTTTGGCGTCTTCTTTTTCAGCTTATCGAAATACTTTTTGTTTTCGATATGCTTATCTTTGGCTTCTTTAGGAAGATTATTTAAAATATTGTTCATTCTTAGATTTGTTTTTTCGGTTATTCGATAAAACATTTCGCGAAATTACTTAAAACAAATCAACAAATTACCAAATTAACACATCAACTATAATGAAAGACCTTTTTGGCAAAGCCATACTTGATTTTCAAACTAATAATTCCCCAGAAGATTTAATCACTGAAACCTCCATTTCCGAAGAAGATGAAATGAGTGTTGAATATCTATTTCGTTCTTATAATGAAATGCCAAAACTGGAGCAGAAAGCCTTACAACTTGCGAAGGGAAAAGTTTTGGATGTAGGTTGTGGCGCGGGAAGTCATAGTTTGTATTTACAAAACGAGAGAAAACTTGACGTTCATTCGATTGATATTTCTCAAAATGCAATTGAGGCTTGTAAACTAAGAGGTTTGAAAAATACTCTAGTCCAAAACATTCTAGAAATGGACTCTGATAATCCTGAAAATAAATTTGACACCATTTTATTATTAATGAATGGTACCGGCATATTTGGAACACTGAAAGAGACCACTAAATTTTTACAGAAACTAAAAAGCTTGCTAAATCCAACCGGACAAATTCTTATTGACTCTTCGGATATAATTTATATGTTTGACAATGACGAAGATGGTGGAAAATGGATTCCAAGTAACGGATATTATGGCGAATTGACTTTTACAATACGCTATAAAAATGAAAAAGAAGACCAATTTCCTTGGCTCTACTTAGATTATAACACTTTACAAAATGCGACTTTCGCCAATGGATTACAAAGCGAGTTAATTCTTGAAGGGGAACATTATGACTATTTAGCGAAGCTTTCGATTTAACAGAACACATTATAGTATGGAAAATTCAACATTAGAAAAATTACGTTATCCTATCGGCAAATTTATTGCCCCGGAAATTTATTCTAGCGATTATCTCAATACTAAAATAGCAGAAATCGCCAGTTTCCCAGAACGCTTGAAGAAAGAAGTACTTCATTTAACCGAGGAACAACTCGAAACACCGTATCGACAAGATGGCTGGACTATTCGCCAAGTGATTCATCATTGCGCTGACAGTCACATGAATTGTTTCATTAGAATCAAATGGGCACTGACCGAAGATAATCCAACAATAAAATTCTATCATGAAGATCGTTGGGCAGAATTACATGATAATTTAACAATGCCCATCCAGCCTACTCTTTCTTTTCTGGACGGTTTACACTTTCGCTTGGCTTATTTAATGAATAGTTTATCTGAATCAGATTTAGAAAAAACCTTTATTCATCCTGAAAACAACAAGGAATTTAAAATTAAGGAAATAATAGGAACTTATGCTTGGCATGGAAACCACCACTTAGCACATATTACAGCATTAAAAAAACAAAAAGGTTGGTGATTTAGGAGCTTTTTCCAGCTATCCACTATATCTTTTTTATCTCATTAAAAAAATGAGATAAAAAAGGCTACTATCTGGGCTAGGCAACAAGACAGCAGGAAGTAAACATGCCGAAATTAATTAGTAAATTATATTAATTTTAAAACCCCCAAACAGCAATTGTTGATTGGGGGTTTTAAGTTTTAAGGAATATTCAAATATTTATGTGTTTGTAAAGAAACGCGCCATTTCGGATTGTTCATCACATAATCTACAATCAGCGGAGTCATTTCTTCCTTTTTACTCCATTCTGGCTGCAGGAATAAAATAGCATTGTCATTCACTTTTTCAGCTTGCTCTTCGGCAAAAATAAAATCGTGTTTATTGTAAATAATAACTTTCAACTCATGTGCATTATCATAAACAGTTTGTGTCGGTAATTTATTCTTCTTTGGAGACAAACAAATCCAATCCCAAGTTCCAGTAAGCGGATACGCTCCTGAAGTTTCAATATGAACTTTTCTATTATTTTCTTTTAACTTTTGCGTCAGCAAATTCATATCCCACATCAAAGGTTCACCACCAGTAACGACAACAGTTTCTGAATATTTGCTTGCATTTGTAACTATTAAATCAATACCTGTCGGAGGATGTAATTCAGCATTCCAGCTTTCCTTAACATCACACCAATGACAACCCACATCACATCCGCCTATTCTAATGAAGTATGCAGCAGTTCCTGTATGAAATCCTTCCCCTTGAATAGTATAGAATTCTTCCATTAACGGAAGCATAGCACCTTTATTAACTTCTAATTGTATTTCTTTTGATAACATTATTTAATTTTAAAGTGCAAAGATAGTTAATTTGAAAATGAGACAATTTGAAAACAGGAACTAAAACAATAAACTTTAAAAAACAGAAGTTTACGGTCTATAATGATTCAACAAAAAAGAATCTAACTTGGTTATTTTAAAATAGTATTTCGAATACCACTAAAAATAAAAAAACCGATAGTCAAAAAACTATCGGTTTAATATGTAAGGAACAAATATCTTATTTCAATGTTTTCAATGATTCAGTTGCATAAGCATTAGCAGGATCAAGCGCTAATGTTTTTTTGAAATATTCCATCGCCTTTGCTTTATCGGTATTAGCATAACTGGCTGCAATATTATTGTATGACTCAATGATTTTAGCTTTCACCGCAGGTTTTGCAGCTTCTTCAGCACCTAAAGCAGTAACTTTAGCTACATACTCTTCATAATTTTTGGTCATAACATCATCTTTTTCAAGCAATCTATTCGTTCTTGCTCTGTAAAGGTATGCTTCATGATATGTTGGCGATGCCACTAATACTTTTTCGAAAGCAGCATCCGCTTTTTGTAAAGCAATAACATCTGGTTTTGCATCTTTACTGTTATTAGCATAATAATTTGATAAACCATAATAAACATTATCATCAAGATATGTTTTTGAATCCATAACATTAGATCCAAATTCAAAAATTGAAGCAGCTTCTTTGTACAATTTTTGTGAAAATAATTTTTTACCAACTTCACTTAAATCTTGAACTGCCAAAGGCTCCATTTCAACTGCCTTTTTAATATCTACTAAACCAGCGTTAAGAGCAACTGGATCAATTGATAGTCCATCAGCACTAGTTCCTTTTTTAATTTTGGTTAAACCCAAATATAAATAATCTAAAGCGATTGCTTTATTTCCAGGAGCATTGATAAAGCTTTCCAATGATTTAATAGCGACATCAACATTACCATTTTTATAAGCAGCATATCCTAAATAACGGTAGATTCTTGGATTAACTTTATCTAATTCAATCATCTTATTTGCTTCAACTTCAAGAGCTGCATAATCTTCTACCAAGATAAGGAAGTCAGCACGACGCATTCTTGAATGAATAGAATAATCTGTTAAAGACATGTATTTATCATAATACCCTATCGCCGTTTTATAATTTGCAGCAGCTTGAGAAGGCTTGTTACGTGCAATTTTATAATATGTTTCAGCTAATTCTCTGTAAACTGGTCCATAATTAGGATTTATTGCAATAACTTCATTGTATGCTTTTAAAGCTTCGTCATAAGATTTAGCACCTTTCAACAAAACACCTAATTGCATTTTAGCTCTTAACAAAGTATTATCTGTTTGAAAAGCACTTCTGTAAGCTACATAAGCTTCATTTTGTTTTCCATCACCATAATAAGCATCTCCTAAGGCAAGTTGCAATTGAGCATCTTGAGAATTTTTTATCGCAGCTTGATTCAAAATTGCAATAGCACTTTTATAATCTGGTTTTGCAACATTCATGTAAGCTCTAGCAATATAAACATACTCTTGTACGTCTTTCTTTTTTATGTCTTTAGTAGCCAAATCAAATTTAGCTTTTGCACCAGTCACATCATTTTTATCTAGATCTATTTGACCTAAACCAATATAATTCAATTTAGCCCCTTCAGATGTATTTAATCCGTTTTGAAAATAAATTTTTGCAGAATCTTCCACACTTTGAGTAAGGTACACATTTCCTAACGTAAAGAAAGCTGCACCATTACTTGGTTTTGCTTTGATAATCGATTTTAATATCGATTTAGCACTTTCAAATTGCTCTGCATCGATAGCCTTTTTTGCCTGATTAATATCTTGTGCTTGACTCGCAAAAGCGGAAGCCAACAATGCAACACTAAAAATTTTTAATTTATTCATTTTGATTGTAGTTAATTTATTTTTTATCATTTTCGTTTTTACCAATTATCGTAAACTTCCTTGCGGGAATACGAACAGGTAATAATCCAGATTTTAAAATTATTCTTTGTCCGACATCTCCGGCAACAAATGAAGCAAAGCCCATTCCTAATCCAGAAAAACCTTGACAATTGATTATATACAAATCACGTGCCAAAGGATATTTTTTTTCTGCTATGTTATTTTGTGATGGAATATAATAGTTATCACTTTTAAGCCCTTTTACACCTAAAGTATTAACATTATCAACGTGTTTTTGCATTGCCGGAAGTGGTTGAGAAAGCCAATTAACACCCACTACTCCAATCATACCATCATTTTCTGAAACATATTTTATGACTTCATCATTAGATTTAAATGAAAAAACACCCTTTTCAGGGATTGCGTTTATTCCAGCCAAAGAATTCATATAACGTACCGTACTTGAGTTTAGGTTATCAAAAACTAATCCTTTAATTGAAGCTACTGGTTTCCCTTGCATAAAACTAATAACATCTTTTAACGCTACAAGAGTATCTTTATTGTTTTTATTAGAGATAAAAGCTACAGCATCGGTAGCAAAAACAGTTATTTTTGGATTAATTTTTCTTTGCTTAAAAATCTTCAATTCTTCAGTTGTCAAATTTCTAGACAAAATAGCTATTGCAGCTTTTTCATTAAATAAAGAATTAACCGTTTCAGATTCAGATTTAGCAACAAGTTTTACTTTAGCCTCATATTCATTTTCAAACACGGCTACTTGATCTTCAATAATAGGAGCTAAAGTCTCATCTACATAGATTGTGGTTGAACCTTTCAGTATAGTTTCATTTCCTTTTTTATTATTCGTTTGATTACAAGCAAATACCAATATTATTACTGAAAATAAAACAAAATACGGAAGTTTAGAATAATTTTTCATTATCTAGTTATTATTATCATTAATAATTCGAAAGAATCTAAAAGAAGCATATACGATAAGTAAAACTCCAAAAGCTACTCTATAAGTAGACCCCATTGCTAAAGGAAAATTCTTCATAAAGATAATAAATAAACCCAAAACAAGGTAAAGTAGAAAAAACAAAATTCCTAAAACAAGAAGAAATCGCTCTTTAAGCGATTTCTTCTTAATATTATTAAGTATGTTATTTAACATTATTCTGCAGATTGAATAGTAATTGGAAGAGAATAAAGCACTCTCACTTTTTTACCATTTTGCTCACCCGGTGTCCATTTAGGACATTTTTTCAAAACACGGATTGCTTCTTTTCCTGTTCCGTAACCGATATCTCTAATAACTTTAATATCAGTCAAAGAACCGTCTTTTTCAACTACAAAAGTAACATAAACTTTACCTTTTAATCCGTCTTCTTCTGGAGTTTGATAGTTATCCCCAACAAATTTGTAAAATTTATTGATACCTCCCGGAAAATCAGGTTTAACCTCAATACCTGCTGTGTTATAAATCTGGTTATCAACCTCTTCTACTACAGCTGCAGTTCCAGTACCTACCGGTTCAACCGTTAAAACAGCATCTGGATCTCCTTTTATAGTTTCAGCACCTAATTTTTTTTCTTTTAACTCGACAGTTTTAGGTGGTTCTTCAGTAACTTCCTCTGCTTTTGCAACCACTGGCTTAACAAATTTCACCTGATCCACTTTTGGTGGCGGTGGCGGTGGTGGCGGTATATTTTTCTTTATTTCCTCTTTGGGCGGCAACTTAATACTAACAATTTTAGTATCTAAAGTATCATCAACTTCCGAAGAATCAGGTAGTAAACTTAAAATAAGTGGCGCACTAACAGCTAGAGCAAAAACAATTGCACCAAAGATAAGTGCTCTAACAGCAGTCTTGTTATTTGATTTTCTTAGTTCGTAAGCTCCATACGCTTTGTTACGCCCCTCGAATACAATATCAAGCCATTGGTTTGTGAATATATCTAATTTCATTTTTCTTAATTATTAGGTTATAGAGTAAATACTAAAATCTTATTTACCTTCTAACAATTTTAGTTCCTCTGGAGAAAAATCATTTACAATCGCATTTGAAGGCACTCCTACAATAGCCATCTCATCTAGTATATCTACTAAATTACGATAATTTGATTTCTTACTTGGTTTGATAATTACTATTAAACCTTTGTCTTTGTTCCCAGTGTATTCAACTACTGATATTTTTCTTTTCAATAATTCTTTACGAATACCCTCTTTACCATAAGAAATGTCTTTAGGACCAGCAATTGGAGTTGCTAATAAACCCATATAATAAACCATCTTATCATTGTCTCCCAGTAAAACCGTTAAAGTACGGTTTTCATCAACCTTGATTGGTTTATCAGTAGGGTCATCTTCTTTATCAGGCAAACCCAAAGGCATCGATTGTGGTTTAGACAACGTAGTCGTAAGCATAAAGAATGTAATCAATAAGAATGCCAAATCCACCATAGCAGTTAAATCTACTTTTGAGTTTGACTTTTTACTTCTTACTTTTCCACCTTTTTTGCCTCCACCGTCGCCGGTATTTAATTCAGCCATTTTAGTGTATTTTTTTAATTATTTTTCTGTTGCTCTCAAACCTGTAACTAGAAAGAAGTTATTGATTTTTTGGTCTTGTAAAATATCCATAACTTTTTTAATTGCAGGATATTCTTCTTTTGCATCACCTTTTATAGAAAGTTGCAATTCTTTGTCATTCACATCAATATTTGCAATACGAGAATTGTATATCCACTCATGCAATTGATTATCCAATGAATCTTTAGGAATCCCTGGTTGTAAACCCGGTTTACTTCTGTCTGCAGTCTTCATTGCAATCAGTTGCTTAAGATTGATAATTGGAACTCCAATACCTTCCATTAAAGCAAATTTCGTAGATTCTTCTTCCGTAAATGCAATTCCGTACTTTTGACCCATTAACTCAAGTGCCTTTTTTCTAACTTCTCTACCCTTTAAGTCAAAGAAAACTTTTCCTTTTCCAACAGTTATAGTAGCTAAATTATCTTCCGGCAACTTTGATTGAACTTGTGACGCAGGCGTATCCACTGGCAATGCTTCCGGTATCTTAGCTGTTGCTGTCATTACAAAGAACGACAACAAAAGAAAAGCCACATCACACATAGCTGTCATATCAGTAGACCCTGCTTTTTTTTGCATTTTTATAGCCATTAATATATTTTTTTATACTTACAAGAAAATAGAATCTGTTTTACAGACCTCTATTTCCTTGTAAATTAAATTATTAATTATTTTTTTGTACTTCTGTAGTGTCTGTAAGTATTTACAATTGTATTACCAGCCTCATCAATAGAGTAAGTCAAAGTATCAATTTTAGAAGTAAAAAAGTTGTAAGCAATAATTGCCAACGCAGAAGTTGCAATACCTGTTGCGGTATTAATCAACGCTTCAGAAATACCGTTTGCAAGTGCAGCTTGATCCGGAGTACCAGCAGCAGATAATGCACTAAATGCTTTAATCATACCAGTTACCGTTCCTAACAAACCTGCAAGTGTACCTAATGATACCATTGTAGAAAGAATAGTCATGTGTTTCTCTAACATTGGCATTTCTAATGAAGTTACCTCTTCTATTTCTTTGTGAATCGTTTCAGCAGCAGCTTCGCTATCTAAACCTTCATTTTTAACTTCTTGGTATTTCAATAAAGCTGATTTTATTGGATTTGCAACAGATCCTTTTTGTTTGTCACATGAAGCTATAGCTCCTTCAATATTACCATCTTTAATATCTTTTTGTATGCTTGTCATGAATTTATCAAGATTTCCTGTACCTGCCGCTTTTGATATCACAGCATAACGCTCAAATGAGAACACAACAACCATTAATAATAATCCTAATAATACTGGTACAATAGGACCTCCTTTGTACACCATTGCTAACATATTTCCTGGTAATGGGTGACCTGTATTAACACCGCCTTCAAAATTTGCGCCATTACCCATTATAAATTGCCATATTAACCATCCTACAAAAATACATGCTACAATAATGATTCCTGAAATCATTCCTCCACCTTTTGAATCGTTTTGTTTTTTAACGTTTGCCATTTTTTTTAATTTTAATAGTTTTAAATAATTTATCTTTAGTTATAATAAACTTGTAGAGGAGCAAATTTATATTTTTAGTTTAAATAAAAAAACTTTTTTCAATTTTATTATAATTAAATTTATTTCAAAAATAGATTTACAATTCACAACATTACATTTATATCAAAATACTCAAACAAATCTACTCTTTTACAAAAAATAACGTATTTTTTTATGAATTATTAACATAATATTTCAATAACCACCTCTAATTAATCAAAATTAATATTTTATATTATTAACAATAAAAAAGCAGGAAAACTGCAGTATACACTAAAATTTCAGGTTTTAGAAAAAATATAATACCTTGCAAATGATTTAAATCTAAACCTATTATGAGCAGAAAAGAAGATTTTATACAGCAAATTACAGATGGATATAGTTCTAAAGGAGAAAGCATTACCCTTGGCGGAGCTATATTAGATGGCGAAGCTTTGCCCAATGCATATGTAAAAATACCCCTAAAAACCTTAAACCGTCATGGATTAATTGCTGGAGCTACCGGAACCGGAAAAACCAAAACTATCCAAGTACTTTCTGAACAATTATCATCCTTTGGAATTCCTGTATTAATGATGGATATAAAAGGTGATTTTAGCGGCATAGCCAAAGAAGGCGAAGAGAAACCATTTATAACTGAACGACACGCTAAAATAAACATCCCTTATACAACATCTCGTTTTCCGGTTGAATTATTGACTTTATCCGAACAAAATGGAGTTCGTCTTCGCGCTACTATCTCTGAGTTTGGACCGGTTTTGTTTTCAAGAATCCTAAATTTAAATGATACTCAAGCTGGCGTCGTTTCTGTTATCTTTAAATATTGCGACGACAACAAAATGCCTTTATTAGATTTAAAAGACATCAAAAAAATAATCAACTATATCACCGAAGAAGGAAAAGACGAAATTGAGGAACACTATGGCAAGATTTCTACTTCAACAACAGGCACAATTCTTAGAAAAATAATAGAATTAGAACAACAAGGAGCCGATTTGTTTTTTGGAGAAATGTCTTTTGACGTGGAGGATTTAATGCGCATTGACGAAAATGGGAAAGGCTACATCAACATCTTACGATTGACTGACATTCAAGACAAACCGAAATTATTTTCGACATTTATGTTGAGTTTATTGGCCGAAATCTACCAGCAAATGCCTGAAAAAGGAGATTCAGATCAACCAGAATTAGTTATTTTTATTGATGAAGCTCATTTGATTTTCAATGAAGCCAGCAACGCATTATTAGAACAAATAGAAACGATTGTAAAACTAATTCGCTCCAAGGGAATCGGGATTTACTTCATCACACAAAATCCAATGGACATCCCAAGTGGTGTTTTGGCACAATTAGGCTTAAAGATTCAACATGCATTGAGAGCTTTTACAGCAAATGATCGAAAAGCCATCAAACAAACTGCTGACAACTACCCTACTTCTGACTATTACAAAACTGATGAAGTTTTGACAAGTCTTGGAATTGGAGAGGCATTAGTCACTGCATTGAACGAAAAAGGAATTCCAACGCCACTTGCAGCAACGATGATGCGTGCGCCTATGAGTAGAATGGATATTTTAACCGAAAGTGAGATTCAGGAAATTAATAACAAATCTAAACTGGTAAAAAAATATAGCGAACTTATTGACCGTGAAAGTGCTTATGAAATGCTGAATAAAAAAATCACTGTTATTGAACAAGAAGTTGCTAAACAAGAACAGGAAAAAGCATCTGAAAAAGAAGAAAGTAAAGGCCCGAGTACAGCTAGTGTAGTAGGGAAATCAGTTTTAAAAGTATTAACAAGTGCTACTTTTATAAGAGGTGCTTTTGGTGTTTTAACAAAAATGTTTAAAAAGTAAATCCCAATGCAATATCAATGGCAATTTCAAAATTCAATTAAAAAAAACTAAATAATAACCAATCTTATTCGGATTGAATTTTGAAATTGCTATTCTAATAACTCTAAAATTTTCTTTTCTACCACTTCGCTATCCCAAATATTCTCGATGTTTTCCATTTTCAAAACTTCTTCCATAATAGCATTTTGATAATCCCCAATAGCCAAAGCTTCAGCATAAGGACGATCACTAAAGGTTACTCTGCTATAAAGCGGAATCCATTTTTCAGGATATTTATCTGAGAATGATTTTTCGATTTTCTTTTGCAATAGAAATTTTTCATCAGCCGTTTTAGAACTCATTTCCATAAAATTACGATAAGAAAGTTCCGCAATAGCATCTGCATTTGGTTTACGGGATTTTTGGTATTCAGAGAAAATCGTTTTCCAATCATCTCCATACTTTTCAATCATTTCATAAAGAATCGAAATATCCTCAAAACCTGCATTCATTCCTTGTCCGTAAAAAGGAACAATAGCATGACAAGCGTCGCCAATTAAAGCAATTTTATCTTCGTAAGTCCACGGAAAACATTTCATGGTCACTAAAGTACTTGTTGGATTTTTGAAAAAATCCTCCGTCAATTTTGGAATAACATCAATGGTATCCGCTAAGTTTTTCTCAAAAAAAGCTTCTACCTCTTTTTGGTCTTTTAATGAAGCGAAAGAATTTTCTCCTTCAAAAGGCATAAACAAAGTACACGTAAAACTACCATCTAAATTGGGTAACGCAATCAACATATATTCCCCACGTGGCCAAATATGAAAAGAATTCTTGTCTAATTTATGAGTTGCATCCGCGTTTGCAGGAATGTTTAATTCCTTATATCCAATAGGTAAAAATTCTTGCGAATAATCAAACATGCTTTGACGCTGCATGCGATGACGAATTCTGGAAAAAGCACCATCGGCACCAAAAACCATATCATACTTTTTTTCTTCCCAAGCACCTCTTTCGGTTTCACCGATGTGCAAAGTAGCATCATCTAAAGTTACATCCCAGATTTTATGTTCGAAAAAGAATTCCGCTCCTGCAGCTTCCGCCAAATCGATCATTTTTCTATTCAAAGTCCCTCTGGAAATCGAGTAAATAGATTCGCCTTCTTGTCCGTAATTTTGAAAATTAAGTTTATCTACAAGATGAATGGCGCGTTTGTCCATTGGAATTGCAATGGCTCGCACGGCATCGCCTACTCCCACACCGTCAAGTGCTTTCCAGCCTCGGTTAGACATGGCTAAATTAATAGAACGACCTGAAAACTGAATTTGTCTAATATCTGGGCTTCTATCGAAAACATGAACCGTATGACCCGCTTTGCGAAGATAAATAGCTAATAAAGATCCAACTAATCCAGAACCTACTACCGCTATTTTTTTGGAAATTTGCATTAATTTTTTATAAAAAGTTAGGCAAAATTACTGATTTTATTAGACTAAGAACTTTAAAACTATTAATTTTTATGTGGAATAAAAACCAATTTTGTTGAAGTTCTAACAATCTCTTCCTTGTTTAGCTTCATTCTTCTAAATTTTCCAGCATTATATAGCTCCGCTTGATCACTGTAATGCGCACTTAATGGATTCCCTGATTGCCCCGTCGGAAGTATACTCCAGCTGTTTTCTATATCCGAAAAATCAATAATCCTTCTCGTTGACGGACCTCCTTTTACAACATAATTTCCATCATCAGTAAAATCAAAAAACAGGTTATTAATAACTTCAGTGGAACCCGAAACTTCAAAAGGACCTACATTGAAAATTCTTCTTAAAGCAGCCACTTTGCCCAATGGATGCTGATGTTCTACCGTATGAACCTTATTCCAAGTCCAATCAGCAACCGAAGTTCCCAATTGTTTTCCTAAAGCTACAATCGACTCTTTAAACGATTGTGATATAATTTGACTTCGGGTTTCTTTTTCATTTTTAGTACTTACATTATCCCACCAAAGCGATTCTTTATTCCCGATTTGTTTTGCAATAATTTGCTTCATAATATGTGTCTCCAAAAATTGCTTGAAATTAGCTGCGCCAAGTTCGTCCTCGAAAGTATTTTTCAAATAATTAAAAACCCATTTATTGTAAATTGTTGGCGCTACATCAGTAAGATTATTGGAACCTTTCCAACTTTTCAGTATAACCAAAGCTTCTTTTTCATTTTCAGAAAGTGATTTCTGGTCCACATCCAAGATTAAATGCCTAACCACTTCCGGAGCAACTAATGACGTATTATCGAAAATCATTCTTCCCACAGCCGCTTTATCCCAATCCGATTTTGGATTTAATAACTGCGTGATTCGTTTTGCTCGATCTTCAGGAAGGTAATAGCCTGGATATAAAAATCCGTCTATAGGTTCCGGCTGGTTATTCGCAGAATACACATAATCCCATTTTGGATTTACCGCCGATGGGTTTTTGGAGAAATCCAGATATTCTTTAATATCATCTTTACCACTGGCGCCATCCAAAATAAAATTAGGATTTACTCCCGCATTATGCTTGTATAATTTTCCAGTTGCCCACCAAGCCACATTTCCTTTGGCATCGCCATACATTATATTTAAACCGGGCGCCGCAATCAAACTGACTCCTTTTTGGAAATCGGCTTTACTTTTAGCATGCGAAATTTTATAAACAGCATCCAGAATTTGTATGGGTTGTTGCGTATAAATCCAAGACATCGCAACGGGTTTATCTTGCTGCAAACCATCAATCAAATCATTCACGATTGGTCCGTGGCGCGTGATTTTTACATTCAAAACCACATCAGTAGAATCTTTTACTTTTATAATTTTTTTTCGAATTTCATACGCACTGAAACCGTTTGGTGTCTTGTAAGCATTGGCATCATTTGGATTATTCTCCTCTTGGTACAAATCAAGATCATCATTCTCAAACATCGTTAAACCATACGCATACTCGCGATTATGTCCTAACAAAGGATACGGAGTTCCAGCCAAATAACAGCCGTATAATTCAAAATCTGGCGTTACTACATGCGCTTCATACCAAGTTCCCGGTTGTGAAAACCCAATGTGTGGATCATTAGCAAAAATAACTTTCCCATTTTTAGTTTTCTTTGGCGCAATAACCCAACTGTTACTTCCTATAAACGGAGAAATTGGAGATTGTTCCAATAGCGAAGCTACCGACTTTGAAATAGCGATATATTCTTGTGATGTCTCTTTAGCATTTTTAATGCGGGTGGTATTAAACGAACCATCGATTCCAAAATCCTTAAGATATTCCATTCCGTATTTATTTCGAATATCAGTCAATAACGGGTCTGTTTGTTGAGCCATCGCAAAATTAAAAGACATGTAACCAAAAATATTATAAACGTCTTTAATCGTAAATTTCTCTTTCTTAACTCCTATTAAACTAAACTCTATTGGCGTTGTCCCTTCTTCCAAATATTGATTAATTCCATCTAAATAGGCCATTGTCAATTGATAACTTGGACTGTTTTTATCCAAAGCTGCAATCGCTTTTGCGGATGCTTCTTCGATTCCAAGTCCTGCAAAGAATGTATCATTTTTGAGTGCCACTGAACCAAAAATCTCCGATAATCGTCCCGGTGCAATACGACGCATCAGCTCCATTTGCCACAATCGATCTTGTGCATGAACATACCCCAAAGCCATCATCGCATCCTTTGAATTGGTCGCATAAATATGTGGAATCCCAAACTCATCAAAATAAACTGTCGTTTCTTTTTGAATATTTTTCAGTTGCAATTCACCTTCATATTTTGGTTTTAGATAAAACCCATAAATAATTAAAGCTACTGCTAAAACTGCTACTGTTGAAAGTAAAACGAGAAGAACTATTTTAAGTTTTTTCATATTTGAATAAATTGATAAACAAATATATAGGATTTGAAAGTTATTTAAAACAATTTATTTTCATTGTTTTTTTGGTACTAAACAAAAAGAGTGTTTAAATTCTATACGAACTTAAACACTCTCAATTATAATAAGAATAAATTTATTCCTTTTTACTTCCGTCTATAATAGCACCTGTTCCCGCACCTACACCAGCACCTGCGATACCGCCAATTATAGCTCCTTGAACCTTTTTCTTACTTATGATTGCTCCCGTTGCAGCACCAACTCCAGCACCAATAACAGCGCCTTTAGCAGTTCCGCTCCAACCTTTCTTTTTTGCCGTAGTGGTAGTTGTTGTAGCAGCTTGTTGATGGACAACAACAATTTCTTTTTGAGTTTCAATTTTGGCTTCTTCAATTTTAGCCATTTCAACCTGCATCGAATCAATAACTCTTTGTTTCTCTATTTCAACTTTCATGGAATCTACTGTAGCCTGTTTTGCCTTTTGAATTTCCATTTTTCCTTGATTTTGACAAGAAACAACAACTGCGGCTATAAGTATAAAATATAATGCTTTCATAATTTTAAATTTTTATAATTTTTAATTATACAAAGAAACACCTTAAGTGCGCCATAAACTTTATAGAATTTAAACTATTTCTTATATAATTCTGCGTCTGACTTATTTTAGAATTCCAGATTTCAATATTTGTCCAAAGTGATACATATCTTCAAAAGAACAATACAATGGAACTGGCGCTAATCGAATAACATTAGGTTCGCGCCAATCCGTTATCACACCATTTTTCATAAGATAATCAAACAAACTGCGTCCTTCCCCATGAAGCAACACTGATAATTGCGACGCTCTTTCCGATGGATTTGACGGCGTTATAATTTCGAAAGTACTATCGACTTCTTTGTCTATTTCGTGCAGAATGAACTCTAAATACGAAGTGATTTTATCTCTTTTTTGAATTAAAGCATCCATTCCTATTTCATCAAACATTTCTACTGAAGCCAAATAAGGTGCCAGAGAAAGTACCGGTAAATTACTGATTTGCCAACCATCAGCACCATGAACAGGATCAAAAGTTGGTTCCATCTTGAAACGACGTTCTTTATTGTGTCCCCACCATCCTGCAAATCTTGGTAAATCGTTATTGTTATGATGTTTTTCGTGAACGAAACATCCTGAAGCATTTCCAGGTCCAGAATTCATGTATTTATAACTGCACCAAGCTGCAAAATCCACATTCCAATCGTGCAATTCCAGTTTTATATTTCCTGCAGCGTGGGCTAAATCCCAACCTACTTTTGCGCCCGCTTTATGACCTGCTTCAGTTATCGTTTTAATGTCAAAAACTTGTCCTGTGTAATAGTTCACACCGCCAATTAAAACCAAAGCCAACTCATCACCTACTTCTTCAATTTTAGCCAAAACATCTTCTAAGCGAATGTTGTGTTCGCCTTCGCGACGCTTGATCTCAACAATCGCATCTTCTGGTTTGTAACCATGAAAATGAACCTGACTTTGAAACATATATTGGTCCGAAGGAAATGCTTTTTCCTCACAAATAATTTTATATCTGGTTTTTGTAGGTCGGTAAAAGGAAACCATCAACAAATGAAGATTGACCGTTAACGTATTCATCACGGTAACTTCACTTGGCAAAGCACCCACAATCTTACTCAACGGATTTGCAAATCGTTCGTGGTAATCCCACCATGGTTTTTCACTGTAAAAATGACCTTCAACAGCCAAATTTGCCCAGTCATTCATCACTTCATCTACATACGCTTTAGTACGTTTGGGCTGTAATCCCAATGAGTTTCCTGTGAAATAAATCACCTTTTTCCCATTTACCTGCGGAAAAATAAATTCATCTTGGTATTTATGTAATTGATCTTGTGAATCAAGTTGTTTTGCAAATTCAAGGGTATTTTCGAATGTCATGGTTTGTATTTTGTTTTGTAAAAGTAGTAAAAAAAGACAGATAGATAAAAGACTTTTAGTCGATTGACGACAGATAAAACAGTTAAAATTCCGGGTGAGAAAAAATAGTTCCCGAATACTATACGGAATTAAAAAACAACTCGTTATTTAACTATATTTGATTGAATTTAAAATTCTTAGCCATGCTTAAAAACAGTTTAAACGTTATTATTATTGCTATCGCCGTGGTAATTTCCTCCTATTTATTTTCGAATGCTTTTCAGAATCGAAATAAAAGTAATGACACCATAAGCGTAACCGGTTCCGGAAAGAAGGATTTCGTGTCGGATTTAATTGTCTGGAGTGGTTCTTTTTCTAAAAAAAGCATGACTTTGAAAGAAGCCTACGCAGCATTAGATTCCGACAGAGAGAAAATAAAAAGCTATTTATCAGGCAAAGGAATTGCTCCGAATGAAATGGTATTCTCAGCGGTGAATTTTAATAAAGATTTTGAAACTACCTATAACGAAAACGGAACGACAAGACAGCAAATTTTCACTGGATTTACCTTAACCCAAAGCGTGAGCATCCAATCTAAGGAAGTAAATAAAATTGAAGAATTATCTAGACAATCAAGTGAATTGATCAACTCAGGTGTGGAATTCTATTCTTCTCCTCCTGAATATTATTACACAAAACTTGCTGAGTTAAAAATAAAAATGATTGCCGAAGCTACAAAAGACGCGAGTATCAGAGCAAAAAGCATTGCTGAAAATGCAGATGCGAGTTTAGGAAATCTAAAAAAATCAGATATGGGTGTTTTTCAAATTACAGGTCAAAACTCATCGGAAGATTTTTCTTATGGCGGTTCATTCAATACGCAATCCAAAAACAAAACGGCTAATATTACGGTGCGACTCGTGTATCAAGTGAATTAGGAATACAAATCATAAATCATCCCGGAATTGTTTTGTGTGAGGGATGGAAGCGGCATCCTTTATTTTCTTTCTTTAAAAAAATAAAGATACAGCGTACAGCCCGACCCTTGGGGCACACCAAAAAAAATCTCGCCATTACTGACGAGATTTTGTTATTTAGAATCTGAAATAAATTCAGATTAAATTCAGATTAGATGATTAACATCGCGTCACCGTAAGAATAGAATTTATATCCTTCTTTGATTGCTTCCGCATACGCTCTTTTCATTAAATCATGTCCGCAAAATGCTGAAACCATCATTAATAAAGTTGATTTTGGCGTGTGGAAATTGGTAATCATACACGTTGGAATCGTAAACTCATGAGGAGGAAAAACGAATTTATTTGTCCATCCATCAAAAGGATTCAAGGTGTTTTGTGACGATACTGAGCTTTCAACGGCACGCATAGAAGTAGTTCCTACGGTACAAATACGTTTCTTTTTAGCTTTGGCTTCATTCACAATATCACACGCTTCTTGAGTGATTTTTAGTTCCTCAGAATCCATTTTATGTTTTGATAAATCCTCAACCTCAACTGGATTGAAAGTTCCTAAACCTACGTGAAGCGTTACTTCGGCAAATTTGACTCCTTTGATTTCCAGTTTTTTCAATAAATGTTTCGAGAAGTGCAATCCTGCAGTTGGCGCCGCAACAGCTCCTTCTTCTTTAGCATAAATGGTTTGGTAACGTTCCGCATCTTCCGGAGTTACGTCTCTTGAAATGTATTTTGGGATTGGAGTTTCTCCAAGTTCTGTTAATTTATTTCTGAATTCTTCATAAGAACCGTCGTAAAGGAAACGCAATGTTCTTCCACGAGAAGTCGTATTGTCGATAACCTCAGCAACTAATGAGTCGTCATCTCCAAAATATAATTTGTTACCAATTCTGATTTTACGGGCCGGATCAACTAAAACATCCCAAAGTCTTTGCTCAGAATTTAATTCTCTAAGTAAAAAAACTTCGATTCTTGCTCCTGTTTTCTCCTTGTTTCCATACAAACGTGCTGGAAAAACTTTGGTATTATTCAGAATTAAAACATCTCCGTCATCAAAATAATCGATAACATCTTTGAACATTTTATGTTCTATAGTTTGTTTCTTACGATCAATAACCATTAGACGAGCTTCGTCTCTGTTTTCAGCTGGATATTCGGCAAGAAGTTCTTTTGGTAAATCGAATTGAAAATGTGATAATTTCATTTGATAAAGTTATGAGTTATGAATTATAAGTTATGAGTTAAGCCTCAATAAATTATAATCGTTTGCAAATATACGATTGTGAGATAGGCGTTGTCAAGTGTTTTGCTGTTTATTTTCAAAAGTCCGTTGCCACAAAGGCGCAAGGGCACTAAGCAAAATTTCATTTACAAAATTTCAGACACATTACATCCTAATTTCTTCATGTCTTCCCAAAAATCAGGATATGATTTTGAAACTACTTCGGCATTTTCAATAATTATAGGCACTTTTAAAGCTAATGGGGCAAATGCCATCGCCATTCTGTGATCGTTATAAGTAGCGATTTTAATATTGTGATTGATTTCATCTGAAGCCACAAGTGTCAAGCTATCATTGGTAACTGCTATATTTGCTCCAAGTTTTGTCAGTTCAATTCGTAGTGCTTCCAGTCTATCAGTTTCTTTAATTTTCAAGGTATGAAGTCCTGTAAGATGGCAACCAATTCCTAATCCAAGGCAAGTGACAACTATTGTTTGGGCGATATCAGGCGTGTTATTTAATTCTAAGTTTAAAGTTTGAGGTTTAAATTCAGGCTGTTTAACCAAAATCATTTTGTTTCCTTCAAAATGCGTTTCAACTCCCATTTGTTTGTAGATTTCAACCAAAGCCGAATCGCCTTGCAAACTGGTTTCTTTATAACTCGTCAATGAAATAGAAGCATTTTCAGCCAAAGCAGCCAAACTAAAAAAGTACGACGCAGAACTCCAATCGGATTCTACGGTCATTACTTTTGATTCTACTTCTTGTTTTGGATAAACGGTAATTACATTTCCTTCAAAACTGGTTTTAATATCCAAATCATTCAACAAAGCCAAGGTCATCTTGATATAAGGAACCGAAGTGATTTCACCGACTAAAGTGATTTCAATACCGTTTTCCAGTTTTGGTGCCACTAATAACAATGCCGATATGTATTGACTGCTTACATTTGCAGGAATAGTAACCTTAGAAGCTGTGATTTTTTGTCCTTTGATTCGAATAGGCGGATACCCTGCTTCTTTCTCATAGGAGATTTTCGCACCCAATTGCTCCAACGCTTCCACCAAAACTTTTATTGGACGTTCGGTCATTCGTTGAGAGCCAGTCAACACTACTTCGCGACCTTCGTTTACTGCAAAATAAGCCGTTAGAAATCGCATCGCCGTTCCCGCATGATGAATATCTACTATTTCCTCATTTCCTTTCAATGCTTTTTGCATGACTTCACTGTCATCTGAGTTGGATGTATTGGCTAAAGTGATATTGGGAAACAACGCTTGCAACAATAATAGTCGGTTGGTTTCGCTTTTTGAACCAGTAACTGCAATTTGAGCTTGTAAATTGGAATGGGAAGTTTGTAACAGTAAATTCATTTTTGGTAATTGTTTGGTATGTTTTGGCAAATTTATTTTAAAAAAAGCATGTACCAAAGCTTTACCTCGACATATAACATTATTTTAGTTTATCGTTGTTTTTGTGGCGGTCTTTGTCGCGAATGGATTTCAAATCCATCTTTTTATCGAATGCAGCCTGCAAATCGATTCCGGTTTGATTCGCTAAGCACAATACCACAAAAACCACATCGGATAATTCTTCACCAAGGTCTTTATTTTTATCGCTTTCTTTTTCGGATTGTTCTCCATAACGGCGGGCAATAATTCGGGCCACTTCACCTACTTCTTCCGTAAGTTGTGCCATATTTGTGAGTTCATTAAAATAACGAACACCGTGTTCTTTTATCCAAGTGTCAACGTCTAGTTGGGAATTTTTCAGGTTCATCTTATTCTCTATTTTTACTGTCAATTACTATTGTTACTGGACCATCATTTAATAAAAGTACTTTCATATCCGCACCAAAAATACCCGTTTGTACTTTTTTACCAATTTCTTTCTCCATCTGAATTACAAAGTTTTCGTATAACGGAATGGCAACTTCTGGTTTTGAAGCTTTTATATAAGACGGACGATTGCCTTTTTTGGTGGAAGCATGAAGCGTAAACTGGCTTACTACAATTATATCACCATTTACATCTTTAACCGATAAATTCATGACATGATTTTCATCGCCAAAAATGCGAAGATTTGCAATTTTACCAACTAACCAATTACTGTCTTCTTGCGTATCGGTATCTTCTATTCCCACTAAGATCAATAATCCTTTTTGGATATCGGCTACAATTTTATTATCGATGGTTACGGAAGCAGAGGAAACTCTTTGAATTACAACTTTCAAAATAATGGTGAATTATGAATGATAAATTATGAATGGTAAATATTCATAATTATTTTTTTAAATTGTTTTTAGTTGAAATAATAATTGAAGCTAAAATTTTATTAATCTCAACTATGTCGGAGTTTAAAGACTGGAATTGAGATTGGTTCAAATATTCAGATTGAAACAATAATTCTAACCAATAATCACTTTCATTAGCTTCTTTTTGTGCAATTGCAAGTTTATGAATAAAATCTGATTTACTTTCTGCGTGTTCTGACTCTCTTACCAATGCACCAATTGAAGTCCCACTACGTAATAATTGTTTACTTAAAACAAATTCCTTCTTTTCAGTACTTAAAAATTGATATAATTTTACAATTCGTAAAGCAAAATCAAATGATTTTATTTTTATAATATTACTTGCCATAATTCATAATTTACCATTCACAATTCAGAACTATTCCCTCGTTTTATCACTGATTATTCGATCCTCATTATGAATATCAGTACGATAATGTTCATCGTCTCCTTCCAGAATTTTAAGATAACTTCTATAACGTGACCAAGCGATTTCGTCTTTTTCTAATGCGGCTTTAATAGCGCAATGCGGTTCGTCTTTATGCAAACAATTATTGAATTTACACTGATCTTTCAACTTAAAAAACTCAGGAAAATAACCACTCACTTCTTCCTTTTCCATGTCCACAATTCCAAAACCTTTGATACCCGGCGTATCGATGATTCTGGCATTAAAAGACAAATCATACATTTCTGCAAAAGTCGTTGTATGCTGTCCTTGTTTACTTGCTTCAGAAATCGTTTTTGTTTTTAAATGCAAAGAAGGTTCCATTGCATTTACCAAAGTTGATTTTCCAACACCGGAATGTCCGGAGAACATGCTCACTTTTCCAATCATCATTTCTTTCAACTCCTCAATCCCTTTCATTTCAGTAGAAGAAACACGCAAACATTTGTATCCAATTTCCTGATATACATGCTGCATGTACAATTGTTCGTCAAGCGTGGCATCGTCAAAAGTATCTATTTTATTAAAAACCAATATCGTTTCAATTCCGTATGCTTCGGCTGTAACCAGAAAACGGTCAATAAAATTAAAAGTTGTTGGCGGATTATTAATGGTGACTAACAAGAAAACCCGATCAATATTAGACGCAATAATATGCATCTGATGGGATAAATTCACTGATTTACGTACGATATAATTTTTTCTGTCGTGAATTTTATAAATGGTTCCCGTAACGGTGTCTGATGTTTCTTCGAGTTCATAATCCACAATATCACCAACAGCAATAGGATTGGTGCTTTTGATTCCTTTAATTCGGAATTTCCCTTTCATACGGCATTCGATAAAATCACCTTGTTCGGATTTTACCGTGTACCAACTTCCTGTAGATTTGTATACTAGTCCTGTCATTTTTTAATTTACAATTTATGAATTCGGTTTTTTGATTTAAAACCTTAGACTTTGCAAAGGTAATTCTTTGTTTTAGGTTTGAAGTTCAAAGTTTAAAGTTTTTCACTTTGAATAACATTACTCCTAACTACAAATAGAAAATCCCCACAACTTTTTTGACAAAAGCTGTGGAGATTGTTTAGTCATGAATACAGATTCCAAAGGTTAATCCAGTACTGCGTCCGCTTAACTTATAACCTCTAATTCTAATTTATGCGTTCAATACTTTTTCTTGGTGACCAATACTTTCCTGGTGAATTGCTTTGAACATTTTTAGCACAAACTCTTCAGTCAATCCTTTTTTCTCCCCTTCTAAAATCATTTTTCCTAGAATTTCGTTCCAACGATTATTTTGTAATACAGCAACGTTAGCGTCTTTTTTCACCTGACCTATTTCGTCAGCTACTTTCATACGTTTTCCTAATAAATCCAATAAAGTAGCATCTAAAACATCTATATTAGCTCTTAATTTAGCCATTTTTTGAGTAAACTCATCTGATACATCATTTACTTTTCTTACTTTCAAATCAATAAAAATTTGTTTCAGTGCAGTCGGAGTTACTTGTTGTGCAGCATCACTCCAAGCATTGTCTGGATCAAAGTGTGTTTCGATAATCATACCGTCATAATTCAAATCCAATGCTTCTTGCGTTACTTCAAGAATCATGTTACGGTCTCCCGTAATGTGCGAAGGATCGATGATTAATGGTAAATCAGGGAATTTGTTTTGTAATTCGATAGCAATCTGCCATTCTGGAATGTTTCTGTATTTTGTTTTTTCGTACGTAGAAAAACCTCTGTGAATTACCCCTAATTTTTCGATCCCCGCATTGTGCAAACGCTCTACTCCGCCTAACCACAAAGATAAATCTGGATTTACCGGATTCTTAACCAATACGATTTTTTTAGTTCCTGCTAAAGCATCTGCAATTTCCTGCATTGCAAAAGGATTTACAGTTGTTCTGGCACCAATCCACAATACATCGATATCATATTCCAAAGCTAATTTTACGTGAGCCGCATTTGCCACTTCCGTTCCCATTAACAATCCTGTTTGTTCTTTAGCTTTTTTCAACCATTTCAACCCTATTTCTCCCACTCCTTCAAATCCTCCCGGACGCGTTCTTGGTTTCCAAATTCCTGCTCTAAAAACACTTACATCAGAATCTTTCAATTCATGTGCAATTTTCAATACTTGCTCTTCTGTTTCAGCACTACAAGGTCCTGCGATCACAAATGGATGAGTCAAATTGAATTCATTCAACCAATTTCTCATTTCTTTCTTGTTTTCCATCTTTTCTAAATTTTATTTTTTATTATGTGTTGTTCTTCTTTTTAAAACTGTTTTCTGAGACTGCGCCTCTCTACTGAAAACGGCTTACTTTTTTACATTAATTCCGTTTAATATTTCTTTTATTTTATTGACACTTTGCATTTCATTATAAATTGCATCGTAATCTTCTTTTTCTAATAATTCTTTAAATTTTGATAAATTCGAAATGTATTCATCCAATGTTTTTACAACCTGTTTCCTGTTTTGTTTAAAAATAGGCGTCCACATTGCTGGGGAACTTTTGGCCAAACGAACCGTACTTTCAAAACCAGAACCTGCCATATCAAAAATATCCTGTTCGTCTTTCTCTTTATTGATTACCGTTTTCCCAAGCATAAAGGCGCTGATATGCGATAAATGAGACACATAAGCGATATGTTTGTCATGTGATTTTGGATCCATGTAACGGATTCTCATTCCCATTGCCGTAAAAAGCTGCAACGCCTTTTCCTGTAATTTGAAAGTCGTTTTCTCTACTTCACAAATGATATTCGTTTTCCCTTGAAACAATCCTTTTATCGCTGCCGATGGCCCTGAAAACTCCGTTCCTGCAATAGGATGCGTGGCAATAAAATTCCTTCTTTTAGGATGATTGGCAACCACTTCACAAATCGGCATTTTAGTAGAACCTACTTCAAAAACAATCGTGTTATTATCAACAACATCTAAAACTCTTGGTAAAACAGTCAGCGCTACATCAACTGGAACCGAAACGATTACAAAGTCTGCATCAACTAAATCATCAAAAGTAGCGCCCGCATCAACAACTCCTAATGCAATTGCTTCCTGTAAATGGCTTTCATTAGTATCAATTCCATAAATTTTGGCTTCCGGATGCAGCGTTTTAATGTCCAATGCCATCGAACCTCCAATTAATCCTATTCCTATTATGTATATTTTCATTTTTTATTCAATTTCAATGTCAATTGCAAAAATCAATGTCAATGTCAAAAATTAATACGGACAAATCTAAATCCCTTTTTACCCGCTTCGGCTCCCCCTCCTTCGGAGGGGGTTGGGGGGAGGACTAAATTCTCTCTATCGCCTCTTGTACTTTTTCCTCTTTTACACAAAGTGCAAATCGTATGTATCCTTCTCCATTAGAACCAAAAATGGTTCCCGGCGTAATAAAGATAGATTTGTCATATAAAATTTCATCAATGAATTTCTCTGCTGATGTAATTCCGTCAGGCAATTTTGCCCAAACAAATAATCCAACTCCTTCCTTATAAACTTTACAACCTAATTTCTCAGCCAATTGTTCGGTAAGGATTCGGCGTTTTCTATAAATCGTATTCATCGATTCAAACCAAGCCTTGTCACTTTTCAAAGCTTCAATTGCTCCTTTTTGAATCCCGTAAAACATTCCGCTGTCCATGTTGCTTTTTACTTTTAGTACGGCATCAATACAAGCTGCATTTCCTAAAACCATTCCAACTCTCCAGCCGGCCATGTTAAAAGTCTTGCTCAAAGAATTCAATTCTAAAGCCACTTCTTTGGCGCCTTCCACTTGCAACAAACTCATCGGATTGTCATTCAAAACAAAACTGTACGGATTGTCATTGACTAATAATATCTGATGTTTTTTGGCGAAAGCCACCAATTTTTCAAATAATTGTAGACTTCCTCTTGCTCCTGTTGGCATGTGCGGATAACCAATCCACATGATTTTCACTTTCGATACATCCAATTTTTCCAAAGCTTCAAAATCAGGCTCCCAATTATTCGCTTCTTTTAAATCATAATAAACCGGCACAGCTCCTACTAAATTCGTCACCGAAGTATAAGTGGGATAGCCTGGATTTGGAATCAACACCTGATCGCCTTCATTCAAAAAAGCCAGTGAAATATGTATAATCCCTTCTTTGGAACCCATTAAAGGCAAAATTTCGTTAGCTGGATTCAACGCTACCTGAAAGTTGTTCTGATAAAAATCAGCTATACCTTGTCGCAATTCCGGCACCCCTTGATAACTTTGGTATTGATGTGCATTTTCATCTTGCATGGCTAGAACCACTGCATCAATCACCGCTTGTGAAGGTTGCAAATCAGGGCTTCCAATTCCCATATTGATGATTGGTTTCCCCTCAGAAGCCAGTTGTCTTACTTCTCTTAACTTGGATGAAAAATAGTATTCTTCAATTATATCCAGACGTTTCGCTGTGTTAATCATGGTTTTGTGTTTTTATATTCGCCTAAAACTTTAAAATATTCTGCCATAATCGCTAATAATGCTTTGGCTTTGGCATAATCTTCATATTCTTCAAAAGTGACATCTACAAAAAAAGAATATTTCCACGGCGTTTCTATTTTTGGCAAAGATTGTATCTTGGTCAAATTCAATTTGCAATCACTCATAACATTCAGAACTGCTGCCAAACTGCCTCGTTTATGATCCAGTTCGAATTTAATAGAAGCCCTGTTAATTTCTTTTTCTGCCACAAATGAATTCTCTTTTTTCAAAATTACAAATCGAGTCATATTATTATTAATCGTTTGTATTTCGGGGAACAAAATTTCTAAATCATACAATTCCGAAGCCGTTTTACTCGCAATTGCAGCAATTCCTTTCAATTGTTTTTGGTGTATTCTTCGTGCTGTTTCGGCAGTATCCTTGTCTTCAACTAATTTTATGTTTGGGTATTTTTTCAGGAATTCCATACATTGCAATAGTGCCATAGGATGTGAATGTACTTCCTGAATATCTTCCATTTTTTGACCTTTTAATGCCATTAAATTCTGATGAATATTCAAATAATGCTCACCTATAATGTGCAAATTATTTTTATCTATCAAAGCGTAATTTGGTATTATCGGCCCTGCAATAGAGTTTTCTATCGCCATAACCGCCTGATCTGACTTACCTGATAAGAGGCTGTCAACCAACTCTTCAAACGACAAACATTCATCAACAGCTACATTCTGATTGAAATATTCCTGTGCCACCTGATGATGAAAAGAACCCGTTATGCCTTGTATTCCAATTATTTCATTCATTTTACAAACTTTTAAGCAAAAAAAAATCCCGATTTGCATCGGGATTGTATATTTATATTATCAATTTAATTTTATAATTAAATAACCATACAACAATCCCTTTCAACTTTCCAGAAGAAATAATAAGAGTTGCTAAAATAAAATCGGTTATTCAACATGATGTTGTTTTTTGTATTAATTTCTATGCAAATGTAGAACATATTTTAACCCAACCAAAAAAAACATTTGATTATATGTAACAAAAAAAGAATTCTTTGTGAAAACTACTTTTTATTACAAAATACCTAAAAAAGAGACTTCTAACCTACCGCTTATTACCGATTTCTAAATGCTTTTTTCAACTAATTCTAACTCAAAAAGCATTTAAACGGTTAAATTCGCCGAAAGCCATTTTTTTCCTTCAGAAATTCGGGTTACTACCATTGCCGAAACCAAATCGCCATTCGCGTTCAATAATGTTGCCATAGGATCAACCAAAGTCCCCACTATCATCGCGGCCGGCAAAGCTTGCTCCATAGGAAACCCATAGACGGTTATCGCCAGAATTTCTCCTATATAACCTCCATTTGGAATTCCGCCCTCGACTACTGAAACAATTACCGTAATTCCCAATGCCACTAGTAAATTATAAGGATCCGTGAAATCTTTACCAAACATGGCAAAAATAACCGCGATTTTTATAATGGACGACATACTCGAACCGTCTTTGTGCAAAGGTGCACCAAGTGGAATAACTACATTCCTGATATGACTCGGGATATTCATTCGTTCCGCGCCTTCCAGATTAGCAGGAATTGTCGCAATGCTGCTGCAGGTTCCCAATGCTGTTAATGAAGGCGTAATATTATTTTTCCAAAATACTTTAAATCCTAATTTCCCTCCGGCGATAAAAGCATACAAACTAAAAAATACGACAAAGTAAAAAGCACAAACCGCATAATAAAGTCCTAAAGGTTTTGCGTAAGCACCAAATAATTGCGGTCCAAAAATCCCGACCTGATACGCAAAATAAGCACCCAAACCTATTGGAGCCGTTTTCATAATCATGTGTAACAATTGCTTCATCACTTCATTTCCTGAATTTAGGAAACGACTGAAATCTTTCCCTTTTTCTCCCGAATGCAAACTGGCAAATCCTATTAAAAAAGAAAATATAATGAGCGCCAGCATATTTTTTCGAGACAACAGTTCAAAGAAGTCACTTGCAGTAAGCAACTGGGTAATTTGTGAACCCGCAGAACTTTCCTGAATGCTTTCCAATGGAATTTTGGAAATGATAATGTCTTGCTGAATGGGAAATAACAACACACCAACAATCATCAAAATGGCCGAAATCAATACTGTACTTAAAAACACGCCAATGACAATTACAAACAATTTTCCAAGTTTCTCTGATTTTTCTAAATTAGCAATCGAAGATGCAATCGTAAAAAATATCAATGGAATGATTGCTGTAAACAATAAATTCAGAAATATATCTCCCAAAGGTTTAATCACTTCTACTCCTTTCCCAAAAACTAAACCTAATATACTTCCTGCCAGAATACCGCCAAGTAGCAATAAAATACTTTTGTAGTTTTTCAAGAAACTGCCCGACTGTGTATTTTTCATATTTATATAGTTTATGGTAAATATATAAATCTAAAATAGAATATCATCTCGCTTTGTAAAACTTTGAAAAAGGTCTTTTTAGCTATTGGGCTACAAAAAACAATAAATCAATACTTTTTCTGTTTACTTTTGTAACAAAATATATTCCATGTCAATAGAAGTTAATAATATATCCAAAAGCTATGGTGCCCAAAAAGCACTGGATAACATTTCATTTTCCATTAATAAAGGAGAAATAGTTGGATTTTTAGGTCCAAACGGAGCCGGGAAATCGACTTTAATGAAAATATTGACCACGTATATTAATGCTGATGAAGGTTCTGCAATCGTAAATGGAAACGATGTAAACACCCAACAAAAAGCCGTTCAGCTTTCCATTGGCTATTTACCGGAACACAATCCGTTGTACTTGGATTTATATGTACGTGAATATTTAGCTTTTAACGCTGATGTGTACAAAGTAGCTAAATCCAGGATCGAAGAAGTAATTCAATTGACAGGTTTAAGTGCCGAAAGTCATAAAAAAATAGGACAATTATCCAAAGGATATCGCCAACGCGTAGGTCTTGCCAATGCGTTATTACACAATCCCGATGTTTTGATTTTGGACGAACCAACAACTGGTTTAGATCCGAACCAATTGATGGAAATTCGTAATGTTATTAAAAACGTAGGAAAAGACAAAACCGTTTTTCTATCTACGCACATTATGCAGGAAGTCGAAGCCATTTGTGACCGCGTTATTATCATCAATAACGGTAAAATTGTTACCGATAAAAAACTGGACAACTTAATTTCTGAAGATGCAGTACAAGTTATCGAAGTAGAATTTGATTATAAAATCGAAGAAGAAGCTATTGCTAAAATCGAAAATCTTGTTTCTTATAGAAATACGCACGATATGATTTGGGAATTGACTTTCAAAGCGGATAAAGACATGCGCCCGGCAGTTTTTGATTTTGCCAATGCCAATGGTTTGAAAACTTTACAACTCAATCAGAAGAATAAAAACTTGGAGGCCGTATTTAGAGAGATTACGAAGTAGTTTACAACTAAAAAAAGCTCGTTTAAATTCATTTTAAACGAGCTTTTTTTTTATGAAATACGATTGAAAATTAAAAAACCTTACTCGCTATTTGTCGAATATTCTCTGATTTTCCCATTGAATAATAATGCAAAACAGGAACACCAGCAGCCTTAAGTTCAAGCGATTGTTGGATTGCCCATTCAATTCCTACTTGTCTGATGTCTGCATTATTTTTGCATTGATCCACGGCGTGAATCAAATCTTCGGGCAAATCGATTCTAAAAATTTGCGGTAATATTTGCAAATGTCTTTGTACCGCAATAGGTTTTATTCCCGGAATAATAGGAACCGTGATTCCCATTTCTCTGGCTTTAGCGACAAACTCGAAATATTTTGCATTGTCAAAAAACATTTGGGTCACCACATAATCGGCACCTGCATCTACTTTTTCTTTCAATCTTTTTAAATCAGATTGTAATGACGGAGATTCCAGATGTTTTTCTGGATAACCCGCAACTCCAATACAAAAATTGGATTTGTTGTCCACCTCCATTACATCATGCAAGTATTTCCCGTTATTCAATTGATAGATTTGTTTTACCAAATCGACTGCAAAATCATTCCCTCCTTGTTTTGGAATAAAATATTGTTCGTCTTTCATGGCATCACCTCGCAAAGCCATCACGTTATCAATTCCCAGATAATGACAATCGACCAATAAATACTCCGTTTCTTCTTTGGTGAAACCTCCACAAAGTACATGCGGAATAGTATCTACATTGTATTTGTGTTTTATGGAAGCGCAAATTCCCAGTGTTCCGGGGCGCATTCTGGTCAGTCTTTTGTCTAATAAGCCGTTGCCTTTGTCAATATAAATAAACTCTTCTCTCGAAGTCGTTACATCTATAAAAGGAGGTTTGAACTCCATCAACGGATCAATATTATCGTATAATTCCTGAATACTTTTTCCCTTTTGTGGCGGAATAATTTCAAATGAGAATAATGTTTTCTCTTTTGCGTCTTCTATATGTTGTGTTACCTTCATGTTTTTAGTTTGTTGTTTATGGTTTGTTGTTGTTCGTTCTGGTTCTAAAACCATAAACTATAAACCAACAACCATAAACCGTTCTTAATCTGCTATATTCGGATTCAGCCATTTCATGGCTTTATCGGTCGAAATACTTCTTCGTTTGGCGTAATCAATGACTTGGTCTTCTTTTATTTTTCCGAGTCCAAAATACTTGCTTTCGGGATTTCCAAAATAATAACCTGAAACAGAAGAAGCAGGCCACATCGCCATACTTTCCGTTAAAGTCACTCCAATTTCTTTTTCAACATTTAATAATTTCCAAATCGTTGGTTTTTCTAAATGGTCGGGACAAGCCGGATAACCTGGTGCTGGACGAATTCCTTTGTACACTTCATCAATCATTGCTTCGGTAGTTAAAGCCTCATCGGCAGCATAACCCCAAATTTCTTTTCTTACTTTTTCATGCAAATATTCGGCAAAGGCTTCCGCAAAACGATCCGCCAATGCTTTGACCATAATCGAGTTATAATCGTCTAAATCTCTTTCAAATTCAGCCGCCCATTCATCTACACCAAAACCGGTCGTCACACAAAATGCACCCATATAATCGGTTTTACCGCTGTCTTTCGGAGCAATAAAATCAGACAAAGCAATGTTTGGAGCTCCTTTCGTTTTTTGTGATTGCTGACGCAACGTCAAGAATTTCTCTAATACTTTTCCGTTTTCATCACTCAATTCAATATCATCATCATTCACTTGATTGGCAGGAAAAATTCCGTAAATACCTTTGGCAGTTAGTTTCTTTTCTCTCAAAATCACTTCCAACATTTCCTGCGCATCCGCAAAAACCGAAGTGGCTTGTTCGCCTACCACTTCATCCGTTAAAATCGCTGGATATTTTCCGAACAATTCCCAAGTTCTAAAAAACGGAGTCCAGTCAATATACGGAACCAAAACATCCAAATCGACTTCGATGGTTTGTTCTCCAATTATATTTGGTTTTACAGGAGTAAAATTCTCCCAATCCAATTGCAATTTATTTTTACGAGCTTGCTCAATGGTCAAGAAATTTTTGTCGCGCGAACGGTTCAAAAACGTCTCTCTAAACGCATCGTATTCTGCTCTAATATCACTTGCGTATAATTTTTTATCCTTGTTCAATAAACTTCCAGCAACCGTTACGGCTCTCGAAGCATCATTTACGTGAATAACCGTTTCTCTATATTGTGGCGCAATTTTCACCGCTGTATGCGCACGCGAAGTCGTTGCCCCACCGATCATTATTGGAATTTTCAGCCCTCTTTTATCTAATTCCTTGGCGAGATAAACCATTTCGTCTAGTGACGGTGTGATCAATCCGCTTAACCCGATAATATCCACATTGTGTTCTATGGCCGCAGCAATAATTTTTTCGGGAGGCACCATTACGCCCAAATCTACAATCTCATAATTATTACACGCAAGCACCACGCTTACAATGTTTTTACCAATATCGTGTACATCTCCTTTTACGGTTGCCATCAGGATTTTTCCATTCCCTTGTTTGTCGCCAGCCTGTTTACTTGCTTCAATATAAGGCAACAAATAGGCCACGGCTTTTTTCATTACCCGAGCCGATTTTACCACTTGCGGCAAAAACATTTTACCCGAACCAAACAAATCCCCAACAACATTCATTCCTGTCATTAAGTTGATTTCAATAACTTCGATGGGTTTTGTAGCTTCCAATCGAGCTTCTTCAACATCAATTTCTATAAAGGCATCAACCCCTTTTACAAGTGAGTGCGTGATACGCTCTTGAACCGTTCCCGAACGCCATTCTTGAACCGCTTTCTCATTGCTCTTTACATCTCCTTTTACATTTTCGGCAAAGTCCAAAAGTCTTTCCGTTGCATCGTCTCGTCTGTTTAGAATTACATCTTCAACGTGTTCTAATAAATCCTTTGGAATTTCGTCATAAATAGACAACATTTCAGGATTTACGATTCCCATCGTCATTCCGTTTTGAATTGCGTGGTATAAAAACACCGAGTGCATTGCTTCCCGAACCGTGTCATTTCCTCTAAACGAGAACGAAACATTACTTACGCCTCCGCTAATATGCGCATGAGGAAGATTTTCCCTAACCCATTTTGTCCCTCTAAAGAAATCTAAAGCATTCAGGCGGTGCTCCTCCATACCTGTCGCAACTGGAAATATATTCAAATCGAAAATGATATCCTGTGGAGGAAAACCAACTTTGTTTACCAAAATGTCATATGACCGTTGGCAAATTTCTACTCTACGTTCGTAATTATCGGCTTGCCCGACCTCATCAAAAGCCATAATAATTGCCGCAGCTCCGTAGCGTTTAATCAATTTGGCGTGATGAATAAATTGTTCTTCCCCTTCTTTTAATGAAATAGAATTTACGACACTCTTTCCCTGAACTACTTTTAAACCCGCCTCGATAATATCCCATTTCGAGCTGTCAATCATTATCGGAACTCTAGAAATATCAGGTTCCGCAGCGATTAAATTCAGAAATTTTGTCATTGCATATTCACCATCAAGCATTCCTTCATCCATATTAATATCGATGATTTGTGCTCCTCCTTCCACTTGTTCTTTAGCTATGCTGAGTGCTTCTTCGTATTTTTCCTCCTTAATTAATCGAAGGAATTTTCTAGAACCCGTAACATTGGTTCGTTCACCAATGTTTACAAAAACGCTGTTGGGCGTAATGATTAAAGGCTCTAGTCCCGATAATACCAAGTTTTTTCTAGTTTCTGCGTGTGCCATTTTTGTTTTGTTTGATCCTGCAAGGTTTCTAAAACCTTGTAGGTTTAATCTTTTTATTGTTTTTTTGACTACAGCTTTTTAAAAACATATAGCTATCTTTTATCTTTATTCAATAACACTTTTTGGGCGTGTCCCAAGGGTCGGGCTATTCGTTTCAAGTCCTCGACAAATTCCGCTATCGCTTCATTTGTCTGTGGGCTTTTCACTGCTATCCCTCACGCGGGTTTGTGCATTGCATCAATGTTTTTATTTTCATCAACATCGGAATGAATTCCGCTGCAATTGACATTTTCTTTTTCAACCAATAGAATAAATTCCGTTCCTACAAAATGTACCGTTCCTACGGGACTCAAATCTCACCAACTCGTTTGTCATTCCGACGAAGGAGGAATCTCATTATGTGATTCCTCCTTCGTCGGAATGACAAAAATCACACTTTATATTTTTGTTCTCATTATCGGCGCGGATTGTAAATCCTCGCTATCAGAGTGATGTCTATCGAAAATCGTTTTACTTCGCTAAATAATATTTTACCGCAACTAGTGTTAAAGATTTTATCTTACCAATTTCCAAACTAGATTCCTTGTCATAAGAGAAAATACAACTAGATTTAGCCTCTATTTTCGAACAAGTAGAAATTGCACCATTTGAATAACCTCCAGAAGATTCTAGTCCATCAGCATCAACAGTTAGAACTGGAAACCCGTTTACCGAGAAATCACTTAAGTTATTCAGTTTAATTTCGAATTGCAATCTACTTGTATTTTTACCCGTGTCTGGGGTAAAATTAAAGCTCAACACTTCGTAAGAAAAATTCGTAAGTGTTTTCGATTCACTTATTGGTGTTATTACGTAATCACAAGAAACCTCTCTAGTACTTTCCGGGTAATAAGAAGACCCTGTTGGAGTGTGAATACTATAAGCAGGAATAGTAATTGTTTTCACACAATCTTTATCAGAGGAACATCCAAAAATAAAAACACCACTCATTAATGAGAATAATAATTTAGAAAATTTAGTCATTTTTTTTTTAAGATATTGAATTCGTTGTTTTTCATCAAATATAAGTAAAAGCGGAATTACAATCCGGACCCATTCCACTTGTTTCGTTTACATCGTCGCTGTCGAAACCCTCGGTTTATACTCCTTGGCTATGTCTGCGATCAACTTGATGTGTTCTGGGGTTGTTCCGCAACAACCGCCTATGATGTTTATTAAATTATCGTCTAAATATTCTTTGATGAAGGCTTGCATTTGTTCTGGAGTTTCATCGTATTCTCCAAAGGCATTTGGCAATCCTGCATTTGGATGTGCCGATACATTGAAGGAAGTGTTTTGCGCCAATGTTTGCAAGTACGGTTTCAACAAATCGGCTCCCAAAGCACAATTAAAACCTACGCTCAACAATGGAATATGCGAAACAGAAATCAAAAAAGCTTCTACCGTTTGACCCGAAAGTGTTCTTCCTGATGCATCGGTTATCGTACCTGAAACCATGATGGGAATATCGATATTGCGTTCGTCTTTGACTTCTTCTATAGCGAAAAGGGCTGCTTTTGCATTTAAGGTGTCAAAAATAGTTTCCACCAAAAGTAAATCGCAACCACCGTCCATCAAGGCTTCTACTTGTTGTTTGTAGGCAATGCGTAAATCATCAAATGTTACGGCTCTATATCCTGGATCGTTTACATCGGGTGACATGCTCGCCGTTCTGTTTGTTGGGCCTATTGAACCCGCCACAAAACGAGGTTTGTCTGGATTTTTTGCCGTAAATTCATCCGCTACTTCACGGGCTATTCGTGCCGATTCGTAGTTAAGTTCGTAAACGTATTCTTCCAGATAATAATCGGCCATACCGATGGTGGTTCCAGAAAAAGTGTTGGTTTCTACGATATCAGCTCCCGCTTCAAAATAGGCTGCGTGAACTGCTTTGATGGCTTGCGGTTGTGTGAGCGACAATAAATCGTTATTCCCTTTGAGAGAATGTGGAAAATCTTTGAAACGTTCGCCTCGAAAATCTTCCTCGGAGAAATTATAACGTTGCAACATGGTTCCCATTGCTCCATCGAGCACGAGTATTCTCTTTTTTATTTCTTCTTGAATTGTCCCCCTAACCCCCGAAGGGGAAACTCCTAAACTATCTTTTGAAATGTTTGACATAACTTTTTATTTCTTGTAAATCTCGATATGTATCGGGATTTATACTTTTGATTAATAATTACAAAGGTTCACTATTTTAGCTCTTTAGCCCCGATTACTTCACTTGATTTCTATTTTCATAGGAGTTCAGTGAACTACGTTTGCAGCGGTATCCTTTTTTTTATTTTACCCTGTCAGGGTTTAAAACCCTGACAGGGTAAAATAAAAAAAAGATATAGCGTAAAGCGGGAACGGTATTGGCAGAAAAACGCCAATTGTTCGCTCCTGATACTGAAATTAATTCAGTAAGCTAAATATCGATATGTTGTCAAGAAAAGGTTTGAGAAATACTAAGTGAGTATTCGTGTGTTATCTATCTTAGATACTGAAACTGGTTCCGTATAAAGTAGAATGTAGCACCTTCTTTAAAGATAAAGGGTTGCTAAGGTTTCATTGGGTCTTTCCCTCCGCCTTTCGTGATAACTTTCAATAAATATATGAACAGTGCAAAGTAAAGACATAGCGCTAATACTTGCAAGTATTAGCGCTATATTTTTTAACTAGTTTGTATTAAGTTGTTAAACTATGGCTTTCACCACGGCTTTTGGAGCTTCTTTACGGGTTCCGTCAAATCCGTCAACACCAGAAACTGTAGTATATTTCAATACATATTTTTTACCCGGGTTGATGATTTGGTACGCTGCCTGACACATTAAAGTCGCTTCGTGGAATCCGCAAAGGATCAACTTTAATTTTCCTGGATAGGTATTTACGTCACCAATGGCAAAAATTCCCGGAATATTCGTTTGATAATCCAAGGCATTATTTACTTTGATAGCATTTTTTTCGATTTCTAATCCCCAGTCTCCGATAGGTCCTAATTTTGGTGTTAATCCAAAAAGTGGAATAAAATAATCGGTAGGAATGGTTCTGTGCGCTCCATTTTCCTCAATGTCAATTGATTCTAAATGTTCGGCTCCATTCAAACCAACTACTTCTGCTGGTGTGATCATTTTTATTTTTCCTAAATTCTTCAATTCCTGCACTTTTTCTACCGAATCTAATGCGCCTCTAAATTCATTTCTACGGTGAATTAAAGTTACCTCAGAAGCTACATTCGACAAGAAAATACTCCAGTCTAAAGCTGAATCACCGCCTCCGGCAATCACGACTCTTTTGTCCCTGAATTTTTCCGGATTTTTGATGAAATACTTGATTCCTTTATCTTCGTAAAATTCGATATCTTCGATCAATGGTTTTCTTGGTTCAAAACTTCCTAATCCACCTGCAATCGCAATTACTGGTGCATGAAATCTTTTCCCTTTATTTGAGGTTACTATGAAACTTCCGTCTTCCTGTTTTTCGATTGTTTCGGCACGTTCTCCCAGCGTGAATCCCGGTTCAAACTGCTTGATTTGTTCCATTAAATTATCAACCAAATCACCCGCCAATACTTCAGGAAATCCTGGAATATCATAAATAGGTTTTTTTGGATATAATTCAGATAATTGCCCGCCGGCTTGTGGCAAGGCATCTAAAATATGGCATTTTAATTTTAACAATCCTGCTTCAAAAACTGCAAATAAACCTGTCGGTCCGGCTCCTATTATAAGTATGTCTGTTTTAACCATTTTATTTATTGTTTGTAATCATTCTTAATAAGTACAAATAAACGAATTATTATTATACATTTATATGATTTATATCATTCATTTATTTGTGACTGTTCTATTCTTTATTTTTTAATGCTTCTGTAATTTCATTCATTTTCTGCACTTTTTCTTCGAAATTCCCTTTCAAGGTTTTGCGATATTCATTTAGGTTTTCGACCATTTTGTTGATATCGTCCGGGATTATTTCTTCGAAAAACTCCCGTAATCTTTTGGCTGTTGTAGGTGATTTTCCGTTTGTCGAAATCGCAATTTTCACATTTCCTTTGGTTACAATGCCACCCAAATAATAGTCACATAAATCAGGTGTATCAGCAATATTGCAAATCAAGTATCTTTTTCTGGACAAATCAAACACTCTTTTATTGACTTTCAAATCATCGGTACAGGCAATAACCATGTGCCTTTTCTTCAACATTTTTTTCTTGAACTTGGCTTTAGTCAATTTCACCGAAGGATGTTTTTCAACCAACTCTTCCAATTCTGGCAAAAACTTTGGCGCCACCACCTCAACATTTGCATTTGGACTGGATTTCAGCATAAATGATAACTTTTCTAAACCCACATTTCCTCCGCCTACAATAAGCACATTGAGGTTGTGTAGTTTTAAAAAAATAGGATATAATTCGTTCCTGTCCATTGTTATCTTATTTCTGATGCTATAAATTCTTCGTAAAATCCTTTCAACTTATTACTTTCTCTAACCACTTCACCAATAACAATTATTGCCGGCGAACTTAATTTGTTCTCAGTGACAACCTGTTGAATGGTATCTATAGTCCCAACGCCTATTTTTTCATCTGGCATAGTTCCGTTTTGAATGATCGCTACGGGAGTTTCCCCTTTGGATTCCTTTTGAAACAAGGCAATAATTTGTTCCAATTTGCTCATCCCCATCAAGATTACCACTGTTGCCGAAGACTGTGCTGCCAAAGCAACATCGTTCGATAATTTCCTGGCGGAGGTCGTGCCGGTTATTACCCAAAAACTTTCGGACACTCCTCTTTTGGTCAAAGAAATCCCTTGATAAGCGGGAACTGCAATGGATGAAGAGATCCCAGGAATAACAAAGGTAGGAATTCCAAAGCTTTCTACATACTCTATTTCTTCGCTTCCTCGTCCAAATATAAATGGATCACCGCCTTTTAATCGAACCACATTTCCATACGTAAGCGCATTATCCACAATCAACTGATTGATTTGATCTTGCGAATATTCATGACAGCCTTTTCTTTTTCCAACAAATATTTTAATGGATTTCTTTGGCGCATAAGTCAAGATTTCCTCATTAGCCAAAGCATCATACAAAACCACTTGAGCTTCGGCAAGTGCTTTTGCGCCTTTGATGGTAAGCAAATCAGGATCTCCCGGACCTGCTCCAACTAAGGTTACGAATGGTTTTACTTTATTTCTCATCTGCTAAATCTTTTGCTCTATACGATTCTATATTTTCAAAAAAGGCTGCTGCTTCTTGAATGTATTTTTGTGCAAATTCCCCCGAAGGTTCATTTTGGTTGATTTGATATACCAAATCTCTTAACGAAGACTCCAATACAATTTTATTGGTTTCAATAAAAACAGTATCAAACAAATCGATAATTCCTGCGTGATTATTGGTCTTTTGATTTTCGGCAAGCAATAATGCTTTGGCACCATTTACAAAACCGGCATACGCCAAATAAATAGCATCTGCCCATTTTTTGTCATCAAAAGCTTCTTGAGCAAACGTTAATTTGTCTTTAGCTTCAAATAATAATGTAGTTACTAAATCAATTACAACACCCGCACATTCACCAACTCCAACTGCTTTTACGTAATTATCGGCATTTCCCCAATCCACGAAATCAGCTTCGGTCAAATTAGTCACATCGGCTAATGGTTTCAAGAACTCATAGAAATACTTCTCTCCTTTGGCATCATAATAATTCAAGAATGATTGTCCGTTTGCATTCGCTTCAAAATCATTTAAGATAAAACGCAACGCATCAGGTCCTCTTCTGCTTGGAATTTTGATCACTTTATCCGAAAATCTTCCTGATCCATTTCCTAAATTTCCTCCGCCTAATAAAACTTGTAACGCAGGCGCCACTAATTTCCCTGCATTAATAGACATTCCCTGGAAACCAATTTCGGCCATATTGTGTTGTCCACAAGCATTCATACAACCACTGATTTTAATCGTGATTTCTTGATTGTTGCTGTATTGTGGATATTCTGTTTCCAAAACTCTTTCCAGTTCTACTGCAATTCCGGTGCTGCTTGCAATCCCAAGATTACACGTATCCGTTCCCGGACAAGCGGTGATATCGGCTGTGGAATTGTATCCTAAATCAACAAAATTAAGCTTAGCCAATTCTTGGTAGAAAAATGGTAAATTTTCTTCTTTTACATGGCGAATCAAAATATCCTGTCTCAAAGTAAAACGCAATTCATTAGCTGCATAATTTTTTATCAATTCGGCTAATAATCTTGCTTTGTCTGTATAAAAATCTCCTAAAAGCACTTTAATTCCAATCGCTACATAACCCACTTGTTTCTGAGGAAAAACATTTGATTTTTTCCAAGCTTCGAAAGCAGCAGTATCTTCAAGTACTACTTTTGGAGCTTCCAATAAAGGAGCTGGAATTTCACTATCAAAAGCAGTCGTATCGATTTCGACCGTTTGGTAAGACAAGGCTTTTTTCTCTTCTTCCACCAATCGCAAAAATTCGTCTCTCCCAATATCCTTGATTAAGAATTTCATACGGGCTTTCAAACGTTTCGCTCTTTCGCCATAGCGATCAAAAATTCTCAAAACGCCTTCGGTTGTTGGGATAATTTGGTTTACCGGAATAAATTCCGATAATAATTCCGCATGACTGGGTTGAGAACCTAATCCACCACCAAGCATTACTTTGAAACCTCTTTCGCCATTTACAATTTTTGGAATAAAACCTAAATCATGTAAATAACTCAATCCTGTATCTTTATCCGAAGAAGAAAATGACATTTTGAATTTACGTCCCATTTCCTGACAAACTGGGTTTCTCAAGAAAAATTGAAACAAAGCGTGTGCATAAGGCGATACATCAAAAGGTTCATCCACATCAATTCCCGCTGTTTCACTGGCCGTAATATTTCTTACTGTATTTCCACAAGCTTCTCTCAAAGTAACATCATCTTTCTCTAATTCAGCCCAAAGTTCTGGCGTTCTGTCCAAACTTACGTAGTGAATCTGAATATCCTGACGCGTTGTAATGTGTAAACGCCCAGTTGAATATTCATCAGAAACTTTAGTAATACGCAACAATTGTTCGCTTGTCACTTTTCCAAATGGCAATTTGATACGAATCATTTGGACACCTTCCTGACGCTGACCGTAAACTCCTCTCGCCAAACGAAGGCTTCGGAAACGTTCGTCATCAATTTTTCCTTCTTTGAATAAACGTATCTTTTTCTCTAAATCGATGATGTCTTTTTGGACAATCGGATCTTCTATTTCGTTTCTAAAACTTTGCATCTGTAGTTATGTTTATCCTCCCCCCGGCCCCCTCCGAAGGAGGGGGAGCCGAAACTGGAAATATTATTATACTTTATTTTACTCTTTTTGTAAAAGGTTGAATCCTTAACTACTGGAATATTCTTTATCCAGTATGGCACCCTTCCCTTCGGGGAGGGCTGGGGTGGGGATTTAGTTTATAAAACCAACTCCTGCGGTTGTATTGGTTGCAGCATCAATTAAAATAAAAGCTCCGTTTGATTTGTTGTCATGATAGGCATCAAAATACAGAGCTTTACTCAACTTAATATTCACTTCACCAATTTCATTAATGGCTAATTGAGTGGCCGGAGTTGCTCCTGAATAATCTGTTGCAATTACATTTTTTACACTTTCAATTTTTGCCAAAACTCTATTGGTATTGTGCTGAATAAAATATTTTGTCCCCGGAACTAACTTTTTGCTGTCCATCCAACAAATTGTGGTATTGATATCTTTTTCAATTCTTGGAAGCTCATTCGATTTTACAATCATATCACCTCTAGTCACGTTAATGTCATTTTCCAACTCAATTGTTATAGAAGAACCTGCTGTCGCTTCGTCGAATTGTTTATCGAAAAAATGAATGTTAGTCACTTTCGATTCTGTCAAAGAAGGAAGAACGGTTACCGCATCACCTACTTTAATATTATCTCCATACAATTTTCCTGCATACCCTCTAAAGTCGTGATATTCCTCAGTTTTTGGTCTAATTACCGTTTGAACGGGGAAACGCGCTTGTCCTTTTTCGTATACATCTTTTGGCTCTAAAGCCTCTAAATGTTCCAATACCGTTTGCCCAGTGTACCAAGGCATATTTTCTGATTTATCAACTACATTCCCACCGTTGATCGCACTTAACGGAATGTAACTAACCGTTTGTTCTTTGAAAGTGCTTTTTGCGTTTAAGGCCTGAAAATCAGCTTTGATTTTGTTGTACACTTCTTCCGAATAATCAACCAAATCCATTTTGTTTACCGCAACGATCACTTCTTTTACACGCAATAAATTATTGATGAAAAAGTGACGGTACGTTTGCTCAATAACTCCTTTTCTGGCGTCAATCAAAATGATTGAAACCTGTGAAGTCGAAGCTCCGGTAACCATGTTACGTGTATATTCTACATGACCTGGAGTATCGGCAATAATGTAACTTTTCTTTGCTGTCGAAAAATAAATATGCGCTACGTCAATCGTGATTCCTTGCTCTCTTTCGGCAACCAAACCATCGGTAGCCAATGAAAAATCTAAGTAATCGTATCCTTTTTGCTTGCTGCTTTTTTCTATTGCTTCAATCTTATCTGTAGTCAATGACTTTGTATCGTACAATAATCTTCCGATTAATGTGCTTTTCCCGTCATCTACACTTCCTGCTGTTGCTATTTTTAAAACTTCCATGTTTTATTTTGAGTTTAAAGTTTTCCTCACCCCAGCCCTCTCCTTTGGAGAGGGAGCCGAGAGTGGAAATAATAATTTTGTATTTGCTCTTGCTCCGCAAAGTCTCTGACTTTGAGGATATGTTGAGCGGTCTTAGACCGCATTATAATAATGAAGGTCAAAGACCTTTGTACACTTTCTCAAAGTCGGAGACTTTGCGAAGCTTATTCCTAAAAGTACCCTTGTTGTTTTCTTTTTTCCATTGCGGCTTCAGAACGCTTATCATCTATTCTGGCACCTCTTTCGGAAATAGTTGAAGATCTAATTTCCCCAACCACTTCTTTGATAGTAGCCGCATATGAATCAACGGCAGCAGTACAACTCATGTCTCCAACGGTTCTAAAACGAACAACTCTTTCTTCGATTTCTTCGTCTTCTTCTTGAAACACAAATGGAGAATGCGACCAAATCATGCCATCTCTCAAGAATACTTTACGTTTGTGTGAAAAGTAAATAGATGGGATTTCGATTTGTTCTTCCTCGATATAACTCCAAACATCCAATTCTGTCCAGTTCGAAATTGGAAAAACACGAACGTTTTGACCATTTTCAATTTTTCCGTTCAAAATATCAAACAATTCCGGACGTTGGTTTTTCTCATCCCATTGACCAAAATCATCACGAACAGAGAAAATACGCTCTTTTGCTCTTGCTTTTTCTTCGTCTCTACGCGCTCCACCAATACAAGCATCAAATTTGAATTCTTCAATAGCATCCAAAAGTGTTGTGGTTTGCAAACTGTTTCTGCTTGAATATTTACCAGACTCTTCTATTACTTTACCTTCATCAATAGCGTCTTGGACATTACGAACGATTAATTCTAATCCTAATTCAGCTACTAATTTGTCTCTAAAAGCAATGGTTTCAGGAAAATTATGCCCTGTATCTACGTGTAAAAGTGGAAACGGAATTTTAGCAGGAAAAAATGCTTTTTGTGCCAAACGCACCAATGTAATTGAATCTTTTCCACCAGAGAAAAGTAAAACTGGTTTGTCAAATTGAGAAATAACTTCTCTAAATATGTATATCGCTTCGCTTTCTAAAGCATTTGTTTTTAATAGTGTGCTCATCTGTATTTTGTTTAAAAGTTTCAGTCTTAAAGCTTTAGACCGTTGCAGTCTAAACTAAAATCTCTTAACTATTATTGTTTTTTCTATTCTCTTTATTCTATTTTCTAAAATCTGCCTTCTAACCTCTATTTCTGGTGTAAACCACATTCTTTATGGCTTGATTCCCACCACCATCTTCCGGCTCTTATGTCTTCGCCAGGAGCAATCGCTCTGGTACATGGAGCACAACCTATGCTTATAAACCCTTTTTTGTGCAGTGCGTTTTGCGGCACATTATTATCATCAATATATTTTTGAACTTCTTCTAAAGTCCATTTCAATAATGGGTTGAATTTTATAAGTTTAAAATTGGTATCGTATTCAAATACCGCTAAATCATTTCTGTTTTCTGATTGCTCGGCACGCAAACCAGTAATCCAAATTTCATTTCCTTTTAAAGCTTTAGTCAACGGCGCTACTTTTCGAATAAAACAACATTCTTTTCTGTTCTCAACCGATTCGTAAAAGCTGTTTGGTCCTTTTTGGTTCAGCAAATTTTCTACAGCAGAAGCTTCCGGAAAATAAACTTCGATGTGTTTTTTATATTTCTTTAATGTCTTATGAAAAACATCATATGTCTCTTGAAATAATCTTCCTGTATCTAAAGTAAAAATGGTAATTGGCAAATCGTTTTTAGCAATTAAATCCGTAATCACTTGGTCTTCCTGTCCAAAAGAAGTCGAAAAAACCACTTTGTCTTTGTATTCATTAGCCAAAAAAGCAAGCGTTTCTTCTATAGTGAAGGCCGCTGTTTTTTCTAATAAAGAATTTATAATTGTTGCACTCATAATTTGATTGTTATAACCCTTTCAGGGTTCAAAACCCTAAAAGGGTTCAAAACCCTAAAAGGGTTCTTTTATATTAATTTAGACAGTGTTTTTAAACTCAAAACAATAATTAAAACGCCTACCAAAATCATCATAGGCTTTCTCTTTATTTTATTGACTAAAATAGCGGCAATTGGAGCGGCTATCACACCACCTAAAATCAACCCTATAATCACTTGCCATCCTTGAATTCCTCCAAAAAGCATAAATGTTACACCACTGGCAAAAGCTACTGCAAACTCGGCTGCATTTACAGAACCGATAGTATATCTAGGATTTCTACCACGTCCTAATAAGGTAGAAGTAACAATTGGTCCCCAGCCACCACCACCAACAGCATCCATAAAACCTCCGAAAGAAGCTAGAATATTCAATCTTTTGGTTTTCTTTTTAATGATGTTTTTTTGCATTGCTTTTCTGATAATTATAACTGCCAGCGCAATCATATACACCGCAATAAAAGGCTTTATCGCATCCCCGTCAATTACATCCGACAATAAATAAGCACCTGCAATAGAACCCAAAACACCCGGAATCAACAAATGTCTCACTAGTTTTTTATTGATATTCCCAAATCGATGATGAGAAATGGCAGAAGCTCCGGTCGTAAACATTTCAGCAACGTGAACACCTGTACTGCTGATTGCCGGCGGAATTCCATAGGCCAATAAAAAAGAAGTAGAAGTTGCTCCATAACCCATTCCTAAAGTTCCATCCACTAATTGCGCAAATATCCCGATACAGAAAAAGATTAAAAATTCCTGATTGAAGCCAGCCAAAAAGCCATTCCAGGAAAACTCAGCATAATGATTGTACACTAATGTCGAAAACAACCCTACCAACAAAACAACAGGAATTACAACCCATAAACGTTCCGCGAAAGTAGTTCCCGATTTTACATTGATATTAATCTCTTTCAATTCTTTGCCCATGCTTTTAAAATTCAACTATTTATTAAAATCTATTACCCCATCGGAATGGTAGATTATTATGCAAAAATAGAACTTTTAACTTAACTACAAAATTTATTTTGTGATTTATTATCTAAAATGCAATATCAGCCAGTGTATTGTTTTCCAATATCATAAGCGTATTGTCACGAACTTCTGTCATAAGCTTACGAACTGCACAAGTGGCCTCATCCGTACAGTCGTCACATGGCTCATAAAAATTGTGGCTGGCACAAGGAAGTAATGCAATTGGCCCTTCGAGAATTCGATAGACATGGGCCATATTTATTTCCTTAGGATCTTTTATCAAATAATACCCTCCACCTTTTCCTTTTTTTGCTCCTAAAAACCCAGAATGGCGTAACAGTAGTAAAATACTTTCCAAAAACTTAATCGAAATATGTTCACTCTTTGCTATTTCAGCAATTTGTATCGGCGTTTGATCTTTCTGGCGTGCCAAAAAAGTCAAAGCCTTTATTCCGTATTTTGTTTTTTTTGAAAGCATTTAAAAGATTTTTGATTGAAGAATTATGATTAACGATTTTAGATTTCAAAGTAATCTGAAATCTACATGTCTTTTATATTGTAACAACAAAAATATACTTTTTGATTTAAGAATAGTGAATGAAGATTAACGATTTTTGATTTGTCCTAAATCTGCAATGCTTTGCCAGTTCGCTATCGCTCGGGTCAAAAATCGTTAATCTTAATTCAAAAATCTATTTAAGCGCTTGCTCTAAATCAGCAATTACATCTTTCACTGTTTCCAATCCTACTGAAACACGCACTAAACCATCAGTAATACTGACTGCCAAACGTTCTTCAACAGATAATTTGCTATGTGTTGTTGATGCCGGATGTGTAACAATTGTTCTGGTATCTCCCAAATTTGGCGATAAAGAGCATAGTTTTAATTTATCCAAAAAGTTTCTTCCGGCTTCAAGACCGCCTTTTATTTCAAAAGCTACAATGTTTCCACCCAACTTCATTTGCTTTTGAGCAATTTCGTATTGCGGATGCGATTTCAAAAAAGGATACTTCACTTTATTAACCTGAGGATGACTTTCCAGAAACTCCGCTACTTTCAAGGCATTTTCACAATGTCTGTCTAAACGAATCGCTAAAGTTTCTAAACTTTTTGATAACACCCAAGCGTTAAATGGCGATAAAGAAGGCCCTGTAAGTCGAGAAAATAAATAGATTTTTTGTATCAATTCAGCATCACCAACTGTTATTCCTCCCAAAACTCTGCCTTGACCGTCCATTAACTTTGTAGCGGAATGTACCACTAAATGCGCACCCCATTTTATCGGTTGTTGCAGATAAGGTGTTGCAAAACAGTTATCAATTACCAAAATCAAATTATGTTTTTTGGCAATAGCTCCTAACAGTTCTAAATCGATAATATCAACAGCAGGATTGGTAGGTGATTCAGCAAAAAGAATCTTTGTATTTGGTGTGATGAAACTTTCAATTGTTTCCGGCTTATTAATATCAAAATAAGAGGTTTCAATATTCCATTTTGGAAAATAATTGATAAATAAAGAATGTGTCGCTCCAAAAACACTACTAGAAGAAACAATATGATCTCCAGATTTCAATAAAGCTGTCAAGGTTGAATACACTGCTGCCATTCCTGAAGCAAAGGCAAAACCAGCTGCTGCACCTTCCATTTTGCACACTTTATCAACAAATTCGTTCGTGTTTGGGTTGCTGTATCTGCTATAAATATTTCTATCTTTCTCCTCGGCAAAGGAAGCGCGCATGTCTTCGGCATCTTCAAACACAAAACTTGACGTTAAGTACAAAGGCACTGAATGCTCTAAATATTGCGTTCGTTCTAATTGGGTACGGATGGCTTGGGTTTCAAAACCAAATTCTTGTTCGTTCATTTTTTAAAGTTAGAAATTAGAAGTTAGAAGTTGTTGAAATTGATTACTTACGCCAATTCAACTCCGTTCAAAACTACTTTATAATGTATCGTTGCGGTTGGTTCCAATGTTTTTGAAACCGAGCAGTATTTCTCAAAAGAAAGTTGAGCCGCTCTTGCTGCTTTTTCTTCGTTGATTGCTCCTTCCAAATAAAACACCACGTGAATATCTTTGAATGGTTTCGCTTCTCCTACTTGTACCCGTTCCCCTTCAACTTCTGCTTTGAAAGAAGTGATTTCCTGACGTTGTTTTTTTAAAATCGAAATCATATCAATCGCGCTACATCCTGCAACACCCATTAATACCAATTCCATTGGACTTGCGCCCATATCATTCCCTCCAAATTCTGGTCGGCTATCTACATTTACTAAGTGACCACGTTCATTTTTTAATTCAAAGTGGAAGTTGTCGTTTACTCTTTCTAATGTTATTTTCATTGAGTTTATTTGTTTTTATATCGTATCTATTTTTGCTCAACCCCAAGTACAAAAACATCCATTCCTAAATAATTTGTTTCATACAAAATGGTCATGTCATTTTTCTTTGCTACGTTTATAGAGGCTGTATTCTCTTTTGCAATGATGGAAACAAACCGATTTGAAATGCCGTTTTCAAGTCCGAATTTCTTTAAATGTGCTGCAATTTCAGTGGCATAACCTTTACCCCAAAACTCTTGTTTTAATGAATAGGCTATTTCCATTTCATTTTTACCATCAACTTCTCGAGGTATTATCCCGCTCATTCCTATGAGATTCCCTGTTTGCTTTTCGACAACAGCAAGATGTCCTAATCCATGTGATTCGTAACGTTTTAATTGTCTCGAAATCCATTCTGTTGCTAGAACTTCTGGCTCTTTTGTCATATCAATTCCCACAAACTTGAGCATCTCATTATTTATAAAAAATTCACTCCAAATTTCCACATCAGACATGGTCACTTTTCTAAATAAAACTCTTTCTGTTTCTTGATTGAAATATTTCATTACTTTTTACTTTTAAATCATGCTTCATAAAACATTGCTTTTTTTAATACTTCTAAAAATCTTAAATCATTACCCTTTATCCGACAATCTCAAAATATCTCCAAAAACACCTCTCGCCGTCACTGCTGATCCTGCGCCTGCGCCTTGAATCACAATTGGTCTGTCGCCATATGATTCCGTGTAAATTTCGAAGAAAGAATCAGAACCTTTCAATCCGCCTAAAGCCGTATCTGATGGTACAGAAACTAGTTTTACTTCCAGATTTCCTTTATCATTTTGCAAATCGCCTGACAATTCACCTATATATCGCAACACGTGGTTTGGTTTTTGTTCCTCTTTTATTTTAGCATAAATCGGATCAAATTCAGTCAGTTTATTTAGAAAATCAGAAACATCACCTTCCCGTAAATGCTCTGGGATTAAATTTTGAATATCAACTTCTTCAAACTCATTTTGCAAGTCTAATTCTCTTGCCAAAATCAATAATTTTCGACCAACATCATTCCCACATAAATCTTCTCTTGGATCTGGCTCGGTGTATCCATTATCAATTGCTTCCTTCAATATTTCGCTGAACGAAGCGTCTTTTGCAGAAAAATTATTGAACAAATAACTCAATGTTCCAGAGAAAACACCTTTAATCTTCGTGATATTTTCACCTGAAAGGTGCAATAATTTAATCGTATCAATCAACGGTAATCCAGCTCCAACATTGGTTTCATAAAGATAACTCTTTTGATTATCCGCTAATACTTTTCGCAATTTTTTATAAAAACTATAACTTAGCGTATTGGCAACTTTATTAGAAGAAATCAAATCGAAACTGCTTTCTGCCAGAGGAATATAATTTTCAACAAATGTGGCACTTGCCGTGTTATCAATCGCAATCAAGTTCTCCAAATGATGCTCATTTGCGTAAGCAATTACATCATCAATAGTGTAAGAAAAGCCATTGTTTTGAATTTCATTTTTCCAATTTGGAGTAACGCCGTTTTTATTTAAAAGTACATTACTTGAATTCGCAATAGCAAAAACATTCAGTTTGATGTCTTTTCTTTTCTCGATAGTTGCTGCCGATTCCAATATTTGGTTAATCAAAGTTCCGCCTACTAATCCATGTCCGAAAATAGCGATATTGATTTTCTTTGAAACTCCAAAAATCTCCCCGTGAATCACGTTTAAGGCTTTGTTCAGTTGCGATTTTTTGACAACTAAACTCACGTTTTTGCCCGTAACCGTATTATTGAAAAGAATCGGGACAATTTTATTTTTTATCAACGCCGTATATGGCTTGTGAAACGTACTCAAATCCTGGCCAATGATAGAAATTACCGAAACATTATCGGTTACCGTGATTTTATTCACATCTTTTGAATAGAAATCATTTTCGAATTCTTTCTCTAATTCAATCATTGCTTTAGTTGCTTTATCAGCGGCAACTACCAAACCAATCCCTCTTTCTGAAGAACCTTGAGAAATGATGCTTACGCTAATATCATTGTCTCCCATCACTCTAAAAATACGGGCATCAACGCCAGTTTTTCCCAGCAATCCTCTTCCTTCCAGATTCACTAACGAAACATTTTCAAGTACCGAAAGTGTTTTAATTCCTTCTTTGTTAGAATTGGATGTGATTAATGTTCCTTTATTCTCGTGGTTGAATGTGTTCAAAATACGAAGTGGAATGTTTTTTTCCAACAAAGGAATAATGGTTTTTGCATGAAGAATTGTCGCGCCAAAATTAGCCAACTCATTCGCCTCGTTAAAAGTCAAATGGTCAATTTTTTTAGCATCAAGCACTAAATCCGGATTCGCGGTATAAATTCCGTCTACGTGTGTATAATTCTGTAATTCGTCCGCATTTAAGTAATTCGCAATTAAGGAAGCGGTGTAATTACTGCCATTTCTTCCTAAAGTGGTCGTGTCATTATTGTTATTAGAACCTATGAAACCCGTAACAATGTTTACGGTTGTTCCGTTATTTTGTTTGAAATAATTGATTACATTTTTCTTCGAAATTTGTTCCAAAGGTTGTGCATCACCAAATTTCGAATCGGTTTTTATCAATTCTCGAGTATCGGCAAAACGGGCATTTATTCCATTTTCAACCAAAATAGCCGTCAGTAATTTTGCAGAAAGCAATTCTCCTTTTGATAAAATCTGGTCTTTAATTTTATTACTGTAATCGCCAATTAAACTAACGCCTTCGAATAATTTTTCCAAAACATTGAATTCCTCAGACAAATCTACTTCTTGGTAATCGTCTTGTTGGTATTTTTTGAAATCCTCAAAAAGCGGTTTGTAGTCTCCGTTTTTAGAAGCAATATCCAAAATTTCTTCCAACTCATCTGTAGCATTTCCACGTGCCGATACTACAATAGCAATTTGCTCTCCTTGATTTACTTTATCTGTAATAATTGTAACTACTTTATTTATTCCGTCGCCATTTGATAAAGATTTACCTCCAAATTTTAATATTTTCATTGTGTTGTGTTTTTTTGGCTTAGAATATATCCTGAAGCAAATTGTCTAATTGTTTGTATTCTATCAAAAAAGCGTCGTGTCCGTGAATGGAAACGATTTCCTGATAGGTGACATTATTTTTATATTTTTTTAATTCCTCGTATGTTGCTTTGTTTTCATTTGCCGTAAAAAACAAGTCTGAATTGATTCCGATGATATGGATATTAGCTTCAATTTTTGACGTTATTTCCTCGAATGAAAAGCTATTTCTAGTAATATCTATCGTCTTCAACAATTGATTCATCATTTTATAAGATGAAATTTGAAAACGTTTTTGAAGCTTTTTACCGTGATGATCCAGCCAACTTTCTACATTGAAAATGGCTAATTTCTCATTGGTGGTTCTCTGAAATTTTGCAGCAAAAGATTCTGGAGTTCGGTAGCAAAGCATCGCATGAATTCGAGCATCTTCAATAGGTTTTGAAGAATTATTCAAAATTTGTTCCTGCAAAAAACAATTGGCAATTAACCAATCCGTCGATTTCCAATCAGTTGCAATAGGAATTAAATGTTGCGTGATTTTTGGCTCTAAAGCCACCAATTCCCAAGCTATTCCTCCGCCTACAGAACCGCCAATAATAGCATAAAGTCGTTCTATTTTAAGAAAACGAATGCCTTCAATAAAAATTCTGGCAATGTCTCTGGTATTAAAATCCGAATAATTTTCAATGGTAGCATCATCAAAACCATTTCCCGGAACATTAAAAGCCAGTATTGTATATTTATTGGTATCGATGGTTTTGTGTGCACCAATTAAATCATTCCACCAGCCTTTGTCTCCCACAACTTGGGAATTTCCAGTCAATGCATGATTTACCAAAACGATAGGAGCTGTATGTAACGCCGGTCCAAAAACTTGAAAACTTAAGTTTAAGATAGCATAAAAAGCCCCACTTTCGGTGGTGAAATTTTGTAATGTAATAGATGTTGGTTTATTTTCCAATTTCAAATCTTTTATGATTTTTGATTTGTGTCTGGAAATATTAGAAAGAAAGCTAGAAGTGAACTAGAAGAATTCTTTGTGTTATCTTTCCTTTAGATTCTGAAATAATTCAGAATAAAGGTAGAATGCAGCACCTTCTTCGATAAATCGAAGGGTTGCTAAGGCTTCATCGGGTCTAATCCCTCTGCCTTTCTTTATAACATTTCAATACGTTTTTGAACTTAAAGGCACAAATTAACTACTATTTTTTTTAACAACCAAATTTTTATCAAATTGGTTCTAATTGATTTATTGCAAATTGACTTAAAAAAATCACACGTACAATCATTATCCCGACGAAAGAGAAAACACAAGACCATGGTTTTATCTTTCGTCGAAATCATAATTTGAGATTTACTATCGAAGATTCAAAAGCTAAAATAACGATCACTTTTTTAAATAAAAAGTTCTTCATTTTCTTTTGAATACATTTGAAATAGTAATGAACTCGGCACTATTTTTTGTGCCAAAGGATCATTTTTTGATATTTCAAATCTTGGATGTGTCAATTCGTTTTTTGAATTGCTTTCCTTTTCTGTTCTGGTTCTGAAACTAAAGCTTTTTAGTAGCCGTAATGTCTTTGGGAAATGTTTTAATGTGCTCATACTATTTGAATTTACGATGTTAGTTTTGTTTTAAATTGTTTTTGAATTCTGAAATCTTCTTATACTTGCAAACTAATTTTAATGAAAAAACCCCTTTTAGATACGTATCCAAAAGGGGTTTTAAGTTATGTTATAAACTTATACTTTTGGAATCAACAGACACGAATGCACATAATGGCATTGGCACAAATCATATTTTTGACTTTAAAATTATTTGTATTCTGGATTTTCAGGTTATTCATTCTATAATTAATATTGTTTTGTTTTAAGCTAAATAGAGTTCAAAAAAAAAGCCTCCCATTTTCTTGGGAGGCTTTTGCTATATAAATTTTAATTTAAGCAATAGACGACCCACAGGATTTTTCCTGAATGGCTTTTGACATATTACACACATTAAATTTCATCTTTCGTTTTTTGTTGTAACAAATATGCTAACTATTTCTGAATTTTCCAAATAAGTTTCAAAAAAAATATAAAGAAAAACGAACCCCACACTCTCTTTTATATTTATATAAGCAGATGAAAAGATTTATCAGCAAAAAAAAGTTAAGATTAATTTGCAATTCAAAATGGTTTCATACATTTGCACCCGAATACAAGAGGAAAAATTTGAACTGATTGCAACCTCTTCATAATGAAATCAATTCATTATGAATACTGAAAATTTTTCAGTAGAAAAAATGCTAAAGCAGAAACTCTTCTTTAGTCCTTTTCAGCAATTATTTTTTCTCGCTTAATTTTAAAATAATAATTATTATGGCCTATTTATTTACGTCAGAATCTGTAAGCGAAGGACATCCAGACAAAATTGCAGATCAAATTTCGGATGCATTAATTGATAATTTTTTGGCATTTGATGCTGACTCAAAAGTAGCTTGCGAAACTTTAGTAACTACTGGTCAGGTAATTTTGGCTGGTGAAGTAAAATCAAATACATATTTAGACGTGCAACAAATCGCTCGTGATGTAATCCGAAAAATTGGTTACACAAAAAGCGAATACATGTTTGAAGCCAATTCTTGTGGAATTCTTTCTGCTATTCACGAACAATCTGCTGATATCAATCAAGGTGTTGACAGAGCAAATCCAGAAGAACAAGGTGCTGGTGACCAAGGAATGATGTTTGGTTACGCTACAAATGAAACAGCAAATTACATGCCATTGGCACTTGATTTATCTCATAAATTATTGCAGGAATTAGCTATTTTAAGACGTGAAAATAATGAAATCACGTATTTGCGTCCTGATGCTAAATCACAAGTAACTTTAGAATATAGTGATGACAATAAGCCAACTCGTATTGATGCTATTGTAATCTCGACACAACATGATGATTTTGATGAAGAAGCAACGATGCTTGCAAAAATCAAAAAAGACATCATCGAAATATTGATTCCAAGAATCATTGCAAAAAATCCTGCTAGCGCGCATTTATTCAATGATAAAATTCAATACCATATCAACCCAACAGGGAAATTCGTAATTGGAGGACCTCACGGAGATACCGGATTGACAGGAAGAAAAATCATTGTGGATACTTACGGTGGAAAAGGGGCTCACGGTGGTGGTGCATTCTCAGGAAAAGACCCAAGTAAAGTAGACAGAAGTGCTGCTTATGCTACCCGTCATATCGCTAAAAATTTAGTTGCAGCTGGTGTTGCTGACGAGATTTTAGTACAGGTTTCATATGCAATTGGAGTTGCTAAACCAATGGGTATTTTTATTGATACGTACGGAACTTCAAAAGTGAATTTGACCAATGGTGAAATTGCAAAAAAAGTAGAAGCTATTTTTGACATGCGTCCTTACTTTATTGAGCAACGTTTGAAATTAAGAAACCCAATCTATAGCGAAACTGCTGCTTACGGGCACATGGGTCGTACACCAGAAACAGTTACTAAAACTTTTTCTGCTCCAGGTGGAAACGAAAAAACAGTTACTGTTGAATTATTTACTTGGGAAAAACTAGATTTTGTTGCGCAAGTTAAAACAGCATTTGGATTGTAATTTTGGTTTTAGAATCATAGCAATTTAAATCCGATTATATATCAAACCCCGAATTCTGCTACTGCAGACTTCGGGGTTTTTGTTTGGCTATGTGCGGTATTATTCTTTACTTAGTAAAAAATAACTTACCAAAATTATGGCTAAATTCCCTTCTTTCCATAGCGTATTACTAGCTTCACAAAAAACCATTTTCAGATTCCCTCTGGAAACCATACTAACAATTTTAGGGACCGTATTCGCAATTTCACTCTCAGAGGAAAGAAATGATACAATGGAGAATTTTTATACTAAAAGCATCATGTGTTGCTCGCTGTGTTTGGTTTTATTTCTTTCCGTTAGTTTATATTTCTCCGCGACTCAGAAAAACAGTTGGATTCGATTTTTAACGAGTTTACTACTTGGCGGATTAGTAACTACTTTTATATTTAGCTTTTCGGAAAAAATAACGGATGTAGAAGCATTGCAATTTTTAGTACTCGATATTGCATTCCATTTACTGGTTTCGTTTGCTGGTTTTTTACCCAAAGCCTATGACCAAGAGGAATTTTGGGAATTCAACAAACAACTTTTCCTTCGTATTCTAACCGCTGGCTTGTATAGCGTTGTGCTGTATTCAGGATTATCCTTGGCTATTTTAGCGGTACATCATTTATTCAATGTAGATTTTTACGATAAAATATATCTTCACCTATTTTTTATCATCGCAGGAATATTTAATACCCTTTTCTTTTTATCCGGCGTTCCAGAAACCAACAATGGATCGACTCCACTTATTTTAAAGTATCCAAAAGGACTTAAAAATTTCACTCAATATGTATTACTTCCATTAATCAGCATTTATCTAGTGATTTTGATTTGTTATGAAACTAAAATCTTAGTCACACTTTCTTTGCCTGTGGGTTGGGTTTCTAATCTCGTTTTGGTTTTTGCCATCTTTGGAATACTCTCTTTTTTACTCGTACATCCTATTGCCGAAGAAACTGAAAATCTTTGGATGCGAACCTTTAACCGTTGGTTTTATTATTTATTAGTCCCGTTATTGGGATTGTTGTTTTGGGCTATTTTATATAGAATCAATCTCTACGGATTTACGCATGAACGTTATTATGTATTGGCATTATCAATTTGGTTAACGATTGTGGTAGCCTATTTTATAATCAAAAAAGAACCTAAAATAAAGTTCATTCCTATCACAATGTGCATAACAGCTTTGCTTACCATTCTTGGTCCACAAAGTGCAGATACAATATCTAAAAACAGTCAGCTTTCCAGATTTGAGTCCTATTTGCAAAAAATAGAAAAGGAAAAACTTACTTTCGAACAAGAACAAGATTTAAGCAGTATCGTGGATTTTTTAGAAGAAAACTATGGTTCAGAAGTGCTTCTTCCATTTGCAAAAGACAAACTAACTGCCCTGATTAAAAAGGACAAAAATCCAAACTCCTCCCAAATCATGATGGCATTAGGACTTCAATATCGTTCTGATTATGATAGAAAAGAAAGAAATAACACCGAGTATTTTTATAATTTTTACGAAAACAACAATCAAAACATAGAAAACATTCAAGGTTATGACATGTCTTTTTCTATTTTGAATACTGAAGATTTAGAATGTAACGATTGTATTACCATCGATAATAAGTCTTATTCTATTATTTCTACTAAAAAAGAATACGGCGTAGACTTACAAATCAATCAGGACATTGTTCCGTTGAAGATTGTTGATTTTGTGAATCAAACCCCAGATTTTGATTATAATGAAAATTGGAAACAAAAGATTACACAAAAAATTGAAACTCCTAAATACACGATTTTAATATACTACATGAACGTAGGTGGAGAAAGAAAAGGAAATAAAAAAACGGTAAATCAGTTCCAAATCAAAGTCCTATTGGGAATTAAAAACTAAAAAAAGGCCTTTGAAGAATAAACTTCAAAGGCCTTTTATCTTCTGGCAAATTTACTACAAATTATACTTTAAAGAAAAAATTACATACCGTGGCTGAACGGTATATTGCGAGGTTCTGGTTGCAAACTGAGTGAAATTATCATCATTTAATGAGGTCGTGTTCAACAAATTAGTCCCACTAACTTTATATTCTAACTTGCTGCCTTTCTTTTGATAAATCAAACTGGCACTCAAGAAATCATATTCATTATTGACTGTTTTGGTGTTGTTATAATAATGATAAAACTCATACTCCGCTACAAATGAAAAACTGTTCAAGAAGAAATAATCCAGTCTTGTAAAAGGCTTTTCCGTGTAAAAAGTAGCATTATTATAATCGTTGGTTACAATATTATACCCCAACTCCAGATTGGGCATATTCTTGTAATTCGTAGACGCTTTCAGAGTATAACTTTGAGTAAAACTCTCGTTTGTTGAGAACACATTATTCTGGATGTTGTTGAATTTTGACCAATTTAAATTGGCTCCCAAAGAGGCTTTGTAATTCTTCAAAAAAGAACGTCCGTAAGAACCATTTCCGGACAAAGTTTCATCGGCAAAATCAGAATTGAAAGGAGATGATGTTTGATTTACACCGTTGAATACGGCTCGGGTTTTTATCGCATCGACTCTTCTGGAATAATTGACAAAAGCGGTAATATTTTCAAAATTAAACATGTTGTATTTAAAGTAACGCAACGAATGTACTTGTGCCGTAGCGTTTTCTAAAAGTCGGTTTCCTTTTGTCAAACTGTTGTAATTTGAAAAAATAAATCCTTCGGCTAGTTGATTAATATCGGTGAAATTATTGGTGTACGAAAAATTATAGGTTAATGTTTCCGACTTTTTAATTTGATAAATCGCCAAGAAATCCGGCAATGCTCTGAAGAAATTTTGACCATTATTGGTTCCTAATTGCTCATTTGTCATAGTATAGGAATGCAGACTTACTCCAGGAGTAAAAGTGAATTTCCCACTCAAAATCTTATAATGCAATCCCAAAAACGTGTCATTAAAATTATAATTCACATCATTTGTATTCGCAACATCATCTAAATTGTTGACCGTTTCGTTATCCAAAATCTGAAAAATACTGGAATTGAAATTTTGATGGGAATACGTATTTCCTAACGTAACATTGATGTTACTTTTTGGGGTGACCATGTAATAATAATCCAATTTAGCGTCAATCTTATTGGTTTTTACAAAACGACTTTGGTTGATGTTATTTCTATTTTGACCAGAAATATAATCGGCTAAATTAAAAGGTTGCGATTGTAAATTAGCATTATAAAAAGGATCTTCCTCTTGGTACAAATGTTGCATTTCGAAAGCAAAAATATTTTTATCGCTTTGCGTATAATACAAACTCAGGTTTTGATTTACTGAAATTGGATCTTGTTTTTTTAATGTATTGATGTTTTCAGTTGTAGCATTATTGCTGACAATAGATTCTCTCAATAACGAATTATTCTCGTCTTGTTTGGACAATTTAGCCAGTATATCATAATCAAATTGAAACTTCGTAGTTGGTTTATAGCTGGAACTCAATTTGAATAATCCTAAATTACTTTTTTGATTTGCGGTTTCCTGACGATTCTCTGTAGAAAGAATTTCAGAAGAATTAGGCTGTAAAATATTCGTTTGTGACTTTGTTTCTAAATCCGTTTCAGAAGAAGAAAGAATTCCAAAACCACTTAAAGTCCACGCTTTATTTACATTGTACGAAAAATTTGTAGCTCCAAATTTAGTCTCAATTTCCTTAGCTCTATTATTTCTTAAAAGTGAAATACCCAAATCATTCGAAGACACATTAAAACTGGAACCGCCTTTTTGCATCATGCCTCTAAAACCGCCCGTGAATTTAAAATAATCCTGAACCGTCAAAGGCAATTCCCCAATATTATTAAAATTCGTAATTAAGTTAATACTGTATTTTGGATTATAATAAAACAATTTTGGGTTGATCAAATAGCGACTTTCCTCGTGTGCCACTCCAATTCCGGCTGTCATATCTCCAAACCAGAAATTTTTCTTTCCTGATTTAAGTTTGATATTCATCGCAATATTATCCTGATTGTTCTCCACTCCTTTTAGCGCACCAATTTCGCTGTAGTTTCGCAACACTTGAATTTTATCAATGGCATCAGCAGGAATGTTTTTTACACCCAACTTAGTGTCGCCATCAAAAAAATCTTTGCCTTCCACCATTAATTTGGAAACTTTTTTTCCTTCGACTTCCACTTCCCCATCGGCGTTTACCTCAACACCAGGCAGTTTTTTCAATAAGTCTTCCAGTTTTCGTTCTGTTCCGGATTTGAAAGAATCGGCATTATAAACAATGGTATCTCCTTTTATCGAAACCGGCATTTCACGAACAATTTCGACTCCGTCTAATTCAATTCCGCCTTCTTCAAGCGCAATGTTTTTAATGCTATTTTCTGAAGTTGTGGTGATTTCCAGCTCTTTATTTTGCATTCCCAAATAACTGATTTTTAAGCTATACGTAGTATTTGGTTTTAGATTAAGAACAAACTTCCCTTTGTCATTTGTTATGGCGTAGGAATCCATCGCTTTTGTGGCTTTATTAACCGCCATAACATTGGCCATTTCAAGACCAACTGTTTTTGAATCGGTAATTAACCCTTCTAATTTAACGGATTGTGCAAAGGAAATTGCGGAGATAAAGAAAAATAAAAAAAGGTATTGTTTTTTCATTTAGGAATTATGGATGAAATCGTATAGTATTGATTTTAAACTCTGATTTGGCTTATTATTACCCTCCTATTCTCATGTGCATCCCGCCATTTCCGCCGCGACCTTGATTCATTTCGCGCATCTCTTCCATTTTTTTCACAACCGTTTCGTCATACTCCTTTTGGGAAATCACTTTTCCATTGGTAGGCGCTTTTATTTCGGTTTTAACTTTAGGATTCAGAACTACTTTCGAACATAAAGTAACCGTTTTACCTTCATTTACTTCCAATATTAAACCTGGCAATCCCCAGTAGTTTTCAGGTCCTTGATTCACTGGAATTTCAGGAGTATACCAAGCTGTAATTGTAACTTCTTTAGGCATATCCAACTCATCCATAAGATTTGTTTTCTTAGTTGCACCCGCTGGTTTTGTTGCTGCGGCATCTTCTTTTTTGGGTCTGAAATTTCTAAAATCTGTTTTGCTTGCAGGACGCACAGCTGTTGCTTTGAAACAATTGTAACCACCAATAACACGGGTTTCACTTTCCATTTTCCATTGCAAATTAGGCAACGAATCTTTTATAAGAAACTCTTTCCCCATGAACTCTTTATCAACGGTATACGATTTGTCTTTTACATTTTTATAATACGTTCCGCCGCCGCCGGTCATAGACATCATCATTCGCATTCCGCCACCACCTTGACCCGGAGTATCCAACTTTTCTTCTTCTTTGTATATTGATGCCGATTTATCAAAATTAAGAATGAATGTTTTTTCGAACATTTTCTTCATTCTTTCCTCGATTCTTTTTTGCATGTCCGGAGTCATGTCCTTATTGCCTTCCATTCGCGTTTTAAAATCGGAGGTGCTCGTTTTCGATTCGTAAACTGCCATTCCTTGAAATTCCTGAGCGTGAAGTCCCATAAATGATGCGACTGTTACTACTAATGTGAAAATTACTTTATACATACTTTTGGATTTTAATAAATAAGACTGAAAAATACTGTTTTTGTTACTGGTATTCTGTTAAAATAATAATAAGACATTCCTAATTACAAAAGGTTTAATTGTAATTTCGCTTTCATGAAGAAATTAGTGCTATTACTGTTTATTGCTTCGTTCTCAGTTGTATCAAGTCAGAACCAAAAACTAACTTCCCTTAAAATTGATTCCATTCGTTTTGATGGAGATGCGTTTTTAGGATACGATTCATTTGGTTTTTATTACTCCATTAAAAACAATGTTTTTTCTAAAATTAATACGCGAGATACTTTAGAATATAAAAATATTTCTTTGGGTAAAATCACCAAAGTTGACTTGCAAAACCCCCTTAAAATCGTCTTATTTTACGAAAATTTCAACACTGTTATTATTTTGGACAATCAATTGAATGAAACCCAAAAAATCAATTTTTCAGAAAGTATAATTCCTATTGTAGCAATTGGAATTGCATCTCAAAATCAGTTGTGGATTTACAACAGCATGAATCAGCAACTGGGACTCTATGATTATTTAAACAAGGAGTACAAGACCATTTCAGTTCCTTTCACAGAAAGCATCAAGAATTATTCTTCAGATTTCAATGTCTTTCATTGGGTTGACAATAAAAACAACTGGTACGTATGTGACATTTTTGGAAAAATAATAAGTAAAGGAATAATTCCTGATTTTGATTCGATTGCAATTATTAATGAGAGTCAGTTTATTTATTCCAAGGACTCTGTTTTGATTTTGCAGGATTTAGAAAAAGGTAAAAAAACTGAAATTGAAATTTCAGAAAAAACGTTTAAAAAATTCTATTACAAGGACCAAATTTTATCTATTTTTACATCAGCAGGAATTACAAATTATAAAATCACAATACCGTAATGCACATAGCAATAGCAGGAAATATAGGTTCCGGAAAAACAACTTTAACACGTCTGTTAGCGAAACATTTCAAATGGGAACCGCATTTTGAAGACGTAGTTGACAATCCGTACTTGGATGATTTTTATCATCAAATGGAACGTTGGTCTTTTAATTTACAAATATATTTCTTGAATAGTCGTTTCCGTCAGGTGATACAAATTCGTGAAAGCGGTAAAAAAATCGTACAAGACCGAACTATTTATGAAGATGCTCATATTTTTGCGCCTAACCTTTACGCGATGGGCTTGATGACCAATCGTGATTTCCAGAATTATTCCTCTCTTTTTGAATTAATGGAATCTACGGTTAAAGCACCTGATTTATTGATCTATTTAAGAAGTTCTATCCCTAATTTAGTCGGACAAATACACAAACGTGGTCGTGAATACGAAAACTCAATATCTATTGATTATTTGAGTCGTTTGAACGAACGCTATGAAGGTTGGATTCAAACCTACGACAAAGGAAAATTAATGATTATTGATGTCGACAATATCAACTTTGTTGACAATCCAGAAGATTTAGGAACTATTTTTAACCGTATCGACGCAGAATTGAACGGATTATTCTAGAAAATTATTCCATTTTACAAACAAAAATGCCTCACAATTGCGAGGCATTTTTTGTTACAAAGATTTCCAAAAATCTACATCTGCTTTATCAAAGAAATTGCTTTCTCCAAATTATAAGCACCACCAATAGCATTTTCATCAAAAACCATCATATAATTATAATTGGATCCCGAAAGCCGAGCCCAAGATTTCCCCAACCTCAATTTTGCTGCGGTATCAGGATTATTCAAATGAGAACCTTTGGTTTCAACAACGATTACTTTATTGGTTTTAGTAACCAGAATAAAATCGGGATAATGATTCGATTTATAACCGTTCAAGGAGAAACCTTTACCTCTTCCTAAATTGCGATGCCAAAAAGCAATATTTGATGAACTGGAAATTTCCAAAATAAATTGCTCTTCTAATCCGTTCATATCACCTTCGTGAACATACAATGAATTGCCAATGTTATTTCCAATTCTTGTCGGAATTATGGCTTTTTCAAATTTCCAATTGGGTTCTGTTTTAATTTTAGGGATTTCGAGCCAATCATTAAACTTTTCTTCTGCATAAATATCGGCCAATTGATTGATTTTTTCCTTAATCGAATCAGAATATGTCAATTTATATTGATTGAAATCAATCAATTCTTGTGCAGACATATTCTCTAAAATTCTATTGACGTATTTCTTAATTTCATTATCGGCAATGGGTGGTAACTTATCAATTTGCTTGACTACAAAATGCGCTAAATCTTTAATTTGTCCTTCTTTAGGTTTAGCTAAAATGTATTCCGCCATTTTTTCTTGAACTATATTTTCTATTTTGAACGAAACCATTTTATAACCGCCATCATTCGTTTTTTCAGTATCAATTTTATATAAATCAGAAGAAATACTTTTAAAAGGAATTTGAATATCTTTATCCGAAAGCTTAAAATCTTTCAAAAGATTGACCCTGTCTAACAATTGCGTGTCACCTTGTTCCATTAAGAGAAATTCATTTTGAGGAACTTCAACTACAAATTTTGGCAATACAATTTCTTGTGCTTGCTCAGCAACACTTTCACGCATTTTATATTGTTTCACTTTCATGCCAACTTCAGAATAAATTTGTTGAACTGTGTTAGAATTATTATCTTGATTTGCAATTTGAATCTCCATTTTTAGACTATCTTCAATTGCCATTTTTTCCATTTCAAATACAGCAATATTAGGAGAGTTGCTAATTTCATTGGGATTGAAATGAATTTTTTGAACATCAATCACACCTTCTTCTACAACTTCTATCTGCTCAGGAAAAAAGAAATTATCTAATGTTTCTTGCTTCACTTCTTCTTTTACAAATTCTGGCATTATGTCTTTTTCACGATAATCTTTTTCGCTAAAACCTGATTGCTGCAAACCTTTGATGATATTTTGCAAAGTGTTTTGAAACTTAACCGAAGCCGTAATGACATAAGACAAATTCAACATTGTACTGTTGTGTTTCATCACATAAGGCTGACGCAAAACACGACCCAAAATCTGCGTAACATCAACTTCCGAAGATTTATCAGCCAAAGAAGCTAGAATATAAGCAAACGGACAATCCCAACCTTCTTTCAATGCATTGATAGTAATGATGTAACGAACAGGGCAAGCCGCACTCATTAAATCCTCATTTTTCAACTCATCTTTATTGGCAGTTTTGATTTTGATTTGCTCTTCGGGAATTCCAACAGCAATCAATTGGGCTTTCAATTTGTCAAAAGTCGTATTATCTTCTTTTCCTTTGGGTTGAGCCTGAAACAAGACTATTGGACGAATGTATTTTCCTCCATTCTCTTCCAGAATTTTAGCTTCTGTTTCCAATTTATTTTGCAAATGCAACGCACTTTCAATTACGCCTTCAATGTTTTGATGATTATAAACGATGACTGGTAACTTGACCATGTGCTCTTTTTTGAGTTCAATAGCAGAAACCAAACTTACAATATTAGCGTTCTGTTTGGGAGTTGCTGTCAAATCCAAAATGAAACTTGGGTTGAGATTGTTCAACATTTCCACACTCAAATCACTTTCGGCATTGTGACTTTCATCGACAACCAAAATGGGATTTAAACTTCTAATGACATTAATTAACGCTTCTTTTTCAGTACCCTCTAAAACAATTTCATCATCAATAGAATCTGAAAAACTGGATAAATTAGAATTTTGCTCATTAAATTTTCTGTCCTCTTTATTCTTGGCTCTTATGGAAGCAAAATTTACAACCATTATACTCAATTGCTCTTGTACCGATGATGGATTGAAATTAGCCCCTTGCAATAAATCTCGTTTTTCATACACTTGAACTCGGTTATTGAACAATGAATTTAGTTTCTGACAATACGGATGATCCGGATTAGAAAGATTTTTTACGGTTTGGTCTAATAAATTGCTCCAAGGCACAAGCCATACAACTGCTCTTGCCTTAGTGTCTGGCATTGCATCAAAAATAGTTTTCAACGCATTACAAGCAATAAAGGTTTTCCCGCCAGCGGTCGGCACTTTTATACTCAAATGAACGGCATTTGGAACGGTATTTTGATACGGACGCATTCCTTCGCCAGTTAATGGATTGTAGAAACCCACTTTTTCCTGCCAAAAAGAATTGAAAGCTTTATCCGCTTTTTTATGGTTTTGCAAATACTCAAAATACAGTTGCAAATCGTCAATGACTTGCTTTTGATAGGTTTTTAGTTCCATAATTAAAAACGAGTTATATCTCTCGGGATTTTCTTGAATTCAATATTTTTGGCTCTCATAAAAATTTCGGGCAACAAACAATTATCAGCATAAATGATATACCGTTCGGCTTTTTGTTGTACATAATCGGCTAAAGACTCATAATCCAGCGTAGTCAAACTGTCTTTTTCGTAGATAAAATAATAACTAGTGTCGTTATAAATTCCTAAAAATGGAGAAGTCAATTTTTGAATTGTATATGGAATTCGAGTTTCAGTAAACCAAACATATTCCCTGATTTTTTCTTCTCCTACAATTTCATTGAGGTTATTGTTTGCATCAAAAAGTGATTCGCCCAAAGTATAATAATCAAAATTGCCACCAGTTCCATCTTTGTCTGCATAACCATTAATCACTCTTTTGACACGTTCGGCAGTGATGGTTTCTGCATAATCCTCCATCTCTATCAAAATGAATTTTCGATTGCCTCCGTCTTGTTTGTTTAAATTTAAAACGGCGTGTGCTGTAGTTCCTGAACCTGCGAAACTGTCTAGGATTATGGAGTTTTTGTTTGTGCCTAATTGAACTATTCTTTCCATTAATTTTATAGACTTCGGTGTATCAAATGGGATGTCACTTTCTGGAAAAATTCCTTTTATTTCTTTTTTAGCATCTTGTGTGTGTCCAACTTCCTTGTATGTCCAAACAGTCATTGGCGTTATACCATCTTTAACTTCTGTTTTAAAACGTTTAAATCTTGGGACATTTTCTCCTTTTTCACCAAACCAAATCCTATTGTCTTTTATCATTTCAAAAAACTTTTCTTCAGTAACTCGCCAACAATATCCTTTTGGAGGATATACTATTCTTCCACTAGGACTTGTTATAGGATAGACTTGTTTTTCAACAATTGGACCAACTGATAAGTCCCCAGAAGTCCATTCACCTCTTAAATCATTATCAGAATTTGTATATCTTGAATCCGCTAAATCTGTTCTTTCTAATGCAAATTCAACCTTTTCAATTCTTTTTGTGTAACAAAGAATAAAATCGTGATTAGCAGAAAATCTTTTTTTAGTATTTACAGGCGAGTAAGCTCTTTGCCAAATTATATTATTGACAAAATTACCATTACCAAAAATCTCGTCCATTATTATCTTTAGATTAGCTTGTTCATTATCATCGATAGAGATAAAAATCGCTCCATCTTTAGCTAATAATTTATGAAGTAGTTTCAATCGCGGATACATCATACACAACCATTTGTCGTGTCGGGTCAAATCTTCACTTTCCTTACCAACAACCTTTCCCAACCATTTTTTAATTTTTGGAGAATTGACATTATCATTGTATACCCAACTTTCATTTCCTGTATTGTAGGGCGGGTCGATATAAATACAGTTTACTTTGCCTTCATATTTAGGTAATAAAGATTTTAGCGCTTCCAGATTATCGCCATTTATAATAAGATTTCCAGAAGCAACAGGAGTTTCGGATTTTTCATTTTCAGAAAAACCATATTCGTGGTTCAGGACTTTATAGGGAACTTCTTGATGATGATTGATAATTTTGTCTTTACCAATCCAGTTTAGTGTAGGCATTTTGAAGTTGATTTTTTTCAAATATAAAAATAAAATCGGTTGCAAACAATCGATTGAATACAATCGATTAAAAACAACCTTCTCATCATAAATTTATTCCGATGAAAAGGACTAGAAAATCGGAAATTCCTAAAGAAGTTATAGAAATTGGCAATAACATTAAAAGAATTATTGCAGAGAAAAATCTTGTTCCAAAAAACGTAGCTCACGATGCAGGATTGGATGTTGAAAATTTAAGAAAATACATTAAAGGTTCTCAAGAAATGAAGATTAGTACGATGTTAAAAATTGCTACAGCTCTTGGCGTTAAAGCTGAAGAGCTAATCAAAGATTTACAAATTGATTTCTTAGAAAAAAACAGCTAACTTCTATTATTTTAAAAGCAACTAGATTTAAAAATCACTAAATAAAACGTACATTTGCAGTCCTTTAACAAAGAATATTAAAATATTTCTTTATATTTACTTATGTTTAGAAGAATAAATAACGATAAAATCGGCAATGTTTTAAACTATTTTGCGTCACAAATAGACTATCTATCTATGACCAAAACGTTAAAACTATTGTACATTCTTGACGAAACTTCCATCAAGGAAACAGGATCCCCTGTAACTTGGCTAGATTACAAAGTTTGGGAAAATGGTCCCGTTGCCATTGATGTTTATAATGAAATCAAACATCAAGAAGTCTTTTGTTACCAAGGAAAAGAATTATCATTACTACACTCCATTCAACTAGAAAAAAAATTCAATACTGATAGAAATTCTGAAGAAGTTTTCTTAAAACCTAATGGTAATTTTGACAAAACCATTTTCAATAGATATGAATTAAATCTATTAGAAACCATACTTTTTAAATATGGTAATTGGAACGCAACAGAGTTAATTAATTTTCTACACGAAGAAGGATCGCTTTGGCATAAAATGGTTTCCGAACATAATTTAATAGATCACTTTCAGCAAATAGGAAAAATCACTAATCATTCCATTGAATTTAATGATTTATTAGAAAACAACCCTATTTTACAAATGGCTGCAAAATCTTCTTTTGAAGCATTAGCTTTTCAAGAAAGCATTAGCTAGAATTGACATGCTTGACGAAATTTTACAACAAGGCCATTTATTATTAATTGAAGATTATCAGTTTCAAGATGGAAATGGTAGTAAAGACAAATTTCTGATTGTATTAAATCGCAATGATGAGTTTGCTTATATCATTCATACTTTAACAACATCACAAAACAAATTGAATTTACCCTCTGGGAATTTTGGTTGCTTAGTTGCGGGAAACATTCCGTACTTTTTTATTCAAAAGAATACAGCATTAGGGAAAAATCAATTTAGTTTTGACAAAGACACTTTTATATTTTTCAGAAATAATGTTCGTAAGGAAAACACATCTTCTTTTTTGAAATACAACGAGAACAATCTTATTTTAAAAGAAAAACTATCCAATACTTTTTTAAAAAGACTTTTGAAATGTATGCTGAAATCTAACTTTATCGACCTAAATATTGAAAAAGAATTGATTACGATTAAAGACCAACTTTAAAGAAAATATCTTCTAAATATTTTTGAATTAATTTATTAATAGATTCAAAAAAGATATTTTTTTTCCAAAATAGGTACGCATCCCAAATATGACAACTTATAAAGACATTAAAAACTTATAAAAAATGGAAATAAATCCTGTAAAAACAGAAAAAGATTATGATTTAGCTTTAGAAAGAATAAACATTCTTTTTGATGCTAAACCAAATACAAAAGAAGCTGATGAATTAGATATCCTAGTCACTCTTATAGAAAAATATGAACAAATACATTATCCTATTCCTGAGCCAGATCCAATTGAAGCGATTAAGTTCATGATGGAACAAAACGGACTTACAGATGCTGATTTAGGAGTCATTTTAAATAGTCGCTCTAGAGTAACTGAAATTTTTAAACGCAAAAGAGCTTTAACTATTAAACAAATTAGAGTTTTAACAGAAACACTTCATATTCCAGCTTCAACTTTAATCAAAGAATATGCATTAGAACAATAATTTTATAATCTCAATTAAAAATGCCCCGCAATTGCGAGGCATTTTTATTTAGCAACAAATATATTTTACTTCAAAGAATCAATCTTAGTTTGAACTTCTTCATCCGTCCCTTCAAAATTTTGAATAGTAACTTTCCCGTTAATACTTGTTTTAATGGTAGCTTTTACTTTTCCATCAACATTCGTTTTTTCGATAGAAACTTCTTTAGAAACCATTTCAGTGGCTGCTTGGAAAGCTGCTTTATCCGAAATAGTATGACTTCCATTTCCTAAAATTGGGGCAATTACAAGACCTATCAAACAGGTCAATTTAATTAAAATATTCATCGATGGTCCAGAAGTATCTTTGAACGGATCTCCAACAGTATCTCCAGTTACTGCCGCTTTGTGCGCATCAGAACCTTTATACGTCATTTCACCATTAATCAGAACTCCTGCTTCAAAAGATTTCTTAGCGTTGTCCCAAGCACCACCGGCATTGTTTTGAAAAACAGCCCAAAGCACACCAGATACGGTAACTCCAGCCATATAACCTCCTAACATTTCTGCAATTAATTGGTTGTTATCCGCGTACACTATTTTACCTAAAAGAACAATGGCAATTGGAAAACCAATAGTCAAAATTCCCGGCAACATCATTTCGCGCAAAGCAGCTTTGGTAGAAATGTCAACACATTTAGCATATTCCGGTTTTCCGGTTCCTTCCATAATTCCAGGAATCTCCCTGAACTGACGACGCACTTCATATACCATGTCCATCGCGGCTTTTCCAACAGAATTCATGGCCAAAGCAGAGAAAACTACCGGTATCATTCCGCCCACAAATAGCATCGCTAAAACAGGCGCTTTGAAAATATTGATTCCGTCAATTCCTGTAAACGTTACATACGCTGCGAATAAAGCCAATGACGTTAATGCCGCCGAAGCGATAGCAAAACCTTTTCCTGTTGCTGCCGTTGTATTTCCTACTGAGTCCAAAATATCCGTTCTGGTACGCACTTCTTTAGGTAATTCACTCATTTCAGCAATTCCACCGGCGTTATCCGATATGGGTCCGAAAGCATCGATTGCCAACTGCATCGCCGTTGTCGCCATCATCGCCGAAGCAGCCAAGGCCACACCATAAAATCCTGCAAAAGCATACGAAGTCCAAATTGCAGCAGCAAATAATAAAACGGTTGGAAACGTAGAAATCATTCCAGTTGCCAAACCTGCAATTACGTTTGTTCCTGCTCCGGTACTTGATTTTTGTACAATTGCCATGACTGGTTTTGTACCCAATCCTGTGTAATATTCTGTAACAGATGAGATAACGGCTCCAACCACTAATCCAACGATTGTAGCATAGAAAACGCGCATTGACGAAATTTCTTTAGTCCCTTCTCCGAAGAAATCCATTTTCATGGTTTCGGGCAACATATATTGTACTAAAAAGAAACAAGCGATAGCTGTTAAAATAATAGAAACCCAGTTTCCTATATTCAATGCTTTTTGAACTTGTGCTTCTTTAGCATTATCATCTGTAATTTTCACTAGCATTGTTCCGATGATAGAAAATAAAATTCCAAAACCGGCGATTGCCATTGGTAATAAAATAGGTCCTATTCCGCCAAAAGCATCTTGAATATTTCCGCCCATGTCTTTGATCACATAATTCCCCAGAACCATGGCCGCTAAAACTGTCGCAACATAAGAACCAAATAAATCGGCACCCATTCCGGCAACATCTCCTACATTATCTCCTACGTTATCTGCAATTGTAGCCGGATTACGAGGGTCATCTTCGGGGATTCCCGCTTCTACTTTTCCTACTAAATCAGCTCCAACATCGGCAGCTTTTGTATAAATTCCACCACCAACTCTGGCAAACAAAGCGATAGATTCTGCTCCAAGAGAGAAACCGGCTAATGTTTCCAATACAATGGTCATGTCTTCAGTAGAAGTCCAAACTCCATTCATAAAAAAGTGGAAGAAGAAAATAAAGAAAGTGGTCAACCCTAAAACGGCTAAACCAGCAACTCCCAATCCCATTACAGTTCCGCCACCAAAAGAAACTTTTAGAGCTTGTGGCAAACTGGTACGTGCAGCCTGCGTAGTTCTGACATTAGTTTTTGTTGCGATTTTCATTCCCATATTCCCTGCTAAAGCCGAGAAAAAAGCACCGAAAATAAAAGCAACAACTATTAATATATGTGTGGTAGGAACGATAAATGAAATTCCGGCTAAAACAGCGCTTGCTCCAATTACAAAGAAAGTCAATAACCTATATTCTGCTTTTAGGAAAGCCAAAGCCCCTTCGTAGATGTAATCTGAAATCTCTTTCATTTTGCCGTCTCCGGCATCTTGTTTTAAAACCCATTTTCTCTTGGCAAACATAAATGCCAGTCCAATAAATGCCATGGCAATTGGCAAATAAATCATAATTGTATTCATAATTTTGGTTTGGTTTTTTGGTTAAAATTAATACTGTAACAAAACGAATTTAAACAAAAAAGCAACACTCTTAACAGAATGTTGCTTTTTTTATAAAAATTACAGAAGTTATTTATTTAATACTAAATAATCCTTCCGGTTTGTTCTCAATTTGATTAAAACGCTCTGTACACTCTCTAATAATGGCATACGCTTCATTTACATCTCCCCAACCACCTACATCAACCTTCTTGTTTTCAAGATCTTTGTACACTTGAAAGAAATGTTCAATTTCTTTTAGTAAGTGTGGATTCATATCTGATAAATCATTTAATGAATTCCAGATTGGATCTGAAACGGGTACACAGATTACTTTTTCATCCGGTCCTTTATCATCTGCCATGTGGAAAACACCGATTGGTTTTACTTCCATTACACATCCAGGAAAAGTTGGTTCAGTTACCAAAACCAAAACATCTAATGGATCTCCGTCTAATGCTAATGTTTCCGGGATAAATCCGTAATCAGCCGGATACATCATCGAAGAGAATAACATTCTGTCAAAACGCATTCTTTTTATTTCGAAATCATATTCGTATTTATTTCTACTTCCTCTTGGTATTTCGATTAAGACATCGAAAGTTGTTAATTTGTCTGCAGTCATTTTAGTTTTTTCTTATCTATAATTATGGCTGCAAAAATAAGGAAACTATACGGTTGCACAATAAAAAATTGATGTTATCTCTTGATTAAATTTTAACGCTATATTCTAATACTAACAGCAAAAAAATCAAACCATATAAGAAATATAAGTTCACTTAAGTTGGATTGTAAAGGATGCACGACAGATAGCACCTTCTATTCTAATTTTAACAATGAGATTAAGAGATAATGAGCGAATGCATTCAATTTGAGAGATACAATCGATTCACATTCCTGAATTATTGAGCAATTAATTGTTGATAATTTACAAATCTCTAATTTTATAAAAAAGTGCATTTTGTCGTACTCCCTAGTGCAATTTATCATGCACCCGATTGTAAATAAGTCGATATTATATGTCCTTATATTGCTTATATGGTTAAATAATTTAATGTGTTTTTTATCAAACTAGGCGTTTAAGAAGATATAAGTTTAAAAAATGCTAGTAAATAATTAGAATATAGCCAATTTTAACAAACAGCATATTAGTAAACCACTGTTCTATTTCGTTTGTTTAAATAATGATGCCATAAAAGATAGGTTGCAAAAGAACGATACGGGCTCCATTTTATAGTATGAATTTCCATGGCGCCTCTATCGTGAATATCCAGCAATTCCTTTATGGTATTCACTACCGCAATATCTCCTAAAGGCAATAAATCTGGGGCTTGCAGACAAAACATCAAATAGATATCAATCGTCCAATTTCCTATTCCTTTGATCTTGATGAGTTCTTCCCGTACTTGCTGAGCCGTTTTGGTTGGCAAACTTTCTAAATCAAGATCTTTATTTAATAAGGCTGTCGCCAAAGCTTTGATATAAGACGTTTTTTGACGGCTTACGCCAAGATTCCTAAATTCGGCATCGGATACCTGAAGAAGAATTTCAGGTACTACCGTTTTTTGACTGGCTTTTATTTTTAAAAAAGTGGCTTTAGCCGAATCTATAGACACTTGTTGTTCTAAAATCAACAATACCAAAGTCTCAAAACCTTGTGGCCTTTTGGGAATGGTTGGCATTCCATATTGCTCTATAATTGACTTGAAAATGGTGTCTTTTTCTAAAAGATAGTCGATGGCTTCTTGCATAATCTGATGTTTTTTAGCCCGGATGGAAACGGCATCCTTTTCATAAGGCGATTTTTATTCGCCTTATGAAAAGATATAGTGTACAGCCGGAATAGCTCCAAATTCCTCCTATCGTCGGAATGACAATTTGTTGTTTCTTTCTTAGAAATGAAATCCAAATGATCCTTTTATGGAAAAGCGTTGTGTATCCGGTGTATTCAAATAACTCCCGCGCCAAGCGAAATCGATACGGAATACTTTGAAGATATTCCCGATTCCTGCGCTGTATTCCCAATACCCTTTTTCGGGTGCATTATAAATTAAACCCGATGCATTAATTGCTCTATTTTCATCCGAAATGGTTCCATAAACCCCTTTTACAGATACAATTTCTCTCCAATTGAGTTTACGCATAAACGGAATTCGCGAAAAAAACCTCCCGTGGAAGTCATGATTCCATTGTAAGGTGACATATTGATCCGATACAAACTCATAGAAATTAAGATTGCTAAAGGTGTTTTCTATTGTAAAATAGGTTTGATTTCCGGGAATAACACTCATTAATCCCAGAGGTATAGTACCAAACGTTTTTCCTACTTCCATAATTATATTCGTACGTCCTAATGGCCCAATAATTATAGGCTGTTTGTAATACAACTGTATTTTATCATATTTGAAATCGCTGTTCAACAACCCCTTAAAACCGTGGCTGTAGTTGATAAAAAATCGACTGAAATGGCTATCCACAATGTCTCTTTCCACACCGACCCCAATGGTTCTCCTCTTAGGCGTGAATTCTACTTGAAGATTTACTTCTGATTGTTTTACATCACTTTTGGTAACTGTATTTGTTGCGTCAGTATAATAATCTAAACTAAACGTAGTAGAAGCAGATTCTAAAGTTCGGTAAGAGAATCCTGTTTGAAAGGTTAAATTTTTAACGGGCTCTATTTCAAATCCAATATTAGTCAAATTAATATTGGTCAATTTACCATTACTTCCTGATGAAAACACCGCTGATGAAGCAAAACTTCTGCCCAAAACATCATTTGTTGTGGTCAGGCTTGCTCCTATTTGTTCAATATCACGTCTATTCCCTCCGGACAGAATAATTCGATTTTTCTTGTCAACCATCCATTTTCCTGAAAGTCCGTATTTGAATTTATCATCGTCAAAACCATAAGCGGTATAGCCTTGTAATCGCCAGGAATCATTAGGTCCAAAATACGTTCTTCCTCCTACTCGCAATCGCACTCCTTCCACTTCATTATATCCGAATGTGGAAAAAACAGGTCCGTAATCAAAATGACCAAATTGTACATAACCGCTGCCTAGGATGGAAACTAAATTATACAATTGCTTGAATTTTTTAACCGTCTGCAACGTATCCAGCATTTTATAAACGCCCAATTCATCCTTGCTTAGGTTTTCAAAACGATTTTCGTTCCAGTATTCATCGGATTTATTGTAGACTTCATCATCCATATAATTGACCTCATCTTTATAAAAAGCTACTGGTTGCTCCTTATTAAATTGATGATTTCTATAAAATGTGGTTCGCTTTCCATAAACTCCTTTGGAACTTTCTTTTTTGTTTAAAGCAAAATCAGACATCAAATAATCCTTCGTCAGCAAGAAAACAGAATCATTGACCACCTCAAATTCCTGCTCTAAATAAATATCTTTTACCCAGTTGATATTGGCGCTTTTGGTAACCGCCATATTGATTTTCTTGATGGCAAACGTCGAATCATTCACCCAAAAATCCCCTTTGAAAGTCAATTCGTTTTTACGTCTTGGATAAAAAACAATATTATAACACCATTTTTTATCAATGTAAGCACTGTCTTTCAACACATAATTGTAGACATCAATCCCGGTTTTAGATAACGGGCTGGTAAAGCTTTTGTCAAAAAAAGTCAAGTAATTGTTGTAGACATTATAATCGGAATACAAGTCTTTTACAAAAGACAAAATCTGTTGATTTCCATTAAACCCTGATGTTTTATTGGCTTTTATTTTCTCTTTTACTTTCTTTAATTTATTATCTCCATAAACATCATGGAGCGATTCATTTATAAAAATAGGCAAATAGGTTTTCCCGGTTACTCTGGAAGTATCCATTTGATCGAAAATAAACTCCATTCCTTTGAAAAGTTTGCTTTTCATAAAAGCGCTGTCAATAGAATTCATGTCAAATTCTATTTTCTCATACTTTTCCATCTGGTATTGGTCAAACAAATGCAATCCGTTTTTGCGTTTTCTTTCCCAAATTTTTCTAAGAATATCTAACGCAGGATTGTTCTTTTTCGACGTCTTCCCGGCAAAAACAACTACTTCGCTTAAGCTCTCGGCTTCGCTCAGCTGAATTTTGAAATTGTAGTTTACAGGCTTATCTAAAATAATTTCCTTCTCGGAAAAACCTACTGAAGATATTACTAAAGTCGTGTATGTTTTTTGGGATTCGAGGTAAAACCGACCATCCTCATTGGTAACAATTCCTTCGCTGGAATCTTTGAAAACCACATTTGCAAAAGGAATAGGCTGATTCAATTTATCGACCACAATACCGCTCACTTTTGTTTGCGCAAAAGCTGCGTTTGCTGAAACAAACAAAAAAAACAAGAAAAACAAGAGATTCTTTTTCATAATCATTCAAAAAAAAAACTTCATCAAATAAATAAATAATTGATGAAGTTATAAGTTTAGCCCTTTTAGATTACTAGAATTTTTAGATTAAAATCTTACATTCTAAGAAGTCTAACAATCTAAAAGATCTATTTTTTATACATTACTTTTTTAACTGCTTTTACCACATCACCTGCATTTGGCAACCATTCTTTCAGCAATACTGGAGAGTACGGCGCTGGAGTATCCGCGGTTGTGATACGTTGAATAGGCGCATCCAAGAAATCAAAAGCGCGTTCTTGAACAATATATGTAATTTCAGAAGCTACACTTGCAAAAGGCCAAGCTTCCTCAAGAACTACCAATCTATTTGTTTTTTTAACCGATGTTAAAATCGTCTCATAATCCATAGGACGTACGGTTCTTAAATCGATAATTTCACAAGAAATTCCTTCTTTGGCTAATTCGTCAGCAGCAATATGAGCTTCTTTGATAATTTTTCCAAAAGAAACGATAGTTACATCAGTACCTTCACGTTTGATATCAGCAACTCCAAGTGGAATGGTATATTCACCATCTGGCACTTCCCCTTTATCACCATACATTTGTTCTGATTCCATGAAAATCACAGGATCATTATCACGAATAGCCGCTTTCAACAATCCTTTTGCATCATAAACCGTAGATGGAACTACCACTTTAAGACCCGGAGTGTTCGCAAACCAGTTTTCTAATGCTTGTGAGTGAGTCGCCCCTAATTGTCCTGCCGAAGCCGTTGGACCACGAAAAACGATTGGCACATTGAATTGCCCACCAGTCATCTGACGCATTTTGGCAGCATTATTTATAATTTGGTCAATCCCCACTAAACAGAAATTGAACGTCATGTATTCTACAATCGGTCTGCACCCGTTCATTGCTGATCCTACTGCAATACCAGTAAAACCAAGCTCTGCAATAGGAGTGTCAATAACTCTTTTCTCACCAAATTCAGCAAGCATTCCTTTAGATGCTTTGTACGCACCATTATATTCTGCAACTTCTTCACCCATTAAGTAGATGGACTCATCGTGACGCATTTCTTCACTCATCGCTTCGCAAATGGCCTCTCTAAATTGTATCGTTCTCATATTATATGTTGTATGTGTCTAATTTTCGAAAAGCAAAAATAAATATTTTAAACCACTTAAAAGCATAAATTACTTTAAATTAATCAGGATTTATAGTGATATTTTTCAGGAGCTGTTTCCGGCTATCCGCTGTATCTTCCTGTGGCTAAAGGAGCCACAGGAAGGATGCCGCTACTATCCGGGCTACGAAATCGTAATAGTGTTCAAAAATATTATGCACGCATAGTATATTATTCAAATTATTATTTTAAATTTGTCAAAGCTTTTTAGAAAAATCAAAATATATACTTATGAAAATATTAGTTTGCATCAGTCACGTTCCTGATACTACTTCAAAAATTAACTTTGTCAACGGTGATTCTGAATTTGACACAAATGGGGTACAATATGTAATCAATCCAAATGACGAATTTGGTTTGACACGTGCCATTTGGTTTCAAGAACAACAAGGCGCAACCGTTACTGTTGTGAATGTTGGAGGACCTGAAACCGAACCAACTTTAAGAAAAGCGTTAGCAATAGGCGCTAACGAAGCTATTCGTGTAAACGCAAATCCTACTGACGGATTTTTCGTTGCCAAACAACTTGCCGAAGTAATTAAAAACGGAGGTTACGATGTAATTATCGCCGGAAAAGAATCTTTAGACTATAATGGCGGAATGGTTCCTGGAATGATTGCTGGAATCTTAGGATACAATTTCCTTAATTCTTGTACAAACCTGACTGTTGACGGGACAAGCGTAAAAGCAGTTCGTGAAATTGATGGTGGAAAAGAAACCGTTGCTACTACTCTACCATTAATCATTGGTGGACAAAAAGGATTAGTGGAAGAAAAAGACTTGCGTATTCCAAACATGAGAGGAATTATGACTGCAAGAACTAAAGCATTGACAATTCTAGAGCCAGTTGATGCCACTGTAAATACAAAAGCAGTGAAATTTGAAAAACCAGCTCCTAAATCAGCCGTGAAATTAATTTCTGCTGATAATTTAGATGAATTAATTAATCTATTGCACAACGAAGCTAAAGTAATCTAGTAATCCGTTTTCAGTAGCAGTTTTCAGTTTTCAAAATCTGGAATCTAAACTCTAAACTCTAAACTCATAAATCATTATGTCAATATTAATATATGCGGAATACGCAGAAGGAAAATTTAAAAAAGTAGCATTCGAATTGGCCTCTTATGCAAAAAAAGTAGCAGAAACTTTAGGAACTACCGTTACGGCTGTAACAGTAAATGCAGGAGATGTTTCGGAATTATCAAAATACGGAGTAGACAAAGTATTGAAAGTAAACAACGATAAATTATCAGGATTTACTGCAAAAGCGTACGCTGATGTCATCAAACAAGCTGCTCAAAAAGAAAACGTAAAATTAGTTTTACTTTCATCAACTACAGATAGCATCTACCTTTCATCACTTGTTGCAGTAGCTTTAGAAGCTGGTTATGCATCAAATGTTGTAGGTTTACCAGTAAGTACCGCTCCATTTCAAGTAAAAAGAAATGCTTTTTCAAACAAAGCTTTCAACATCACTGAAATTGCAACAGATGTAAAAGTTCTTGGACTTGCTAAAAACTCTTATGGTGTTTTTGAAAATGCATCTACATTGACTCAAGAAGATTTTAACCCAACTATTGGAGACAATGATTTTGGCGTAAAAGTAGAATCAGTAGAAAAAGGTTCTGGAAAAGTTTCTATTGCTGATGCTGATATTGTAGTTTCGGCTGGCCGTGGACTAAAAGGTCCTGAAAACTGGGGAATGGTAGAAGAATTAGCTACAGTTCTTGGAGCTGCAACTGCTTGTTCAAAACCCGTTTCTGATTTAGGATGGAGACCTCACGGAGAACACGTAGGACAAACTGGAAAACCGGTTGCTACAAACCTTTATATTGCGATTGGAATTTCGGGAGCGATACAACATATTGCTGGAATCAACTCCTCTAAAGTTAAAGTCGTAATCAACAGCGATCCGGAAGCGCCATTCTTCAAAGTAGCGGATTACGGAGTTGTTGGAGATGCTTTTGAAATTGTACCAAAATTAATTGAGAAATTAAAAGCTTTCAAAGCACATAATTCCTAATCAACAGGAAATCATTAAATCGATTTAAATGCTACTTAAAAACAAGATATTTGTATCTTTGCTTTTAAGTAGCATTTTTTTTAACAAAAAATGAAACTTGATTTTCATCAAAAAATAAGTACGCTGTACTTACCCATTTTAACAATTATGAGCTTAGTTAAATTATCCATAAAAGGAATTTCATACAGTCAAACTCAAAACGGAGCGTATGCTTTGATATTGAATGAGGTTGATGGTGAAAGAAAATTGCCCATTGTCATTGGTGCTTTTGAAGCCCAATCAATCGCTATTGCATTAGAAAAAGAAATAAAACCACCGCGTCCCCTGACTCATGACCTATTTAAAAATTTTGCAGAGCGTTTTGATATTGTGGTAAAACAAGTCATTATTCACAAGTTAGTTGATGGTGTTTTTTATTCGAGTATTATTTGCGAAAGAGATAAAATAGAAGAAATTATTGACGCCAGAACCTCCGATGCAATTGCTTTAGCATTACGTTTTAACGCTCCTATTTTTACCTACAAAAACATCCTTGATAAAGCTGGAATATACCTGAAAGCAAATCCACTGGAACCCAATAAAGACTCTCAAGAAATCGATGATGTACTGTCTAATCCAGAAACTTTTGGGCATGAAGAAGAAAGCAATCAATCTGGAGAAACGTATTCTAAGCATAGTTTACAGGAATTGAATGAACTGTTAGATCAAGCAGTTTCGCATGAAGATTACGAAAAAGCAGCAAAAATTAGAGACGAAATCTCGAAGAGATAACTTTAATTTTGATTTTCATTATTGCATTATTTGATACATAAACGATTAACCACATAAAAAATGCAGCAGAATTTAATGCTGCACTTTTTTATATATTTTTAGTAACATCTGTTATAAAACTAATCTATGAAAACAAAATTTGTCCTAATTATTGCAACCTTATTTATTTCTACAATTGCATTTTCTCAAGATTATTATTTACACTGCGGAAAAATTCTAAATACCCAATCTGGCAAAGAGTTATCCAACCAAACCATAATTGTTTCTAAAAATAAAATCACAAAAATACAAGATGGATTTGTATCCAAATCCAAACCCGAAGACATTGAAATCGACCTGAAAAATAAATACATTTTACCAGGTCTTATCGATTTACACGTACATATTGAAGGAGAACACGACACTAAAAGTTACATGTCAAAATATTTAGACAACGAGGCTGACATTGCATTTCAAGCGGTTCGTTGTGCAGAAACAACCCTTTTAGCCGGATTCACTACCGTACGTGATTTAGGAGGAACCGGAGTTAATATCTCCATAAGAAATGCCATTAATAAAGGAATCGTAAAAGGCCCAAGAATATATACCGCAGGAAAATCGATTGCCACAACAGGAGGACATGCTGATCCAACGAACGGAAGCAATCGTAAACTTGTAGGAGATCCAGGCCCGCATGAAGGCGTAATCAATTCTCCGGAAGAAGCAGTAAAAGCAGTAAGAGAGCGCTATAAAGAAGGAGCCGATGTTATTAAAATCACAGCTACAGGCGGTGTTTTAAGTGTGGCAAAAAGTGGCAAAAATCCTCAGTTTACTTTAGACGAAATCAAAGCTATTACAACAACTGCCAAGGATTATAATATGCTTACCGCAGCTCATGCCCACGGAGATGAAGGAATGCAACGAGCTATATTGGGCGGTATAAAAACCATTGAGCACGGCACTTTTATGAGTGAAGAGACAATGGAATTGATGAAAAAATACGATGCTTATTTAGTCCCTACCTTGACCGCTGGAAAAGAAGTAGAAAAAAATGCAGAAATTAATGGTTTTTATCCTGAAATCGTAGTTCCAAAGGCCAGAGAAGTTGGTCCACAAATTAAGGCTACTTTTGCAAAAGCATACAAAAAAGGAGTCAAAATTGCTTTTGGTACCGATGCCGGAGTTTTTGCTCATGGTACAAATGCAAAAGAATTTGGCTATATGGTTGAAGCCGGAATGCCTGCATTAGCCGCTATACAATCAGCAACAACAACGAATGCTATGTTATTGGGCATTGGGAATGAAGTAGGTCAAATCAAAGAGAACTTTTTGGCAGACATTATTGCAGTTGATGAAAATCCTTTGAATACTATCAAAACGCTGGAAAAAGTCGTATTTGTAATGAAAGACGGAAAAATATACAAAAACTAAACTCGCTTACCGCAAATAGAATAAAGACACAATGAAGCAATATTTAGACTTAGTGCAACACGTGATGGAAAACGGTTGTCAAAAAGGAGATCGTACGGGAACAGGAACAAAAAGTGTATTTGGTTACCAAATGCGTTTTGATTTGAATGAAGGTTTTCCAATGGTTACCACTAAAAAACTACACCTGAAATCTATTATCTATGAATTGCTTTGGTTTTTAAAAGGTGATACGAATATTAAGTACCTTCAAGAGAATGACGTTAAGATTTGGGATGCTTGGGCTGATGCCAACGGAGATCTAGGACCAGTTTACGGACACCAATGGCGCAACTGGAATAGTGAAGAAATTGACCAAATAACAGAACTAATTAAAGAATTAAAAACCAATCCTAACAGTCGAAGAATGCTCGTTTCAGCCTGGAATCCATCGGTTCTTCCGGACACCACTAAGTCATTTGAGGAAAATGTTGCCAATAACAAAGCCGCTTTACCTCCTTGTCACGCTTTCTTTCAGTTTTATGTAGCTAGCCCAGACGAAACCAAAGGAGAAACTAAAGGAAAACTTTCCTGCCAGTTGTACCAACGAAGTGCTGATATATTTTTGGGTGTTCCTTTTAATATTGCTTCCTATGCATTATTAACCATGATGATTGCACAGGTTTGCGACCTTGAGGTTGGTGAATTTATCCACACTTTTGGTGACGCGCACATTTACAACAACCATTTTGAACAACTCGAATTGCAATTGTCCCGTGAGCCAAAACCATTGCCTAAAATGATTTTGAATCCCAATATAAAAGACATCTTCGCATTTGATTTTGAAGATTTCACGCTCGAAGGCTATGAACCACATGCCTTGATAAAAGGCAGTGTTGCGGTGTAAAGTAATAAAAAAACGGTGTTTTAGCTAAACTACTAAAACACCGTTTTCATTTCCGGCAAACTCATTCCACTTAAAAGAATCTGCTTCCGGCTCATTGACAAATGTTCCGTCAATTACGTATTTAAATTCGTAGGCTGCATCTTTGTTTACATCGAAAACCCCTTTGAAAGTACCATTTTTTAATTTGCTCAAAGCACCTTCAGCAACATTCCAATTGTTGAAATCGCCAACAACAGAAGCATGACTTGCTTCTTTTGCTTCAACTGAAAAGGTAACTTTACAAACTGGTTTTGTCTTAACAAATTGTTTCTTGATTGCCATAACTATTTCATTTATAGATTTATAAAACAAAGAAAGCAAAAGAATTTGAACGTACAATGAACGTAACGAAGATTTAATACAATGTGGCAAACCATGTTAATTTATGACCAATTTCTTAATTTTAAGCCTGTTAAATTTAACATTCAAGAAAGAGAAAACGTTTTCTTGTTAAATTAATATAGAAGCAAAATAGTGACTTTCCAAAATAAATTTTACCTTTATAAACTAAATTTTGATCAATGGAAAAAGAACTACACGAACAGTATGAATATGCAAGAAGAAGAATTAAACAAAAAAAAAGATTGTATTTTCATTTTGTCCTTTTCGTCTTAGGAAGTTTGCTTTTATTTATCGCTAATAAGTTTTTCGAAATTGCCGTAGATTCCCACTGGTCCATTTGGATTATCACCATATGGTTGTTCCTCTTTATTTTACATTTTATAAAAATTTTCATCACGGATCGTTTTATGAATAAAAATTGGGAAAGGGAACAAATAGACCGACTTGTAGCTTTACAACAAAAAAAACTGGATCAATTACAAACACAGGTTAACAACGACGACCTTAAATAACAGTACATCAATTATGATAATAATGATTGCGGCCGTTGCCGAAAATAATGCTTTAGGTAAAAACAACGAACTGGTTTGGCATTTACCAAATGATTTCAAAAGATTTAAATCCCTTACATCCGGACATCATATTATAATGGGCAGAAAAACATTTGAAAGTTTTCCAAAACCATTACCTAACAGAACCCACATCATAATCACAAGACAAAAAGAGTATCAAGCCGAAGGTTGCATCATCGTTGATAGTATGGACAAAGCATTAGCCATTTGTCCCAAAAACGAAGACACATTTATAATTGGTGGTGGTGAAATTTATACCTTAGGACTCCCTTTTACTGACAAAATAGAAATAACACGTGTTCATCACAACTTTGAAGGCGACGCTCATTTCCCTGAAATTAATGACGATGAATGGAAAATAATAGTTTCAGAATTTAATGAGAAGGACGAAAAACATCTCTACGATTATTCGTATCAGACATTCCTTAGAAAATAAAACAAAAAAACATCCTTTTTACGGGATGTTTTTTTTAAACCATTGATCAAAGAGACGATCTACTCTTGAAAGAGTATTTGATAACATAAAATAAAAATTACAAATAGTAGTAATACTCCAGAAATGAAGATTATAACATTTGATGTTTTTTGAGAATACATCTCAAAAAAGCCTTTAATACCAAATACCACGAAGGTACTAAAGACGAAAAAAATTAAAATTTCCAAAAACAAATTTAATCCTAAGAACGTATGTTGCGTTTTAACTACAATACAGTTTTGTAAAACCGTATTTTCAAAACAGCTAACAAGAACAAATGAGATAAAAAACGCTAAAATTATCCACTTGATTTGGTTGATCGGTTCTCTTTTAATCATTTAATATGGTTATTTTCTTGAATAACAAATTTGTACAATAAAATCATTAGTTACAATACCCACTTTTAGTGATATTTCAAATAAAATAAATTTTAGTTTTTTTTCTTAAATGAGTGTGTTTGAAAAACCAAGAATAAAACTTGATTCTAATTTTTTGAAACTCATTTTAAGTTCATCAAGTTTGTATTATATTTGTACAAACTAAAAAAATGTCAGAAAAAATAACACCCTATAAAGATTCAGCGCTAGGCAAAAAAGAACAAGTTGCAAAAATGTTTGACACCATTTCTGGAAATTATGATAATCTGAATCGTGTCATTTCTTTCGGTATTGATATAAAATGGCGTAAAAAAGTGTTGCAAATAGTTGCGAAATCAAATCCGAAAATCATTCTGGACATCGCAACCGGTACTGGTGATTTGGCCATTTTGATGGCACAAACAAATGCTGAAAAAATCATCGGGTTGGATATATCAGCAGGAATGCTGGAAGTAGGCGTAAAAAAAATTGCTTCAAAAAATCTTTCCAATACTATCGAAATGATTTTGGGCGACTCCGAAAACATGCCTTTTGAAGACAACTATTTTGATGCCATAACCGTTGCTTTTGGAGTTCGTAATTTTGACGATTTAGAAAAAGGCCTGGCTGAAATTCTAAGAGTTTTAAAACCTAACGGTGTATTTGTTATTTTAGAAACTTCGGTGCCGGACAAAACGCCTTACAGACAAGGATATAATTTTTACACAAAAAATATTCTTCCTCTAATAGGTAAAGTCTTCTCTAAAGACGATGTTGCATATGGTTATTTATCTGAATCGGCAGCTGCATTCCCTTATGGCGAAGTATTAAACAATATTTTGAGAAAAATTGGGTTTATAGATGTTGTAGCTTTACCACAAACTTTTGGCGTAGCTACCATTTACTCAGCTTCTAAAAAATAACATGAAAAAAATAATTGTCTTACTATTTTTTGCTTTTATTCTAAAAGGATACGCTCAAAAGTCTAAAAATATATTTAGCAGAGATCCTATTATTAATTTGGAAAATTTTCAAAAAAAGAGAATGTATTATGGGTTTTATTTAGGGTTTAACTCGTATGATTTCAAAATAGATTATAAAACAGTAGGTCCCGATATTCTTATAAAAAAAACCACTGGGTTTAATGTGGGTATCGTTGCTGATTTGAAACTTCAGGAATACATTGACTTACGATTTGAGCCGGGTCTTTATTATACAAGAAGAGATTTACATTATCCAACAAGCTATTTTTCTGAAAGCACTATTCCCACTTCTTCTGACAAACTAAGAGAGATAAACAGCACCTACATCCATTTTCCATTATTGGTAAAATTTTCCTCCCTTAGAACAGGGAATATTCGCCCCTATTTAGTAGGAGGCGTATCTGCAACGTTAAACTTATCCAGCAATTCTAAATTAATTGATGACAACTTAGAACAACGTTTTAGAGTAAAGGCATGGACCACTAATTATGAATTGGGTTTTGGAATTGATCTTTTTTCAGAATATTTTATATTTTCCCCTTCCATAAGAGGTGTTTTTGGAATGAATGACGAATTAATCAGAGATAAAGACCCAAACAGTCCATGGACAAGCAACATAGAATCGCTGAAAACCAGAGCAGTCTTCATCAATTTTACTTTCCATTAAAAAGGTAACCTCTACAAAACTCGCTTAATACTATAGCGGTAGCAGTGGCAACATTGAGGCTTTCTGTTTTTTGAAGATCCCCAAAACGAGGAATTGTGAGTCTGTTTGTGGCTAAACTTTCAAGTGCTGCCGAAACGCCATTAGCCTCATTACCCATAATAATAATGCCTTCTTTAGGTAAAACCGATTTATAAATATTCTCTCCATCCATAAAAGTACCAAAAACGGGTAATTTTGTTTGTGTAATAAAAGCATTAAGATCAATATAATTCACGTTGACCCTGGCTATAGAACCCATAGTTGCCTGAACGACCTTTGGATTATAAATATCAACTGTTTCCTTTGAACACAACAACTGCTTAACACCAAACCAATCACACAAACGCAATATGGTTCCTAAATTTCCCGGATCACGAATAGTATCAAGCGCTACAATTAAACCTGTTTCAATAATTGGTTTTTCCAAGGGCATTTTGAAAACTCCCAAACATGTATTTGGGGTTGCTAATGCACTGATTTTTTTCAAATCGCTTTCTTGAATAATCGTTTTTCTCGATACATGGACTTCCTCAAAATCATTTTGGGTAGTATACAAATGTTCCAGCTCAAAATTAGACTCCAGCAGTTCATGAATTCCTTTTACGCCTTCGGCAAAAAATAATTTATTGGCAATTCTATATTTTTTTTGCTGCAAACTCGTTATAAGCTTTATTTGGTTTTTACTAACCATAAAATAATGTACTTTTGAATTAAATATTTTAGAACACTTGAAAAAAACTTCCACAAAAATAACTGCATTTATTCTAATTGCAATACTAATTTGCGCTTGTAACGCTGTAAAAAGAGTTCCGGACGGAAAGCTACTGCTTACAAAAAACGAAATTACTGTAAATGACAAAGCAATTAAGGACGAAAATGTTTTTAATCAACTGTATCAAAAACCAAACAGCACCTTACTGGGGTATCGTTTACGCTTGAACCTTTACAATCTTGCCAATCTAAATCCAGATTCAACCTACCAAGCCAAGTTTACAAATAATCCGGAAAAATTTAGAAGAAAATCAAAATGGCTGTCTGAAAAACAAGTCAATCGACTTGGAAAATCTTTTTTGTACCATGGAATTCATGATTTCTTGAAAAGAACCGGGGAAGTTCCCGTAATTATTGACAAAGAAAGAGCTGACAAATCATTGTTACGATTGAAATACTATTATTTCAACAATGGCTTTTTTAATGTAAATGCTACTTACAAAATAGATACTTTGAGTATTAAAAAGGCTAAAATAAAATATGCCATTACTCCCGGAAATGCTTACTTTTTAGATTCTTTAAGAACTACTATTTTAACACCGGCATTGGATTCTTTGTATCAAACAAACAAATCCAACACATTTATCAAATCAGGCAATCAATATAAAACGGAAGATTTTGAGAATGAAAAAAACCGAATCACCACTCATTTTAGAAATAATGGAGCCTATTATTTTCAGCCTAATTATGTGACTTTTGATATTGATACCATTAAAAAAGTCAATCAGGCAAATATAAACTTGATGATTGATAATTATTCTTATCAAGATGGCGATTCTACCCGAACAGAACCTTTTAAAATTTATAAAATAAGCGATGTAAATATTTACACTGATTATTCTCCAAGTAGCAATACTATAAAAATTACGGATAGCACAACCTATAAGAACTTCAACTTATACAGTCAGGAAAAATTAAGATACAAGCCACGAGCCATTACTAATGCTATCTTTATTACAAAAGGAGGGTTATTTGCGGATTATAAAACCGTTTTGACAACGCGGTATTTAAACAATCTTAAAATTTTCAACTATCCTTCAATACAATATAAAGTTGACCCTAGAGACTCTACCGCACAATCATTGATTGCAGAAGTATATTTAACTCCGAGAAAAAAATATAGTTTTGGGACTACATTAGATGTCACTCATTCTAACATACAAGATTTCGGTGTGGGCTTAAGTGTTTCTGAAACGATACGAAACGTTTTCAATGGAGCCGAAACCCTTGAATTAGCTGCGCGTGGCAATATTGGTTCTTCAAAAGATTTAGCGAATCCAAAGAATAATTTTTTCAATGTTTCAGAATACGGTTTGGATTTAAAACTGAATATCCCAAGGATTTTCATGCCTTTCAGCACTGAAAAAATCATTCCAAAAAGCATGATTCCATCCACTTTAATCACAGCGGGTTTTGCAAAACAACAAAATATTGGTTTAGACAAAGAGAATTTTACCGGAACCCTATCGTATAACTGGACTCCAAAAAGAAACAATACCGCTAGATTTGATCTTTTCAACACCCAATTTGTACGAAATCTAAACACACAAAATTACTTTAATGTTTACAGTTCTTCCTATAATGCTTTGAATGAAATCAGCAAAGAATACAATACAAATCCTTCTTATTATAACAATGACATTGACAAAGATTTGCTTATTGAAGAAGGAACAACTGGCTTTACTAACGATGTTCTCACGGGTAACGCTAACTTTTTGAAACCATTGGAAGCCGCAGACTTTAGGTCTGTAAAAAGTATTGAAGAACGAAGACTCAGACTTACGGAGAATGATTTTATTTTGGCTACCAGTTTTACTTTTTCAAAAACAACCAAAAAGGATTTAACTGACAATACTTTTTATCTTTTTAGAACAAAAATAGAATCGGCTGGAACTATTTTATCTGGTTTTGCAAAAGCAACAAATCAGAAGAAAAATTCAAATGATAATTATGAAATATTCAATTTAGAATATTCAGAATACATAAAAACCGAATTTGATTATATTAAACATTGGGATTTCTCCAAAGAAAAAATAGTTGCATTTCGGTCATTTTTTGGGATAGCCATTCCATTTGGAAATTCAGATTACATTCCCTTTTCAAGAAGTTATTTTTCAGGAGGATCAAATGACAACAGGGCATGGCAACCGTATGGTTTAGGACCGGGCAGCAGTGGCGCATTGGATGATTTCAATGAGGCTAATATGAAAATTTTAATTAGTGGAGAGTTTCGATTTAAGATATTAGGCAGTTTAAAAGGAGCGCTTTTTGCCGATGCCGGGAATATTTGGAACGTACTGGATAATGTAGAAGATGAGAAATCAACTTTCACAAGTCTTAGTGATTTAAAAGATATCGCATTAGGCACTGGATTTGGACTTAGATATGACCTAAGTTTTTTTGTAATTCGTTTTGATTTAGGATTTAAAACCTACAATCCAGCCAATGAAACCAACAAAAGATGGTTCCAGGAATACAATTTTGCGAACTCCGTTTTAAATTTCGGAATAAATTATCCGTTCTAATGCTATTTAATTCTTATTTTTGCAAACTAAAAACTAAAAAAAATAACTAAAAAAATTACAATGGCACACAACATAAAACCAGGCGTAGCTACAGGAGATCAGGTTCAGGAAATTTTTAATTATGCTAAAGAAAAAGGATTTGCACTTCCTGCAGTAAATGTTACGGGATCAAATACTATCAATAGCGTTCTTGAAACTGCAGCAAAACTTAATGCTCCGGTTATCATTCAATTTTCAAATGGAGGAGCACAATTTAATGCAGGAAAAGGACTTTCTAATGCAGGCGAAAAAGCAGCTATCGCTGGTGGAATTGCTGGTGCATTACACATTCATACTTTGGCGGAAGCTTACGGAGCAACCGTAATTTTACATACTGACCATTGCGCAAAAAAATTATTGCCTTGGATTGACGGTTTATTAGATGCTTCCGAAAAACATTTTGCTGCAACAGGAAAACCATTATACTCTTCTCACATGATTGATTTATCAGAAGAGCCTATCGAAGAAAACATTGAAATTTGCAAAGGATATTTGGAAAGAATGAGCAAAATGGGAATGACATTGGAAATCGAACTTGGAATTACAGGTGGCGAAGAAGATGGTGTTGACAACTCTGATGTTGACAGTTCAAAATTATACACACAACCTGAAGAAGTTGCTTACGCATACGAAGAACTTTCTAAAGTAAGCCCAAGATTCACAATTGCTGCTGCTTTTGGAAACGTACACGGTGTTTACAAACCCGGAAATGTAAAATTGACTCCAAAAATATTAAAAAATTCTCAAGATTTTGTACAAAATAAATTCAATACAGGACACAACCCGGTAGACTTTGTTTTCCACGGTGGTTCAGGTTCTACATTGGAAGAAATTAGAGAAGGCATTAGCTACGGAGTAATAAAAATGAATATTGATACCGATTTACAATTTGCTTTTACGGAAGGTATCCGTGATTACATGGTAAAAAACATTGATTATTTGAAAACTCAAATTGGAAACCCAGAAGGTGCTGATGTTCCAAATAAAAAATATTACGATCCAAGAAAATGGCTGCGTGAAAGCGAAGTTACTTTCAACACAAGACTTGAGCAAGCTTTTGCTGACTTGAACAATGTGAATACACTATAAAAATAGTGTTCAGTGTTCCGTTTTTTTTAGTATTCAGTTATCAAAAAACTGATTATTGAATCTAAATAAGGAACACTAAAAAACGGAACACTGAATACTTGATTACTGAACACTGAATACTAGAAAAATGGCTTGGTTTAAAAGAAAAGAAAAAGGGATTACTACTGCTACCGAAGATAAAATGGATATTCCAAAAGGGCTTTGGTACAAATCTCCAACTGGAAAAATTATTGATGCCGAAGAACTAGCTCGTAACTTATTTGTAAGTCCCGAAGATGGTTTTCACGTTAGAATTGGAAGTACAGAATATTTTCAAATTTTATTTGACAACAATGAATTTGTCGAATTAGACGAAAACATGACCTCTAAAGACCCTTTGCATTTTGTTGATACCAAAAAATATGCAGATCGTTTGAAAGATGTCATGGGAAAAACCAAACTTAAAGACGCAGTACGTACCGGAGTTGGAAAATCCAAAGGAAAAGATCTAGTAATTTGCTGTATGGACTTTGCATTCATTGGTGGTTCTATGGGAGCTGTAGTGGGAGAAAAAATTGCAAGAGGAATCGACCATGCCATCAAAAACAAATTACCATTTGTTATGATTTCAAAATCAGGTGGAGCAAGAATGATGGAAGCTGCTTATTCATTAATGCAGTTAGCTAAAACATCCGTAAAACTGGCCCAACTTGCCGAAGCAAAATTACCATACATTTCCTTATGTACAGATCCAACAACTGGAGGAACAACTGCTTCTTATGCCATGTTAGGAGACATTAATATTTCTGAACCGGGTGCATTAATAGGATTTGCCGGACCAAGAGTAGTTCGAGACACAACAGGTAAAGATTTACCCGAAGGTTTCCAGACTGCCGAGTTTCTTCTTGAACATGGTTTCTTAGACTTTATCACTCCTCGAAAAGAATTGAAAGACAAGATTAATTTGTATATCGATTTGATTCAAAATAATAATATTAGATAATGAAAATCCCGAGCAATCGGGATTTTTTATTGTCATAAATATTTCATTCCAAACAGAAACAGCTTCCAAATAATTTTGAAAGCTGTTTTTTTTTATTTCTTTAATTGTCGTCTTAATTTACATTCCCGTCCTAATCGCCTCCACAGGATCTAATTTTGAAGCAGAAATTGCAGGAAGGATTCCGGAGATCAATCCAATTATGACTGCTAATCCCGTTCCCAAAACAATATTTGCCGCACTTAAAACAAATTCAAAATCTAAAGCATTTGTTAGAATAAGCGCAATAATCCAAACCATAAGCAATCCAATTATTCCACCAATTAGACACAAGATAATAGCTTCAAATAAAAACTGGAACAATATAAACCTGTTTTTGGCTCCTAATGATTTCTGAATCCCTATTAAATGGGTACGTTCTTTAACGGAAACAAACATGATATTAGCGATACCAAAACCACCCACAAGAAGTGAAAATCCCGCAATTATCCACCCGGCTATATTCATAAAACCTATAGTTTCATCAATCATATCAGTTGCGCCTTTAAGAAAATTGACGAAAAAAGTATCGATCTGTCCTGACTTAATTCCTCTAAAATTCCTGATTTTATATGTAATTTGAGCTTTAAGGTTTTCTATATCAATACCTTTACTAGGCTTAATAATGACTATTGGGTAAAATGATTGATTGTTGTCTCCAAACAAACTTCGTATCCTATTTACCGTAGGATAAATGGTGTGATCAGGATTAGAACCAAAGCTTATCATTCTATCCCCTACTTTTTTTAGAGTCCCAACCACTTTAAACCGCTGTCCGTACAACCTAACTTCCTTCCCTAATGGAGAAACTCCTTCAAAAAGCGACTCTGCAATTTCATGTCCTATTACAACATTATTACTACCCGAGTTTGATTCTTGCTCACTAAAAAAACGTCCTTCTTTAAAATCTAATTTTTCAATATCAGAGAATTCATAAGTACAAGGAACTACAGCTATTGAACTTACTGTTTTTGATTCATACTTTATAGTTTCTCGTCCCGCATAAAGTTTAAAGCAAACACTTTCAACATCAGTTAAACTATTTTTTAAAAATTTATACTCCTCATAAGTTACATCCGGAAATTGTTCAACCTTCCAACCTGGAACATCTGTGGGTCCAAAACTATATTTAAAAAAGAAAACAGTACTATTGTCTAAACTTCCAATATCTTTTTTTATTTTCCTGTCCAAAGAATCAACGGCCGCAAGTACAGCTATAATCGAAAAAATTCCAATAGTAACTCCTAACAAAGAAAGCAACGTTCTTAACTTGTTGTTTCGCAATGCATTCATTGCAAAGCCAAAACTCTCTTTTAATAATCGAAGGTAAACCAGCATAAAAATTTTTTTGTATTAAAGTAAAATTCCATAAATATTATTCAAAAACCTAATGAAAAACGTATTCGTTGCTGTGTGAATCAATTATTTTATCTTTACCAATAAAAATAGGAGTAAAAATTACACATTATCTCATTTTCAAATGGCTTAATTTTCACATTAAAAAACTATTTTTGCATTTTATAATTATAACTACACAATGAACACAACAAAAACAATTCAATCTGCATTAATCTCTGTCTTTTCAAAAGAAGGATTAGAACCTATAGTAAGACAACTAAACAGTCAAAATGTTACACTTTATTCTACTGGAGGAACTGAGGATTTTATAAAAAATTTAGGAATTCCTGTAATTCCTGTTGAAGATGTTACCTCCTACCCTTCTATTCTGGGCGGTAGAGTAAAAACATTACACCCAAAAGTTTTTGGAGGAATCTTAAATCGCCAAGACAACGAGAGTGATGTACAGCAAATGATAGAGTTCAACATTCCGCAAATAGATTTAGTAATTGTTGATTTATATCCTTTTGAAAAAACAGTAGCTTCTGGAGCTAGTGAATCAGATATTATTGAAAAAATAGATATTGGCGGTATTTCTTTGATACGCGCTGCCGCAAAAAACTTCAAGGACACCGTAATTGTAGCATCGGTTGACCAATATGGTTTGCTTTTGGATTTGATTACTGATCAAAATGGAGCTACAACATTGGAAGACAGAAAATTATTGGCTACAAAAGCATTTCATGTTTCATCGCATTATGATACTGCAATTTTCAATTATTTTAATACTGACGAAACAATCTACAAACAAAGTATTGCTAACGGTCAAGTTTTAAGATATGGTGAGAATCCACATCAAAAAGGATTTTTCTTCGGTGATTTTGATGCTATGTTCAAAAAAGTTCACGGAAAAGAATTGTCTTATAATAATTTATTAGACGTAGATGCTGCCGTAAATTTGATTAATGAATTCAAAAATGACGGTCCCACATTTGCAATATTAAAACACAATAATGCTTGTGGTTTAGCGACAAGAACAACCATTAGCGAAGCCTATCTTACGGCTTTGGCGTGCGACCCAACTTCTGCTTTTGGAGGTGTTTTAATTTCGAATACAAAAATTGATATTGCTACTGCTTCAGAAATAAACAAATTATTTTGCGAAGTGGTGATTGCTCCAGAATATGACACTGAAGCCATTGCAATTTTACAAGAAAAGAAAAACCGAATTATATTAGTTCAAAACGAAGTAGAATTACCACAAAAACAAGTACGTACTTGCTTAAACGGAATTTTAGTTCAGGAAAGAAACAACATAACCGACAATAAAGAAGACTTAAGAACCGTTACTATAACTGAACCTACTGAACAAGAAGTTCAGGATCTAATTTTTGCTTCCAAAATTTGTAAAAACACAAAATCAAATACGATTGTTTTTGCAAAAAATGGTACACTTATTGCGTCAGGTACAGGACAGACATCAAGAGTTGATGCCTTGCAACAAGCAATCGAAAAAGCGAATAATTTTCACTTTGATTTGCATGGAGCTGTGATGGCAAGCGATGCGTTTTTCCCTTTTCCAGATTGTGTAGAAATAGCTAAAGAAGCTGGAATAACTGCTGTAATTCAGCCCGGAGGATCAATAAAAGACGAATTAAGTATTAATTATTGTAATGAAAATAAAGTTGCAATGGTATTTACAGGAACTCGTCATTTTAAACATTAATTTGTTTAACTTTGCCTGTCACAAATTTATAACTTTTAACCCTTAAAAAACTTATGGGATTTTTTGATTTCATGACCGAGGATATTGCGATAGACCTTGGTACCGCCAACACTTTAATCATACATAATGATAAAGTTGTAATTGATTCCCCATCAATAGTTGCCCGAGACAGGATTTCGGGTAAAATCATTGCTGTTGGTAAAGAAGCCAACATGATGCAGGGAAAAACACATGAAAACATTAAAACGATAAGACCTTTGAAAGATGGTGTAATTGCTGATTTTGATGCTTCAGAAAAAATGATCAGTATGTTTATAAAAAGCATACCGGCATTGAAAAAAAGAATGTTTACTCCCGCATTAAGAATGGTTGTTTGTATTCCTTCCGGTATTACTGAAGTGGAGATGAGAGCCGTAAAAGAATCATGCGAAAGAGTAAATGGTAAAGAAGTGTATTTGATACATGAACCTATGGCAGCAGCAATAGGTATTGGAATAGACATCATGCAGCCTAAAGGAAACATGATTGTTGACATAGGTGGTGGAACAACTGAAATTGCAGTAATTGCATTAGGCGGGATTGTATGTGATAAATCAGTAAAAATTGCCGGTGATGTATTTACAAATGACATCGTTTATTACATGCGTACACAACACAACCTTTTTGTTGGAGAAAGTACAGCTGAAAAAATCAAAATTCAAATTGGTGCCGCTATTGAAGACTTAGAAACTCCTCCAGAAGACATGTCAGTTCAAGGAAGGGATTTACTTACCGGTAAACCAAAACAAGTAGAAGTTTCTTATAGAGAAATTGCTAAAGCATTAGACAAATCAATACAAAGAATTGAAGATGCAGTAATGGAAACTTTATCACAAACACCTCCTGAATTAGCAGCTGACATTTATAACACAGGAATTTACCTTGCAGGTGGAGGATCTATGTTAAGAGGTCTTGATAAAAGGATTTCACAAAAAACAGATTTACCTGTTTACATTGCTGAAGACCCATTAAGAGCAGTTGTTAGAGGAACTGGTATGGCACTTAAAAACATTACAAAATTTAAAAGTATTTTAATTAAGTAATCTGTTTTTGTTACACTTGTCAGCTCTCAAGTCAATTTCAATTTACAGCAATTAGATTACAAACAAGACATACAGTTATTTACATTATACCGTTAAGAAATGCAGCAAATATTTAATTTTATTTTTAAAAACAGTAATAGATTACTGTTTTTGCTGCTTTTGGGTATCTCGTTATCACTCACCATCCAATCCCACTCTTTCCACAGAAGCAAAATAATCAGTTCTGCTAACTTTTTAAGTGGCGGAGTGTACGAAAAGGTGAATAATCTTAACGAATACTTGAATTTAAAAACTCAAAATGATGCGCTTGCTCTTGAAAACGCAAAGCTAAAAAGTCTTTTATTTAATCGTAAAGACACTACTGCAATAAAAAAACTGGATAGTATTAAAGGGATAAAACCAGACGATATTGTCGTTTCAAAAGTGATACACAATTCCTATAATGTCCATGAAAATTATTTAACCTTAAATTCAGGAGAATTACAAGGCATTAAACCAGATATGGGTGTCATTAACAGTTTAGGAATTGTTGGGATCATAGAAAATACATCTCCAAATTATTCGACCGTAATCAGCATTCTGAATAAAAAATCTCAAATTAATGCCAAAATCAAAAAGTCAAATCACTTTGGGTCTTTGATTTGGGATGGAAAAAGTACAGGCTTCGTTCAATTGATCGATGTTCCGAGATTAGCGGCGATAAGAAAAGGCGATACAATCGTAACTGGAGGACAATCGGTTATATTTCCTGAAAATATAGGAATCGGTACAATTGATAAGATATTTATAGAAGAAAAAAATAATTATTACACCATAAATGTTAAGTTATTTAATGACATGACTAATTTAGGACATGTTTATATCATAAAAAGTAAAGACCGTGAAGAAATTACTAATTTAGAAAAAAGAGAAAAAGATGAATAGCGCATTGTTAGTCAATATTTTTCGATTCATTCTGTTATTGGCATTTCAGATTATCATTTTCAATAATATGAATTTTTTGGGCTACATAAGTCCTTTCCCTTATATGTTGTTCATAATCCTGTATCCCGTAAACGGAAATAAGTCAGGTCTTGTAGTTGCCAGTTTTTTTCTTGGACTTATTATGGATATGTTTAGTAATTCTGGCGGAATACATGCAACTGCCTGTTTAGTTCTAGCATATTTTAGGCCATTCATTTTTAAATTTGCTTTTGGTCTGAGTTATGAATATCAAACTATAAAATTAAATGATATTTTAACACCTGAAAGATTCTCATTTATACTACTCTCAGTTGTGATTCATCATTTTACGTTATTTTTACTGGAAGCATTTCAGTTTAGCTTTATTTTTGATATTCTAATCCGAACTTTATTAAGTACCGTATTCACAATAATTATTTGCATTATCATAATATACCTTATTAAGCCTAACAAAAGATGAGAAAAGTCTTATTGCCTTCCTTAATCATTCTAGCTACATCTTTGCTTGTAATACGAATCTTTTATTTGCAAATTATTGACGACACCTTAAAATTAAAATCAGACAATAACGCCATTAAAATAAAATATGAATATCCTGAAAGAGGGTATATTTATGACCGAAAAGGAAAGTTATTAGTTGCAAACCAAGCCTCTTATGACATCATGGTCATTCCCCGAGAATTAAAAAACACGGATACTTTAGAATTTTGTCAATTATTAAATATTACAAAAGAGGATTTTATTAAAAAAATTGAAAAAGCAAAAGTATACAGCCCACGTTTGCCATCTGTTTTTTTACCTCAATTGAACAAAAGTGAATTTGCCGCTTTTCAAGAAAAAATACGAAAATATCAAGGTTTTTACTTTCAAAAAAGATCTCTTCGTGATTATGAAGTTGCTTTTGGAGCCAATATTTTTGGATTCATTACACAAGTTAATGAGAAACTAGTCGCTAAAAACCCGTATTACAACAGTGGGGATTTAATAGGAAGACAGGGCGTTGAAGAGAGTTATGAAGATCTTTTAAGAGGAATAAAAGGCGTAAAATACATTCAAAAAGACAAATACAACAGAGAAATCGGTTCTTATAAAGACGGAAAATACGATACTATTGCTGTTCAAGGAGAAGATATAAATCTTACCCTAGACGCTGAACTTCAAAAGTATGGTGAAGAACTAATGATCAATAAAAGAGGAGGAATCGTTGCCATTGAACCAAAGACTGGAGAAATTTTAGCATTGGTTACTGCTCCATCTTATGATCCGGGTATCCTAGTAGGTAGACAACGATCTAAAAATTACACTCAATTGTATCGCGATTCCATTGCAAAACCGCTTTATGACAGAGGACTATTAGCCGAGTATCCTCCAGGATCTCCTTTTAAAATCCTGACTGGATTGGTAGCGCTACAAGAAGGCGTTGTGGACGAACAGTCTACTTTTATGTGTCGCGGCGGTTTTAGTTACGGGCGTGGGCGATTTCAAAAATGTCACTGTAAAATTTTTGGAAATGTCAAATTACACAACGGAGTTTATAGATCTTGTAACGCTTACTTTTCAAATGCTTATTTACGTACCATTGGCAAATATGCAAAGCCCGCCTACGCAGTAGATGCTTGGAGTAATCATGTAAAAAGTTTTGGGCTAGGGCAATTTATGGGGTATGATTTACCCACCGGTAAAAAAGGAAACGTACCAGATTCAAAAACATATAAAAAAGTTTATCCAAACGGAGGTTGGAGAGGCACTACAATTATATCCAATGCTATCGGACAGGGAGAAGTTTTGATGACACCCATTCAACTCGCCAACATGATGGCAACTGTTGCCAATGAAGGATATTATTACACCCCTCATATCATCAAGAAAATTGAAGGCCACAAAATTGACAAAAAATTTACTACAAAACACGTAACCACCATAGACAAGAAATATTTCAAACCTATAATTAGTGGTTTATTTGATGTTTACAACATGGGGACAGCCAGTGCACTGCGTGTAGAAGGGATAGATATTTGTGGAAAAACAGGTACTGCCGAAAATTTTGCGAGAATAGATGGAAAAAGAATAAAACTGGAAGACCATTCTATATTTGTAGCTTTTGCACCTAAAGACAATCCAAAAATTGCAATAGCAATTTTAGTTGAAAACGGTGGTTATGGAGCCGCAATAGCGGGACCTATCGCCAGTTTGATGATTGAAAAATACCTGAGACAAAAAATCACCAGAGTTGACCTCGAAAAAAGAATTCTCGCAACAAGTTTACAAAGTCGATATGCTAAATTAGGCGGACTCTCTGAAGCAGTTAAATTACAAATAAGAATTAGTGATTCTCTTCTAAAAAAGAAAACAATAATTCCAACTGTGAAAGTAAAAACAGATACCACGAAATCGAATAAACAAGCTATTTAATTCAGATGAAAAACCAAAGCATAACAAATAATATTGACTGGATAAGCATAATAATCTATGTTTTATTAGTTATTTTGGGTTGGCTAAATATCTATTCGTCTTCTTTATCTTCGATGGAAGACACTTATGAAAAACAGCTTATATTCATTGTATTAACCATTCCTTTAATATTCATCGTACTCTCTGTTGACGGTAAGTTTTATGAGAAATACGCCAGCATCATTTTTGGAATTTCCCTACTTACATTAGCAGGATTATTTTTATTTGGAAAAACCATAGCAGGTCAACGTTGCTGGTATGCGATAGGGAGTTTTACAATTCAACCTTCTGAATTTGCAAAAGCCGCCACAGCTTTGGCATTAGCCAAATATTTGAGTGATACCCAAATCAATTTAAAAGAAACAAATAGGCAAATACAAGCTCTTGCAATAATTCTTTTGCCTGTCATCCTGATACTTCCTCAACCCGACCCAGGAAGTGCTTTAATATACAGCATATTCATCATCGTTTTATACCGCGAAGGCTTACCTTCATGGTATGTTTGGACAGGATTTATTACCATACTTTTATTTGTATTAACGCTGATATTAGAGCCACAATATGTAATTCTTATAGGATTAGCAACCCTGATATTAGTTCATTTCAAATCAAGATTAGCCGATAGGAATATTATTTTAAGCAGTATGCTTTTTGTAGTTATTTCCGGATTTGTTTTATCTGTGAATTATGTCTTCGAAAATGTATTTAAGCAACATCACAGGGATCGTTTTAATATACTTTTGGGCAAAACAGTAGATCTAAAAGGAATCGGTTATAACACCAATCAATCAGAAATAGCCATTGGTTCTGGAGGCTGGTTAGGAAAAGGGTTTCTCGAAGGAACACAAACCAAAGGCGGATTCGTTCCGGAACAACATACTGATTATATATTTACAACAGTAGGTGAAGAATGGGGATTTGCAGGCTCATTAGTAGTTATCGCTCTTTTTGCAGGTTTATTTCTTAGAATAATATATCTGGCAGAAAGACAAAAAACAAAATTCAGCAGAGTTTATGGATATTGTGTTGCCGGGATTTTATTTACTCATTTCTTTGTAAACATAGCAATGGTTGTTGGTATTTTCCCAACAATAGGCGTGCCGCTACCTTTCTTTTCTTATGGAGGGTCTGGTCTTTGGGGCTTCACTATATTATTGTTTATATTTATAAAAATGGACGCCAATAAAGTAAACGAGTGGTAATTAAATAGGTTTTAAGTGTAGAGAACTTATTCTTGTTTCCGATTTTTTACCTCTTTAGGTTTTAATTATTTCATCGAGTTATGGCTTTGGTAAAACAGAAACCTTAAAAGCTTCCAATTCTAATCAAGGCTAATTAAAACTCCAATTTTTATAATCAGTTCTTTTTTCCAATTGATTTTCAATGTTGTCATTCAATTTAGGAAAGAAGTTAATTCCGGTCAATTTTTCGATATGATCAACAGACACCACAAAACTATATAATGGTTTATTACTTTCTGAATTGGGAACCAGAAAACCAATCATCTTCAAGTTCTTTCCAGAATCATCCAATAGAATTTTATAAAAAAACTCAGGAACAGAAACCTTCTCTTTTCCTATTGTCATTGATGAAGAGTTCAAAACTCCGCCTGTAATCACATAAATTCCATCATATTTTACAGCCCAATAGCGTACCTTTTGCTCTAATCTATTCCAAACTCCATTATTAAAATTACGCACTTGAGGAGAAATATTTGAAGTGAAAAAAGTTTCATTATACGCATCTAAAGCAAACTCCATATCACCTGCCGGACAAAGATGGCCTTTGTCATACCTGGTATTTTTATAATTTCTCCAATCAGCCGAACCTGTTTTTACTTTAGCATCCTCAATAAAAAAAGGACGCTTAAAATTATTGTTTTTAATATAATTTTTCTTCAATTCATAAGCTACCCACTCTGCTTGCTCATGAACTTCATTATACGATAACGTGTAATACTGGTGCTTCACAACTTGATTGGTGGTGGAAGTCGGCAAAAAATCAAACATTTCAGCTATCGATGTTTCAATATTTTCGGAACTATCAAACTGGTTTGTATTTGCTTTCAAGTAATATTTACTTCTCTCTTTGTTTGCCGAATTATCCGCTTCCAAATTCTTTTTACAGGAAGAAAAAAGAAATACGTTAAGAAGAACAAATATTAAAACTAATAATTTTCTATTTTCCATTTCTAAATTATTTATAAAAATCAGTACTACTCTTTACTATTTAAAACTTTAGACAGAATACATTTCTGATTTTGTTGTTTGATTGAATCTACAACAATCCAATACTTCTAATTGAGATTTCTGAACTGTATTCTCAAAAATCCTGACTAACCCAAACTAAAAACGCTCCAAAAATTCTTCTTGAATTTCTGGAGCGTTTTTAGTTACTAATGACTCTATGTTTTAGCTGTTAACAACTTGCTTATTAAGATTTTGCCAATTTATCCTTTTTTATTTTAACTGGAATATTTCTTTTCGAGATTGCTCTGGGTTGTAAATCATCCAAAACATTAATTGCCTCTTCCACATAAATATCTTTTGATAAAGCTTCATGCCACATATCTCTTTTTTCCTTCAACGAAACATCCTTACTCATCGCTTCTGTTTCATAAGGTAAAGAAGTAAATGTCAATGTGCTTTTGTAATTTACAATTGGCTTATATTTTTTAGCTTTCTCTTCAATTTGAGATTGAGCAATTTTAAATTTATCAATGTTCAAACTATAAACGTTCTCTTCGCTTCTACTATCAATCCACTTCGCATTTTCTTCGATTAATTGAAACTGTGGATTTGTACTAATTCTGTTTTTACTATTGACAATTGCCTGATTAAAGTTGGTATTATTATTCCAAACACTATAATCTGCCTGATCGATTTTATCCCAAGGCATTGCATTATCAATATCACGCTCTCCCATTTTTAAATAAGCATATCTGTCCGGCATAACAATATCGCTGCGCACACCTTCTAATTGGGTAGATCCGCCATTGATTCTATAAAATTTTTGTGTAGTGGTTTTAATGGCTCCTAAATCACCAATTGAACTGCTTCTTACGAACTGGTTTAAATCAATTACATTTTGAACCGTTCCTTTACCATAGGTTTGCTTACTTCCAATGATGATTCCTCTTTTATAATCCTGAATTGCAGCAGCAAGAATCTCTGAAGCCGAAGCGGAGAAACTATTCACCATAATTACTAAAGGACCATCCCATTCTATTTTTTTATCTCTGTCATAAAGAACCTCTTTTTGCAGACCGGCTGATTTAATCTGAACTATTGGACCTTGTTCAATAAACAATCCAGCAATGTCAACAACAGTCGATAAAGAACCTCCTCCGTCATCACGAACATCAAGAATAATACCGTTTACACCTGATTTTTTTAATCGGTCTACTTCTAAGGCAATATCTTTTCCTGCATCTCTTCCGTCTTTATTTTCAAAATCAATGTAGAATTTTGGCAAATAAATCACGCCGTATTTCAATCCGTTTTTGTTTACAATACTGGACTTCGCATACGTTTCTTCTATTTCAACAATATCTCTGATGATAGAAATAATCTTAATAGTTCCGTCCACTTTTTTTACAGTAAGACGAACTTCTGAACCTTTAGGCCCTTTAATTTTCTTCACAACATCATCCAAACGCATTCCAACAACATCTACCGCTTCTCCATTACCTTGAGCCACTTTCATGATTAAATCTCCAGCTTCTAGCTGTTTTCCTCTCCAAGCGGGACCACCGGAAATAAGTTCCGAAATTTCAGTAAGGTCGTTTTTCTTTTGTAAACGAGCTCCAATTCCTTCTAACTTACCGCTGATACTTACATCAAAACGCTCTTTTTCTTCCGCTGCGAAATAATTCGTGTGTGGATCAAAACGTGCTGTTATAGAATTTATATACACTGAGAACCAGTCGTTCCTATCTAAATCCTTAATAAAACCAAAGTATTCGTCTAATGATTTTGCAGAACTTTCTCTAGTCTCTTTTTCTAAAACCTCAAAAGATTTGATTTGATAAGTGGCATCATTTTTCTTTTTATCTTCTTCTAATTTTTGTTTGTCAACAAGAGAAGAAAGTGTCGATAATTTGATTTGCTTACGCCATTTATCACTAAGTTCAGACACATTCTTTGTATAAGGTGCTTTTTCATAATCAATATTGAAACTTTCGTCCACTGAATAGTCAAAAGGTTTACTCAAAACATCTTTATAAATCTTTTTACTTTCTTCCATACGCTTGATTAAACGCTCATATGTCAGATTGAAAAAAGTCAAATCCTTATTCAATAACTGATCATCTAATTGCAATTCAAATTTTGAAAATTCATCAATATCTGATTGCAGAAAGAATCGCTTAGACGGATCTAAAGCCTCGATATAATCTTTATAAATTCCTTTAGAGAACGTATCATCAATTGTAGCTGGACTGTAATGCCCTTTCTCTATAACAAACGTCAACAACTCTAAAAGCAATTTATCTTTTTCGGGATCAGATGATTTTGTTGCATTCATTTTAAACGCAAACAATGTCACCGAAATGCATACAACTAGAAGTAGTATTTTATAGTTTCTTTTCATAAAGTTAATAATAGTATTCATGAATCTTTTAATCGAAGTTACGGTAAAAACTATGCCAACAGTGGCAGGGCCTCCATAAATTTTTGTTAAAGATATAAAAATGTTCTTTTGTTTTAAGTTAAATGAATCAACATAACATATTTTTATCTTTTGTTTACACATTCCATTCTGTGTTACTACATTTGTCTTCAAAAGTATCAATAATCAATCCCTTTTTGCAACATAAAACAATGAAAAAAGACAGACCTTTAATTTTAATAACGAATGACGATGGTATTTCGGCACCCGGACTTAGAGCTTTAATTGCCGTTATGGCAGAAATAGGCGAGATTGTTGTAGTCGCTCCTGACAATCCTCAAAGTGCCATGGGACACGCCATTACCATAAACAGCACCTTGTATTTGAATAAAATTTCTAAAGAAAATGATCCCTTTATAGAATACAGTTGTTCTGGAACACCAGTAGATTGTGTAAAACTTGCTGTAAATGAAATTCTGAAACGAAAACCGGATTTATGTGTTTCCGGTGTCAATCACGGATCAAATTCTTCCATAAACGTAATTTACTCCGGGACAATGAGCGCCGCTGTTGAGGCGGGGATAGAAGGAATTCCTGCCATTGGGTTCTCTTTATTGGATTATGATTGGAATGCCAATTTTGACACTATAAAATCTTTTATTCGAAAAATTTCGTTAGAAGTTTTAGAAAATGGCCTGCCGGAAGGAGTTGTTTTGAATGTAAATTTTCCAAAATTAGAAGAAAAAGAAATTAAAGGGATCCGAATTTGTCGTCAAGCGAAAGCACTTTGGGTAGAGAAATTTGACAAAAGAAAAACACCTCAAGGAAGAGATTACTACTGGCTTGCCGGAGAATTTGTAAATCAAGACAAAGGCGAAGACACAGATGAATGGGCTTTGCAAAATGGATACATATCCGTCGTTCCTGTTCAATTTGACTTGACGGCGCATCATGCGGTACAACAACTTAACACCTGGAAATGGAATGACTAAAACAGACTTGTTTATCGGATTTTTAATTGGATTTGCCACTACGCTTCTTGGGAGTTATATTTTCATAACTTTTTTCACTGAATTTAATTTCGTTGCCGGGATTCAAATTATGAAATCACAAGGGAATTTGGGCAAAATTATAACATTGGGTTCTATTCTTACTTTGGCAGCATTTGGTGTTTTACTAAAAATGAACAAAGAACCAATGGCTCGCGGCGTGGTTTTAGCAGTGATAATAATGGCAATTCTCACTATGTTTATTTAAGAAATGTTATTAGTTTACATGATTACCCGTAACTAATACCAACTAATTATTTCAGCCACAAATTACACGAATTACCCCGAATTCTTATTTTAATTTTTAAAAAATTAGTGAAAATTTGTGTAATTCGTGGCTAACTTTTCCAAAGAGTTTGCGTCCTGTAAATTTAGTCCGCTTTGCGGATAGTCATATTAGTTTATCTTTGCAAATTGAAAATACAGATTATTTAAAATAAATATGATTTTATACGTTTGAAATCCAAATTTATAAACTCCTAATCAAGAAAGCATGAAATATTATATTATAGCGGGTGAAGCTTCAGGCGATTTGCATGGTTCAAATTTGATGAAAGAACTGTATAAAAAAGATCCAAATGCTGACATCCGATTTTGGGGTGGAGATTTGATGAAAAATGTTGGCGGCACTTTAGTCAAACACTATCGAGAATTGGCATTTATGGGTTTCATCGAAGTAATTTTCAATTTAAAAACTATTTTGAATAACATCAAAATATGCAAAAAAGACATTCTTGAATTTCAGCCCGATGTTCTTATTTTCATAGATTATCCCGGTTTTAATTTGCGCATTGCAAAATGGGCCAAAGCGTTAGGCATGAAAACACACTATTATATTTCCCCTCAAATCTGGGCTTGGAAAGAAAGCCGAATTACCGATATCAAACACGACATTGATAAAATGTACGTGATTTTACCTTTCGAAAAACAATTCTACGAGGACAAACATCATTTCCCGGTTGAGTTTGTGGGGCATCCGCTGATTGACGCTATTCACAACCAACCCGCAGTTGATCCAATACTTTTTAGAAAAGAAAATCAATTAGACGAAAAACCAATTATCGCTATTTTACCAGGCAGCAGAAAACAGGAAATCACTAAAATGCTATCTGTAATGTTGAGCGTTGTAAATGATTTTCCCGACTATCAATTTGTAATCGCTGGTGCTCCGAGTCAGGAATTCTCTTTTTATAAAAATTTCATTTCTCATGAAAATATAAAATTCATCTCCAATAAAACTTATGATTTATTGCGAAATTCAACAGCCGCATTAGTTACTTCAGGAACTGCAACACTGGAGACGGCACTTTTTAAAGTTCCGGAAGTAGTCTGTTACAAAGGCAGCTGGGCTTCCTACCAAATTGCGAAACGAATCATTACACTTAAATACATCTCATTAGTAAACTTGATAATGGATGAAGAAGTGGTCACCGAATTGATTCAAGAGCAATGTACCACAAAACGCATTAGTGAAGAACTAAAAAAAATCCTGGAATCCAATCATCGCAATACGCTTTTAGAAAAATATGCGTTATTAGAAGAGAAATTAGGTGGCATTGGCGCCAGCAAAAAAACCGCTGAATTCATCGTATCTGATTTACAGTAATTTACAGATAATTTGTAAATATTAAAATTCATCAAAAATATATTCTTTTGAAACATTTCGCATTCCTACTATTGATTCTTGTTTTTTTTACGGCTTGTAAATCGACTTCTCCAATAGTCACTTCTAAAAAGTCAGACACAAAAAAAGAGAAACTAACGAAATCCGACAAAAGAAAAACAAATCATCTGGCAGAAGAACTAATTGATGCAGCAGCTGAAAATCTTGGAGTAAAATATAAACATGGAGGCACAACAAAAGCAGGTTTTGATTGTTCCGGTTTGATGTATACTATTTTTGACTCTAACAATATAACCCTTCCACGCAACTCTTATCAACAGTCAAAAATAGGTGTTGTTATAAATCCCGAACGCGAACAGGCACAAAAAGGAGACTTAATATTTTTCAAAACCAACAAAAATTCACAAATAAATCACGTTGGAATCGTCATTGAGGTCAATGATGATGAGATAAAATTCATTCATTCCTCTACTTCAAAAGGAGTAATTATTTCCTCGACAAAAGAACCGTATTATAAAAACTCATTGGTACAATTGAATCGGGTGTTATAGACAACCAAAAACACTTCGTTACTCTACAAAAAAACAAAGTTGTTTCTTACTAAAAATGCGTACTTTAGATACATGAAAGTACTCCAATTTCCTTTAGCGAGAATAACAATTGGATTTATTTCAGGAATCCTTCTTGCTTATTACTTTCCTCCAACACCATCCTTACTCTTTATTTTACTTTTCATATCCATCAGTATTTTTGGAGCATTGTATTTTTTATTCAAAAATAAAAGCAGGAATGTTTTCTATTTTGGCTTGACAACTTATCTACTATCTTTTCTTATTGGAATTTCGACCCAAGTAATTCACATTGATCATTTTCAAAAAAGCAATTACATCCACAATAAAGCTATTTTTGAACAACCCCATTCCATTTCCATAATCATTCGTGAAAAACTAAAAAACTCTCCGTTTAGTGACCGCTACATTGCCATTATAAATCGTATAAATGAGAAAAAACAAACTGGAAGAATCATTTTAAACCTTCAAAAGGACAGCTTGCATCATGAATTCGAGATTGGGACACCTTTACTTATTGAGGGAGTTTTATCTAAAAATAGACCTCCTAATAATCCAAACCAATTTGATTACAGCAAATACCTCGAAAACAAACAAATCTATGCGCAACTGTATGCTGATGTTGATGAAATCAAAATTGGTTCTGAAATAGAGAAAAATATCTGGTATTATTCCTCTAAATTAAGGACAAGAATTATTCATAATTTAGAAAAAAATAATTTCCATAAAACTGAATTAAATGTCGCTATTGCTTTAATAATGGGACAACAGCAGGATATTTCACCAGAAATTATTCGGGATTATCAATATGCCGGAGCGGTACATATTTTATCAGTCTCAGGACTGCACATTGGTTTCATTTTAATTTTTGTCACCTTTATGCTAAAACCTATTCCTAACACTAAACGCGGCTCATTCATAAAATTACTTATCATTATTCTCTCTTTATTCACTTTCGGAATCATTGCCGGTTTAGCACCTTCGGTAGTGCGTTCCGTAACTATGTTTTCGTTTGTTGCCATTGGAAATCATTTACGAAGAAGTGTCAATATTTACCACACTTTATTGGTTTCCATCTTACTGATTCTACTTTTTGAGCCTTCTTTTTTATTTGACGTTGGCTTCCAGTTAAGCTATCTGGCCTTATTTTTCATTATTTGGTTGCAACCGCTTTTAGTCTCAATTTGGTCGCCTAAAAATAGGGTTTTAAAATATTTTGGGGGCATTCTCACTCTTTCGTTTGCCGCACAAATAGGCACTTTACCCTTGAGTATCTATTATTTCCATCAATTTCCGGGCTTATTTTTTGTGACCAATTTAATTATCATTCCGATACTGAGCATCATTATGATTTTGGGTGTTTTGGTCATGCTTTTAGCTGCATTTAATAGCATTCCAATCTTCCTTTCACAACTATTAGAATGGAGCATTTATTTCTTGAATAAAATCATTAATACAATTGCGTCTTTGGAACAATTTATAATACAAGATATTCCATTGCATTTTTATCTGTTGCTTAGCAGTTATTTAGTAATTATAACTGCTATCATTTGGCTAAAGAAACCAAGTTTTAATACGTTAATAATGACTCTAGTTTCAATTATCATTGTACAAATTTCATCTCTGAGTATTCAATGGAACATTCAAAACGAACAAGAATGGATTGTTTTCAACATCAGAAGAAACACATTGTTTGCAGAGCGAAACGGGAAAAACATAACGGTCTACGCCAATGATAGTATTTTGAAAACCGCTCAAAGAAACAATGCTTTAAAGTCGTATCGAGTGGAGAATTTAAGCACTCTGAAAGAGAAAAAAGGACTACAAAACCTTTTTTATTTTAATGGAAAAAAGATTTTCATTTTAGACAGTTCCGGCGTTTTCCCAAAAAATGTAAATCCGGATGTCATCATACTGACTCAATCTCCTAAAATAAATTTTGATCGCTTGTTGCAGACAACTAAACCAAAGATGGTCGTAGCGGATGCCTCTAATTACAAAACTATTCAAAAACAGTGGAAAGCGACTTGTATGAAACAAAAAATCCCTTTTCACGCTACGAGTGAAAAGGGATATTATAAATTGAATGACTAATTATTTCTTCTGTAGAAATCCATTTGCAACAGCTAACCATGCAGATGGTCCACCAGCAACGTAACCTGTACTTCCTAAACCTTCAAAATTCACTTTACCCTCTTTGGCTGTACCATTGGCAAAGTGGATTGTAGGAAATCCTTGAATTCCAAAAGCTTGTTGCAATTCCTCGTTTTGTTTTTTAATCTCAGGAGTCTGTGCTGCTCTTCTAGGATAATCCAATTCAACTAAAACCACATTTTTTTTGGCCCAAGCAGCAAATTCTGGTGTTTTTAAAACCTCTTTTTGCAACCTGATACACCAACCGCACCAGTCGCTTCCCGTAAAAAACAACAACATTGGTTTTTTAGTCTTATTAGAAACTTCCATAGCCTTAGTGACATTGGTTTCCCAAACTAATTCTTGTGCTTCAACGGCAAATGAACCTGCAAACAATACTAAAGCAACTATTATTTTCTTCATATTTATAATTTTTAATTATTGATAAATCAAAAATGATGCCTATAAATTATCGAACACCATGCATTAATTTCTTAATTACCGGTCCCATCAAAATAGAAAATAAAGCCACCACAATAGATATTATGGCTAACATCCAGAAGAAATAACTCAATCCATGCTCATTGGCAATTTTATCAATATTTTCCCCAAACATACCAGCTCCTTTCATTCCTATTGCAACTGCAAGATACCAAACTCCAAACATAAATGCAATCATTCTTGCAGGAACTAATTTACTCACATAAGATAATCCTACAGGAGAAATACACAATTCAGCCATAGTATGGAAAAGATAGACCAAAATTAACCAAATCATACTTACTGAAGCTGTTTTTGCACCTGCCTCGATTCCGTTTGCACCAAAAGCGACACAAGCCATACCAAGTGCTAATAATCCCATACCAATTCCGTATTTTAAATTAGCTGAAGGATTGTATTTACTTTCCCACCATTTTGAAAATAATGGCGCTAATGAAATAATGAACAATGAATTTAATGTAGAAAACCAAGTTGCAGGAACTTCAGTCAATGCAGTAGTCACTTTATCAATTTTTAACGCCTGCAAAGTATCATCTGACAATGATAAATATCCTGCAGTGTAATAGTCTTTAGCCAACATCCATATTGCTATTGTCCAAATAATCACAAAACTCACACTTAGAATAACATTTGCAATAGCATAAAGTTTAAAAGTTTGTTTGAATAATAAGATCAATACCCAAGTGATAATCACTAATGGTAAAATAGTAATCAATGAATTCATCACTAAGAATACTACACTCCAATTACCTGTTAAAACTCGATCCGTATAATCATTCGCAAAAATGGTTAAACTGTTTGGAGATTGTTCGAAAATAGCCCAAAAGAAAATAGTTAGAAACGCGAAGAATGTAACTGCTATTAATTTTTCCTTGGTAATTTTAGAATATTGAGTAAATCTATAAATCAACAATATAATAAATACAACCAGTGCTGAAACTATAGCAATAGAATTACCATTCGCTCCTAAGAAAGAAAAAATATTTACTTTACCTCCAGATATTTTTGAAGCTGGATCATTCAAAAGCCACAACAAAGCTACTAATGATGAAAATGCAATAGCTACTAATTGTATTGGTGAAAAAGGATTTCTTTTATCCGTATCCAAAGCTTCTGCTTTCGCTTTGCTTTCTTTGTTTGGTTTTAAACCAATATCTCCAAAGATATTTTGAGACAACCAAAACTGTAACATTCCAAAGAACATAAAAATTCCGGCTAAACCAAAACCGTAAGTCCACCCCACTTTTTCTCCTAAATAACCACAAAGTAAAATACCAAAGAAAGCCCCGGCATTTACACCCATGTAGAACAAAGTATAAGCACCATCTTTTTTCTCAGGACGGTCTTTGTACATTTCAGATACGATTGATGTCATGTTTGGCTTGAAAAAACCATTCCCAAAAACCAACAATACTAATCCTAAATAAATAGAAAATTCTGTTTCAACAGCCATAGAAGCATGTCCTAAAGTCATCAAGCTTGCGCCGACAACAACAGCCCATCTAAAACCAATTACTTTATCGGCAAAATAACCGCCTAACATTGTGGATAAATAAACCAAACCTACGTAGGATCCAAATAACGCAGAAGCATTTTCACGAGTCCATTCCCAACCACCATCTGTAAAGGAAGCGGTTAAAAATAATATTAATAAAGAACGCATTCCGTAGAATGAAAAACGTTCCCACATCTCTGTGAAAAACAAAACGAATAGTCCCGCAGGATGTCCTAAAACGGTACTCTTAAAAAATTGATCTGTAGTATTCTGACTCATATAATTAGTTGTTTAATTCTTTATCTACTCCGTGCATTAATTTTTTTATTACTGGCGAAAGTGCCAATAGAACAATTCCAAAACCAAGTCCAGTATAAAATAGGTATTCAAAAAGTACTAAGTAACTCTGTTTTGCTAAATTTAAATCGGGTGCTGTACCATTTGAAGTATCGACAGAAGCTATATTAGCTAAAATGGAAGCAATAAATTCGGAACTGGCTGTTGCCAAAAACCAAACGCCCATCATGAACCCAACGATTTTTACCGGAGACAATTTGGTAACTGCTGAAAGTCCAACAGGCGACAGGCATAATTCTCCACAAGTATGTAAAAAGTAGGTAAGAATTAACCAAATCATGGCTACTTTCCCCATCCCTGACAAACTAATTCCTAAAACTAAAGACCCAAAACCTAAACCTACCAACAACAATGCTATTGAAAATTTCACTGCAGTATTTGGATTGTATTTCCCTAGCTTTACCCACAACCACGCAAAAACCGGTGCTAATAAAATTATAAACAATGCATTAAAACTCAAAAATTGGCTAGCGGTTATGGTATATCCAAAAACTGTTCTGTCTAAAATGCGGTCTGCAAATAAATTTAATGAAGTATACGCTTGTTCAAATAATGCCCAAAAGATAATCGTAAAAACAATCAAAATGGTTAAAGCCATTAATTGCTCTCTTGCTTTTTTATCCAATTGCGTAACGGCATAATAGACAATATAAATAAACGAAACTGCTCCAGCAAACATCAAGGAATAGGAAACCACTTCATGACGTTGCACCATTTGCCAAAAAATCAATGCCGAAGAAGCACTTAGCAAATAAATTAGCCATTCGTTCTTTATCCCGAACGATCTTTTCTCCAAAATTTCAGGCACGGAAGTTTCCCCTTTCCCCATTAATAATTTCCTTCCGGAAATAAAAGTCAATAGTCCAAAAAACATTCCGATACCGGCTGCTGCAAAACCATAACTCCATCCATAAGTTTCTCCAAGCCAACCACAAATTAATGTAGCCATAAAAGATCCCAAGTTGATTCCCATGTAAAACAAAGTGAATCCAGAATCTCTTCTTTTATCGCCCGTTTCATATAATTCTCCCACTAATGAAGAGATATTAGCTTTTAGAAAACCGACACCGACAATTATTAAGGATAATGAAAAGTAAAATATTTGCAAGGCGGTTTCGTCCCGTGTAATTTCGCCAGTAATGGATTCAGTTGCGGCATTCCCTTCATAAGCCATTCCTAAATGACCCAAAACAAGCATAATACCTCCAAAAACAATCGCTTTTCTAAATCCCAGATAGCGATCAGCTATAAAACCGCCTAAAACTGGCACTGCATACACCAAAGCAGCGTAGCTTCCAATCAGTAAATTCCCTGAGGTATCCGAAAACAAATGGTACTTTGTCAGATAAAAAATCAACAAGGCTTTCATTCCATAAAATGAAAAGCGTTCCCACATTTCGGTAAAAAACAATATAAAAAGCGCCCTTGGATGTCCAAAAAATTCTTTCTTATTCAATGAGTCGTTTGTCATAAAGCGCTGTTATAAATTTTCTTTGATAAAATTAGTCATTTTTGTGTACAATTGAATTCTGGTTTTACCACCATAAATCCCGTGATTATTGTCTGGGTAAATTTGTGAGTCAAATTGTTTGTTGGCCTGAATCAACGCTTCCATCATTTGCATGGAGTTTTGAACATGAACATTATCATCTCCTGAACCATGAATCAAAAGAAATTTTCCTTTCAATTTGTCCACATGATTTATAGGTGAATTATCATCGTATCCGTTTGCATTTTCCTGCGGAGTCTGCATGTAACGTTCCGTGTACACACTGTCATAAAAACGCCAGTTCGTAACCGGAGCTACAGCAATTGCCATCTTGAAAACATCATTTCCTTTCATGATACAATTTGAAGCCATAAATCCTCCATACGACCAGCCAAATATACCAATTCTAGATTTATCTGCAAATGGATAATTTCCTATTACTTTGGCCGCATCAATTTGGTCTTCCACTTCGTATTTCCCTAACTCTTTTTGGGTGCATTTTTTAAACTCAGCTCCTTTAAAACCAGTTCCTCGTCCGTCAACACAAGCTACAATATAACCTTGTTGTGACAACATCATAAACCAATAATCATCCGTGCTATTCCAATCATTATTCACTTGTTGTGAACCCGGACCAGAATATTGGAACATGAAAACAGGATATTTTTTGGTTGAATCAAAATCTTTTGGCTTAATCAGCCAAGCATTTAGTTCATTCCCTTTTTCTGTTTTTAAAACAAAAAACTCTTTAGCCGGTAAATTATACCCTTTTAGTTTTGTAGCCAATGATTCATTGTTTTCAATAACCTGTACTTGTTTTCCAACTTTAGCATCGTTCAACGTATAAGTCGTAGGTTGAGACGCACTAGAAAATGTGTTGATGTAATATTGAAAATTTGGACTGAATGTCGCCGCATTCGTTCCTGTATTTTGTGACAAACGTACTTTGTTTTTTCCGTCAAGACCTATTCTGTACACATCTCTATTAATCGATCCATTTTCAACCGACTGATAGAAAACCGTATTTGTCTTTTCGTCTAAACCATAATAATTAGTTATTTCCCATTTTCCTTTGGTCAGTTGGTTTTTCAATTTTCCGTTTTTATCATATAAGTAAATATGATTGAAACCATCTTTCTCGCTGGTCCAAATAAAACTATTGTCCTTCAAGAAAGTCAAGTTATCCGTAACATCAACATACGCTTTATCTTTTTCGTTCAAAACTACTTTTGCAACTCCTGAATTACCATCGATAAACAGCAAATCCAAATTATTTTGGTGGCGATTCAATACCTGAGCAGACAATGTATTCGCATCATTCGTCCATTTCATTCTGGCGATATAAAAATCATTGTAATTCCCCAGATTTATATTTTTTACCGCATTCGAGTTTACATCATAAATATGTAAAGAAACTAAAGCATTCTTCTCACCGGCTTTAGGATATTTAAAGGTTTGTATCATTGGATACAACTCTTTACCAAACATTGACATCGAAAATTCCGGAACCTGACTTTCGTCAAAACGTATGTAGGCTACTTTTTTGCTGTCAGCGCTCCAATCAAAAGCTTTCACAAAAGCAAATTCTTCTTCGTAAACCCAATCCGTAATACCGTTAATAATACTGTTTTTTTGTCCGTCTGTAGTTATTGGAGTCGATTTATTAGAAGCTAAATCATATACATACAGATTATTTTCTTTGGCGTACGCTATCTTTTTTCCATCAGGTGAAAAAGTGGGTTCCTGAACCTGAAAATCAAATAACTTTTTTAATTTTTTACTGGCTATATCGTACAAATAATAATCAGCAGTAAACGAGTGACGGAAGATTTGGTTGGTGTTACAAGCCAATAAAATCATTTTTTCTGAAGCATCAAACGTATAACTGTCAATCCCGTTTGATAAATCCTTGTGGGATTTTGTATCTATAAGTGTAGCTGTTTTTTTCAAAGTTGCAAAATCATACAAATCGATTTGCACACTTCTGGACTGGCTGTCTAAATTCAATACCGTGTATTGGTTTGTATTTTTCATGGACTGTAATTCATCCATTCCTTGAGCACCAAATGTGCCGTTATAAATTTCATCAATTGTGATTTTTTGCTGGCCGACAACAGTAAAACATAGGAATAAAAATAATGCAATAATTTTTTTCGAATACATGATGTTTATTTAAATGTAAAAACTGTCAATTTTAGTGAAAAATTTACAATAATTTTACATTTGATGTGTTAAATGTTAAAAACAATATTTTTAATGCCCATTTATTGAGGATAATATGATTGTTAACAAAACGGCTAAAAGCGTATATTTGCACGCATACATACTATAATCAATTGAGAATGAATAAGGCCATTAGCGGATTTTCTAAATTATCCAAAGAAGAAAAAATTAAATGGATTGCCAATCAATATTTTTCAACACCTACAGAAGCCATCGCCTTGCTGAAAAACTACTGGAATTCTGATGAAAAAATACAGAAATTACATGATGAATTCATCGAAAACACGATAACTAATTTCTACATTCCGCTGGGAGTTGCTCCTAATTTTCTAATTAATGGAAAATACAGCACCATTCCCATGGCCATTGAAGAAAGTTCTGTTGTTGCCGCTGCCGCAAAAGCTGCTAAATTTTGGTCCACGCGTGGCGGGTTTAAAACAACCGTAATCAACACCGAAAAAATTGGTCAGGTTCATTTTATCTACAAAGGAGATGTTTCAAAACTGAATTTGTTTTTTGCCCAAAACAAAAGCAAATTTTTCTCAGAAACAGAATCGATTACAACAAATATGCAAAAACGCGGTGGCGGAATTTTAGACATTACTCTAAAGGACAAAACCGATTTATTGCCCAATTATTTTCAGCTGCATGCCACTTTTGAAACCAAAGACAGCATGGGAGCTAATTTCATTAATTCTTGTCTGGAACAGTTTGCCAAAACGTTGAAAGAAGAAGTGCTCGTTTATGATTTATTCACCGAATCAGAAAAAGACATTGAAGTGGTGATGAGTATTCTCTCTAATTATGTCCCAAATTGCATCGTAAGAGCCGAAGTTTCTTGTCCGATTACTGACTTGGAAGAAAAACACATTCCGAATCCTCAAGAATTTGCCGAGAAATTCGTGCAAGCCGTTCAAATCGCCGAAGTCGAGCCGTATCGAGCCGTAACGCACAACAAAGGAATCATGAACGGAGTGGATGCCGTAGTTTTGGCAACCGGAAATGATTTTCGTGCCGTCGAAGCCGGAATTCACGCGTATGCCTCCCGAAACGGAAAATATTCCAGTCTTTCCCATGCCAAAATCGAAAATGGTATTTTTAGTTTTTGGTTGGAAATCCCTTTAGCATTAGGAACTGTTGGTGGTTTAACTTCCCTGCATCCGTTGGTGAAATTATCATTGGAAATGCTGGAAAAACCATCTGCCAAGGAATTAATGCAATTTGTAGCCGTAGCCGGTTTGTCCCAAAACTTTGCCGCTTTGCGTTCTTTAACTACAACAGGAATTCAGGAAGGACACATGAAAATGCATTTGAACAACATCATCAACCAGTTTGAAGCCAATGATGAAGAACGCATTTTAATCCAGAAACATTTCAAAAAAAATACCGTTTCGCATAGCGCTGTGGTTACCTATATTGAAAGTTTAAGAAAATAACATTGATTTTCGACATCCCTATCAGATTTTAGAACCCTGACAGGATTAAAATAAGAATAATGAAGAAAACATTCTACAGTAACGGAAAACTTTTAATCACAGGAGAATATCTGGTTCTTGATGGCGCAAAAGCCTTTGCATTACCCACAAAAAAAGGACAAAACCTCATTATAGAAGAAGGAAACAACAAGGAAATCATCTGGAAGAGTTATGATGCGGACGGGAGCATTTGGTTTGAAGACACCATTTTATTTTCTGATATCACAAAGGAAGCCACTACTGAAAACGAATCGATTAAAGCTACACTTACGACCATTTTACACGAAGCTTTTCTGTTAAATCCTGATTTTATTTCAAATTCAGACGGATACCGCATTACGACAGAACTTGGATTCCCTAAAAGCTGGGGTTTGGGAACATCATCGACTCTGATAAACAATATTGCCCAATGGTTGCAAATCGATGCCTTTATACTGCTTAAAAACAGTTTTGGAGGCAGTGGCTACGATATCGCCTGTGCACAAAATGACACTCCTATTGTATATCATCTGAAACAAGGCAATCCTATCGTTGAAAAAGTACTCTTTAATCCTGAATTCACACAACACTTATACTTTGTATATCTAAATAAAAAGCAAAGCAGCAAAACTGCAATAGCAGCGTACAACATAAATAAAAAAAACAATCTGGCGAAGAACATTGCATTAAATGATCAGATAACTTCTGAAGTTTTGAATGCCACTACGCTTCAATCTTTTGCTACAGCAATACAAAAACACGAAGTACAAATGAGTATTATTCTGGAAACACAAACTATAAAAGAATCCTTATTTCCTGATTTTAATGGCGTGATAAAAAGTCTTGGTGCTTGGGGAGGCGATTTTGTAATGGTAATTGCAAAAGACAATCCTACTGATTACTTTAATAAAAAAGGATATGATGTTGTTATTGGATATAAAGATATGATACTGGAGGGGTGACAAAACACCTGCAAGATTATAATTATTTTTTATCTTCCCGTGCCTTTTTCTTTAATTCCTTTTCTAATTTTTTCTTATTCGTTTCTATAGCAATATCTGCAATTTTTGTTTTTAATTTAATAATATCATTTTCGATTTCGTCAATTTTGGTATTTGTATTTTCAATTTGTTGATTTGCAGAAACAACTTTTTTTTCTGCACTTTCGATTTCTTTTGGATTTCCTTGATTTGTTTTTAATAAATCTAATTCTTGCTCTCTTTTGCTAAGATTATTTTTCCCTTTTTCTAATTTACTATTGTGTTTTTCTAATTTTTGCGTTGCAGCATTCAATTTACTTTCATATGTGATTGTTCTTCTCATTCCCATTTCCATCATACGTTGCGTTTGATGTCGTTGCGCATCCCATCTTGCAACAGTATTCATGTGATTTTGCATTGCGGATTGCGCATACGAAGAAGAACTTAAAACAAACATCATCACGATAATAATTCTTTTAAACACCATTTTTATTATAGTTATATTCAACACGTTAACATTCGAACTCAAGCGTAAAAATAAAATAAAAAACCCGATACATTCTGAATGTATCGGGTTTTTTTATTTTGATTAATTACTTCTTAGAGAATTAGTAATTAAAATCTTTTCTGTTATCTTCAATTTTAGCGTTCGCTTTCAATGCAGGAACAACTCTATTTGCATCTGAAGCGGTTTGTGCTTTTAATTTAGTTACATAAGCAGCGTGGCTTTTTAAAACTGGTGCTTTTACTGTGCTCATGTTTTTCACCACATAAACTCCTGTATTTCCTTCAATTGGAGCAGACAATTTGTTCGCCGCTAATGCAAATGCATTTCCAACTACTTTTGGCTCTTGACCAACACCCGGCAACATGGTGTTTTCCATAGTAAGACCAGTTGCTTGTTGTACTGTTGCTCCTACTGCTTTTCCAATTGCTTCAAGAGAAGAACCTGACATTTTTGCTTTGATAAGTTCTGCTTTTTTCTTGTTTTTAAGAATTGGCTCCACATAAGGTCTAACTACTGAAACGGCTACTAAACCAGAATCGTCAATACTTTTCAATTTTGCAATTACGTGACCTACATTAGCTACTTCAAATCTTTTTACAGCTCCTACTTTAACTCCATCTTCAAAAGCCCATCTTACGATTGTTCTTTGATTTCCTAATGTTCCAAAGTTCTCGTCCATTCCTTTTACAGAAACAGCCGGAGCAACTTTAAGTCCCATATCTTTTGCCACTTTATTAAAATCTTTATCTGCAGCATCCATTTCTAATTTAGTTGCCTGAGTAAATATTTTATCAGAAGTTGCTTCTGAAGCTTCAATTTTTTGAGCTACAGTAGCCAAACGAATTCCGTCTTGCTTGTCCGTAATTTTAATGATATGAAAACCAAAATCAGTTTCTACTAAACCAACTTTACCGATACCATTATTAAAAACAAAATCATTAAAAGGTTTTACCATTTGGTTTGGACCAAAATAACCTAAATCACCACCTTGTTGTGCTGATGAATCATCAGAACTTGTGAAAGCCAACATCATGAAACTATCCGGATTAGCATTTACTTGTGCCAAAATACTTTCTGCTTTTGCTTTTGCTTGTTCTTTTGTTCTTTTTTCTTTTTGGTTAGGAACTTGTGTCCCTTCGTAACCAATTAAAATATGACTTGCTTTAGCATTAACTCCTGATTTCATTCCCATAGATTTTGAAATACAGTAGTATTTTCCAAACATATATGGTCCATAAACTGCACCTGGAGCAAGGTTAAACAATTTATCAGCATCTACAGCCGGTAAATCTTTTTTAGCAATGTAGGTTGAGTCATAAGGAACATCTGAATTTGAATTCACAAATTCAACTGTGTTTGTAGTTGTTCTAAATCCTGGCAATGTATCGTTTTTACCTGTAGCTTGGTTGTAAACCACACTTCCGGTTAACAATGCATTTATTTTTGATTTTACTTCCGTTTCATCCGCAGCAGAAGCTTTGTCTTCAATCAAAACATATTCTACTTCACGAGACTCGTCAGCTTTGTATTTTTTTTCATTTTTCTTCATGAAATCAACAATTTCAGCATCAGTAACTTTTACTTCACTGTCTTTAATTGTAGAATATAAACCCGCAACGTAAGCAAAATTAACTTTGTTCGCTTCCATTTCATATTTCAACTTTCCTTCGCTTTCAGTTGTATAAACTGCTGCTTTAATCAAAGTAGTATACATTTGATATTTAGCGTTCAAATCAGCATCTTTCTCTCTATCTTTCAAGAATTGAGCTTGTGCAGGATTTGCTTTGAAGTATTCTTTGAATTTTACAACATCAAAAACTCCGGCAGAATTTAAAAACAATGGGTTTCCACCAATATTTTGATCCGCTTTCAAAACTTCCAATAAGTGTTTTTCACCTACTCTAAGTCCTAATTTATCAAATTCAGAAGTTAGTAAAGCTATAGAAACTTCTTGTTCCCAAACTCTGTTAGCTGCTGCTGTTGCAGTAATCCCTTGACCACTTTTTTCAACATTACTTACTTTAACTCTAAAATCTTCAAATGAAATATCTTTTCCATCGATGCTTCCTACATCTTTTGATGTACTACTAAAACCACCGCTATTGAATATATCACCTATGATAAATGCTAATAAACAAAACCCGATAACAAGTATCAGAAGAAGTGAACGTTGTCTAATTTTTTGTAAAACTGCCATTTTATTGTTGTTAATTTTTATATTCAGTTTGCGAAAATACAATTATCTAATTAATAATTATACTAGTAGCGTTTTATTTTGCAAGAAATTTTATTTTCCTAAAAAAAATCACTCTTGTACGGTCATTTTTACTAATTCTATTTTCTTATTTGTAGCTTCTTCAATTATAAAATGATAGCTGCCTATGGTAATTGTCTCGCCTTTTTGAGGAATTTCTTTTGTAAAATCTACTATAAAACCACCAAGTGTTCCATAAGAATCACTTTCAGGAATAGCCAATTTATAGGTATCATTCAAATATTCAACATCAAAACGAGTTGAAAAAACAAAAACTCCTTCTCCCAATTCTTTTTCTATCAATTCTTCGTCTGAATCGTGCTCGTCTTCAATTTCACCAAAAAGCTCTTCTACAATATCTTCTATGGTAATAATTCCAGACGTTCCTCCGTATTCATCTAATACTACCGCAACACTTTTTCGCTTTTTAGTAAGCAAATTCATGGCGTCTTTTATGAATATTGTTTCCGGAACAAACTCAACCGAAATTACAATTTCCTTGATGTTATTTGGTTTTTTAAACAAATCAAATGAATGAACATAACCGATAATGTCATCCAGAGAATTTTGATATACCACAATTTTAGAGTAACCTGTTTCTATGAATAATTCTTTTAGATTCTCTATTGAATCGAATACATCAACCGCAATAATTTCCGTTCGGGGACTCATCACATCTCTGGCTTTCACACCCGAAAACTCTAATGCATTTTGAAACATCTGTATTTCAGAATCTACCGTTTCATTATCCTCAACACTGCTCATTTGTTCCGTAATATAATTTCCCAGTTCTATTTTACTGAAATAAAAAGCAACATTATCCCTTTGTGTTTTAAAAACCTTCCTTAAAATAAAATCGGAAATCCCAATAAAAAAAGCAGAAATGAAATAGAAAAATTTATAAAAAACATACGCCGGAACTGCAAAAATCTTAATTAATGAGTTCGCATAAATTTGAAAAAAAACTTTAGGAAGAAACTCGGCAGTAATCAAGATCACTAGTGTCGAAACCAGGATTTGAAGCATCAAACTTAACCAATCCGACAAATGATATCCTAAAGCAGCAAACCACCGCATCAACAATTCGCCCATAAAAAAACCATAGACCACCATCGCTATAGTATTCCCAATAAGCATGGTTACTATAAAATTAGTCGGTTTTTCCGTAAGTTTAGTAAGTATTTTTGAAACGAAATTATCTTGTTTTTTTTCAATTTCAAGATAAATTTTATTTGAAGAGACAAAGGCTATCTCCATTCCTGAAAAAAAAGCACTTAGTATTAGACACAATATGATAATACTAATTTCCATTAATTAGGATTTTTTGTTTCGATCATCAAATTTTTTGGCAAATTTTCTTCTGAAGAAAAACATGAAAATAGCCAATCCTGCAATCATGAAACTCAACCAAGGCGTTCCTGCAGGATCATTTAATTTAGTGACACCATCATAAATGAAATAGGCTCCAAAAACAAGGTAAACGTATTGTGTATATTTTAGGTAATTCATAATTATTGTATTAATCGGCGGATTCTATTTCGCCTGTTATTTTTTGAGAATTAATCACTTTGAAATCTTTGCTAAAATCGATTCCTTGTCCATTTGAAGTTCCTTTTGGATCCGTAAATTTAAACTTTCTTTCCGTAAAGAACCATTCATTTTTTTGATCAAAATACAACTGCTCTGTTTCCAGCGTCTGACCGTCTTCCGTGAATATTTTTACTTTTCCTTGTAAATCAATAATACTTGTGCCTTTATAAGAAATAGCATAATTGGATTTAATAAATGTTTTCTTCGCTTTTTTATCGAATAAAGTAACGTCAATTCCTTTTGGAAATTCCGTGAAAGGGAAATCAACACTGGAATAATCCAACATTTTAGGACTTACCAAAATTGCAGTAATTCGCCCTGAATCAGTATATTTCACATTTACTAAATCAGTGTCACTACTAGGAATAAATTCCGAAAAATTAATCTTCTGAATTTCCTTAAAATTACTTTCGCAACCAAAAAACAGTGTCACAGCAAAAACTGTGACAACTGATTTAATATACTTTTTTTTGACTAAAGTCATACGCTGAACTTGGCGAATAAATTTGGCAATAGTACCAATTCTTGTTTTTAGTTGAATTTTCGTTTTACAAACCATTGATCATTAAGTGAAAAGCTCACACTTAAGTTTGCATAGTTCTCCTGAACAAGATTTGCTTTTGTAGTTCCTTTTTTTCCTAATTCAAAACCAAAATTTACATTTGAGAAACTACCCGTTATCGGAAATCCTAAACCTAAAGTCAATCCCATATCGTTTATAGATTCAGAATTGATAACCAATCCTGTTTTTTCATATTTAAGACCGGCTCTGTAAACAATTCTTTTCGCATAACTTGTAAACGAATTGTAATTAGGAATATAATACCCTCCTAAACTAACGCTTCCATATTTTCCATAACCTATATTGGCTTCGTCATTATAATCATTTGACTGACCTGAAGTTTTACCATACGAAATCTTACCACCGACAATCCATTTTCTAGCCTCTCCAATTCCTGCGCTTAATGCTATTTTACTTGGCATTGTCATTTTTACCTCAGTTTTAATATCATCCAGTGGATCAACAACAACTAAATCAAAATCTGAATCAAAAATTACCGTGGAAATATTTCTAGTGTTTTTAGACATCAAAGTACTTTCTAAGGAATACGTTAAACTACTGAAAACAGATATTTTTTTGTTAATCTTGGTTTGATACATCATTCCAAGATTAAAATTCACTCCTGATAAATCTGCTGAATTCAATTCTCGTGTCCCAATAGGAACTCCTGTAATAAACTCAAGATTATTCGTTTCAATTTTTCCAAAATTATAATTCACATCGGCACCAACGCTAAAATTTGGCGCAATTTTATATCCTACACCAAAAAAAGCTTTATTCAAACCACCTGTACCGTTAAAACGTTTGTTATTTTCTGTTGCGTTTTCTGAAATAGATTCAATTTTATACCCAACAGAAGAATACGGAATCAATCCAAAACCCAATCCAAACTTACCCAAAGGCAAACCAACTGCGAGATAATCCAAAGTAGTTCTTCTGGCATTCGCTGATTCAGTATTGTTTTTCAAAGTGGTAGTACCATAAGTCCCGCCTAAAGTAAAAGTAGTCCATTTAAGACTCGCGTAACTGGCTGGATTTTGTAAGTTCATGTGTATACTATCCTGTTCAACAGCTACTCCTGCCATAGAGCGGTTTTCAAGCGTTCCTTTGAATCTTACATCCCCTATTCCGTAAAAAGAATATGGAGAAGATGTTCCCTCTTGAGCAAAAGACACTAATGATAAAAGCAAGCATGCGCTTATTATAATTTTTTTAATCATTTTTGATTTTATATTGAAATGTTTGATTCAAACTTTCCAGAAGAAAATTTGAATTGGCAAATATGGTATTTTTTAATCGTTTAGCCAAAAAATCTGTGTCCCCACCCGTTAAAATTATTATAAAATTTGAATACCTTGCTTTATACTCATCGATAAAACCGTCAATCTCATAGACAAAACCGTTAACCACACCAGAATGAATCGATTCTGAAGTGGATGTTCCGATGAAATCTTTCGGACTTTCTAATGATAATAAAGGAAGTTTGGCCGTAAAATTATGCAACGCTTCGTACCGCAATCGCAGTCCTGGCGCAATAGCACCTCCCAGATAATTATTTTCCTGATCTATAAAATCATACGTAACACAAGTTCCGGCATCAATAACCAATCGATTCTGATTTGGAAACTCCAGCGTTGCTCCTGCAGCAAGAACCATCCTGTCAATTCCCAAAGTTTTTGGAGTGGCATAACAATTATAGAACGGAAATGGATCTTCATGAGACAGAAAATGCACATTTAGCACTTTATTATACGCTGAAAAAGACTGTTTTTCGACATCCCCAACAGACGAAACGACCAAATCAGTTATTTTTTCAAATTTTTTTAAAATATTTTCAATATTTTTTTGAAGTTCCATTTTAGAAAAAACAAAGATTTCAAAAAGTATAGCATCCTCAAATACAGCGCCTTTAATTCTGGTATTTCCAACATCGACAACTAAAATCATAATTTGGTTTTTGATGTTGCGAAGGTACGAATTGATTTTTTTTAAAAAATGTTTTGGATAAACTAAAAATCATTCTATATTTGCACCCGCAATAGCGAGGTACCTTAGCTCAGATGGTAGAGCAATGGACTGAAAATCCATGTGTCCCTGGTTCGATCCCTGGAGGTACCACAAAACCCGAATAGAAATATTCGGGTTTTTTGTTTTTTATACTTTGGTCAGAACATCTAAAACAAAGCGGAAACAATTCAGTGTTTTTCTGAGTAAGCAAATCTAATCATGTGACATTATTTTTTTTTCATAAAAAAAGCAAGTAAATACTCCCGATCCTAAAGCACACGCAAAACCACTCCCCCAAAACATAAATCAACTCCAAAACGGATTACCGACACAATCCCTTCTTCCATTTAAACATAAAGGAAATAGGCATTCTCTACCGTTGCATCAACTATTTTAAAATAAATCAATTTCACAAAACACAAAAACACTGTGAAAAGCACATGATTTTTTCAAAAAAAATACACCTTTCGTAAATTTAAAACGATTTTATTAGATAATTCTCTTTTGCATAATTGCTAAATTACTATATTTATGCAAAATTTATATATATGGAGATTTTATCCTGCCCAAAATGCCAGAATACCCACATCATAAAAAGCGGGATAATTAACAGTAAACAAAGGTACTTATGCAAAAAATGTAACTATTTTTTTACGGTAAATAAAATTGGCAAAAAGATCGATGATTACTATGTTACCAAAGCATTGCAACTCTATCTCGAAGGATTGAGTTTTCGTGAAATAGAGCGAATTATAGGGGTTTCCCATGTCACGGTAAGCAACTGGGTAAAGACCTTCAACATAAAAAAACCTTCTCATGCCAACTACCACCCTACTTATAAGATTTTTAACCACTTAGAACTGGTAGAATATCTAAAAAACAAACAATTACTCTCTGGCGCAGGTATGATAATAACCGAACTTGGAGACAAGTTTATGCTCATAAAATGGGAACGATTCAAAGATTAACTATATATGTTTACACATAAATATACCTAACTTTTTTTTCAGAATAAAATAATAGAATTTGGCACTTTATTAACCAACCATTTAACAACCAAATCTTATTTATGAAAAAAATATTTTTTATAGCGGCAGTACTCTTATTGTCTCTAAAAGGTTTTTCACAAGGCTCCGTTGATTACGGCAGCGGAATGAAATTCAACCTGAACGAAGATGGTTCAAAATACATGCGGTTTATAGCATGGAATCAAATATGGTTTCGTTCCAGCCAAATGAACCCCGGAACAATGATTGGAGGAGAAGCAGCCACAACCGGAACCGATATTGGAAACAGACGTTTGCGTTTCCTTGCCTACTCTCAATTATCCAAAAGATACATGATTGTAACACATTTTGGTATCAACAATCAAACCTTTACTAACGGTGGCGCAGCAGGTACTTCTGGAACTGGCGGATACGGTGCCGGAAAAAAACCAGGCTTGTTTTTTCACGATGCATGGAATGAATACGCATTAGTTTTACCTGAAAAAGACAAAAAATTCAGCTTATCTCTTGGTGGAGGATTGCATTATTACATGGGATTATCCAGAGCAACAATGGCCTCTACATTGAATTTCCTGACAATTGACGCGCCAATCTTCAACTGGCCGTTAATTGAAAACTCAGATCAGTTTGCCAGACAAATGGGGTTATTCGCCAAAGGAAAATATGGTAAATTAGAATACCGTTTGAGTTATAACAAACCATACGCAACTAATTTAGTTCCTACTAATGTAACTTCAGCCGATAACGCCGTAGCCGTTGACAACAGCGGAAATACAAAATGGTCAAAAGCAGGTTATTTTGAATATCAATTTTTAGATCAGGAAGCTAATTTATTGCCTTATAAAGTAGGAAGCTATTTAGGGACAAAAAAAGTATTCAATATTGGCGCTGGTTTTTACACGGCACCAGATGCCACTAAATCTTCTGTGAACAACACTATTGAGAAACACAACATCAATCTATTTGCAGCGGATGTTTTCCTTGATTTACCTGTTGGAAAAAAAGAAAATAAAATGGCCGTAACTGCATACAGTGTTTATTACGACTATGATTTTGGTCCAAATTATTTACGTAACGTATCTATTATGAATATTGGTTCAGTTGACCCAAATTTTACAGGAAACAGAGCATTGGCCGGAGCCGGAAACTTACAAGCTTCAATTGGATCAGGGAATATCTGGTACACACAAGCCGGAATTTTATTGCCAAGCAAAGCAGACAAACCTAAAGTACGCATCCAACCATTTGGGGCTTTTACCTATAAAAACTTTGACGCTTTAGACAAGTCCAGTACGCAATTTGATCTTGGAACCAACTTTTTCTTGGATGGACAACACGCCAAAATCACCGCACAATATTCAACAAGACCCGTTTACACTACTCCATCCAATATCTCTGGATCAAAAGGGGAATTCATAGTGCAACTACAAATCTATCTATAAACTAATTTAAAAGTATAATTTATGAGTACTAAATCAACAAAAGGAATTTGGAAAGTCATTTCCGCATCCTCAATGGGTACAATGATCGAATGGTATGATTTCTACATCTTTGGAAGTTTAGCCGTTGTAATTTCAACTAAATTTTTCCCTTCAGACAATCCTACAGCAGCCTTCCTGTCTACATTGGCAACATTTGCAGCAGGATTCGTAGTTCGTCCTTTTGGAGCCCTTTTCTTCGGAAGACTAGGCGATTTAATTGGAAGAAAATACACTTTCATGGTTACTTTACTTTTAATGGGTGGCGCCACGTTCTTAATAGGTTGTATCCCGAGTTATGAGACTATTGGCTTTATGGCTCCTTTATTAGTATTAATTCTTCGTTTGCTTCAAGGTCTTGCTTTAGGTGGTGAATATGGCGGAGCCGCAACGTATGTGGCCGAACATGCTCCCGTCGGACAAAGAGGATATTGGACTTCTTGGATTCAAACTACTGCAACGGTTGGATTATTCATCTCTTTGATGGTAATTTTAGCCACCCGAAATATCCTTACACCAGAACAATTTGACGCATGGGGATGGAGAGTTCCGTTTTGGGTTTCTATTATCATGGTATTTGTTTCTTATTTGATTCGAAAAAACATGGACGAGTCTCCAGTTTTTGCTAAAGCAAAAGCGGAAGGAAAAACAAGTACAAATCCATTGAAAGAAAGTTTTGGAAACCGTTACAATTTGAAATTTGTCTTGTTAGCTTTATTCGGAGCAACGATGGGACAAGGGGTTGTTTGGTACACTGGTCAATTTTACGCCATGAATTTCATGAAAACCGTAATGTCTATTGATTCTTCTCAAGTAGATACATTACTTGGAATTGCATTAATTCTTGGCACGCCATTTTTCATCTTTTTTGGTTGGTTAAGTGATAAAGTAGGTCGAAAATACATTATGATGGGTGGGATGTTACTAGCTATCCTATTATACAGACCTATTTACAAAAGCATGTACGAAACTACATCGGTAGCAAATAAAACTGAAATGGTAGAAAAAACAACGCTAATTGCTGAGTTGAAAGAAAACAAAAAGCAAACGATGGACTCTATCTATACTACCAATAAAGAGTATGTGGATGGAACTACTTTTCAAGAAATAAAAACCGTACATTTAGAAAACGGAATGGCTATGGTTGTAGATGGTAAAGCAAAAGTAGACACCAAAACAACCATTAAGATCAACACTGCCGATGAATGGGCTTTAATATTTTTAGTATTTGTGCAAGTCATATTTGTTACTATGGTTTATGGTCCAATTGCGGCTTTCCTTGTAGAAATGTTCCCAGTTAAAATTAGATATACTTCCATGTCATTACCCTATCACGTAGGAAATGGAATTTTTGGAGGTTTACTTCCTGCAATTTCCACCTATTTTGTTATAAATGCAAAAGAAGCAGGAAATCCGGAATTTTATCTCGAAGGACTTTGGTATCCAATTGTTATTGCTGCTGTCAGCTTTGTAGTTGGAATGGTTTATATTAAAAATAAAGACAAAAACGCTCACATTTAAAAAACACAGCTATGAATCAAATAAAAAGAATTTTAGGATTAGTTTGGATCGCATTAGCAGCTGCTGCAGCCTATTTTTGCATCTTTACTTTTGGATTGCCAAAATTTATGTCAGGCAAACAAGAAGATTTAGTATTTGGAATTATCATCCTTTTTATACTTACACCCTTAATCGTTTTAGGGTTAGGCACCTTTGGGTATTATGCCTTAATGGGCGATTACGATGAAAAAAATAATTAATTAAATCCATTTACAATAGACGGTCTCTGCATTCATTTGCAGAGATTGTCTATTTTTACCCTATAAATCGGAATGATTCAAGAATAGAAATACACCGTAAAATAGCGATTCTATATTCCGCTGAAAAGCAAATTTTATCTTCACATGAAAAAAAGACATGAACAAAAGTTGGTTGTGCTTTCAATGCTAGTATTATTGGCTTTGAACGTGCCACTTTTGCTTTTATTTGACAGTTCAAAACCTCTTTTTGGGTTCCCAATTATATACATTTATATCTTTTCGGCATGGTTATTCTCAATTGCTACCTCTTACTTAATCATAAAAAGATATTATGAATAGCATTGGACTTTTGATAATACTGGTACTTTATTTATCTCTTCTTTTTTACATTGCCTATTGGTCAGAAAAAAGAAGTCATTCAAAATGGACCAATAATCCCTACATCTATTCCTTTTCATTAGCCGTATACTGCACCGCTTGGACGTATTATGGAAGTATTGGTGTCGCGGCAGAATCAGGATTAGGCTACTTACCCATTTATTTAGGGCCAATATTAATTATCCCTACATGGATGATTATCTTAAAGAGAATTATCCGAATTTCGAGAGTAAATAAAATTTCCAGCATTGCAGATTTTATTTCTTTACGATACGGGAACAGTAGATTTCTTGGCGCATTGGTCACTATGATTTGTGTTTTTGGGATTGTACCCTACATTTCTTTACAGCTAAAATCAATTTCAGATACATTCCATATTGTGACAAAAACCCAGTCGAGTGACAATATTTTTACGGACACCACGACTTATGTTTGTCTTGCTTTGGCTTTATTTGCCTCTTATTATGGTACAAAATACGTAGATGCCTCCGAAAAAAGACGCGGTATTGTAACCGCTGTGGCAATGGAATCCATCTTGAAATTAATTTTCTTTTTAATTGTTGGTATTTATGTTACCTACTTTGTTTTTGATGGATTTGATGACATTTACCAAAAAGCGTCAGTTCTTAAAGATTTCGACAAAAAAAATACAATCGGTGGTATTACAAACGGAATCAATTGGTTTTTCCTTTGTGTTTTATCTATGTTTGCCATTTTTCTTTTGCCAAGACAATTTCATACGGCAATTGTAGAAAACAATAAGGAAACCCATATTCGAACGGCGATTTGGCTTTTTCCATTGTATCTGTTACTTTTTAATATTTTCGTATTTCCAATAGCTTGGGGCGGAAACATCCTTTTTGAAGGCAAAGGACTCAATTCAGATACCTATTCCTTATTGATTCCACAGTTTTTTGACAATAATTTATTGACCATTTTAGTATTTCTTGGAGGATTCTCAGCAGCCATATCCATGATTATTGTCTCTTCAATTGCATTGGCAACCATGCTGAGCAACAACTTATTGATTCCATATGGATTCATTGGTTCGTTGCTGAATACATCTCAAGAGAAAAACAGCAAACGAATTGTAAACAGCCGAAAAATAGGAATTTTTTCACTTATTATTTTGGCGTATGCCATCTATAGAATTTTCATTCTCGACTATTCTTTGGTTTCCATCGGATTAGTAGCTTTTGTAGTTATAGCGCAATTGGCTCCTTCTTTTTTTGGTGCCATATTCTGGAAAAGAGGGTCTAAAAATGGCGCTGTAACCGGAATTATTCTTGGTTTTTTAACTTGTTTTTATACGCTTTTAATTCCTTACGCCATTGGAATTACAGAATCAACAAGCCTATTTATTCAAGAGGGACCAGGGGGAATTGAATTATTAAAACCATTTCAACTTTTTGGATTGGATTATTTAGAACCCATACCACATGCTGTTTTTTGGAGTTTATTAATCAATTTGATGAGTTATTTGGCCGTTTCCGTAAGTTTCAAAGGAAATTATAGAGAACGCAATTATGCCGAAATGTTTGTGGATATTGACAAATACATTACCAATCACGAAAATGCTTTTGTATGGAAAGGAACCGCTTACATCTCTGATATTCAAAAAGTGCTGCAGCGATTTCTGGGCGAAGAAAGAACAAAACGAGCGCTTACTATTTTCAATTTAAAATACAATATTGATAAAAATATCACAACAGCAGATGCCCGATTTATAAAATTTGCCGAGAATTTATTGACGGGGCATATTGGTACAGCTTCCGCCAAAATATTAATATCAAGCGTAGTCAAAGAAGATAAAATCAGCTTGCCCGAAGTGTTGCGAATTTTGGAGGAATCCAAAGAAAACATCATTATCAACAAGAAGTTGACGGACACTTCGAATGAATTAAAAAAAATATCCGAACAGTTAAAAAATGCCAATCAGGAACTGGTCAACAAAGACATTCAAAAAGATGAATTTCTGGATACGGTTACCCATGAATTGAGAACACCAATAACGGCTATTCGTGCCGCAAGCGAAATTCTTCACGACGATGATGACATTCCGGAAGAGTTGAGAAAACAGTTTTTACAAAACATCATATCCGAGTCGGATCGTTTGAACCGTTTGATTGATAAAATTCTGGATTTAGAAAAATTCGAAACCGGAAAACAAAAGATTTATTTGTCCAGAAACAACATTACAAAGACCATTAAAAACACGTTAGATTCCCTGAATCAATTAATTAAAAACAAAAATATAAGTATTGAATTCGATGGTTCAAACAAAGAAATAAGAGCTTTTTATGATGAAGAACGAATTATACAAGTGATTCATAATTTATTGTCGAATGCGATAAAATTTTGTTCGGAAACAAATGGAAAAATAGTCCTTTCGATCCTTGAAAACGAAACCAATATAGAAGTCAAAATTCACAACAACGGTAAAATAATTAAAAAAGAAGATGCCGAAGCCATTTTTGATAAATTCTATCAATCCAGAAACCAAAACATTAAAAAACCAATGGGAAGCGGCTTAGGTTTAGCCATTTGTAAACAAATTATAGAACACCATAAAGGAAGTATTTGGAGTGAAAATAATGTAACTGACGGAGCCACTTTCATCTTTACATTACCCAATTACAATACAACAGAAAATAGTTGAAAAATGAAGAAGATTTTAATTGTAGATGACGAGCCAAACATTGTTATGGCACTGGAATATACCTTCAAAAAGAACAATTTTGAAGTTTTTATAGCACGCGATGGCCAAGAGGCTTTAGACATTTTAGAAGTACAACTCCCGGATGTGATTATTCTGGATGTGATGATGCCCATGGTTGATGGTTTTGCCACATTGGAACAAATAAAAAAAGACGAGCGATTGCGGCATTGCAAAGTCATTTTCCTTTCGGCAAAAAACAAAGAAAAAGATATTGAAAAAGGACTTTCATTAGGTGCCAATTTATATGTGGTCAAACCCTTTTCAATCAAAAAATTAGTAGAACAAGTACAGGATTTAATTCAATAAGGAACAAATTCAACACCATGAAATACGAAGAAATTTATGCCCGAAGCATCGACCAACCGGAAGCATTTTGGGCAGCGCAGGCAGATGAAATTGAGTGGTATAGTAAACCGGAAACGATTTTGTCGAAAGACGAGAATGGATATCCGCTTTGGTACAAAGATGGCGAATTAAATATTTGTTATCTCGCATTAGACAAGCATATTCAGGATGGTTATGGCGATCAAACCGCTTTTATTTATGATTCCCCAGTAACACAAACTGTAAAAAAATATACGTATTCAGAAGTAAAAACGGAAGTGGCAAAATTAGCCGGAGGCATGCAATCACTAGGATTAAAAAAAGGAGATACTGCCATAATTTATATGCCCATGATTCCTCAAACTGCATTTGCCATGTTGGCCTGTGCGAGAATTGGGGTGATTCATTCGGTTGTTTTTGGAGGTTTTGCGCCGCATGAATTGGCCATCAGAATTGATGATTGCAAACCCAGAGCAATCATAACGGCATCCTCCGGAATAGAGATTGACCGATTAATTGCCTACAAACCTTTAGTCGACGAAGCCATTGCACTCGCTTCACACCGACCAAAAAAAGTAATTGTTTTCAATAGAAAATTAGGTGCCCGAATTCCGTTTAAGAAGTATGATGTGGATTACGATGCATTGGTTTATGGGTCTGAAGAAACGCCTTGTGTTCCTTTGCATTCGAATCATCCGCTGTATATTTTATACACTTCCGGCACTACGGGTAAACCAAAAGGGATTGTAAGAGATACTGGTGGTTATGCCGTGGCATTGAAATTTTCCATGAAATACATCTATAATGTAAAGGAAGACGAGACTTTTTGGGCGGCTTCAGATATGGGCTGGGCAGTGGGTCACAGCTATATTCTTTACGGACCGTTATTGAATCGAAATACCACTATAATTTTTGAAGGGAAACCCATAAAAACTCCTGATGCGAGTACGTTTTGGAGAATAATTTCAGAGCATAAAGTAGGCACCATGTTTACGGCCCCAACTGCCATCAGAGCCATCAAGAAAGAAGATCCAGACGGAGAATTCATCAAACAATATGATTTAAGCGCTCTAAAAAATCAATTTTTGGCGGGAGAACGTTGTGACAATGCCACATTAGAATGGTACCAACAGCACATTCCTATTCCTGTAATTGACCATTGGTGGCAAACAGAATCGGGCTGGCCAATGATTGCCAATTCTCTTGGTATTGAAAAAATGCCGGTAAAATCCGGTTCAGCAACTAAAGCAGTTTGTGGGTATGATATTCGGATTTTTAATGAAAACGGCGAAGAATTAAGCGCCAATGAAGAAGGTTTGGTAGTCATAAAACTACCTTTGCCTCCTGGAAATATGTTGGGAATTTGGGAGAACGAAGCACGTTTTAAAGCCAGTTATTTCAGTAAATTTGATGGTTATTATCTCTCCGGAGACGGTGGTTACAAGGATGAAGACGGTTATATTTTCATCACCGGAAGAACGGATGATGTCATTAATGTAGCTGGACATCGTTTATCGACCGCGGAAATGGAGGAAGTTGTTGCTTCCCACCAATCGGTTGCTGAATGTGCCGTTATCGGAATTCATGACGAATTAAAAGGGCAAATTCCTTTGGCTTTGGTGGTAACCAAATTAGGAGCCGAAATTGAGCATTATCAATTGGAACAAGAAACCATTAAACTGGTTCGGCAGCAAATTGGAGCAGTAGCTTCTTTACGAAATGTTGTCATTGTACAACGATTACCAAAAACGCGCTCGGGGAAAATCCTCCGAAAACTAATGCGCAGTATTACAGATGGCGATGAATTCCAGATTCCGTCAACTATCGATGACGAATCCATTGTGGAAGAAATCATTGCAACATTAAAAAAATATAAAATAGGGGTTTATAATTTATAAAATTTATCAATAATCATGAGTTACTATAAAATTAACAACTTAGAAGAATACTTCAAACACTACAAAAAATCAATTCGAGAGCCTAGAAAATTTTGGGATAAAATTGCTTCCGAAAACTTTACTTGGTACCAACAATGGGACAAAGTAGTTGATTTTAATATGGCTGAAGCCGAAATAAAATGGTTTACTGAAGCCAAAGTAAACATTACAAAAAACTGTATCGACAGACATCTTGCCAAAAAAGGGGATAAAACGGCTATCATTTTTGAGCCGAATGATCCAAATGAAGAAGCATTGCACATTTCATACAATGAATTATACGAGCGCGTTTGTAAAATGGCAAACGTATTGAAAGAACAAGGCATCCAAAAAGGAGATCGTGTTTGTATTTATTTACCAATGATTCCTGAATTAGCCATTACCACTTTGGCTTGCGCCAGAATTGGAGCCATTCACTCGGTTGTTTTTGCAGGATTTTCCGCTTCGGCAGTGACTGCGAGAATAAATGACAGCGAATGTAAAATGGTCATCACCTCAGATGGTGGATATCGCGGGAACAAAACGATCGATTTAAAAAGTATTGTTGATGAAGCGTTGGTAAATTGTCCTTGTGTGGAGAACGTTTTGGTTGCCAAAAGAATCAACTCAGAGATCAATATGAAAGAAGGTCGTGACCAATGGCTACAACCTCTTTTAGACAAAGCTTCTGATAATAATGTAGCTGAAATCATGGATGCGGAAGATCCATTATTCATCCTTTACACTTCTGGTTCAACCGGAAAACCAAAAGGAATGGTGCATACTACAGCGGGTTATATGGTGTATACCGCTTATACGTTTAAGAACGTTTTTAATTATGAGGACAATGATATTTTCTGGTGTACCGCAGATATCGGTTGGATTACCGGACATTCCTACATTCTTTACGGACCTTTATTGAATGGAGCCACGACTGTAATTTTCGAAGGCGTTCCGTCTTATCCTGATTTCAGTCGTTTTTGGCAAACGATCGAAAAGCATAAAGTTACACAATTTTACACCGCACCAACAGCTATTAGAGCCTTGGCAAAAGAAAGCATCGAATACGTACAACGCTACCAATTAACTTCTTTGAAAGTGATTGGATCCGTGGGAGAGCCTATCAATGAAGAAGCTTGGCATTGGTATAACAACCACGTAGGAGATAAAAAATGTCCTGTGGTAGATACGTGGTGGCAAACAGAAACAGGAGGAATTATGATTTCGCCAATTGCTTTTGTAACCCCAACAAAACCAACATACGCTTCTTTACCGTTACCGGGAATCCAACCCGTTTTGATGGACGAAAAGCGCAACGAAATTGAAGGCAATCAAGTTACCGGAAGTTTGTGTATTAAATTTCCTTGGCCGGGAATTGCCAGAACCATTTGGGGCGATCACCAGCGTTATAAAGACACGTATTTTTCTACCTTTCCAGGTAAATATTTTACTGGCGACGGCGCTTTGCGTGACGAAGTTGGGTATTACAGAATTACAGGCCGTGTAGATGATGTGGTTATTGTTTCAGGACACAATCTGGGCACTGCACCGATAGAAGATGCCATCAATGAGCATCCCGCAGTTGCCGAAAGTGCCATTGTAGGTTTCCCACATGACATTAAAGGGAATGCTTTGTATGGTTTTGTAATTCTAAAAGAAACAGGAGAATATCGCGACAGAGAAAATCTAAGTAAAGAGATCAATCAACACGTATCCGATCACATAGGACCGATTGCCAAGCTAGATAAAATTCAGTTTGTTTCCGGTTTACCCAAAACCCGTTCCGGAAAAATCATGCGTAGGATTTTGCGTAAGATTGCCGAAGGGGATTACTCTAGTTTTGGCGATACCTCAACCTTGTTGAATCCTGAAATTGTGGAAGAAATTAAAGACGGTAAAATTTAGATTTTAGTTTTAATTGTTATTGGAAACTGCTTCATTTATGGAGCAGTTTTTTTATGTAAAAAAGGCTGCCTTTTTACAGACAGCCTTTCAAACATTAAAACAAACAAACCGTATTATTTCTTAATGAACTTCATCACCTGAATTCCGTTATTCTCATCATACGCTTTTACTATATAAAGACCTTGATTCAAATCACTAATCATAAATTGATGCCCTTCGGATTGATTTGCATCAAACGTTTTTACCAATTGTCCCGTTATAGAAAAAATTTGAACTTTAGAAGTCGCAGCATTTAAAGTAAAATAACTGGAAGCCGGATTTGGATACAATAAAACAGTTGGTGTTTTTTCATAATCAACTATTGCCAAAGAGGCCGTTTTGTTTCCATAGATTCGGTATTCACCAGCCGGAATTGTTATTGGATCATTTACATTCATCACCGTAATTGTCGTATTATCCATCAAATTGTACCACTCTCCAGTGTAAGGAAATCCAGTTGCTACATTTTGTGCGGTTACATTAAAATTAGCCAAGATCAAAACATCTTTAAGTTGGCTTGACGCCAAAGCGCTATTGGTAATTTTGATGTTTGGATACAACGAACTGGTATTCGACATGGTTGCAGTTCCAGAAAAAACAGGCTCTACAGTTTTCATCGTAATCATTTTGGCCCAATCGTTGTAAATTTTATTTCTGTTGGTATTTTCAAGCCAATTATTCACCCATTGCGGTTGCTGTTTGGTATCTAATTTACAATCCCCAGATGTTGCATCTGACGAAGTGTTTACCGTTCCATTATTACAAGCAAAAATAGAATTTTCCCAACCTAGCTCACCAAAATGCCAAATCATCTTTGGTCCCGGGACCAATAAAGAAACGGCTCCAATTGCTGACATTCTAGACAAAGCTACATTTAGTATTTTTACATTATGGGCCATATTTGAACTATTCCCGAATTGTAAATTTTTATACATCAAGCGTTCTTCATCATGACTTTCGGCATAACCCATCAATCTATTTGCGGTGAAGCCTCTGCTCGTACTATTCATACGAGAAATATTTCCGGAATACCCCATAGACAATTCATTGTATTGACCGGTCATTATTCCCCACATCATAATTCCTTTACTTGGCGTTTCATTAATTCTGTAATTCGCCCAAAGTTGCTCTTCATCATCATTCCCTAAGTGTTCAAAAATAGTATAATGAGTCGGGTCTAAATACCAAGAATAATCGGCATATTTTTTCAAAACATCAACACGATCTTGTTGTTTAACCCCGGTACAGGCATCCTGACCACCAGCAACATTAGACGGACAATTTTGGGTAAATCCTTTGGTTAAATCCCAACGCAACCCGTCAATTTTATATTCTTCTACCCATTGTTTAATCACACGTTGCACATAGTTCTGCGTTCTTGCCTGTTGATGATTAAAATCCTCCCCTACACTATAACTATGCATTGCCGTTGCATTGAAATACGGATTCTCCGTTGAAGGAGAACCCCAACCGTCACCATCAGCATCGTTCATCCACATACGAACCATTGGATTTCTTCCAAAAGCATGGTTCAACGCCACATCAAGAATAACGGCAATTCCGTTTTGATGGCATAAATCCACAAACTCTTTTAATTTATCTGAAGTACCATAAAATTTATCCAAAGCCATGTGAAAAGAGGTATTATATCCCCAACTCTCATTGCCTTCAAATTCCATCACGGGCATTAATTCAATCGCATTTATTTTCAAATTTTTGAAATAATCGATTTTATTAATCAAGTCCTGATAGCTTCTGTTGGCATCAAAGTCGCGAACCAACAATTCATAAACTACTAGTTTTTCTTTAGCGGGTTTAACAAAATTTGTAGTGGCACTACTCCAAACATAAGGCGTTTGCCCCGTTTGTAATACCGTCACTTCACGTTCCTGACCTGGAGGATACACTGGAGGATTTGGATAGGTCGAAGCCGGAATAAAAGGATCATCATAAGGAGACAAAACAAGTGTCGAATACGGATCGGCAGTTTTCACTAAAGAAGGCGTTCCTGCAAGAGGTGTTGCATCAACTACCCAATACTGATACGTATAATTTGTACCTGAAACCAATCCGGTTAATTCTAACCAAAACTTGCCAGAGACAGGATCTTTTTTCATTGCATAAGAAGCCGTAGGTTGCCAGTTATTGAAACTTCCCGCTACATAAATAAAATCTTTGAATGGCGCATCCAAAACTAAAGTTGCTTTTGTGGCATCGGCAGTGTTGTAATTGATTCCATCCAACAAACCTGCCGGCATAGACTCACTAACTACATTCGGATTAACTATAGCACTGAACTTTTTAGTGATTACAGTTGTTCCTTGAGTAACCTGCAATTCATAATTTTGATTACCTGTAATGTTTGTATGATTATATGAATAAGTTGAAGTGGCGGCATTGGTATTTAAATTTGTGCCATTTGCTTTCAATACATAACTGGCATTTCCACCGGTATTAGTGGCTGCAATAGTCAAACTTCCGCCTGAAGCAATAATGGTAGAACTATTCTCAGCTGGAGTAGTTAGTGTAACCTGATAAATTCCAACTTCGACAAAATTATCTTGCGATTTTTTATCTCCAGTTCCATCCTTTGCTTTAACCAAAAAACCTATTTTCCCAATTCCTGTTCTGTTATAAAAGGTATTTGGCGTGAAGGTTTTAGTATACGTATCGGTAATTGAATTATAGGCAAACCTGTTCGCCTCGTTAGATGCTGTCCACGAACCATTAGTAGGACAATCAACACTGTTCGCATCATTGCTGTCAAAAGACCAGGTCCACATGTATAATGCATTTCCGGTAACTCCCCAAGTCGCTTCATTTATACTACTTCCATTGATGGTAATGGTAATAGCAGTTGTCTCCTCAAAAGTGGCTGGATTTATAGAATAAGGTACCGTTTGTTTCTGGGCAGAAGCGACAATTGAAAGGAAAAATAATAATAAAAGTATCGTTTTTTTCATAGTATGGTTTATTGGTTCGTTTTATAAAAAAAGGGCTATCCGTAGATAGCCCTTTTATAAATTATATTATATACTAGTTCAATGTAATCGTTTTAGCAATGGTATTGATTTTAAAAATCCTAAGACCTGTTGCTCCAGTATATTTAAAATTACTGTCTCCATCCAAAGCATTTTCTAACTCTGAAGAAATGGCGTATCCTTCTCCTGAATAATAGAGGTAGTTTTTACCCGTACCCCAATTTCCATTTTCGGTTCCATCATTACCAAAAAATACTCTAAAAGATTCTCCCGATTTTAACACCAATGGTACTTCAAAAATACCATCTGATATTAATGACAATTCTGTTTCCTTATCATCAGTCCAAGACCAACCACCAGGAGTAGCAGCTCCTACTAACCAAATTGAATTTGCAGCAGTTTCCCCTTGTGCAACAGTTATTGTTTTTGCAACTTGATCAACTTTAACACGATATTTTCCTGGTGTTCCAGTAAATTTGAAATTTGAATCCCCATCATTAGCATTCACTAAAGAGGAACTGATTTTATATCCTTCTGTTATATACCAAAGGTAATTTCTGCCAGAACCCCAATCTCCATTAGTGGTAAAAAATCTAAAGCTATCATTAATTAAATCAGCTGTAGAAACTAAAATATTATCATTACAAACCAACGTTAAGGGGCTATTCCAACCCCAACCTGCAGTTGAAATTCCCGCACCTACAGCATATTGATTTGGGCAGTTATTCGCTACGGCATCATTATAAGGAGTAACAGCAATTGTAATACTCTTCTCGGAAAGCATAACAACAGCCCCTGAAACACTTGACATTACTTTAAGATCATAAAAACCTTCCGTTCCAGCTACGCCTTCTAATTGTTTAACTGTGTAATTTAAATCTTTTACCAAAATGCTAAGTTGATTTAGATTCTTGATTGTACCAAGAATTTTCGCTGTACTAAAATCACCTCCTTTTTTATCAATTAATAAAGTATAAGAAACGACTACAGTTGTAGAATATTTGGCAACTGACCATTCAAATTTACTTGCCTCTACTGAAGCATTATCTTCATTTAAAACAAACTGTTTCCCTGTTATAGGCGCAGTTAGTTCAGGAGTCGAAAGCGCTTCAATTATTGGCCTATTATCAACATCATCCGCATTACATGAAACCGCTAATACACCAATAAATGCGATTAAAATTATATATATATTTTTCATTTTACTGTTTTATAAGACGTTAGTTGTATCCGGGATTTTGTTTAAACGTAGGATTCGCTTGAATAACCCTTGCTGGAATAGGCATCAAATCTCTATAAGCCTCAGTTGCATTACCGTTTATAGAACCACCTTTCCATTGCCAAATTTTATCTCCGCCTGTAAATTTTCCAAAACGAATTAAATCCGTTCTTCTATGGCATTCCCAAAACAATTCTCTTCCTCTTTCATCTAAAATAAAGTTAAGATTCATATTTGCCGCTGTAATTGTGGCAGCATTTGCTCTTGTTCTTAATTTATTGATATATCCAACTGCTTTTGCCATGTCAGTATCAGCAGCACCTCTTACAGCACATTCTGCATACATCAAATACACATCTGATAACCTGAACATAGGAAAGTCAATATCTGGAATGTCATTTCTTTGCGCAGCAGTACCGTCAGAATTTTTATTAATGTATTTTGTAACAGCATAACCATTTGTAAAAGTTCCAACATTGACAATATCTAACGTTTGACCATCAGTATAAAATGTTCCTCTTTTATCTGCTGTAGCGGTTTCGTCTGGGAAAAGTGCTACAAACTCTCTACGAGTTCTAATTCCCTGCCATCCACCATCCATACCTCTAGAAGCGGCATCCATACTACCTCCGATAGAAGCGTGCATAATAAAACTCATCCCTCCACCTGTAGCTCTAATAGCATTACCATCACCTATAATTGGAAAAATGACTTCGTTTTGAGCTCCGTTTCTGTTATTATCTGCAGAAAATAAATAGCTGTAAGGAACATTAGCAAAAGTATACCCTGATGCTGTTATGATTTCATTACATAATGTCGCCGCTTCCTTAAATTTATCGGTACCTGTATATATTTTAGCATTCAAATACACTTGTGCTAATAAAAATTTAGCCGCAGTTTTATCAATTCTACCATATTCATTTGTTTTTGAAGCAGCCAAACTATTGTCTAAATCTTTTAATTCAGATTCAACAAAAGCAAAAACTTCTGCTCTTGATTTTTGTACTGGATAAAATAACCCTACAGGATCATTTTCTGTAGTAATAGGCACATTCCCAAACAAATCCATTAAGTTGTAATAGGAAAATGCTCTTAAGAAACGAGCCTCAGCTCTAAAAGTAGCAATCTCTGCTTTTAAAGTAGCATCAACACCTCTAGCATCTAATTTTGCCTCTGTAGTTTGTCTTAAAAATTCATTGGCGACACTAATTTCATAAAATGCTCTTGAAAATGTCCCGGCCAAAAACTCATTAGCAGGCGACCAGGTTTGAGCATTTAATGTTGGCAAAGTACCATCAGCCCAAGCAATAATTGCTTCATCTGTTGTAAATTCTTGCGTTACGAAAAGCAATCTCAAATAACTGCTAAAATCGCCTCCTATTCCTGCAATATCTGCTGCCCCATCTCCATCATTACCTCCTACATACAAACCGGCATATAATTTTGCCAATACTTGTTTATACGATGCCGGATCTTGAAAAAAGGTTTCAGAAAGAAACTCATCATCATCTTTTGGAGTCACATCCAAGTCGCTCGTACATGAAATAAGCGTTAAATTCAATCCTAAAATGAATAGGAGAAAATAAGATATATATTTAAATGATATTTTCATTTTGTTTATTTTTAAAAATTTTATTTTTTAATGTCCTATTAGAAATTTGCATTTACTCCGAACAAGAAAGTTCTGGCTCTTGGATATACATTCCCATCGATTCCGTTGAATTTCTCTGGATCTAAACCGTCATATTTTGTTAATATCAAAACGTTTTGAACACCAACTGTAAATCGTAACGAAGCTGCTTTTAATAATGCTTTATCTAAAGTATAGCCAACAGTTACATTATCAAGTTTAATAAAAGAAGCATCTTTTACAAAATAATTAGACAAATAGCGCTGTGTTCCGTTATCTTCAAAAGTAAAACCTGTATTATTGTAATCAGAGCTAACATTAGACAAATCCGTTTGTCTTCTTAAACCAGCATCTGAGTATCCTTTATCAGAACTTACGTTGTCAAAAATATAATTTCCTAGACTGGCTCTCCAGTTCATCGTGAAATCGAATTTTTTATAATTTAATGTAGAAAACAATCCAAAAGTACAATCTGGTGCCGCTTTATGGTATCTGTAACGATCGCCGTCATCAATCTTGCCATCTGCATTTCTATCTACATAAGCTCCTTGAATAGGTCTCTTATTCGCATCATACAATTGCTCATATACAAAAAATGAGTTTGGAGCATATCCTACTGAATTAATCTGAATATTATTATTTGCTCCTCCCGATATAGCTCCTGTCGTATAACCCTGGAATCCTGGAACGGTAACTCCTAACTCCGAAATTTTTTGATCAATATAAGTCGCATTAAAAGCTACATTCCAAGTCAAATTATCATTTTTAATAATATCTGATTGAATACTAAATTCAACTCCTTTTGTTCTCACACTACCAATATTAAAGAAACCTTGATTTCTAATATTTGCACCATCTGGAACCGCTATATCTGCTAATAAATCACTTGATTCTTTATCAAAATAGTTAATAGATCCTGTAATTCTATCATTAAGGAATCCGTAATCTATACCTAAGTTCATCTCTGCTAATTCTTCCCATTTGATATTCTCGTTATATCCTTCAGGTCTAGCTGTTGTATAAACTGTATTCCCAAAAATATACTGTGAATTAATAGTCCCTAAAGTTACTCTTCTTAAATAATCATACTGAGCAGAAATATCTTGCTGACCTGTCGTCCCGTATCCGAATCTTAATTTTAAACCGGAAAGAGTAGCATTATCTTTTAAAAAGGCCTCTTCAGCCACATTCCATGCTAAAGCTGCTCCTGCAAAATTACCCCATCTGTTTTCTTTAGAAAAACGTGAAGTTCCATCTCTTCTGTAATTTAAAGTCACTAAATACCTGCTATCGTACCCTAAATTCAAACGTCCAAAATACGATTGTAAGTTGATCATTGGATCTGTTATAACATCTTCTTTAGGAGTTGGCTGTCTAAGCTCACCAGACTCATATTTTTCTTTTTGAAATAACTGATAGTTGTAACCCGCCGTAGCATCAATTTTAAATTTCCCTAAATCTTTAGTATAATTAAAATACGTATTTAAGTTTTTGTTTTGAAGCGCATCTGTATACGTAGAATAATTTCCTAAATTTACCCAATTACCAGAACTAAACGCATTTGGCTGATACCCTAAAGCACTTTGCGTGCTTACTTCTGTATATCCACTGCTATCAAATCTATCAATACCTGCCTCTGTAACTATTCTTAAATCTTCAAAGAAATGAAATTTATAATCTAATCGAATATTTCCCCATTTTCTGGTAGAAGTAGCTCTTCTTTCATCTTGATTTAATCGAGCCACTGGGTTTCTTGCTGGTAATAATGGTAAATTACCGTTAGCCTCTAACCATTCGAAATAGCCTCCATAACGAGAACTTGAATCAAAAACAGGTTGTGTAGGATCAAATCCAATTGCACTTCCTATAATAGCGCCTTCATCTTGAAATCTATTTTTACCAAAGGATAGATTTCCGTTGATATCAATTTTTAAATGATTATCAAATAAAACAGGATTTAATGATACTGATGTCGTAGTTCTTTCAAAAGAAGTGTTTTTTAAGATTCCAGGATTATTCACATTCCCAACAGATAATCTTACAGGTAATTTATCAAACAAAGCTCCGCTAACCGAAATATTGTTGTTTGTTGTTAACGCTGTTTGAAAAATTTCATCCTGCCAGTTTGTATTGGCAGTACCCAATAGCGCTTTTTGTGCGTTAGATCCTTTTTCATTTACCAATGCACGAAATTGGTCAGTACTTAATACATCTACCGTATTAGCGACAGTATTTACACCAACTTGAGAACTAAAATTAACTTTCACTCCACCTTTTGTTCCCTTTTTAGTTGTAATAACAATAACTCCATTTGCCGCTCTAGATCCGTAGATTGCAGCTGCAGAAGCATCTTTTAAAACGGTAAAAGACTCGATATCATTAGGGTCAATTGTAGATAAAATACTTGTAGCACCACTCGGTGTTGTATTGCTTAAAGGAAGTCCATCTAAAACGATTAACGGCTCATTAGAAGCATTTAAAGAAGATCCTCCACGGATTCTAATATCCGCTTTAGCCCCTGGTGCTCCGCCACCTGTAACATTAACACCTGAAATACGGCCACTAATCAAACTTTCAGGAGTTACATTAATCCCTTTATTAAACTCTTTAGCAGAAATTTGAGAAACTGATCCCGTAGCATCTTTCTTCTTAACGGTGCCGTAACCCACTTGGATTACAACTTCTTTTAATTGATTTGAATCTTCTTCTAAAGATACATTTAGTGATTTTTGAGAATCGTAGTTAACAACCGTATTTTTGTATCCAATATAAGAAAACACGATATTATCGCCTTTCTTAACATTAGATAACTGATATTTACCGTCAAAATCAGTAGAAACTCCATTAGCGGTACCTTGTACTTTTATATTTACTCCCGGAATAGGCTGTCCTGATACTTTATCGAGAACAGTTCCGCCAATAGTATTCTGAGCCAGAATATTAAGAGGGAGTAGCAGTACTAAAATTAACAACTTTTTATAAATTGTTTTCATACTTTTTGTTTAAATTAATTTAATTTTTTTCTTGAATTTTTATGCTTAACTATTACTTCGAATGTTAAATTTATGTAAAATTTGTCACCTCCGACATGACCTCTTTTTATTTGAGTTACGAAAACGTAATAGTGTTGAAAACTTTCTGATTTACATAAAATTTTATCAGTTTAATTACCATTTATAAAATTTAATTTTATCTTTATTAAGAAATAAATTATTACCACATCTTCATCATGAAAAGGAAAATAACGCTCAAACAAATTGCAAAAGAATTAGATGTATCAATCTCTACTGTTTCAAAGTCCCTGAGAAACAGTCTTGAAATAGGCGAAGAAACCAGACTAAAAGTACAGGCCTTTGCTAAATTCTATAATTACAAGCCCAATAATATAGCCCTTAGCCTAAAAAACAGAAAAACTAAAACTATTGGGATCATTATTCCTGAAATTGTTCACCATTTCTTCTCCACGGTTATTAACGGAATAGAACAGGTAGCCAATGAAAACGGCTATAGTGTAATCATTTGCCTATCGGACGACTCCTTTGACAAAGAGGTCTTAAACATGGAAATGCTTGCTAATGGCAGCATTGACGGTTTCATTATGTCACTTTCAAAAGAAACCCAATTCAGAGGCGACTTTCATCACATTACAGAAGTAATCAATCAAGGAATGCCTGTTGTGATGTTTGACAGAGTTACAAATGATATCCTTTGCGACAAAGTAATCATAGACGATCAATCTGCGGCTTATGAAGCGGTTCAAAGCTTGATTGACAAAGGAAGAAAAAAAATTGCCTTGGTAACTACCGTTGACTATGTTAGCGTAGGCAAACTAAGGACTGACGGTTATATTAAAGCACTTCTGGATAACGGAATACCTTTTGATGAGAACCTAATTATCAAAATTGAAGATATTGACACCTGCGAAATCACCATTGGAAAACTGCTGGAAGACAAAGCCATTGATGCTGTTTTTGCAGTAAATGAGCTTTTTGCAGTAACCATAATTAAAACCGCAAGCAAAATAGGATTAAACGTCCCTAAAGATTTAGCGGTTATTGCCTTTACCGATGGCATAATCTCAAAATATTCTACACCTACTATTACAACCGTAAGCCAGAGTGGAATAAAAATGGGAAATAAAGCGGCAAAAATGCTAATAGAAAGACTCGAATCTGAGGAAAATGAAGAAGATGAAAACTATAAAACCGAAGTAATTGAAACTCATTTGATAGAAAGAGAATCAACTAATTAGTCTTTATTTGTTAATTTATTCATTACTACAACCTTGTAGTTGAAATTCTTTACTTTTATTCGTTTCTAAAAAATAAAAGTCTGAAATATATTTTTATATTTACCCCATCAAAGCTTCAACTTTTACTTCGAAAATAAGATAAGTTTTGATAAGCATAGCGCTTATCGTATTAATTTTTTAAATTACGATAATGGAAAAGCGTAGATTAAGTTTCTGGGAAATTTGGAACATGAGTTTCGGTTTCTTAGGAATACAGATGGGTTTTGCCCTTCAAAATGCTAATGCCAGCAGAATTCTTCAAATTTTTGGTGCTGATGTCCACGAACTTTCCTGGTTTTGGATCATTGCCCCTTTAATGGGACTTATTGTTCAACCTATAATTGGACACTACAGTGACAAAACTTGGGGGAAATTTGGAAGAAGAAAACCTTTCTTTTTAGTCGGTGCTTTATTAGCCTCAATTGGTTTAATATTAATGCCACAAGCCGAAATTTTTATTGCGTTTCTACCTGCCTTATGGGTTGGTGCAGGAATGCTGATGATTATGGATGCTTCCTTCAATATTGCTATGGAGCCTTTCAGAGCATTAGTAGGAGACAATTTAAGAACGGATCAGAGAACTTTAGGATTTAGTGTGCAAACGGCCTTAATTGGTTTTGGTGCCGTTATTGGCTCTTTGTTACCCTATGTTTTGACGAATTGGTTTGGCGTTTCAAATAAAAATGAAGATAGTGGCGTTCCTATGCACTTAATTTTATCTTTTGTCATTGGAGCAGTCATTCTTGTCGCTTCAATTCTTGTTTCCATTTTTACTACCAAAGAATATTCTCCGGAAGAATTAGCTCAATTTGAAGACGAAATGGCGCATCAGGAAACCAGAGTTTCTGATACCAATCAAAAAGAATCGAGTTTATTAGACATTTTTGACGATTTTAGAAAAATGCCCACTACAATGAGACAATTGAGTTGGGTACAATTTTTCTCTTGGTTTGGCCTTTTCGGAATGTGGGTTTTTACTACTCCTGCCATTGCCCATCATATTTACGACTTACCTATTACGGATAGCAAAAGTACCGCCTATCAAAATGCAGGCGACTGGGTTGGCGTACTGTTTGGCATTTACAATTTGGTTTCCGCGTTCTATGCTTTTGCTTTACCCTATATCGCAAAAAAATTCGGTAGAAAATTGACGCATTCTATTTCGCTAATTGTTGGTGGTCTTGGATTGATTTCCATTTATTTTGTACCCAATGAAGACTGGCTAGTCCTGTCTATGATAGGTGTTGGTATCGCTTGGGCCAGTATTTTATCCATGCCTTATGCCATATTAGCCGGATCAATATCTCCAATGAAAATGGGAGTTTACATGGGAATTTTCAACTTCTTTATCGTTATCCCTCAAATTATCAACGCCTTAATTGGCGGACCATTAGTAAAATATTTATACAATGACAATGCCATATTTGCATTAGTCACTAGTGGAGTCAGCTTCTTGATTGCTGCTGTTTTAGTAGTTAAAGTACAGGATGTTGATGACGTAATAAAACAATAATCGATGAATAAAAAAGCATTTATATTCGACTTGGACGGAGTGATTGTTGACACGGCTAAATACCATTATTTAGCGTGGCAAAAAATCGCAAATGAATTAAATATTGAATTTACACTGGAGCATAATGAATTATTAAAAGGAGTGAGCCGCGTGCGCTCTTTGGATATTATATTAGAACTAGGAAAAGTAGAAGCTGCACAAGAAGATAAAGACCGATGGTTGGTTCAAAAAAATGAGGACTATTTATCCTATTTAGTTGATATGGACGAAAGTGAAATTCTTCCGGGAGTTTTCACCATTTTAAAATTTCTGAAAGAAAACAAACAACCAATCGCTTTAGGTTCAGCCAGCAAAAATGCCAGACCCATTCTGGAAAAAACAGGATTACTACCCTATTTTGACGCTATTGTCGATGGAAATGATGTGTCAAATGCAAAACCGGATCCTGAAGTTTTCCTGATTGCGGCTAAATTATTAAACACAAAACCAGAAGACGCCATTGTTTTTGAAGATTCAGTTGCAGGAGTTCAAGCTGCCAATATTGGAAACATGACCAGTGTAGGAATTGGTGAAGCAGCGATTTTGCATGAAGCAAAATACATATTTGAAGATTTCACTGAAATTGACACCAACTTTATTAAGGAATTAATAAACAACTGAAAATTAAAAGATTAAAAAACTAGAATCAAAAATTATTTGAGATTAAGAATAGCATTACAATCTTTAAATTTTAAAATTTTTGAATCTTTAAATTAGAAAAAATGAATCAAGATTATATAAAACCAGATAATTGGTCTATCATAGAAGAAGGATTTGATGCAGAGAGCGTGAAATCATCTGAGAGTTTGTTCAGCATTGGAAACGGGGCAATGGGGCAACGTGCTAATTTTGAAGAAAATTATACTGGAGAAACATTCCAAGGAAGTTATATTGCCGGAATATATTATCCCGACAAAACCAAAGTGGGCTGGTGGAAAAACGGTTATCCGGAATATTTTGCCAAAGTTTTAAATGCACCCAATTGGATTGGAATCGACATCGAAATCAACGGAGAAAAACTGGATTTGAATACCTGTTCAGAAGTCAAAAACTTTCGTCGTGAGCTGAATATGAAAGAAGGTTGGTACAATCGTTCTTTTGAAGCGACTTTAAAAAACGGAACTGAAATCGCAGTTACTATTCGTCGTTTTCTTTCTATCGTTTTAGATGAAGTTGGGGTAATTAATTACGAAATCATCCCTTTAAACAAAGATTCAAAAATAATTTACAAACCGTATATCGACGCTGGTGTAACCAATGAAGATGCCAACTGGGAAGAAAAATTCTGGGAGCCGCTTGACGTAAAAAAATCTGGAAATGAAGCTTTTGTAACGGCTCAAACGTTCAAAACACATTTCAAAGTAACTACTTTCATGCAGAATAGCATTTTGACTAATGGTGAAAAAACAGCTATTTCTCCTTCCAATATTGATGCAACATCCGATAAAATTCAATTTAGTTACGATGTAATTGTTGCTCAAGGCCAAAAGTCATCCATCCAAAAAATTGGTGGTTACACGGTTTCTTTAAACCATGAAAATACAAATACTGCTGCGGAAAAAGTAATTCAGTCTGCATTAACATTAGGATACGACCAAATGTTGCAAGACCAGATTGATGCTTGGGCAAAAATTTGGGAAATGTCAGACATTACCATTGATGGCGATGTAAAAGCACAGCAAGGGATTCGTTTCAATATTTTTCAGTTAAACCAAACCTATTTAGGAAAAGATTCCCGTTTGAATATTGGACCAAAAGGATTCACGGGCGAAAAATACGGAGGTTCTACCTATTGGGACACTGAAGCGTATTGCATTCCGTTTTACATGGCGACCAAAGATCAAGAAGTGGCTCGAAATTTATTGACCTACCGTTACAATCAATTGGACAAAGCCATTGAAAATGCTGCCAAATTAGGATTTACTAACGGCGCCGCTTTGTATCCAATGGTAACGATGAACGGTGAAGAATGTCATAATGAATGGGAAATTACTTTTGAAGAAATTCATAGAAATGGAGCCATCGCATTTGCCATTTACAATTTTTACAGATACACAGGCGATTACAGTTATATTCCTGAAAAAGGATTGGAAGTATTAATAGGAATTGCTCGTTTTTGGCACCAAAGAGCCAACTTTTCGACTAATTTAAACCAATACGTAATTCTTGGAGTTACCGGTCCAAACGAATACGAGAACAATGTAAACAATAATTTCTACACCAATTATATTGCCAAATGGTGTCTGGAATATACGTACGAACAGATTCAAAAAGTATCATTGGAATATCCTTCGGATCACAAAAGAATTACCGAAAAAGTAAAAATCACGGATGCTGAATTACAATCTTGGAAAAAAGTTTCGGATAATATGTACTTCCCTTTTTCCGAAGAACATAACGTGTATTTGCAACAAGACGGTTTCTTGGACAAAGAATTAGTTCGCGTAGCCGATTTAGACAAAAGCCAAAGACCAATCAACCAAAAATGGTCTTGGGACAGAATTTTACGTTCGCCATACATTAAACAAGCCGATGTTTTACAGTGTTTCTATTTCTTCGAAGATCATTTTTCGAAAGAAGAACTAAAAAACAATTTTGAATTTTACGAATCCTTTACGGTTCATGAAAGTTCACTTTCTCCTTGTGTACATTCGATTCAGGCTGCTTTATTAGACAAAATGGATATGGCGTATACCTTCTATTTGAGAACTTCTCGTCTGGATTTAGATGATTATAACAAAGAAGTGGAAGAAGGTTGTCATATCACTTCTATGGCCGGAACCTGGATGAGTATTGTGGAAGGTTTTGGCGGAATGAGAATTAAAGAAGACCAACTTCATTTTTCTCCAAAAATTCCAAAAGAATGGAATGGCTATTCGTTTAAAATCAATTTCAGAAATCAGATTCTGAAAGTAGCTATTAATCATAAGGAAACCACTTTTTCTGTGGATGGAGATACCGATTTAGCCATTGTGGTAAATGGACAAACTGTAATCGCTACAAAATTTGAAATGGTCTAAAATAATAGTTTCAATAATTTATTGACTATTAAAAAGTTAAGGAGTCCTGCAAGGTTTCAAAAACCTTGTAGGTATGTTGAGATTAATTTGTCATACCTACAAGGTCAAAAAAGACCTTGCAGGATAGAGACGTAAATTATATCTAGCACATTAACGGCAGTTTAAAAACAGAATAATAATCGAACTCAGGTTTATAACTTTTTTAATTTAAAAACATGAAGAATTTCATTTTCTCCGCTTTCATCTTGCTTACATTTTGTAACATAACCAGAGCACAACAATTAAAATCCCCCGAAGGAAAATTTGTGATGGAATTTTCGCTGCAAAGCGATGGCACTCCAACTTACAACCTTAAATACAAAAACAAAGAGGTTGTTAAATCCAGTAAATTGGGTCTTGAACTAAAAAATGACACGAAATCATTACTGAATGATTTTACTGTTATGGATACTAAAACAACCACTTTTGATGAAACCTGGAAACCGGTTTGGGGAGAAGTGGCAAAAATCCGTAATCATTATAACGAACTTGCGGTAACCTTAAACCAAAAAGGAACCGACAGACAGTTAATAATTCGTTTCCGTTTGTTTGACGATGGTCTTGGGTTTCGCTATGAATTCCCTTCTCAAAAAAACCTTACGTATTTTGTAATCAAAGAAGAAAGAACCCAATTTGCCATGACGGGTGACCACACCGCTTTTTGGATTCCGGGAGATTATGACACACAGGAATACGATTATACAAAATCGAAATTATCTGAAATCCGTAGATTATCTGAAGCTGCCTACACTGCAAACGTTTCACAAAAGAATTTTTCTCCAACCGGAGTTCAGACATCGCTTATGCTAAAAACTAAAGACGGATTGTATATTAATCTGCATGAAGCGGCGTTAATCAATTATTCTTGCATGCATTTGAATCTGGATGATAAAAACATGGTTTTTGAATCATGGCTTACACCAGATGCCAAAGGCGACAAAGGATACATTCAAGCACCGAGTGTTTCACCTTGGAGAACGATAATTGTTAGCGATGATGCCAAAGACATTTTGGGTTCAAAAATGACATTGAATCTGAATGATCCATGTAAAATTGAGGATACCTCTTGGATAAAACCAGTTAAGTATATTGGTGTTTGGTGGGAAATGATTACAGGAAAAAGCTCTTGGGCATATACTGATGAATATCCTTCGGTACAACTTGGTGTTACTGATTTTTCAAAAGCAAAACCCAATGGCAAACATGGTGCAAATAATACCAATGTAAAGAAATATATCGATTTTGCAGCCCAAAATGGTTTTGATGGTGTTCTGGTTGAAGGTTGGAACGAAGGTTGGGAAGACTGGTTTGGGCACTCCAAAGATTACGTTTTTGATTTTGTGACGCCTTACCCGGATTTTGATGTGAAAGGTTTACACGAGTATGCAAAATCAAAAGGAGTTAAAATGATTATGCATCACGAAACGTCTAGTTCGGTACGTAATTACGAGCGTCATATGGATAAAGCGTATCAGTTCATGAAAGACAACGGATATGATGCGGTGAAGAGTGGCTATGTAGGTGATATTTTGCCTCGTGGAGAAAATCATTACAACCAATGGATTGTAAATCATTACCAATATGCCCTTGAAAAAGCAGCCGATTATAAAATTATGGTCAATGCGCATGAAGCCGTTCGTCCAACAGGAATTTGCAGAACCTATCCAAATTTAATTGGTAACGAAGCAGCCAGAGGAACGGAATATCAGTCTTTTGGAGGTTCTAAACCGAATCACGTAACGGTATTACCTTTTACCCGTTTAATCGGCGGACCAATGGATTATACGCCTGGTATTTTCGAAATGGATTTAAGCAAATTGAATCCTGATAACAAATCGCATGTAAACAGCACTTTGGCAAATCAATTGGCTTTGTATGTAACCATGTACAGCCCGTTACAAATGGCGGCGGATCTTCCTGAGCATTACACTAAATTTGCTGATGCATTTCAGTTCATTAAAGATGTAGCAATCGATTGGGATGAAAGCAACTATTTAGAAGCAGAACCTGGCGATTATGTAACTGTAGCCCGTAAAGCAAAAGGAACCAATAACTGGTTCGTTGGAAATGTAAACGGGGATACAAGCCGTACATCAAACATCAATTTCAGCTTCCTTGAAAAAGGCAAAAAATACACGGCAACCATTTATGCAGATGCCAAGGATGCTCATTACAAAACAAATCCGCAAGCGTACACTATCAAAAAAGTGGCTGTAACAAATAAATCAAAATTATCGCAGCTTTCTGTGCAAGGTGGCGGTTACGCGATTAGTATAATTGAAAATAAATAAATATTTTAGTTAACCATATAAGAAATATAAGTTCCTTTAAGTTGATACTTCGATAGATTTCTCTTAGATGTCCTTATATTTCTTATATGGTTTAAATTTTATTTTGATGTTTCACAATATTTCCAGTAGAACCTTAATTCAACAAAATAATTATGAGTACTCAAAAAATACAGTTCAACATAAATACCTTTTTATTCAATAAAATAATGGCTATCGTTTTATTGATATCCGTTTCAGTAAATGCTCAAATTCAGAAAACCGAGCCTCCGTTTTGGTACGCTGGCATGCAAAATCCGGAGCTTCAGATTATGTTTTACGGAAAAAATATTGCTCAAAATGAAGTTTCTGTTTCCAATAATATTGTTATAAAAGACATTAAAAAAACTGAAAATCCGAACTACGTTTTTGTAACCATCGACACCAAAAATAGTCCTGCATCGGAATTGGTTTTCTCCTTTTCTAAAAACAAAAAAGTTGCTTTCACAAAAAAATATGCTTTAAAACAAAGGAGACCGAATTCCGCTCAACGCAAAAGTTTCGATTCTTCGGATATGATGTATCTGCTTATGCCGGATCGTTTCGCTAACGGAAATCCAAACAACGACAATGACAAATCGGTTACTGAAAAAGCTAACAGAAGCTTACCCGGAGGACGCCACGGTGGCGATATTAAAGGAATGATACAACATCTGGATTATCTGCAAGAATTGGGAGTTACTGCACTTTGGAGCACGCCACTCTGCGAAGACAACGACAAAGCGTATTCCTACCATACATACGGACAATCGGATGTGTACAAAATAGATCCGCGCTATGGAACCAATGAAGAGTATGTTCGCCTTTCGGCAGCATTGAAAAAGCGAAATATGAAATTGGTCAAAGATTATGTGACGAATCACTGGGGTGCCGAACATTGGATGTACAAAGATTTGCCAACCTATGACTGGGTGCATCAATTCCCAGGATTTTCGCAATCGAACTACAGAATGACAACTCAATTTGATACCAATACTTCGGCAATTGATGCCAAAAACTGTATGGATGGATGGTTCGTTCCTTCAATGCCTGACTTGAATCAATCCAATCCTTTGGTTCTAAATTATCTTACCCAAAATGCCATTTGGTGGATTGAATACGCCGATTTAGACGGATTCAGAGTCGATACATACTCTTATAATGACAAAGTTGGAATTGCAAAATGGACCAAAGCAATTACAGACGAATACCCGAATTTCAACATCGTCGGAGAAGTTTGGATGCACGACCAAGCACAAATGTCCTACTGGCAAAAAGACAGTCCGATTAGCGCTATTCAAAGCTACAATTCCTATTTGCCAAGCGTAATGGATTTCACGTTGCACGATGCTTTCGGTAATGTTTTCAACGAAGACAAGGCTTCTTGGAGCGACGGAATGATTAAGGTTTACGACAATTTCACGAATGATTTTTTATATGCAAATACGAATAACCTGTTGACTTTCGTCGAAAATCACGACACTGGAAGATTCAACCATATTTATAAAAATGATTTCAAAAAATACCAAATGGCAATGACTCTGATTGCTACAGTTCGTGGAATTCCGCAGACGTATTACGGTTCAGAAATCGGGATGGCCGGTGACAAAGGCAAAGGCGATGCAGACATCCGTCAAGATTTTCCGGGAGGTTGGGCTGGCGATACAAACAATGCATTCACAAAAGCAGGGAGAACCGAAGAACAGAATAAATTCTTTGATTTTACATCGAAATTGTTTCAATGGAGAAAAGGAAAATCGGTAATCCATTTCGGAAAAATGACGCATTACATTCCTGAAAATAATGTCTATGTTTATTTTAGATATAACGAGAAGGAAACCGTTATGGTGGTCATCAACAATACTGCGGAAGCAAAAACATTCAAAACAAATCGTTTTCAGGAAAACATCAAAAATTTCAAATCCGGAAAAGATGTTTTGACAGGAAAAGCATTCGATTTGAAAGACGAGATTTCATTGGATGGAAAATCGGTTCTGATTTTAGAATTGAATTAAAACCTAAATTCCAGAACAGAACTGAAAAGAGATTAAATTTAATTTTCATCAAAACGCCTTTAGAAATGAAGGCGTTTTTTTTATGTTTACCTTTACCAGAAAATAGACAACAATGCTCAAAATTGGACATCGTGGCGCAAAAGGATATGAACCGGAGAACACCTTTATTTCGTTCCAAAAAGCATTAGACATGCAAGTGGACGGGATTGAACTCGATGTACATTTGAGCGCCGATGGCGAAATAATTGTTATTCACGACGAAACCATTGACAGAACAACCAATGGAAAAGGCTTTATAAATACATTATCTTTGCGAGAATTGAACGTTTTTCGAATAAATGGAGTACATAAAATTCCAACGCTGAAGGAAGTTTTTGATTTGGTAAACCAAGATTGTTTTATCAATATTGAACTTAAAAGTTATGAAGCGGCAGATAAAGTGGTTTCTCTCATTGAGAAATATGTTGCTAAAAAAGGGTGGAAATACGATTCTTTTTTAATTTCCAGTTTCGATTGGAATGCGCTGCAACAAGTGGCGTTTTTGAATGATAAAATTCCAATTGGCGTTTTAACAGAAACCGATTTAGACTTGGCGTTGGCTTTCGCCAAATTCATTCAGGCAAAGTCCATTCATCCGCATTTTCATTTATTAACAAAAGAAAATACGGCTCAAATGCAACAAAAAGGATTGCAGGTTTTCCCTTGGACCATAAATGAATTAGAAGATATTCAAAAAATAAAAACATTCAACATAAACGGAATCATCACTGATTTCCCAAATAGAATATGAATCAAAATTTTGACATTATAATAGTAGGTGGCGGCGCTGCAGGATTTTTTACAGCAATCAACATTGTGGAAAAAAATCCAAAACTAAAAGTAGCCATTCTGGAACGCGGTACAGAAGTACTGAATAAAGTTCGCATTTCCGGTGGTGGAAGATGCAACGTGACACACGCTTGTTTCGAACCGAACGAATTGGTGAAGTTTTATCCGCGTGGCGAAAAAGAATTACGAGGACCTTTTCATCAGTTTTGTTCTGGCGACACCATTGAATGGTTCGAGAAACATGACGTAGAACTCAAAATTGAAGCTGACGGACGCATGTTTCCGGTTTCGAATTCGTCTCAAACGATTATTGATTGTTTCCTGAAAGCTACACAAAAACTGGGAATTGCAGTACTTACAGGAGAAAGTGTGCAATCTATTTTCAAAAAAGATAATCTATGGAAAATAGAAACCCAAAATGAAAATTATCTTGTCGAAAAACTAATTTTAGCTACAGGCAGTAATCCTAAAGTATGGGAAATGCTACAAACTTTTGGTCATGCGGTGGTCAGTCCGGTTCCTTCCCTATTTACTTTCAACATCAAAGATGCCAGAATAAAAGAATTACCCGGCGTAGCAGCACAAGTTACCGTAAAGGTAAAAGACACCAAACTCACCTCTACAGGACCTTTGTTAATTACCCATTGGGGAATGAGCGGTCCTGCAATTTTAAAACTCTCCGCTTGGGGAGCCCGAATTTTATTCGATAAAAATTATCAGTTTACCATTTTTGTAAATTGGTTGAATGATGCCGACACAGCGGATGTCGAGAAAAAGCTGAAAGAATTAAAACAAGAACACGCGAAAAAATCGGTTTCAAAAAAATCCCCATTCCAATTAACCAATAGATTATGGGAAAGTTTAGTACTCGCTTCAGGAATTGAAGGTGAAACTAAATGGGCCGATTTGTCAAAAATACAATTGCAAAATCTAACCAATCAATTAACGAATAGTACTTTTCAGGTCAACGGAAAAAGCACTTTCAAGGAAGAGTTTGTGACTGCCGGCGGAATTGATTTAAAAGAAATCAACTTCAAAACGATGGAAAGCAAACTGCACGAAAACCTTTATTTTGCAGGTGAAATCGTGAATATTGATGCGATTACGGGCGGATTCAATTTCCAGAATGCGTGGACAGGCGGGTTTATTTTGGCGAATGCTATTGCCAATACTTAGATAAGAAGTTGCAAAATCCAATCCTAATTTGAAAATACGATTTAAAAAAGGGTTTGATTTTTATTTAAAATCAAACCCTTTTTTAAACTTCTGAAAAAAACACATTTATAAAAGATTTAAAACATACTTATCCAACGTTTCCGTAATTATGTGAATCAAGGCTTAAAGGGCTCTTTTTCCGCTAAAAGTACCTTTATCGCCATCTGTGTTTTCCCAAGTTCCATTTATATTTTCGTCCGTTATGGTACCTTTAAAAGAACCATTTCCTGCCGTTCCCATAAATGTATTTAGCAATACACTTCCTGTCATTGACACCGGTTCCTCATTAGACACTGGTCTTGCAGCTAAACCAATAAGCTTATCTTTTGACAAACTCATGTTGAATGGCTCATAATTTTTTTTATCTAAACCAGTATAGGTCCCAATGTAACATTTTACAATTTTATCTGAATATTCCTTCTGTATTTCAATACCAGCTAATGGATGTCCAATAATTATAATGTTCGTAATATTTGGTTCTTCACCCGAAGCACTAACATTGAAATCAAATGAAGAAGCTCCATTTGTAAAAGTTAATCCAATAGTAACCTGACCGTTGGCACTGGTTTCTGTAGCTGTGTAAGTATACGCTTTCCCGTCAATAGTTAAAACTGCAGATTTGGTATTGTCATCATTAAGATTGATTACTATTGTTCCGGTAGAACCCGTAAACACTCCTTTGTAGGTGCCAAAATTGCTTCCGTCGAATTTTGCAAGCGCAGTTGGAGTTTCTGAAAATTTAGGTTGAGACGAATCATCATTAGAACACGAAAATGTCAATGTACTAATTAATAGTAGTGCCAAAAAAGTTTTTAGAATAGCTTTCATGCTGTTTTTCATAATTTCTATAATTTAATTTGCCTACTCTATAAAACCCTTTTCGGCTAACGGGCTTATTTATCAATCCCTTATCTTTACTTAGTTTCTAATATATTTACAAATCTCAACATATCGTCAAGGGTAAACAATACCTAAGAGTAGGTATATTTACACAAACTATTTATGATACATTTGCGTATGCCAAAAAACACCGTAATTCTGCTTATGTACTTTGCTTTCAGCACAATGTTTGCCCAAAACAACTTGGATACGCTCAAAGTAAACGGTGCTAATACAATTCTTTTGGGGAATTATTATCACTCGTTTGAAGATGTCTCCAACGCTATGACGGCAGATCAATTAGTGAACAAATTGACCAATAATGAGTTTAAACCCGTACACAAAGATTCCAGAATATTTAACGGAGGCTTCACCAAAAGCACCTTCTGGCTCGCTTTGAAAGTAACCAATACCGCTTTGACAGATCAATCGTATGCTTGGAATTTTTATAATGACGGGATTTCTTTTGATTTTTTTGAAATAAAAAACAAAAAATCACAGTTTATTGAAAGCATTTCGGCACATAAACCATTAGAAGAAAGGAAATTTAAAGTACTGTTCCCTTGTTTGAAAATCGACTTTAAACCCACCGAAACAAAACTTTTATTGGTAAAAATAAAGCCCACAATTAAAAATAACATTTACACCACTTCGGACTTTACAACAGTCGAAGATTATTTCTTCTTCAACCAATTTGAAGGCTTATTTTTCGGTCTTTTTTTAGGCTTTTTAGCACTTGCTTTACTGACTAATGTCTTCTTATTTATCCTTTTGAGAAATAAAATTTATGTATACCTCGTTTTTTACTTGACCTTCTTATTATTCTTTTTTATTAGAGAACATCTTTATGATGCGGTACTGCTTCCAAAAACGATATTGAAATATGAGGTTTTAATTTCCAAGAATTTTTTTTCGAGTATGGCACTGTTCTTTTTTATTAAAGTGTTCTTACTTTTTACAAATTACAAAACAAAGTACCCTAAAATATATCCTTTTATAAATTACATCAATTTAGCCATGTTAGCAATGAGCATAGTATTGCTTATTAGTAGTCTAATGTTTGCTTCTCAAAATGAAGTCCTGAGACAAATTAGAAGTTGCTCCTACAACCTATTTTATCTGTCTTTAACGGTATATTTACTGGCTCTAATCTATGCTTTAGTTAAAAAGAACAAAACAGCTTATGCTTTTTTAGTTTCAAACCTATTCATGTTTTTATCCGTTGTTTTTTTAATTTTACATAAATTTGGAATAGCTACTTTCGGAGAAATCAGACATTTAAACGGAATTAAAATTTCTTTCTTAATAGAGATAACGCTGCTTACAGCCTTTTTTGTTTATGGACACAAAAAAGAAAGAGATAATTTTATAGCACTTCAATTAGAGGGAATCAAGGTTAATGCAGATTTAACGTCTAAAATTTTAAAAGTACAAGAAGACGAAAGAGAATCAATCGCACGAGATTTACACGATGAAGTTGGCAGCGGATTAACCGTTCTACGATTAATGATTGAGAATTATTTCAATGATTCACAAAAAAATGACAACAATGGCGCCAAACAAAAAATCATTTCCAATCTAAAAACGATTTATGAAGAAGTTCGAGACATTAGCCAATTAATGATGCCAGAATGTTTTGATTATTCTGATCTAAAAGAAATTGTAGAAGAAAAAATACAAATTTATCAGAGTAGTTATCCAACCATTTTATTTTCTTTTAACCACACCGGCGATTTTGAAACTCTCGAAAAAAGCAAACAAACACATCTCTATAGAATCATTATCGAAATCATACACAATGCCATCAAACATGCCATTGCAACCAAAATAGACATTCAAATCTACATCGAAAACAATGAAATAGAAATTATAATAGAAGACAACGGGATTGGATTCAAAAAAGACAAAATCAATAACGGGATTGGATTATCAAATGTTCAAACCCGAATAAAATACCTCAAAGGAACTTACTCTTGTGATACAAATACAGATGGAACTATTTTTATTATTCAAATACCATTATAATGGAAAAATCATACAATATTTTCATCGTAGACGACCACACCCTTTTTTGTGATGGATTACAAAACATTATAGACAGAAACCAAATAGGAGTCGTAACTGCAATACTCAACAACGGTAAGTCTCTATTAAGTCATTTGAATTTATCTATTCCAGATTTAATTATTTTAGATTTAAACATGCCTGAATTAAATGGTTTTGAAGCCACTAAAAAGATTAGAAAAAACTACCCAGGCATAAAAATTTTAGTTGTTTCAATGAAAGAAGAAATAAAATTAATTAAAGAACTAAAAACAATGGGAATCTCTGGTTATTTAACCAAATTCATTGGAGAATCCGATTTAATTGAAGCTGTTGAAAACATCAAAAATGGTAATCCCCATTTTCCTATTCTGGACCATTTTGACAAAACGTTATTAGAAAAAAAGAAGGACAATATCAACATCACAGAAAGTGAAATCCGAATAATGAGGCTCGTAATTGAGGGCTTCTCATCAAAGGAGATTGCTGGCCAACTCCATCTAAGTGTTCACACGGTTAATACACATAGAAAAAATATTATTAGAAAAACATCATTAAAAAACACTGCTGCAATGATGAATTTTGTAAAAAAAAATGGATTATAATCTTCAGTATTCCTTCAAAACCATGAAAATAAAGTTCTACTAAAACCTTCATTCTGCTGGTGAAATTGTCAATATTGATACGATTACAGGCGGATTCAATTTCCAGAATGCGTGGACAAGCGGGTTTATTGTGGCGAATGCTATTTAGACCAAAATCGTTGTACTGCAAAACTTTAATTAAGAGAACTTTAGTTTTTGATTAACAGGAATTTATTATTTTGTTTTGATTTTCATAGAATGATTTCAATATGTTTGTAATTAAAATATTACGAATGATTAAAAACTACTTTTTTGTTTCCTTACTGATTTTTGTATTTCAATCTGGTTTTTCACAAACCGAAAAAACACTCAAAGGCAAAGTCATGTTCGACAATTTCTTACTGCAAAATGTCGATGTAATCAATAAAACAACCCAAAAAAGTACTACTACCGATATCAAAGGTGAGTTTGTATTATCAGCCAAAGTCAATGACAGTATTATTTTTTACAGAAAAGAATATTATTTAAAAGGGATCCAATTAAGTCCAAACGATATTGCGACCAACAAAATATCAGTTTCAATGGTAAAAAAACCCGAAGAACTGGAAGAAATTATAATTAGACAAATTCCAAATATTGATTGGAAATTAGATACAAAATGGGAACAAGTAAAAAGAGATGAGATTACTGCCGAAAGAACTGAAAACAGATTAAAAAACACAAGGATTGACGACCTTTCCATTGATAAAGGACTGAATTTAGCTCGAATTGGAAAAACAATATTTAAACTTTTGGTAAAAGAAACATCTGGTGACAAAGCACCTCAAATTGAATTCAAACAATTGGCAAGAAGCAGCTGTGACGAAAAGTTTTATCTTGAAAACTTAAAATTAAAACCAGATGAAATAGACCTGTTTCTTCAATTTTGTGATGCAGATCCAAAATCGAAAACACTATTAGAGAACAATAATATCTTATCGATGATGGATTTTTTATATGCCAAGAACATTGAATTCAAAAAACTATAAAGACTTTAAAAAAAGAAAATTGTTTTCATTTACAATTTTCTACTACAAACTGAACTAAAAATGAAAGACTAAAGCAATTATCCTACAAGACTTTAATTAAGAGAACTTTAGTTTTTGATTAACAGGAATTTATTATTCTGTTTTGATTTTCATTGAATGATTTCAATATGTTTGTAATTAAAATATTACGAATGATTAAAAACTACTTTTTTGTTTCCTTATTGGTTTTTGTGTTTCAATCTGGTTTTTCACAATCAGAAAAACTAATTAGCGGCAAAGTTTTACACGAACAATTTCCTGTCGGAAAAGTCGAAGTTGCTAATTTCAGTTCTAAAAAAACTACTATTACAAATGCCTCTGGAGAATTTTCTATGTTAGTAAAAGCGGGTGATGAACTCATTTTTATTTCAAAAGACCATGATATTAAAAAAATTGCATTGGATCAAAAGACCATTAACAAAAGTAATCTTATAATTTTGTTAATCCTAAAACCAGAACAATTAGAAGAAGTTGTGGTTACAAAAATGCCTTCCATTAAATTAAGTACCGATAAAGCGTATGAACAAGGAAAGTTGGATAAATTGGCTTTAGAGAAAGCTGCAAAAAGGCTAAAAACGGGTGTTTACGATGGAACTATTGAAAATGGAATGGATTTTATTCGAATTGGTAAAATGATTTATAATTTATTCAAAAAAGAAAAAGAGAAAGTTAAAAAAACTGTTCCTCAAATTGAGTTTAAAGCATTAGCGACAACTACCTGCGATCAAAAATTTTATATTGAAACTTTAAAATTAAAACCAGAGGAAATATCCCTTTTTCTTCAATTTTGTGATGCAGATCCAAAATCGAAAACACTATTAGAGAACAGTAATATCTTATCGATGATGGATTTTTTATCGACCAAGAATATTGAATTTAAGAAGCTATAAAGACTTTGAAAAAAAATACAGCTTTTTTATACAGCATGACAAACTGATTACTAATCCCGAAGCGTCTGGACCGAACACTATACCCTGTTCAACCACCAAATAGTACCATTTAAAACGGCGGCAAAACTTACCCAAGCCAAATACGGAAGCATTAAATAACCTGCAATTTTATTGATTTTGGCAAATTGAATATACGTTTCAAATATCATCAACCATAACACAATAATTTCTAAACCGGCTAACATTGGGTTGTGCAATCCAAAAAACAAATACGACCACAGCGCATTTAATGCCAATTGTATTGCAAAGAAAACCAACGCTTTTTTTACGACTTCTTTCTCCGCTTCTATTCGGTCCCAAACTAATCCTGCAGCAACTCCCATCATTACATACAGCATACTCCAAACAGGCGCGAAAATCCAATTGGGTGGATTAAAACTTGGTTTTATCAGCGTTGGATACCAAGTTTCAATGCTTGATTTAGTCACCATTCCAGAGAAATAACCAATAGCAAGACAGGTGACAACAACAGCTAATATTCGGGTAATTTTATTCATTTTAATGTTTTAAATTTTTGAAATAGACTATCTTTTCAAACCGTATAAGCCATTTAAGAAAATATAAGTTTAAAAAAAGAGTATTAAATAAACCCTTAGATGGACTTATATAACTTATATGGTTATTTTTTTATTTGCCAAATTTACTTAAATCTTTCTACCGATTAACCACATAAACGAATAAACAAATAAATCAAAAAAAGTATCTTTGCGTAAATTTTTAAATTCATGATTTCAGCAAAGGATTTTATTCCATCAAAATATACACATTCGGTTGAAGAAGGAAATTTCCAGTGGAGCGCACCCAGTAACATTGCATTGGTAAAATATTGGGGCAAAAAAGACAATCAAATCCCTGCAAATCCTTCGGTGAGTTTTACGTTGAATAATTGTAAAACCATTACCAAATTGGCTTTCGCCAAAAAAGACATTTCGACTGCGCTCAATGTGACGAGTAATAGTTTCTCATTCGATTTGCTTTTTGAAGGACAACCAAAAGAAGATTTCAAACCAAAAATCCAAAAATTCCTGGAGCGAATTGAAATCTATTTACCGTTTTTAGCAGCTTATCATTTTACGATTGATACCCAAAACACCTTTCCGCACAGTTCCGGAATTGCTTCATCAGCATCAGGAATGGCGGCTTTGGCAATGAACTTGATGAGTTTAGAAAAAGCATTAAACCCAGAAATGACAGATGATTATTTCTTTCAAAAAGCGTCTTTCTTAGCACGTTTGGGTTCTGGTAGTGCTTGCAGAAGTGTAAAAGGAAGTGTGGTAGTTTGGGGAAATCACGCCAATATTGAAGGAAGTTCCGATTTATTTGGCATTGAATTTCCAAATGCAATTCATGATAATTTTAAGAATTTTCAAGACACCATTTTATTGGTTGACAAAGGTGAAAAACAAGTTTCGAGTACCCTGGGTCATGATTTAATGTACAACCATCCTTTTGCCGAAAGGCGATTTGCACAAGCGCATGAAAATTTAGACCAACTGATTTCTATTTTCGAAAACGGTAATCTGGAAGAATTCATCAAAATTGTGGAGAGTGAAGCCTTGACTTTGCATGCCATGATGATGACCTCGATGCCTTATTTTATATTGATGAAACCGAACACATTACAAATCATAAATGCGATTTGGAAATTTAGAACTGAAACTAAAATTCCGGTTTGCTTCACGCTGGATGCCGGTGCAAATGTGCATGTTTTGTATCCTGAAAATGTAGCGGTTACTGTTTTACAATTTATTAAGAACGAATTAGTTGGCTATTGTCAAAATGGTCAGTACATTTGTGACGAAATTGGAAATGGAGCTTTGTTGAATTAATTTGTTTTTTTCCTATCTTTAATTTTTAAAGAGCTGAAAATATGGACATTCAATACGAGAAATTAGAATTGATCAAAATGTTGTTAGAAACTGACGACAAGACTATAATCGAGGCTATAAAAAATATTTTCAAAGCACAAAAAAAAGATGTTTGGAAAGAATTATCTCCTGAACAACAGGAAGAAATTGATCTTGAAATTCAAGAGGCAAATCGTGGAGACCAAGTTGATTTATAAAAAAATTATTTGTTACAATATATAATTACCAACCCCAAATTGTTAATTTACAATCTAATATGAAAGGACCTTTATTTTACTCAAAAATATTACTCTTTGGAGAATACGGAATCATTCGTGACTCAAAAGGGTTGTCTATTCCTTATAATTTTTACAACGGTGCGCTTAAAAGAGATGAAAATCCATCTGAAGAAGCCATCAAATCAAATGGAAATTTGAGACGTTTTGTTATCTATTTGGAAACATTACAAAACGAACAGCCTGATTTAGTTACTTTCGATCTAGATACGTTAAAAAATGATGTTGAAACCGGAATGTATTTTGATTCCAGCATTCCTCAAGGCTATGGTGTAGGCAGCAGTGGCGCACTTGTAGCAGCTATTTACGATAAATATGCACAAAATAAAATCACGGTTCTGGAAAATTTAACTCGTGAAAAATTATTGCAATTAAAAAACATATTTTCTCAAATGGAGAGTTTTTTCCACGGAAAAAGTTCTGGTTTAGATCCTTTAAACAGTTATTTGAGCATTCCAATACTGATCAATTCTAAAGACAATATTCAAGCAACAGGAATTCCGAATCAAAGTTTTGACGGGAAAGGTGCCGTATTTTTGTTGGATTCCGGTATTGTGGGCGAAACCGCTCCGATGGTCAACATTTTCATGGAAAACCTGAAAGACAAAGGTTTCCGTACTATGTTGAAAAATCAATTTGTGAAATACACGGACGCTTGTGTGGAAAATTTCCTTGGTGGTGACATGAAATCATTGTTCATGAACACCAAGAAATTATCAAAAGTGGTTTTAAATAACTTCAAACCAATGATTCCGGAACAATTTCACGGAATCTGGCAACAAGGAATTGACAGCAATGATTACTATTTAAAATTATGTGGTTCTGGTGGTGGCGGTTACATCCTAGGCTTCACCGAAGATTTAGAAAAAGCCAAAGCTTCCCTGAAGGATTATAAACTAGAAGTAGTATATCAATTTTAAAAACTTCTAACTTTAAACTACTACAAATTTAAGCAGGTAGCACAAGCTTCTTACACTAAAAATTGTCCGTTTGTTATCCTTATTATAGGCATATATCAGGCAAACGTATGAGTTTGAAAAGTTGTCTATTTGATGAGAATTATCGAGCCAATAGATTTAATTCAACTTTTTTTGACACAAATTCCACAAATTTACACAGATTAATTTGTGCTAATTTATGGAATTTGTGTCAAATCTTTAACTGTATTCACTCATGCGTTTACCTTGATGCATATATCCCATTTGCTTTTTAGACACAATTCTATTTCTCATTCGAAAATCATGAATTTACTGGGCTAAAGTTGTCTTGTAACATTCGTATTTCTTCATGGTTCTGTGGCAATACCATATATTGAGAAGCATGTTTTTTTTTCGACAAAAAACTTTGAAATAAAAATCAAATTATTCTACATAAAAAAAATTGAAATAAATTTAAACAAAATCTTACATTTCAATAAAAAAACATCCTATCTTTAAGCATCTGATTTTTTTGCCTTCTACCTACAAAAAAAAACTATATGCCTGAAAGTAAAATCATTGAAAATTTTAAGCTACGCAATATTTTCATTCCCCTTATTATAGTAATTCTATCTTGCTCTTCGTTGATTATCATCAACTACCTGACTATTAAAATCTTGTCAGCATCCAGAGCGTATGTAAATGGAGAATCCCATTATTCTAAAGGGCAAAAAGATGCAACCCGCCACCTTATCACCTACCTTTATACTAAAGATCCCACTCAATGGGAGTTATTCAACGAAGAATTAAGTGTTCCTAAAGGAGATAAAATTGCACGAATCGGCCTAACCAATAATGGTGACATTAAAACAATTAAAGATGGATTAAGGACTGGCAGAAATCATGAGAAAGATTTGGATGATATGGTTTGGCTATTTAGACATTTCCACGCTGTTCCTTTCTTGGCAAAGGCTATTAATGAATGGAGAAAAGCGGACTATTTAATTGACCAACTGGCATCGATTGGAAATGAAGCCTACGAAAAAATAAACGCTAATACTTTAAAACCGGACGACAAGCAAAAGATTTTCCAACGGATAAACATCATTACTGATAAATTAACAATAAATGAGCGTAATTTTTCTGATGCACTCGGAGAAGGCACTCGTTTGATTAAGAACTATCTTCTTTTTACCAATATCTTTTTTACTTTGATGATCATCGGAAGTGTAAGCCTTTATTACTCCGTAATGGTTAACAGACTAAGACGCTCGAAACAGGAAACAGATGATAAAAACAGGAATTTAATAATTGCCAATAAGGAGCTTGACAAGTTTGTTTACAGTGCTTCACATGATCTAAGATCCCCTATCTCTTCTTTAAAAGGATTAATTGAAATTGTGAAATTAGAAGATGATCTGGATCAAATTAGGGATTATTTAGACCTAATGCATCAAAGCCTTGATAAGCAAGATCAATTTATAAGAGAGATAATCGATTATTCGAGAAATAAGAGAAAAAAAATAACCGTTGCTTCCGTTAGTTTAAATAAAGTTATAGATGAGATCATTGCTCAACATCTTTATATTAAAGGGACGAATGAAATTGCTATCAAAAAAGAATTATCAGTTGATGAAGTTTATAGTGACGGTTTGAGACTGAAAATTATTTTAAATAATTTATTGTCAAATGCCATCAAGTATACTGACGAAAGCAAAGAAAAAAAATACATTTCAATTAAAACGTATGTCAAAGGGGAATTTTACAAAATAGAAATTGAAGACAATGGCATCGGAATTAATAATGAATACCATGTCAAAATTTTTGAAATGTTTTTTGTGACTAATAACAACAAGAAAGGCTCCGGTTTAGGTCTCTATTTAGTAAAAGAAGCTGTTGAAAATCTTAATGGAAACATAACCGTAGATTCTAAAATGAATATTGGAAGTAAATTTATAGTAACGATACCGAAACAATATGAGGCCCAATTATAAAATTTTGATAATTGACGACAATACAATTGATCAAATTGTCACCAAACAATTACTAAAAAAAACACTTGACATAACTGATGTAAGTACTGCCAATAATGGTAAAGAAGGAATTCAATGGCTTATTGATCACGGAAAGAGTTTTGAAGAATCTCTGATTATTCTATTAGACATTAAAATGCCAGAAATGGATGGATTCGAATTCCTTTTGGAATATGAAACGCTACCCGAAGAATTGAAAAAGGAAACTCAAATTTTCATGCTTTCCTCTACATTAGACCCTAATGATATTACACAAGCAAAAAATAATAAATATGTAAAAACGCTTTTAAGCAAACCTTTACCAATTAAAGAATTTGGAGAAATGATTTATCCTGATTCTTCTCCAAAATAGTACAATCATTTTTGAATCAAATGAAATCAGAATTATTACTACTATATTTTCCATAAATAATGGTACTATTTCACAATATCCTCTTAAAAGAATTCTCATGAGTGTGTTTTTGTAAAGAAATCAAGTTGATTTTAAAAACAAAATCCTAAATTTGAGCATAAATAGGCAAGTTTGCTATACCATTGTAAAAACTTGACAAAAAACTACTACTAAAAAATGTTAAGCAGGCAACATAAGCTTTTAGTGATGAAAATCATCAGTTTATTTTCTGTTGTCAGAGGGTATAACATTCCAATAATAATTTTGGCGCAATACCTTTCGGCAATATTTATTCTGGCTCCCGAAAAAAGAGCGCTGGACATCCTACTCGATTTCAATTTATTTATACTTGTTTTTGCCTCTTCACTCACGATAGCCTCAGGATATATCATCAATAACTTTTATGACAGTCGAAAAGATTTAATCAATCGCCCTAATAAGTCGATGCTGGATCGATTAGTGAGTCAAAAAACCAAACTGAGCGTCTATTTTACACTCAATTTTATTGTGGCTTTAATGGCTTTGTTTGTTTCCTGGCGCGTATTTTTATTCTTTTCAGGGTATATATTTTCTATTTGGTTTTATTCCCATAAAATAAAAAAATATCCGATAATAGGGAATTTGACTGCTGCATTACTGGCTGTTTTACCTTTTTTTGCGATACTGTTGTATTTTTACAATCAGATTCCGTTTGAAGAAATCGAAAATTACAAAAGACAACTTGGAGTAATTTTTTCTCATGCTTCTTTTTTGTTTCTACTACTGTTGATTCGAGAAATGATTAAGGATTTAGAAAACCTAAAAGGCGATTTAGCCAATGATTACAAAACGATTCCAATTGTTTATGGCGAAGAAATATCCAAAAAAATAATTACTGTTTTGACAATTCTAACTGTATTCCCAGTTTACGCTTTAATCGAAATTTACGATGTGGGTTATATGGATATTTATTTTTATTCCTGTCTCATCAGTCTGATTTTTTTCTTGACTTACTTGTGGAAATCAAACACAAAAGCACAATTCCTGTTACTGCATAATGTCCTCAAATTCCTTATCGTAGCTGGTGTTTTTTGTATTGTATTGATTAATCCGAGTGTTTTGTGGCACGGAAAAAGATTGTTGATGACGGTTTAGATTATTTCTTCTTCGGGATTATAAAAGGTTGAAAACAATTTTCTCAAAAACACTAAATACCTCCATTTGGTTAGCCCCGATAGTAGTGGAAATCCTTTTATTTTTTTCTTTAAAAAATAAAAGATTGAAACGATAGCGGGAAATAGCTCCAAAAAACGAAACTAAAACGTATTAATTAGCTTATTAACTAGATAGTTAGCGTTTTTATAATTGGCTGTTATTGATTGTCAACTATATAAATAGTATCTTTGCACAAATTATTGGAATATTATGAATAACAAGGAAGGCAATAATAAGAAAAGTGGTCCAAGAGCAACTAGCTCAAGACCAAGTTCGAATAAGCCAAAACCTGCCATGCAGAAGCGCGCTCAAGGGCCGAAAAAAGTTAAAGTAAATACTAAAGTTGCCGATATCGCTACTGATAAAGTAGAGAAAAAACCAAATCAAGCACCAAAGAGACCGAAAGTAAAAGACGAAATTCGTTTGAATAAATACATTGCTAATTCAGGTGCCTGCTCGCGTCGTGATGCTGATATTTATATTCAATCCGGGACTGTGAAAGTAAACGGCATTCCTGTTACCGAAATGGGATACATGGTAAAACCGGGAGATGTTGTGAATTTTGACGGTGCCACTTTGACTCCGGAGAAAAAAGTATACATCTTGCTGAACAAACCAAAAAACTTTACGACAGCTATGGACGAAGGTCAGGAATATCGTAATGTATTGGAATTAGTTAAAGGTTCTACGACTGCAAAAATTGGCGCAGTGGGAAGAATGGACAAGAATACAACTGGTTTGTTATTGTTCACAAACGATACGGATATGATTCGTAAGTTTACGTTACCTAGCCAAAAATCATCTAAAATCTACCAAGTTTCACTAGACAAAAACTTGAAATTTGAGGATTTAGAAAAAATAAACAAAGGTTTGACTCTTGACGGACACCGCGTTTTTGTGGAAGATGTAAGTTACATTGATGGTGAAGCAAAAAGCGAAATTGGCTTGCAATTAAGATCGGCTAACGTGAAAGTGGTACGTTCTATTTTCGAACACTTTAGTTATGATGTGTTGCGAATTGACAGGGTTGCTTTTGCTGGTTTAACCAAAAAGAATTTGCCAAGAGGAAACTGGAGATTACTGACCGAACAAGAAATCATCAATTTGAAGAACGTTTAATATTTCTTTGAAATTATAGCAATAAAATCCCTTTCGCATAAAGCGAAAAGGGATTTTTTAATTAAAAACAAACCCTAATTATCATGACACCAGAAAAATTACAATCAATTGCTTTTAAATGGTTTGAAACTTTCAACAATAAAGAATTAGAAAAACTATTGTCTTTATATGATGAAGATGCTGTCCATTTCAGTCCAAAACTAAAAATGTACAAACCCGAGACTAACGGTTTTGTTACTGGTAAAGAGGCGCTGCGAGAATGGTGGCAAGATGCTTTTGAACGTTTACCCAGTTTAAATTATAAAGTAAAATCACTGACCGCAAATGGCGACCGTGTTTTTATGGAATATATTCGAACGGTTGTTGGTGAAGAAGACTTACTGGTTGCAGAAGTTTTAGACATCAAAGAAAATAAAATAATTGCGTCCCGAGTATATCACGGATAAAATCACCTTTTTATTTCAATTCAGTTTTTAATCCAATTTAGAAAACAGAACATCAAAATCGCATTCGCTTTAAACCGAATTGGTTTTTTTTGGCAGACAAGCATTGGAAACAGAAAAAGTCCCTATTTAGGGATAACAATATATTTGGTCAATAATTCATTTTTTTTGGTAAATTAGCTACAATTATTTAACAATCCATCATTATGAGAAAAATAACCATTGTTTTTATTACTTCAATTATTTCATTAGTACTGGTAAACTGTAAATCCAAAGACAAAAAAGAAGATTTTAGTACCTTGACCAAAAACTATTTTGACGACAGAAATGCGATGAGTCCTTTGGACGCCACACAAAATGGTCAATATGAGTATAACGATCAGTTGCAATTTGAAATGACGGACAGTTATAGAAAGTCGCAAGAAGCTTTTTTTGATAAATATCAAACTGCCCTAAAAACTATTGATAAAGAAAGTTTATCCGAAGAAGAAAAAAACAGCTACGAAATCATCAAATGGGAAGTTGAGATTGGTAAAGATTTACTAAAACAACCTACAAACCTCATGCCTGTACATCAATTTTGGGGAACACACTTGACGATGGGACAATTTGCGGGAGGAACCAGCGCACAACCTTTTAAAACCGAAAAAGACTACACTAATTTCCTGAAAAGAATGGACAAGTATTCCGTTTGGATTGATTCGGCAATGGTGTATATGAAAAAAGGAATGGCAAAAGGAATTGTGCTGCCAAAATCATTAACAACCAAGTTAATTCCACAATTTGCTGAAATGGCCACGCCAAAAATTGAAGATAATTTATTTTACTCGTCGATAAAATTAATGCCTGCTTCTTTTTCTGATACCGTAAAAAAAGACTTAACCACAAAATATACAGCCACCATCAATGATAAATTGATTCCGCAATACAAAAAAATGGCTGATTTCCTGACCAATGAATACCTTCCTGCTTCCAGAACAACCAGCGGAATAGGAAGTTTCGCTTTTGGAAAGGATTTGTATGCAACGCATGTAAAACAATGGACTACAACCGAAATGACTCCGGAGGAAATCCATGAATTGGGATTAAAAGAAGTAGCCCGATTAAATGCCGAAATGGAAAAGGTAAAAACTCAAGTGGGTTTCAAAGGAACTTTAGTACAATTTTTCGAAGAAGTTAGAAACAAAAAAGAGCTAAAACCTTTCAAGAAACCAGAAGAGGTTATTGCTAATTTTCAAAGTATTTATACCCGAATAAAACCGAATGTAGACAAATTATTCGCACTGCAACCCAAAACAAAATTTGAAATCAGAAGAACGGAAGCTTTCAGAGAAAAAACGGCAAGTGCCGAATACATGCAAGGAACGGCAGACGGTTCGCGTCCCGGTATTTTTTATGTTCCAATCCCTGATGTAGCCAATTATAATCTTTACGGAGATGAAGATTTATTTTTACACGAAGCCATTCCAGGACATCACTTCCAAATTTCATTGCAACAAGAAAATGCCAGTCTTCCAGATTTTAGAAAATTCAATTGGTTTGGTGCTTATGGTGAAGGCTGGGCTTTATACACCGAAAGTTTAGGTAAAGAGCTTGGATTGTATCAAGATCCGTATCAATATTTTGGCATGTTAGGCAATGAAATGCACAGAGCGGTTCGATTAGTCGTGGACACTGGATTACACTCCAAAGGTTGGACAAGAGAGCAGGCTATCAAATATTCGCTAGCAAACGAAGCCGAAAGTGAAGCGAGTATCATTCCGGAAATAGAGCGCTATATGGCTATTCCAGGACAAGCTTTGTCTTATAAAATAGGACAATTAAAGATTATAGAACTTCGTAAAAAAGCGGAAGTTAAAATGGGTGCGAAATTTGACATTAAGAAATTCCACGAGAAAGTATTGGAATCCGGAGTAATGCCATTAGCATTACTGGAAAACAAAATTAATGCTTGGATAAATGAATCTAGATAAATTAAAGACTATGAAAAAACTATTGATTAACACACTATTGCTGTTTTTCGCAGTATTTAATGGCAACGCACAAGGAATTCTAGACGTAATTGACCCTACCTTCTCAGGTGCTTTACTTAGGAATTCTGTTTTAAACAAGAAAGACTTGACTAAAACAGAAGGCTCTAAATACTTTGTTGAAGAATTTAGATTAGCCGAAGTTTCAGGTATTTCACAAAAAATAATGGTTCGCTACAATGCGTTGACAGATATTATAGAAGTTCAGAATGATAAAAAAGAGCTTTTCTCACTAACGAAAAAGGATCCTTTCAACACCATAACTATTATTCCTTTCACCGATAAAATCAAGCTTTTAAATTATAAAACTAAAGAGGGAGAAGCAAATGGATATTTAGTAGAATTATTTAATCAAAACGAAGTTGCATTATACAGAAGAGATAGAATTAGCCTTCAAAAGGAAAAAGAAGCTATTAATTCATATACAGTTGCCACACCCGCAAGATATGTTAAAACAAATGACGAATACTTTTTGAGTTTAAAAAATGAAAACGCTATAGTAATGCCAAAAAACAAGAAAGAACTTCAAGATCTCTTTCCAATAAAAAAAGAAGAAATTGCAATTTACTTTAAGGATAACAAATTCTCTTTAAAAGATAAAAAGAGTATTATTGAAATTGCAAAATTCATATCTAAATTTTAATTCTCTAGTATAAAAAAAGCTTCTCAATTGAGAAGCTTTTTTTGTGCGGATAATAGGACTCGAACCTACACGCCTTGCGGCACCAGATCCTAAGTCTGGCATGTCTACCAATTTCACCATATCCGCGCAATTGTGGGTGCAAAGATAAACATAACTTCCAATTTTCAAAGTAAATTTGACAAAAAATATTCATACTCTTTTTTGTACTTTTGAAATATAAACAAAATTCAAATAATGGAAAATATTAAAGCATACGTTCAAGAACACAAAGACCGCTTTATCAATGAGTTAATCGAATTATTAAAAATCCCATCCGTAAGTGCTGACACCGCTTATTCACATGATGTTTTTGAAACAGCTGATGCCGTAAAAGCCAGTTTAGAAAAAGCAGGCTGTGATTTTGTTGAAATTTGTGATACTCCGGGTTATCCAATCGTTTATGGAGAAAAAATCATAGACAAATCATTACCAACCGTTTTGGTTTATGGTCATTATGATGTTCAACCTCCAGACCCAATGGAATTATGGACATCTCCACCCTTTGAACCCGTAATCAAGAAAACCGAAATTCATCCCGAAGGCGCTATTTTTGCCCGTGGATCTTGTGATGACAAAGGCCAAATGTACATGCACGTAAAAGCATTGGAATACATGGTTCAATCGAAAACTTTGCCTTGTAACGTGAAATTCATGATTGAAGGTGAAGAGGAAATCGGTTCTAAAAGCTTGAGTTGGTTTGTGGAACGCAATCAGGAAAAACTAAAGAATGACGTGATTTTAATTTCGGACACCGGAATGATTTCTAATCAGCAACCGTCAATTACAACAGGATTACGTGGATTAAGCTATGTAGAAGTGGAAGTTACGGGGCCAAACCGTGATTTACATTCTGGATTATATGGTGGTGCTGTTGCCAACCCGATAAACGTTTTAGCCAAAATGATTGCTTCACTTCATGATGAAAACAATCACATTACCATTCCCGGTTTCTATGATAATGTAGAAGAACTATCGCTGGAAGAAAGAGCTGAAATGGCCAAAGCACCTTTCAATTTAGACAATTACAAAAAAGCATTGGACTTAAATGACGTTTATGGCGAAAAAGGCTATGTAACTAACGAAAGAAACTCTATTCGTCCTACGTTAGATGTCAACGGAATCTGGGGTGGATACACCGGAGAAGGTGCTAAAACTGTGATTTCGAGCAAAGCTTTCGCTAAAATATCCATGCGTTTGGTTCCAAATCAAGATTGGGAGCAAATCACCGAATTATTCACCAAACATTTCACAAGCCTTGCCCCTGCCGGCGTTACCGTAAAAGTAAAACCGCATCATGGCGGTCAGGGATATGTAACCCCAATAGACAGCATTGGCTATAAAGCCGCAAACATGGCTTATACCGAAACCTTTGGCGTTCCCGCAATTCCCGTGCGTTCCGGCGGAAGTATTCCTATCGTAGCGTTATTCGAAAAAGAACTGAAAAGCAAAACCATTTTGATGGGATTCGGATTGGACAGCGATGCGATTCACTCACCAAACGAACACTTCGGAATCTTCAATTACCTGAAAGGAATTGAAACCATCCCATTGTTTTACAAATATTTTGTGGAGTTGTCGAAATAATATTTTTTAGATACCGTCAGTTCGTCCCGACGCTTCGGGATTTTGTAAAGAGAAACGAAACAAAAAAGTATCGAGAACCTTTTATAACAATTAATCCGTTCAGTAATGAACGGATTTTTTTGGGCGTTCCCCGCCGAAAAAAGACGGGTCAGGCTTTCCGTTGCAATCTTTTTATTTTTTAAAGAAAAAAATAAAAAGGATTTTCACTTCACTCCTTAACGCAAACCCCTGACAACCAAAATATTTTTTATTTAAAATTTGTTTATTTGGTTTTATATTCTACATTTGTAGAGCAAACTCTATTTTCGTAGAACAAAATCATTTTATGCGACAAACAATTATTGTATTCGGCTTGCTATTTTTAGTTATTGGTTGCAAAACCAATCAAATGAAGAATAAACACAGAGAAGGACTTTGGATTGAACAATACACACAGGATAGTTCCCATTATAAATCGGTTGGAAAATACCGAAAAGGAGATCCCGTAAAAAAATGGAGCTATTACTTGAATGATAAAATCATCAAAAGAGAAAAATACAAACGCAACATTTGCAACACTACTTTTTATCATGAAAATGGAAAAATACAGTCCAAAGGAAAAACAAAAATGGAAACCAGCGGCAAGTACGTACATTGGTTTTATTTTGGCGACTGGAACTTCTTTAATGAAGATGGAAAACTAATAACGATAAAGAAATACAATAACGGAGAATCACTTTCCGAAATAGAAATTAAATAAAAAATCATGCAACTATCCAATTCAGAAGAACAATTAATGGAACACCTTTGGAAACTTGAAAAAGCCTTCATGAAAGACTTGCTTGAAGCCTATCCAAAACCAAAACCTGCTACCACAACGGTGGCTACTTTATTGAAAAGAATGATTGACAAACAATTTGTAGCCTACACTGAATTTGGAAACTCCCGGGAATATTATCCTTTGGTCAAAAAAACCGACTATTTCTCGAAACACGTCAACGGATTGATCAGTAATTTCTTCAACAATTCGGCATCGCAATTTGCTTCTTTCTTTACCACCGAAACCAATTTATCACAATCGGAACTGGAAGAACTCAAGAAAATAATAGACAGTGAAATTCAAAAAAAGAAAAAATGAGCGACTTTTTAATCAAATCGACAATTACTTTATTCGTGTTATTAACAGTGTATTATTTGTTTTTAGAAAAAGAAAAAATACATCTATTCAATAGGTTCTACTTGCTGTTCAGCCTTGCTTTTTCGATGGTAATTCCATTTATAACTATTGAAGTCATAGAGGAAATAGCACAACCTGCAATCGAAACCGGAAACATCCAAATACTGCAAGGAAGCGCAATAGTATTAGAAGAAACAAACTATTTAGAAATTGGATTGTGGAGTTTATATGCTGTAGTAACGCTCATTTTGGCGATACGTTTTATCAATAATATCATCAAGATTTCATCTAAAATGAAATCGAATAACACTATTGATTATAAAAATGCCAAATTGATTTTGGTACCCGAAAAAACACTGCCACATACTTTCCTGAATACTATTTTCATCAACGAAACAGAATACAATGACCGTGAAATTGAAGCCGAATTGTACACGCATGAACTCACACATGTATCCCAAAAACACACTTTGGATATTTTATTCATTGAAATATTAAAAACCGTTTTTTGGTTCAACCCAATTTTTATTTTTTATAAAAAAGCCATACAACTCAATCACGAATTTCTTGCCGACGAGAAAGTTGTGACATCCTATAATAACGTTCCGTTCTACCAATCTTTATTACTATCGAAAGCTAACGAGAACCAAACTTTTTACTTGGCCAGTAATTTGAATTATTTAATAACTAAAAAAAGACTACTCATGATGACAAAAACCACATCAAGAACAAAATCAATTGTAAAGAAAATCGTTTTGATTCCGCTTTTTACTGGACTAATAGGCTTTTTATGTGTCCAAACAGTTGCGCAACCCATCAATAACAAAAACGAGACTTCTCTATCTGAAGATAAAAAGAGGGATGACTATTACAAAGGTGTTCGATTAATTGTGAAAGACAACCGTAAAAAAGTCTTAATTGATAAAAAATATGAAGACCTTACTTTAAGTGAAAAGAGATTGTATATTGGAAATGCTCCTGCACCAATCAAAAAGAAAAGTCCAACGCAAAAAGAATTTGAAAGCTGGATAAACGATACTAAATTTTCAGGATTATTAGATGGTAAAAAAATTAACAATATCGATTTAAAAAAATATAACGCCAATTATATTGCATATTACTCAAGATATTACAACCCTACTAAAAATGGAAAACCTTATGAAACTGATCTAAACCATTACCTGTTATTAAGCAATCCCCATTTTGAAAAAAAAATAAAAAACAAAGACAAAAAATTTTCTTTTAAAGTAATAGAGAAAACAATAAAAGAAGGTACCGTTGCAAAACCAGTAATCACAAGAGATGTACAAAAAAACAAAACAACGAGCATTTACTACAATCCAAAACCTAAATACCCAGGAGGGATGGAAAAATTCTACAAATTTGTGGGAAAAAATTTCAATATCCCTGAAGAAGTTGAAAAAAATAAGATAAAAGGAAAAGTGTATTTAACTTTTATAGTTGAAATGGACGGAACACTTTCTGACATTAAAATCATAAAAGATATGGGTTATGGAACTGGAGACGAAGCGGTTCGTGTTTTAAAATTATCCCCAAAATGGATTCCTGCAAAAATCAACAACAAACCCGTTAGAGTCGAATATAGCCTACCTATAACAATTCGTTCTAGTAAAGCATAATAGTAAAAAACAAATCCGCTTCAAAAGGAGCGGATTTATCAAACTAAAAATCTAAAAAACTACTAACTAAGCTCTTTATCAGGATTATATCCTAAATACGACATGGATTGTTCCTTGAAAACAACGCCATATTCTTCTAATTCTTTCAAAATAGGTACATACACTTCTTTACGGATAGGCAATTGAACTCCCGGAGTCGTAATGGTACCATTCAGTATTAATAAAGTCGCCATTGCAACCGGCAAACCTACAGTTTTAGCCATGGCTGTATACGTTTGATCGTCGCCAATACAAACCATTTTTGAATCTATTTGTTCTTTTTTGCCATTTAATTCGTATCCAAACTTGTGATACATGACAATCATATCTTTATCTTTAGGTTGAAGTGTCCAACTGTCATTGAGGATTTTCTCCAATATTTGAGCCGGAGTAGCATTCTTCAAGCCTACTATTTTAGTACGATTGAACAAGTCCAATTCTAAAAGTTTGTCCCACATGATGTCATCTTGGTCAATCTTCAGAATCAAACGCGTTTTAATTTCTACTGAATCCGTTGGGTGATACGGCAAAAATGAATTCACAAATTCTCTGTAACTCATGGTCTCTGAATCTTCCATGATGTAACTGTCATCCGTCATTCCTAATTGCACAAACATATTCCAAGCTTTGGAAAAACCAACTCTCCGAATTGTTCCTCTATATAAAGTAAGCACATTATCTAAACCATACACACTTTTGTATTTTAGGGAATCCCGATTCGAATACGCTTCAAATCGTCCATACCCTTCCACTTCCAGAAACTCCGTCCTGCGGAATAAATTACAATACGGAATGTACTTGTATGTTCCTTCCTGAATAAATTTGGCTGCTCCACCCTGACCGGCAAGAACTACATTACGAGGTGCCCAGGTAAATTTATAATTCCAAAGATTCGTATCTGATTCCGGAGCAACAAGTCCACCACAAAAAGATTCAAAAAGAAGCAATTCTCCGCCTTTTTCTTTTATTTCATCAATCACTTTCATCGCACTCATGTGGTCAATCCCAGGATCAAGCCCAATTTCATTCATGAAAATCAGATTATTCTCTTTGGCCGCAGCATCTAATTCCTGCATGGCATCACTCACGTAAGAAGCGGTAACCAAATGTTTTTTGTAAACAATACAATCCCTAGCCACTTCGATATGTAAATGAGCCGGCAACATTGAAATAACAATATTAGCTTTTTGAATCGCTTCTTTTCTTTGATTTTCATCAAAAATATCTAAGGCAATCGCCGTTGCATTGGGATGGTTATTTGTCTTTTTTTGAGCTAATGCCAATGACAAATCACCAATAACAACATGCAGATTCTCTTTTTCAGATTTATTTAGAAGATACTGTATCAAAGACGAAGCTGACCTTCCTGCTCCAATGATTAAAATTGTTCTCATTTTTTATAATTATAACACAAACATACAAAATTGTTGTATTTATAACAAATAGCGTTGTTAAAATTTTCCATAAATAGCAAAAAATTCAACACCTGCTAAATCAATCCCTATTAAAAGTATCTCATAAAACACTTTTAATTTAAATACAGATGAGATACTTTTGTATTAAAACAAGAAAAAATGGATAGAAAGATAATTTCAACAGGTGCTGTTTTAGGGATGATTGCTATAATTCTTGGTGCTTTTGGCGCACATGCCCTAAAAAAAGTACTACCTATGGAACAATTAGCTACTTTTGAAACCGGTGTGCGCTACCAAATGTACCATGCCTTGTTTTTATTGTTTATTGGACTAATGAAAGACATTCCTCAAAAAGCAAAAAAAGCAATCTATTTTTTGGTTCTTTTTGGTGTAATTTTATTCTCTGGATCAATTTATCTATTAGCGACAAACAATCTTACTTCTTTTGATTTTAAAATTATAGGATTCGTGACTCCTATTGGCGGACTCCTATTAATACTGGCCTGGGGCGTTTTATTGATGAATATTATGAATAAAAAATCACAAAATTAGAAGAATCAAAGGCTATCTGAAATATAATTTCTACTTTTGCAGTCTATAAAAAAGAAACTACACAACAATAAATTTATGGACAACAACACGCTTTTCTCGCAATCGATTTCGTTAAAAGAATTAGGAATTGAAAATGCAAAAATTCATTACCAGTTATCCCCTGAAGAATTACACGACATAACAATAAAATCAGGTCAAGGAATTGAAAGTTCTACTGGAGCATTAGCCGTAAATACAGGAGAATACACAGGCCGTTCACCGCAAGACCGATATATAGTAAAAGACAGCATCAGTGAAAATCAAGTTTGGTGGGGGAAAGTAAACATTCCTTTTGAGCCAACTGCTTTTGAAGTGCTATACAATAAAGTCACTTCTTATTTATCCAACAAAGAAATTTTCGTTAGAGACTCTTATGTGTGCTCTGATCCAAATTATAGATTGAATGTTCGCGTAATTACAGAAACACCTTGGGCAAATTTATTTTGTTACAATATGTTTTTAAGACCTGAACAGGAAGAATTAGCAAAATTTAGCCCAGAATGGACTTTACTTTGCGTGCCTAGCTTTATGGCAGACCCTGCAGTTGACGGAACTCGTCAAAGCAATTTTGCGATTCTAGACTTTACAAGAAAAGTAGTTTTGATAGGCGGAACCGGGTATACAGGAGAAATGAAAAAAGGTATATTTTCTGCTTTGAATTTCATTTTACCAGTTTTCAAAAACACGTTGCCAATGCACTGTAGTGCCAATGTTGGAAAAGACGGTGATACGGCCATTTTCTTTGGATTATCAGGAACCGGAAAAACAACGTTATCAGCAGATCCAAACAGAAAATTAATTGGTGATGATGAGCATGGCTGGACCAATGAAAACACTGTTTTTAATTTTGAAGGCGGTTGTTATGCAAAAGTCATAAACCTTTCTGAAGAGAATGAACCGGATATTTTTAGAGCTATAAAAAAAGGAGCCATTTTAGAAAATGTGGTATTCAAAAAAGGAACTAATGAAGTAGATTTTCAAGATGTTTCCATAACACAAAACACTAGAGTAAGTTATCCGATTGATCATATCGATAATATTCAACCGGGATCTATTGGAAAAAACCCTAAAAATATTTTCTTCCTAACTGCCGATGCTTATGGTATTTTGCCTCCTATCTCAAAACTGACTCCTGGACAGGCTGCGTACCATTTTATTTCTGGTTACACAGCAAAAGTTGCGGGTACAGAAGCTGGAATTACAGAACCTCAGCCTAATTTTTCTGCTTGTTTTGGTGCGCCTTTTATGCCATTGCACCCAACAAAATATGCTGAAATGTTGAGTAAAAAAATGAAAGATGCAAATGTAAAAGTTTGGTTAATCAATACTGGTTGGACTGGCGGTCCTTATGGAATAGGAAGCAGAATGAAATTAAAATACACGCGTGCCATGATTACCGCTGCTTTAAACGGAGAATTGGACAATGTAGCGTATGAGAATCACAAAGTATTTGGGATTGCAAAACCGCAAACCTGTCCAAATGTTCCTAATGAAATATTAAATCCTAGAAACACGTGGGAAGATCCCGAATTATACGATAAAAAAGCGGTGGAATTAGCTCAAAAATTTAAAGCTAACTTCGCCAAGTTTGAAGAATTTGCCAATGCCGAAATTATGGCAGGAGCACCATTAGCTTAAGTTAATATTAATTCAAAAACCAATAGAGCCGTTCGTAAAGAGCGGCTCTTTTTTTATACACAAAAGGCTAAATAAAAACATATCAACTATTTATACCAATATTCATTTTTTGGCGTTAAATTTGCAACCATCAATCAATCAAAAAAATCAATCATGTTAAAACAATTTTTTATCCTTTGTTCCGGAGCTGACAAAGACCTTCTAGAAGGCTGCTCCGAAGGCGAACAAACCAAATATGTTGGTATTGGCGCCACCGTTTTCTTCACCGCCGTCATGGCTTTTATTGCCAGTGCTTATGCACTGTTTACCGTTTTTGACAGTGTTTATCCTGCAATCGCGTTTGGTATCGTTTGGAGTTTACTTATTTTCAATTTGGATCGTTTTATTGTTTCCACTATTCGAAAAAGAGACCAATTTGGAAGTGAATTTCTGCAGGCAACTCCCCGAATTATTTTAGCGGTAATCATTGCAATCGTAATTTCGAAACCATTGGAAATTAAAATCTTCGAAAAAGAAATCAATACGGTTTTATTGAAAGAAAAAAATGCCATGGCTTTGAGTAACAAAAAGGAAGTGGCGAATTATTTCAAATCGGATTTAGACAAGAACAAAGCCGAAATAGCCAATTTGAAATCGGAAATTACCAAGAAAGAAAAAGAAGTCAATACACTCTATGAAACTTATATCACAGAGGCAGAAGGAACTGCTGGAACCAAAAAACTAGGTAAAGGTCCTGTTTTTAAAGAAAAAATTGCCAAACATGATTTGGTAAAGAAAGAACTGGACACCTTACAAAAAACTAACTTGGCTAAAATTGCTGAAATGGAGAAAAATTCCAAAACCCTCCAAACCGATTTAGACAAAAAAATTACCGAAACCCAACCTATTATTGACGGATTTGACGGTTTAATGGCACGGATCAATGCGTTGAATAAATTGCCTTGGCTGCCTTCATTTTTCATCATGTTGTTATTTTTAGCCATAGAAACGTCTCCAATTATTGCCAAACTATTGTCTCCAAAAGGCGAATACGATTATAAATTGGAGGATTTAGAAACGGCACTAAAAGCAACAATCGAACAAGACAAATACCAACGTGGTTTGTTAGTAAAAACAAGTGCCGCTATGCACGACAAAGTCTATGGAGATATTGCGGGCGATAAGAGATTGTATGATTTGCAACGAAAAAATGCAACCGATTTATTAGAATTACAATCCAATAATTTTATAGAAAAGCAAAAGAGAACATTATAATAAAAACAAAACCCGACAACTATCAAGTGTCGGGTTTTCTATTATTTATTTCCTTAGCGTTCTTTGCGGTTAAAACTACATATGACTCAAAATTTCTTTTTTGAAAGCATCATATTCGCCTTGTAAAATCAATCCGTTATCAAGGAGTTTTTTATAATTCTGTAATTTTTCAAAAAGTTCATCTTGCGATAAATCGCTTAAAGATTTATCTTTTGATGGTATTGCAATTTCTTCGAATTCTTGATTTTCAGCAGTGAAATTTGGTTGTGAAATAGTCATTATTTCAGCGAAACTAGTTACTTCTTCCGTTTCCATTTCTTCAATGACTTCAACTTCTTCCATTGAAACAACCGGAACTTCATCCATCATGGTTGCGTTTAATACAGACCCAACTTTCAATATATCCAATTGTTCTTTGGCGTAAGTGAAAATTTTTCGCGCTTGGATTTTAGGAATATAATCAATGGAAACTTCCATGTTGGTTCTGGTTGTAAAAGAAAACTCTGAACCCAGAATATTTTCTTTTACAAAAGTTCCTTCAATCTCGTCCCAAGTATAATCAATAAAATTCATTGAAAGTCCCAGATTTTTTGGTTGACAAATGATAATTCTCTTATTCGTCATCACGATACTATCCGGCAAAACAGTAATCGCTGGTTTTTTTTGAACAGCAATATATCCGATTTCTTCATTCTTCATCAATAAATCACTCAATTTTGAAGCGATTTTTTCAATAGCTTTTGGGTCTTGTTCTTCGTTTAAAAACTTCTTAAATTGTTCTTTCATATGATATGCTGAATTTATTTCAGTATGTGTTTATAATTTTTATTCTGAATTTCTTCGCAAAAGTAATGCCTAATTTTCTAATTCTTGAATTTCGCTCTGCAATTTCTTTGTTAAACTTTTGAAAACCAATTCGTAGGAATGATCGATCAACTCTTTGACAAGGGCATCCGAAACTGATGTATTCATCGCAATTGTATTCCAATGAATTTTACTCATGTGAAAACCCGGCTGAATAGCATCGTATTCAGCACGTAATTCCTGAGCACGCTCCGGATCACATTTTAAATTGACTGATGGCTGTCCTTTTTCCCATTGGCTTAAAGACGATAATGCAAACATTTTTCCGCCCACTTTAAATACCAATGTATCTTCATCAAAAGGAAAATGTTCCGTCACTCCTTTTTTAGACAAGCAATATTTGTAATACGTTTCTAAGTTCATAAAATGATTTTTGATTTAAGAATAGTGATTCTTGATTTTTTAGAAATCTGTAATTGTTACTCTGCATTCAAAAATCTTAAATCATAAAGAATGGGTTTACTGGGACTCGCATCATTCTCAAAAGATGCAATTTGTAAATTCAGTAAATAACAGCCATCTTTCACCTCATCTGCAACAAAAATTAATTCCGTAATCGTGCAATCCAATCGTGCATCAGCATTCAGATTGTTGACATCGGTTACATTCCAAAATGCTTTGTGCGCCAATAATTTCCCATCATCTTTTTCTTTATCGACACTAGGCAAATCAATCAGTAAATGCTTAATCCCGCTTTCGCGAATGAATAACGCAGCATCTTTATCCAGATAAGGCGGATTCGTATTCGAATATTTTAAAGATTTTTTTATTTTAAAATTAGGAAGAGTTCTAATAATTATTGCTTCAGGAGTTTTTCCCTCCAAACTGTTTTCAATTTGATTTTTAGTTATCACCAAATCTTCTCCTTGTATTTCCGGTACAACCGAAATCAATTCTGCCAAAAAGAAAAACTGTTTCAACGATTGATTAATACTGTAAAACTCTCGTGTAATATGACCCAGGCATTCGGTGTGGGTTCCGTGTCCGTGTGGATTGAAGAAAATATTATTAAAATTGGTAGATGACTTTCCTTCCGAAACTTTGCCTATCCAATCCCCAAAAACCACGGGTTCAATTACCGGTTTATCGATATACCAAGCAATTGGATTCTCATCCGTATTCGTTAACGGAATCGAAATATCAATGGGTTTTGACAAATCGACTTTGAAGTTATCAATAGTTGCAATCATAATTATTTAACCACAAAGGGCACTAAGATTAACACCAAGATCACAAAGCATAGTGGACTTTGCGCCATCTTTGTGTTCTTAGTGGTTATATGTTATTCCAAATTTAAGTAAAATAAATCTGATGCAATTCCATCTGTCAAAAATTTTCCTTTTGGAGTTGGTTTCAAGATATTGTTTTCGATAAAAACTAAATCGTCATCAAGGAATTTCCATACTTGTTTATTCAAATATTCCAAATATTCACTTCCAAATTCGGTTTCAATTCTATCCAAAGAAACACCCCAAATCGTTCGCAAACCCGTCATAATATATTCATTGTATCGATCTGTAATCGAAAGGATTTCTATTTCGTTTGGCAGTTTATTTTCTTGAATAGATTTCAAATAAATGGAATTATTCGAAACATTCCAACTTCTCGAAACACCATCATAACTGTGTGCCGAAGGACCAATTCCAATGTATTTTTTCCCTAACCAATATGCCGAATTATTCTTAGAAAAATAATTTTCCTTACCAAAATTCGATAATTCATAATGAATAAAATCATTGGCTTCGAGTGTTTCCACCAAAATAGCAAAATGCTCTTGCGCGACTTCATCTTTAGGAGCCTCAATTTTTCCCGTTTGAATCAATTTATTCAAAGCGGTTTTAGGCTCCACCGTCAAAGCGTAGCTCGAAATATGAGGAATCCCAAAACTCAAAGCTGTTTCAATATTTTGTTTCCATTTCTCGTTGCTCATTCCTGGAATTCCGTAAATCAAATCAAGGGAAATATTATCGAAATACTTGGTGGCTTCTTCCAAACATTTTTTGGCTTCAGCCGAATTATGAGCACGATTCATCAGTTGTAAATCTTCTTCGAAGAAAGACTGAATTCCGATACTTAATCGGTTGATTTTACTTTTAGACAATTCAATTATTCGTTCGCTTGATAAATCATCAGGATTGGCTTCCAGTGTAATTTCGGGATTTTCTGAAACAGAATAATTTTTATATATTTCGCTTATCAAAAAATTAATTTCTTCAGAAGTTAAAACACTTGGCGTTCCACCACCAAAATAAATGGTCTCGATTTCTTCATTTTCAAACTCACTTTTGCGCATTTGAATTTCTTTGGCAATAGCCAAAACCATTTCTTCTTTCTTCTTCATCGAAGTCGAAAAATGGAAGTCGCAGTAATGACACGCCTGTTTGCAAAAAGGGATATGAATATAGATTCCGCTCATGGTTTAATTTTTCCAAAAGCTGCAAGATATAATTCTTGTTCTTTTAATTCTTGTTCTTTTTTATACCAATAAATAAATTGCTTAATATTGAATTCTAATGTTGATTCATCATAATTATCAAATTCAAATTTACTAATGTCAACAGTTTCAATCATTTTGTTATCAAATTCTTGAATTTTAGAAAAAAGAAAATCTGAATTGATAATTTCTCCCATATAATCATACTTCTCTTTTGACAAAGCCCCAAACTTCTTGCCATTAAATATTACTGAAAAGTTTCTTATTAAATGTTTTATATTATCGATATTAGTAAGGCTTTTGTCAATATAGTCTTTAAACACTTCAGGCTCATATTTATGCCAAAAATCCAAAAACCATCTATTCAATATTTTTTCAGAATCTTTGTAGAAAGCAATTTCGTCACCTAATCGCTCTTTTGATTTTTTAAGAAAAAGAAGTTCTATATTTTTTTTAAATGATTTTTTTTCATCAAAAGAAATTATAAAATTTAAAAGCTGATCTAAATCGGATAAATTATTAGCTAATTCAATAGTGATTTTTTCATTATTGTTTTCTTTATCATCATTTAATTGTCTGCCTATTAATTTTATTATTCTTGACCTATAATCCTGTTCAAACATATCTTTTTGAGCTTCTGGAATTACATCAATATTTTTGAATAAAAAATCAAATAAAAAATTTCTATTTTCAATTATGTTCATTGATTTTATAACATTCTCAAGGCTATATAAAGACTTTTGATTTTCAATTTTTTTTGAAAATAATTCTTTAATACTTATTAATAAATCAGAAGATTTTTTATTAATTATTTGCTCTTTGAGTTTTAAAAGGTTTGTGTTTTTCACCTTCCTCTCAGTATGATATGAAAAATATTTGTCAAAATGCAAAGTAGAATTAATATTTAGATTCGTATCATAAACAAATTTCATTCCTTGTCCTATATTATTTTGATTTGGAAATAGCAAATCGACAATCCACTTATATTCTTCAAATTCCTTTACTAACTTTTCCCTTGTTCCTTTCAAATACTCACCGCGATTAACAGTTTTACCAGCGTCCATATCAAACTTATCATTAAAATCAATAATTTCATTTTGACCAGTAAAAAAACTTTCTGAATCAGATGAATTATACGATTTTATTTTATCATATAGTTTCACGTTTTTAATTTTAAGCCACTCTATCCAAAATAAATCTCTTAAATTTATTTCATCTCCCAATGAAAATGCACCTATAAAAAAACCGTTTAACACTCTTATGATTTCTCTAGGCGATTTGAAAAATTGTGCTGAAAAACCTTGTTTAATTTCATCAACTTCATTTTTTCTGCTTTCAAAATCATTAAAAACAAGCAGGTTAATCAACTTGCTAAATTTTGTTTCAAAGAAAAATTGTAAATCTTCATTCTCAATCTTTGGTAAATTAATAGGTATATTAATGATTTTTTCCAAAAACAACTTTCCATCTAAAATTTCGTCACCATACCTATGTTTTATCGCCTTTGCTACTTGTTCACTATCTAGATTAACTATAAAAATAAAATTATCAAAGTTAGCGTTTAACTTAATTAATTTTAAAATAGTATAAATCTCTTCTTTATCCAACCTATCTAAATCATCGATAAAAACGACAACTTTAAAATTGACTTTCTTTATTGCTTCATTTACTTTATCTTTTAATGAATCAAGTGTTAATTTATCACCTTCCAAATCCTCTCCTAAAGCTTGAAAAATCTCATTAACATCAAACGAAACTTTGCTATTAAAAATTTTTGGAATTCCAACAGTCGCAGAAATTTTTATAGCTTTTAAGTATTTACTATACTTTGAAATCCATTTACCAACTTCTTGAAGATTTGTATTTTCCTTTACATAAAAATTTTTTGATAGTGAGTCAAAAAAATCAAATAACATCTCATCTTCACTGGAATATCTCCAAGGATTGAAATGAAATTTTAAATATTCTTTATCTCCTTCTTTTTTTTCAAAGTGATCAATTTTATTTTCGATTAAATTTAAAAATGAAGTTTTACCTTCTCCCCATTTCCCATAAATACCTATAGTAATAGGTTCTGTATTACCAGAATTTAATTGAATTAATTTTTGAACTTTTTCAGCATAATGTTTAAAATTAAACAAATCTTCTTCAGGTTTATTTATCGCATTATCCCCCAAAAAATGTATACTATCTGACATAAATTCTACTTTTTAATTCTATTTTCATTATTCTTCACAAAAGCATCCCAACCAGTATAACTTTTTTCCCCAACCACTTTTCCGGAATTGAAAAAATGACAAACTGCAGCTGCCAATCCATCGGTACTGTCAAGATTTTTAGGCAACTCTTTCAAACCTAAAAGTTGCTGAAGCATTTTGGCGACTTGCTCTTTACTGGCGTTTCCGTTGCCGGTAATTGCCATTTTTATTTTCTTGGGCTCGTATTCAGTAATCGGAATATCCCTCGAAAGTCCCGCTGCCATAGCCACGCCTTGCGCTCGTCCTAACTTCAGCATCGATTGCACGTTTTTACCAAAGAAAGGCGCTTCGATTGCAATTTCATCTGGATTATGTGTATCGATTAATTCAATCGTGCGTTCAAAAATGATTTTCAGTTTTTGATAATGATTGTCATATTTGGATAATTGCAGTTCATTCAATTGCAAAAACTCCATTTTTTTATTGACAATTTTTATCAATCCAAAACCCATAATCGTCGTTCCTGGGTCAATTCCTAATATGATGCGTTCGTTTGCCAATTTTAATTTGTTATTTTGCAGTAATGATTACAATTCCACACAAAACTAAGCAATTCCTCGTACTTCTAATCAAACTTTTGATTGTAGGTGGGGCCTTTTATTTTATTTACGATCAATTGGCCAACAACGACAAACTGGATTGGCAGAAATTCATCATTTTATTCCAGAAAAACCAATCCATTGGCGGAATCGCCTTTATTTTGTTATTGAGTGTTTTGAATCGGTTTTTTGAAATCTTAAAATGGCAAAACTTAGTCGAATTTATCCATAAAATATCTTTGGGAGAAGCAACAAAACAAGTTCTTGGCGCATTAACCGCGGGACTTTTTACGCCGAATGGAGTTGGAGAATATGCCGGAAAAGCATTATTTTTCGATAAATCAAACACTAAAAAAGTGATTTTCTTGAACCTGATTTGCAACGGAATCCAAATGATATTGACCGTTATTTTTGGAATTTTAGGGTTGTTGTATTTCAATGCGCAATACAATGTGATTACCACAAAAACGGTAGCGCTACTTTTTGGAATTCTAATACTCCTTTTCATTGTTTTATTTTCGGTCAAAAAAATTACCGTCAAAGGCTATTCCATAGAAAGACTGATTCATAAGATTAACGAAATCCCAAAACCCATTCATCAAAAAAATATCTTTTTGGCGATTTGTCGTTTTCTGGTTTTCTCGCACCAATACTACTTTCTATTTCTGGCTTTTGATGTTGACTTGCCTTATTTAACGGCCATTGCCACGATTACAAGTGTATATTTTTTAGCTTCGTCCTTACCAACTTTTCAGTTTTTGGACTTTGCTGTAAAAGGAAGTGTGGCTGTATATTTCTTCGGAATTCTTGGCGTAAACGAATGGATTGTGATTTTTATAACCACACTTATGTGGTTTCTGAATGTCGTCTTACCGGTAATGGTTGGCAGTTATTATGTGTTGAATTTTAAAACTAAAAATCCAATATGATTTTTGTTTTGTACTTCGTTATAATCCTGTATTACCTGGCGATTGCCTTCCTGATTTATGGCTTCACCAAAGTGAATACAATTGAATATACTGGGGTAACGCCAAAAACAAAATTCTCAATTATTGTTCCTTTCCGGAATGAAGCCGAAAATCTGCCTGTTTTATTAGAAAATTTGTCGAAGCTGAATTATCCGATGGAATTGTTCGAAGTGATTTTAGTCGATGATGAATCCGAAGAAGAGTTCACTTTTCCATTGTCATCTCGAGCGCAGTCGAGAGACAACGTTCAAATAATAAAGAACATTCGAATTTCAAATTCACCCAAAAAAGATGCGATTGTAACTGCGATGCAAATCGTAAATACGGACTGGATTATTACTACAGATGCAGATTGTGTGGTCAATGAAAACTGGTTATTGACCCTAGATAATTACATTCAGCTTCATGATGTTGCTATGATTGCAGGCGCGGTAACGTATGATTACAAGGATTCGTTTTTGCATCATTTTCAGCAATTGGATTTGGCGAGTTTACAAGGCGCAACCATTGGGAGTTTTGGCATCAACAAAGGATTCATGTGCAATGGCGCCAACTTTGCGTATACCAAATCCTTTTTTCAAGAGCTGAATGGTTTCGAAGGAAATGATGGAATTGCCAGCGGCGATGATGTTTTCCTATTGCAAAAAGCAATTGTCCGTTTTCCTGAGAAAGTACATTATCTAAAATCTCAAAACAATATTGTCATCACAAAACCACTGGATGATTGGAAGTCGCTATTTTATCAGCGCGTTCGTTGGGCATCCAAAACAAGCTCGTATCAAAGCACTTTTGGGAAAGGATTGGGATTGTTAGTATTTGCGGGAAATTTGGGTTTGGTTATAGGTGCCGGGTGCTGGGTGTTAGGCGTTACTCCGTTTCAAAATATAGTTTTGCTGTTCCTTTTAAAATTTCTTGTTGATGCCATTTTGATTTACAAAACCAATTGTTTTTTAACCAAAACCAAAATGCAGTATTTGATTTTGAGCAGTTTGTTCTATCCTTTTTTTAGTACGAGCGTGGCTTTGTATTCGTTGTTTGGAAAATACGAATGGAAAGGGAGAAAATTTTGATTGCAGATTTTTTATTAACGATTTTTGACCCGAGCGATAGCGAACTGGCGAAGCATTTCAGATGTACGGACAACTACACTTATAGTTTTACACTAAACCCTAGCCCAGATGGAAACGGCATCCTTTTTCTTTTTTCTTTAAAAAGAAAAAGATACAGTGAACAGCTGGAAATAGCTCCAAAAACTACTCCACTTTTAAAATCACCGGAAGAATAAATTGTGTTTTTACCGGAATTCCGCGTTTGATGGCGGGGTTAATTTTTGGAAAATCAACCAAACGGACTTTAAGAATACTGTCAATTTTGATTTTATCGTAGGCAACGGAATCTTTTGGAAATTGAGGCTCGAATTGCATCGTTGCATTTGGAAAAACAGTAACCTTTACTTCAATCGTATCCAGTTCAGGATAGAGGATAGAAAGGGTGTCAACGCTCAATTTCTCCTGAATCAGCTGCGTTAAAACTTCGAAAAAACATTGTTGGCGTTGTTTTTTATCTTCTATTTTTTCACAATCTACTACCGATGGGTATTCATCGACTTCTTTCCAGTTGATGGATTTCAGTTCCTTTTGCAACAATTCCTTTTCCGAAGGGATTTGCTTGTCAAAGTATTGACAGGAATTAAAAAATATAAATACTAAAAAGAGGTAATACTGCTTCAAGGTTTTGTTTTTGAATTAGACTAATATTCTATAAAAATACAATTATTTTTTTTGAGAGGCTTTCGAAAGCAAATAATCTTCGTAGTTTTCAGCAAACCATTTCTTTTTGTTTTCGGCTGCGATTTCTTTTTGATCTGGATACAAAGTCGCCAATCTGTCTGAAAAAATAGCAATCTGAATCGTATAGTTATAGAATTCCTCCTTTGTCAATACTAAATTGGGATTTGATTTTTTATCGGAAAACTCAAAAAAAAGCGCATCAAACTCTTTCAAAGAAAAATTTAATACTTTTACTCTATTCTCGTTGTAGATAGCCTCCTTTAAAAAGACATCATTGCTATTTGCAATTTTTTCCTGGGCATTTACAGTCCAAGAAGAAAAAGCGAAAAAGAACATAATCGAAAATAAAATGATTAATTTAATCCTTTTCATAAGCTGGTTAAGTGTTGCTTTTGTGTTTTCAAAATTACTAAAAATAAATTTATGGATGTACTGCTTTTGGTTCTTGGTTTTATGTGTGTGATTTTAGGCATTTTTGGTAGTTTTTTACCGGTTTTACCCGGACCTGGCATCAGTTGGGTCGGATTGGCATTACTGTATTTTACGAATGCTGTTCCGGCTAATTATTGGATTTTAGGAATTGCGTTATTGATCACTGTAATCATATCGATTTTAGATTATGTGATTCCGGCTAAAGGAACCAGGAGATTTGGTGGAAGCTCGTATGGTATTTGGGGAACAAACATCGGTTTGATTGTTGGAATTCTTGCTCCTGTCCCTTTTGGCTTCATTATCGGCCCTTTTGTTGGTGCGCTAATAGGAGAACTTATTTATGATTTTAAAGACCATAATCGGGCTTTGAAAGCAGCCGCAGGTTCCTTTGTAGGTTTTCTGGCTTCCAGCTTTATGAAGTTTGTGGTTTGTGTAATGTATTTGGGATTGTTTGTCTGGATTGTATGGCAAAATAGATCCGGATTGTTTTAATTTACAAATACCCTAAAATAAAAAAGCCTTTCCGTTACAGAAAGGCTTTCTTCTCCCGATAGCTGTCGGGATTAGCGGTCTGGACGGGACTCGAACCCGCGACCCCATGCGTGACAGGCATGTATTCTAACCAACTGAACTACCAAACCTGCTATTTAATCAAAAAAGCTATCCACAAAAGTGGAAAGCTTTTCATTGGTCTAACTACTAAACCCGGTCAGCTTACAAGGCCGACCAAACAACACAACTAGCTTTCGATACCGTAATTGGGCAAAAAAGCCTTTCTGTTACGAAAGGCTTTTCCCAATATTGCGGTCTGGACGGGACTCGAACCCGCGACCCCATGCGTGACAGGCATGTATTCTAACCAACTGAACTACCAAACCTCTGCGTTATTGCGGTGGCAAAGATACAATAGATTTCCGTTTGCGCAAGCCTTTTTCGAAAAAATATTCAATAAAATTCTACCCTGTTATCCAAAGTTTTGTTTCTCAACCAAGTAAGTCATTAAAATTTTTTCAAAACTTTCCCCAACGCTTACCGGAATGTACTTTATTCGGTTTTGAGAACAGGTCAGCGCCAATTTCTTAAAGTAACTTTCTACCTGTTTTTCGTATTCTTCTTTGACATTATCGGCAAAAACAGCTATTTCTTCTCCCGTTTCCACATCAACAAACTTCCTTGGAGCGTTATCAAAGTCAAAATTTAACTCCGTTTTGTTATCAACAACATGAAACAAGACCACTTTATGCTTATTGTGTTTTAAATGTTGCAGCGCATTAAACAGCGCTTCTTCATTACCGGATTGAAACATATCCGTAAATAAGATAATCATCGAACGGCGGTGGATTTTCTCGGCTATTTGATGCAAAAATGTAATTGTATCGGTACTTTTTTTGACCACAGGTTTCTCTAAAAGTCCTTCAAGTGTATTTAAGATCATTCGATGATGGCGATCACTGCCTTTTTCAGGCGCGTAGTACTCGTATGTATCCGAAAACACACTTATTCCCACAGCATCGCGTTGCTTCTTTAAAAGATTCATTAAAACCGCCGAAGCCAAAACCGAAAACCCAATCTTATTCTCAAAAAAATGCTGACTGTCTTTTAGTTTCGGATAATGCATCGATGAGGAATTATCGATAATAATATGACACCGCAAATTAGTCTCTTCCTCGAAGCGTTTGGTATACAAACGATCCGTTTTAGCAAATAACTTCCAATCAATGTGCTTTGTGCTTTCCCCTACGTTATAGACTTTATGTTCAGCAAATTCAGCCGAAAATCCATGAAAAGGACTTTTATGCATGCCTGAAATAAAACCTTCCACCACCTGATTGGCCAGCAACTCCAGATGCTGAAAACTGGAAATTTTCTCTATTTGCGATTCGATCTTCATATTCCAAATATATTAAAAGATTGAACGATTTAAAAATTTAAAGATTGAAAAGAAAATAGTACAACCGCTAATTCACTCTAAATCTCTAAATCTCATTGTTGATGAACGAATATATTTTTTAAAACTAAGAGACATAGAGATAGGACTTTAAAACTTGATGACTTGCTGCTTTAGGCTTTAAACCAAAAAAAAGGCTTGACTTTCGCCAAACCTTTTATTTGAATCTTTTCAGATTCTATATAAATCATAATCTACCGATTACAACAAAGCGTCTAAACTATCAGCGTAAGTTTGTTTCGGAGCAACCCCTACTTGTTTCCCTACTACTTCACCGTTATGAAAAACCAACACTGTTGGGATATTTCTCACTCCGTATTTAGCAGCAAATTCTTGGTTTGCATCTACATCTACTTTTCCTATCACTACTTTCCCTGCGTACTCGTTGCTTAGTTCGTCAATGATTGGCCCAACCATTCTACAAGGTCCACACCATGCTGCCCAAAAATCCACCATTACTGGTTGTGTTGATTTCAAAACTACTTCTTCAAAAGTAGCGTCTGTTATTGCTAATGCCATAATTTTATATTTAAAGTTTATCGTTTGAATATTTAAAGTCTCAAACTCGATTACAAATTTAGAAATTAAAAACAAACCAAACACTATTCGTAAATTAGTTTTGACTATTAATACATTGTCAATTCTTATCACCCTGTTTCAATCCATTCAAAATTACAACAATTAGGAGCTACTTCCTGCTGTACGCTGTATCTTTTCCTTTTTAAAGAAAAAAGAAAAAGGATGCCGCTTCCATCAGGGCTATGACATTTGGGGATTTCAAAACGTTTAGACCACAAAAAAAGACCCTCTTTTCAGAAGGTCTTCATTCTATTTCAATTGTACTTGATTATAGACTATATTTCAAACCAAGAGTTAATCCCAACCCACTGATTCCAACATAAGAACTCAATTCATCCATTGGTTTCGTTGAGTCTACAGTATTAAATTGAGCGTTATTAGAATTACTGTCTAAACGATCTGTATAATTAGAATGCACCTGAGAAGTGTTACGCGTACTTAATCGATCCGTTCCATTAACAGTAAATTCAGTAGTTTCTTTATCTTTTCCATGTACCGTAAAATTGCGGTATTCCAATTCTGCAAAAGCTGATAGATTTTTAGCTAATTTATAAGATGTACCTAATGCTGCTTGAAAACCTACGGTTGGTTTTGGTCTGATAACATCTTTACTAAAAACATTTACTCCCGGAGCAGCAACTGCATTCGTTTCGATTGTTAAATCTCCATGAATTGGAACAATCACTCCTACTTTAGAATAGGTCTCAAATCCTTTTACTTCACCCAAAAACAACACAATAGCCGGAGCCAAATCAAAAGCCGTTATTTGACCAACAGATTTTAAGGTAGTCACTCCATCATCTACTCTCTTAACCATTGTTTTATCATTACTGTTATAGTAATTGATTCCCATTTCTAGACCCAAACGATCTGTAAAACGGTACCCAACTGTACCACCAGTACGAAAACCTTCTCCAAAAGAACCTGTAACGCTTTCTTCCGAAACTAATTCACCTCCAACATAAACTTTACTTAATGCAGCGTTACCTCCTACAGTAGGAAATTCAGTAGCAGCAGTTTGAACAAAATAAGATCCGCCTAATTTAAAATACCAACTTTCTTTTTTTTCAGTTTGCGCTACCATAGTCATGGTACAAGCCATAAATCCCAATAAAAACAGGTTCTTTTTCATAATTTTATTCTTAATTAATTTATACAAACATAAATAATTTAAGACAAATTTCACAGATGCTTTAGCATCACAAAAGAACAATCATTATTATACTCGGAATTTAAGCTAAAAGTATGCGTGCATAGTAAATATTTAACTAAAAAATAAAAGTTACAATTAAAATTTAACTGTTAAAAAATTCAATTCAACTTAAAGTTAATCTGCATTTTCTCCAGTTCCACTAACAATTCATTCGAAATTTTGATTTTTAATTTTCTGCTGGCCATGCTTAGTTTGGTCACCACTTTTATTTCTTCGACTTCTGTAGTACTATTTATTTCAGGAACTTCAAGCACCGATACTTCAACATCATCACTTTCATCAACAAAAACAGCTTCTTCATTGGCTTCTAATAAAACTGGGGCAACCTCAACCAAACGCCTGGTTTTTTCCAATTCCATAATTTCGAAACTAACGGTATTATCGCCTTAATTTTCTTAAAAAAGTCGATTCAATTTTATAATTTATAAAAACGAATATTATTCAAATAGATTAGGATTCTTCAAAATTTGATTATTTTCATTCAAAGAAAGTACATATCTCAACATTTTTTCATCTTGGTGATTTTCAATTCCTTTAAAAATCAACACCCCACATTCAATAAGCGGCTCGACGATTTCATATCTTTTGAAGGTATCATTAAATAAAAACCGTCCTGTCTTAGGTTGAAACCAAACAGAATCTAAATACAAAGAAGGTTTATAAATTTTACTCTTTAATGATAATTCGTTCTTAATTGAAGTAACTAAGTCTTCTTGTTGTTTTTTGATATCCATAATTAATAAAATACTACTGCCAATAATATGTGAAGAAAATAGTCACAGGCAGCGTTTGTGCTATTGTCGAGTATTGAATAAAACCTTAATTTAATTCAACTTAAAGTTAATCTGCATTTTCTCCAGTTCCACTAACAACTCATTCGAAATTTTGATTTTTAATTTCCTGCTGGCCATGGTTAGTTTGGTTACCACTTTTATTTCTTCGACTTCTGTAGTACTATTTATTTCAGGAACTTCAAGCACCGATGCTTCAACATCATCACTTTCATCAACAAAAACAGCCTCTTCATTTTCTACCACAACAGGCTCATTCTCCACAATTCGTTTAATTTTTTCCAATTCCATGATTTCAAATGTCACGGTGTTTTCTCCTTTATTCTCTTGAAAAAGATGACTCAATCTATGGATAAAATCAGCTTCTAAATCTGCAATATTCAACAGCACAACTAATTTTCTAGCGAAGGTCTCTAACACATCTTGCAATTGCTTTACCTCCACAAATTGCAGTCTTGGCTCACCTTTTTTCCCGGTATCGCGGTCTGTCCAGCCTTCTTTCACCAACACTTTCATGAACGTAAAATTATTTTGAATAAAGAAATGGCGGAACTTTAAATACTCTTCTCCAAAAATTCTAAACTCATAACTTTCATCATACCCTTCTAATGTAAACATACCCCAACCTTTTCCATTTTTAGCCACACGATGTTGTACGTTATTGATAATCCCTCCAAAAGTCAAGTTTTTACTAACATGGAGTTCCATGTTTTTAAGCGCCTCAAGTCTGGCATTACAAAAATATTTCATTTCAAATTTGTAATCATCCAGCGGATGTCCCGAGATATAAATCCCAACAACTTCCTTCTCTTTAGCCAATTTTTCCATCGTACTCCAATCCTCGCATGGCGGCACAATAGGCTCTTCAATTTGCACTTCGCTGGTATCCCCAAACAAACTTACTTGAGAGGAATTCTCATTTTCCTGAAACTTAGACCCATATCGTATGGATTTTTCGTAAAAGGTAATTCCATCGCCATCATCATGAAAATATTGTGCTCTTGTTGTCCCTAAAAACGAATCGAATCCACCTGCTAAAATTAAATTCTCAAGCGCCTTTTTATTTGCTGCGCGTAAATCGATGCGTTTAGTCAAATCAAAAACCGATTTGTATTTTCCGTCTTTTCTATTTTCGACTATCGTTGCCACAGCTCCAGAACCCACACCTTTTATGGCGCCCATTCCAAAACGAACCGCATAATCATCGTTTACGGTAAACTTGTAAAACGACTCATTTACATCAGGCCCTAAAACTTGTAATCCCATGCGCTTGCATTCCTCCATAAAGAAAGAAACCTGCTTGATGTCACTCATATTATTAGACAAAACCGCAGCCATATATTCGGCAGGATAATTCGCTTTCAAAAATGCCGTTTGATACGCAATCCAGGCATAACAAGTCGAGTGCGATTTATTAAAGGCATATTCCGCAAAAGCTTCCCAGTCTTTCCATATTTTCTCCAGTTTATCTTCGGCATGACCTTTGGCGGCAGCCTGACTGATAAATTTAGGCTTCATTTTATCCAGAACGTCCTTTTGCTTTTTTCCCATCGCTTTACGCAAAACGTCGGCATCACCCTTGGAAAAATCCGCCAGTTTTTGGGACAAAAGCATTACCTGTTCTTGGTAAACGGTAATTCCGTACGTGTCTTTTAGTAATTCTTCGCAAGCTTCAAGGTCATAAATAATTTCCTCCTCGCCGTTTTTTCTTTTTACAAAACTCGGAATATAAGCAATCGGTCCCGGACGATACAAAGCATTCATGGCAATTAAATCGGGAAAAACCGTCGGCTTCAATTCCTTCATGTATTTTTGCATCCCCGGACTCTCATACTGGAAAATCCCTACTGTTTCTCCGCGTTGAAAAAGCTCATACGTCTTCAAATCATCAATTGGGAATTCATCGGGATTTAAGTCAATTCCCGTTCTGTATTTTACCAATTTAACGGTATCTTTTATCAGGGTCAGGGTTTTCAAACCCAAGAAGTCCATCTTCAACAAACCGGCACTTTCCACCACCGAGTTATCAAACTGAGTCACGTACAAATCAGAATCTTTGGCGGTAGCCACAGGAACAAAATTGGTAATGTCGCTTGGCGTAATAATTACTCCACAAGCATGAATCCCAGTATTTCTTAAATTCCCCTCTAAAACTTTGGCTTGCTGAATGGTTTCTCCACCCAAATCGCTTTCACTTGCAAGACCTATTAATTCTTTTATTTTATCGTATTCTTCCGGACGAACCGCTTTCTTAATTACATCTTCTTTTTCATTCAGGAAACGCGCTAAATTCCATTTAGACGGCATCATGCCCGGAATCAACTTGGCAATTTTATCCGCTTCGAACAAAGGTAAATCCAATACACGAGCCGTATCCCGAATCGCTGATTTTGTTGCCATTTTACCATACGTGATAATTTGCGCCACTTGTTTCGAACCGTATTTTCGAATCACATAATCCATTACACTGCTTCGTCCTTCATCATCAAAATCGATATCAATATCGGGTAGTGACACACGATCGGGATTCAGGAAACGCTCAAAAAGCAGGTTGTACATCAATGGGTCGATATTGGTTATTTTCAAACAATATGCCACCACGGATCCTGCCGCAGATCCCCTTCCCGGCCCTACCGAAACACCCATACTTCTCGCCTCGGCAATTAAATCCTGTACAATCAGAAAATAACCCGGATATCCAGAATTGGATATCGTCAACAATTCAAAATCCAATCGTTCCTGAATTTCTTCGGTGATTACAGGATATCTCCGATTGGCTCCTTCAAAAGTAAGATGCCTTAAATACGCATTTTCACCTCGTACTCCGCCATCTTTTTCATCTTCGGGATTATTAAATTCAACTGGGATTTCAAATTTTGGCAATAAAACTTCCCGCGCTAAATCGAAAATTTCAATTTTATCCACAATCTCCGAAAGATTCGAAATCGCTTCCGGTAAATCCGCAAAAAGCTGTTTCATCTCCTCTCCCGACTTGAAATAGTATTCCTGATTGGGCAAACCATAACGATAGCCACGACCACGACCTATTGGCGTAGTTTGCTTTTCACCGTCACGCACACAAAGCAAAATATCGTGTGCATTCGAATTCTCCTTGTCTATATAAAAGGTATTGTTTGTCGCAATAATTTTGACCTCATGCTTTCTTGCCAATGAAATCAAAGACGCATTCACCCGATTTTCATCTTCTTGATTGTGACGCATCACCTCAATGTAAAAATCTTCCTTGAATTCGTTCTTCCACCAAAGCAACGCTTCTTCGGCTTGGTTTTCACCAATATTTAAAATCTTATTTGGGATTTCACCATAAAGATTTCCAGACAAAACAATAATATCTTCTTTGAATTCCTGAATGACTTTCCTGTCGATTCTTGGCACATAATAAAATCCTTCGGTATACGCGATGGAAGACATTTTAGCCAAATTATGATAGCCTTTTTTGGTCTTCGCCAAAAGTACTATTTGGTAGCCATTGTCTTTTACTGACTTGTTTTTATGATCATCACAAACAAAAAATTCGCAACCTACAATTGGTTTCATTGGAACTTCGGTAGGTTCTTCACCATTTTCTATTGCCGCTTTATTCTTGGCTTCAGCCGCCTTATTATGATATAAAATATCGCGGACAAAATGAAAAGCACCCATCAAATTCGCATGATCCGTCATGGCAACCGCAGGCATTTTTTGTTGTGCCGCTGCTTTTACCAATGCCGCAATACTAATGGTCGATTGCAACACCGAGAACTGCGTGTGATTGTGCAAATGCACAAAAGGTGCATCAATAAGTACCTTTTTATTCTCAGAAAGTTCTTCTCTTGAAACGGCTGGCGCTTGTTTTTCACCAAACTGCTGACGGATTTTATCGGACGCTTCCTTGAGATTGATATGTTTTAACCCAATGAGTTTAATCTCACTTGGATTCTTACTTTGAAAGTCTTGAAAATAACTGGCTGGAACATCCAGTTCCTCTTTTGTGAAAACATCACGACGAATTAACTCCAAGAAACAACGCGTAGTTGCCTCGACATCGGCAGTCGCGTTGTGCGCTTCACCAAAAGGTTTATTAAAAAGATAAGAGTGTAATTCAGTTAACGTAGGCAACTTGAATTTACCACCACGACCACCCGGCAATTTCAATAAAGAAGCGGTTACTTCAGTACAGGTATCCAGAATTGGCATGGAACTCATTTGGCTTTCTACACCCATTCTATAAAACTCGCAACCCATAATATTGATATCAAAACCTAAATTCTGACCTACAATGAATTTGGCTTTACCTAATGCAATATTGAATTTTTCTAAAACTTCCGCCAACGAAATACCATCGGCTTCTGCCAGTTCCGTAGAAATACCGTGAATTCGTTCCGCATCATACGGAATATTAAAACCTTCGGGCTTGACCAAATAATCTTGATGCTCGATGAGTTTTCCCATATCATCGTGCAACTGCCAAGCGATTTGAATACAACGCGGCCAGTTATCCGTATCTGAAATGGGAGCGCCCCAACGCTTTGGTAATCCTGTAGTTTCGGTATCGAATATTAAGTACATATCTGGAGTTGAAGTGTTTGTGATTTAAAAAAATCGCAAAAAATGAATTTCAAATTTAGTTTTTTTTAGAGTAGAATAGAAGTAAGTTATCAACAAAAAATAAATTTATTTTCCAGAACTATTCTCCTGTTAAAACTACAATCACTTTCAACAAATCATCTTGATAGTACCTTGTTAAAAAGATAAAAAGAGTACGTATTGATTTTTTGGATGTCGTAGTATTTCATCAAAAAAAAATACTGAAATACAGCTAAAAAATATGCCATTTACTAAGAAAATCAGGTTTAAAAACAACTTCAACAAAATTCAAATAGTCAATTTAAAATTAAAAAAAAGTTGATTTTTATTCTATTTAATTAAATATTCACAACTATAACAGCTTTTTAGAAGCTTATTTTAGCGATTCGATAAATATCAAAAAACTCAAAAAATTAATTTTTTATTGTATCCAAATAAAAAACTGCCCTACTAAAAAAGAAGCTTAAAAGATAAAAATCAGCAAAGAAATACCCTAATACGGTTTTGGGTATCGTATATAATGAAATATTAAAAAATAAAGACTTGATTCTTTTTTTAGTTTTGCTTTCATTGTTATCATCTTAGCCAACTTGGCTATAAAAAAATACATTAAAAACATATTAAAATGAGTACTACATTATTTGACAAAGTATGGGATTCGCACGTGGTGCGTAAAATTGAAGATGGACCAGACGTGTTTTTTATTGACCGTCATTTCATCCATGAAGTTACTAGTCCTGTAGCTTTTTTAGGTTTGAAAGAAAGAGGAATTTCAGTATTATATCCAGAGCGCACTTTTGCTACTGCGGATCACAACACACCAACTATAAATCAACATTTACCGGTTCAAGATGCATTATCTGCTAATCAACTTAAGGCATTAGAAGACAACGCAGCAGAATATGGTATTTCTCACTGGGGATTAGGTCACCAAAAAAATGGAATTGTACACGTTGTAGGTCCTGAAAACGGAATTACATTGCCGGGTGCCACTATTGTTTGTGGAGATTCCCATACTTCAACGCATGGTGCCTTTGGCGCTATTGCTTTTGGTATCGGAACTTCTGAGGTTGAAATGGTGATGGCTACACAATGTATCATGCAGCCAAAACCAAAGAAAATGCGTATCAACGTAAATGGTGAATTAAGTAAAGGTGTTGGTCCAAAAGACGTTGCATTGTATATTATTTCTCAATTAACCACTTCTGGAGGTACAGGATATTTTGCCGAATATGCCGGAGATGTTTTTGAAAACATGTCTATGGAAGGCCGTATGACGGTTTGCAACCTGAGTATCGAAATGGGTGCTCGTGGTGGCATGATTGCTCCGGATCAAAAAACATTCGATTTCTTAGAAGGAAGATTATACGCTCCAAAAGGTGAAGCTTGGACAAAAGCAGTTGAATATTGGAAAACGTTGAAAACGGATGCAGATGCTGTTTTTGATGCTGAATTGAACATCAACGCTTCAGATATTGAACCGATGATTACATATGGTACAAATCCTGGAATGGGAATTGGTATTTCCAAAAACATTCCAAACGCTAACCAAGTGGAAGGTGGTACCGAAACATACAAAAAATCTTTAGCCTATATGGGTTTTGAAGAAAATGACGTAATGATTGGCAAGCCAATTGATTTTGTTTTCTTGGGAAGTTGTACCAATGGTAGAATTGAAGATTTCAGAGCTTTTACAGAAATTGTAAAAGGGCGACAAAAAGCAGATAACGTAACAGCTTGGTTAGTTCCAGGGTCACACGTTGTAGAAGCTCAAATTAAAGAAGAAGGCCTTTTGGACATTCTTACGGAAGCTGGTTTTGTATTGCGTCAGCCAGGTTGTTCCGCTTGTTTAGCAATGAATGATGATAAAGTACCCGCAGGAAAATATGCAGTAAGTACTTCAAACAGAAACTTCGAGGGCCGTCAAGGTCCAGGTTCAAGAACATTATTGGCAAGTCCAATTATGGCTGCTGCTGCTGCAGTTACTGGAAAACTAACAGATCCAAGAGATTTATTCTAGTTGAAAGTCGATTGCAATAACAATATCAAAAATTAATAAAATGTTTTAGTTTTTACGATTCTGTTTTCTAAACAAGGAACCTGAAATCTGAAACCTAAAACCTGAAACCTAAAAAAATGGCATACGATAAATTTAATATCCTTACCAGTAGTGCAGTGCCACTACCAATAGAAAATGTAGATACCGATCAAATTATCCCAGCACGTTTCTTGAAAGCTACCAAACGTGAAGCTTTTGGAGACAATCTTTTCAGAGACTGGAGATACAACGGAGATGACACTCCAAAAGCAGATTTCGTATTGAATGACCCAACTTACAGTGGAAAAATATTAGTAGGCGGGAAAAACTTTGGTTCGGGTTCTTCTAGAGAGCACGCGGCTTGGGCAGTTTACGATTACGGATTTCGTGCCGTTGTGTCTAGTTTTTTTGCAGACATCTTTAAAGGAAATTGCTTAAACATTGGTGTTTTACCAGTACAAGTGAGTCCTGAATTTGCTGAAACTATTTTCAATGCCATTGAAGCTGATCCAAAAACAGAATTGGAAATAAATCTTCCAGAACAAACCATTACGCTAAAAGCAACTGGTCAAAAAGAATCTTTTGATATTTCCGGATACAAAAAAGACAATATGGTTAACGGTTTTGATGATATTGATTATTTGCAAAACATCAAAGAAGAAATTGTTGGGTTTGCCAATCAACTTCCTTATTAAAAACAAACAATAAAAATGCAGTTATCGTATGCTCAATAGTATTGTTAAGCCAGATAACTGCTTACCTTTTTATAAAACACAACAACAAGATTTCAAATTACCGAAGTCAAAACCGCTTTTAGCATCAAATTTATAATGAAAAAAAGAAAAATTGAAATAATGGATACGACACTCCGTGATGGTGAACAAACCTCGGGAGTATCATTTTCTGCTGCAGAAAAATTAACCATTGCGCAATTATTGCTGGAAGAATTAAATATTGATAGAATTGAAATTGCTTCGGCACGTGTTAGCGAAGGAGAGTTTCAAGGTGTAAAAGGGATTATGACTTGGGCTAACGAAAAAAATTACTCCAATAGAATCGAAGTCTTAACCTTTGTAGATGGCGGACTTTCCATAGATTGGATGAAAAAAACGGGTGCTAAAGTCCAGAATTTATTGACCAAAGGATCTCTTAACCATTTAACACATCAGTTAAAGAAAACGCCCCAACAGCATTTTACAGAAATTGCTGAAGCCATTGCTTTGGCTCAGGAAAACAATATTGACACAAATGTTTATCTGGAAGACTGGAGTAACGGAATGCGCAATTCACCTGAATATGTGTTTGAATATTTAGACTTTTTGACCAAACAACCGATTAAAAGAGTCTTACTACCGGACACTTTAGGTGTTTTAATCCCTTCTGAAACTTTTGAATTTATTTCTAAAATTATAGCAAGATACCCTGAAACTCATTTTGATTTTCATGCACACAACGACTACGATCTAAGTATTGCTAATGTAATGGAAGCTGTTAAAGCAGGTATTCAGGGACTTCACGTAACCGTAAATGGGATGGGAGAACGCGCAGGAAATGCACCGCTTGAAAGTACTGTTGCTGTAATCAATGACTTTTTTCCACAAATAGCAATCAGTGTAAAAGAATCATCATTATACTCCGTAAGTAAATTAGTAGAGACTTTTACCGGTTATAGAATTCCTGCCAACAAGCCTATCGTTGGCGACAATGTATTTACACAAACTGCTGGCATTCACGCCGATGGTGACAATAAAAACAACTTATATTTTAATGATTTACTTCCAGAACGCTTTGGAAGAAAACGAAAATACGCCCTAGGAAAAACATCCGGAAAAGCTAATATTGAAAAAAACCTTCAGGAATTAGGCCTACAATTAAACCCTGAGGATCTAAAGTTAGTTACCCAAAGGATTATCGAATTAGGCGACAAAAAAGAAACGGTTACCAAAGAAGATTTACCTTATATCATCTCTGATGTATTAGACAGTCAAACTTATCAAGAAAAAATTGTTGTTGAATCCTATATATTATCTCATGCAAAAGGCATGCGTCCATCGACCACTTTATCTTTAAAAATAGACGGAGAAATAATTGAAGAACACGCGCAAGGTGATGGACAATTTGATGCTTTCATGAATGCATTGGCAAAAATATATAAGAGCAAAAATTTAGAATTGCCCAAGTTGATTGATTATGCTGTACGAATTCCTCCAGGAAGTAGTTCTGATGCATTATGCGAAACCATAATTACCTGGACAAATAATGAAAAAGAATTTAAAACAAGAGGATTAGATTCAGACCAAACAGTTGCCGCTATTATAGCAACCCAGAAAATGTTGAATGTGGTTGCAGCCCAATAATAAATAGAAATACATTAATATAAAATAGACCTAATGAAATTTAACATAGCCCTTTTAGCCGGAGACGGAATTGGACCAGAAGTAATCAATGAAGCTGTAAAAGTTTCGGATGCTATTGCAAAAAAATTCAACCATGAAATTACTTGGACACCTGCACTTACAGGAGCTTGTGCCATTGACGCCGTTGGAGTTCCTTATCCGGACGAAACTCATGAAATTTGTATGGCTGCTGATGCTGTTTTATTCGGAGCCATTGGACATCCAAAATATGATAATGACCCAAGTGCTCCCGTTCGTCCAGAGCAAGGTTTATTATTGATGCGTAAAAAATTAGGTTTATTTGCCAATGTGCGTCCAACATTTACATTCCCTTCTTTGATTGACAACTCTCCTTTAAAAAGAGAACGTATCGAAGGAACTGATTTAGTTTTCTTAAGAGAACTTACCGGAGGAATCTATTTTGGAGAAAAAGGAAGAAAAGACGATGGTGAAACTGCTTTTGACACGTGTACCTACACAAGAGCTGAAGTACAACGTTTAGCTAAAAAAGGCTTTGAACTCGCGATGACACGTAGTAAAAAATTATGTTGTGTGGACAAAGCAAACGTAATGGAAACTTCTCGTTTATGGAGAGAAACAGTACAAGCTATGGAAAAAGAGTATCCTGAAGTAACTGTGAGCTATGAATTTGTTGATGCTGTAGCGATGCGTTTAGTACAATGGCCAAACTCTTATGATGTCCTAATTACTGAAAACTTATTTGGAGATATATTAACAGACGAAGCTTCTGTAATTTCTGGTTCTATGGGATTAATGCCATCAGCATCTGTAGGAGAGCATACCTCTTTGTACGAACCTATTCATGGTTCTTATCCTCAGGCTACAGGATTAAATATTGCTAATCCATTAGCGACAGTATTATCTGCGGCGATGATGTTTGAAGATGCTTTTGGATTAAAAGAAGAAGCAGAAGCTATTAGAACGGTAGTTAACAAATCATTAGAACAAGGAATCGTAACAGAGGATTTAGCTTCTAAAGACTCAAAAGCATACAAAACCAGTGAGGTTGGTGACTGGTTAGTTGCTAATCTATAAATTCTTAAAGTTTTTTGTTTAAAAATTGAGTAATAGCTAAGATTACAACCTAAAAAACAACACTCATTTTAGCTTTTACTCAGCTTTAGACAAAATAATAAACAACAAAAAAGGTGTCAATAAATTGACACCTTTTTTTATATTGTAGAAAAAAATATTAATATCCTCCTCTGTTTCCACCACCACGGTTATCTCCACCACGGCTGTTTCCACCACCATAACCACCGCGTGAATCTCCACCACGACTGTTATTGTTAAAACTTCTTCTTTCACCTTCTGGTTTAGGCTCAGATTTGTTTACTACAATTGCACGTCCTTGAACAGTAGCTCCGTTCAATTCATCAATCGCTTTTTGAGCTTCGTCATCATTTGGCATCTCAACAAAACCAAATCCTTTACTTCTTCCAGTAAATTTATCAGTAATAATTTTAACTGAATCAACTGCTCCGTAAGCCTCGAAAGACTCTCTTAAATCTGCTTCCTCAATACTGAATGGAAGGCTTCCAACAAAAATATTCATATGTACTTATTTAAATAATAGAACAAATGTACTCTAATTTTTTTCTAATCTACTATATATTAGCTTATTTATGTTTTTATTTTAATTTCAAAAAAATTAAAACGAAAATTCTAAAGCAGATAATTAAAGTGTTATGAAAAACTAACCCCTCGTAGATTACTGACTCAGAGAACGAACTACAGGAACCTTATAAAAAACTCCGTGCTGAAAATTAACAACTGGGCTGGCTAACGAGTTGCTATTTGCATTTTCGGCATTAAACTTAAAAGTACCAGTGATAGTATTATTAATAGCGTCATATTCGGTTATCACAATTTGCCCTTCTCCTATCCCAAAACCGGTAGAAAAAGTAACCAACCCATTGGTAGCATCAGTGACAGTATAAATTGCTTTTTTAGACTCACTGGTTCCTAAAAAATAAGTTTGAGCAGTAGTAGAAGTAGTTTTTAAAGATAGTGTTTCATTTGCTGTAAAGGATTCTATAAGCAAAGATCCATCAGTGGCTAGTGTTGCTCTAGATTGCACGCCTCTCCAAAACACATTATCCTTCATGCCTTGTAGTGAAGGATTATTAAAACTAATATCTTCTTCACAAGAGATTAAAGAAAAAAGTACGACAATAAACAAAAAATATTTTTTCATAAAATGCATCTTTTAGAGAAACAAAAGTATGACATTAGACCTTAAAAAAATAAAATTGAACTAAAAAATAAAAACAATAGCCATACCTAAAACATTACCATTCATTAAAACACCAATCGAATTAGTATTTATCGATAAAAAATGTATCTTTGCACCCTTAATTAATCGAGGTCGAGTACCTCAAAATTTAATCTCAAGATTATGTCAGTAAAAATTAGATTACAAAGACACGGTAAAAAACAAAAACCTTTTTACTGGGTTGTAGCAGCAGATGCTCGCTCAAAAAGAGATGGTAAATACTTAGAGAAAATCGGTACTTACAATCCAAACACTAACCCAGCAACTATCGAATTAAACCTTGATAGCGCAGTAAAATGGTTGCACAATGGTGCTCAACCTACTGATACTGCTAAAGCAATTCTTTCTTACAAAGGTGCTTTATTGAAACACCACCTTGATGGAGGTATTCGTAAAGGAGCTTTAACTCAAGAACAAGCTGATGCAAAATTAGCTACTTGGTTAGAAGCTAAAGCTGGAAAAGTTGATGCTAAAAAAGAAGGTTTGACTAAAGCTCAAGCTGCTGATAAAGCAAAAGCTTTCAAAGCAGAACAAGAAGTAAACGCAAAACGTTTAGCTGCTGCTGCACAAGCAGAAGCTGATGCTATTGCTGCTGCAACTCCTGCTGTTGAAGAAGAAGTTGCTGAAGTTGAAGCTGAAGAAGCTCCAGCTGCAGAAGAAAATAACGAAACAACTGAAGCATAATTTTAGAAGGCGAAGATGCGTAAAGAAGATTGTTTCTACTTAGGTAAAATCGCTAAAAAATTTAGTTTCAAAGGGGAAGTTCTTGCCTATTTAGACACGGACGAACCTGAGTTATACGAAAACTTGGAATCAGTGTTTGTTGAATGCAACAAACACTTGGTTCCTTTTTTTATTGAAAGCAGTTCACTGCACAAAAACGACTTTCTTAGAATTCGTTTTGAAGATATGAATACCGAAGAAGATGCAGATGCTGTTATAGGCAACGCCATTTATCTTCCTTTAAATATGTTGCCAAAACTTACCGGCAACAAATTTTACTTCCATGAAGTAATTGGTTTTGAAGTTGAAGACAAACGCCTTGGCGTTGTTGGAAAAATCCAATCCATAAATGATACTACTGCCCAACCTCTATTTGAAGTTCTAAACGGTGAAGTAGAAATTCTTATTCCAATGATTGACCATTTTCTTGTAAAAATTGATAGGGAAAACAAAAAAGTCATCATGGATTTACCAGAAGGACTTATTGAAATGTACCTTTAAAAGGGAAATTCCAATATTTTAAATTCCAAATTCCAACTTAGGAAAGGAAATTCCAATAACAGAAAAGAAAAATCCAATACTGAAATTCCAATATAAAGAAGGGAATTCCAAAATTTTAAATCAAAAATTCCAAAATTGAGAAGGAAAACCCAATAATTGTGATTAAAATCAATAATTTAAAACCAATTTAAGCTAAATTTGGAATTTCAGTATTGACATTTAATATTTTCAATTGGAATTTGGAATTTGAGCATTGGAATTTGAAATTTTTTATATTGAAATTTAATTTTTGTTTATGGAAAAGCCTTATGACTTAGAAGAGAGAACTTTTTTATTCGCGAAAGACTGTAGAATTTATATTCGAACTTTATCTAAAATAACATCAAATATTGAAGACGGCAAACAACTCGTAAGATCTTCCGGTTCTGTTGGCGCCAACTATATTGAGGCGAATGAAAAACTGGGAGATAAAGATTTTAAATTTCGATTAAAAATATCCAGAAAAGAAGCTAAAGAATCAAAATATTGGTTACGCCTATTGCATGATTTAAACCCTGAATTTTCCAGCCATTCTAATCCGTTATTAGTTGAAGTGGAAGAGCTTCGCAAAATATTATCTTCAATAATTTGTAAAGCCCCATAAATTTCTATAAAAAAATCCCAAATCCCAAATTCCAAAACTGGAAATGGAATTCCAGTTTCAAATTGGAATTTAAAAATTTTAATTTCGGAATTTAAAGTTTAATTTAGCGCCCTCACAGATTTGAATTTCGGTCATAAAAATTGGAATTTGGAATTTAAAATATTGGAATTTACTTTTCTCTTTATACCCTAAATTATGTTTTCATTCAAAAAATTCGTTGTAAAACAGAACCGTTGTGCCATGAAAATTGGGACCGACGGCGTTTTACTTGGCGCTTGGACACCAATTGAAAACAATCCATTTAGCATTTTAGATATTGGAGCCGGAACAGGTATAATCGCTTTGATGTTGGCACAAAGAAGCAACGCCGAACAAATTGATGCCTTAGAAATAGACGAAGAAGCCTACGAACAATCCGTAGATAATTTTGAAAACTCCCCTTGGAGTGATCGCTTATTTTGTTTTCATGCCGGTTTGGACGAGTTTGTGGAAGAACCTGAAGACGAATATGATTTAATTGTTTCCAATCCTCCTTTTTATACCGATGATTTTAAATCAGCAACTGAACAAAGAGATTTAGCACGTTTTGCTGACGCAATGCCTTTTGAAGATTTAATTGAAGCGGCCGACTTATTACTTTCGGAAAACGGGATTTTTTCCGTAATCATTCCTTTTAAAGAAGAAGAAATTTTTTTGGCTCTAGCCAAAGAATATGAATTATATCCTTTAAAAATAACCAGGGTAAAAGGCACTCCAACTACCGAAATCAAGCGGAGTTTATTGGCTTTCAGCCGAAATGAAAGTGTGAATTTTCCAATTAATGAATTAATTATCGAAACTTCAAGACATCAATACACCCCAGAATACATTGAATTGACAAAAGATTTTTATTTAAAGATGTAGTTGTTTACCTTTTTACATTATCGACCATACTTTTCAGACCGATGCTTCTCCTATTACGGTTTACTTTTGTAAGATCTGAAAAATTAAAAAGGTATTCACCATAAAGGATTTCCCGCTTATTTTCATGTTCATGACGGTCTATCATTGTTGCATATTCCCTGGGAGAACACTCTCCAGATTTTACATACTTCAATAATGTATCTTTCAAATAGGGATAATATTCTGGTACGCCACCCCCCATGTGACTCAAAAATGTCAGCATAGGCATAAACACACCATTATTTCCTGTCATACCAATTTTTTGTGGTGACGGATAACCATAATTTTCTATCGTCCATTTAAGAAGTCTTGCATTTATTCTATCATTTTTCACTATAGTCAAAGAATCTGAACGTCCTAGTTTTTGGTCACGAACAAAAGCAACAGAAAAAGAATCGATTAGTCTTTTATTCCTGTTTTTTTTACTACTCGCTATTTTTTGCTCAACACTTAAGCTATCTATTCCGTATTTTTCGCAAAGCGGAAACAATGTCTTATAATGTTCGTTATAAGGAGCCACTAAATCAAGTAATTTATACAAGCTCTTTTTTTCTCCAAAGTTTTTGCTGTACTTGTCAGCAAAAACAATATAGGTTTCGTATTTGACAAAGGTTCCGTAGCTCTTGGGCGGATTGTATTTTTTAAATAGTTTTTTGTATCGTTTTATAAAAGCAATGGTATCACGATTAAGCTTATAAACACTATCAATGGAGTTCGATTTATTGTAATAAGTAATGTAATTTCTGCTTTTACAGGAGAAAACAGAAAAACTAACTAACGCAATGAAAGCAGCAGTAAAAAGAAATGATCTCATAATTTTATGTTTTTTTCTAAAAATACAATTATTAACCGTAAGTAAATATAACGATGTTTTTATACCAAAAGTACTTAGCAAGTATATCATAATCTCAAGGTTTGACTTCTCTCTTGGATTCTGAAATACTTGTTTACATTCTCCTTGTCTAGTTGTCTATGATTTATTAGATTCTTGAACAGCAATACTGCAACCTTGACCACCCAGGACATTTTTTAATTCTTCTCTTGAAAGTTTTTTAAAATTTATCATGATTTTAATTTAAAATGATAAATATATTGTACAAATCAAATACAAACCACTTTTGATTATTTCCCGTGCACTGACTTTTTCAAAAAAGTATGTATTGTTTTATATTTACAAACATATAGTATTATATAATAAGAAATTAATTATAAAATAAATTTCCTAGGAAAATTTAATATTCACACGTTTACTTTTCCTAATTCAAGATACACTATTAGCTAAAGCGGAGTAACATTTTAATTGTTTCAGCCGTACTAAAACTTTTAATTGGAACAACCCCGTATTTACCATTGAAACCGTAGGCATATTTATACTCCAGAATACATTGCCTTGACTAAGGATTTTTATTTGAAGATGTAAAAAACTTCCTTTAAACCAATCCCAAAATTTCATAGTTTCCTATTTAATTGAAACTTTAGTTGTACTTTAGAAACTCAATTTGATAGTAAAATAAACCAAGTACATAAAAATATAACAATTGTTTATGCTTTTGTTATATTTCTTTATGTAAATTTGTCACATATAAAAATTACCAAACCATGAAACCAGACTTATTTCAAGCTCCAGATTATTATAACTTAGACGATTTACTAACAGAAGAGCACAAACTAGTACGTGATTCTGCCCGTGCATGGGTAAAACGTGAAGTGTCTCCTATTATAGAAGAATATGCTCAAAAAGCGGAATTTCCAAAACAAATCATAAAAGGTTTGGGTGAAATTGGTGGTTTTGGTCCTTATATTCCAGAAGAATACGGTGGTGCAGGTTTAGACCAGATTTCATACGGCTTAATCATGCAAGAAATTGAGCGTGGTGATTCTGGCGTTCGTTCTACCTCATCTGTACAATCTTCTTTGGTGATGTATCCAATTTGGAAATACGGAAATGAAGAGCAACGCGTAAAATACTTGCCAAAGTTAGCCACAGGAGAATTTATGGGATGCTTCGGATTAACTGAACCTAATTACGGTTCAGATCCAGGAAGCATGATTACCAACTTTAAAGACATGGGAGACCATTATTTATTGAATGGTGCCAAAATGTGGATTTCAAATGCACCGTTTGCTGATATTGCTATTGTTTGGGCAAAAAATGAAGAAGGAAGAATTCACGGTTTAATTGTAGAACGCGGAATGGAAGGTTTTTCTACTCCGGAAACGCACAACAAATGGTCGCTTCGTGCGTCATCAACTGGGGAGTTAATTTTTGACAATGTAAAAGTGCCAAAAGAAAACTTATTGCCAAATAAATCTGGATTAGGAGCACCACTTGGTTGTCTTGATTCAGCACGTTACGGAATTGCCTGGGGCGCTATTGGCGCAGCAATGGACTGCTACGATACGGCATTGCGTTATGCTAAAGAAAGAATCCAGTTTGACAAACCTATTGCAGGAACTCAATTGCAACAAAAGAAATTGGCCGAAATGATTACTGAAATCACTAAAGCACAATTATTGACTTGGAGATTAGGCGTTTTGAGAAATGAAGGCAAAGCAACAACAGCTCAAATCTCAATGGCCAAAAGAAATAATGTAGATATGGCAATCCATATTGCTCGTGAAGCCAGACAAATGTTAGGCGGAATGGGAATTACCGGAGAGTATTCTATCATGCGTCACATGATGAATCTTGAATCAGTAATTACTTATGAAGGAACCCATGACATTCACTTGTTGATTACTGGAATGGATATTACTGGAATTCCAGCTTTTAAATAGTAATAAAGAACTATTAAAGTGTTTATAAAATTGATAGAAAAAGCTTCTTGGAAACAAGAAGCTTTTTTATATTTACATAAAAATACCACTTATGAATATTGAAACAATCAACAATAGCATTCAGTCCCAAAAAGAACTATTGTTACAACATTCTTTATATAAAAAAGTAAAAACTATTGAGGACTTACAGTGTTTTCAAGAAAACCACGTATATGCAGTTTGGGACTTCATGTCCTTATTAAAAGCATTACAATCCAAATTAACTTGTACAACAACTCCTTGGTTCGCTACAGAAAATCCTGAAACTAGGTATTTGATAAACGAAATAGTCCTTGCAGAAGAATCAGATTTGACAATTGATGGCCGTCGCCAAAGTCATTATGAAATGTACATTGAAGCGATGGAAGCCTGTGGAGCAAACACCGCTGGAATTGAGCATTTTTTATCCGAAGTAAATTCGCTTAAAAACATATTTGTTGCTATTAAAAAAAGCAATTTACACCCTAACATCAAAGCTTTCTTAGACTTTACTTTCAGAGTTATTGACGAAGGAAAATCGCATGAAATTGCAGCTGCTTTCACTTTTGGAAGAGAAGATCTAATTCCAGGCATGTTTACCGCTATTTTGAAAAACTTTCAAGAAAATTTCCCCAAAACTGATTTGAGTAAACTCATTTATTATTTCGAAAGACATATCGAATTGGATACTGACGACCATGGCCCAATGGCAATGAAAATGATAACAGAACTTTGTGGAACTGATCCTCAAAAATGGTCTGATGTAGAAGAAATTTCAATTTTAGCCTTAGAGAAACGCATTGGTCTTTGGGACGCTATCGAAGAGAATATACTTCATAAAGAAGTGTGTATTTAAAAACAGCTATGCAAACCGTTTTTATTTATCTTTATTTTTTTAAAAATAAATAAATGTCTTCCCAAGAACGATTAACAAGAGCCTACAAAGAAGCCAAAAGAATTCCTTTTGACGATCACTCTAAATTTATCATTTTTAGTGACTGCCACAGAAGTGACAACAGTTTTGCTGATGATTTTGCAAGCAACCGAAATGTCTATTTTCATGCCATGACCCAATATTATAATGATGGTTTTGCGTATTGTGAGTTGGGTGACGGGGATGAATTATGGGAGAATATTTTCTTTAAAACTATTTTCGAAGCACACAAAAACGTGTATCTTTTACTAAAGAAATTCCACGATTCCAATAGATACCATAAAATCTGGGGCAATCACGAAATGACTTTTCGAGATAAAGATCATGTAGAGAAAACGCTTACTACGTATACAAACACACAAAATGACAGAATTGAACCTTTGTTTACCGGTATAAAATGTCATGAAGCCATCGTTTTAGTTCATCAGGAAACGAAACAGGAACTGTTTTTAACCCACGGTCATCAAGCCGATTTTATGAATTACATTGGTTGGAAAATCAACAGGTTTATGGTGCGTGTCTTATGGAAACCGCTACAAATTTGGGGAATATCAGACCCTACGAGTCCCGCCAAAAATTATGTGGAACGGATAAAAATAGAACTGCGCATAAAAAAATGGATTGAGGACAACAATCGTAAAATTACCATTGTAGGTCATACGCATCGTCCCAGTTTTTCGTATCCAAGTCAAAATACAACCCCATATTTCAATGACGGAAGCTGCGTGCATCCCAGAAGCATCACCGGAATTGAAATTGTAAATGGAACGATAACACTTATAAAATGGTTTATCGATACTAAAGAGAATGGCATTCTTCAGGTTGTAAGAGAAGTGCTTGAAGGCCCTACAAATCTAAAAGATTACAGATAAAAAAAGCGTTTGCCTCGGCAAACGCTTTTTCATTAATTTTCAGGAGCCAACTCCAGTTCTAATCCTTCGAGGCTTTCCGTGATTGGGATTTACAAACTAAACTCTCTATTTTGATTTCCATATAAATCCATCCAGAAGATAATGGGTAAACTGTGGTATCGTCAACAAAGGAACAAGGAAAAAATGGTAATTCGAAAAATCAGATTCGCTCCATGAAAATTGCTCATTCCAAACGAAAACTTCCCAAACATACTCTTCAAAAAAAGCAATCGCTAATAAAAAAATTATAAAAAACAATATTCCTCCGCCTCCTTTTGCATAATTCAAAACTCCTAAATCAACATCTGATTTTTTATCTATTTCATTGAGATAAATCAACGCAATATAAGGTATGCCGTGAGAAACAACATTAAGTAACGTAAAAACTAAATCATTATTAAAATACACAATACCAAAATACCATGACAGGAAAGTTCCTATAATAATTGCATTTTTAGGAATATTAAAATACCTTTCTTTACTACTTATATAAACTGTTCTTACAATATAAAAAACTACAATCAGTCCATAAATCCAGCCAAGGATTTCCAGTACTAATTGATTTTCAAATCGAATAAAATCTTTTTCAGTAAACCAATTGAATGTCCGAGGTGAAGAAAAAGACCAATACAACATTGGGTAAACTGTTGCCGTGTAAATAATCAAATTATCAATAGCTACACTCCAATTTGTTTTAACTTCTTTTCGAGAATAAAGACGCATAAAACCGTATTGCTGTCTTATAAAATGAAAAACCGCTATGTATGCCAAAACTGACCAAAAAACAACACTGCCGAAACTGAAAAGAATTATCCCGATAACAAAACAAACTACAGGCAGGGCAATCAATAATTTTCTTCTTTTCTTAAACTCTTCGCGAACGAAATAGGTTTTAAATAACGTAGCGTAAACATGTGCTACATCTATAAAAACGATCAAAAAAAGCCAGGTATAAAAAGAATGTTTAGTCTCAATAACTTTCAAAGCATCATGGAACAAAAACACAATAGCAATGACAACAAATGAAGGTGCCAAAATAAAAAAACCATCCGTTTTTGGTTTATCAATCCAAGGTTGAGCCATCTATTATTTGATTTACAATATTAATACCTTGATGAAATGCTTCTTCGAAAATTGAAATTCCAGACAAATCTGAATGCGCAAAGAAAATTTTGTTGTCAATATTTTGTGATGCTTCTTTCTTGGCTGCGCCAAAAATAAAACCAGGAACAGGACTAATCATTCCGTGTCCTAAAAGACGAATATTTATTTCTTCCGTAATGCTTTCAATATTGGGATGTGCAATTTTCAAATCATCAAAAACCAGTTGTTTCCAATGCGCACTTTTCTTATGATACAAATCCCTCCTGCTTTTCTTTACATCTGAAGATGAAAAGCTATAATAGTATGTAATTACTTTTTTAGACTGTACCTGTTGCAAGGATTGGTGTTGGTCATAAATATAACCTAACCCTTTTGCTCCATATACAACATTATCCCAACACAAAGGATAACTACCATTATCTGCCAAATCAGAAACAACCAAAGTTGCCAAAAGCCATGGAGCATAATGAAAATTTTGTGCCAACATCTTTCTGTTTTTAATTATATACTGATTCACAAATTGAGGTGTAGCCATAATCACTTTATCAGCAATTATCTCTATTGTTAATTTTTTCTCCGCGTCAAAAACAGTGGCGACAACTTTTCCATCTATACTTTTCACATCATAAACCAAATGATTTTTCAGCGTTTTATTTTCAGCATATTTTTGCAAATGATGTGCTAATCTGGCATTACCTTCCGGCCAGGTAAGTACATTGTCTTTATTACCTTGTGTACTATCTTGCTTTCTTGCTGCGAAATAATGTATTCCCGCCCAAGCAGAAACGTAACTAATTCCCAAACCAAAATCATCCCTGCAGCAATAATCAATGTAATCGAATAGTGGCTTCGAATCGAATCCTTCCTCCTCACACCATTGTTGCATTGTAATTGTATCAAATCCCCGAATAGTAGCATCACTGGAAGATAATGATAGCGGAATATTGAAGAAATACTTGCCATCTACGCCTTTTCCTGCACGGAAAGCATCCATTTTTAAAAAGAATTTTTTGAATTGAATATCCTCTTCTAAAGAGTTTCCGATTTTAGGAATTAATCCTTCTTGCCAATTATTTTTATAAAACAAACGCTCGTTAGGTGCAAACGTAAGTTGCTCCTCATCAAATTTTGGAAATCCTTCTGAATCATAACCTATGATTATTTGCTCTTCTTCAAGAAACTGAAGCAATGCTGCATCCTGCTTATTGGGTAGCGGCAAATAATGTGCTCCCAATGGAAATTTAGAGTATTTATTTTCTCCATTTGAGGAATTCCCTCCCAAATGATTTTCTAATTCTATCAATAAAAAATCATCAATTCCTTTTTTAGAAAATTGACGTGCGGCACTCAAGCCCGAAATTCCTCCTCCAACAATTAAGTAGGAAATATGGATTTGACCGGAAGGTTTTGGAAAATTTTTAACCCGTAACCGATGTCCTAAAATATGATTTGTCCCTGACAAACGTATCAGTAAAGTAATTACTTTTTCCTGACAGGATTGCAAAAAAGGAATCACAAGTAAGGAAGCAGCTATCCCTTTTAGAAAAAAACGCCTGGAATAACTATAATTTTCCCCACTCTTCATCGAAATAACGTACTAGAATTTGATTGTCCAAACGATTAATCTCAATGTCTTTTGAAATCATATCTTTGGAAAAATAATTGAATTTATCAAACTGATAATTATAAAAGCGCAATCCTTCCACTTCTCTGTTTATTTTGTTAAAATTGGTTTTAAAACCATTCATTGCGATGGAGAAACCCCATTCTCCAAATGACGGAACATAAGCGTGATAAGCATCGACTTGAGGAAAAACCTCCATTAAAGTTTTATTAATACACCAAAAAGATTTTGGTGCAAAATAAGGAGAAGTAGTCTGCACCACCACTACTGCATCCGCAGTAAGAAGACTTTTTAAAGTACTGTAAAAATTCAAGGAATATAGTTTTCCTAAGCTATAATTTGATGGATCTGGAAAATCGATAATTACTACATCAAACTTAGACTTATTGTTTTTAGCCCATATAAAAGCATCCTGATTATAGACTTTTACTTTCGGATTATTGAGAGAGTTATGATTAAAATCGGTTAAAATTTTGTTTGTTTTAAACAACTTTGTCATGCCTTCGTCTAAATCTACAATGGTAACATTTTTAACATCAGTATATTTTAATATCTCACGAACTGCCAATCCATCACCTCCGCCTAGAACTAAGACATTGTCTACTTGCTTTGCCATTGACATGGCAGGATGTACTAATGCCTCATGGTAACGGTATTCATCTGTAGAACTGAACTGAAGATTATTATTCAAATACAACCGATAATCACTTTTATTATGTGTTAAAACAATGCGTTGGTATTGAGTGGAATTTGAATAAATAATATTTTCACCGTACATTTTTCCTTCTGAATAGGATAAAATAGTATTTGAAAACAGGTAAACTACAAACAATAAAAGGAAAGACGCGATGGCTTTTGCTCTAAGCAAATAGACTTTTTTGAGCTCTGATTTTAACAGAAAGCACAAAGCGATAGCAATACTGATATTAATCATACCAAAGAACAACGAAGTTCCCATAATCCCTAATTGAGGAACCAAAACTAACGGAAACAATATGGATGCCAATAATGCTCCAATGTAATCGAAGGTAAATACATTAGAAACCAAATCTCTGAATTCGACTTTATCTTTTAGGATATTCATTAACAACGGGATTTCCAGTCCTACCAAACAACCGGTCACAAAAACCAATAGGTAAAGGATAAACTGAAAGGAATACACACTTTCGAACAACATAAAAAGCACTACTGAACTCAATCCTCCAATTAAACCAACCAGAATTTCAATTTCAACAAAAGTGTTGAGCATGTTCTTTGTGAGAAATTTTGAAAAATAAGAACCCACACCCATCGAAAAGAGGTATACTCCAATGATAAATGAAAATTGTTTTACAGAATCCCCAAGAAGATAACTTGCTAAAGTACCCGCTACTAATTCATAGACTAATCCACAGGTTGCAATAGTAAATACGGCGAAAAGAAGTAAATATTCAAATTTTAAAAACTTCTTACCCATGAATAGCTGCGCTAATAATCATTGAAATCCCAATGATAAAGGCTCCAAAAACAATGGCTACAGCAATATTGTTTTTCTGTGTCACTTCTTTCCAAGTGTTCTCTGGAGTCAATTTTTCAATAATAAAATAAGCAATCAATAAAATAACGATTCCCAAAAGAGAAAAAATAATAGAATTTAAGATTGGTTTTAATGTAAGAACATCCATGATTAGGTAGTTTTAAATTGTTATTTGTGGTAAAATGTATTTATTGGTCTTCGACCCATAGTTTGACCGGAACTATAATTTTCTGTTGTTTCACAATCGCAGATTCTATTTCCTGAATATGTAAAAAACAAATATGCCGAATAGACAAACAACCCTATCACGATTGAAAACACATTGTTTTTCAAAAATTTTAATGCTTCATCCATAGTTTTAATTATAAGGGGAATGATCGGAATCTTCCCATCTTTTTCGTTCAAAATTAACATTGAGATAGTAGAGAGCGACTAGTAAAACTGCCATAAAAATAATGGTCAACCAACGGTTTCTACCTGAAGGTTGATCCCAAACTGCTTTTATTGTCAGAGAATTATTTTGCAAATCCTCGGGAGCTTTTTGTGGTGTAATAACCAAATGGTATTTCCCGGCAGCAACGCCGCAGATATTAAACTCCTCTGAAGGATTTCCTTCAGTCCAGCTTTCGCCATCTGTATAGCCGTGATAATACTCGATATCTTTGCTGGCATAAACCGCATCATTTGTTTTCTCATTTAATAATGCAATCTGTACATTTGCCCAAGAATTATTCACTCCTGAGTTAACCGCAATTGTCATAGGTGCTGAACCGCCTTCTAATACAAATGAAGGACTTACAATTTCTTTATTATTAAAAGCATCAAAAGTCAGGTCTTTATAAAACACCTGCTTTTCTAATTTGTCTTTATAAATGAACCAGTGAGATAATAGAATCAAAATAGAAGCTACACAAAAAACAATAGCAGTATTTCTTATATTAAAAAAAAAGGGTTGCACTAATCCTGTTCCTACTTTTGATGGTAGTGCAAAAAATGGAAAGCCCTTTCGGATTTCCTTTGTAGTGATATGTTCTCCAAAATAAGTCGTCTCTGTATCCCCATCTTTTTCAATAGAGATCATATTAGGTGCACTTATATATTCTATTGAGTGTATCTTTTTCTTTGGTAGTGTAAAATCAAAGAAACCTTGGGCAGAAACAATTTCAACATCCGTATAATCATACAGATTCATCACAATTCCTTCGTAAGTTAGGAACTTAGGACGATTCGAAACTTCAAATTTATCTTCGATTTCTTTTAAAAAAATCCAATGTCCATCTGACTCAGAGAGATAAACAAAATGGTTCGATTTATCATTCAGGATATACTCATTCCAATAATAAGCTCCATACACTTTCTTTGTAAGGATTCCAGTTACGGTATATTCAATCCCCTTAAGAATTCCTTTTTGACCAATTTGTAAACCAACATGAGCAATTTTGTGATTGAATAATCTTTCGCGACGTAATTCTTTATTTGCGTCTGAGATATAAACACTCTGGCAATTGGGACAAACAAAATTTTTGACCTCAAAACCAATTTCTATAGTAGTAACCGTATTGCATTGATAACAAGAAACATCCATATTTATCTGTTTATCTCAAAATCTTTAATTATGACAGCATCAAAATAGTCCATATACTCTTGCGTTACTGCTCTTACTTTTGCGGAATTATCTTGCAAATAATTACATAAGTAAACGTCTAAAGTAAGCTGATTGAATTCTGGCCAAGTGTGGATACAAATATGTGATTCTTTTAGACAAACTGCAATAGTAAAACTGTTATTATCGAAATTATGTACTATAACACCTACCTGTTCTAATCCGTATTTATCTAAAATTTGATTAGTAACAGCAATATATCCATTGCTATCAGTGAGTTTTTTAACGGTATCAACCTGAAGAGTAACTAGTTTATGTAAACCAGGGGAGTAAGAATTTGAATTCATTTAAAAACGTCAATTGATTTACTTAATACTACAACACGAATATATGGCATTTATATTCCAAAAAAAATCCCTATTAAGGGACTTTTTCATTAATTTTCAGGAGCCAACTCCAGTTCTAATCCTTCGAGGCTTTCCGTGATTGGGATTTGACAGCCCAAACGACTGTTTGATTTTACGTAAAATGCTTCTGACAGCATCGCTTCTTCATCATCACCCATTTCCGGCAAAGGCACGTCATTAAGAACATAACATTGACAAGAAGCACACATGGCCATTCCGCCACAAGTTCCTTCTACTGGAAGCTCATAGGCTTTACATAATTCCATGATGTTCATGGCCATATCTGTTGGAGCCTGTAATTCATGCACTACTCCTTCTCTATCTTTAATTTTTATTAATACATCCATAAATCAGTTATGAGTTATAAGTTATGAGTTGTGGGTTTGCAAATTTGCGTGAGATTTGCTTCGCCTGTTCGCTATCGCTCGGGTGAGATTAAGAGGAGGACAACCAGTGGCTGTCAGGTATTTTAATAGTACAAAAAAATACCACCTACACAAAACTCTCAAAAAAACGACGCTTTAAAAAAAAAAGGCTACTACCCATTATATTTAGTAGCCTTTTTCTTAAAATGGCCACGTCCTCCTTCTTCCGATAGCCATCGGAATGCGCTCAGGATGACAATTTTATAGAATATTTACAACAGTTTCTATTTGTGGTGCAAACTTTTTGATAGTGGTTTCCACGCCGGCTCTGAGTGTCATTTGGTTTACGCTGCAACTGGTGCATGCTCCCTCGAGACGTACCTTTACGTGTTTGTCGTCCTCGATGGAAATCAATGTGATGTCACCGCCGTCAGAATTCAAAAAAGGTCTGATTTCTTCGAGTGCTTTTTGAACTTCTACTAATAATTCTTCTGTTGTCATAATTAGATTATTGGATTTTTAGACCTTTTAGCTTTTTAGATTTCTTAGTCTGTCTAAGTAGTCTAAAAATCTAAGTAGTCTATTTTTTTACTGCTGAACAACCGGCCATAGTTGTTATTTTAACAGCCTCAGTCGCAGGTAAATTTTCGTTTCTACTTATTACTTCCCGCACTACATTTCTAGTGATTTCTTTGAAAACAGTTTCGATAACTGAACCTGTTTGCATCGCTGCCGGACGACCGTAATCTCCAGCTTCACGAATAGATTGAACGATTGGCACTTCGCCAAGGAATGGAACTTCTAAATCTTCAGCAAGATTTTTTGCTCCTTCTTTTCCAAAGATATAGTATTTATTTTCAGGTAATTCTTCTGGTGTGAAGTACGCCATGTTTTCAATAATTCCTAAAACAGGAACATTGATAGCTTCTGACATGAACATAGAAACTCCTTTTTTAGCATCAGCCAAAGCTACTGCTTGTGGAGTACTTACTATTACAACACCCGTAATTGGCAATGATTGCACGATAGAAAGGTGAATATCTCCTGTTCCCGGTGGCAAATCGACTAACATGAAATCCAATTCTCCCCAGTCAGCATCAAAAATCATTTGGTTCAACGCTTTAGAAGCCATTGGTCCTCTCCAGATTACCGCTTGACTTGGTGCCGTAAAAAATCCAATAGACAGGATTTTTACTTCATAACTTTCAACAGGCTTCATTTTTGATTTCCCATCGACTGTTACAGAAACTGGTTTTTCATTTTCTACGTCAAACATGATTGGCATAGACGGACCGTAAATATCGGCATCAAGGATTCCAACTGAAAAACCCATTTTAGCCAGTGATACCGCTAGATTTGCAGTCACAGTAGATTTTCCTACTCCTCCTTTACCAGACGCTACACCTATAATATTTTTGATTCCCGGTATTGATTTCCCTTTGATTTCCGGTTTGTCCGAAACCTCAACTTTACTATTGATTTTGATTTTAGCATCCGGAGACACTAATTCAAGAATTGTTTTTTTGATATCGTCTTCTGCACGTTTTTTAATGTGCATCGCCGGTGTGTGCAATACTAAATCTACTACCACCTCATCGCCAAAAGTAATCACATTTTTTATTGCGCCGCTTTCAACCATATTTTTCCCTTCTCCAGCTATAGTAATCGTTTCTAAAGCTTTAAGAATGTCTTTTCTGTCTAATTTCATTTTTAGTTTACTGTTTTCTATTGGCTTTTTAATGCCAGAATATTATCTTTATTTAAACTGATTTCAGATTGCAAAGATAACAGATTAAGTTCTTATTATAAAGGATTTGTATTGCATTTATTGATGAAGAAATTGAGTGCGATTATTACAGAAAATATCGCTTTTTGATGACCAAAAGCCCAATGCATTGCACTTTTATTGACTACTCAATCCTGACTTCCGGTTGCCAGAAATGTTTCTCGAAATCCATAATTTGGTTATCAATAACCGTTATGCCTTCGTTTTCCAATAATTGTTGCATCAGATTGGTTCCGTCAAAATGAAGCTTTCCTGTGAGCAATCCTTTTCGATTCACCACACGATGCGCAGGAACATCTTCGAGATTATGCGAAGCATTCATTGCCCAACCCACCATTCGAGCAGAACGAGCTGTCCCCAAAGCCTTTGCAATAGCGCCATAAGAAGTAACTTTCCCGTAAGGGATTTGTCTGGCGATGGCGTACACACGTTCAAAAAAGTTGTCGTTTGACATATCTGTAAATCGGATAAAACGGTATTTTATTCTATCTTTTGTAAAAAAACTATCCCAAGTAATATCTAATAATGTTGATTAAAGTGATTACAGCTATTAATCCTGTTATACTTCCTATGATGGTATTCATGTTTTTCATCATATAATCCGTTTTGTTTTCAATTTTCTGGAAGAAAGTGATGTATAAATAAAAAACTAAAAAAGAACCCAATACCACACCGGTCACAAAAATGAAAACATAAGAAAGATCAAAAACAAACAATTTATAAGAAGCCAAAGTGATACTTACAAAAACATAATATGGAATGGGGAAAAAATTAAGTGCAGAAAGCAGCATCCCAAGAAAAAAACGAGTGGATATACTCTTTTTTTTAATTTTCTCTTTCTTAGCTTTTGGTTTTTTGGCAATCAACAGGAAATAAATGGTTAATACCGAAAATATAACAAATCCCGCTTCTCGCAGTAAAACAATCACATCTGGCCGGCCTTCAATGTAGCGCGCAAATAATATTGCCAGTGTCGCTTGGAAAAAAATTACAATTACCGCTCCTAAAACAAACCAATACGCACTTATCTTCCCTTCTTTCAGATTCACTTTGGCGGCTGTCATATTGATTAATCCCGGAGGTGTAATCCCTACAAAGGCAGTAACGAAACCCAAAAACAAGGAAGTAATTAAATTCATAGGCAAGGTACAAGAATCAAAAAAGTAAAACTATTCTTTAATTTTAAATCGAATATACGTAATTGCTTTGTTAACTTCCAAATATTGTTTTTCATAAAAAGTTTGAAATGCAGTCACTTCCTCCGGACTTCCCTCGTTTACGTATACATTATGATTTGCATATAAAACTTCATGTCCTTCGCCGTGTAACAACCCAAGGGTGTATCCGTGCATGAATTCACTGTCGGTTTTTAAGTTTACGACACCGTCTTTTTTAAGGATTTTTTTATACAATTGCAAAAACTCCGAATTCGTCATTCTATGTTTCGTACGTTTGTATTTGATTTGTGGATCCGGAAAAGTAATCCAGATTTCGTCCACTTCATTTTCAGCAAAAATGTGGTTGATTAATTCGATTTGGGTTCTGATAAAAGCCACGTTATGCAATCCGGTTTCAACAGCAGTTTTGGCACCACGCCAGAAACGCGCTCCTTTGATATCGATTCCTACAAAATTTTTATTTGGATATCTTTCGGCAAGACCTACTGAATACTCTCCTTTTCCACAGCCTAATTCCAGCACTAATGGATTTTCGTTTTTGAAGAATTCCGAATTCCATTTGCCTTTAAGCGGAAATAAATCCCCTACTACTTCTTCTCTCGTTGGTTGAAAAACGTTATTGAATGTTTCGTTTTCCTTGAACCTTTTTAATTTATTTTTGCTTCCCACTTTTTCAAAATATTTCGGCAAAATTAAGGAAATATATAAGACCGAATGGTTTACCGGAGAAAAAATGAAGAAAATCATTCCGAAAACCTTCGCTATTGCAAAATTATTTTTTCGCCTGGTTCGTATTTATAAGAAAGTCCTCCATAAGCGTAGCTCTTTTTTCATCATTTCTTCAATTTGCCTGAAACAAATAAAATCAGAAAATTAACATAATACGCTACAAATAAGCATTTTAACAGCAAACACATTGTTAATTCACTTTATACCAAGAATATATTTCTTTACCTTTATATAAATAATTATGCCATGAGAAAATATGTTTTATCCATAGCAGTTATATTATTTGGCTTTTCGCTTGTCACTGTTTACCATAACAGAAATGAAAATCTGACGGCTAAGATGATTGCTTTTGCCCTGTATGTCTTTCAGGAATCTACTGCCGATAAATCCATTGACAGCGTTGATGTTGTCCGTTTTTTCAAAAAATATCCCAATTTAAAAAAATACCAGTCGGACGTTACTGCTTTGTACAAAAAACGAAACTACAACGCTATTTGGCATGATGACAAAGGACTTATCGAGTCTGCCAATTTATTATATGCTAAAATAAATCTATTGGAGGAAGAAGGACTACAATCCACTTTAGCTTATAAAGATAAAATTGACGGGATTTTTAGCGAGAAATCCGCAGAAAATTTATCACAAACCGATACCGAACTCATGCTGTCCTCGATGTATGTTTTTTATGCTAAAAAAGTCTTTCAGGGAATCGACACGGAGAAAACCAAGGAAACGGGATGGCTTTTGCCAAGGAAAAACCTCTCTTATCAAGACTTACTGGACTCTTTATTAGTTAATCCTAAACTACTAAGCAATAATGAAAACCTGTTATTTGGACAATATTACAAACTGCGCGATGTCTTGAAAAAATACCGTCAGATAGAGAAAAATGGCGATTGGAAACCCATAGCAATAGATTCTTTGGAAAAAATATACAAACCAAACGACAGCTCTAGAACCATTGGCCAAATCAGACAACGTCTGGCGGTCACCGGAGATTTAAAACAGGATTCTAAAAGTAATGTATACGATGAAGAATTAATGGTCGGCGTATTGAATTATAAAAAAAGACATGGTTATAAAGCGGATTATCTCATTGCATCAAAGCACATTCAACGCATGAACATCCCAATTGAAAAATACATTCAAAGCATTATTGTGAACATGGAACGTTGCCGGTGGATTGCCCCAGAGTTCGCAAAATCCGATGAACATATCATTATAAACATTCCATCCTATGAACTTTTTTATAAAAAAGATGGAATAAATATATTAGAATCGAAAGTGTTTGTAGGTAAAAACATGACCAAAACGGTTGTTCTCAGCAGCAATATAACCAAAATAGTGTTTAGCCCTTATTGGAACATTCCTAAAAGCATCATTGAAAATGAATTAAAGGACTTAATGACTTTGAACGAAAATTATATGACAACCCATAATATAGAATGGTACAATGGGAATGCCAGACAAAAACCGGGCCCCAGAAACTCCTTGGGACTCGTTAAGTTTGTCTTCCCAAACTCTGATGATATTTATTTACACGATACCCCGTCTAAAGATTTATTTCAATACGAGTACCGAGCCTATAGCCACGGTTGTATCAATACGAACAAGGCCAAAGAACTGGCGTTTTTGATTTTAAAAGACGATCCGGACTGGCCAGTAGAACGCATCAATGAGGCCATGAAAGGCGAGGTCGAAACGACTTGCATATTGAAAAAGAAAATTCCGATTCACATTGGGTATTTCACCGCTTGGGTAAACGATTCCGGGGAAATCAGTTTTTATAACGATATCTACATCAGGGACGATCGTCTAGCCGAGTTTATTTTTCTCTGATGATTCCAAATAAATTTATTGTTTGGACTGTAGCTTTTTTATCATCGCATCTTCCAGGGAAGCCTTCACTTTTATAACCTCATTGGAATTCTCATTTGGAATCGTCATGGACAAAACGTAGTGTTTTATTTTCCACTCCTTGCCTATTTTGACCAAAACACCTGAGCCACGGCAAATCTTCATTTGAGTGTTCAACAATTCGTCAAACCAAGCCGTTTTACCCGTTTTATCAAAATAAATATGGCGTTCCAAAGCGGTAAAACTCCATGCTCTTCCTTTATCGAAATGCGGTTTTGCATACGCTTGAAAAGCCGTTTTATTCCAATTTTCAGTCGCATCGGTACCAATGAAAACAGCGTCATCCGTCATCAAATTAAAATAGGAATTATAGTTTGCCTCCGAAGCGGCTTTATGCCAAGCATCAAGTACCGAATTGATTTTTACTTTTTCTTTAGTATTGTCTTGATCTGCTGAGATAAAGGATGAAAATAGTAAAATACTTAAAGAGAACAGCATTATTTTTTTCATAATTTTTGGATTTTCAGGAATTTATTGGATAAAAAAATTTGATTTAAAAACAAAATAAAAAATTCAAACAACTAATTTACAGATACTTAACACCTGTTTGAATTTGAATTTTACACTAAAAGTAAAGATACGATTTTAACTTCAAAAAACACAGCCAGACCAACTCTAGTATAATAGTCCTCGATTTGGCGTATTTTTGTAATGCCTTAAATGAATTCTTTTACGCATTAAAATTCGACCTATGAGAACATTATGCTCCCCAATACTAATTATAGTTTTTACACTATTGCTCACCACCGTTTCCTGTAAAAAGAAAAATAACACCAATTCCATTAAGCAGCAAACGAGTTTAAATACCGTTGAAATTGCTTTTGACAGTACCCAGATTAACACTTTCTTTGAAAAATATCCAAAACTGAAAAGTTATCAAGGTGATGTAGAACAATTATACCGCAAACATCAATTTCATTACATCTGGTTTGACAAGGATGGACTCAATGAATTTGCGGGTGTATTGTACAACAAAGTGAATAATTTGAGTCAGGAAGGAATTGAAACCGTGATTCCGTACAAGGAAAAATTAGATGACATTTATGATAATCCCGAAGACAATCAAAAAGCAACTATTGACACTGAATTACTAAGCTCCGCGTTATACTTCTTTTATGCGGATAAAGTATATGATGGCATCGATACTCAAAAATCAAAAGATTTAGGGTGGTTTTTGCCTCGAAAAAGACAATCGTATGTCAATTATTTAGATTCGTTGTTAATCAACCCATCGTTAATCAACAAAGAAGAAAAAGGTGTATTAAAGCAATATTACCTGCTTAAAGATGTCTTGCAGGAATACCGTAAAATAGAAAAAAAGGGCGGATGGAAAACCATCGCTATTGACACAACGGTCAAATGGTATAAACCCGGAGACAGTGCCGCTACAATTGCACAAATCAGAACCCGTCTATTGATTACAGGTGATCTTTCCAAGGATTCCAAAAGCGCCGTGTATGATGCCGAATTAGCGAAAGGAATTTTGAAATTTAAAAAGAGAAGCGGCAATACCCTCAACAAAACGATTCTGCCGGAACACATCAACTACATGAATGTGTCCGTTGCGGATCGCATCAAAACCATTATGGTCAACATGGAACGTTGCCGATGGATTTCGAATGATATTACCAAATCCAAGGAATTGATTGTGGTCAATATTCCGGCGTATGAATTACTATTTCTTAGAGACGGAAAACCGGAATTACGCTCCAAGGTTGTTGTGGGGAAAGCCATGCACAAAACGGTCATTTTTAGTGCGCCAATGAAGTTCATCGTGTTCAGACCGTATTGGAATGTGCCCACCAGTATTTTAAAGAAAGAGATTCTTCCAGCAATTGAAAAGAATCCAAATTACTTGGCCGAGCATGACATGGAATGGAAAGATGATTATGTAAGGCAAAGACCCGGCCCTGAAAATTCATTGGGATTAGTGAAGTTTTTATTCCCCAATTCGAATGCGATTTATTTGCATGATACGCCATCCAAAAGTTTATTCGGTCAAGAAGACCGCGCTTTTAGCCACGGATGCATCCGTGTGGCCAAACCAAAAGAACTTGCTGCCATGATTATGAAGAACGATAAAAAATGGAATCCTGAAAAAATAGCAACCGCGATGAACAGCGGAGAGGAATATTGGTACACGCTTAAAAACAAAATTCCGGTGTACATTGGTTATTTTACCGCCTGGGTAGATGCGGACGGCGTGATTCATTTCTATCAAGATGTCTATAAAAGAGACGAAGCATTAGCAACCTTACTGTTTGACAAATAAAAGACAACCTCTTTCTCCAGAGAATAACTAACAAAAAAATGACACTGTCTTGTTTAGACAGTGTCATTTTTTTGTTTGCCAAAAGGCAACTATTTAATACGCTTTCTGTTTTTCGAAAGCGGTGTCCAACACTTTTTTAATTTTGTCCAAGGCACCGTGAAATGCTTTCTCTGTAGTATCGGCATGATTGGTAACCGCAACGGGTTGCATATTTACCGGTCGGGCTTCGATTAGGCATCGTTTGTCGTTGACTCCGGATTTATCACTGTTTTCGTCACCAAGATGCACTTCTAAACGAGTTACTTTATCTTCAAAACGCGCCAAAGCTGTTCCTATTTCCTCCGCTATATACGCTTTCAAACGTGCGTTTCCTTCTACATTGTTGTCTGTGTTGATCTGTACTGTCATGTTTTTATTTATTTAATGTTGTCTTTCAAATTTACCGATTGTAGTACGAAAAAACGAGCCAATTAATAAAACATTGTGAGAAAAAAGTGGATTTAAGGTAGGGATTGGATTAACCATTTTCTAAATAATCATAAATAAAATCATTCTCAGTTTCAAATTCAGAATCTAATTTCATTACAAACCGAGAAGTTAGTTTTTCTATCCAATTTTCAATTTCTTTTTTTGAATTTAGATTATCCAAAAAAAGCAATTGTGAATTTTCTTCAGAAAAATCATCATCAAAGTACATAATAATGTCTGCTTTAAAAGTATCTGCAAAATTCTCTTCTGTTTGATTGAGAAGTTGCTCTAAGTATTCGATTTTTTCAAGTAAAGTCATTTATATAAATTTTTAAACCGCCTAAATTTCATTAGTAAATGAAGTTTTTTAAATAAATACAAAAACAGACAGACCATAGTCCAAACTAGATTACATAATTAACATTAACCAATAAATAATTGATTTGAGAAAAGAGAATGTGGAGCTGAAACTAAATTAATATCGAATTTTAATGACGGCTCAATTCGAGAACTTGCATTATGAATCCTAAAAGAAATTTGCCATCCTTCATTTAAAGTTACTAAAAGTGTTGTTTGAGAATTATCCTGATAAACGACTTCAATCAATCGATTGGGTAATTTTAACTTTTGAATTTTTGCTTTTGGCTTGATATTTTCAAAAGGCAAATTCAATGTGCCGTGTAAATTATAAGCTTGTATTTCAACTTTATTTTTCCCTTTAATGACTTTATAAAAATCTTGATTACCAATTAAATACTTAACCAACCTTTCTGCTACGATTCCAGGATTTTGTTTATCTAACCTCAACAATTCAGCCCTAAAAGCATCCAAAACCGGCACATAAACTGATGTATGATAATCTCCTAAAGTTTCCCACTTCTGTGTTGCTTTGCTTGCTGTTCTTAATTTTGCCAAATTACTAAAAACAGGATTAATTTCTTCAAAATAATCAACGGAACAAGGGAATCCTAACCATTTTTGGCCGAAATCAATATCATTTGACAAACGCGAGTGTTTAACTGCTCTATGATTATTTTTTGCTGAAATTCCTATCTCCCATTTTTGTAATGACCTAATTGCTAACACATCACGAACATCTCCTGTTTGACCTGCTTTATCTGCAACAATTTCGAGTTGCAAAATATCATTTTCGTTAATTCCATTTGCCAACCGTGGCTCTATATCAAGCAGGAAATTAACAGCAAAACTTGCAACTAATTTATAATGACTTTGTTCTTTTTCATCAAAACTCACAAAACATTTAAGAGCCGTTTTAAATGGTTCATTTTCGATAACCGTAACAGAAGTTACAACTTTTAAACGTTCTAAAAATTCATTTAACAAAGCGTATTCAAAGGCTTTACCATTGATTGTTTGAGTTGATATTTTTACCATTATATAGATATGCTTTTAATTATTTCGTTCATTTTTTCAAGCACAATATTTCCATTCACCTCAGCTACAATACTTTTTGGAGTAACTTTTTTTACAACTTTTAATTCTTCCAAATCAGAATATATTTTTTGAGCTAAAACCTTCCCCATTCTCACAGGAACTGCATTCCCAATCATTTTGTAACCAGCTACAACACTATTATACTCAAAAGAAAAAGTATCAGGAAAAGTTTGAATTCTTGCACATTCACGAACGCTTAATCTTCGGTATAAATGTTCCTTTCCTTTTACAAATTCCCGAATATTTTGTTCAATAAAATTCATCTTTGGTGCTTGCGGATGAATTGGTGCATGTCTTCCACCAGCTTGAATCGTAAAAGAAACTTCATCCCAAGAACGAACTCTATTTCTTGACATAAACATAGAAGAAAAACCTCCAATCATGTATTCGTGGTTTAATACTTTGCAATCACTTCCGTTAGTATAGTTCCCTACTTTAGCAGCTAATGCCGTATCTTTTAAATCCCCAATAGCTTTTTCAAGTGTGATTTTGCTTTCAAGTGTAGTTGGTCTTGGAAAAGTAAATTTTATCTCTAAATCCTTTCTATAACCGATAAAGAAAACACGTTTCCTATCTTGCGGAACACCATAATCAGAAACATTCAACAATTGGAATGTCAGATCGTAACCAATATCGGTAAACATCTGTTTTATGTTTGCCAAAGCATCTTTATGTGCTGGCAATAACATTCCAGATACATTTTCAGCTAAGAAAAACTTTGGTTTTTTATCTGCCAAAATTCTCATAAACTCATAAAAAAGCTGACCTCTTTTATCTGCAATTCCTCGTTTTGAACCAGCTTCCGACCAACTTTGACAAGGTGGACCGCCAATTATTCCATCACAATCAGGAACTTCGTTTGAAGGAATATCAACAATACTTCTTCTATCTAAAATCGTGTTTTTATGATTTTTTTCATATGTTGCCCAAATTTCTTTGTCGTATTCATTTGCCCAAACAACATCAAATCCAGCTTTTTCAAAACCAAGATCTAGACCTCCAGCACCTGCAAAAAATGAAACTATTTTCATATATATTATTTCTTAAAACTATTATCACTAAAGAAGCTTGTAAAATCAGTATCGAGTGCGAGTATGATTTTTTCAATTATTATTATTGAAACATTTCTTTTTCCTTTTTCTATATCTGAAATATAATTCCTGTCAACATTCGAAATATTAGCTAGTTGCTCAATAGAGAAGCCTTTTTGCTCTCTTAATTCTTTTACTTTTTGACCAAATTTTTCTTTAATCTCCATATTTGATAAAATTAGTTTTACGCCTACAATTGACCCGCCTACAATTGACCTCATTAATTTTTAGTTTTCAACTTGATTTTTTTACTCCAAAAAACGCCGTTAGGTGTTTGATATTGGTAGCAACCAAAAACCCACCACCAAGAACAAGTCCCGTAGGGACGAAACCTATAATCCCTACGGGATATTATTGTGTGTATGAAAAAAATTTTACCACTATTAAATCCCATACGAGATAAAAATGTTCCCGAATTGAATTGGGTTTTCGATTTATTCCACAAAAAAACGCTACTCTTTCGAATAGCGTTTTTTGAATTTGTTATTGGTATCTGTTATGATGTGATTGCTTTGCCGCGTACCTCGCAACTCCTCGCAATGACAATCGTCTGAGGAATCGAATGTCCTAGCCCTGATGGGAACGGCATCCTTTTCCTTCCGCCTCTTTCGGCGGAGGAAAAGATACAGTGTACAGCAGGAAAAAGCTCCTAAAATAAATCCTGTTAGTCAAACTATGGCAATAACACCACTCCCATGTTGAATAAGGTAAAGGCCTGAATATCGACATTTTCCTGAATGGTTGCCGCCACTGATTTTCCGGCGCCATGTCCTGCATTGATGTCAATACGGATCAGCGTTGGATTTGTTCCGGTTTGTTTCTCCTGTAATTCGGCAGCAAATTTAAAACTGTGCGCCGGCACTACTCTGTCATCGTGATCGCCCGTAGTGACCATGGTTGCCGGATATTGAATCCCTTTTTTTATGTTGTGCACCGGAGAATACCCTTTGATGTAGCTGAACATTTCCTTGCTGTCCTGTGCCGTTCCGTAATCATACGCCCAACCTGCTCCTGAGGTAAAAGTATGGTAGCGCAACATGTCCATCACGCCCACTGCCGGCAAAGCGACTTTCATCAACTCCGGACGTTGCGTCATGGTAGCGCCCACAAGCAATCCTCCATTTGACCCACCGCGAATGGCAAGATATTGTGACGAAGTGTATTTTTGAGCAATCAGGTATTCTGCCGCAGCGATGAAATCATCAAATACATTTTGTTTTTGCATTTTGGTTCCCGCATCGTGCCATTTTTTCCCGTATTCGCCACCACCACGTAAATTTGGCACGGCATAAACGCCTCCATTTTCCATCCAAACGGCATTGGCAATGCTGAAACTTGGTGTCAAACTCACGTTAAATCCTCCATAACCATACAGCATCGTTGGATTTGTTCCGTCGAGTTTCAATCCTTTTTTGTGGGTAATAATCATTGGGATTTTGGTTCCGTCTTTGGACGTATAAAACACTTGTTTGGACTCGTATTGCTCGCTGTCGAAATCTACTTTTGGTTTTTGATATACCGCCGAAGTTCCGGTTTGTGGTTCGAATGAAAAAGTAGAACCCGGAGTAATGTAATTCGTGAAGGAATAATACAAGGTTTTCTCTTTTTTCTTCCCGCCAAAACCACCGGCAGTTCCTACGCCCGGCAATTTAATTTCACGCACCAGTTTCCCCGAATAATCGTATTGTTTCACCACCGAAACAGCATCTTTCATATAATTAGCAAAGAAATACCCGCCACCTGTAGATGGAGACAACACATTCTCAGTCTCTGCAATAAAGTCTTTCCAGTTTTCCGGTTTCGGGTTGTTGACATCTACGGTAACGATGCGTTTGTTGGGCGCATTCAAATCAGTTTCTATGAATAATTTTCCGCCTTCGTTTTCAATGATGTTGTTGTCGCTCTTGAAATTATCCACAATAGTCACAATAGGACTGTTCGGTTTTGTCAAATCTTTGATGTACAATTCGTTTCCGTAGGTAGAATTAGAAGCTGTAATAACCAAATAACGGTCATCTTCGGTCACGCCTCCGCCTACATAACGGCGTTTTTGGTCGGCGCCAAAAATCACTTTATCGTCTTTTTGTGCGGTCCCTAACTTGTGGAAATACAGTTTATGTTGGTCAGTTTTTGCCGATAATTCGCTTCCTTTTGGTTTGTCATAACTGGAATAGTAGAATCCTTCGTTTCCTCTCCAAGACACACCGCTGAATTTCACATCGACAATGGTATCTTCAATTATTTTTTGGGTAATGGCATCCATGATAATGACTTTTCTCCAGTCGCTTCCGCCTTCTGAAATGGCATAGGCTACTTTAGAACCGTCTTTGGAGAAATCCAATCCGCCAAGCGAAGTGGTTCCGTCTTTAGAAAACGTATTGGGATCCAAGAACACGGTTTCGGTTCCTTTGGCATCTTTTCTGTACAACACCGATTGGTTTTGTAAACCGTTATTTTTATAGTAGTATGTGAAATTTCCTTCTTTGAAAGGCGCGCCTATTTTCTCATAATTCCACAGTTTTTCCATTCTCGTTTTTAACGCATCACGAAACGGAATTTGGGCTAAATAACCATATGTCACTTCGTTTTGGGCTTTTACCCAAGCACCGGTTTCCGCAGATTTGTCGTCTTCGAGCCAGCGGTACGGATCCGGAAGTTTGGTATCAAAATATACATCAACGGTTTCCCCTTTACTCGTAGTGGGATAGGTTACCGGTTTTTGGTTTTGGCCAAAAGTCGCCATTGCAGAAGATACAGCCATTATTAAAAAAGTTTTTTTCATTAGATTCTGTTTTAGGTTGTTACAAAAATAGGAAAATAGTTACTGTTATAAATGAGGAAAAGTCTTAAATAAAACTAAAATACGCTACTCTTACGAATAGGATTTGGTTGCAATAAGAATACAACAAATAATTATATGTTGAAAAAAATTAAACATATAAGTCATGTAAGTTAAAAACGCTACTCTTTCGAATAGCGTTTTTTACTTACAGTTATGTGAATCCCTAATTATTTTCTTTTCCTATCTCAAAATTTTCCAACTCAATTTTCACAGCTTCCAGCAATTGTTGTTCTGTAGGCAGGTATAATTTATATTGACTGGCTACAATATTTTTTTCATTTTCAGGCAGCGTGAATTTTACGACACCGTCATTTTTATTGGCACAAAGCAAAATACCAATAGTTGGATTTTCACGAGGAAGTTTTTCTACTCGATCGTAATAATTCACATACATCTGTAGTTGACCAATATCCTGATGTGTGAGTTTATCTGTCTTGATTTCGATAATGACGAAGCATTGCAATATTCGATTATAAAAAACTAAGTCTGTAAAAAATTCATCGCCATCAATGTGTATTCTTTTTTGTCTGGCGACAAATGAAAAACCATTCCCCAGTTCCAATAAAAAATCTTGTAAATGGGTAATTATGGCACTTTCTAAATCTCTTTCATAATAAGCCGCTTCCCTTTTTAGTCCCAAAAATTCCAGATACATAGGGTCTTTTATAATCTCTTTAGCATCCGAAGGCAGTTTTTCATTTTTTGCTACAGCAAGTACGCTTTCTTTATCATTACTCATTAGGAGACGTTCGTATAAGCTACTGTTAATTTGACGTTCAAGTTGTCTTGATGTCCAATTATTTTTTACGCTTTCCGCAACATAAAACTCTCTTTTATATTGATTGTCAATTGCCAAAAGGAATTTATATTGTGTCCAACTCAATTGCGTCCGCAGTGCGGACGCAATTGGAAACATTCGGTAAAACTGTCGGTATCTCTCTAATTGCCTCACTGAAAAACCACTTCCATATTCTGGTCGTAATTGTTTCGAAAGAAATTTAATTAAGTATGTTCCATAGTCTGCACGGTCCTTTCCGTCTTGTTCTTCCTCGAAGATACGTTGCCCAATATACCAATACATCAAAGTTCTTTCATTGTCTACCGCTCTAATAGCTTTGTCTTTGGAAGCTGCTATAATGGCTTTAATATCAGGAATTACAGATTGGTTTTGTAGCATCATTATTTTGGGTTATAAAACTTATTCTATTCTATATACAATAATACGAAAAAAAGCACTGAAACAGTAATCAACACTTTTTGTCCTTAAAACTAAAAAACGCTACTCTTTCGAATAGCGTTTTTGTTTTTTTACTCAAGCAAATGAATTACAAATTAAAATTCACACCCAAAACGATGTTTCTTCCAATGTTTGGAATACCATCCGTTTTTAGACGGGAAAGATGCGCAATGTATCTTTTATCAAATAAATTATTCCCGTTGATATTGACGTCAAAAGCGGTTTTACCCAGTTTTACAGTTCCGCCAAAACCTAAATTCACTAAGTTATACCCATTCGATTCTGTCTCAAATCCGCTTACGTTTTTTTGGTTGAACGTACTGGAAACATTCAATGTTGCAAAACCATCTTCCAACCAGTTTTTGATTTTAAACTCAGTTCTAATGGTGTTGTTCCAATTGTTAGCCGGGATTAACGGCAAGTAATCTCCGTTTTGTTTCTCGCCGGTTACGGTTTCAAAACTGGTTTCAAAATGCAACCAATCTAATGGATGAGGGTGAAAATGCAGTCCAACTTCACCTCCGTATAATTTGGCGTTATTCTGGATATAATCAAAAACAGCATTTTCGTCAATCACTTCTCCTGTTGGCGAAGTGTAGATATAATTGTTGATGTGATTGTAAAATCCATTTACAAAAAACTCAAAATGATCCGTTTTGTATTCTAAATTTAAATCTGTTTGTACGTTTTGCTCGGTTTCTAAATCGCTGTTTCCTACTTCATAGCGATTCGTTCCTTCATGCACTCCATTAGAAGTTAATTCGGCAAGGTTTGGCGCTCTAAATCCAGAAGCCACGTTCAAACGCAACGTCAAATCATCGGCCAGATTGGTTTTGTAACCCAAAGACGCATTAAAACTGTCATATGATTTATCGATGGCTTCAAAGGAACCTTCTTCACCTGCAATTCCTTGCGCATCCGTAGTAATATTTCTATTGTCAAAACGCAATCCGGCTTGCAACACATTGGAATTCCACTCATAGTTAGCCGTTCCAAAAACACCAAAATCATTCGTAACAGCATCTGGAATTAAATATTCTTCTCCTGAATTTGTATTGGTTTGGTGCATTCCCTGAACTCCAACAATGGTTTCTATTTTTCCCATTTTTGGCAAATGGTATTTTGCATTGTAATTGAATGTCTTCAGTTTCATGTGTAAAACAGCCACATTGCTGTCTTCAAACTCACTTCGATCATTAGCAACATACCCTAAATCAAGATCCAGTTTTGATTTTTCGAAAAAGAAAACAGAATTCAAACTCAATAAATGATTGAAAACGCCTTGTTTTGGAAATCCGGTTTTCTTGCTCGTCGTTTGGTCTGCAATTCCATCTTTCGGAATTCCTAAATCCAATTCATTGTAATTGTATCGCAATACACTTGAGAATTTGGCATTGCTGTAGCCAATTCCTGTTTTGAAATCGGTTTCATTGTAACGGGTATTCGTCACTCGGTCGCCATCCGCAATTTTATAATCAGAATGGGTGTTGTAACTTCCACGAGCCATGAATTTCCAGTTATCGGTGGATGTTTTCAAACCCAAAGAAGAACTGCTTCCGGCGGTATTCGAGAAGTATTTTTGACTGAAATTAGCTTTAAAAGTATTCGCATCGGCAAATTTTTCTGGGTTGAAATACAAAACACCACCCAAAGCATCGGAACCGTACAACAAAGAAGCCGGTCCTTTAATTACCTCAACGCTTTCTATTCCTGAATCGTTCAATCCCAAACCGTGTTCGTCACCAAACTGTTGATTTTCTATTCGAACACCTTGAGAATACACCAAAACACGATTCCCGCTCAAACCACGAATTACCGGTTTCCCGATAGACGTTCCGGTAGAAACCTGAGAAACTCCGGGAATAGTGGCCAATCCTTCGATTAAAGTGGCCGTTCCTTTTCGTTGCAAATTTTTGATGCTTTCGTGCTCCACTTTCATCACGTTTTGTGATTGTATTTTATTGAAAGCGGTAGAAACGATTACTTCATCCATTTCGAAAATTGCTTCTTCAAGGATAACATCAAGCGTGTTTTCTTTTTGAAGACTGTTTATGGTTTTATTTTGGGTAGCAAATCCTACGAACGTAAAGCTGATTTTTAAGTTTCTATTTGGCAGATTGGAAAGTATGTATTTTCCGTTTTCATCTGTAGTGGTTCCTTTATGCGATTCTGACGCATATACCGAAACGCCTTTTATGGGTTGGTTACTTAAATTGGTTACGGTTCCCGAAAGGGTATTTTGTGCCTGAAGCATCGCCGAAAAACCCAAGAATAGGGCTATGATAAATTTTTTCATTGAAAATGATTGTATAGTTCTTCCTCTCCCCAGCCCTCTCCGAAGGAGAGGGAGCCGAGACCGGAATTATTTAGTAAATAAAAAGAATGATTCGTGCTGAAATAAATTCAACAGAAGCTAAAAATGAATTCAACAGAAGCTGAAATAAATTCAGCTTAAACTATTTACGGGAGGACCTCGAAGGGAATACAAACTGCCGGAAAACGAAATAACCGTTTCCGTTGCAGTAAAAAAATAAGGGATTTCTTCAATACTGGAGTACAATTGATAGGAGAAATCTTTTGGAGTAATGTAACTGCCAAAAGCGAATTCACAAACATAACAATGGTCTAATTTGTGGTGCTGGTGCGTTATCTCCGTACCGGTAACATTGTATTTATGGTGGCACTGCTTTTGGGAAAGCTGTTTTTCCAAATGCTCATAGGTATGAAATGACTGAAACAGCATTGAGAACAATACTGTAACAACCAGAGAAAGACTTACTATGAGTTTATTCTTTTTCATTCGAACCAAAGGTAACAAAAACAAGAAAAAAGAAAACCATTTGTCTCACAAAATATATTTTTGCGAAACAAATGGTTTCATTTTAAAATAAAAATTGATTTATACCAATTTGGCTGCAATCAAATATTCTGCAATTTGTATCGTGTTTGTCGCCGCTCCTTTTCTCAAGTTGTCCGCAACAATCCACATATTCAATGTATTCTCCTGGCTTTCGTCACGACGAATTCTACCTACAAAAACGTCATCTTTTCCTTGTGCATACATTGGCATTGGGTACGTATAGGTGTCATTATTATCCTGAACCACTACGCCATCTGTATGATGCAAAATGTTCCTTACTTCATTTACGTCAAAATCATTCGAGAATTCTACGTTTACCGCTTCACTGTGTCCGCCTACAATTGGCACACGAACTGCAGTAGCTGTAACGGCAATTGTATTATCGCTTAAGATTTTTTTGGTTTCACGAACCAGTTTCATCTCTTCTTTAGTGTATCCATTTTCTTCGAAAGAATCACATTGTGGAATCGCATTTCTGTGAATTGGGTATTTGTAAGCCATCTCACCTTGAACACCTGCGTATTCATTTTCCAATTGTTGCACTGCTTTCACGCCTGTTCCAGTGATGGATTGGTACGTAGAAACAATTACACGTTTGATGTTGTATTTTTTGTGCAAAGGAGCCAAAACCAATACCATTTGAATGGTAGAACAGTTAGGATTCGCAATGATTTTATCTGCTGCAGTCAATTCAGTTGCATTGATTTCCGGAACGATTAATTTTTTGGTTGGATCCATTCTCCAAGCCGATGAATTATCGATAACAGTTGTTCCTGCTGCCGCAAATTTTGGAGCCCACTCCAATGACGTATCGCCACCTGCAGAGAACAAAGCAATATCCGCTTTCATGTCTACTGCCGTTTGCATACCCACTACTTTATATTTTTTACCCTTGTATTCAATTTCTTTACCCACTGATCGCTCAGAAGCAACCGGAATTAATTCTGTTACAGGGAAATTTCTTTCTGCCAAAACTTTCAACATTACTTCGCCAACCATTCCGGTAGCGCCTACAACTGCTATTCTCATCTTATATTTTATTATTGAATATTAAATTTGAAGTACAAAAGTAAGTAATATTGAAATCAAAACAAGGGCGTTAACAAAAAATAACAAAATGTTATATTTACAACAAATAGTTATTGAGTAAAATTTGTTGCTTTTAAATTCTTTTGTAAATCTCAAATCTGCGGTATGATTTTATTTCATAAAAGCCCAAAGAAAAACCGCCTCGATTACGAAGCGGTTAGTCCTGAAATTAATTCAGGATAAATTAGAATATATAATGTAGCGGAAATTATTTTTTCAATAAATCTCTAATCTGAGTCAATAATTCTTCTTGTGTTGGTCCAGCAGGAGCAGCAGGAGCAACTTCTTCTTTCTTTCTGGCTTTTTCAGCAGCTCTTAAAACAACGAAAATAAAGAAAGCAATAATAACGAAATTAATAATCGCCTGTACCAAGTTACCATACGTAATCACAGCGGCACCGGCAGTTTTAGCAGCAGCCAGCGTTTCGTAACTGTTCCCGTCCAGCGTGATGAATTTCTGGGTAAAATCAATCCCACCAGTTATCAACCCTACGATTGGCATAATAACATCATCCACGGCAGATCCAACAATTTTACCAAATGCACCACCAATAACTACAGCAGTTGCTAAACTTAGAACGTCTCCTTTCATTAAAGAAGCTTTAAAATCACTGAAAAATCCCATAATTTATTTATTATTAGGTTAAAATTTATCTTTACAAAAACGAATTTAATCAAAATTTTAATACAATTAACAGCCTTTGGCCCAATATTTAATTACTCCCTGTAAAAAACCCGTTTCACTCGTTGGGAAATACTGGTAAGAATTTCATAGGGAATTGTGTTTAGTTTTTGCGCCATATACGTTACCGTCGGGCTTTCGCCAAAAATAATCACCTGGTCTCCTTCTGCACATTCTATGTCAGTAACATCAACCATCAGCATGTCCATGCAGATACTGCCAACAATAGATGCTTTTGATTTTTTAATCGTTACAAAACCCGTACTATTTCCCCAACTTCTGGAAATACCATCGGCATACCCAATAGGAATAGTGGCAATTTTCGTGGGTTTATCGGCAATGAATCGTCTGCCATAACCAACACTTTCGCCGGCAGCAATACTTCTGATTTGAGAAATCACCGATTTTAACGTACCCACATTCTCCAACTGCTTTTGTTCTTCGGCATCATTTGAAACACCATAAAGCCCAATGCCCAAACGCGCCATATCGTATTGTGAATTCGGAAAATTACTGATTCCCGAGGTATTCAAGATGTGTCGCAACGGTTTTATTTGTAATTCTGCCATCAATTTAGACGATAATTTTTCGAATAAATCAATTTGTGAATGTGCAAAATCCTTGTATTCTAAATCATCACTTGTGGCCATGTGTGACAAAATACTTTTTACTTTAACGGTTTGATTTCCTTTTAAAGTTGCAATCAAATCATCAATCGTATTGTCTTCAAAACCCAAACGATGCATTCCGGTATCGAGTTTGATATGTATTGGAAATTGGTTTAAATTCTTTTGTTCTGCAATTTTTAGGAACGCATGAAGTCCTTTTAAACTGTAAATTTCCGGTTCTAATTGATGCTGAATAATGGCAGGAAAACTGGTCGTTTCAGGATTTAAAACCATAATAGGCAAATGAATTCCTGCGCTTTTCAGCGAAATTCCTTCATCTGCGAAAGCCACACCCAGATAATCCACTTTGTGATGCTCCAATAATTTAGCAATTTCAAAACCGCCATTTCCATATCCAAAAGCCTTCACCATCACCATAATCTTGACATTCGGCTTCAATTTTGATTTAAAGAAATTCAGGTTATGACTAATCGCATTCAGGTTGATTTCCAGAACGGTTTCGTGTGTTTTTTCTTCTAATAAAGAGACAATTTCTTCAAATTGAAACGTTCTCGCTCCTTTGATTAAAATAGTTTCATTGGCAAAATTCAAATCATCAAATTTTGATATAAACTCGGCTGTATTTTTATAGGTGATGCAATTGGCAAACTTTTTTTCGAATGCCGAAATGGTTTCTCCAATCCCGATAACGCGATCAATTTTATTCGAAACAATCAACTGCGAAACTTTAGCATACAATTCGTCATTAGACAAACCACTTTGAAAAATATCCGAAAGAATCACCGTTTTCTTCTTGTATTGCTTTTGACTTTCGAGAAAATCCAACGCTATTTTCAACGACTGAAAATCAGAGCTGTAACTGTCGTCAATAATACTGCAGTTGTTGATTCCGTTCTTGACTTTCAAACGCATTTCTACCGGATACAACAGTTCCATTCGATTTTGAATGGTTTTTTCATCGTATTTAAAATACAACAAAACCATCAAACACGAGATTGCATTTTCAACAGATGCCTTATCCTGAAAAGGAATTACCAATTCAAATGAATCTCCTTTATATCGGTATTGAATTGTGGTGGTGTCGTTTTTTATTGTTGCATTGTAGACGAAAACATCAGCTTCTTGTGAGTCAAAACTCCAGGTAAATGTTTTTGCTTTTGAAAAAATAATGGAATCAACCATTTCGTTCTTTTGGTAAATAACCACTTCTGAATTTTCAAAAAGGGTAATTTTCTCTCTTACTTTATTTTCTAAATTTATAAAACCTTCATCGTGTGCAGAACCAATATTGGTAAGAATCCCAATCGTAGGCTTGATTATTTTCTGCAGTTTTTCCATCTCAGAATGGGTAGAAATTCCAGCTTCAAAAATCCCCAGATTGTGTTGCTCATTGATTGCAATTACTGACAACGGAACACCAACTTGGGAGTTATAACTTTTTGGACTTCGAATAATGTTATAATCAGGACTCAATAAAAAATTAAGCCATTCCTTAACTATCGTTTTACCGTTACTTCCGGTCAATCCGATAATAGGGAAATCAAAAAGACTGCGATAGTTTGCTGCAAATTGCTGTAAAGCGGTTAGTGTATTTTCGACAACAAAGAAATTAGCTTTACCCTCACACTCTTCCGGAATATGGGTAACCACAAAATTTTGAACGCCAATTGCAATTAAATCCTTGATGTACCGATGCGCATCATTATTGGCTCCGACCAATGCAAAAAACAAAGTCTGCGGTCCGTTTTGCAACGAACGACTGTCTATAGCAATAGTATCTATTGCCAAATTAGTGTTGTTACCACTAAATTCAGCGGGGATATTTTGAATACTTTTTAGGATTTTCTGGCTCATGGAATTAGAAAGAGATTGAAGTAGATTTCTTGTATAGAAATTACTTTTTTAATAGTTCGTCTATTTATAAAACTTCCTCAAAAATAACACTTCTTTTCAAAACGATGACTTAGATATACTATAATTATAAGCAATTCCGTTCATTTAAGAAAAAGAAACAATAGCATTAGCTTTAGTAATTTTGACAGATTACTTATATTTGTTTTTAGATAAAATCAGCAGTTTTGAAAAAAATACTCCCGTTGTTTTCCTATGTTTTCCATCCGATATTCATACCGGCAATGGCCACGTTGTTTTACCTTTCATTCAGCGGCGGTGAGTTTGTAAATCAAGAAAAATTATTCATTTTTTTTCAGGTTCTGGTGGTAACGGTAATTTTACCTGCTTTGGTATTTTTATTATTACGTACCGCAGGAAACGTAGATTCCATTATGCTTGCTGAAGTATCCCAACGCAAAATCCCATTAATCCTTCACTGCTTTTTACTTATTCTGTTGGTGCGAAAAAGCATTACAATAGACCGATATCCCGAGTTGCACTTTTTTCTGCTGGGTGCGCTTTTGAGTACTATATTGGCGCTTATTCTTTTGTTTCTCCATGTAAAAGCGAGTCTTCACATGATAGCAATCAGCTCCTTGACAGTATTTATAACTGGATTGAGCTTACACCTTCAGATTCAGATTACATTTACTATTGCAACACTGATTCTCCTGAATGGTTTTGTGGCTTCCTCACGATTAGAAATGAAAGCACACACGAATAAAGAATTGATTATAGGTTTTATTCTGGGAGCAGTGCCTCAGTTGCTTTTGTTAGTTCTGTGGCTATAAAATGTAGAATATAATTCCAATATTCAGTGATTTCATATTAACCGATTCGTCATTGACTTTAGCCGATTTAAACAGCGAATTCAAACCGTAATAGGCATATAAATTAATCGTATTATAGCCTGATGAAATGTAAGCTCCATATTGAACTTTATTGAAATCTTTATTTCCTGTCACCACCACTTTGCCATCTGCGCTATTAAAAACAGATCTGTCATAGAGTACATAACTCAATTTTAGTCCTCCGTAAATCCTCCAAAATTTATGACTTTCGTATGTAGATGTTCTCCATCTGAACTCAAGAGGAACATCAACAGAAAGTAGCGAGAACTTGTTTTTATCATATGGAATATCCGAATCAATAATAGTATATACCGGTGTTCCTGCGGGTGAAGAAATAGCAAGATTCTGATTGTAATTATTATAAGAAAAACCAATACCGGAAGCAATAGCAACCGTTCTTTTTTTATTAATGGGCATATCTCTCAGAAAACCTGCCGAAAGACCCGAAGAAAATTTACTTTGTGACAACCCAGACGGCTTATTCATCAAGGTATTGTACGTTATTGCAAAATAAAACTGATCTTCTCGATACAAGGAATCAACTTTCACAATGACGGTATCTTGAGTTGCTGTATTTTCTTGGGAAAAAACATTCAAAACCGATAAAAGAAGAAAACAACTAAGAAAAATTCGCATATTGTTATTTTTGTTTAATGATTGCTTCATAGTTAGTTTAAATACATTCTTCGATTCAGTTATATAGCTATACAAATATAGGATTTTTGGAAGGTTCCTGACACGTATTACTTTCAAAAACAAACTTCAATTCACAAACAGGACAAAAAACCCCCACTAAAAAAAATTTAGCGGGGGTTTTAGTTCAAATTCAAAAAGTAGATATATCTATAATCCCGATTGATATAGTTTATTAGTTTCTATTTTTATTATTTTTCACGACTTATATGCCAAATAATAAAATTTCGCGAAAAAACATCAATATTAAAATACCAATCAATGAACTCGCAATAGTAACAAAAAATCCACCTATGAACAAAAACACTTCGCTTTGTTTGTTGTCTATTTTCATCTGTTAATTGTTTTTTTATTAGTACACTTTTCAAACTGTTTCTTTTAACGATGCATTAAATACCTTAAATATTCCTTGTGTCCTCAACTTTTTCAACCAAGCGTTTAAAGTAGTTTCTGGAAATTAATTTAGGAACATTCTGATTTCTAATTCGTTAACCTAAATTACAATTTATCAGTTAGAACTACAAATATTATCGACTAAATACACTCAAAGATTATTTAAGTAATCCTTTTCTTGTTTTTATAATTAAAGTTTTAAATTACAATTCTAAAATTGAATAAATTACAGATATAAAAAAACCCAATCACTTAAATTATAAGTAATTGGGTTTTTTCTTGCAGAGAGGATGGGATTCGAACCCACGATGCAGTTACCCACATACTAGCTTTCCAGGCTAGCTCCTTCAACCACTCGGACACCTCTCTATTTTATTTGAGGTTGCAAATAACAATAAAAAAAACGAGTTAGAAAAGTAAAATCTAACTATTATGCTATTTCTCCTCGCAAAGCCGTTTCAAAAATAGCTTTAAAGTCCTTGAAAGCAGTTTTTTGGCCTAATAAATACATTAATTTTGCTATTGCCGCTTCCGTGGTGATGTCTTTTCCGGAAATCACACCAATTTCTTTCATGCCGGTACTCGTTTCATATTGTCCCATACTGACACTTCCACCGGAACATTGGGTTACATTGACAATATGCAAACCTCTGGCAATCGATTTTTTCAATAAGTTTAAAAACCAATCTTCGGTAGGCGCATTTCCAGCTCCATAGGTTTCTAAAACAATTCCTTTAAGATCCGGAATGTCTAAAATTGCCGACAAAACCGCTTCGCTGATACCGGGAAACATTTTTATAATAGCTACGTTGTTATCCAAGTTTTTATGGACCTTGAATTCTTTATTTTCATTTTTAACCAAGAACAATTCGGGATTCAATTTTAAATGCACACCAGATTCAACCAATTCAGGATAATTAGGCGAGGTAAATGCTTTGAAATGTTCGGCATTTATCTTTGTGGTTCTGTTGCCTCGATATAATTTGTATTCAAAATAAAGACACACTTCACTGATAACAGGTTCATCATTGTTTCGTAAAGACGCAATTTGAATAGCGGTAATCAGATTCTCTTTGGCATCCGTGCGTAAATCTCCAATGGGCAATTGGGAACCCGTAAAAACGACTGGTTTTGACAAATTTTCGAGCATAAAACTCAATGCCGATGCCGAATAAGACATGGTATCCGATCCATGAAGCACCACAAATCCATCAAAAGAAGCGTAGTTATCGGCAATAATCGTCGCAATTTTAGCCCATTTTTCAGGATTCATATTCGAGGAATCAATTGGATTTTCGAAAGAAATAGTTTCTATTTCACAATCCAATTGTTTCAATTCGGGGATTCGCTGCAATAATTTGCTAAAATTGAAAGCCTTGAGCGCACCCGTTTCAAAATCTTTCCTCATACCGATGGTTCCACCGGTATAGATTAAAAGTATTTTGGCTTTATACAACATCCTGATATTTTAATTTATTCACAACCGGATTGGCATACATTGCCAGAAAACCATCTAAAGCTACCGGATTATCATGATCAATTCGCATTTCCAGTCTGCGTTCAAATAGTGATTTTTCGTTTTCTGTATACAAATGAGAATAGATATTAGTTTTATTAACAATATCATACGCAATAAAATTAGTTGGCCATAACTTATAGTTGCTCAATATTGCATCATCAATTACTTGTGCCAAAGCTACTATCTGCTTGTTCGAACTGTCATTTTCAGCACTGATTGCATCAATTTCAGTATCCAGCACTTTCCCAACATGAATATGAATTCTTTTCTTTTGTCCCAAAGCACCACTAAGAATGGTCATGAAATCTTCATTCTTTTCTTTAATATAGATTTCATTATTGGCTTCAGCCATCAATTGCGGCATTTTCAAAGCATCAGTCGGATCGTATTCATAAGAAATAGAAACGGGTACGATTTTGATTTTTTTGAAGTAATCCATCAAATTCTTCTCATCAGAAGCCATTCCTAACATTTTCAAAACGCCAGGATTTGTCTCGTCATTCCCATCTTTCGTTCTTCCTTCGCGTTGTGCAATCCATACGGAACGGTTTTCATGAAGCAATAAGTTGCCAATGTATTCCGACAATAATTTTGAACTCTGCAGCATTTCCCTTGGCGTTAAGCCACGTTGCACTAAAAAGTTTCGATTTAATTTAGCCAAGGTATTCAAAAATGCTTTTTTGACTAAGTTATCTCCTATAGCTGATGCGGTCATCACTAATCCATGTTCAAATAAAGCAGTGTTCAACAAAGTGGTATCTAAAAGGATATCGCGATGATTCGAGATAAACAAATAAGAAGTATTAGGCCTTAAGTTTTCAAAACCCGAAGTAGTCAATCCTTCGGAGCTTTTTTCCAACACTCTTTGAACAGATTGGTAAATAAAATTACATTGAAAATCACGAATGGAATGCGTTTTACGAAGTTGTTCTTTCCAAACTTCGTCAGCGACATCCGGAAAAGTAAAATTCATCAATGCCTTCATCATCGGATGATTAATCACATTTTTAAGTGCTTCATTTATTTCGGAATCATAAAAAGGCCGAATAGCGTCAAATTTCTGCATTTTGGTTCTCAATTTTTGTGTTGGCAAATGAACAAAAAAAATATCAAATTAAGATGAATTCTGCTTTAAATCCCAAAAATAGCTTTAGAATTCTCAGTTGTTGTTACCGCAATATCTTTTGCCGAAAGGCTATAAATTTGCGCTAACTTATCTACCACGGTAACGATATAACTGCTTTCGTTACGTTTACCCCGAAAAGGAATCGGTGCTAAATACGGGGAATCTGTTTCTAAAACAATATGTTTCAAATCGATTTGATTCAAAAATTGATCGATTTTTCCATTTTTGAAAGTTACCACTCCGCCTATTCCAAGCTTCATATTGTACGAAATAGCCTGTAATGCCTGCTCATAAGTCCCTGAAAAGCAATGAAAAATTCCGAATAAATCAGCCGATTTTTCTTCTTCCAGGATTTCAAAGATTTCATCGAAAGCTTCCCGACAATGAATCACAATGGGTAACTTGTATTGTTTGGCCAATTGAATTTGCCTTTTGAAAGCGATTTGTTGCTGTGGCAAATGGGTTTTATCCCAATACAAATCGATTCCAATTTCACCAATAGCATAGAATTTTCTTTTAGCCAATTCGTTTCCCACATGTTGCAATTCTTCAAGATAATTGTCTTTTACATACGTTGGGTGCAACCCCATCATCAAGAAAACATTATTTGGGTAATTTTTCTCCAATTCGTACATCGATTCCGTGCAAGTAGAGTCGATTGCGGGAATAAAAAAACGCGAAACACCAGCATCAATCGCGCGCTGGATCATTTCGTTTCTATCTTGATCAAATTCCTCTGAATATAAATGAGTATGTGTATCGGTGATGATTGTATTTGCTTCCAAGTGTAAAGTTTAAGGATACAAAATTACAAGAATTAAAGTTGTCGAAAAAATGGTTTTAAAAAGATTCGTATAGAAAAATAGATTCATACAATTCCTTCACTAACTCCATGTATCTTTGTAAAACAGAAATAAATTACTGAAATAAAGTCAGCATAAATGAAAAACCTCCATGCTATTCTCAAAAAAGAAAACTACAAAAAAGTAAAATTTAAGATTACCAAAACCCAACACCTTTTGATAAAAGCAAAAATAAACGGTGTAATGGGCAGTTTCATTCTCGACACGGGTGCTTCAAATAGCTGTATCGGATTTGAGAGTGTCGATTTGTTTTTATTGGAAGCCAAGAAATCCAAAACTAAAGCTTCAGGAGCAGGCGCCACCGGAATGTTTACACAAATTGCCACAAAAAACCAACTGCAACTGGGTTCTTGGAAAGACATCGCTTTTGATATTGTTATTTTCGACTTATCGCACGTCAATGAGGCTTTACTACAACACAAATCAAAACCCGTTCACGGAATTATTGGCGCCGATATTTTGATAAAAAGCAAAGCCATAGTCGATTACGCTAATTATTTCTTATATTTACAGTAAAAGTCAACCGCTAAACCACAAAGAGAAATGAAAAAAATCTTTAAAAAACTGCTGCCTTTTATGGGATTACTTTTATTTTCCTGTTCTCCCGAAAATTTAACCGACGGAAACGAAACAATAACCAATTCAGACTCCAATGATTCAGGTATTTCGAACGCCAACAATTCAAGAGTTTCAAACACCAATACTTCAAAAATTTGGAATTTCGATACTTTAACCGAATGGGAAGATGCTACCCAAGTGGGCAATCCAAATTACTGGATTGAAAGTGGAAATTTACACATTTTCACCAATCCAAACACCTGGGAAAGATCAAAAGTAAAAACTATTTCAAGTTTTACCGCTGGAACTTATACTTGGAAAGTCTTTATTCCAGAAATGGGAGTTGGCGACATGGCAAGCATCGGCGCTTTTTTATATAATAACGATACTCATGAATTGGATTTCGAAATTGGTTACGGAAACCAAGCCATTCGAAACCAACTAGAGGCAGATCCTGATGATCTTATTGCATATATGACTTCACAAGCAAATCCATTTCAATCTTTCAAAAAGAAAATCAAAAGAGGACAATGGTATACTTTATCTCTGGAATTGACACTAAATTCAAGCCGAAAATATCATGTAAATTGGAAAATCAACGGCGAACTCACGGGAGCTACCCAACTTACTTATGGCGATAAAACAAAATTTAAAATCTTTTGCAGTATCGAGAATTTAACATTTATAGGGGATCACATCCCTAATATCCAAAACTACGCTCTTTTTGATTCTGTAGAATTTAAAAGCAATTAATTACACTTATTTTACCGCAAAGTTTTCTCAAGGTTCGCAATAAAAAAATCTCAAACTCTAATTTAGAATTTGGGATTTCTATTAGATTACAATTGTCGCCAAATGTTCAGATTTTGAATTATCATCATAAACATGAATTTCATAACCCTCTTTTAAATTTCTACTCCACACCAATTCATTTACAGCAATAAAATAGTTGTACCATTTTCTTTCTCCTAAAATTGAAGGATTAAGTCTATTGGCTTTAATTGCATTTAAAATTTTAGTTTCTATATTCATAATTTTAATTTACAAAATCTAAAAAAAGATGAAAAAGCCTTTTATTATTATGATTAGAAAAATAATTATCAATTGATAATTTGTATATAGTTTCATTTCCTCTTTGATCCTTTTGAAGTAACTTATTTATTCCTTCAACACAATTATCAACTGTTCCTTCAAGAATATATCCAACAAGAAATCCTTCACATTCGAAATATTTCCCATCCGCTAAAAAATTATCAATACCTGTAGCAATATATCTTCTTTTTAAACCAGAATCATTTACTTTAAGATTTTTTGCTTCAACAAAATATTTGTATTCTTCACCTTTCCAAAAAGCAGTGTACCTCATATCAATTCTGGAGAAATTGGCAGCAAAACCTTTAATATAAGTGGCTTCTTTATCAAAAAGATAATTTTCAAGATTTGTTGAAATTCCCCAACCTTTCCTTTTGGGATTTTCATCGATGTAATTATGAAGAATAGCAGTTATATCATTTTCATCAAAATCTAAAAAAATAGATTTTGATGAAATAGAAGTATAATACGCCTCAATAAACAAAGTTGTACACCTACCTTTGAATTTGTCTTGAAACTTTAGAAATATTGAAGTGGTTAAAGTTCCTGCCATTATTCTTTCATATTAAGAATTTCAACTAACAAAGACTTACTATCTTCCATAGCAGTAGTTTGACTCCAAAAACGCCTTTGATTAGGCTTTATGACATAAACATCATTACCATCAAAATAATTCATTTTTTTTCTAAAATAAAGGCTTGAAGCTTCTTCTTTCCAAAGATTTTGATCCAATCTTTTTAATTCACTATAAATATTTTCTTTTGATTCAAAAATTGGTTTTTGTTCGTTTCCAAATGACATTTTAATCAAATACAATGGGCAATTTCTGTTGATATCAAAAATAGTTGCCGAAGCTTTTAAATCAACATCATCTAGCCAATCATTAAGTTCTTTTGATAATCTATTAGTGTAAATTTCAATTTCATTAACTGGCAAAACAGCTTTAGATTTCTCTTGTTTCTCGAATAAGTCTAAACTATAATTTAAAGTATCTTGAATAACTATTTGCTCGTCTTTAGTTAATTTAAGAATATCATTAAAAATGATTTGGTCAATTTCTTTTTCTAAATGAGAAATGTCTTGGGATACTTCGTCTGATTTTTTTATTGAAATTATTTCATCAATTATTGAAGCTATTTTCACCAAAATATTTTCGCTCAAATCATTTATGATTGCTGGCAAGAGAACTAATTCATTTAATTTTATTCGCTCACGTTCAATTCCCCACGATGAAGAGTAAATGGATAAAAAATAATATGTAAAAACAGAATTAATATAAGCACATAGAACTTTTGATTTTCTAAAATCTCCAGAATTAGCAAATCCAAAAGCAGAATTTAAAAAATATTCTTCAACATCTATTATTGAAGAACAATATTGCTTGTTTTTTTGTCCTTCTTTAATAATTAAAAAAGGTGCTTTTATAAATTTTGAGTCAATTTTCCTAAATAACCTCTCATTATTTATAAGTGCTTTTTCTGAAGTGTAATATCTAGATATTGATTGCGTATGAATTACTTTTTCTGGTATAAATTCTAACTTTAAACTATCTGCCATTATTCCTGTGGAATAATCCCAAACTTCATTATTCTCTTTTACAAAATTCTTTAATGAAATAAAATTTGAGTTTAACTTTTCAATCAACTCAAAATCAAAACAACTACCCCACATTGCTATTTTCCAAATCTTTGTGTCTTTCTTTTCACATTCAATTCTTGGCAAATGCTTTTCATCCGATGCATCAATTACAATCCCTTCTAAAACATCATTTTTAATATACGTTTTAGGTGCGTAATAAGTTATCGTATCTTTTGAGTTTTCAGGTTTTTCTTTTTGATAAAAAACAATACTTATTGGACCAACCGCTGAGCCAAAAAGTTGTCCCCCAGAAAATTTTGGAGCCTTTCTTAAAATTGAAAAATTATAAATTTTTTCTACATAATTACCTTTAAACAACCATTCTCTAAAGTTTTGATACGTCCCTGCTGTATTCGTTAAAACTTTAGTATTAAAAATCAAAGCAATCTTCCCATTTGGAGCAAATGCTGCGGCTTTATGAAGAAATGGCAAAACCATTTCCTGAGCAAAATTCTCTTTTTTACAATAGTTGGTGATTGTAGGCAATAGATTTTTTGTTCCAAAAGGTGGATTTCCTACAATCAAATCAAAATTTTTCAAGATTTCAATTTCTGATAAATCCGAAATAGTATCTCTTTTGAAGAGGTTATTTCCTTGCTTTTTTAGTGTTGTATCTTCGGGATCATTAATTAAATAAGGAAATTGAATGGTTTTATTCCACCAACCTGTTTTTGGATTTAAATTTTCTAACAAAGCCAAATACAAGCTAAAAGCTGCCACTTTTATAGATTTAGGATCTATTTCAATACCAAAAATATTCTTTTTAAGAATTTCTTCAAGAATTTTAAAATCCGTAAGTGGTCTCTTGGTTTGTTTCTCGTATCGTTTTATGAGTTTTTTAAAACTTTGAACCAAAAAAATTCCCGAACCGCAACCTGGATCTAAAGTTTTTACGTTGTAGTTGGTATCATTCTCTGGTAGCGTTTCTTTCAAAACTAATTCAACTAATGTTGGTGGTGTGTAGAAAGTACCCGTTTCTCTTTTGTCTAATTTAGTTAGAAAATTTTCGTAGATTTCACTTAACAATTCTATCCTGATGATGCTAAAGTCAAATAATCGCCAATCAGAAAATAAATCAGTTTGAGAATCATCAGAATATCCATTAACAAAGCATTTCTTTATTAATGCTAACTGTTCTTTTGTTATAGAATCTTTCTCATTTTCTTCAAAATTGAATAGACTACCATTAAAATCATCAGCGAGTTTTTCAAACAAATTGTAGGTTGCCTCTACATCCTCAAGAATGTCAAAATAAGAAATTGCCTTTGGCAAAAAGGACTGATACAAATCAGCTGAAGTTGCTTTTCTATCTTCTAAATACAATAAAAACAAAGACCGCATTACTAATTTATGGATAATCAATTTATTAGTAAGTCCTATTTTCTCTAACGAATCTGCAACTTTTACAAGACTTTGAATAAGATATTTATCAACTCTGTTTTGTAAATTTATTTTTTTTCTAATTGATATCGCTTCCTCTGATGACCAAATAAAACCAGTATCAATAGCCAATCTGGAAAAAACAGTATTTAACGTTTGAAGTTTTGATTTATCGTCTGTCTCTTTACAAGAATAAAGTTCTATTTCTTGTAATTGATTTTTTAGTTTTAATTTCGTTGTATTCTCTTCTAAAACAAAAGGCTTTTTAGAACAATTGTATATCCTTATTTCGGTTTTAGTATAAACGTAGAAAAACAATACTTTTTGAAAGTTCCAACATAAATGCTGTATCTCTGCAATTTGTTTTAAACTATCGCTATCAAAAACATCAATCTCTTTTATGAAAAGAACAGGTTCACCTGCATTTTCATAAGCTTTAATAATTCCATGTTTTTTTTCATCAAAAAATTCAATATCAATTTCCTTGCAATCTTTTGCAAAGTCATTAAAATCGAGTTGTTGAAAAATGGAATTTGACATTATTTTGGTTTTAAACAAAAATAATTTAAAATTTAATATTGCGTACATATACGCAAAATATTTTTAACTTTTATACTAACAAAAAAATCCCGTTTGATTTCTCAAACAGGATTTATAAATATATTGAAATAGAATTATTTACAACTCTAAAGCTTTTTTAGGATTGTTGTCCATCAATAATTCCATTGGATTTTCTAACGCTTCTTTTACAGCTACCAAGAACCCTACAGACTCACGTCCATCAATAATTCTGTGGTCATAAGAAAGTGCCACATACATCATTGGGTGAATTTCCACTTTTCCGTTTACGGCAATTGGACGCTCAATAATGTTGTGCATTCCAAGAATTCCAGATTGTGGAGGATTGATAATTGGCGTACTCAACATACTTCCAAAAACACCACCATTAGTAATCGTGAACGTTCCACCAGTCATATCATCTACTGTGATTTGTCCGTCACGTGCTTTAAGAGCCAATCTTTTAATATCAGCTTCTACACCACGGAAAGTCAAATTTTCAGCATTACGAACTACAGGAACCATTAATCCCTTAGGTCCTGAAACCGCAATTGAAATATCGCAAAAATCGAAAGCGATCTTATGATCACCATCCATCATTGAGTTTACATCTGGGAATAATTTTAACGCTCTCGTCACTGCTTTAGTAAAGAAAGACATGTATCCTAAACCAATTCCACCATGTTTTGCTTTGAATGCATCTTTGTATTCATTACGAATCAAGTTGATTGGCGTCATGTTTACCTCGTTGAAAGTAGTCAACATTGCTGTTTCGTTTTTAGCGGCAACTAATCTTTCAGCCACTTTTCTACGCAACATAGATAATTTAGTACGCTCCGTTCCACGAGATCCACCTGTAGGAGTTCCCATTGAAGGCACTGCATTTACTGCATCATCTTTAGTGATTCTTCCGTCTTTTCCAGTTCCTGTTATTGAAGCTGGCGCTATATTTTTTTCGTCTAATATTTTTCTTGCCGCTGGAGAAGGTGTTCCTGAAGCATAAGTCGCAGCTGCTACCGGAGCTGCTTTTGGAGCTTCTGCTTTAGTTTCCGCTTTTGGAGCTTCAACTGTTTTTGGAGTTTCAGCAACTGCCGCATCACCTGCTGGTTTTGCTGCGCTGGTATCGATTAAACAAACTACCGCTCCTACTGCTACTGCATCGCCTTCTTCTGCTTTTAAAGTAATAATTCCGCTTGCTTCTGCTGGCAATTCCAATGTTGCTTTATCAGAATCAACCTCAGCAATTGCTTGGTCTTTCTCTACATAATCTCCGTCTTTTACCAACCAAGTTGCAATTTCAACTTCCTTTATAGATTCCCCTGGTGATGGGACTTTCATTTCTAAAATCATCTCTTATTATTTTAAATTATGAATTTTAAGTTTTAAATTGTTCTAGAACAATCTATGTGTTTATTGTGTGAACTGTTTTTTTAGCCCTGATGGGAAGCGGCATCCTTTTTCTTTTTTCCTTTAAAAAGAAAAAGATATAGCGTACAGCAGGAAATAGCTCCTTATTTTTATCAAAATAAATTTTTATCAAAAACCATTTTTATCGCATCAGCCTGACGACGTTTTGCTCTGGTATAACTTCCTGAAGCCGGAGCCGCGTAAGCTTTTAACGAAGCCAATCTCCATTTTACTAAATCGAAGTTCATCAACATGTAACTGTAAGCTCCCATGTTTTTTGGTTCCTCTTGTGCCCAAACATAATCATCAGCGTTTGGATATTTAGCTATAATTGCTTTTAATTGTTCCACCGGTAATGGGAATAATTGTTCGATTCTAACAACTGCAACATCTTTACGACCGTTATTTTCTCTTTCGGCAGTGATGTCATAATAGAATTTTCCGGTACAGAAAACCAGTGTTTTCACATCGGTTTTATTCACTGTTTCGTCATCGAATGTTTCCTGAAAACTACCTGTTGCAAATTCTTCAACAGTAGAAACGACTCTTGGATCACGCAACAAACTCTTTGGTGTAAACACAATAAGCGGCTTACGGAAAGTGGTTTTCATCTGTCTTCTCAACAAGTGAAAGAAGTTGGCTGGTGTTGTACAATCCGCAACATACATATTATGTCTGGCGCAAAGTTGTAAATAACGCTCCATTCTAGCTGAAGAATGCTCCGCTCCTTGTCCTTCATATCCGTGAGGCAACAGTAAAACGATTCCGTTTTGGTTGTTCCATTTGTCTTCTCCACAAGAGATGTATTGGTCAATCATAATTTGGGCTCCATTACTGAAATCTCCAAACTGTGCTTCCCAAATTGTTAATGTATTTGGATTTGTCAAAGCATATCCATAATCAAATCCTAAAACACCGTATTCAGATAAAAGAGAATTGAAAATATTGAATTTCCCAGTTGCCCCTTCTAAATTACTTAACAAGGTCACTTCTTCTTCTGAATCTTCCACTTTTACAACGGCATGACGGTGAGAGAATGTACCACGCTCAACATCTTGTCCGGAAATACGAATATCGTATCCTTCTTTTAAAAGAGATCCATACGCTAAATGTTCGGCCATGGCCCAATCCAGCTTGTTAGTTTCGAAAAACATTGTTTTTCTGTCGTTGATCAGTTTTTGTATTTTACTGATAAACTTTTTATCTGTTGGTAGGTTACAAATTACGTTTGCAACCTCCGTAAGTCCTGCTGCAGGGAAAGTAGTATCTACTTTTTTAAGCATTTCAACATCTGAAACTTGCTCAAAACCTTTCCATTCATTTTTCATAAATGGAGTAATAATAGTCAAATCTTTTTTACGCGATTCTTCTAAATTTACCTCCAAGTTTGATTTGTATTCTTGTTCTAATCCTTTTACAAAAGTGCTGTCGATTACTCCTTCTGCAAGCAATTTCTCCATGTAAATATCTCTTGGATTTTTGTGCTTTGCAATGATTTTATACAAAACCGGCTGGGTAAAACGAGGCTCATCACCTTCATTATGTCCGTATTTTCTATATCCTAATAAATCGATAAATACATCACGACCAAATTGCATTCTGAAATCCAATGCAAATGATATCGCATGAACTACTGCTTCAGCATCATCCGCATTTACGTGTAATACTGGCGAAAGTGTTACTTTGGCAACATCCGTACAATACGTAGAGGAACGTGCGTCAAGGTAATTAGTGGTAAATCCTACTTGATTATTGATTACAATATGGATTGTCCCTCCGGTTTTATAACCGTCAAGTTGTGCCATTTGTACAATCTCATAAAGAATTCCCTGACCTGCAATTGCAGCATCCCCGTGAACGGCGATTGGCAATACTTTAGAGAAATCGTTAGGAAAATATTTGTCTTGCTTCGCTCTTGTAATTCCTTCGATAACTGCACCTACTGTTTCAAGATGCGAAGGATTTGGAGCCAAATTGATATTGATTTTTTTTCCAGTGCTGGTAACTTTGTCAGCGGTAAGTCCTAAATGGTATTTTACATCCCCGTCAAAATATTCCTGATCGTAATCTTTACCGTCAAATTCTCCAAAAATGTCTTGGGTTGATTTGCCAAAGATATTTGCCAAAACATTCAAACGGCCACGGTGTGCCATTCCCATTACAAATTTTTCCACTCCTTTTTCGGCAGCTTTTTCAATTAAAGCATCCAAAGCTGGAATTATAGATTCTCCACCTTCAAGAGAAAAACGTTTTTGACCTACATATTTAGTATGCAAAAAGTTTTCAAAAGAAACGGCCTGGTTTAATTTATTCAGAATCGTTTTCTTTTCGTCCAGCGAAAATTTAGGTTGATTGTCATTAACCCCCAATTTTTTCTGAATCCATTCCACCACTTCCGGATTACGGATGTACATATACTCCACCCCAATATGTTGACAATAAATGGCATCAAGGTGCTTTATAATTTCCTGAAGTGTACACGGTTGTATATTAATAACCTTTGCTGCATCAAAAACAGTATTTAAATCTGCTGCTGAAAGTCCGAAATTCGAAATTTTAAGTGTAGGTGATGAAGTTCTTCTTTCACGAACCGGATTTGTTTTGGTAAACAAATGACCTCGAGAACGGTATCCATCTATTAATTTCAATACATTAAATTCCTTTTGAAGCTTATCTGACACCAAATTAATATCAGCGTTATTAGCTGCAAAATTAGCGATTTGCTCGACCTTGTTCTCCTCATTGTAAGTCGTCATCCCAAAATCGAAACCTTGAAAAAAACTCCTCCAACTTGGCTCAACGCTATCTGGATTCTCTAAATATTGATCGTATAATTGTGCGAAAAATTCGGTGTGTGCTGCGTTTAAAAATGAAAACCTATCCATAATATTTAGTGAATATACTTTTTTGTTAAAATAGTTTGGCAAAAGTACAATAATAGAATAAATTTATAATTTATTTTAAGATACTTTTACATTGAAAAATGTTAAAAAACCACAAACTTATGACAAAGAATAGCTTTTTAGAGGATTCCAAATCATTATTGGTGATTATCACCTTATTTTTTTCAAGTTGTCTGTTTGCACAACAAAATCAGTTTTGGAGGAATGTGCAATTTGGAGGCGGAATCGGTTTAGGCTTTGGCTCTGGCTATACGGATATTTCATTGGCGCCAAGTGCTATTTATAATTTCAATGAATATGTAGCTTTGGGTGTTGGTTTACAATATAAATATTTAAAGCAAAGAGACTATTATACATCCCATTTGTATGGTGGCAGTGCTGTAGGTCTTTTTAATCCAATGCCTGAAATTCAACTTTCAGCTGAACTGGAACAATTAAGAGTCAATGTAAATTTGGATGGATCCAATAGCAATTCACAAGATTACTGGAATACCGGATTATTTCTTGGAGCAGGATACCGATCCGGAAATGCTACAATTGGTGCCCGTTACAATGTTTTGACTGACAAAAACAACATTTACGGCAGCGCCTTTATGCCATTTATCAGAGTTTATTTTTGAATCCCCCCCTGCCCCCTCCGAAGGTGGGGGAGCCAAAACTGGAAAAAAAACTAACGATACTTATTCCTGAACCAAACTTTTTGCCATTCTCTTTTTAGGATTAGAAAAGCGACTTGTTCCGCCAGAATTACTAAATCAGAGCCGTCGAGTTTTTTTATTTCTTCTTCAGAGACATCAATTATGTAAAGTAAATTGAGATATTCAGCAAATTTATATTGAATGAGTCGGTAGATTTTTTCATGCAATTGCAACTTCAATTCATTCGGAGAAATACTCAAAGGAAAATCAATTGCTTCGTTAGCGAGATTGAAATCCTTATTCATTTGTTCGATTAATTTCAAATATAAGTTTTCGCCTTCCGCCTCGGAGAGTAGTAAATCGGTATTTTTTGGAACTATAAACATATCATAAAAATTTCAATGGCAATATCAATGTCAATTTTCAATATTGTTATTATTTTACACTTTACTTCTTGTTAAATTTTCAACGGCAACATCAACTTTCAATGTCAATGCCAAAAATCAATATCAATCCTAGACAACCAACCTTAAAGTCAATTTTTCAATATTACTATTGATTTTTGACATTGCTATTGCCATTGATTTTTGATATTGATTTTTTTTTAAACTTTTCTCCCCATTAAATTCTCCCCAAAAGTTTTTAGCAATGCTTTTTTATCGGAGCCAATATTCATTTTATCCAACGTTTGAAAAGCCTTAAACGTAAAATCCTGTATCGCATCTTGAGTTGCTTTTGAAGCACCTGAGCTGTTAAAAAGTTCTTTTACCGTTTTGATTTTTTCAGCATTGTCTTTTGGCTGAATGGAGAATAATCGTCTCAATTCCTGTGCTTCTTCTTCTTTTGAAAAAGCAACCGCTTTTAGATATAAATACGTTTTTTTATTTTCTATAATATCGCCGCCAACTTGTTTTCCAAAGGTTTCAGGATCACCAAAAGCATCCAGGAAATCATCCTGCAATTGAAAAGCCAAACCTAAATTTAATCCAAAATCATAAATCAGATTTGCGTTTTCTTCTGAAGTTTCCGCAATAATCGCTCCCATTTTCATGGCTGCAGCAACCAAAACGGCTGTTTTATACTGAATCATTTTCAGGTATTCGGGAATGGTAACATCGCTTCGTACTTCAAAATCGACGTCCCATTGCTGACCTTCACAAACTTCAAGCGCGGTTTTACTAAATAATTTAGCTAAATCCCGAAAAATAATGGGTTCATATTGTTCGAAATATTGGTACGCTAAAATCAGCATGGCATCACCAGATAAGATTCCGGTGTTTAAATTCCATTTCTCGTGAACCGTTTCCTGTCCTCTTCGCAAAGGCGCATCATCCATAATATCATCATGTACCAACGAGAAATTATGAAAAATTTCAACAGCCAAAGCCGCCGGCAACGCTTTTTTATAATCGGCATCAAAAACCTCGGCGCTCATTAATGTAAGCACCGGACGCATTCTTTTACCTCCAAGATCCAATATATAATGTATGGGTTCGTATAGATTTCTCGGTTCTTTGGTTTCATATTGTGATTGCAAATAATCCGAAAGAAACTCTTGATACTGATAAATGGAATGCATAAAATAAATTTTTGGCTAATTTACAGTATTCAATTTGCATTACAAACTCCCTTTTCCTATCAAATGTTAAATAAATAAAAATACATTGGAAACTATAATAGTATTCAAAGTTTCCTTCTTACATTTGCAAACGAAAATTTAACATTTAGAATTTATTCCGATTTTGAAATAAATTCTAAATACAACGCAACGAATTATGAAAACAAAGTGGACAGTTGACTCGAGTCAATCAGATGTTCTGATAAAAATGAGACACTCAATAATTGCTTATCTGGCAGGTTCTAAAAATAAATTTAACGGACATATTGATATTGAGAATAATCAAATAGAAGATGCTTCAATCGAATTCTTATTGGATGTCAATAATAAAGACACAAAACTGGAACAAATAGATACTCACTTGGGATTAAATGACTTATTTGATATTAAGGAGTTTCCAATTATTAGTTTCAAGTCGACTTCATTCGAAAAAGTCAATAAAAACATTAATTTTCTGAAAGGAAACCTAACCATAAAAAACATCACAAAAGTGGTGGAGCTTGATGCTGAATTCATTGGAATCAATACTTATGACGGAGATCAAAAAGCTGCTTTTGAAATAACGGGTCAAATCAATCGTAAGGATTTTGGTTTGAACTTTAATTCATTTAATCAAACTGGCGGTTTAGCTTTAGGACAAGATATTAAGCTTATGGCAAATTTAGAATTCACGGTTTAAAAAAAGACCCGTTTATGTAAATGTTAAATTTATGTAAATACTTTGGAAACTATTTTTGTATTCAAAGTTTCCTTTTTACTTTTGCACTCAAATTTTAACAGTTTAAAATAAATCATAACTGGTTACGAATAAATAAAATGAAAAATAAAATTACATCAAAAGCAAAAGAGATGTTTTTGAAACTGGGTTTCAAAAGTATTACTATGGATGATATTGCTTGTGAAATGTGCATTTCAAAAAAAACAATTTATAAATATTTTGCCAATAAAGAATTGTTAATTGAAGAAAGTGTACAGATAATTCAAAAAGAAGTTCACGAAATTATAGATCAAATTATTGCTCACAATTACAACGCAATTGAAGAAAATTTTGTCATTAGACGACTATTTGGCGATATGTTCAAATCTTCAGAAACTTCACCAATCTATCAATTGAAAAAACACTATCCAGGTGTTTACAATAGTGCTTTAAAATTTCAAACTGAAGAATGTGAACGTTGTTTTAAACAAAATATTGAAAAAGGAATTGCTCAGGGCTTGTATCGAAAAGAAATAAATATTGAAGTCTATGTTAAACTTTATTACTTTTTAATTTTTAGCATTAACGAAAACACCCGTTCAGAAAGAGAAGCTTTTGCGTTAGAAATGGAAGCACTAGAATACCACACACGAGCAATGGCTACAGAAAAAGGAATTGTCGAATTAGAAAAAAACTTACTTAATCCAATTATATAAATAATGAAAAAAACAATCATACTACTAATCCTAACATTTACACTTGGTGTCAATGCACAAGAAGTCAAATCGCTCACGCTGAAAGAAGCCATCAACTACGCTTTAGAAAATAAAGCGGATGCCAAAAAAGCAAAACTACAAGTAGAAAATGGCGAATACGAAATTCAAGAAATACGTTCAAGAGCATTACCACAAATTTCTGCTAGCGGAAGTTTAAATCACAACCCAATTTTACAAACAACAGTTATTGACGGAGCAGGTTTTGGTGCACCCGGAACTACAATTCAAGCAGCTTTTGGACAAAAATGGAGTTCTGGCGCAGGAATTACGCTAAACCAAGCTTTATACGATCAATCGGTTTTTATTGGACTGAAAGCTGCAAAATCTACCAGAGAATTTTATCAGATAAATGCACAATTAACCGAAGAGCAAGTTATTGAAAGAGTTGCAAATGCCTATTATCAAGTATATGTGACACGTCAAAACTTAAATGTTTTTGATAATAATTTGAAAAATACCAATAAAGTTAAAGATATCATTAAAGGTCAGTATGATAATGGTTTGGCTAAAAAAATTGATTTAGACAGAATCCTGGTAAGGATTTCGAATATCAATACGCAACGTCAACAAACAATAAACGCTGTTCAAATTCAAGAAAATTCTTTAAAATTTTTGATAGGAATGCCAATTGAAACTAAAATTTCTATTCCGCAAACCGAATTTGAAGTTACCGCAAATGCGCTTTCTCAAACGCCAGACACAACAACTAGAACGGAATATTTGTTGTTAAAAAAGAACGAACAACTTTTACAATTTCAGAAAAAATCAGTTCAGGCAGGATATTACCCAACACTTTCTTTAACTGGAAGTTACAATTACATTGGTCAAGGTCCAGAAATGCCTTGGTTTAAAAAACCATCTGATGGTGTTTATTGGTCAGATTATGCGGCAATTGGTTTAAATCTAAACATTCCAATCTTCACCGGATTTGGAACTCGTGCCAAAGTACGTCAAGCAGAAAACAAATTACAATCGATAAAAGTAGATTTAGAAGAAACCAAATTGTCATTGGATTTAGAATATGAAAATGCTAAAACTCAAATTGACAACAGCATCATATCTATCAATAATCAAAAACAAAATGCACAATTGGCTCAGGAAGTTTTAACGAATACCAACAACAATTACATTCAAGGTTTGGCTTCTTTAACCGATTTATTAGATGCAGAAAACGAATTGGTAGCAGCTCAAAACAACTACACAACAGCATTATTAGATTACAAACTGGCAGAAATACAATTAATCAAATCAAAAGGCGAACTTAAAACACTAACAAACAAATAATCAAGATGAAAAAAATTATAATAACAACAGTAGTAATTGTAGCAGCATTGGGGCTAATTGCTTATGTGTTAACCAATAACAAAAAAGAAAACGAAGCTAAAACGGCCATTGTTGCTGAGAAAAATGCTACGGTTTCTGTAAGAATTGAAACGGTAAAGACAGAAGAAGTTTCATTAGATTTCGCATCAAACGGAAATTTTGAACCAATTCAAGAATTAAAATTTTCTGCAGAAAAATCAGGAAAGGTGGTAAAAGTCTTGGCTAAAGAAGGTGATTATGTAACCGTTGGTCAAACACTTGCAATTGTGAGAAGTGATGTTATAAATGTAAATGCACAAACTGCAAATTCATCATACCAAAATGCTGTGGCAGATTACAATAGATATGAAAATGCTTTTAAAACTGGCGGTGTTACCAAGCAACAATTAGACCAAGCAAAACTAGCAATGGTAAATGCAAAAGCGCAATTAACTCAAGCAAACATCAATGTTGGTGATACAAGAATAAAAGCACCAATTAGCGGATTTATCAATAAAAAATACATCGAACCAGGTTCTATTTTAACAGGAATGCCAGCAACTGAACTATTTGACATAGTGAACGTTTCTAAATTAAAATTAAAAGTTGCCGTTAATGAAAGTCAAGTAGCAAGCTTAAAAATTGGAACTCCAATTAAAGTTACCGCTAGTGTTTATCCGGACAAAACTTTTTCTGGAAAAATTACTTTTATTGCTTCTAAAGCTGACGAAAGTTTGAACTTTCCGGTAGAAATTGAAATTGCAAACAATGCTTCTAAAGACTTAAAAGCTGGTATGTATGGAACTGCTGAGTTTGCTTCAAACCAACAAAAACAATCGTTGATGATCGTTCCTAGAAATGCGTTTGTAGGAAGTGTGAGCAGCAACGAAATATTTGTAATCGAAAATGGAACTGCTAAACTTAAAAAAGTAACTGCTGGAAGAATTCTTGGTGATAAAGTTGAAATTTTAAACGGACTTTCAGATGGCGAAACTGTAATTATTACAGGACAAATCAACCTTCAAGACGGATCTAAAGTGGATATTATTAAATAGTCGAAAGTCTAAAAGTCAAAGGTCGAAAGCAGAAAACTTTATGACTTTAAGACATAAAAAATAAACATATGAAATTAGCAGAAATATCCATAAAACGTCCCTCATTAGTAATCGTATTATTTACGATTCTAACATTAGGAGGACTGTTCAGTTACAGCCAATTGGGCTACGAATTGATTCCAAAATTCGAAACCAATGTAATTACTGTTGCCACTATTTATCCAGGAGCGTCTCCAAGTGAGGTAGAAAATACGGTGACTAAAAAAATTGAAGATGCGATTGCATCCTTAGAAAATATTAAAAAAATAGACTCGAAGTCCTACGAAAGTTTGTCAACTGTGTCTATTACATTGACCTCTTCGGCTGATGTTAATATCTCTATGAACGATGCTCAACGTAAAATAAATGCTATTCTTAGTGATTTACCAGATGATGTTGAAACGCCTTCGTTGAGTAAATTTTCCTTAAGCGATTTACCAATTATGACTATTGGTGCCAACGGAAAAATGGATGAAGTTGCTTTTTACGACTTAATTGATAAAAAATTAGCGCCAGTTATTTCTCGAGTAGAAGGTGTAGCGCAAGTAAATATTATTGGTGGACAAGAAAGAGAAATTCAAGTCAATCTTGATGCAGTAAAAATGCAAGCTTATGGACTTTCTATTCCGCAAGTGCAACAAAATATTTTATCTTCTAATTTAGATTTTCCAACAGGAAATATTCAAACTCGTGAGCAGAAAATATTAATTCGTTTGGCCGGAAAATATAAAAATGTTGACGAATTAAGAAACTTGGTTGTATCATCTAAAAACGGAATTCAAGTTCGTTTACGCGATATTGCTGATGTTCAGGATACTCAAAAAATCACTGAAAAAGTAGCGCGTGTCAATCAAAAAAGTGCTATTATTTTACAAATTATAAAGCAATCTGATGCCAATGCGGTTGCGGTAAGTGAAGAATTAGTTAAAACAATTGCTAAACTGGAAACCGATTATAAAGCGAATGGTTTAAAATTAGAAATTGCAAAAGACAGTACTATTTTTACACTTGAAGCTGCTGATGCTGTTGTGCATGATTTACTTATTGCGGTACTTTTAGTTGCTCTTGTAATGTTATTTTTCTTGCACAGTATTAGAAACTCGTTGATTGTAATGGTTTCTATTCCTGCCTCATTAATTGCTACTTTCATCGGAATTTATTTAATGGGATATACTTTAAACTTGATGAGTTTATTAGGTCTGTCTCTTGTTGTAGGTATTCTTGTGGATGACGCCATTGTGGTTCTAGAGAATATTTACAGGCACATGGAAATGGGTAAAAACAAGGTACGTGCAGCCTATGATGGAACTGCAGAAATTGGTGGAACTGTTGTATCGATTACTTTAGTAATTGTGGTAGTATTTTTACCAATTGCGATGAGTACCGGATTGGTTTCTAACATTATTACGCAATTTTGTGTGACTGTAATTATTTCAACATTGTTGTCTTTGGTAGCTTCATTTACAATCATTCCATGGTTGTCTTCAAGATACGGAAAACTAGAACATATTGAAGGTAAAAATCTTTTTGGAAGAATTATTCTTGGATTTGAAAGCTATTTAACACGATTTACAAACTGGGTTTCAGGATTATTAGAATGGTGTTTAGATCATTATTTTAAAACACTGGCTATAGTTTTAGTAATCTTTTTTGGTTCTATGATTAGTTTATTTGGTGGCGGATTTATTGGTGGAGAATTCTTTGCAGCGTCTGATAGTGGTGAGTTTTTAGTTCAAATAGAAATGCCAAAAGATGCTTCATTAGAGCAAACCAATTTCATGACGCAAAAAGCAGAAGCATTTTTGAAGAAAGAAGAGTATGTTTTTAGTCAAATTACAACGATTGGTCAAACCAGTGAAGGTCTTGGTGCTTCGCAAGCAACTGCTTACAAGTCTGAGATAAACGTTAAAATGGTTGGATTAGATAAACGTGATGAACCTGCAAATGTGTATGCTGCAAAAACAAAACGTAAATTAGAAAAAATATTAGTTGGAGCAAAAGTTAAAACGGTTCCGGTTGGTATTTTAGGAACTGCAGAAGATGCAACTTTAGGATTAATTGTAACTGGTCCAAATGTAGAAAGCGCAATGCAATTTGCAAAAGCAGCAGAAAAAGAATTACGTACCATTCCAGGAGCAACAGAAATCGAATTATCAGTAGAAGATGGAAATCCGGAAGTAAACGTAAAAGTGGATAGAGATAAAATGGCAGCTTTGGGATTGAGTTTGCAAACAGTTGGTGTTACCATGCAAACTGCTTTTAGCGGAAATACTGATGGTAGATTTAGAGCTGGTGAATACGAATACGACATCAATATTAAATACAATGCATTCGACAGAAAAAGTATCGCTGATGTAAGTAATTTAATTTTTATAAACGATACTGGTCAACAAATAAAACTGAATCAATTTGCAACCGTAACCGAAGGTTCTGGACCAAGTGAATTAGAACGAAGAGACAAATCGGCATCGGTAACCGTAAAAGGTCAGAATGTGGGTGTAGCTTCAGGAACAATTGTAACACAATGGCAAGAAAAAATTGAAAAATTGAAAAAACCAATAGGTGTAAATTACATTTGGGGTGGCGATCAGGAAAACCAAAGTGAAGGTTTTGGTACATTAGGAATTGCGTTATTAGCTGCGATTATCTTGGTTTACCTGGTAATGGTTTCGTTATACGATAGTTTTGTACATCCATTTGTGGTATTGTTTGCGATTCCGCTTTCATTTATTGGAGCAATGTTGGCTTTGGCTTTAACCAATAATACACTGAATATATTTACTATTTTAGGTATCATCATGCTTATTGGTCTAGTTTGTAAAAACGCGATTATGCTTGTAGATTATACCAACCAAAGGCGTAAAGCTGGCGAAACGGTTAGAACAGCATTAATCCAAGCGAATCATGCGCGTCTTCGTCCAATTTTGATGACAACTATAGCGATGGTATTTGGTATGTTCCCAATTGCACTAGCATCTGGAGCTGGAGCTGAATGGAAAAACGGTTTGGCTTGGGTAATTATTGGGGGATTAATTTCCTCATTATTCCTAACTTTGGTGGTAGTTCCGGTAATTTACCAAATTATGGAAAAAGTCATCAATAGACTTTCTAAAGGAGAAAAAATTGATTATGAGGCTGAAATGGTTGCTGATTACGTGCACACCGAATTAAGCGAAGACGGATTTAACCCAAAACATACGGTATAAAACTTAACCGTTAAGCATACAAAAAAGAGGCCGTCTAAAAATACTTTTTAGACGGCCTCTTTTTTATTGGCCTTAATCACTTGTTATTTCATGCCCATTATTTTTAAATTTTCTGCGATAAAATGGTGTTTATTAAAACATTTTGTTGCTCAGGAGTTAAAATTTTTGGCAAAAACAATTCCTTTCCTTCTGTCCATTTCTTTTCCATATTAAAATAATTTGGTGCAGTTACAGCTTGCTTGTTCATGATTTTGATCTTTTCATCGGCAAACATTTTCCATCTTTCCAGATACAAAGACCCTAGTAAGCCTCCCCATTCTTTGTGTGCATATTCATGCAGATTGGTTTTAGCATCTGTGGGGCCCCAAAAGGTAATTTGTTCTTTTGCATTTCGCAATGCTATTTCTTTATCGGCAGCTGAAGTCCCAAAATCATTGGCCTGTTTCAACCAAGTGTGTAGCGAAAAATGTTTGCTACAACTCAATAAAGCATCCTGTTGTTGTATCATTTTTTGAAACTGATTTGAGGCTGATGTAAAGGTATTCACCTCTTTGGCATTAAAGGCATCAATCATTTTTTGATAAACTACATCTCCATTATTGGCTTGCAACTGTCGTACCAAATCAATTCTATCAACTTGATAGGTTTCACTTTGTTCAAATTCTTTCGAGGCAGAGACAAAAAGTTTTACAGCTTCAGCAAATTTTTGAGTATCATAATTTCTTTTTCTGGTTCCCCAAGAGGAAACGCTTCCTATTTTAACCGAAGGTCTTGCGCAAAAAATAGATTCCGAAGGACCTTCCTGATACACCTCCGGGCTGCTATAGGCCGTTTCCAGAAATCCTTGCCAAGCATTTACTACCGCTTCATTACTTTTTCCGTAACGGTATTTTACATAGTTTTTTATCCATTCTTTGGTATCTACTTTATCAGTGTGCCAGCCTAATTCTAACATGAAATCATAGGCTACAGAATTGTTGTTAATCCCCTCTGGGATAATCCCGATTCCTTTCAAGAAAGCACCATAAGGACTGTTTTTGGCTCTATGAACTTCGTTAGCAAAACGTTGCAGTTTACCATACAAACCCACTTTTCCCCCAAAATTACTCACATTACTCCATACAAAAGGAGTTCCGTCATATCCCTTGCGTTCTTCCCAGTTAGCAGTATTTTCGCCAAACAATTCAATCACCAAGGTTTTTGATCTATCTAATCCGTCCAATAATCCCTTCGACGGATTTTCTTGCCATCCCTGAAGCACCCATGTACTAGCCGGAAAATATTGTTGCATTTGTTGCTGAATCCCTTTGGCGCAAGCCGTAAGATCGGCACCTTTTGAACTTCCTCCTTCGTGAAAAGGATCTCCACCAAAAAAATGAATATCACTGCCATATAGTTTTTTCATTTCCGTATAATAAACTCCCGCCACTTTCTTGAACATGGGATCGGTAGGCAGCAAAAAATCAGGTCTTTGAAAACCACCGGCCCATTTGCCTTGACTTATAATCTCGATTTTCATTTTGTTTTTCAACGTTGTAGGTATCATTCCATAAAATCCTTGCATTACAGGTTGAATTCCAAGTTCTTTCATGCGTTTCAGAATCTTTTTTTCTAATGTGGCTTGTTGATCAATCATGGTTTGTGTTATCGGGCCACCCCAACCTTCAAGATTTCCCATCAACCACCAAGCACCAAAAGCAGGGCCTGGTATAAAGTCAGCTACTTCTTTTTGGGTAAAACCTAATTGATTCATGGTGTTTTGCCAAACCGCTTCCATTCCCACGGGAGCCAGCATCAGGTTTACACCATTCAAGGCCATCCAATCTAATTCACGTTCCCAATCTTTCCAGGAATAAAAACTCATGGTATAGCTAATGGTGCAATAGTTTAACGCATACCGAACGGGATACGGAGATATAATTCTCACTTTCCCATCAACAGTTGGTAATTTTTCGACAGCCGAAAGATTATCTCCCATATGGGACATGTTACGGTGACAATAATATTTCAAATACCAGTTTAATCCGGATGAAGCAGTGTTGGCATCCGTAGCAGCGATGTGTATTTTATTGTTTTTGGAAAACAGTTCGAATACATCTTTGCCATCTTCTTTTGGTATAGTTGAAAAAACCAGTTTTTTGGCTAACCAAGGAACACGTCTCTCTGCCAATTCTTTTACAGTCCCAAAAGACTGCGAATTTGCTGAAAAAATAGATCCAGCAATCAAAAGTACTAATGCAAAATTTTTAATTTTCATAATTTTTTTATAATTTTTAATATTGTTTTAATTTTTATGTTTGAATACTCCCTTTTTGCTTTATAACGAAAACAGTTGCTTTTCCGTTGCTGCTATTTTAAAAGCTTTTCCATTAACAATAAGTGTGTATTTTTCATTGCTGCTTATTTCAATTTTATTACCAAAAGCAATAATATCGGTTATAACTGTACCGAATTTTAAACGGTGGATACCATGTCTATCGGTTCGTACTTTATTCCATTTTATGGTTTTTGTGGCTGCATTGATATCATAAAAACCCAATACATTTTCAATTAACAAAGAAATAGCTCCTAATGCCGACCAACCACAAAAGTCGGGACGAACAAGTCCATTATTTGCATGTTCATTGGTTGCCGGTTTAGGTTCAACAGGATTATAACATTCCCAAATAGTATGAGGAGTAAACTCCCGATATGTTTTTTCCATATGAGAGATGGTATCATACGCATTTTGATGGGCGAGTTCTAAATAGTTATATTTTTCAAGCGATTTGATTCCCATATAAGCTAAAGGCAACCATACCGAACCTCTCCAGTAATTTCCATTTTCCTTAAAATCGGCATCGTTACGTGCCAGTGAAACCCAAGGCACGATACCACCCAAGACATTACTATCTTTGATCTTATCCACCATTTTTTTTGCTTGTTCAGCAGAGCACATTTCGGCAAGCATAGGCCAATAAGATGCTGGAGTTACCACTTTGATTGGTTCAAGAGTATCCTCATTGATGTCGTAATAAAAACCATCCGTTTCATCCCAATAGAATTCATTTACCGTTGTTTTAATTTTGTTGTATGTAGCTTTCCATTTAGCAGCCATTTCCTTATTTCCCAACTGTTTAAATAAACGGGAAACACATAAGGAGCTCAAGCCTTGTTGTGCAATGGCATCGATCCATAGCATTTTAGGATTATTAGGACGGCTTTTTGTTGCATTCTTACCGGTTCTTCCCCTTGGCGTATTATCCATACCACTGCGGCCTCCTTCCCAATGGTAACCATGCTCCACTTTTTCAAGACAGCTTGGAGCACTATCGGCTATTACCTTACCCGGTTTGGTGGTATCAAACCAATCAAAATGTTTTTGAAGGTATTGATTTCTCAACAGCAGTTCTTCTAAATGCTTATGGTCGTTGGTGAATTTAAAATATTCAGATTCTGTCCATGCAAAAAGTGGTGGGTTATCTATTATTTCAATTCGAAGTGGTATTTCTATATGGTCATGTATTGGGGCGTAAAAATTGTTTAAACTTTGTATGCCCGGAAAAACAGCAGGTGCGTATTTGCAGAACTGTACCATAAAGCAGGTGTCCCATATCCAAATGGTTGAATCGTCAAACGCCTCATCCATATATGGTGAAGCTGGTAAATTAGCTTGTGTTTTGATATGACTATACGCTAATTCCCATGCTTTGTAATAGAGATCTATAAAACCATTATCATTTTCCATTATTGGTTCAGGAACAAAACTTCTGTCAAAAGGTACATTATCTCCTCTCAAGGTTTTTTCAAACGCAAGTAAAGAAGATGGCAAGAAAAATACCCCGCTTGCTAATACATTTTTTATAATAAAGTCTCTTCTATTCATAAATATTTAAATATTTTAGTTCTTGCTTAGTTTCAAAGCATTGTTGATTACATTTTTTCGCCACATGGAGTTTCTTTTGAATGGGTCTAGGGTTCTAGTTTAAAATGAAGATGTTGAGCGTTTTAGCTAAATTATAAAATGTATTATTTTTTAATAAATACAGGCAATTCATTCAGTGCTACTTTTATAACATACGTTTTGCCACCTTGCCATTTTTTGTTTTGGTAAAACCAATTCCCTTTTGGCAGTACAATTGTTCTTTCATCTTCTTCTGTTACAACGGGTGCCACTAAAATATTCGTTCCCAGCATAAACTCGTCTTTTATATTTTCGAAACCTTGATTTGGATAATTATACTCTAAAGGCCTTAAAACAGGTTCACCAGTTACAGCACCGTCTTTCAAAATAGCCATTAGTTCTGGCATCATTTTTTGGCGTAAAGCCACGACTTCTTTTGTTGCATTAAGATGCTCTGTGTCTAAAATTCGCCATGGGGCAACGGAAAATTGCATCATTGGCATCAAAGCGTGCACTTGGGCTGAACGAACAATTAATTTTTGATTGATTTTTGCGCCTGGTAAAAAGGATCCGAAAGAACCACCGCCAATCATATCAGGACAGGTGAAAGTATAACCCAATAATTGTTGTGCAATGGTATTAGGAACAAGCATTTGTAGGTCTTTCCAGCTATGACTTTTATCCGCCAAGCGTTGCACTAAGGGTTGACCACCCATTTTCCACATAGCACGGTATTCGTTTAATGGGAATGACAATCCAATTTTTGCCCACTCCTCTGAATGTTCATTCGGTGTTGCTTTTCTAAAAGAAACTAATTTTGTACTGTTATAAAAATAAGCATCTCCAGCATCAAATTTAAAACCGTCTACACCATATTCTTTTTGAAGGAATTGCAGTTTTTCTGTTAGCCATTTTTGAGTCTTTGGATTTGTTAGATCCAAACAAGCCGAATAGCCGTTCCACCATTCGATTAACAATGGCTTTTGAGTAGTATTCCAATCCTTTTTAGCGTTACCATCATTGTCTAAAAGCATTAATTTTTTCTCTTGAAGCTCTCTAAAAACTTCACTGTCGGGAGAAATAAAAGGACTTATCCAAAGCATTACTTTAAATCCTTGCTCGTGTAATTTGGCAATGGCTTGTCTGGCATCGGGAAATCTTTTTCTGTTAAAATCGAATTCTCCATAATAATTACTCCAGTTATCATCAATCATTAAAACTCCTGCTGGAAGTCCTTGTTTCAATACATCAGTCGCATATTGCAACACATCCTTTTGATTGGGATTGTATTGCAACTCGATCCACAAATTATATTGCGGTGCAGTTATCAATAGCGGATCAGGCCAGTTGCCCGAGGCAGGAAAATAATGTTGCGAGGCGTAGGCATAGGCTGTCGCCAAATTTTTACCCGCTACACCACTTTGAATTTCCGCAGAATCAGAATGAAGGGTCAAGGAATTATTCTTGAAAGCATAGCTAAATGGGGCATCGCACCAAATCCATCTTCCTTTATTTGAAAGCAATAAAGAAACGCTTTGATTTTGTGAAGAATCGCCTAAAAGATTAAATTTAAAATCACTCTTTTCATTGAAAGGCATTTTATATCCAAATTGACCTGCTCCTCCCCACCATTGCTCCCCCGCTAATAACGGCAGCGAAACAGTAGATTGTGCATTCATTTTTGTACCAAAAGTGCATGTTATAAAAAAAGCAAGTAGAATAATTTTTATTTTCATTATAATATTTATTGTGACTCAGTTAATTGATTAAAAATATTGCGATAATTTACGGTGGAAATCTTGAAAAACAACAACACTTTTTACAGAATTTGTTTAAAAAAAAGCACCATCAGAAATAAATCCGATGGTACTTTTTAACAAACCAAAACAAAAAAGTTTAATACCCTAGATTTTGTATTATTTTACCGTTGCTCTCATCCACCGCTTTTCTAGGTAATGGATATAATTCTTTGTTAGGAGTAGCAAATGGAGAACCATCATCAATACCTCTTTGAATGTATTTGCCCCAACGAATTAAATCGTCTCTACGACTCCCTTCACACCAAAGTTCAAATAATCTTTCGTCCATAATCTTATTTCTGAAGAGATCTTTTGATAAACCAGCAACTAAATTAGGAAGTCCTGCCCTAGTTCTTACTCTATTTATTAAACTATAGGCTTCTGGTGTTGGACCGTTTACTTCATTTGTTGCTTCAGCTATCAAAAGTAATACATCAGCATAACGCCATACGACAATGTCAGTTCCATGCGCTTCTCCGGCAGCAGCAGGATCTATACCATATTTTTTAGGAATTGCACCTTCTAATCCTTCTGCACGAGCATCAAATAATACCCCGCCATCTGTAGGATAAACTGCCAGTAATTGTTTCAGACGTTTGTCTGCTGGATTAAACTTGTCATAGGTTTTCCAAGGCATTTTATAACCACCCCATGCTTCAATTGCTTGACCTGAAGGGTCGACATAATTTCCTGGTATACAATGTGCCAACCACATGTTGTAATTATCTGTGGCACTGTTACAGGGAATTGCGAGAATCATCTCTTTATTTTGTTCATTATCAATTTTGAAAATATCTTCATACTCTGGAACCAAAGAATAAACTCCTTGTGCTTCCAATGCTTGCAATTGGTTTCCGATAGCAATAGCTTCAGGCCATTTTTTTTCTTTCATATACAACTTAAGTAAACCCATCATGGCAGCTCCTTTAGTGAAACGACCATAGTCATTGGCACTATAAGTAACGGGCAAATCAGCCATTGCTTCTTTGTAATCAGTTTCAATTTGTTTAAACATCCAATCACTTGAGGGTCTCGCTTCAGGCAAAGAAGCAGGATTCTGGGCATAAGCAGGATCAATTACAATGGAAACAGGACCATAAAAATTATACAAGATAGTACTCAGGTGTGCTCTTAAAGCTTTTACCTCAGCCAAATATCTTTTTTTGAGGTCTGGATCCATAGTAATGCCATTTATCTTTTCCAAAAGAATTGTAGCATTGGTTATTTTCGGCATCAAACCCGTGTAATGAGTTGTAAGTGAGCCAAATCCATCGTCAAAATTCAGGTTGTTTAATTTAGCCCAACTACCACCATCTCCCCATGAGCATACTAACTCATCGGTAGTTTGTGAACTTTGAACCACCCAAGAAGCTTGGGCACCACCATAACCACCTCCCCATCCTGCTCCAAACATGCCGGTATATAAGTTGGTAAGCGCCGCTTTGGCATCGGCTCCATTTTTAAAGAAAGTAGATGGTGCTAATTTATCAAATACTTCCGGCTCAAGGTCTTTTTCGCAGGAAGTAAACAATATCATTATGAGCAACAGCCTAAAAACCGTTGCTTTATTTATAGTATTTTTCATATCGTTCGTTTAAAAGTTTATAATTAAAAAATAACATTAAGTCCTAGTATAATAGAACGTTGAGCAGGATAGGCAATGAAGCTTGATAATTCCGGATCTATACCTGAGTATGGCGTAATGGTAAATAAGTTTTGTACATCGGCAGACAAACGAAGGGATTCAAATATTTTTTGATTTGGAAACATATTCTTTGTCAATGTATATCCTAATGTAATGTTACGACATTTCAAAAAGCCAGCTTTTTCTCTGTAAAAATTACCTACATAGCCACCGTAAGGATTCACTAATCCACTCGGATTGGTCCCTGTTGTGTTGTCAGAAGCCCAACGGTCTTTTACCATGTCTAAAGCGTTCCAACCAAATGACCCCATTTTACTGGACAAATCATAAGCAACAGCTTTATCATCATTATATTTTAGTCTGTCAAGCATACCGTACATAAAAATATTTAGATCAAATTTTTTGTATTTAAACGTATTTCCAAAACCATAGGTATAACCTGGATCTGAATTGCCTAAATAAATAGCATCTGCTGAACTCAACTTACCATCTGGTATTCCGGTAAGATTACCCTCTGCATCATAGCCATTAAGGTCTTTCGCTTTTAGCATCCCTGGTTTCAGGTTAGGCATAGCAGCTGGGACAGCTTCACCAATTTGTAATATTCCGTCTGTTTGGTATCCATATATTGCTCTAATAGGATCATGTAGTCCAACATATTTAGGCAACGTTTTTGCGACAAGAGGATCTCTTTCTTTCCAAGTATCTTCATAATGAGCGATATTAAAATCCGTTATCCAACTAAAGTCGTTTGACTTAATATTGACTGTTTTTAGCGTGAACTCAAAACCCTTACTCTGTGTTTTACCAATGTTTGCTGCCACACTACTTACTACAGAAAAAGCAGGTAAGGGTCTAAAGCTTAATAAATCAGATATTGTTTTGTCGAATACTTCAAATGTTCCGCTGATACGATCGTTAAACAAACCAAAATCCAATCCAAGGTTTATCTCTCTAGCCGTTTCCCAGCTTAGTTCAGGATTTGCCAATTGACTTTGGTAAACCCCTGTGCTTTGTGTATCCCCAAAAACATAATTAGAACCCGCTCTATAAAAAGGAAAAGCATTCGCTCCTATATTACTGTTTCCAGTTGTTCCATAACTGGCTCTTACTTTCAAAAAGGAAATTGCCGTCAAATTTTGCATAAATTCCTCGTTTGATATTTTCCAAGCTGCTGAAACAGAAGGGAACCAACCATATTTTTTATTCTCAGCAAAATTTGAAGAACCATCACGACGAATAGATCCTTGTAAAATATACTTGCCTTGATAATCGTATCCTAATCTCCCGAAATAAGAAGCCCAAACTTGTTCGTCTTTAAAAGAACCTACAGTAGGTCTTGGAGCTTCGCCAACTTCTAGACTGTTATATAAAAATCCATCTGTTATAAACTGGCTGTTACCCGCATTAAAACCTTCTCTGGAACGCACTTGGTAAGAATAACCTGCAACTCCATTCAAATGATGGTTCTCATTAATATCTTTTTTATAAGCTAATGTGTATTCTAACAAACTAGTATTAGAAGTATTTTCACTAATATTTGCGACACCACCATTCCTTGCTCCATATAAAAATGATTTCGGCAAATAAGTACTGCGTTTTGCAGTAGACTGATCGTAGCTAAAGTTAGCTTTTGCTTTCAAATTCTTAATGATTTCCCATTCTGCAAAGGCAGTAGTCATTAATCTGTTTAGCACAGTTTTATCAGTAGTTTCCAAAAATGAAACTGGGTTTGGGGCGTTTTTATAATCCGGATTCAACGGATAAGAACCATCCGGAGCTACTAAATCAACAGTAGGCGGATGGTAAAATGCCGCTAAAATAATCCCCGAGTTTTCAAACTGACCCGTACCAATAGAGGGGTTCTCACTAAAAGATTTTGTTTCAATCAAGTTTACTCCAACTTTCAGTTTATCGGTAACTATCTGATCTAAATTAATACGACCCGTATATCTTTTGTAAGATGAGGTTTTGATAACACCTTCCTGATTAAGATAATTTCCAGACACAAAATATTTTGTTTTATCAGTTCCACCAGCAATAGATAAATCATGTTGAAAAAGAAGACCCGATTGGGTAATTTTATCCAAAGCATTTACACCTTCCCCTGCGCTGTCTATTTCTGCCTGCGAAAATTTAGGAATAAAAGCAGGGACTGTAGACGGATCTGTAGTACCATAAGGTGCAATTTTTTTGGTCAATAAGTATTTTTCTTTCGTTATACGGTTGCGTTCCACCATATAATCATGTTTATTCAAAATATCGTAAAATTGAGCAGGTTGCTGAAAGGCACTACTCGCACTGTAATTCACTTTTGCTTCGCCTGTTTTCCCTCTTTTAGTTGTAATCAGGATTACTCCGCCACCTGCTCTGGCACCATAAATGGCAGCAGCACTTGCGTCTTTTAAAACCTCTACAGATTCAACATCATTAGGATTAATAAAGTTTAATAGTGAACGGCTGATACCAGCTCCAAAAGGGCTACCACTTCCAGGTTCACCAGCTCCTGCATCAATAGGAACTCCATCAACTACATACAGCACTCCATAAGAAGCGAAGGAAGCATTTCCTCTTATTTGTACATTTACACCAGCGCCCGGTTGTCCTGAAGTTTGAGTAGCCACCAATCCTGCGGCTCTTCCGCTTAAAGCTTGATCAATAGATGTATTTGCTCCTTTAGGAATATCAGCCGTTTTTATAGTAGAAATGGCTCCTGTAATATCTTTCCTTTTTGTGGTTCCATATCCAATTACAACCACATCCTCCAGTTTTTGCCCTTCCTCTTTTAGAACAATAATGAGGGGGTCTTTTCCAATGACTACCTCTTGTTCTTGCATGCCAATAAAGGAAATAACTAACTTTGTAGCGTTTTCAGGCACTTCAATCATAAAACTACCGTCAAATCCAGTCTGCACTGCAACAGTACTTCCTTTGACATGTACGTTAGCGCCAGGTATAGGTTCTCCTTTTTCATTAATCACTTTCCCTTTAACTAACTTTTGCACTAGTGACAAATTGGTTGCCTCTTTTACTTTTTCGGCTTTAGGAACAAACGAAATTGTTTTCCCCTCGATAACCCATGTGATTGGTTGATCTACAAAAACTTGTTCCAGCACCTTCTCAATTGAGGCATTCACTACATTAATGGAGATGGGCTTAACATTTTTCAGAATAGCAACGTCATAGAAAAAAACATAATTCGTTTGATTTTTTATGACCGATAATACTTTTTTAAACGCTACATTCTTTCCCGAGAAAGTAATCGTTTGTGAAGATACTGCTGCCGAAACTTGTAAAGTTAGAGCGATAACCAGTATGGATGTTAATTTCATAACTTTCCAGGTTTTAGAGCTAGGCCAATAATTTTTTGGCTTGGTTTTTGGTAATAATTTCATACTTTTGGTAATGGTTTTTGGTTAATAATAAATTCTCCTCGCTTGGTTTATCTATCTATTTTTCCATAACTGTTCCTTCTTTTAGGAACCAGCCAGCGATGCTTCCAACATCTGCTGGCTTTTTTTATGGATAACAAATACATATTTTATAAAAAAGGGTTTCCCCGTTCTAATCTAAATTATGGCATCACTCTTAAAATCTTTCCATCGATTTTAAAATGAACCTTATTCTTTTCTAAAATTTTTAATACTTGTGATAGCTGTAAATTTCTTTGTATTTCTCCTTCAAATGTTCTTGAAGGCACATCCTTTTCGAATACGACATCTACATCATACCAACGGCTCAATTGGCGCAAAACCGTTTGAAGACTAGCATTGTCAAAGTAGAATACGCCGTTTTTCCACCCCATCACTTCATCCAAATTCACGTTATCGTTTACGACAATCGCGGCGGTCTTCTGCTTTTTAGCTTGCTGCCCAGGTTTCAATAATACTTTTTTACCTTTTTCAGTAATTAACACGCTTCCTTCCAAAAGGGTGGTATTTATTGCCGCTTCATCATCGTACGCATTTACGTTAAAATGTGTCCCTAACACATTGACCTGCATGTCATCGACTGAAACGATAAAGGGTCTTGTTTTATCTTTAGCTACTTCAAAATATACTTCTCCAGTTGTCGTTACTTTTCTTTCGTTTGCCGCGAAAGAAGTAGGAAAAGTAATTGACGAAGATGCATTGAGCCATACTTTTGTACCATCTGACAATTCCAGATTATACTGACGCGCTCTGGGAGTGGTCATGGTATTGTACACCGATTGCGCATTGTTACCCGCCGTATATACAACCCCGCCATTCTTTTTTGAAACAGCCGTATTGTTTTGATTGGCCAACAATCCATTTGCTACACTATCCAAAACGATTTTTGAACCGTTGGAAAGGGTAAGTATTGCGCCTGTTTTACCCGGCTCTTTATCATCGCTTCCCTTTGACGCAACCGCCACAGGAGATTGATCGCTTTTTTGAAAGATAACAAGAGTCCCAATACCAATGGCTACTAAGACACTTGCAGCAACCGCTATTTTTCTCCAGTTGAATAACCCTAAAACGGACGATTCTTTTGTTTTTGAAGAAGCATTCATTTTCTCCCTAAGTTCCTTAATGAATTTTTCAGTTGCTTCAGAACTAATAGAAGGAATTTCTACGGAGTCATAATTTTCTCGAAGAAAGACATCCAATTCCTCTGAATATTGGGGATCATCCAGCATTGGAAGCAGCATTGCCTTACCTTCGGGAGAAATTTCTCCTGAAATAAACTGATTCATAAGCTCTTTAAATACTTCGTTTTGATACATAAATGCAAGATTTTGGGCCGACCTAAGCTGTCCTCCAATTATAAAGACGAGTATTGGTTGCTAAAGTGGCAATGAAAAATAAAAAAATTATGAAAAAAAATTTACCCCTAATGAAATTAGTGTTAATAAATTGACATTATAATGCTTGTGTAGGTAATTTCTAAGAAAATTCAATGCCTGCACCAAATGCCAACGAACGGTTCTTTTAGCGATACCCAATTCTTTACTGATATAGTCGGCATCTCTCCCTTCTATACGGCTTAACAGGAAAACGGAACGCCTGGGTTCCGGTAAAAGTGTAGCCCCCTCATTTATAATTTCAACCAATTCTTTAAACTCATATTGTTCATCTGGTTTGAAAAATAGCTCTTGTAGTTTTTCTCCTTTTAGCGAATCCGTTTCTATAAGTTTTTTCCGAATATGACTGACAATTAAATTGCGACTCACGATAAAAAGGTAGTTGTCAAAACTCTTTACTTCAGATAGTTTTTTTCGTTTTTCCCAAATCTGAATAAAAATATCTTGCGTTAATTCCTCGGCAACTGGATATGATTTCACAAAGCTGAGGGCATGCTGAAGCACCTTTTTCCAGTGTCTTTCAACAAGTTGCGTATAGGCCAATTCATTTCCCGCAGCCACCCTTAGTAAAAGAGCAGATTCATTTGAAGATATCAATTGGGAGTTCATACTATAGGTCGGCTGTTAGTTTTAATGCAATACGATTGGAGCAAACATAGCCAAAATAAATAAAAATACGGGAGAGAGAGTGAAATTTATTAAAGCGTTCACATCGTTAATTTTCTTAAAATTTATTTTATTCATCATTAAAACTTATGAAATGATGTGCTTTATATGGCCATATAGTATAAAATATAGATATTTGGCAATTTCGAAATTAGTTTTTAATTTACTGACAACCCAAAATTTCACATAGTCATTGTCATTACAGCAATTTTCAGCTAAAAACGACACTATACTTTCTTAATCACATAGGTCACAATTCCCCAAATGATTAATTGGTTTTCTTCGGTGACTTTTATTGGAGAATAATTGGGATTTTCAGGCATCAGATACAAACAGTCTTTCTCCAGTTGCATGCGTTTTACAGTAAACTCTCCATCGATAAAACAAATCGCAATTTTATTGTTTTGCGGTTCCAAACTTCTATCCACAACAAGAACATCTTTGTCATTTATACCCGCATCAATCATGGAATTCCCTTTGACTTTGATGTAAAAAGTCGCCAACGGATTTTCGCTAAGTTCCTTGTTCAAATCAATATTAGTTTCCATAAAATCAGCCGCCGGCGATGGAAATCCAGCCGAAACACCTTCGTTTATGAAAGGAATTCGCAATTCACTTTCAAAATCAGGCAGAAAAAAATTCAATTTTTGCTCTTTGTTTATTGACATTTTATTTCAAGAATATCTTTAAAATTAGTGGTGTATCTGGGTGACAAATGATTCTGGTTCATATTCCAGGTCAAGCTTAAATTTTGGGTAGCCAACTTTACTTTTTTATCTCCAATCTTGTTATTGAGTCCATCCATCACTTTCATCAGTACCAAATGTTTTGGGTTTTCCTCATCAAACAACTGCAACTGTTTCTTGTTCTGATCAATCAATTCGGTAACGATAACACCTGCTTTCTTGAATTTTATAGTTTCATTTCCTTTGTGCAGTTTTTTCAACATATCAATGGCTGCATTCGAAATCGTCAGCGTAGAATTTGACGCATAAGGCAATGTAATCGCCATATTAAAATAATATTTCGAGGTTTGTACCGTATGTTTATCAACCACCAGCATCACGATAATGGTATGACAGCAGGAGTTTTGCTTCCGCAATTTCTCTGCACAAACTGATGCAAAAGTGGCCACGCGTTCGCGCAGCAAATCAAAATCGGAGATTTGTTTTGGGAAACTTCTGGTCGTGGCAATGCTTTTCTTTTGATCAACAATGGGCTCTAAATCCAAAACTGATTTTCCTTCGAGTTCATATTTCAAACGCAAACCGGTCACGCCCATTTCTTTCCTGATCCAAGCTTCGTGTTGTGGTGCAATAAAGTCTAAAGCAGTCACAATGTTTTTGGCTTTCATCTTTTTATTCATGCGATAGCCAATGCCCCAGACATCTTCAATCTTTGTCCATTTCAAGGCTTTGATTCGTTTTTCATCACTATCTATTACGTAAACACCTTGCGTTCTGCCTTGGAATTTTTTGGCTATTTTATTGGCTACTTTTGATAATGCTTTCGTTGGTGCAAAACCAATACAAACGGGAATTCCTACCCATTTTTGCACCCGGGCTTTCATTTGAATTCCATAATCGTGGTAATCGGAAATAGTCAAACCATCAAAATTAAGGAAGGCTTCGTCGATGCTGTAAATTTCCACATTAGGTGTAAACTGACTTAAAATTGCCATCACCCGATTGCTCAAATCACCATAAAGCGGATAATTCGAAGAAAATAGTTGCACCTTTTTCTCTTTTACCAATTCCCTAATCTTGAATATCGGCGCACCCATAGGGACTCCAACATCCTTTGCTTCATTGCTTCTGGAAATCACACAACCGTCATTATTTGACAATATTGCAACGGGTTTCCCAACGAACTGCGGTTGAAAAACGCGTTCGCAGGAAGTATAGAAATTGTTACAATCGACTAAAGCATACATGTTACAAAATTACTCAATATCAATTGATGCGAGTTCGTAACCAAAGTTAATTTTAAAGCAATGTTGATAAGTAGTTTTATATAAAAAGATTTTTAAAAATTAGGTTCTTTCTCTTTTCTTGGGATTATTTCTTCGTCAAAACCACAAAAAAATGCATCGAACCCAACAGAAATTGTATTAAAAAAATCTTAATGTTAGCTTCTGAATAAAATTATTTTTTATTTTTTTTAAACACCAATACGTTGATTTTAAACAAATTATATGTTAAAAATCAATTCATAATCTAAAAACACAACACCGTGATTCAAATCTTTGGCATGCTACTTGAATATACCTAATCAAATAAGTAAAAAAAGCGAAAGCCGAAAAGCTCAAGAGTAGGCAAAATTCAAAATATATTTATCATGAAAAAAATTACCCTTTTAGTAGCTAGTATCTTCGTATTTGGAGGTAGTGTAGTGAATGCAGCAGAAAAAATCGATTTTTCTGTTGAAAGAAGATCTCCAGTAGATTTTAGAAATGCCGACCCAATTGTGTTTACAGAAAGAGGAATTGAGTTCTTCATATTTCCTGACGGACAATTTGATTTTAATACACGCCCTTCAACCGGTTCAACCGACGGTATGTATTATAAATCAGGCAAAAAAAATGGTGTGAATAAAACGTATGGTGCACCTGGAAATGTTCGAAACGGAAATTACGGTGTAAAAGTGGAACACGACTACATGGGCAGAATAAGACGTATTGGAAATGTGTTTATCAACTATGACTCAAATGATAGAATCAAACGAGTGGGTTCAGTTTACATGACGTACAACCGTTATGCTTTGGAACGAGTAGGTGGTTTAGAAATTATCTATAACCGTCGTGGTCAAATTGTTGATATTGTTGGATCCGTAAAAGGCGGCAGAGGTTATGAATACAGCCAAAACAACAATGGAAACAACGATTATGGTGATAACCAAAACTCGAATGATGAAGATTACTACTATTATAGAACAAATGGCACAAAAGCCAAAATCGAGGACACCAAAGCAACAGGTAGTGTAGCCATCAGAATAGACAGAAGATAGTTAGTTATAAATGGTTGGTTTAAAAATTCCCGCTGGTATTCGTATCAGCGGGAATTTTGTTTGAAGTTATTTCCTTTTTAGTCACAACCATCGATTCCACAACTGTCTCCATCAGTAGCATTCAATACAGTTGGCTTTATTTCAAATTTGCCTTCTTCCCATACTTTTTCGAGTGTTTTCACAAACGTCTCAACATGTTGTGCCCCCGAAACTGCATATTTACTATCGAAAACAAAAAAGGGAACACCTTGAACACCGATAGCTTGCGCTTCTTTAATGTCTTGCTGCACTTCAGTTACGTAGGCATCAGAATGCAATACTTCATCAATAGCTTCCGCATTCAGTCCTACTTCCAGTCCCAACGTTTTCAATGTGTTCAGATCATTAACGTTCTTGCCATCGGTTAAATAGGCTTTGAACAACAATTCCTCTAAATCATTGGCCAGATTGTGTTTTTTAGCCAAATGCAACAAGCGGTGTGCATTCAATGAATTGGCCATAACCGCTTTTTCAAAATGAAAATCCAATCCTGAATTTTTAGCATTTTGGGTCATGTTGTCAAGCATGTCTTGTGCCCAATCCCTATCTTTTCTATATTTTTCAGCTAAATGGTCTACCAAATTGTCTTCAGGAGAAGCAATAAAGCCGGCGTCTAACTGAAAACTTTTCCATTCAATTTCGACTGCGTTTTTATGTTCAAAATTCTGTAAAGCGGCTTCTATTCTTCTTTTTCCTATATAACAAAACGGACACATGATATCCGACCAAATTTGCACTTTTAATGTATTTTCCATCTTTATTACTTTTGTAAATAATTAAATCATTTGTATATACAAATGTACTAAAAGTAGTTTGAAACTAATCCGACATTATGCTTTTATTAGGAAATGGTAAATTGGTGTTTGTTTAAAAAGAGTACTACATAAATCGAATAAATTCTCCGTTCAATCTTTTATCTTATTACAAATACATTTCATTGCGGAGCTGGTTCTATGATGCAAAAATCATCAATTCAGTTTTGAGCTGTTTTGGCTTTAGGTTTTTATTGGTAATTCTTCTTTCTGGGAATTTATCATGAAAAGTTAAGCAATTTTCTATTTAACCCTAAACATTTCCGATAATCCTGTCCATAACCCAACTGGTATGAGCGCCTGTCAAACCATTGGAAGGATGCTTGCTGTTCCCCAAAAGATGTTCCCGAATTTGCTGTACATGATACAGTTGAATGTTTTCCGGATGAGCAATAAAAAGTTCCGTTTTTCCTTGTTCGTTCGAAAGCACTATTGGTTCATCATTAAATACAGAGAATGCTATTTTACCTTTACTCCCAAAAATTTCTACCGTATCTTCCCGCTCATAGCACCCAAAATTCCAGCTGCCTGTACCCGTAATTCCCGACTCATGAAGCCAACAGGCAGTAGCCGCATCTTTGGCGGAATACAATCCCTGCTGATTAAGACTAATGCCGGAAACCTCTTTTATATCTCCTAAAAGATAGATGAACAAATCCAACCCATGACTGGCTAAATCATCAAAATAACCACCAGCAGCTATTTCAGCGTCAGTTCGCCAGTTATAGTTTCCTGACAAATCTTGAGGTGTTGCAGGTTTACTCAAATGCCACCTTATATGCCGGACTTCACCAATATCATTGGCATCAAGCCATGTTTTTATCTGTTTGAAACGAGGGAGTGAGCGCCTGTAATAAGCAACAAACAAAGGAATATTTTTAGCTGCAAATGCTTGATGAATCGCCAGACTGTCTTGATAATTTGGCGCTAACGGTTTTTCGATACAACAGGGTTTTCCTGCCAATGCTACTTTAAGTCCGTAGTATTTATGGGTATCAGGAGGAGTTGCAATATAAACTGCATCAATTTCGGGATCGTTAATTAACGCATCTGCATCCGTATAATATTTAGTAATTCCATGTCTTCTGGCATAATCAGCAGCTTTGTCACCATCTCTTCTCATTACTGCTGTGAGCTGAAACCCTTCTGTTTTCTGATAGGCAGGACCACTTTTTATCTCTGTAACATTTCCACATCCCACAATACCCCAACGAATAATCCCTGGTTCTTTATTTTTATTAATCCTTTTTAATTGATTTTAGATCTGTACCTTTTTATGATTTAGTCAATTTTTTTTAGCTTCATATACGAACCTCAAGCTCTCCAACTTTGCTCCATTTTTTAACACTAATACAACTCACTGCCTAAAAGTAAATATAATATTGTTGACCTGATATTTCACAATTTGATTCAAACAAAAAAACCATCAAAATTGCTCTTGATGTTTTTGTATATTTTTAAAGACAACTTGACATTTTGAACAATATATAAATCGAACAAATTCTCAGTTCAATCTTTTATTTTATTGTAAATACTCTTACGAGCACAAAGTCGGAGACATTTACTCAGTATTCATAATGAAATTATATATTCATAAACACACTTTGTAGAACTGGGAATGTCAAGACATTAAAAATATAAATAAGACAGCAGATGACCTTTTTTCAACAACGATATCAATGGTTCGACAACCTATTGAGTCTTTTTTTAATTGGTTAATTGAAAAAACTAATATTCAAAAAGCTAGCAAGGTAAAATCAAGCAAAGGACTCTTAATTCACATATTTGGAAAAATAGCTACCGCTTTAATCAATTTGATTTTTTAACCCTTGATCAACATGATTAAATATTTGTCACAAAATTGAGAGTCTTCATAAAGCATTGCCAACATTATCAACATCAAGTCGATAAATGTTTTTTGGCATAATCATTGTAGTATTTTATTTATAACTAAAAAAAACCAATATGAAAAAAATGTTATTATTATCGTTACTAGGAATTGGATTGTGTCTGTCCGTTTGTTCCTTCACAACTTTTAAAGAAATTGCTTTTGTGAAAGACGGGAATTACAAAGCGTTTATTAGTAAAAAAACTAAGACAGATGGCAGAGGCTTTTCGGGAGCAAATGGTTTTGAAGAGAATGTAATTGTCACTATTGAAAACAATCATGTAAAACAAATTAGCCCAGTTAGGTTTAATAAAAATACGGATAAACTATTGGATTTAATATTAATAATGGATAATAAAGGAAATGCTGAAGCAGAAACTTCTAGTTTTGAGCAAAATACGCATAATAAAAATGACCAAGGTTGGTATTACACTTACAAATTGAAGATTTATAAAAAAGATTTAGAACAGTAAAAAAGTTAATGTTCCTACTTGTAAAGTTTCACAACATTGTTGATGGCATTTTGATCCCTGCTCTACGAAGTGTTCGTCGGTTATGCTGCGCAAATGTCTCCTTTGAGCTGTGTTTTAATATCGATTATTCAACTCTTCCCAATCCGATATATACTTACGTCAAGGTAAATATAGTATAAAATTGTTGCCCTGATATTTCACAATTTGATTCAAATAAAAAAAACCATCAAAATTACTCTTGATGGTTTTTTGCATATTTTTTAAGCTTAGGTTTATGCCAATAGATCTAATACAAAAGAAGGGAACAAACCTAATACAATATTCAAAACAATCGCTATAACGGCAACTGCATAAATGATAACCGGAGTTCCTTTTCGTTCTTCATTTGGTTCTTTGGTATACATTGCCAAAATCAATTTAAAGTAGTATCCAACGCTAATAATAGAATTCACCACTGCTACAATCACTAAAGCCAAATAACCCGCTAGAATCGTTTGATTGAACAAAACCAACTTAGCAAAGAATCCGGCGAAAATTGGAATACCTGCCATGGAAAGTAAAGCTGCCGTAAGAATGGCTGCTAACAATGGGTTGGTTTTTCCTAATCCATGGAAATTCACGATATCTTCGTTGTCTCTATTTTTACAAACGTATAAAATCACACTAAAAGCAGCGATTCCAGATAAAGAATACGCTGAGGCATAATACAACAAACTTCCTGCTGAAGTAGACAAACTCAATAAAGTCATCAACATAAAACCGGCGTGAGAAACCCCTGAAAAAGCCAACATACGTTTTACATTCGTTTGTCTCAATGCCATAATATTACCAACCGTCATCGATGCCATAGAAATCACGACAACAATAATTTTGAATGACTCAGAAATATCAGCATTCATAACCGATAACAACTTGTACAAAGTCGCCATGGCAACTACTTTCGCCAAAGTACTCATCAATGCCGTTGTCAACGCTGGAGAACCTTCGTAAACGTCCGGTGCCCAAAAATGAAATGGAACTGCCGCAATTTTGAATAACATTCCAATAGTTACCAATACAATTCCGATTGGAAACCAAATTGGCAATTCCGCTGATTGTGACAATTCGCTGATTTCAGTAACATCAAAACTTCCCATGGCTCCGTAAATTAAACAGATCCCAAACAGAATGATTCCAGAAGCAAAAGATCCCATTAAGAAATACTTCATTCCTGCTTCGTTGCTTTTTAAATTCATACGATCACTTGCCGCAAGAATATAAAGGGAAATTGACAATACTTCGATTCCTAAAAAGAACATTGCTAAGTTTCCAAAAGAAACCATTGCCACTGCTCCTGCCAATAAAAATATTTTTATGGCAATATAATCCGAGATTTTAGATTGGTGATTTTCGTAAAAATTATGTCCTAAAGCCACCAAGAAAATGGTAAGCACAATAAACAAAGACGAAAAAGTACTTGAAAATTTACTCACAACAATCATGTTGTTGTAGTAGCTTTCCGTTGAATTAAATTCAGATATGGTTAAACCCAGCACTCCCAATAATCCAATAATTGTTATTGGAACAATGGCTTTCCTTAAATTAAATATTTCAAATAAAAGGCATAAAACACCTAATCCTATTATAGCTATTAATGTATTCATTTTTTTATTTGACTTAGTTAATTCGGTTTATTTGAGTTAAAATTTCTTCCAGACTTGGGGTAATCAAATCGGTAATTGGCTTTGGATACATCCCAAAAAAGAATAAAACACCAATTATTAGTACCAAAGTTATTCCTTCATTGACTGTTACATCAGCAAAAACTTTAGAATTAGTTTCACCCAACATCACATGTTGAAACATTTTCAACATATAATACGCTCCTAAAATTATGGTTGTTCCTCCTAGAATGGCAAACCAAATATTAATTTGTGAAAGACTATATAAAACAGTGAATTCTCCAATAAAGTTAAAAGTTGTTGGCAAAGCAACAGATGCTAAAACCAAAATTAAAAACATCGAGGTGAATTTTGGTGATTGCGTACGAATACCGCCCATTTCTGCAATGGCTCTGGTTTCGTATCTTCTGAAAATAATTTCAGCTACATAAAACAATCCCACAACCACAAATCCGTGTGCAATCATTTGTAAAACCGCACCACGTAATCCGTCTAATGTCAAAGTGTATGTTCCTGCTGCAATTAAACCAACGTGGGCCAAAGAAGAATAGGCTAATAATTTTTTTAAATCTTTTTGTCTCAATGCAACGATAGATCCATAAATCACACCCGCAATTCCAAGACCAATGAAAATGTACATGTATTCTTTGGCTGCCAATGGCGCCAATGGCAATTGCCAACGAATAACGCTATACAATCCCATTTTCAACATGATACCGGATAAAAGCATTGTCCCAACGGTTGGTGCTTTTTGATACACATTTGCTTGCCAAGTATGGAAAGGAATTAATGGAATCTTAATCGCATACGCCAAGAAGAAAGCTAAGAATATCCATAATTGTTCGGTTGCTGATAGATTCAATTTGTATAAATCTTCTAATAAAAGACTTCCCGCTTGTTGGTACATATAAACAAAAGCAACCAACATGAATAAAGAACCGGCAAGTGTGTAGATAAAGAATTTAACTACTGCTTTTTTGCGATCTTCTGCGTCTCCGTTGCCCCAAATTAAGGCGATAAAGTAAATTGGAATCAAAGATAATTCCCAGAAAATGTAATACAACAAACCGTCTGATGCCAAGAATGTTCCTGCCATTGCAAATGACATAAACAGAATTAAAGCATAAAATGATTTTGAATTTTTATATTGATTTCCAAAAGAAGAAAAAATAATTATTGGAGTCAAAGCCGTGGTTAATAAAAGCATCGCCATCGATAATCCATCTGCTTTTAGAGCAAAAGAAATATTAGGCTGCGTAATCCATTGGCTGATGAAACTGATATTTTCACCTAAATTATAGTGATTTAATAATACAATAGATGAGCCTAATGAAGCCAAACCAAAGAACAAAGCCACTTTTGAAGCCAGTTTATCGCCTGCAAGATAAGTTGCAAACGCACCAACCAAAAGTATAATTAATATTAGAGATACATTCATAGTATAAGATTATTGAGCTAAAAATAAATAAGAAACAATGGCACAAAGCCCTAAAACGAAAACAAAAAGATAAAGACCAATGCTTCCATTTTGTATTTTCTTTCCTTGGTAACTTATTTCGTTGGTAACTTTTCCGAATCCAAAAACCAAAGCTGATAAACCTGTTTCTATAGTATCTCTGAAAAAACGAGACAAGAAATTAATTGGTTTAACAAAAATAGCATCATAGCATTCATCAACATAATATTTATTGTAAAGCATTTTAGAAAATCCTGAAATGGCAGCATCTTCTGTCGGAACTGTATTTTGTTTGATGTATTTGGCGTAAGCAATACCAATTCCTACTAATCCGCCCACAACAGCAATAGCCATCAAGATATATTCAGTAGTTCCTAAATGGTGTTCTGCGTTTGCTAATTTTGGTAAAATAGGAGTCAAATATCCATTCAACCAGCTGTTTCCAGGTAAACTGATCAAACCACCGATAGTAGCCAAAATTGCTAAAACAATCAAAGGAATGGTAATCAAAGAAGGACTTTCGTGCAAATGGTGTTTTTGTGCTGAAGTTCCTCTGAATTCTTGGAAGAATGTTAAAAACATCAAGCGGAACATATAGAAAGCAGTCATTATAGAAGCAACCGAAGCCACAACCCATAACGGAATGTTGTGATGAAAAGCCACTAATAAGATTTCGTCTTTCGAGAAAAACCCTGAAAACAATGGAACTCCAGAAATCGCTAAAGAAGCAATTAACATGGTTACAAACGTAATTGGCATCGCCTTTTTCAAGCCACCCATGTTACGCATGTCTTGTTCTCCGTGCAAAGCGTGAATTACAGAACCTGAACCCAAGAACAAACAAGCTTTGAAGAAAGCGTGTGTGATTACATGGAAAACGGCAACTTCATAAGCACCCAATCCCAAAGCCAAGAACATCAGTCCCAATTGAGAAACGGTAGAATAGGCCAAGACTTTCTTAATGTCATTTTGAACCAATCCAATTGTAGCAGCAACTAAAGCAGTAACAGCTCCAACAATTGCGATTATAGATTGAACGCTTGGAACCAAATCAAACAAGAAATTTAATCTTGTAATCATAAAAATACCAGCAGTAACCATCGTAGCTGCGTGAATCAAGGCCGAAACCGGAGTTGGCCCAGCCATTGCATCCGGTAACCAAGTATACAATGGAATTTGTGCTGATTTACCACAAGCTCCAATAAATAGAGTTAAAGCAGCAACTGAAAACCAAAAATCATTATAGTCTGGCGCAGTAGTGATGGCTGTTTTTAATGTTGTAAAATCAACCGTTGAAAATAAAGATCCAAGGATAAAAATACCAACTAATAACCCTAAATCACCGATTCTGTTCATGATGAATGCTTTCTTAGCAGCATCATTAAATTCTTGGTTTTTATGCCAAAATCCAATTAGCAGATACGAACAAAGACCAACGCCTTCCCAACCGATGAACATCACTAATAAGTTACTTCCTATTACTAACGTAATCATGAAGAATATAAACAGATTCAAATACGCAAAAAACTTGTGCATATTTTCATCATCGTGCATGTAACTGATCGAATACAAATGAATCAAAGATCCAATTCCGGTTACAAAAAGCAACCATAAAATTGACAATTGGTCCAATTGAAATCCAAAATCAACTTTGAAATTACTGATTTGAATCCAGTCAAAAAGAGTAATTCGAATGCCTTCCGGTTGTGCCGCTATTCCACTGAAGAAATAAACAGTTGCGATAAAAGAAACCACAACTGATAGGGTTCCAATTATTCCAGAAAGCGATTTTCCCAGACTTTTGCCAAAGAAAACATTGATTAAAAATCCTAAAAAAGGAGCAAGAACTAAAACTAAAGCTATATTGGTATTCATTTCCATTTATCCTTTTAAGTTTTTTAAATTATCGATAGTAATTGAACCTAAATTTCTAAAGATAGAAACTAGAATCGCCAATCCTACCGCAACTTCTGCCGCAGCAACAGCCATCGAAAAGAACACAAAAACTTGTCCTTGTGCATCTTGATGATAGGTCGAAAATGCTACAAACAATAAGTTTACTGCATTCAGCATAATTTCAATTGACATAAATACGATAATGGCATTTCGTCTGTACAACACTCCGAAAACTCCAATACAAAAAAGTATTACGCTCAGGAATATATAATTTTCAATACCAATGTGGTTTAAAATATTGTTCATCTTATTTTTGCAATTTTTCTTTTTTAGACAATAACACAGTTCCAATCATAGCAACCAAAAGTAATATAGAGGCAAATTCAAACGGAACCATATATTCATTCAACAGTATTTTACCCAATACTTTTATAGACTGATAATCTTCGCCGGTAGTTACGTATTCTCCAACAATAGGTTTTGAGTTGATAAAAATGGCTATCAAAACCAAACAGATCAAACAAAAAGAAACAATAGCTCCTAATCGCGTAATTCTAGGTCGGTGCACTTCTCTTTCTTCATTTAAATTCATCAACATAATGGTGAATAAAAACAAAATCATAATCGCTCCAGAATACACAATAATGTGAACTATCGCTAAAAATTGAGAATTCAATAATAGATAATGACCCGCAATCGAAAAGAAACAAATCACTAAATAAATAGCGCTGTGAATCGGATTTTTGCTAAAAATTGTCAAAAATGCGGTTGCTAATGTGATAGCAGCCAATACACAAAAAATTATAAGTATCGTAGACATTAGTTAGCGTTTTTAAGTTGAGCGTTTTTCATTGCCATTTCCAGAGGCATGACCAATTTGTCTTTTCCAAAGATAAAATCTTCTCTCTCATAGCTAGAAGGAACCAAAACTTTAGAAGTTGTCAGGTAAATTGCGTCTTTAGGACAAGCCTCTTCACACAATCCACAAAAAATACAACGCAACATATTAATTTCATATATCGACGCATATTTTTCTTCTCTATACAAATGTTTTTCATCTGCTCTGCGTTCTTCAGCCTTCATCGTAATCGCTTCAGCAGGACAAGACAAGGCACATAAACCACAAGCCGTACAATTCTCACGACCTTCCTCATCACGCTTCAACATGTGCTGACCGCGATAAACCGGACTTCTTTCTCGTACTTGTTCCGGATATTGAATCGTTACTTTTCTTTTAAACAAATGCTGAATCGTAATTATCAAACCTTTGACAATCGCAACAAGATACATTCTTTCCCAAAAAGTCATCTCCTTGTTAGAGACTAGCTTTTTTCTTCCCGATAAGGATATACTTTCTATTGACATTTTTTATTTTTATTTGAAGCTTAATCCTGCTATTCGCTATATCTTTTATTTTTTAAAGAAAAAAATAAAAGGATGCCGCTACTATCAGGGCTAGGGCTTTTTCGGTACTAATTAAAATCCTAAATAAGTTGCAATTTCACTTCTCAAAATTACAATTCCGGTAATCATGATATTGATAATGGATAATGGAATCAAAATTCTCCAACCCAAATGCATCAATTGATCGTATCTGAATCTTGGAATAGTCCAACGAACCCACATATAGAAAAAGATGAATCCACATAATTTGATAAACAAAGCACCAAATCCTATAACGTTAGCAATATTTACACCCCAATTTTCTACCGCCCAACTCATTCCAGGATAATTATATCCTCCAAAGAATAAAACAGCTAAAATCGTTGAAGAAATAAACATATTCGCATATTCAGCAAATAAATAGAATCCCATTTTCATCGATGAATATTCCGTGTGATATCCTCCAATTAATTCCGTTTCGCATTCCGCTAAATCAAAAGGTGTTCTATTGGTTTCTGCAAAAGCACAAATTAAGAATATAATAAAAGATAACGGTTGGTAAAACACATTCCAATTCATTCCTGCCTGTTGCGCCGAAATCTCTCTTAAGCTCAACGTTCCGGTCATCATCAACAAAGCAATCAAGGAAAGTCCCATGGCTACTTCATAAGATACCATTTGCGAAGCAGCACGAACGGCGCCCATCAAAGAGAACTTATTATTGGATGCCCAACCACCAATCATGATTCCGTAAACACCCACTGAAACAACTCCAATAAAGTATAACAATCCAATGTTTAAATCAGTTGCCTGCAATAGAATATCTCTTCCAAACAAATGCAGCCTGTCTCCCCAAGGAATTACGGCACTCGTCATTAAAGCGGTACTCATAGCAATTGCTGGACCCACGAAAAACAAAAATCTATTTGGAGTGTTTGGCTCAAATTCTTCTTTCGAGAATAATTTCAAACCATCGGCAAGCGGCTGAAATAATCCAAAAGGACCTGCTCTGTTTGGTCCAACACGATCTTGAAGCCAAGCGGCAACTTTTCGTTCAGCCCAAGTGGAATACATTGCCATCAACATTGTCAAAGCAAAAACTGCAACAATAATGACACTTTTTTCTATGATAATAGTACTATCCATTATTACCCAAGCTTTTTTGATTAATAATGTCTTCTTCAGTCAATGGAATTTCGGCCATGCTTATTTTCTTACGGTCTTCCTCTCTACCTAAAAGGATATGCTCTTCCGTAGCGATTTCAACTTTTTCTAATTTTCTGTTGTATTTGTTTTGGTTGATAACCGAATCTTTTTCGAATGCTCTTGGTCCTTCAATAGTCCAATCTGCAATATCTTTATGGTCAAAACGACATCCATTACAAATAAATTCATCTACTTCATGGTACTCATCTTTTCTTCCGGTAACACGTTGGATTTCGTCACCAAACATCCAAACGGTAGTTTTCCCGGAACAAGTAGGGCAATTTCTGTGTGCATTATAAGGCTTACTAAACCAAACTCTAGATTTAAATCTAAACGTTTTGTCTGTTAAAGCGCCTACTGGACAAACATCGATCATATTTCCAGAGAACTCATTATCAACCGCTTTTGAGATACAAGTCGATATATTAGAATGATCTCCTCTATCCATTACTCCGTGCACACGATCGTCAGTCAATTGATCTGCAACCATCACACAACGGTAACAAAGAATACAACGGTTCATGTGTAATTGAATATTTGGACCAATATTTTCTGGCTCAAAAGTTCTTTTTTCTTCGATAAAACGGGTTTCTGATTTCCCGTGTTCGAAGCTTAAATTTTGTAAATCACATTCTCCTGCTTGATCACAAACTGGACAATCTAATGGGTGATTGATCAATAAAAACTCTGTTACTGATTTTCTGGCTTCGGTTACTCTTGGTGAAGATTTACTGTTCACTTCCATTCCGTCCATACAACCTGTTACACAAGATGCCATTAATTTAGGCATTGGTCTTGGATCAGCTTCACTTCCTTTTGCAACTTCCACTAAACAACAACGGCATTTTCCACCGCTACCTTTTAGTTTAGAATAATAGCACATCGCTGGCGGAACTACTTCTCCACCTATCATACGTGCTGCCTGCAGGATTGTTGTTCCTGGTTCTACTTCTATGCTTTGACCGTCTATGGTTACTTTCATTTTCTGAAATTCTTGACTTTATACGATTACTTTAGAAACTAAATGCTTTACTTTTTCAAAAGGTTCAGCAACAAAATGATCTCTATTTTTTATTTTTTCCGGGAAACGAATATGGTATTCAAACTCCTCTCTAAAGTGACGAATGGCTGCTGCCACAGGCCAAGCTGCTGCGTCACCTAATGGACAAATTGTATTTCCTTCAATTTTACTCTGAATACTCAAAAGCAAATCGATATCTTCTTCACGACCGTGACCATTTTCTATTCGGTGTAATACTTTTTCCATCCATCCTGTTCCTTCACGACAAGGGGAACATTGTCCACAGCTTTCATGGTGGTAAAAACGAGAGAAATTCCAAGTATTACGAACGATACAAGACGTATCATTGTAAACGATAAATCCACCAGATCCTAACATAGAACCTGTTGCAAATCCACCGTCACTTAACGATTCGTATGACATCAAACGATCTTCACCGTTTGCCGTTTTATAAATTAAATGGGCAGGTAAAACGGGAACAGAACTTCCTCCCGGTACAAATGCTTTCAAAGGTCTGTCAGAACTCATTCCGCCTAAATATTCATCAGAATTCATGAATTCATAAACACTCAGACCCAATTCAATTTCATAAACACCCGGGTTTTTGATATGCCCAGAAGCCGAAATTAATTTGGTTCCTGTAGAACGTCCAATACCAATTTTAGCATATTCTGCACCTGTATTATTGATAATCCAAGGCACAGCGGCAATTGTTTCTACATTATTTACAACCGTTGGATTTGCCCAAAGTCCTGAAATAGCAGGAAATGGTGGCTTGATACGAGGATTTCCTCTTTTTCCTTCCAAGGATTCAATCAATGCAGTTTCTTCTCCACAAATGTAAGCTCCGGCACCACAATGAACATAAAGTTCTAAATCATACCCTGAACCCAGTATATTTTTACCCAAAAATCCAGCAGCTTTTGCTTCGTTAATGGCTTTTTCTAATATTTTGTAAACCCACATGTATTCTCCACGAATGTAAATATATGAAAGGTTTGCGCCCAAAGCATAACTGGAAGTAATCATTCCTTCAATCAATAAATGAGGAATAAATTCCATCAAGTAGCGATCCTTGAAAGTTCCTGGCTCTGATTCATCCGCATTACAAACTAAATGTCTTGGTTTTCCTGATTTTTTATCGATGAAACTCCATTTCATTCCTGCTGGGAATCCTGCTCCACCACGACCACGCAATCCTGAAGTTTTTACTTCTTCGACAACTTCGTCTGGTGTTAATGTTTTTATGGCTTTTTCTACTGAAGCATAACCTCCGTTTTGACGGTATACTTCGTACGTTTTAATTCCTGGAATATTTATTTTGTCTAATAATATTTTTTGTGACATATTATTTATCGTGTAATATTATTGTATCGTTTTTGCAATCATCAATTAACTGGTCGATTTTTGCTGCTGTCAAATGTTCTTTGTAAAAATCGCCTAATTGCATCATTGGAGCGTAACCACAAGCACCTAAACATTCAACACCTCTAACTTCAAATAGACCGTCTGGAGTAGGTTCGCCCACTTTTACACCTAATTTTTCGCAGGTATAATCCATTAAATCCTCCACTCCATTCAAACAACAAGGAGAAGTTTGACAAAATTCGAACATGTATTTTCCAATTGGTCTTTGGTTGTACATCGTATAAAACGAAACTACTTCGTAAACTTCAATTGGTTTAATCAAAAGGATTTCGGCTACTTTATTCATTAATTCAATACTCAACCAATTCTCGTGAGCATCTTGAACTTCATGTAAAACAGGCAATAATGCCGATTTTTTTTTCTCTTCAGGATAATGACTTATCAATTCATTGATGCGGGACATCAATGCTTCGGTCATATTTATTTCTTGTTTGTGATACGTACGTTCCATTTTTTATTATTTCAAATTTTGAATTCTAAATTTTTAATGCTTTTTAACTTTCATTCAAAATTTATAATTCATCATTTATAATTTTATTAAGCGTCTAATTCTCCGGCAATAACATTTAAACTTGACAAAATAACAATTGCATCCGATAGTAATGAACCTTTAATCATTTCTGGATACGCTTGATAGTAAATAAAACAAGGTCTGCGAAAATGCAATCTATAAGGAGTTCGACTTCCGTCAGTAACCAAATAAAAACCTAGCTCTCCATTTCCACCTTCAACAGGATGGTAGATTTCAGCAACTGGAACAGGAACTTCTCCCATAACAATTTTGAAATGGTAAATCAACGATTCCATACTGGTGTAAACATCTTCTTTTGGTGGAAGGTAATAATCCGGAACATCAGCATGAAAATCATTTCCTTCCGGCATTTTTGCTAATGCTTGACGAATAATACTCAAACTTTCCCAAACTTCGGCATTACGAACACAAAAACGATCATACGTATCTCCAGATTTTCCAACAGGAATAATAAAATCGAAATCTTCGTAAGAAGAATACGGTTGCGACACCCTAACATCATAATCAACACCTGCAGCACGTAAATTTGGACCTGTAAATCCGTAAGCCATCGCTTGTTCAGCTGTTATCGCTCCAACATTTACAGTTCTGTCAATAAAGATTCTATTTCTTTCGAATAAATTTTCAAATTCTTTCCAAGCTGCTGGAAATTCGGCTAAAAACACATCTAATTTTCTAAAAGCTTCTGGTGACCAATCTCTTTCGAAACCACCAATTCTTCCCATATTAGTAGTCAAACGCGCCCCACAAATTTCTTCGTATATTTCGTACACTTTTTCTCTAAATTGGAACACATATAAAAATCCGGTATACGCTCCGGTATCCACACCAAGGATTGAATTACAGATGATATGATCCGTGATTCTAGCCAATTCCATTACAATAACTCTTAAATATTGCGCTCTTTTAGGAACTTCAATATCTAACAATTTTTCTAATGTCATCCACCAACCCATATTGTTTATAGGTGATGAACAATAGTTCATTCTATCAGTAAGAGGCGTGATTTGGTAAAAAGGACGGTTTTCAGCGATTTTTTCGAAAGCTCTGTGGATGTAACCAATCGTTGGTTCCGCTTCTAGAATTCTTTCTCCATCCATCAACAGGATATTTTGAAAAATACCGTGTGTAGCTGGGTGAGTAGGTCCTAAATTCAAGATTGAAAGCTCGCTTCCATCTTCATTTAGTTGCGCTGCAATTCTTTTAGCATAGCGATGCTCTGGTGGTAATAATAGTTCTGACATTTAGTTAATGTGAAAAATTATAATAGTGAGTATTTTTAATAATTGTCTGTCGTTCTTCCAAAGAAACGGTCATCTTTATCTGTTCTTCCGCTATCTTCCATTGGGAATTCTTTTCGCATTGGAAAAGAAATCATTTCATCCATATTCAAAATACGTTTCAACTGTGGATGACCAATGAAGTTTATCCCATAAAAATCAAACGTTTCTCTTTCCATCCAGTTAGAACTTAAGAAAATGTTTGATATCGTTTTTATTTCTGGGTTTTCACCGTTGATAAATGCCTTAATTTTAATTCTTTTGTTTTCGTACCAATTGTGCAAATGATACACCACTGCAAATTGATGGTCCACATCATTGTCAGGATAGTGAATCCCACACAAATCAGTTAAAAAATGAAAACGCAATGTTGGGTCATTTTTCAAAAAAAGAATAACTGCCGTAATTTTATCAGCAGCTACTTCAAATGAAAATATATCTTTTTCCTGATTGAATTCAAAAACAGCCGAATCAAATGTTTCAACTAATTTTTCCTGGATTTGTATCGTTTCTAGCGCCATTATTTATTTGATATTATAAGAAGCTAATAATTCTTGATATTCAGGAGAACTTCTTCTTCTTACAGATTCATTCTTTACTAATTCTTGCAATTTCATAACGCCATCAACGATTTGTTCCGGTCTTGGAGGACAACCAGGAACATAAACGTCAACCGGAATTACTTTATCTATTCCTTGTAAAACTGAATAGGTGTCAAAGATCCCACCTGAAGTAGCACAAGCACCAACGGCAATAACCCAACGAGGCTCTGACATTTGTTCGTAAACCTGACGTAAAATTGGTGCCATTTTTTTTGAAATTGTCCCCATTACCATAAGCATATCGGCTTGACGAGGAGAAAAACTCACTCTCTCCGAACCAAATCGTGCCAAATCATAATGTGAAGCCATTGTAGCCATGAATTCAATCCCGCAACAAGACGTTGCAAAAGGCAGCGGCCATAATGAATTAGCACGAGCCAATCCCACAACATCATTCAGTTTTGTAGCGAAGAAACCTTCACCAACAACACCTTCCGGAGGGGCAACCATATTTATATTTGAATCACTCATTTTTATAAAAGTTATGAGTTATGAGTTATGAGTTCATAACTTAAATTTAAAATCAATTTAATATTTTTAATTCCAAAACCTTTTAGGTGGTTAGGACTTATTCCCACTCTAAAGCTTTCTTTTTGATAATATAAAAGAAACCAACCAAAAGCAACATCATGAAAATCACCATTTTAACCATTCCTTCCATTCCCAATTCTTTGAAATTGATTGCCCATGGATACAAGAAAATCACCTCAACATCAAACAAGACAAACAAGATGGCAACAAGGAAATATTTAACTGAAAATGGAATTCTCGCATTTCCAACAGATTCAATACCACATTCGAAGTTCCTATCTTTGATTTCAGATGATCTTTTAGGGCCTAATTTTCCTGAAACTAATATAGTTCCTACAACAAATCCTACAGCTAGGATAAACTGCATTAAAATTGGGATATAATTTAATTGATCGGATTGCATAGTATCGTTTTTTTTGAATAAAAATAAGCCACAAAGATAACTTTCAAATTATTAAATAACAATAAAAATTCAAAAATACATCGCAACTACAACGTTGTAAATTTACAATTTTTATTAATTATAAATAAGGAAAGATTTTTATCTTAAGATGTGTTTAACGTTTATAAAATTCAACAATCTTAAAAAGAAGGTTCATTTATTTCGAAAGTGGCAAAAATTTTGAATAAAAAAAAACGTTCCGAAATAAATCGGAACGTTTTTAAACATTCGTAGGCAAAAAAAATTAATTTTTTTATGCTTAGATAACTGCTACTTTCGCAGCAACTTTTCCTTTTCTTCCTTCTTCTTCTTCATAGCTAACTCTGTCACCTTCGCGTAATTCTTCCGCGTTGATTCCTGATGCATGAACAAAAATGTCTTTTCCTGTTTCTTCGTCTGTAATGAATCCGTAACCTTTAGATTCATTGAAAAATTTAACTGTACCTGTACGCATTGTAATAGTAATAATAATTTATAATGAGGCAAATGTAATATTTAATATAATACGAAAGACATTCTTCTCTTTTTATTTTGTAAAAATATTGATATTCAACGTTTTCTAACTAATTTACACCCTAAATTACGATGAAACTAATTTTATATGCAACTCTTTCAATTGCGACTCATCAATTGTAGACGGCGCATCAATCATAACATCTCTTCCTGAATTATTTTTTGGAAAAGCAATAAAGTCCCGAATCGTTTCCTGACCACCAAGAATTGCTACTAATCGATCCAATCCAAAAGCCAAACCTCCATGTGGTGGCGCTCCAAACTGGAATGCATCCATCAAGAATCCGAACTGTGCCTTAGCTTCTTCTTCGGTGAAACCTAAATATTTAAACATTAATTGTTGTGTTGCTTTATCATGAATACGAATCGATCCACCACCAATTTCATTTCCATTCAAAACCATATCATATGCATTAGCCCGAACTTTCCCTGGGTTCGTCTCCAATAAGTGCATGTCTTCTGGTTTAGGAGATGTAAAAGGGTGATGCATAGCATGGTAACGACCACTTTCTTCATCAAATTCTAATAATGGAAAATCAACCACCCAAAGCGGCGCAAATTCAGCTGGATTTCTCAACCCTAATCGCGTTGCTAATTCCATACGCAACGCACTTAACTGTGTACGTGTTTTATCAGCTGGACCAGAAAGCACAAAAATCATATCGCCCGGCTGAGCACCTGTAGTTTTTGCCCAATTACTCAAATCATCTTGATCGTAGAATTTATCTACTGATGACTTATAAGTCCCGTCTTCATTGCATTTCACATACACCATTCCTGACGCACCCACTTGAGGACGCTTAACCCAGTCAATTAATCCATCTATTTCCTTACGAGTATAGTTTCCAACTCCCGGAACTGCAATTCCCACCACTAATTCCGCAGCATTGAAAACCGGAAAATCTTTGTGTTGTGCTATTTTATTCAACTCGCCAAATTCCATTCCGAAACGGATATCTGGTTTATCATTCCCATAGGTTTTCATGGCATACTCGTAGGTAATTCTTGGGAATTTATCTACTTCGATGCCTTTTATTTCTTTCAATAAATGTCTTGTCAATCCTTCGAAAACATTCAAAATATCTTCTTGTTCCACAAAAGCCATTTCGCAATCAATTTGTGTAAATTCCGGCTGTCTGTCGGCGCGTAAATCTTCATCACGGAAACATTTCACGATTTGGAAATATTTATCCATTCCGCCCACCATTAACAATTGCTTGAAAGTTTGAGGTGATTGTGGTAACGCATAAAATTGCCCTTCATTCATTCGAGAAGGAACGACAAAATCTCTAGCTCCTTCTGGTGTAGATTTTATTAAATAAGGTGTTTCTACTTCACAAAAATCCAAATCCGAAAGGTATTTACGCACTTCCATCGCTACTTTATGACGAAACATCAAACTGTTTTTTACCGGATTTCTTCTAATATCAAGGTAACGGTATTTCATTCTGATGTCTTCCCCACCATCCGTTTCATCTTCAATTGTAAAAGGAGGCGTAAGCGAAGCGTTAAGAATAGTAAGTTGAGTAACTAAAATTTCTATCTCGCCTGTTGCAATGTTTTTATTTTTGGCTTCACGCTCAATAACAGTCCCTTTTACCTGAATTACAAATTCACGACCAAGTGTTTTTGCAAGTTCAAAAACTGATTTTTCAGAACGACCTTCGTCAAAAATCAATTGCGTAATTCCATAACGGTCACGCAAATCAACCCAATTCATAAATCCCTTATCACGTGATTTTTGAACCCATCCCGCAAGTGTAACTTCTGTATTAATATGTGAGGCATTCAACTCACCACAATTATGACTTCTATACATGATCCAAATTTTAGACTGCAAAAGTAAAAACAAATATTGTATTAAACCCTAAAACCACGAAACTTCAACGAAAATTAAATTATTGTTAATCTTTCAAAAAATTAATAATTAAATAATTAAGTTTGACTAACACAATCTAACCTCATCATTTATGAAAAAATTAGTACTTATTGCCATTCTATTTGCCGTTACGTTTTACAGTTATGGGCAAGGTCCAAATTACGTTTCTTTTAATGCCGAAATAGCCAACAGAAATGGAGATTCTATTTATATCAGAGACAACAAAAAAGTGATTCGAAAAATCCAAATCAACAAAGAAGGCGTTTTTAAAGATACCTTAAACATAAAAGACGGCTTATATCTAATGTTTGACGGGGTTGAATATACCAGCTTGTATCTTAAAAACGGATATGATTTAAAGCTAAAAATGGATGCAAAACAATTTGACGAGTCCATTGTATATTCAGGAAAAGGAGCTGTAGAGAACAATTTTTTGGCTCAAAACACCATATCGGAAAGCAAATTTAATTACGATGAAATGCTATCGTCTAATGAAGAAGCGTTCAATAAATTAATTGCCGAGAAAAACAAAGCCGATTTAGCAAAACTAGAAACCAACAAAATGGACCCTAATTTTGTTGCTCTTCAAAAGAAAGATATTGAGAATAATTTAGCCGGCTTGACTAGATATTACAAACAAGGCCTAGCGAACAATAAATTAAACAATTCCGTTTCTCCTTCGTTTGATTATGCTAATTACAAGGGTGGAAAAACGAAGCTGGAAGACTTTAAAGGGAAATATGTATATATAGACGTTTGGGCAACGTGGTGCGGACCCTGTCGTGCCGAAATTCCTTTCTTGAAAAAAGTTGAAGAAAAATACCATGATAAAAACATTGCTTTTGTGAGCATTTCTATTGATAAATTAAAAGATCTCGAAAAATGGAAAACCATGATAAAAGAAAAAGAATTAGGCGGCGTTCAGGTTTTTGCAGATAATGATTGGAATTCTCAATTTGTCAAAGACTTTAATATCACCGGAATCCCTAGATTTATTTTGATAGATCCGAATGGAAAAGTTGTAAAAGCAGATGCAGCCAGACCTTCGTCACCAAAACTACAAGAAGAACTGGATGTTCTTTTAAACTAAGTTTGATAAAACTAAAACAAATGAACCAATGTGAAAGCATTGGTTTTTTTATGTTTGAGTATTTCCAATGTTAAGTTTTACTTCAATGTTACTAAATTGTTAACTAAAAGTTTTTTTAATGTAAATTATTTTCTAAATTTGATAAGAAAATGTAATTAATTAAAACTAACGATATGAAAAAGTATGTAATTTTAGTGGCGCTATTGTTCTCTGGGATTCTTTTTGCACAAGTAGGAAAACCAAAATTAGAAATTGTTGGCCAACAAGTTAAGGCTGTTTACTATTTTGAAGATGGTAAGATACAACAAGAAGGTTTCTTTAAAAATGGCAAACTGGAAGGAACTTGGACTTCATATGACACAAATGGAAATAAACAATCTATTGGCAATTATGAAAATGGTACTAAAACTGGAAAATGGTTTTTCTGGAATGGAAATAATTTGAGCGAAGTAGATTTTTCTAACAGTAGAATTGCATCGGTGAAAACTTGGAAACAAGATAGTTTAGTCAACAGAGACTAGAAAAACTCAATTAAAACATTAAAAAAGCTTCCGTTAATTTCGGAAGCTTTTTTTATACCTATTAAACAAAGCAGCCGTAAATTTTATTCTTTCAATTAAAACCCCCAAGACAGGAGTCTTCGAAGAACGCTTAGATTTGTAATAAAAATATTATTTATATATTTGCCGATAATGCGCTATTCAATAGCGGGTATGAATAAATTGGGTGCAATTTTACAACAACATAGAAACGTAACAAATGGACGGATATATTGACGAAATAATTAAGCATTCAGCAAATGCATGCAGTAGAATTAACAACTTTTCTCAAGATGTTCTAAAAACCAGAGGAGGAAGGATTGGAAGTGGTATGGGGCTCTTGATTGAAGCTCTTTGGGGGTATTATATGAATATTGAACTTACTGATCAACCCATAGAAATAGGATGGTTCCCAGATCATCAATATAATGACTTTGTTTGTTTAAAAAAGGGAGAAGACTGGGTTCCCGAAACAGGACAAGGCGAAGTATGTAGAATTGAGGTAAAATCGATGAATAGTGGTGCTGACGAATCTAAAGCGCATTTTGACGTTTTACAAAAGGAAATTGACCCAATAGACTTATTATTAGTGATAACTTGGGAATGGAAAAAACTTGATGATCATCATTTCTTTCCATATATAAATGACCATTTCATTGGTCTTGCGCATGACATTATCAAATTGCGAGATTCATTACATATTACAAGAGGTGGAATTTTTACAGACCATACAAATTGCGAAGAAGATTGTAATTGTGATATTGATGAATGTTTATACTATGGCGAACCTTTGAATTCATCTTCAAAGAGAGAAAGAATAACAGGACCACCAAAGACAAGACCTTCTGAAAAAGTTGCATATGCAGCAAATTTTGGCGGTTTGTTGAGAATGATTAAAACTAGTAGTGAAGATTCAAGAAATAAATTTAGAGAAATAAGAAAGAGTAACTTAACAGCACATAATTATATATCATTTATTCATAGGAATTTTGCCGCTGAAGAACTAAATCAATTCACAAAAGAAGAATGGTTAGTAGTTGCAAAATCATATGAAGTAAATTTTGACAACAGTCTCTCGAAACAAGAAATTTATACTATTGTAAAGTCTAACCCAGACTACCAAGAAAGATTAAAGAATCTACTTTGATTTATTTTTTTTTAGGTTCTGAGATTCGGTTCTCTTTAATTGAGGTTAATAGTATCTCATTAAGGTCTTGTTGATAAGAATTCAACTTGTTAAAGCAGTCTAAATATTCTTGATGCTTTTCTTTTAAATACTTGCTAAGTATTAATTGATATTTTTTGTCAATTTTTGGAATTTTAATAGAAAGAAAATCATCAGTTTGAATTCTAGGTAATGCTGCACCAGCAATAAATTTTTCAACTTGTTCTTGCACAAAATCAGACGAAATAATATACCTTAATAAAATTGGCTCGATTAAGCTTGTTTCTATTTCGAAGACCAAAAATTCGGTAGAACAAATTCCATTGTTAACTCTCTCATCAACTATATAGGATTTATTTAAAGTTGGTCGTAACTTAGAATACAATAAATCACCTAACTTGAAAATTTTGCATCTGGACTTAACTGCACTACCATACTTTGACTTAAAATCAACAAGAAATCCAGTGTAAGGTTGTATGTTTTCCAATCCTAAATAATTAAATGAAGTTTTAGAGTAGACTTGTGGATCTATTGATTCTTTTCTTTCCCTTAATACATCTCTTAAAGAAATCAACTCATTGTCAGGAAATATGGTCAATTCCTCATTATCTGTCAATATTGAGTTAATTAACCACCTATCGTTCTGAGTCAATACTAACTCATTAATAAATTTAAAATTACTCATATTTTGTTTATTAATATTTTTAAGGGTTTAATTAAATCATTGATATCAGAATCACCTGTATCTTGTCCTTTGAAATCATATCCGACTGAACTTATATTACCAATCAGAATCTCTTTATTACTAATTCCTTTGTTAGATTTATTTTCCTTAACTCCAAACAGAATCACAGTTTTAATATTTGCCCCATAAGGAGAAAAGGTTTCTAATGGTAAGCCAACAATTCCGACAATAGTGATTTTTTGTAAAAGCCAATCCCGAACAAATTTGGTATTCTTATTGGTTATAATGCTTTCAGGAAGAACAATTCCTAAACGACCACCTGTTCGTAATAATTGAATGCACCTTTCCAATCCAAGTATCTCTAAGGGCACCGAGTTTCTACCTTTCATTAATTCAAAAGAATCCAATCTACTTAATGCCTCTTTTGATAGTATAGAACCGAATGGAGGATTTGACATAACAATGTCGAAGCTAGACTCTTTTAAGTCTTCATAATTGTCAAAACTCAGCAACGCATCGGTGCATCTGATATTCGAATGACCATCACCATGCAATCGCATATCAGTCATAGAAATTCTGACCATTCTTTCACTTTTCTCAATCCCATGCAACTTATGAAATTTAAATTCATGAATTTTTTTCTCTGGAATTTTTGAATTGTTATTGGTAACATGAAAAAGTGACTGTGTTAAAAAATGACCAGAACCAGAAAAAGGATCAATTATTAAGTCATCAACATTTGGATTAAGAACATCAACAATAAATTTAATAATAGGTAATGGTGTAAAATATTGACCTAGTCCAGCTCGCATAGCAGGCAACATCATTTTCTGAAAAGCCCTTCCCTTAACATCTACCTTGGAACTAGACAAATCAATTGCTTCAAAGAGTCCAACTAATTTTACCAATGCAGGGGCAGAAAGTGTCATTTCAGTATTAAATACCCCCCTAGATTTCTTATACTTTGGAATCCTCATTGAATACACCCTATCATCATATTCTGTCGATCTTGCGTAAACACCTCTTACAACTGAAGCAAGTTCTTCAGAAGAAGAATATAAACAACGTTGAAAAAAATAGTAAGTGTTTTTCACCAAAGACTCCTCATCATACAATTTTGCATATAAAAACTTGCAGACTTCATCTAATGCCTGGTCTGCATGTAACCCATCAATATCTCTGATTATCGAATGCGCTTCGAAAAACAGTCCTTCAACAGACTTGTCAATTTGCTTCAAAGGTCTAAAGCCCTCATCTATATCTCCAAAAATTAGACTTTTTGTTGTTTCAATTTTCTTTGGAGATTCAACTTCATTAGTATAATCAAATGATTTGTCTGAAAAATTTTTGACTTGAATTCTTTTAATTTCCGTACCATCAAAAAATACAATTAGACCAATAAGTGGTAGTGTTGCTTTAATGATTTCCGTCAACTCCAATTCATTCCTATCATTGAGCATTACTAGTGCAAGAAATGGGTCTTTGAACTTATTTTCTAACACCCAAATGTTATTTATTGGAGTCTCATTGTATTCACGTAGCCTATCTTTAATAAAGCTCTGTAAAAAACCAATTCTGATTAAAATTTCGTTTACTTTTTCCATAAATTAAGACGTTGCGTCTGCAAATATAAGACTAATTGTCTAAAAAACAAAATTGCACCCAACACTTGCTACAATTGATTTGGACAATTGGCATAATTCAAAAATAGGCTTGCATTTGTGATGTTTAGACAAATCTGAAATTAAGGCTTAATTTAACCCCAAACCACTTGTAGCAAGGGAGCAATAAGCCATCTTAGAAATCTCATCAAAAACAAGAACCTATGTCTGTTCTAGTTGATACACTTTTTAAAGAAATCAATTTAGAATATTCGAAGCCATATAAATGGAATGAAAAGCTTAATGCAGATTTTAATGGTGTTTATATTGTACCAACATCAAGTAATTCAACATTGCCCAACAAAAATTCAAAACTTAGCCACCCTTTTGACCACCCTAAAAAAAAACCTCTGAAAATCAAAAGATTTCAGAGGTTTTTGTACCCGGAGCCGGAGTCGAACCGGCACGGTTTCCCACAGGTGTTTGAGACCAGCGCGTCTACCAATTCCGCCATCCGGGCTTAGCAGACATGAAATAACGACAGTTATTTCAACGCAATAAAAGATGTGATTGTGTTTAAATCAACCATCAATTCCTTTAACACGGTGCAAATGTAAAAAATAATATTAAATGTTCAACTAAAAATACTTAATTTTTTCCTTTCAGAGTTGAATAAATTTTATAAATTTGCACCTCGGTAAAATGAAACACACTAACTAACTACACCCGAGGCATTTATATTTTTCTGGTTTTAAACAAATGATGAAGCCGAATTGTATGGAGCGCAGCGGAATAAAAACAACAAATTAATGTCACACCTAGAACCTGAAGCTAAAATTTTTGCTTGTTCACAAAGTGTCTATCTTGCAGAAAAAATTGCTGAGAAATACGGAATTCCGTTAGGAAAAGTTACCATGTCTAAATATAGTGATGGTGAATTTCAACCTTCTTACGAAGAGTCCATCAGAGGATTACGCGTTTTTATCGTTTGCTCCACTTTTCCGAATGCAGATAATTTGATGGAATTGTTATTAATGATTGACGCTGCAAAACGTGCTTCGGCAAGACATATAACCGCAGTAATTCCTTACTTTGGTTGGGCAAGACAAGACAGAAAAGACAAGCCAAGAGTTCCGATAGGAGCAAAATTGACAGCAAAATTGTTAGAAAGCGCTGGAGCAACAAGAATCATGACTATGGATTTGCATGCAGATCAAATTCAAGGATTCTTTGAAAAACCGGTAGATCATCTTTTTGCATCAACTATATTTTTGCCATACGTTAAAAGTTTAGGTTTAGATAATTTGACAATCGCATCTCCAGACATGGGAGGTTCAAAAAGAGCGTATGCGTATTCTAAGTTTTTAGAATCGGATGTAGTGATTTGTTACAAACAAAGAAAAATTGCCAATATCATCGACACGATGGAATTAATTGGCGAGGTTAAAGGTAGAAATGTAATCTTAGTAGATGACATGATTGATACCGGAGGCACTTTGGCGAAAGCCGCAGATTTAATGATCGAAAAAGGAGCATTGAGCGTAAGAGCGATTTGTACCCACGCTATTTTATCAGGAGACGCTTACGAAAAAATAGAAAAATCGCAATTGAGCGAATTGATAGTTACCGATTCTATTCCGTTAAAGAAAGAATCAAACAAAATAAGAGTGTTGAGTTGCGCACCTCTTTTTGCAGAAGTTATGCACATGGTGCACCACAACAATTCCATTAGCGGAAAATTTATAATGTAGTCATTGCGAGGAAAGAAGCAATCTCATTACGCAAAATGCCGATAGCCAAAAGCTAAAAGCCAAACAAGTAATATTATTTAATAACTATATTTTTTTTACAATGAAATCGATTACAATTAAAGGATCAGAAAGAGAAAGCGTGGGTAAAGTAGCAACTAAAGCCCTACGTAATGCTGGATTGGTTCCTTGCGTATTATACGGAGGAAATCAGGCAGTTCATTTCTCAGCAGAAGTTATGGCTTTCAAAAACTTGGTTTACACTCCAAACGCTCACACAGTTGAGATCGATCTTGGAAAAGGAAAATCATTTAACGCTATTTTACAAGACATTCAGGTTCACCCGGTGTCTGACAAGATTTTACATATTGACTTCTTTCAAATCTTTGAAGACAAAGAAATCACTATGGAAGTTCCTGTAAAAATCGTTGGTAACTCTAAAGGAGTTATGGCTGGTGGAGATTTACGTTTGAACAACCGTAAATTAAAAGTAAGAGCTTTACCTAAAAATCTTCCTGATTTTGTTGAAGCTGACATTACTCCACTTGACATGGGTAACAAGTTATACGTTACTAAAGTAGCGTCTCCAAACTACAAGATCATGCACCCAGACAATACAGTTATTTGTCAAGTGAAGATCTCTCGTGCCGCTATGAAAGCAGCTCAAGAAGCAGCAAAAGCAGCAAAAGCTCCTGCAAAAGGAAAGAAAAAATAATATTTTTCAATCATTCAAGAAAGCGTCAGTTACACAACTGGCGCTTTTTTTATGCGCATTACTTTTGGTCATTGCGAGGAGTTGCGAGGAACGTGGCAAAGCAATATCATTATCCCATTTTTAGTATTAGGAGCACAAATATCCCAACTTCAAACACGACTCCTCCTGCTGTCCGTTGTATCTTTTTATCCTGAACTTGTTTCATGATCCTGAAACAAGTTCAGGATAAAAAGGATGCCACTCCCATCAGGGCTATCCAGAACTATTTTGTTCTCAATAACGATTTTCTAAATCTATTGAGCAATTCTACTCTTTCCTCCCTTAAATGAACTTAAATCTCTTCTATGGTTTAAAAAACTCAAAAAAAGCTAAACGGTTTTGCTCTAATAATTGCCATTAGTTTACTTTTACAGCATGATAAAATGTCCCGATAGCTATCGGGATTAAACATTTGAACAACAAAAACAGAAGACAATACGGATTGTATGAAGAAATTTTTAATAGTTGGACTCGGTAACATTGGCGCCGAATATGTAAACACACGTCACAACATCGGTTTTAAAATAGTGGATTTTTTGGCTCGAAAAGAAGGAGTCAACTTTGAAACCGTAAAATTGGGTTCGCTTGCCGAATATAAATTCAAAGGAAGAACCTTCTTACTGCTCAAACCAAATACCTATATGAATTTGAGCGGCAAAGCGGTACAATACTGGATGGATAAGGAAAACATTCCTTTGGAAAACATTCTGGTGATTACAGATGACTTAAATCTTTCTTTTGGAACCATCCGCATCAAGCCAAAAGGAAGTGACGGCGGACATAACGGATTAAAAAACATCAATCTCGTTTTGAATACACAAAACTACACCCGATTCCGCTTTGGCATCAGCGACGAATTCAAAAAAGGAAAACAAGTTGACTATGTTCTTGGAGACTGGGATGATGCTGAAAAAGCCGCACTTCCGGAACGATTAGAATTGGCTTCAGAGATTATAAAATCATTTGGAACCGCAGGTTTAGAAAACACCATGACCGCATTTAATGGAAAATAAAACTGCAACATTCTTAGCCGTTAATAAATGGATTTTGAATTAACTTGTATTAGACGATAATAATAATTAATTTTAATGCATCTTTAATTAATTATCAGAAAAATTCACACCTTATATCAAAAATTTTCAGATAAAACCAACAGGCTTATACCATGAAAAAAATTACTTTTATACTCATACTATCCCTTTTTTTTTCAGCCAATTATTCGTTTGCACAAGTAAACAATACTACAGAGGTTATCCTTTTTGGTAAAAAGCAAATCATTAAAAAAGGCTCTTTCATTCGATGTGCAACCACAGAATACGAGGAATATTTGAAGTCCAAAAATCCAAATAGATTATCTACAACCGAATTTGAACAATGGATAGCGCCAAAAATTACAATTGAAAAACAAAAAATAAAAAACACATCTAAAGGATTAAAACAAAATGCAGTCATAACAATTCCTGTTGTAGTTCATGTTATACATAATGAGGAAGTAATAGGAGTTGATGAAAACATATTTGATCAACAAGTAATCTCGCAAATTCAAGTACTGAACGAGGATTTTAGAAAAAAAACAGGGACTCCGGGTTTTAATACCAATCCTGTTGGAGCCGATGTTGAAATTGAATTCGCTCTTGCAAAACGTGATCCCTCGGGAATTGTATCAAACGGAATAGACCGAGTAGACTTCGGACAAGAAAGCTGGTCAACTGATGAAATTAATTCCTTTGTAAAACCTCTGACACAATGGGATCCAGAAAAGTATCTTAATATTTGGGTGGTTAAATTAGCACCAAACAATCTTTTAGGGTACGCACAATTTCCAAGTACATCCGGCTTATCAGGACTAAATGCCGATGGAGGCTCAGCTAACACCGATGGTGTCGTGATTGGCTATGCCTTTTTTGGTTCATCAGACTACTTTCCCGGAGGGACATATTTAACCGATTACGATAAAGGCAGAACGACCTCACATGAAGTAGGACATTGGCTCGGGTTAAGGCATATTTGGGGTGATGACGAAGGGTGTGACGTAGATGATTTTTGCGCGGACACCCCGAATACTGGTGAAGCAAATGAAGGGTGCCCGATAGGAGTTGATTCCTGCCCGGCTCCAGGGTTAGACATGGTTGAAAATTACATGGACTATACGAATGATGCCTGCATGAACATATTTACAGTGAATCAAAAAACACGTATGATAACCGTTATGAATAATTCAATTCGAAGAGTTTCATTAAAAACTTCTGACGCGCTTCTTCCTGGAGTAACCTTCGCCAATGACGCCATGACTATGATTGTAAATCTAAATATTAACTGCAGTAAAAGTTTCTCACCAGTCATAAAAATCACAAATAAAGGAAACTCCCCTTTAACACAAGCCTCTATACAATACGGCATTGACAATCAGAATTTACAAACTTATAATTGGACTGGTAATCTGGCCAATAACGAATCCCAAGACATTACTTTAAACAGCTTAACTACAACCGAAGGGAACCATAATTTTAGCTGTACTATAATCAGTGCAAATGGAACAACAGATCAAAATACTTCTAACAACAACAGCGCAGTTAATTTTGACATTACAAACAGCGTAAACTACTCGTATAATACAGCAACCTTTATAGTAAACTTCTCACTACAATTAGACCGCTACGGAACTGAAACTACGTGGAAACTAACAAACGCTGCAGGAAATATATTGTATGAAGGCGGACCCTATACTGATACCGTGGTAGCCGATCCACTTCCCGACCCAATAAACACCAGCTTTAACCTCCTCAGTGATGATTGCTACACTTTTACAATATTTGACAGTCAAAGCGACGGCATTTGTTGTGATTACGGAAGTGGGTTTTACACCTTAAAAACACCAACAGATGAAGTTATTGCTTCTGGCGCGACTTTTGAAGGAGCAGAATCAACTAAATTTAGCATCATTAAAGACGGCAGTTCAATGTCAACCAATGAAGTAAAAAACTTAAATTCGGTTTATCTTTACCCAAATCCTACATCTAATATATTGAATATCGCTGTTGAAAATAAATTAGAGACTCCGGACACTTACAGCGTTATCAATAGTTTGGGTCAAATTATAAAATCTAAAAAAATCGAATCAGAAGATGATCTTCACGTAAATGTTTCAAATTTAACACAGGGTATTTATTTTTTAAAATTATCGAGAAATAAATCCGAAATAACCACTATTCGGTTTATTAAAAAATAAACAAAATCAGCTAAAAAAGGATTGAAGTTTTCAATCCTTTTTAAATTATATCAATTGGATACCTTAAATTTGCACTTTCATAAAACACTTGCTTTGAAGATTTTTCATTCTATAAACGATTTTAGCTCCACAAAAAAAACGATTCTAACCTTAGGAACCTTTGACGGAGTACATATTGGTCATAAAAAAATTCTAAAAAAAATAACCAAAAATACGGAGAACAAGAAATACGAAAGCTTAGTCCTTACTTTTTTTCCGCATCCCAGAATGGTGTTACAAGAACACTCTGATATAAAATTGCTCAATACCATAGATGAAAAAATCGAATTGCTCGAAAAAATTGGCATTGAAAACCTTGTTATACACCCTTTTGACGAAGCATTTTCGAGATTAACTGCCGAAGAGTTCGTGAGTACCATTCTTGTAGATCGGTTTCATATCCAAAAAATAATTATTGGTCACGACCATCGATTTGGAAGAAATCGAACAGCAAATATCGACGATCTTATCGCTTTTGGCAAAGAATATGATTTTGAAGTGGAACAAATATCAGTTCAGGAAATTAATGACATTTCTGTGAGTTCTACTAAAATCAGAAACGCCCTATTAGAAGGAGACATGGCTTTGGCCAATGACTATTTAGGATACGATTACTTTCTAACCGGAATTATTGTCAAAGGAAAACAATTAGGACGAACCATCGGTTTTCCAACGGCTAACTTAAAAATCGAAGAAAATTACAAACTAATTCCGCAAAACGGAGTTTATATTGTAAAAAGTATAATTAATGAACAAACCGTTTTTGGAATGATGAATATTGGATTCAATCCTACTGTTGGGGGGCAAAAACAGTCAATTGAAATTCATTACTTTGATTTTAATGCTGATTTATACAATCAAAAAATCAGCGTTTCAATACTGCAGAGGATTCGTTCAGAACAAAAATTTGAATCAGTTGATTTCCTAAAAGAGCAACTTGGAAAAGATAAAAAAGCGGCACTCGTTTACCTGAATAAATTTTAATTCGGAACCAAAATCTTTTATATTTTTCATAAAACATTGCTATTTTTTCTGTAAATTTGATTGTAATATACTGTTTATCATAGAAGGTGTAATTTTTAAATTTTAAAACTGGCCATATGAAACTACCTAAAGAATTATTAAACGGATTTATTATTTTCCTTGGAATTGGATTTTATTTCTTATTAATGGAGGCTTTAGGCCTTGCCGATTTATATTATTTACGTCTGCTTAATGTCCTATTTATATTTTACGGAACCCAAAAAACCTTAAAATCAAATTTTGCCGAAGGTAAAACCATCTTGGCTTCAAATGCTGTTTCAGCATTAATCACATCACTCACAGGAGTATTTTTAAGCATCATTGGTCTGATAGTTTACAGCTTTTCAAAAGGTGGAGATGCCTATGTAGGCTCATTGTCAAAAACTTTTTTATTCGGCGGAAATCCATCCGTGATGACCTATTCCATTTCCTTATTATTTGAAGGAATCGTATCGGCCGTAATTGTTACATTCATGCTAATGTTATATTGGGACACCCGCTATGCTTCAGACAAACATCAAAATTGATTGAGCTTATTTTACTTATAACACCCTTTATGAAGAAATGATTTACAGCTGTTAAAACAGAATAAAAAACAAATATTCCACTGAAGACACCATCAAAAAACATTTATCGGAAGACGGTAAATAAGACTATTAAACAGTAATAAATTTCGAAAAAGAATACTGTTTTCACTTCAAACATCTATGCTATTGCGTAATGAAACGTGTTTTTTAATTTTTAAAAACGAATCGTATGAAACTACCAAAAGAATTAGTAAACGGTGGTATTATTTTCATCGGAATCGGAGTGTATTTTTTACTAATAGATGCACTTGGTTTTGCTGATTTATTTTATTTACGTCTTTTGAATGTGTTTTTTGTTTTTTATGGCGTCAACAGAACAATCGAGACAAACATTACGGAAGGTAAAAAAAACTTTGTAGACAATGCTGTTTCGGCAATGATTACTTCACTTGTGGGAGTATTTTTAAGCATCATAGGATTAGTGACTTACAGCTACATGAACGGAGGTGATTCCTATGTAAAATCCTTGCCGAAAACTTTTTTATTCGGTGGAAACCCATCAGTAAACACTTATTCCATCTGCTTACTTTTTGAAGGAATAGCCTCTTCAGTAATTGTTACCATGTTGCTAATGTTATATTGGAACAACCGTCATGCAACTGATTAACTTAGCTATTGCATTGCTTCTTTAGAACAATTTGACTACTTTTGGTGCATCAAAAAATCGCATCGATGAGCATTACAAAACACAATTGGACGAAAGAAGAAATTATCGCAATATATAACAAGCCTATGATGGATTTGCTTTTTGAAGCAGCTTCTATACATAGAGAACACCATGATCCAAACGTGGTGCAGGTTTCGACCTTATTGTCTATAAAAACTGGCGGATGTCCTGAGGATTGTGGCTATTGCCCACAAGCAGCCCGTTACCATACTGAAATTGAAGGCAATGATTTAATGTCAGTAAGCCAAGTAAAAGCACAAGCCTTACGTGCAAAATCAAGCGGATCCTCTCGTGTATGTATGGGAGCAGCTTGGAGAAACGTAAAAGATGGTCCTGAATTTGACCAAGTACTTGAAATGGTTCGTACCATAAACAAATTGGATATGGAAGTGTGCTGTACCCTTGGAATGATTACTGAAAACCAGGCACACCGATTGGCAGAAGCAGGTTTATACGCATACAACCACAATTTAGACACCTCCGAAGAATATTATAAAGAAGTGATTTCAACACGCGGATTTGAAGACCGTTTGCAAACTATAGAGAATGTTCGTAAAACGAATGTTACTGTTTGTAGCGGAGGAATAATTGGGATGGGAGAAAGTATCGAAGACAGAGCAGGAATGCTTGTAGCACTTTCTACATTGAACCCACAACCAGAATCTGTGCCAATAAATGCTTTGGTTGCTGTTGAAGGAACCCCGATGGAAGAAGAAAAACCGGTAGAAATCTGGGAAATGATTCGAATGGTAGCCACTACGAGAATCATCATGCCTGAAACTCAAGTACGTTTATCAGCCGGAAGAATGAACATGAGCCGTGAAGGTCAAGCCATGTGTTTCTTTGCCGGTGCCAATTCTATTTTTGCTGGAGATAAATTGCTTACTACACCAAATCCTGATGTAAATGAAGACATGAAAATGTTCGAAATGTTAGGTTTAAATCCACAAAAACCATTTACAAAGGTTTCCCAACCACAAACTGTTGAGGCTGAAGATTCTCAATTTGCACCATTAGGTGAAAAACCAAAATGGTCAAGACCAGGACATACCATTGACAGAAATCTTGAAGCATCTGGTAAAGAAAAATAACTATCTTTTCCGATTAACACACAAACCATCTGTTCAAACCAGATGGTTTTTTTATGCATTTATTTTAATAAACAACCTTTCTCACAACTGAACGACCATTTTGAAAAACTATATTAATCAATACTACTTGATGATTTGAAACCAAATTAAGTACCGAAAAATTAACATCGTTTATATTACTTCTTTTGTACATTTTTCTTCCTGACAAATCATATATGGTAACCTCATCAATCAATTCTTCAGTAGAATTTATTTGTAATTGTTTGTTTTTATGGAATACCAAAACTGATTCCTTTTCTTTTTGAAATTTATTCGCAGACAAAGTTCTATTAGCATACCGCAATACAAATCTGTCATTGAAAGTCCCTACTTTACTGGTAAAACTATAGGCCCCATCTTTCAGATTATGGATTACTTTAATCTCTTTGTCTTCAATAAAAACAGCTTGATTCACTAGCAACCCGTCAACGGCATCAATATTTATTGTAAAAACACCTTCAATAGTAGTATTATAACCCAATGGCACGGTATCGGTTTCTTCAAAAGGCAGCAATCTCCCCTGAATTACTAAATTTTTATCTTGATTGACACTATAAAAATCAACGTATTCATTTCCGTCAAAACTTTCCCCATCAAAAGGACCATCATGCCCATTGGTAGCACCTGTTACATAACCAATCAAGGTTTGCTTGAAAGCGCCACGGTCATTCGACAAATTCAACCAAATGCGATGTTTTTCGATTACATTGGCAGATTTTACTTTAGTGTTGCCTATTTTGAAAAATTGAGAATTATCTCCTGCTATGGCCCCAACACCCACTCGCATGCTATTGTTAAACACAACTGCATTACCAGAAATAGGTGCAACTTTACTCGACACAAAGAATCCTTGCCCTGAAGCAATTTTACCGGATGGTTTTTCACCACCACTTGCAGCTGCAAGTGTTTCTACTCCTCCAACCCCATTATAAGATGCATAATCATCGGAAGTATAATTGTATAGGAAGTCTCCCGCTATGGCATCACTAGGTGGCGAGTTGTGGGTCCAGAAATAAATGGTTCCGTCCAGAACGCCGGCATTGGCAGTCAAGAATGTATCTGCATCCAAAGCCGAAGGATACGGATTTCCTAAAAGATACGATTTATCCGGATTAACACCCATAAGAGAGTACCCTCCGTTATTTGGAACACCTTCAAAAACGGCTGAAAAAGGGGTCGCAGTAATTAGATCATGATCTTGGGGTGCGCGAATAGCATATCCCTCTCCCTCTGTCATTGGAGTTACTGACGATTCTTGTGCCCAATCATCTGTGTCAGGATTAAAAGAAAAATACTTATCCCCGAGTGTGTTTGGAGAAAGTGCTCCTAAAGCATATCCCGCTACAGGGGACGACCAATAGGTGAAATCGTATTTCCTAACTGGATTGGTTGTTCGTTTATAGATTATATCACCTGTATTTACCGCAGCGTCATTTATTTGCACTAAGCTGGCGTTGTTTTCAAATGTCAATGATCCTCCAGAAACAGTTACCGCATTAGTTATCTTCAAAGTATGTCCAGAATTGATTATGATCGCCCCCGAATTTACTTGACAAGAACAACCCTCTAAATCACCTGTTGAATTATAGCCTGCATTAAAAACAATTTTTTGATTACTTGTGGGAGGAGAACCTGTTGACCAAGTCCCTGTATAAGTATTGGTAACTAATGACGATATTACAACATTTTTCACTAAAGATACACAACCTGCAGCATTTCTTGCATAAACCGTGTGGGATGAACCTTGTGCTAAACTACCATAAACTAATGTTCCGGAATAGGCACTTCCATCAAAACTGTAAGTTTCTCCTGAAACAGCTATTATGGTTATACTACATGTCGCTACTGTACATGTAGGTTCAGTTATTGTAACTGTTGGGGCACTTGGCAATGAATTTACTGTTACCGTAGCACTACCTGTAAGTGTTTGTGTACATGATGGATTAGTCGAATAAACAACACTTACCAAAGCATACACAAAAGAACCAGCTATAGTTGTAGGCACTGAAACATTTGCAGTACCACTTGCAACAACACTTACAGTTGGACTTACAACTCCATTAATAGTATAGGTTATAGTTATTCCTGCTGCCTGTGGGTTTGTAAATGCAATATTTGGACTTGTAGCGCCAAGACATACCGCCGTAGTACCACTAACGGTCGCTGTTGGGTTTGGTCTAAAAGTAACATTGGCAGTTTTATTAGCTGGTGATAAATTTACACAACCATTAGCATTGGTAATTGATAGTAAAGTATATGTTTTTGAAGTTGTAGCTGATACATTAAAAGTCGTAGCAGCATTGGTATTTATAGTTTGACTATAAGTCGTTGTTCCATCCGTATAGGACAAAGTATATGGAGGCGCTCCATTGGTGTCATCCGCATCAAAAGTAAGTGTGGCTTGACTGCCTATACAAAACGAACCTCCCGTAAAACCAGAACTTGATGTATTGTTAGGCAATGCATTGACAACTACTGTAGTTGAAACAATCATCGTTTTGTTTAGTGAAGCAGAAAAAATCCTTACTTTGTAAGTATGCGTACCTGCTGTAGATGTAATAGACAAATTTTGTCCCGTACCAATTGGATTCGTTGAAACAGCTGGCTCATACCAAGTATAAGTAAAAGCCCCCCCATTCGGTGGAGGTGTAGCCGACAAATTAATACTATTGCCAGTACAAACAGGAGAGTTAGAAGTGGCACTACCCGAACCTCCAAAACTTTCAATATCAGAAAAGGTAACATCTGCTCCGCCACCTCCATTACAACTTGCATATAAAACTCCTCCAATATAAATACGTTCTGAAGCATTACAACTTGATCCTGATAAATCACCCCCCGATTCAACAACAATTGAAGATCCAGCGCCCAAATACAACCTATCGCTTGATCCGAAATTTACAGCTGCATTATTCTTTATGACAAACTGAATAGAGTTCAAACAAGTCAAATCCAAATCTGCATTAAAATTTAAACTTGTTGTTGTTGTTCCGTTCCCTATATTTATAGCTGTACAGCCCGTATATGAACTACAAGGCATAGTACTAGTATTAACATTTCCAGTTACAGTACACTGTGCCCCCACATTTTCAGAAAAAGCAAACAACAAAAACAGAACAGCAAAAATAGTAGACTTTGGTAAAAGTATTTTCATATTTCGTTACGTATTATCCTTACAAAACAACCCTATACCTCATTGTAAAAGAAGGCACTACAGCAAAAAAAGTAAAATTCAGCAGAAGAATGAAATTAAGTCGTTCAAAGGCTATTAAATCAGTTGTAAAACGGAAAGTCTAGATTTGACAATGCTGTTATTTTAATCTCGAAATCATAAAAACCTTTAAACTGTAGAATAGTGTTATTTCGTAAAAATATTTTTTTTGTCGACACGCACTTTTATTCATTGTTAATTCTTAAATTCCCCATTTCAAACCTAAAAATGAACCCAGTTTTTTCCATAAAAGAAGCGATACATAAGATCGAACATTATTGCGCCTATCAGGAACGCTGTCATGAAGAAGTAGTTTCAAAATTACGGAGCATGAAAATGGAATCTGGAGAAATTGATGCCATTATTGTACATCTTATCGGTTCCAATTTTCTAAATGAAAGCCGTTTTGCCTGTAGTTTCGCAAGAGGAAAACACCGGATTAAATTTTGGGGGAAAATAAGAATTGTAAATGAATTAAAATTTCGAAAAATCACTCAATACAATATTAATCTGGCACTCAAAGAAATCACACTCGAGGAATATACCGCAACATTTGACACGCTAGCCGAAAGAAATTGGGAAACCATCAAAGAAACCAACGAACTAAAAAAACGAAAAAAATTTTGTGATTACTTATTACGCAAAGGGTATGAAAGTAATTTGGTTTATGAAAAACTTAAAGAATTTAAGACTTAAAGTCCTCAAAACAAACTCTGATTTTTATCAAAAACCCTTTGTATTTTTATACCGATAACAAAATACTTACCGCATTCCCTCCAAAACCAACTGCATTAATCAGTACTTTTTTAATAGGTTTTGTTTGTATTTGTGCTTCCGCAAAAGGAACTCCGATGAAGGTATTGTGTCGCATCATCAAAATAGCGAGTTCCATACTCAATATTCCCGATGCGCCAAAAGTGTGGCCTATTTTCCATTTATTGGTAGTCAAAAGCGGAAGTGTTGCACCAAAAATTTTCTCGATAGCTCTATATTCCGTCAAATCGCCTTTTATGGTTCCCGGAGCATGCATCACAATAACATCAACTTCGGATAAATCAGTGTTTTCCAACGCCATTTTCATTGATTTCTGGAAACAAGTCGCTTCCGCAGAAATAGAAATGTTATGTTCCAGAATTTCTGTAGCATATCCAATTCCTTCTATAAAAGCCAATGCATTTTCTTTTTTACCAATTTCGAGACAACAAACTCCGGCGCCTTCGCCAAGAATCATGGTATTCTGTTTTTTGTCTAAATCAAGTGCCCGATTTGGATAAATTTCTTCACTATTGGAATAAATTTTCAACGCCCGCATTTGGGCAATCGTAAAATCAGTTAATGGCGCTTCACTTCCACCAACTAAAAATTTATCAGCCATTCCAGCCCGAAGCCAAGCCACTCCGTTTAATACCGCATGCAAAGCGGTAGAACACGTTATGGAATGTGAAATTTCAGGACCTGAACTCTGCAAATCATGGGCAACCCAAGAAGAAATATTTCCCAAAGTGGTCGTTGGAGAAGCCAGAGTTTGCGCTTTACCCGTTTCTAAATAGTCCTGATAATGTTTTTCGAATAAATCTGTTGCACCTCGAGACGAACCAATGTTAATTCCAAAAATATCTTTTGGAGTCCAACCCGCATTTTGCATTGCTTTTCGGGAAGCCACCATAGCATACAAAACCGATTTGTCTAAGGACTTATATTTGTTATCTGACTCTCGCAAGACCTCAACGACTTCTTCTAAATTAGTGTCCAGCTTAGCAACGTATGTTTTTTTATGGTCTAAATCATGCTCCGTAAAACAATGATTTTCATTGAGATAATTTTCCCAAATAGACTCAGGTGTATTACCTAAAGGTGAAATAGAAGCAATGGCTGTTATAGAGATTGTCTGTTGTTGCAAGTGGATAATTTTTTTATTTTGTTTCATGAAGATTCACAAAGAAAGCTCGAAGATGCGCTACGTTTTACTATTGTTAAAGAAAATTTTTAATCCTATTTCTTTGTGAATCTTTGTGTAATCACTTTGGAGGCAAAATTAAACTATTTCTAAGGCATTTTCGACTACTTGATATACTTTTTGTAATTGCTCATCGGTAATAATATATGGAGGCAGAATGTACACAATATTTCCTACTGGACGCAGAATCACTCCGTTTTCGATAAAGAAATCATAGAGTTTGTTTCGTAAGGATCCATAATAACTGGCGGAACTTTCGGTTTTTATTTCTAATGCAAAAATGACGCCCAGCACTCGTGTTGTGACTACTTTTGGATGATTTTTAACACGCTCCTGAAAAGCCAAATGACTTTGATTGACACGAGCAATATTAACTTGCATTTCATTGGTTTGCAACAAAGCAATACTGGCCAAAGCCGCAGCACAACCCGTAGGATTTGCCGTGAAAGTATGTCCGTGAAACAACGCTTTGTTGATATCATCATCATAAAAAGCTTCAAAAATACCTGCAGTAAAAGTAGTAATCGCCATTGGAATGGTTCCTCCGGTCAACGCTTTGGACAAACACATCATATCTGGTTTTTCCACCAGATAATCCGTTGCAAAAGTTTTACCCGTTTTTCCAAAACCGGTCATCACTTCATCCGCAATGGTAAGGACATTACTCTCTTGACAAATTCGCATCAATATATCTAACGATTCCGGCTGATACATCACCATTCCTGCGGCTCCTTGAACCAGTGGCTCAAAAATAAAACCTGCACAATTGTTGTTTTTTATAACGGATTGTAAAGCATCGTAACTTTCCTGCTCCAGTCCTTTAACCGGAACCGGAATCCGAACCACGTCAATAAACATTCCTTGAAAAGCTTGGGTATAAAATGAAATTCCGCTTGCCGCCATTGCTCCAAAAGTATCGCCATGAAAGGCGTTTTCGAAAGCAATTATAGTGGTTCTTTTTTCTCCTTTATTAAAGAAGTACTGCAAAGACACCTTAATTGCAATTTCGACTGCCGTAGAACCATTGTCCGAAAAGAATATTTTTTGTTGGTTTTTTGGTAAAATTTCCATCAGCTTCTCAGCTACCAAAATAGCAGGTTCATGTGTAAATCCACCAAATAGCACATGTTCTAATGTCGTGAGTTGTTTGTAGATTGCATCGGCAATAAACTTGTTGGAATGTCCGTAAGGATTGACCCACCACGAAGCGATTGCATCAATATATTCTTTGTCATTTTCGTCCCAAAGCAGTGCACCTTTCCCTTTTTTAATGGCAATTGGTAACGCTGCGGTTTTGTGTTGGGTATACGGATGCCAAAGATATTGGCGGTCTCTTTCTGTTAAATTCATTTGAATGATGATTGTAGATTTTTGATTTAGCTATTAGTTTTTAGCCATTGCTATTGATTTTGCTATTGCAATTGCAAAAGATCTTCTCGAAACAAATCGGCATATTCTTTTATTACATTTTGATCAAAATAAGGCTCTTGTACTATTCTTCCAATGCATTTCAAACCTGTTTTATTCAAAATTATTTCTTCCGTAGCTTTATCCCGATAGCTATCGGGATCATCACCCGAAAAAACAATTCCAGCAAGAGTAATTTTTCTATTCTGCAAAGCTTCAATGGTCAATAAGGTATGATTGATACTTCCCAAATAATGGCGGGAAACTACGATCACTTTATAATCCGGTTGAATCAAATCAATCACACAATCATTCGCGTTTAACGGAACAAAAACACCTCCCGCACCTTCAACGACCAAATGATTCTCTGTTTTAGGTTCGATGATTTTATTTAAATCAATAGTAATACCATCTAATTCAGCAGCGAGATGTGGACTTGCAGCAGTATTCAAAGCATAACTATTGGAATGAATTACCGTCTTTTCATTAGATAAAAAACATTTGATTTTATGACTATCCGAATTTCCTAAATCGCCGGCTTGGATTGGTTTCCAGTAATCAGCTTCCAAAGCTTCTGTTATAATGGCTGATGCGATGGTTTTACCTACATCGGTTCCAATCCCTGTGATGAATAGTTTCATAAATTGATTTTAACCGCAAAGTTCGCAAAGTATTCACAAAGTTCACCAAAAAATCAGCATTATTGAACCCCGATTATAAAATCAAAAAAAATGCCTATCGAGTTGACAGGCATTCTTTCTATTATTCTTCTTTTAATTCGTCTAGAACTTTTCGTATTTGCTTAGCATATTTACCGTAAAAATAATGAACCCAAATTTCAGTTAAAAATCCAACTAATAAAATAGAAAAAACTAAAGTTACCAATAGCGGCACTAACTTACTATGTATAATGTCCCCACTAAACATCGACATTAAATCGGGGTTTTTATATAAAAAATAACCTGTCAAATACATCATTATAAAAGGCCCTAATGCAAAAGTAAATGTTTTATATAATTCCATATTTAATCTTATGTCGTAATACGTTTCGTATAAATTATCTTTGGTGTTCAAAACAGTGGTATTTAACCTTTTGAAAAACAAAAAAAGTTTTACTAAATAATAAATACTTACGGCAAACATTATCGCATATAAAAAGTAATAAGGCGTTATCATATTTGCCGGAAACTTACTACATAACGGTATCAAACCAATAAACACAAGTGCTAAAAATTGATTAATAAGTTCAAAACGTAAATTTTTTCTAATTTTTTCTAACGGCATATTAGCCGATTTTAGTTTCTCTAAATTGGTTGGAACTTTAATGTCACTGTCAGTGTCATTATTCCATGCTGATTGTATATCTTTAAAATCCATATCCTTGTTTTTCAATTATTTCTTTCAATTTGTTTTTTGTTCTGTTCAGTTTTACTCTGGCATTGCCTTCTGAAATCCCCATATTATCCCCAATTTCTTTATGAGAATAGCCTTCAAGATGATAAAAAACCAATGCTTTTTCTATTTTATCTAATTTATTTACCGCACGATAAAAATGATCTAGTTGTGATTCTTTTATTTCTGAATCGCCTATTTCATCTTTGATGTCATCTGATGAGAGTGCATAATTATCGACTTTTCTTTTTTCCTTCTTAAAGAAAACGATTGCTGTATTTACGGCTACCCGATACATCCATGTCGAAAATTGGCTTTCGTTTCTAAAGGAATCATACGATTTCCAGAGCTGACATATAATTTCTTGGAATAAATCCTGTTGATCATCCCGATTATCCATATACATTTTGGAAACCTTATGTAATATTCCTTTATGAATCTCAATTCGTGCTAAAAATTCTTTTTCCTTTTCCTTCAAAATACTATTAGTTCATTACGGGTTTTACAGTAAAACCTGCATTTTTCAACAATTGGACTACTCCATAATCCCCAGCCAAATGAGCTGCGCCAACAGCATAAAAAGTACTTTTTTGTTTCATCATTATCGGCATATTTTTAACCCAATTCGTATTTCTTTCATCAAGCATCAACTTTTTATCAGTAGCACTCATGAATTTCTCAACTGTCATCGCATCGTAAAGTGCCTCAAACTTTTCTGATTTATAGTTCTCAACCATCACTTTAGTCATTTGATTGTATTGATTACTATTTTTCAGCAATTCTAAAACATCTTCCTCATCCATTGTCTTATTTATGCATTCCAATTGTTCTTTAACTGTCTCTAAACCGCCTATTAATTTATTTTGAGTTTTAGCCAATTTAAGCAATTCCATCTCGTACAACTTCAAATTATCGCATTCAAAAGATTTAACAGTAACCAAACTTACTAACATTGCTAGAGAATAATTATCAAATTGTTTAGCGGATATTTTGTATTTAGAAAGCAACAATGAGTCTAATTCATTAAATTTTTCCACAGTCAGTTTTTTACTTAAGGGAATATCCGACATTAAAGCCAATTGCATCTCCTTCATTTCTTTTTCGTTATCAAAATTGACTTCCATAATATATTGATCACTCTTTAACAATGCCTTTTTGACTTTTTCTTTCAATAAAAAATCTTTTTCGCAAATCATGTGGATGGTTCCAAACAGATAAGAGGGCTTGGCTAACCCATTTCCTGTTACTTCCCATAACAGGGAAGATTCCTTTGTTTTTTCTTGCGCAAAAGTAATATTAGAAATAAATAATACTGCGGCTACTGCTAATGTGCTAACTAATTTTTTCATTGTAATTCTTTTTTTGATTGATTGATTGATTGATTGATTTAGTTGATGATTATTTAGATGACTGAAACTCCGTTGAATTATTTACTGTATTTTGATCTTAAGACAGAGGCAATTCCTGCTACAAGAAAACAAACCATACATACCAGCAAATTAAAATTATAATCGGGCTTCTCATAAAAATAATCATTTACTAACATATGCCCTATTACTAGTGTACTAATAAAAATCATAATGGGTCCAAAATAATTTCTCTCGCTAAATTTTTTGGTAGTTTCTGTTTTCATAATGGTTTTGTTTATTTGATTACGACTCGTAAGTAATTAAATAAGCAAAACGTTACAAAAAAAATTTAAACTTTTTTAAAGAAGTGAGTAAATACAATGCATCACAGCCGAAATTTCTTCAGGCGAATTATAACTGTGTAAACAAAATCGCAGACGTTCTTGACATTCGCCTTACTTAAATTCAAAATTACACTTATTACATTTGTATTTATGTTTGGAATAAATAGGCATTAAAACAAAAAGTAGTGATAAAATAAATACAAAAAGAGTTTTTATATCTTTTATTGAAGTTATCATTTCGATTTCTTCAGCACCACACTTTGGACATTTAATCAATTCATTATTCTCATCTAATGAATATTCACTGATTTCTTACAGAACATCATTTGCTTTAACAAAATCCTTGCTTTTTACAAAAAGTTTGATTCCGCCAATAGCATTACTATACATTGGATTTGCGTCTACAGTATTGTTGTCTCGCATAAACACCTTAATCCCTTCTGATTCTAGCTTGCCTTTAAAAATCAATGCTTCTGAAGAATATTGAAAAGTAGCAATTTTTCGAAAAGTCATTTCTTCCATGACACTAAAAAATAAGTTTACTTAACAATCCTAACACTTCCGAGATTTGCTCCTTCGAATTATAACTGTGGAGACAAAAACGCAGGCGTTCCTGTCCTTCGGGAACTGTTGGAGACAAAATTGCTTTCACATCAAATCCTTTTTCCTGCAGTTGGTTGGCGATTGCTTTTACTTTTTCATTTCCTGGAATGATAGCTGATTGTATGGCCGATTTGCTTCGAACAAAAATCTGTTTTAATCCTAACAAATTCTTTTCCTGATTGAAATGAATGATGTTTTCTCGAAGTGTTTCTATGTTTTTTTTCTCTTTGTCTAAATAATTATAGGCAACTAAAATCGTTGCAACGGAATGTGGCGAAAGTCCCGTAGTATAAATAAAACTTCGGGCAAAATTGACCAAATAGCTTCTCAATTCCGGAGAACCTAAAATCGCTGCTCCATGACATCCCAGTCCTTTTCCAAAAGTTATGATTCGGGCAAAAACTTGATCTTGCAATCCCAGCATTTGAACGAATCCTTCGCCTGCTGAACCAAAAACTCCCAAAGCATGCGCTTCATCAACAACTAAATAACAATTGTGTTTATCTGAAAGTTGCACTAATTCCTCTAGATTTGGACAATCTCCGTCCATTGAGAAGACACTTTCGGTAACGATGTAAATTTCGCTTAACAAAGTACCTCGTCCCTCGACTGCGCTCGGGAAGACATGCTCATTACGAAAGCGTAAAATCAACTTTTCTAAATCCTCAAAATCATTGTGATCGAATTTATAGGCTTTCGCATGCGACAGTTGAATTCCGTCACGAATAGAAGCATGACACAACTCATCGTATAAAATCAAATCTCCTTTTTGTGGAACCGAACTAAAGAATCCAACATTAGCATCATAACCCGAATTGAAAATTAAAGCAGTTTCTGATTGATGGAAATTGGCAATAAAATCTTCTGTTTCTTGATACAGTTTATGATTTCCAGATAATAATCGGGATCCTGTCGCTCCGTTTTGAATGATTTTATTGTTAATTAAATACTCATGCGTTTCATTAAAAATAATTTCCGATTGAGACAAACCCAAGTAATCATTGGAAGAAAAATCGATTAATTGCTTATTGCTTACAAACAACAATCTCAAGGCATTACCTTGAACGCGTTGCTCTAATTTATTTGATAATATAGCAGGGAATAATTTCATAGGTTACAAAAATAAGGAACTTAATTTTATTAAAATTTACAATTAATTATTGTTAATAATTCTTTTATTATTGTTTTACGATAATTTAAGTATATTTACAGTCTAATTAAAACATATATAAAATGAGAAAATTAAATTATTTCAAAAACATAATACATCTTTTTTACTATTACTACCTGATCCTCATGGTAGAAATGCTTTGAAAATTAATCGGGTTGTCATTAGGATACGAAACAGATATAACCCTAGCTGGTTACAAGATCTCCAACAACAACCTAGTAGATAAAATATTTTTAATCTTAGACCTTATAAGTTCTGCCATTTTCATTTACGGCATCTACATTTTAAGAAAACTAATCGAACTATTCATATCAAGCGATATTTTTAGTACGGAAGTCATCCAAAAATTAAACCAAATCGGTAAAGTCTTCTTGTTGTCAACATTAACAGAGTTAATAGCGGCCAGTTTAATATTTATTCCACTCGGATACAACCAAAAACCTATAGACCATTCATGGATTAATTTCGAATTCCCAACATTAGGACTTGCTTTGTTTTTTATGTTTTTAAGCGAAGTATTTAAAAAAGCCAAAGAAACGAAAGACGAAAACGACTTAACCGTATAATTATGGCTATAATAATCAACGTGGACGTAATGTTGGCAAAACGCAAAATGAGATCCAACGAATTGGCAGATCGCATCGGAATCACTACAGCCAATCTGTCGATATTAAAAACCGGTAAGGCGAAAGCCATACGGTTTTCAACACTGGAAGCAATTTGTGCTGTTTTAGAATGTCAGCCAGGTGACATTATGGAATATGTAAAAGAAACTGAAGGATAAAAAAACGCACAAAACTCTTATGAAAAGAACTCATAAAAAAAGCCAAACATTACTGTTTGGCTTTTCCATTTTATTAATCGAAATTACTTTAGTCCGCTAAAATAATAACTTTATTGTCTTTCATTTCAATTGTCCCCGAATTGATAGCCAGCGTATAATTTTGAGCATCTAACTTTGTGAATTTACCTGCCACTTCTTTTGCAAAAGTAAAAGAAGAAGCTGTAATTTTCACGACACCTTTTCCTAAAATAGAAACGATTGGTGCGTGGTTATTCAAAATTTGAAAGCTTCCATCAACCCCTGGCAATGTAACCGAAGTCACTTCTGCTGAAAATAATTTTGCTTCTGGTGATACTATTTCTAATAACATAATTATGAGTTTTGAATTATGAGTTATGAGTTTTCAAAATTTGAAATAACTCATAACTCATAACTTATAATTTTTAAGCTTCCGCTAACATTTTTTCTCCAGCTTCGATAGCTTCTTCGATAGTACCTTTAAGGTTAAAAGCTGATTCTGGCAAGTGATCTAATTCACCGTCAATAATCATATTAAATCCTTTGATAGTATCTTTAATATCAACTAACACCCCTTTTAACCCTGTAAATTGCTCAGCAACGTGGAAAGGCTGAGATAAGAAACGTTGTACACGACGCGCTCTTGAAACGGCTAATTTATCATCTTCTGATAACTCTTCCATACCAAGGATCGCGATGATATCTTGTAATTGTTTGTATTTTTGTAAAATTTCTTTCACTCTTTGAGCACAGTCATAATGCTCATCACCTAAAATTTGTGGAGTAAGGATTCTTGAAGTTGAATCCAACGGATCCACTGCAGGATAAATACCTAACTCAGCAATTTTACGAGATAATACTGTTGTTGCATCTAAGTGAGCAAAAGTTGTAGCCGGAGCTGGATCCGTTAAATCATCCGCAGGAACGTAAACCGCTTGTACAGATGTAATAGAACCTTTGTTTGTTGATGTAATACGCTCTTGCATCGCACCCATTTCAGTAGCCAATGTTGGTTGGTACCCTACTGCAGATGGCATACGACCTAAAAGAGCCGAAACCTCAGAACCTGCTTGTGTAAAACGGAAGATATTATCAACGAAGAACAAAACGTCTTTCCCTTGATCAGTACCTGCTCCATCACGGAAATATTCCGCAATAGATAATCCTGAAAGCGCTACACGAGCACGAGCTCCAGGAGGCTCATTCATTTGTCCGAAAACGAAAGTAGCTTTAGACTCTCTCATTCCTGGCATATCTACTTTAGATAAATCCCATCCTCCATTTTCCATAGAGTGCATGAATTCATCACCGTATTTTATAATTCCAGACTCCAACATCTCACGAAGTAAGTCATTTCCTTCACGTGTTCTTTCCCCTACTCCTGCGAATACAGAAAGTCCACCGTGACCTTTTGCAATATTGTTGATCAACTCTTGAATCAATACTGTTTTACCAACACCTGCACCACCGAACAATCCAATTTTACCTCCTTTTGAGTAAGGCTCAATTAAATCGATTACTTTAATACCTGTGAATAAAACTTCAGATGAAGTGGATAAATCTTCGAATTTTGGTGCTTGTCTGTGAATAGACATACCGTTTTCTCCTGTTTTTGGCAAGTTTCCTAAACCATCAATGGCATCTCCAATTACGTTGAACAAACGTCCGTAAACATCGGCTCCAATTGGCATTTGGATAGGATTTCCTGTTCCAACTACTTCATAACCTCTACTCAAACCATCTGTTGAGTCCATCGAAATGGTACGAACTGTATTTTCACCAATGTGAGATTGCACTTCAAGTACTAATAAAGTACCATCTTTTTTTGTGATTTCTAATGAATCATAAATTTTTGGAAGTTCAACATCCTTACCGTTGAAAACAACGTCAACTACTGGGCCAATGATCTGGGCAACTTTTCCTATTACTTTAGACATTACTTATGTATTTATTAAATAGCTATTTAGGTTTATGAAACAGAACCAATCGAAACTTATCGATTAGACACTTTTTTCAGTGCGCAAAGATAATTTTTTAAAATATAAAATCAATAATTTTTTTTATAAAAAACAGGATAATTTTAACGGATTGTCTCAAACCCGTTCATAAACAAACAAAAACGCTAGATTTTAATGAAATAAAAAACCACCGCGTCATCAAACGGGTGGCTTTTTACTTAAAACAA
>NZ_SMLG01000004.1 GCF_004349195.1 Flavobacterium rhamnosiphilum
CAGTAACGGATGCTTGCGGAAATGTTCAAACGGCTTCGCAAACAATCAACTATACCAGAGATACCGATAAACCGACTGCTTCAAACTCAACCGACATCACCCTTGCGGGTTGCAATGGAACTTTCCCTGCTGCAGATATTGCTGTGGTGACTGATGAGGCGGATACATGTTCAACTCCGGTTGTTGCTTTTGTTGGCGATGGTGTTCCAAGTTTAGTGGGTTCTACCGAAACTACAATTAGAACATACAGCGTAACAGATGCTTGTGGAAACACAATCGATGTTACCCAAAACTTAATCAGAACGGTTGACACGACGGCACCAGTGATCACAACTTGTGCTAACAATAAAACTATTGCTTCAAATTCAAGTTGCACCGCATTAGTTCCAGATTTTACTGCAGACATTGCAGCAAGTGATAATTGTACTTTAACTAGTTCTTTAATTATAACACAAGTTCCTACGGTAGGTACTGTAGTTGGATCTGGATCAACATCTGTTACAATCTCTGTTAAAGACGCTTGTGGAAATGAAAATACTTGTTTGGTTAATTTAATCGTAACAAACTTTATTGTTGCAAATGACGATTCTGGAACTCCAATAAATAGTTTTACAGGAGGTATAGCAATGATAGATGTATTGGCTAATGATAAATTAAATTGTACTACGGTTAATCCAGCTGATGTTATTTTAAGGTTTGTAAGTTCTACAAATATTGGAATAACTTTAAGTGGCTCGGATGTGATTGTTGCTTCGGGAACGCCTGCAGGTATGTATACTTTAGTTTATTCTATCTGTGAGAAATTAAATCCAAGTAATTGTGATACAGCTTCAGTTAGTTTTACAGTAAATGCCCCAATTATCGATGCCAAAGAAGAAACTACAGTATCAATCAACGGAAACGCAGGAGGGACAACTCCGTCATTAACGGCAAACGACACCTTAAATGGAACTGCGGTTGTCATCGGAACAAATCCTGGCGAAGTAGTATTGACAGGAGTAACAGTTCCAAGCGGATTGACATTAAATACAGACGGAACGGTAACAATAGCACCAAACACGTCAGCAAGAAGCTATACGTTAGAATATAGAATTTGCGAAGTGGCGAATCCAACAAATTGTTCGACAGCAAGAGCAACAATAGTTGTAGATGCGCCAGCAATTGTTGCTATAGACGATGCGATGACAGGCGGAAACGGAACAACGGGAACACCAAACGCAGGTAACGTATTGGTTGGCAACCCAACCAGTCCAGACACTTTAAACGGTACAGCAGTGGTTATCGGATTAGTGAACTTAACGGTAACAACACCGGCTGCTCCGGCAACAGCGGGAGCACCAGTGCCATGTATTGATGTAACGTCAGGAATTGTAACTGTTCCGGCAAACACACCAGCGGGAACGTATATTATCATTTACAACTTATGCGAGAAATTAAACCCTGCGAATTGTGACTCGGCAACGGTAACTGTAAATGTTATTGATACAACACCTCCTATAATGACAAATGCGGCTAATCTTGCCGTACAATGTGATGATAATGGTAATAATGAAGCTTTACAAGCTTGGTTAGATTCTCATGGTGGAGCTACAGCTACAGATACTTCTTCTGAGGTAACTTGGTCTAACAACTATAATGGATTAAGCGATGGTTGTGGTAGTACCGGAAGTGCTACGGTAGTATTTACAGCTACTGATGACTCTGGTAACGCTTCAACATCTACTGCTACATTCGCTATAGAAGATACTACCTTGCCAACATTCAATGAAAGCGCACCAGCCAATACTATTGCATCTTGTGATACTATTCCTGCTGCTGCTGTATTAACTGCAACCGACAATTGTGGAACTGCGACTGTTACTATGACACAAACTATTTTAGCAGGAAACTGTCCTTCTAACTATACAATAGTAAGAACTTGGATTGCTACCGATATTTGTGGAAATAATAGTGGCCCTATAACACAAAACATAGTAGTTAGTGATGTAAACGGGCCAACTTTGGTAACAGAACTTGAACCTATAGTACAAGTAGTATGTAGCGAAATACCTGCTGTACCTACATTACAATTTACAGATAATTGTTCAGCAGTTGGGACACCTGTATTTACAGAAACTCAATCAGCTCTAGTAAATGGTATCTATGATATCACCAGAACTTGGACTGTATCTGATGCTTGTGGAAATAGATCAACTTTCATTCAGGTTTTACACGTAACTCAAGTAATTGAAGTAACAGAGATTCCTAAATCTAGTTGTACTACTGTAGATTTATCTTATGATTTGCGTTCTTTGTTACCAAATCCTGATGATGTGCCTACAGATGCCATTTGGACAAATGTAAATAGTGCTATCGGATTTACCGGAACCTCATTCAATGCCTTTGGAAATCAAGCAGGTGTGTATACATTCACTTATACAATTACAACTGGTGTATGCCCTAGAAGAATTGAAATCAAAATGATTGTTGATGCTAGTTGTGAAGTACTATCATGTAAAAGCGTCTTAATACACAATGCGTTCACTCCTAATGGTGATGGATTCAATCCATTCTTTAATATTGAAAACATTGAAAATGTTGAATGTTATCCGACAAATAAAGTTGAAATTTACAACCGTTGGGGGGTTTTAGTTTATGAAACTAATAACTATGATAACAGTTCTAGACGATTTGAAGGTATCTCCGAAGGAAGAGTAACTGTAAACAAATCTGAAGAATTGCCAACAGGAACGTATTACTACATTATCCAGTATACAACAATCGATAAACAAACTGTGAATAAAGCCGGATATTTATACCTTTCAAGATAAAAAAACCTACTAATTCCTGAGGGTTTAGCAACCCTCAGGTTCAAAATAGAAAATATGAGCACAAAAATTTTAATTTTCGCTTTGATGTTAACCTGTTACACTGGATTTGCACAGCAAGATGCGCAATTCACGCAATACATGCACAATACCATCAATATTAATCCTGCATATGCAGGTTCAAGAGGGGTTATAAGTATTTTTGGGTTATACCGTACCCAATGGGTTGGACTGGATGGAGCTCCGGAGACAAGTACTTTTTCATTAAACACCCCATTAAATAATAGTAATTTAGGATTAGGAGTTTCGTTAGTAAATGATAAAATCGGTCCTACCAATGAAAATACCTTATCGGCAGATTTGTCTTATTCTGTTCCCACATCAGAGGCCTTTAAACTTTCGTTTGGTATCAAGGCAACAGCCAATTTATTTAATCTGGATGTTAATAAATTAAATCCAGAAGATCAGGATGACCCAAATCTTCAAAATTTCAACAGTAAATTTTCGCCTAACATCGGAGCAGGAGTTTATTGGCATTCTGATAAAGCCTACATAGGTTTATCGGTGCCAAATTTCATCGAAACCAATCGTTATAACGATAATGAAGTTGCGGTATTCAAAGACAAAATTAACTATTATTTGATGGCAGGTTATGTATTCGATCTGGATCCTTACATAAAATTCAAACCAGCAATACTGACCAAAATGGTTCAAGGTTCGCCTTTGCAAGCAGATGTTTCGGCTAATTTTATGTTTAATGACAAATTTGTAGTTGGAGTTGCTTACCGATGGAGTGCTGCATTAAGTGCTATGGTTGGATTTCAAATAACCGATGGTTTATATGTTGGTTATGGATACGACCGAGAAACAACCAATTTAAGGAACTATAATTCAGGATCACATGAAATATTCCTGCGTTTCGAATTGTTTAATAGTTACAACCGAATAACTTCACCTAGATTCTTTTAACTATTCCAATTATGAAAATTAAAAATTTAATTTATACCGTTTTTTTAGTTTTATTTGTTTTTAAGGGAGTTGCGCAAACGACACGTATCGCGAATGCCAATAAGCAATACGATAGTTACGCTTATGTTGATGCAATTGCCACGTATGAGCGTGTAGCGGAGAAAGGCTATAAGGATGAAAATATGTTTCAAAAGCTGGGCAATGCCTATTATTTCAATGCAGAATTAGCGAAAGCATCAAAATGGTATGCTGAACTTTTTGCGATGAACCAAGAGCAAGAAGCCGAATACTATTACAGGTATTCTCAATCGTTAAAATCAATTGGCAAATACGCTGAAGCAAATAAAATCCTGGAGCAATTCAATAAGAAATCAGGCAATGATCAAAGAGCCAAACTATTTGCGAGTAATAAAAATTACCTTGAAGAAATCAAAGCCAATTCGGGACGTTATAATGTAGCTGACGCAGGAATTAATTCCGGGTTTTCGGATTATGGAAGTTCGTTTTCGGGGAACAAATTGGTCTTTGCCTCTGCACGCGATACAGGTGGTGTTTCCAAGAAAGTATTCAAATGGACCAATCGGTCGTTTACGAATCTTTATGGGGCTGAAGTAAATACAAATGATGATCTAAGTGAACCAAAACGATTTGGTAACAGAATAAATTCAAAATTCCACGAATCGACACCGGTTTTTACTAAAGACGGCAAAACGATGTACTTTACCAGAAATAACTATTTGGACGGAAAGAAAGGAAAGGACAGTAAAATGGTGACTTTATTAAAGTTGTATAAATCTACTTTGGATCAGCAGGGACAGTGGACTAATGTAATGGAATTGCCTTTCAACAGCGATCAATACAGTGTGGCGCATCCCGCACTTAGTCCAGATGATAAAACCTTATACTTTGCATCGGATATGCCGGGAACACTTGGACAATCGGATTTGTTCAAAGTGACAATTAACGACGACGGCAGTTACGGAATACCGGAAAATCTTGGAAAAAGCATCAATACCGAAGGCAGAGAAACTTTTCCTTTTATATCAGAAGACAATGAATTGTATTTTGCCACAGATGGACGACCAGGGCTAGGGGGATTAGATATATTTGTTGCCAAAATAGAAAATGATAATGCTTTTAAAGAAGTAAAAAACATAGGAGGTCCTATAAACGGATCCCAAGATGACTTTGCATTTTTAATAGACAGCAAAAGCAGAAAAGGGTTTTTTACCTCCAATAGAGAAGGAGGTAAAGGCTATGACGACATCTATGCTTTTACTGAAATCAGAAAACTGACTTGTGAACAAGCTTTAACAGGAGTCATCAACGATCAGGAAACGGGATTGGTTCTTGCCAATGCGAAAGTGAGCTTGTTTGACGAAAAATTTCAATTAATCAAAGAAAGCATTGCAAATGATCGGGGACACTATAGTTTTGAGGCTGCTTGTGGCAAAACCTATTATGTAAGAGCCGAAAAGCCCGATTATGAAACAAAAGAGAGAGCCATTACTGTTGGAGAGATCAACGGTAAAACCGATTTGCCATTGGCTTTGACAAAAGCAATATGTAAAGTGGCCGTTGGAGATGATTTGGGTAAATGTTTCGGAATAAAAATGATTTATTTCGATTTGGATAAATCGTTTATTCGCAAAGAAGCGGCTTTTGAATTGGAAAAAATTCTGGATGTAATGAAGCAATATCCAAAAATGAAAATCGATGTGCGTTCGCATACTGACAGTAGACAAACAGCCAAGTATAACGAAGCATTGTCTGATAGAAGGGCTAAAGCTACCGTTGCATGGTTAATAGAAAACGGCATAGCAGCCAATCGATTGACCGGTAAAGGCTATGGAGAAAGCCAATTGGTAAATACATGTTCTGATGGTGTAAAATGCAGTGAAGCAGAACACCAAGCCAACAGACGCAGCGAATTTGTTGTTGTTTCGATGGAATAAATAACCAGTTTGACTATGAAACAGCCTTTCTTCCCAGAGAGGCTGTTTTTAGTTAACACTTTAATGTATTACAATCAATTTTTATTACATTTGCCATGCAATGAAACATTTAGCATTTATAGTAAGTTTTTACATTTTAAGCATGACGGTCACACCAGCCGTTAGGATAATGTATGCTAAATTTTCATCAGAACATTGTAAAAAAACATGTTCCGAGAATTCTGATTCAAAAAATGACACCAATGGTTGTGATGAACAAAGCTGTTCTCCTTTTTCGGGTTGCCTTAAATTACAAGTATTAATTCCATTTTTATATAAAAATTCAAATCTTTTCCAAACAGATTTAGTTATAAAAAATAATTTCAAACTTAAACGAATTTTTCTTTCTTTAAGAAATTTTGACATTTGGCATCCGCCAAGATTTATTTAATACTTCATTAAAATTGGCTGTAATTTTTATGCTCTCTATGTTACTTCGTAATGATAGTTGGTATTTTGTTATAAGCAAACTCTTTACAAATTATTAAATAAATAAAAATGAAAAGTATAATCACAATTTTAATATTTGCATTTGCAATGAATGCTAATGCTCAAGATGTTAAACAAGAGCCTAAAAAAGCAGCAAATCCAGTATCTAAACAGGAAGCTATTTCTTCAAAAAAGACATCAGTAACGGTTTCAGGCACTACAGCTGAAAAATCTAAAACTGTTTCTGATGAGAAAAAATCGTGTACAGTAGATGGTTCTTGTTGTGGCGGAGGTAAAACACCTCCAAAAAAATCATAAATATTTTAAAGAGCGTCCCTTAATTGGGACGCTTCTTATTTATCTCAGGTTTAAAACTTCATTCGCTGTATTCTCACTGCATTCAAAATCGCCAATAAAGCTACACCAACATCGGCAAAGACGGCTTCCCACATGGTGGCTAATCCTCCTGCTCCAAGAATTAAAACAATGCCTTTAACCACAAATGCCATTGTAATGTTTTGCCACACTATTTTCTTGGTTTGTTTTCCAATGTTTATGGCTGTAAAAATCTTTACAGGCTGGTCGTTTTGAATGACAATGTCCGCAGTTTCAATAGTGGCATCACTTCCTAAACCGCCCATTGCAATTCCGACATCGGCAAGGGCAACTACTGGTGCATCGTTTACACCATCGCCAACAAATGCAATTTTTAGGTTTTGTAATTTCAATTCCTCGATTTTCTCTACCTTGTTTTCGGGTAATAAATCACCATAAGCTTGGTCAATCTCTAATTCTTTTGCAACTGCATCTACAACGGCTTGTTTATCGCCCGAAAGCATTACAGTTTTGACGTTTATTTTATGCAAACTCTGAATCGCTTCTTTGGCGTCTTCTTTGATTTCATCGGCAATTAAAAAATACCCTGCATATTTTTGATTGATTGCAATGACGATAATCGTGAAAGGTGTAGTATTGATTTCGACATCATAACTGATATTGAATTTTTTCATCAATTTGACGTTTCCTGCCAAGATTTCATTTCCGTCCACTTTTCCTTTAAGACCATGACCTGCAATTTCTTCTACATCAGTAACAGTTGCATTTTTCTCTGTCCCTTTTGCATATTCGATAATAGCAGTCCCAACGGGATGTGTCGATTTGGTTTCGAGCGCGGCTGTATATTTTACTAAGTCGGCTTCCGGAATATCCACAGCAACCACTTTTTGTACTTTGAAAACCCCTTTGGTCAGTGTTCCTGTTTTGTCCATAACCACCACTTGAATGGATGCCATTAGATCCAGGAAATTAGATCCTTTGAATAAAATCCCATTTTTACTCGCCGCGCCAATGCCACCGAAATAGCCTAATGGAATAGAAATAACCAAAGCACAAGGGCAGGAGATAACCAGAAAAATTAAGGCTCTGTACAACCAATCATTGAATTCATAATTATCCAAAAATGCAATAGGCAATAGGCAAATGGCAATAGCAAGTAGTACTACAATTGGCGTATATATTTTGGCAAATTTTCTAATGAATAATTCGGTTGGTGCTTTTTTGGCTGTTGCTTCCTGCACCATTTCTAAAATTTTAGATAATTTACTATCGGTGTAGGCAGTTGTTACTTCGACAAGAACAACCGTATTCAGATTAATCATTCCGGCAAGAACGGTTTCGTCTTTTTGTTTGGTATCTGGTTTGCTTTCTCCTGTTAGCGCTGCGGTGTTGAACGAGGCCGTATCAGAAAGTAGTTTTCCGTCTAATGCTAGCTTTTCTCCAGGTTTTAATTGAATAATTTCTCCAATGGTGATTTCGGATGCTTTTTTTATAGTCGCATTTTCTCCATTCATTACTGTTGCCTCATCAGGTCTTTGGTCTAATAATAATTTGATGTTTGTTTTTGCTCTTTGAACTGCCAAGGTTTGAAACACTTCTCCAACGGCATAAAAAAGCATTACCGCAACACCTTCGGGATATTCGCCAATAGCGAATGCGCCAATGGTAGCAATACTCATCAATAAAAATTCCGAAAACACTTCTCCTTTGCGAATGCTTTCTAATGCTTCTTTTAAAACAGGGAAGCCTACCGGAAAATAGGCAACTACATACCAAATTATCCTTGTCCTACCTGTAAACCAAGTTTGCGGTAAATAGTTGTCGAATGCAATCGCTATAAGTAATAAAGCAAAGCTTATTAGTGCCGGAAGAAACATTTTGAAAGTACTTTCATTTCCACTTGAATGGTCGTGGTCGTGACCGTCATCGTCTGAATGATTTTCAGTTTTTTGATTAATTTTTTCCTCTAATGTGCAACACAGTTGTTTCCCTTCTTTATCGTATTTATGCTGATGTTCCATATTCTGTGTTATTTAATTCGTTTACACTTTCAATTTTAGGCTTTACAACAATTATCTAGTTTTTCGTAGCCTGCAGGATCTGCTTTTATTTCGTCGGCATCAAAGCCTAATTTTGAAATGGCCCCTTTTATGGTTTGCAAATTGGTCTTTTTAGGATTATAATATACCGTAAACGTCATTGCTTTATCATCGAGTTCATACATTTTCACCCCTTTTATTTTCAGCATTTCTGTTTTGAATTTTAAGCCGCAAGTTTCACATTCCTTGCAATGATCGCAATTCAAAACTGTTTTTATCACCGCTTTTTGATTGTTTTTTTGGGCTACAGCCGTATTTGAAATAAAGAATACTGCGATTAACAGGATTGTTGTTTTTAATAATTTTCTCATTTTTAGTGTTTTTAAAATTTATAAATTAATGTTAATGTTAATGTTCGTGTCCACCTCCGCCTTTCATAGCTGACAATAGATAGAATGCTCCTTTTACCACAATTTTGGCATCAGCAGGAATTTCCGCTACAAATTTGACTTCGGTGTAGCCTAAATCTGTTGTACCCGGAATTACTTCAATGGCTTTGAAATGTATTTCGTTGTGCTCTTCTTCCTCTTCTTTGTGGCTGTACACTTCTTCTTTGCCAATTGCCAATTGCTTATCGCTTTTTGATTCTTCGTGATTTTCTTCCTGAATAAAGATAAAATATTTATTCCCATTTTTTACAATTGCCTCTTTTGGCAAGGAGGGAACCGTTGTATTGTGAATGTTGATATTAGCCGAAACATACATTCCGGAAATTAACCCCTTGGCATCGCCCGGATTAATTTTAGCATGCACGGCTACGGTTTTACTCTCATTAGAAAACGATTTATTGATGCCGAATATTTTTCCTTTGATCGATTTATTCGATTGGTTGGTTAAAACAAAATCTATTTCCTGACCTACTGAAATAGTACCTAAATCTTTTTCATATACATTCAAATCCAAATGCATTTGGCTGTTATCGACTACTTCAAAAAGTGTAATTCCAGTATCAGCAAATGCCCCTTTTGATATGTTGATTTTTCCAACGTAACCGCTAATTGGCGATACAATTGGCACTAAAGAACTGCTGCCGTTCGGGCTTACATTCAAGGCGGCTAATTTGGTTTTAGCGGCTTGTGCTCTGGCTCTCTCAACAGCTAATTTTGATTTTACTTCTTGAAATACTTTTCGGGGATTTACATTTTCATCGCTTAATGTTTTTTGACGATTGAACTCTAATTGCAAATATTCTATAGTGGCTGTTGCCGATTTATAATCTTCCTGCATTTCAACAATATCAAGGTTTTGTATGGTGGCGAGTACTTTTCCTTTGTTTACAAAAGTGCCTTCCAGTATATAAATATCTTTTACCACACCACTGATTAAGGTTGAAATATTAGCTGCATTCTGTGGCGGAACTGTGGTGTAACCGTTGGCTTTTATGACTGTATTCAAATTGCGGTTTTCCACAATACCAAATTCGATGCCGACTGTTTTGAATTGTGTTGCAGTTAAAGCGACTTCATTTTCGGATTTTTCTTCTTCTTTTATTTCTTCCGTTTTTTTATCGTTACAAGAGGCCAGAAGAAAGAAACAAGCAACAATAAGTAAGCAGAATGATGTTGATCGAGTATTAAAAGCTATTTTTTTGACTATTATATTTTTCATTTTTAAGAAATTTAGTTGTTTGAAATGGATGGAAATTGCAGCTGAATAGCACTTTGATTGAATGAGTTTAGTGTTTCAGCATGTTGCTTTTTAATATCAATTGCCTGGTTTAGAAAACTAATGTAAGTCCAATAACTCATATCGCCGTTGGCATAACTTTTTTGAGCCGTTGTAATAATTTGTTCGGCATATTGCAGACCTTCATTCTGGTAATATTCTAATCCTTTTTGTTGCTTTTCAAACTCGTTTTGCAATTCCTGCATTTGTAATTTTAGCGAAAGTTTGTTTTTATCTAATTCTAATTGCGATTGCGAAATACTGATTTCCGATGCTTTGGCTTTAGCGGTATTCACACCACCAAACAATGGAATTTGTAAACCTGCCGTAAATCCTTGAAAATAGGATTTTGTATCAATTGTTTGGGCAAAATAACCCAATCCTAATTTTGGCGTTCTTTGTGCTTTAAATGTATTTGCTTCTTTTTGGTACACCGAAATCTGTTGTTGATAATACTCGGTTACTAAGCCTTCAACTTTTGATTTATTCGTATCCGTTAGGGACGAAAACTGGACTGGTGTTGCACTGTCCGGAACAATATTTAGTTCCGTTTGAACAAAAAACTGCAATTGTTTTTGATAAATAGCCAAGTCATATTCTAATTGTACTTTTTGGGTTTCAATTTCTTTAACCTTTGCTTTGGCACTAATGACCTCGATATTTCCACTTTCGCCAGTATTGAAACGAAGGGTTGCATTTTTGAGGAATTTGGTATAAATAGTGTTCAATTCATTGTTTAATTTTTGAATAGAAACGCCAAATAAATATTGATAATAGGATAGTGTTACGGCTTTCTCTATTTCATATTCCGATAATGCTTTACGCTTTTCGGCCAATTTGACCAATTCTTCCTGTAGTTGTCGATTGGCTTTGGTAATTTTTCCGATAGGAAAATATTGTTGGACCGAAATATTATGGTCGTAGTCTTTGCTGTTAAACTGTCCGCCTTGATACTGAATCTGTAAAGGATCAGCTTGAAAAGCAGTTTTTTTGAGAACGGTCTGTTTTTCAATTGCTGCATCGGCAATTTTTAAATCGATATTGTTTGATTTAGCCATTTCGATAGCTTTTTTTAAAGAAATAGGCAATTGGCAATAAGCAAAATTGCAAGTTAAAAACAATAGACAATAAGCAAATTTGCTTCGCAGACAATTTGCAATAAGCAAATTTACTTTGCAAGAAATGGGGAATGGGTAATTAGCAAATCTTCTTCGCAGGTAATTACCAGTTTTTTTATGTTTTTTCATTGCTTAATATTTTTCAGGATTGTTTATCATATGAAATAATAATTTTCCAACTTCTTCATTTTGAGAAATAAGATTTTGTTTTATTTCAACATTTATATATTCACACGCAAATGCAAACTCAATCCAAACTCCTGTTTCAGAATTTTCAGCATCACAATCGGTTAATTTTGATATGAAATGTGCCGGATATCTTTTTTTGCGGTAGGCTTCAGCAAGATTTGCAGATACACTTCTTGAACTTCGACGTACTTGGTCAGTTAAAGAATATTTTTCTTCTTTTGGAAATAATTTACTTATTTCAAAAACTTGCATTGCTAACGAAAACGATTTTTTAAAAACTGTTGTCTCTTTAAAACTATATACACTCATTTTTTTATTGTTTTTTTTAAATTTAATAACCCTTGGAATCTCTATCAGCAAAAACTAATTATTTATTCTAAATTGCTTGTTTCAAATTGCTTATTGCTAAATTTTTCAAATAATAAATACAAAATCGGTAAAACAATTAGCGTTAATAATGTTGCCGAAAATAATCCGCCAATAACAACAGTGGCTAATGGTTTTTGGACTTCGGCACCGCCACTGGTGGATAAAGCCATAGGTAAAAATCCTAACGAGGCAACCGCAGCAGTCATTAAAACAGGTCGAAGTCTTACTTTTGTTCCTATTAAGACACGTTGTAAGGGGTCGGTTATTCCTTCCGCTTTAAGTTGGTTGAAATAAGAAATCAATACAATTCCGTTTAATACTGCGATTCCAAACAAAGCAATAAAACCAATTCCTGCCGAAATACTAAACGGCATGCCACGCAACCACAATGCAAATACGCCGCCAATAGCTGATAATGGAATGGCTGTGAAAATTAATCCTGCTTGTTTGAAACTATTGAAGGTAAAAAACAACAATACTAAAATTAATCCCAAAGCGATAGGTAAGGCTACTGAGAGTCTTTTTGTTGCTTCAATCAAGTTTTCGAACTGACCACCATAAGTGACATAATAACCCGCAGGAAGCTTAAAATCTGTATCTAGTTTTTGTTGAATTTCTTCGACTACACTTTTGATATCACGACCACGAACATTTAATCCAATTGTAATTCTTCGTTTACCATCTTCACGGCTCACTTGCACCGGACCTTGTTCATAATCGATTGTGGCTACTTGTGAAAGCGGTACTTGTTGCCCGTTTGGCAACGGAATAAATAAATTGCTAACATCGGTAATATCCGTTCTGTTGGCTGCATCCATGCGAACGACTATATCAAATCGCTTGCTTTCTTCATAAATTTTTCCGGCAGTTTCCCCTGCAAAAGAAGAACGAATAATTTGGTTTATATCCGAAATGTTTAGACCATATAAAGCGATTTTGCTGTAATCATATTTTACCGTTATTTGAGGTAAACCTGTTATTTTATCCGCTTTCAAATCCCCAATCCCTTCTATACTATTAACTTTCGAAATAAGTTCCGTCGCTTTTGTATCTAAAACTTCCAAGTCATCTCCAAAAATCTTAATGGCAATATCACTTCGGCTTCCTGTCATTAATTCATTGAAACGCATTTGAATGGGTTGCGAAATTTCTATTGTTGCACCAGGAATGGCTTCCATTGCTGACTTCATCAAATTGGCTAAATCTTCCCAATTGTCGGCAGAAGTCCATTCGCTTTTGTCTTTAAGCACAATAATTAAATCGCCACTTTCAATAGGCATTGGATCGGTTGGGATTTCCCCACTACCAATTTTTGTTACTATTGTTTTTATTTCGGGAAATTTTGCTTTTAGGATTTTTTCGTATTCCGTAGTTGTTTTTACCATTTGCGAAAGCGAACTTCCAGTCATAATTGTGGCATTAATGGCTAAATCACCTTCTTCGATGGTAGGGATAAATTCGCCTCCCATATTTTGAAAGATAACAATAGCCAATACGAACAGCCCTAAAGCAATCGCTAAAACGGCTTTCTTAAATTGTAACGCTTTATCTAAAAATGGAGCGTATATTTTTTCAAACCAAGCCATCATTTTATCACTGAAATTGGGTTTGTGTTCCACTTTTTTTGATAAAAACATCGCGCTCATCATTGGCACATAAGTCAATGACAAAATAAATGCTCCAATTACTGCAAAGCCTACGGTCATTGCCATCGGTTTGAACATTTTTCCTTCGGTACCCACTAATGCTAAAATGGGCAGGTAAACGATCAAAATTATAATTTCTCCAAAAGCGGCACTGTTCCTGATTTTTGAAGCCGATTTATAAACTTCGCTATCCATTTGCTCCTGAGAATAAGCAATAGGCAAATCAGCTTCGCTGGCAATAGGCAAACTTCTTTCAGAAGCAGTTGGTAATTTTCCTTCATTGCCAATTGCCAATTGCCCATTGCTAATTACTAATTTATCATTGCTAATTTCTAATTGCCCATTATTTTTTTTCTTATACAAATGATGCATCGTTGCTTCGACAATGATTACCGCGCCGTCGACAATGATCCCAAAATCGATGGCGCCCAAACTCATCAGGTTTCCGCTTACGCCAAAATAATTCATCAGTATCACTGCAAAAAGCATTGCTAACGGAATTACAGAAGCAACAATTAATCCGGCACGAAGATTTCCAAGAAATAATATCAATACAAAAATCACTATTAATGCCCCTTCGAGCAAGTTTTTAGTAACGGTACCGATGGCGCTATTGACTAATTTTCCTCTGTCGATAAAAGCTTCGGCAACCACCCCTTCGGGTAATGTTTTGTTAATCTGGATCATTTTTTCATTAATCCGATCGACTACAGCACTAGAGTTTTCTCCTTTGAGCATTAAAGCTAAACCACAAACAATTTCGCCTTTTCCGTCTTTTGTGGCAGCTCCGTACCTTAATGATATTCCTTCATTTACGGTGGCTACATCTCTCACGAGTACTGGCGAACCATTTCGGTTTTTGACTACCACATTTTCTAAATCTCTAATGCCGGTAGCCATACCAACACCTCGAATAAAATAGGCATATTGGTCTTTTTCTATGTATGCACCTCCGGTATTTTGATTGTTTTTTTCTAAGGCATCAAAAATTTCAGTTATGGTTACGCCCAGACTATTTAAAGTGTTGGGATTTACCGCAATTTCATATTGTTTTAGTTTTCCACCCCATGTACTGACTTCTGCAATGCCTTCAATCCCTTGTAATTGAGGTATAATAATCCAGTCCTGAATGGTTCTTAATTGGACTGCATCATATTTATCTTCATAGCCTTTTTTGGCATATACGTCGTATTGATATATTTCTCCAAGTCCGGTTGTTATAGGAGCTAATTCTGGTGAACCTGCATATTTTGGGATGTTTTCTTCAGCTTGCTTTAGACGTTGAAAAATTTGTTCTCTTGCCCAATAAATATCCACATCATCTTTAAAAACAACCGTAACTACTGAAAGTCCGAAACGAGAAATACTACGAAGCTCGATTACTTTTGGGATTGTTTTGACCGCTTGTTCCAGTGGATACGTAATTAATTGTTCTACTTCCTGACTGGCTAATGTAGGGGCGGTAGTAATGATTTGTACCTGATTATTAGTTACATCGGGTAGGGCATCCAGCGGTAAGTTTTTAAGGGAATAACTGCCCCAAGCTATAAGTACAAGGGTAAATAAAAGTATAATGAACTTGTTCTTTATACTAAATTGTATGATTTTATCTAACATTTTTATATTATAATGAATGAGAAAAAGGGACAACTAATTGTCCTTTAAATACTGTGGAAAAACCACAACTTTCTAACCCGAATCCCGAAGTGTCGGGACGGACATCATTATGCTATTTGTGGCGGTTGCCAAATGCTTCCGTAGAAACTGGAAGCAAAAACGGATTTGTAAGTAGGTAGTTGTATTGTAATGACAGCCGAAACTACTGAAAAACTAAAAGAAATGCTAGGCTGATAACTTAATATTTGTGCGCCACAACAATTACAAAAACAAAAGGGCGAGCAAGAATCTTTCTCTTTATCGTGGGAATGTTCCTCATTATTTGACGTAAGTTCCGTCAAAGCATGTGCAGGACTATTTACTTCCATATCTGCGCAAGGCAAACAAGAAAGTGCTATTAGGTAAATTGATACTATTGTTGTAATCCATTTCACGAATGTAAAAGTAGGAATAAAAATTAAATGATTTAAATACTTTAAAAGTAAAAAAGTTGTATTCAAAAAAAAAATGGATTTCTGGCTGTGGGGCTCCTAATTATATTAAAATTAAATACTTTAAAGGGAGCTTTAAAAAGCTAGAAAAATCTAACAGCTTAACTTGTCCACTAATGTGACCCTTACAGGAAATTCGCAAATCATTTCATACAAGATTTAAATTTTAAGACACTTACTAAGGAACCTTTTTAAATACTTAGTTTCCTGAATTTTTCTTGTATTCTTTTGGAGTGGTTCCTGTTAATTTTTTGAAAAGTTTATTGAAATTGGAAGCGGTTTTGTAACCACATTCATATGCGATTTCAGACATGCCCATGTCGGTTTCAATAAGAAATTTGCAGGCATTGGAAACCCGAATTTCGTTGAGGTATTCCACAAAATGTTTTTTTGTTTTTAATTTAAACATTCTGCAAAACGAAGTTGGAGTAAGATTGGCAATTTTTGCAATTGCAATAAGTGAAATATCCTCCTTATAATTTTCTTTTACATATTCAAAAACGTCCGAAAGACGATCATTTTTGGTTTGATCATTTACCGTGGTATAAGCCTCATTGTTTACAAAAGAGAGATCGGTACTTTCTGAAAGAATAGACAATATCTCGAAAAGACCAATGATAATTTCGAAGTCCTTTTTTTTAACTAGTTTCTCTAGTTTTTTTGCAATAAGTTCATTTGTTTTTCCGGATATAGACAAACCTCTAACGCCTTGGTTGAAAAGAGTATTTATTTTTTGGGTTTCTTTCAATTCATAAAAAGTAGGGCCAAATAAATCTTTATTAAAATAAACTACGATGGCTTTTGCTTTTAGCTTATTGATTCCTTGGTAATAGATTTCGTCATTAAGCCATACATGAGGGATATCTGAACCCAAAAAAACCATATCGCCAGACTCAAAAGGTTCTACAGAATTTCCGACAATTCTTTTGCCGTGACTTTCTTTAATGTAGACTAATTCAAGTTCAGGATGGGAATGGAATGGAGATTGAAAAAACGATTCTTCACGAGAAATAACAGAAATGGAACTGTTTAGGTAAGATGTTATTTTTGTTTTTTCAATTTTCATTTATGTGTAAAGATAATTAATAATTAAACAAAGATAATAATGAATTAATAAATATACTTTAGTCATTATATCTTTCGAATTCCAAAACAGTATAAATTTAATATAATACCTATGGCATTAACATCTGACTCGGTTTTGCAAAATAAAGCATTTTCTAATGAAAAAAAAAGCTGGATATTGCCATTTATATTGGTTACGAGTTTATTTTTTTTCTGGGGATTCGTGCACAATCTGGATCCTATTCTGATTCCGCATTTAAGAAAAGCGTTTAATCTTTCTGATTTGCAATCTTCCTTGATTGACTCTTCTGTTTTCATAGCTTATTTTGTTATGGCTTTACCTGCGGGTTATATCATGCGGAAGTATGGTTATAAATCAGGGATCATGATTGGATTAGTCTTATTTGGTATCGGATCTATTTTATTTGTGCCTGCGGCTAATTCATTACAATATATTTACTTTCTGGGGGCTTTGTTTATTATTGCCTGCGGATTAACATTTTTGGAAACTGCTGCCAATCCTTATGTAACCATATTGGGGCCGGCTGAAACGGCAACCAAAAGATTGAATTTTTCACAGTCCTTTAATGGATTAGCGGCTTTTATTGCTCCAACGGTTGTTGGGCCAATGATCTTATCGGGTAAAAATTTGACCGAAGCAGAGATGGCAAGTATGTCGTCAACGGAATTAAGCACTTACTTGGCTTCAGAAGCGGCAAGCGTTAAAATGCCGTATCTTATTTTGGGTTTGATTATCCTTGCAGTGGCGGTGGTATTTTATTTTACCAATATGCCAGACGTTAAAGACGAAGATAAAGAAGGAACCGAAGGAGCCAGTTTTAGTGGAGCTTTAAAATCGATGAAATTAAGATGGGGGATTTTGGCCCAATTCTTTTATGTGGGAGCGCAAGTTTGCGTTGGAAGTTTTTTTATCAAAATGGCGACTACTACAGCCGGTCTTGAAGAGGATACCGCAGCTAAATATTTAGGATTTTTCGGATTGGCATTCATGTTAGGGCGTTTTGCAGGAACTTTTTTGATGCAATACATTCAGCCAAGAAAATTACTGATAGCATACGCGACCATCAATATTCTTTTGTCGTTGTTGGCAATAACGGGAACAGGAATGGTAGTGGTTTATACCTTAATAGCAATTGCATTTTTTATGAGTATCATGTTTCCAACTATTTTCTCAATGGGAATCGACGGATTGGGGCATAATACTAAAATTGGATCATCATTGATCGTGATGTCAATTGTAGGAGGAGCATTATTGCCTCCTGTATTAGGACTGATTTCAGATATTACTGGCAATATTCAATATGGTTATACAGTTCCTTTGGTCTGTTTTGCTGTAATACTATTGTTTGCATTCAACGGGCATAAAACAAATAAAGCATAAATTCTATTTATAATAAGATGTTAGACAACGAAGTGAAAAGATTGGTGGTGAAAATGCACCCAGGGGATAATGTACTGGTGGCTTTAACTGATTTAGCAAAAGATGCGAAGGTGGTTTTTGAAGAACAAACTTATGTTCTTCAGGAAGCCATTAAGGCGAAGCATAAATTTTACACAACTGATTTAAGTTTGGGTGATGAAGTGATTATGTATGGAGTATTAGTGGGTAAAGTACAGAATGATGTTGCTAAGGGCAGCCTGATGACAACGACAAATCTGAAGCATGCTGCTGAACCTTACGGCTATCGTCATGTTGATTTTGCATGGCAGGCACCCGATGTTTCCAAATATAAAGACAGAACTTTTAAAGGATATAAAAGAAAAGACGGCAGTGTAGGAACTGCCAATTATTGGTTGTTTGTACCAACGGTATTTTGTGAAAACCGAAACCTCGACGTAATAAAGGAAGCCCTGCATAACGAATTAGGCTATTCAGTGACCGATAAGTACACTCAGTATACGCATCAGTTGTTGGAGGCTTATCAAAAAGGGGAAGATGTTGATTCGGTTGACATGCAACTTACGCCAACTACCAGCGCGAATCGCGTGTTTAAAAATGTTGATGGGATTAAATTCCTGAATCATCAAGGAGGTTGTGGCGGTACGCGTCAGGATTCTGCTACCCTAAGTTCGTTGTTAGCTTCTTATGCCAATCATCCTAATGTAGGTGGTATTACGCTATTGAGTTTAGGTTGTCAACATTTGCAGGTGCAGAACTTTATAGACGATGTCAAAAAACAAAACCCCTCTTTTGACAAACCTTTACTTGTTTTTGAGCAACAGCAAGCTGTAAGCGAAGAACAATTGGTGGCAGATGCCATTAAAAAAACATTTGAAGGATTAATTGAAATAAACAAACAAGAAAGAACAGCAGCTCCTCTAAGCGAATTGTCTTTAGGAGTTAAATGTGGTGGTAGTGACGGTTTCAGTGGGGTTTCCGCAAATCCTGCCGTGGGCTACACTGCCGATTTGTTGGTGGCTTTAGGCGGTAAAGTATTACTGGCTGAATTCCCGGAATTGTGTGGAGTGGAACAGAATTTAATTGACCGTTGTACAACCGAAGGGTCAGCGAAAAAATTCATCGATCTGATGCAGTCTTACGATGCTTTGGCACATAAAGTGGGGTCTGGTTTTCACATGAACCCGTCGCCAGGAAACATTAAAGATGGATTGATTACGGATGCCATCAAAAGTGCTGGTGCTGCCAAAAAAGGCGGAACAGCCCCTGTGGCAGATGTACTCGATTATACGGAACCAGCAGCAAAACCGGGATTAAATTTGGTTTGCACTCCCGGAAACGATGTGGAAGCTACTACAGGACAGGCGGCGGCAGGAGCAACATTGATTTTATTTACCACGGGATTGGGCACGCCAACGGGTAATCCGGTATGTCCGGTGATTAAGGTGGCTACTAATTCTGTCTTAGCCAAAAAAATGAGTGATATCATCGATATTGATTGTGGTCCGGTCATTAGTGGTGAAAAGACCATTGAAGAAATGGGAGAAGACATTTTGGAATATTGCATTAAAGCGGCCAGTGGCGAAATTATTCCGAAAGCGGTATTATTAAATCAAGATGATTTTATTCCGTGGAAACGAGGAGTATCATTGTAGTAATTATGAGTTATAAATTGTAACTCTCAATACCTAAAAGTCTAATAATCTAAAGATCTAAAAATCTAATTATATGTTTTCATTACAAAATAAAAAAGCGGTAATTACCGGAGGCGGTAGCGGAATAGGAAAAGCAATTGCTGTTTTATTTGCAAAACAAGGTGCCGAAGTGCATATTGTGGAACTAACCGAAGAAAGTGCCAAAACGGCTGTTGACGAAATTAAGGCAAATGGAGGAAAAGTATTTTCGCACGCCTGTAATGTAGCCAATCAACAAGAGGTATTAGCAACATTCGAAAAAATCGGGAATATTCATATTCTTGTAAACAATGCAGGAATTGCCCATGTAGGGAAAGTGGATACCACTCCTGAAGCGGACTTTGACAGCATTATGAATGTGAATGTAAAAGGGGTTTACAATTGTTTGTATGCTGCTATACCTCAATTTAGAAATTCAGGCGGAGGGGTTATTTTGAATATGGCTTCTATAGCGGCTTGGGTTGGTATTCCGGATCGATTTGCTTATTCTACAGCCAAAGGTGCGGTAATGGCGATGACTTTATCAGTTGCCAAGGATTATATTAATGAAAATATCCGTTGTAATTCTATTTCTCCGGCTAGAGTACACACGCCGTTTGTGGATGGATTTATTTCAAAAAATTATCCGGGAAAGGAAGCCGAAATGTTTGATAAGTTATCTCAATCACAACCTATTGGACGTATGGGAAAACCGGAAGAAATTGCCGCTTTGGCCTTATTTCTATGCAGTGATGAAGCTGGTTTTATTACGGGCTCTGATTACCCTATTGATGGTGGATTTATAAAATTAAATAACTAATGAAAGTAGCCTTATTCATACCCTGCTACATAGACCAGTTTTATCCACAGGTAGGAATTGCTACGCTACAATTATTAGAAAAATTAGGTTGTGAAGTTGCTTTTCCTTTGCAGCAAACTTGCTGTGGTCAACCTATGGCCAATAGTGGTTTTGCCAGTTTGAGTAAAGGTTGTGATATCAATTTTGTTGAAAATTTTTCAGGCTTTGATTATATTGTGGCTCCTTCGGGGAGTTGTGTTTTGCATGTAAAAGAACATTTAAAAGACGAATCACATCCTGAAGAAGCTAAAAAGATTCGAAATAGCATTTATGAACTGACAGAGTTCTTAACCGATGTTTTAAAAGTCGAAACTATTAATACCCGTTTTCCACACAAAGTAGGTTTACATAACAGCTGTCACGGTCAAAGAGGATTAGCGCTTTCTTCGATGACAGAAAGAATGTTGCCGGAATTTTCTAAACCAGAACAGTTACTCAGTATGGTGAAAGGGATTCAATTAAGTAAGCCAAAACGCAACGATGAATGCTGTGGTTTTGGAGGGACTTTTTGTGTATTCGAAGAAGCGGTAAGTGTTAAGATGGGCAAGGACAGAATCAAAGAACATGATGCAAATGAAATTGAATATATCACAGGTGGCGATACCAGTTGCCTAATGCATTTGGAAGGAATTCTGAAACGACAAGGAAGCAAGGTGAAAACCATTCATATTGCAGAGATATTGAATAGTTCTCTATAAAGTATAAGTTAGGCAGTTAAAGGTTAGAAGTTAGAGAAAAGAGAATAAGTAAACGAATAAAACTCCGTCCAGTCTCCCTCTCCTTCGGAGAGGGTTGGGGAGAGGAAAAAACATATGAAAACAACTCATGCTGCATTAGCGGAAAAATTTATAGCTGACGAGCCAAGAACCGACTGGCACGATGAGACCCTGTGGTTTGTTCGTGAAAAGCGGGACAAGGCCGCGCATGGTTTGCCGGAATGGGAGCAACTAAGGGAATGGGGTTCACAGATAAAAAACCACACGCTCTCTAATCTCTATAATTATTTAAAAGAATTTGAAGAAAAGGCTGTCGCCAATGGAATAAAAGTACATTGGGCTGCTGATGGAGACGAGCACAATAAAATCATTCACGAGATTATCCGCAAACACAATATTCAAAAAATTGTGAAAAGCAAAAGCATGCTCACCGAAGAATGTCATCTGAATGAATATTTGCAGGAGCACGGAATAGAAGTGGTCGATACGGATTTGGGAGAACGCATTGTTCAATTCAGAAAAGAACCGCCAAGTCATATTGTATTGCCGGCAATTCACTTAAAAAAAGAAGATGTAAGCGCGACTTTTCACGAGCATCTTGGAACAGAAAAAGGAAATAACGATCCACAATATTTAACCGAAGCGGCAAGACAACATTTGCGAGATAAGTTTGTTCAGTCACAATTGGCGATTACAGGTGTCAACTTTGCCGTTGCCGAAACGGGCGGTTTTGTGGTTTGCACCAATGAAGGAAATGCCGATATGGGCGCGCATACAGCTCCCGTACATATTGCCTGCATGGGTTTTGAAAAAATTATTCCAAAGGCAGAACATCTTTCAGTATTCTTGCGTTTGTTGGCAAGAAGTGCCACCGGACAACCAATTACTACTTATTCCAGCCATTTTCACAAACCCAGACCCAATCAGGAAATGCATATTGTACTAGTTGATAACGGTCGCAGCCGACAACTGGGTCGGGAAGATTTCAGAAATTCATTAAAATGCATTCGTTGTGCGGCTTGTTTCAATACTTGCCCGGTCTACCGTCGTAGCGGAGGGCATAGCTATCATACTGCTGTGGCGGGGCCTATTGGTTCTATTTTGAATCCAAATTTGGATATGAAAGCCAACGCTGATTTACCATTTGCATCAACCCTATGTGGCAGTTGCACCAATGTTTGTCCCGTGAAAATTAATATCCATGAGCAGTTGTGGAAATGGAGACAAGTCATTGCTGCCGAAGGCTATGTTGCCACAAGCAAAAAAATAGGAATGAAGGGAATGGACTTTCTATTGTCAAAACCAAAAGTATATCGTTTCGCAGGGAAAATGGGAAGATGGATGATACGAATAGTTCCTTTTGTGGTGAACAATAAATTAAATGTTTGGTACAAACAAAGAGAAATGCCCGAACCACCAAAGGAATCGTTCCGGGATTGGTATTTGAAAAACGGGAAAACGAACAAGAAATAAAGCCAGAGCGAAGCATGAGTGCAAGAGAAAAAATATTAAATACCATAGCGATCAATCAACCGGAATTGACAGCACTTCCTCTTATCGATAGGAATGCATTAATTCGTTATGAGGATGTTTATGCGCAGTTTAAAACAGTGTTGGAAAGCATTGGCGGTAAAGTGGAATTGGTACAGGACATAACGGAATTAAAAGAGCAATTAATTGCAGATAAAGCAAGCGGCAATTTTGTTGTTAATACCATAGCGGCTTTAGGCGATGTTGACGATCAGGTGGTTTCATTTACGGCTTCGGAATTAGAAAAATTAGAAAAAGCCTATATTAAAGGAACTGTTGGCGTAGCCGAAAATGGTGCGGTATGGATTTATGAAAGTCAAATGGTAAACAGGTTATTGCCTTTTATTTGTCAGCATTTAATAGTAGTAATTGACAAAAAAGATATTGTGCCAACGATGCATCAGGCTTATGACAGCATTGATGTGGCAAAAGAAGGTTTCGGTGCATTCATTGCCGGACCATCAAAAACAGCCGATATAGAACAGTCTTTGGTAATTGGGGCGCATGGTGCAAGAAGTGCGACTATTTATGTTATTGAATAAATAAAAAAATATGAATAAATTAAAATACATTCTTCTTCTGATTTTGGTCATTAACCAAGATTGCGTTTTTGCTCAAAAAAGTATTTTGCCAGAATTGCCAAAGTCTGGTGATAATTTAGTTTTGCAAGCTCCCATAAAAACTTGGGACGAGGCGATTCCCTTAGGTAATGGTTTGATGGGTGGACTTTTATGGGGCGAAAACAATATCATTCGCTTGTCCTTGGATCGTGGTGATTTATGGGATGAACGCACCAATGGGGAACCGGAATGGTGGAAAAAGAATACCTATCAAAAAGGAGTTGATTTAATAAAACAGAATAAACAGGACGTGGTTAATAATTGGTGGAACCAGCCTTATGATGGCGTGACTCCAACCAAATTACCGGCCGGACGTGTAGAAATTCAGCTGCCCGTATCTGAAATCGTTAAAAATTTCGAATTAAACTTATCTTCCGCTGAAGGCATTGCCCGGTTCAATTCAAATGGTATAATTAAAGTATTCTATAGTGCCACAGATCCGGTTATACTTCTTTCTGTAAAAGGAACTATTCCTTCTTCCATTAACCTTTTAAGTACCATGGATGTGTTTCGAAAAAACAGGAATGGAAATTCAGGTCCTTCCAGTGGAGGAACTATGGAGAAGTTAGGCTATCCGGAAGCCGTGAAAGGAAAATTAAATAACGCACAATGGTATATTCAAGAAGCGGCAGGCGGATTGAAATACTGTGTTTATGTCCAGTCAAAGCAGATTAAAGACGAAACGCTTTTGGCAATATCCATTACATCAACAAATGATGCCAAAGATTTCTTGTCTTTAGGACGTGATCGATGCGCATCCGCTTTAGATAAAGGATACGCTTTCGTTTTGAAAAGTCACAAGAAATGGTGGGAGAAGTTTTGGATACAATCCAGTGTCAGCGTTCCTGATGCTGCGGTACAAAAACAATACAATTTGGTACAATATTTTTACGGTGCCGCTTCTCGTTCCGATGCACCTCCTATGCCTCTTCAGGGTGTTTGGACTGCAGACAACGGTGCATTGCCACCTTGGAAAGGCGATTACCACAATGACCTAAACACACAGATGACCTATATGGCTTATCAGGAATCAGGTCGATTTGAAGAAGGTTTGTCCTACATCAATTATTTATGGGACAGACGTAAAGTTTTTCAGGATTTTGCCAAAGATTTTTATGGTACCGGCGGACTGGCTTGTCCAGGAACGATGTCTTATTCGGGTCAGCCTTTGGGCGGATGGGGACAGTATAGTTTATCGCCTACCATGAGTGCCTGGAGCGCCCATTTATTCTATATGCATTGGATGTATACTGCCGATGAGAATTTCCTAAAAGAAAAAGCATATCCATGGAGCTCTGGAGTAGGCGAGTGCATGTTAGGCTTGTTGAAGCCTGATGAAAAAGGTATTTTGAAATTACCGCTTTCTTCTTCGCCGGAGATTTTTGACGATAGTCCGAAAGCATGGTTGCAACCAAACAGCAATTACGATTTGATGTGTTTGAAAATGTTGTTTCTTTCCCTGAGCGAAATGGCAACGGCTTGTAATAAAACTTCGGAAGCCAAAAAATGGTCGGATGCGGCTATCGCTTTAGGTGATTTTCATACTAAATCGGACGGGACATTATTAATTGATGCCGTTAATGAATTGCCGGAGAGTCACAGGCATTTATCTAATATTATGGGACTGTATCCTTTCAATCTGATTACAAAAGAAGGAGGAGAGAAAGAGGACAAAATTATAAAAGCCAGTTTGAAAAATTGGCAAAATAAAGGAACAAGTGAATGGTGCGGTTACACTTTTTCATGGATGAGCTGTATGCAGGCAAGGGTTGGGGATGCTGAGGAAGCAGTCAGAAACCTAGACATTTTTGTGAAAGCCTTTGTATTGCGAAACGGATTCCATGTCAACGGAGACCAAACTAAAAGTGGGTATTCTAATTTCACCTACCGACCGTTTACCTTGGAAGGGAATTTTCTGGCTTCTCAAGCGGTTCAGGAAATGTTGTTGCAAAGTTGGAGCTCCACACCGGGAAAAATCAATACGGGAATCATTCGTTTATTTCCTGCGACACCAAAAAAATGGGCAGATGTTTCCTTTACCGATTTAAGGGCTGAAGGAGGTTATAAAGTTTCTGCATCCCGAAAAAATAACAAAACGATCTGGTTCAGGATTGCTGCAAACAAAGCAGGAATAGTACGAATTAAGGATGATTTTCAAGGAGAAAAACCGAAATGGAATACAGCGAATGTTCAGAAAAATGGTGATGTTTATGAAGTGAAACTCAACAAAGGACAAGCATTGGAAGCCAGTTTTTAGATAATTAAAAAATATAAAATGAAAAGTAGAATAGACTTAGTGTTTTTAATGACAATACTTACAACGGTAGGTTTTGCGCAAACAAAGAATTTTGTTTCAGTCAATGCATCAATGTCAGACGATGAATTGTTAAAAATAGCGGCTACTATTACCCCTACACCACAGCAATTGCGTTGGCAGCGTTTGGAATTAACGGGTTTTATTCATTTTGGAATAAACACTTTTACGGGCAGAGAATGGGGAGAGGGGAAAGATGACCCTAAATTGTTTAACCCAACCGCATTGAATGCAAAGCAGTGGGTAAAAGCTTGTAAAGATGCGGGAATCAGACAGATTATTCTTACGGCAAAGCATCACGATGGTTTTTGTTTGTGGCCAAGTAAATTCACGGAATATTCTGTAAAAAACAGCCCTTGGAAAGATGGGAAAGGCGATGTTGTAAAAGAAGTAGCTGATGCCTGTAAGGAATTTGGACTAGGTTTTGGAGTATATTTATCACCTTGGGACCGTAATAATGCTTCCTATGGAACAGAGGCATACAACGAGTATTTTATCAATCAGTTAACGGAATTGCTTACCCAATATGGCAAAGTGGATGAGGTATGGTTTGATGGTGCCAATGGTGAAGGGTCTAACGGTAAAAAACAAGTATATGATTTTGAGAGATGGTATGCCCATATCCGAAAATTACAACCTCAAGCTGTAATTGCGGTTTCCGGACCTGATGTTCGCTGGGTGGGAACCGAGAGCGGACATGGTCGTGAGGAAGAATGGAGTGTGGTACCGGTAGGGAAAAAGAATAAATTAAATGAAGGTTCTCAAACCAAAGTAGATACGCCGCCAGCAGGTGATATGACCGGCCAGGTTTTAGGAAGTCGCAGTCAATTAAGGGATGGAGATGCCTTAAAATGGTATCCTGCCGAAACAGATGTATCGATCCGTCCGGGATGGTTTTATCATGAATCAGAAGATAAAAAAGTGAAAACTCCGGAATATCTGAAAGAAATTTATTTTCATTCGGTTGGAAGAAACGGAGTTTTATTATTGAATATACCACCGGATAAAAGAGGATTGCTTACTGATTTTGACGTAGCTGCCTTAAAAAGCTGGAAAGGGAAATTGGATGCTATATTCAAAGTAAATCTTCTGAAAGAAGCAAAAGGAGTTGGTGCGGTTAAAAAAATAAAATCTTTGCTGGACGGGAATGATGCTACACATCTTTCATTTTCCATGAAAGGAAATGATAATGTAGTTGAAATGAGTTTGAAGGGAGAAAAAACATTCAATGTACTGTCGCTTCAGGAAAATATTAGTGTCGGACAAAGGGTTGAGAAATTCATTTTGGAATATTGGGTAGATGGAGAATGGAAAAAAGCTACTGAAGGAACCACTATTGGTTTCAAACGCTTGTTAGAGTTTCCGGCTGTAACCACAACTAAAGTAAGGTTGCGTATTGTATCAGCCAGATTGCAGCCGGCATTGGCCGAAATTGGATTGTATTTTAATAAAGAAGATAAAAAATAATTGATTATGAATTACAAACAACATTTGGTGTTAATGGGTTTTCTTTTGGTGTCAATGCAAGCATCAGCACAATCGAAAATGACCAAGACAGACTCGATTTTCTTAAAGGAAAAAGTGGTGATGGAATCCTTTATTTCAAAAGGGACTTCGACCTATAAGATGCAGGCTAGTCCTGAAGGATATAGCGTGCAACTAATAGGATCGGATAATCTTTCGGTAATAAGTAAGTCGGGTACCATTTTCAGTCCGTTAAATGATATGAAGGTTAATTTGTTGTTTAAAGCAATTAAAAAAACTGACGGCTCCTCCATGGAGATTCCTTATTCCGTAAAAGTAGAAGGAACCTATAAAGATAAAGGGAAGAATGCGAAACCCTTTGTGATTCCTTCGTTGAGAGAGTGGCATGGGGGTGAAGGCAATTTTGTATTGACAGCTAAATCAAGAATTGTGGTGGATGCAAAGTATGCATCGATCCTGATGCAAGCGGCCAAAGTTTTTCAAAATGATCTGGTTGAACAATGCAAAATAAAACCAGCTGTTTTTGTGGGGACTCCCAAAGCCGGTGATATTTTCATCTCTCTAAATGCCAATAAAGAAGAATTGGGAACGGAAGGTTATTCTCTTTCGATCAAAGATTATGTTTCCATAAATGCGGCCGAATATAAAGGAGCTTTTTGGGGGACGCGTACTATTTTGCAAATATTGGATAAGGATGTGCAGCACCGTTCTTTGGCTAAGGGAATTTCAAGGGATTATCCTAAATATGAGGTAAGAGGTTTTCTGCTGGATGTTGGAAGAAAATATTTCAAAATTGATTTTTTACGTGATTATGTAAAGATGATGTCCTATTATAAAATGGGCGATTTTCAAATACACCTAAGTGACAATGCGTTTGTGAAACATTTCAACGATGACTGGGATAGCACCTATAGCGGGTTTAGGCTGGAGAGTGAAACATATCCACAATTAGCTACAAAGGGAGAATTTTATACCAAGAAAGAATTTATTGATCTGCAATTGCTTGCCGAAAGTTATGGGATAAATATTATTCCTGAGATTGACGTGCCTGCGCATTCTTTGGCTATCTCAAAAGCATTTCCGCAAATTGCAAGTAAAGAATTTGGCAAAGACCATTTGGATATAAAAAATCCAGAAACCTATACCATTGTAGAAAATATATTTAAAGAATACTTAGAAGGAAAAAATCCGGTGTTTCGTTTCAAAGAAGTGCACATTGGAACAGACGAATACGCAAAAAAAGAAGCGGAACCTTTTAGAAAGTTCACAGATCATTTTATAAAATACGTACAAAGTTTTGGCAAAGATGTACGAATTTGGGGTGCTTTAACGCATGCTGAAGGCATTACCCCTGTTACCTCAAAAGGCGTTACGATGAATGCCTGGTACAATGGATATGCTGATCCTTTGAAAATGAAGGAATTGGGCTATCCTTTAATTAGCACGCCTGATGGTTTGCTTTATATTGTGCCTGCTGCGGGTTATTATTATGATTATTTAAACCTGAAACATTTATATGAAAAATGGGAACCGGTTACCATTGGAAATGTGGTTTTCAAAATGGGAGACCCTTTTATACGAGGAGGAATGTTTGCCGTATGGAATGATGTTGCCAAAAATGGAATTACCGCTCAGGATGTAACAGACAGAGTATTTCCTGCAATTCAAGTCTTGAGTGAAAAAATGTGGACTGGTACAGGTACAACGGTAAATTTCGATGAGTTTTCCAGCAAAGCCAAAGGTACAAATGAAGGTCCGGGACTGAATTTGAGAGGAAAAATTACTGCTAAGGATTCTTTAGTTGTGGATTTTGCGATGAAAGGCGATGATGAAATAAAAAAACTGCATCATGCAACTTATGTAGCTGATGGAAACAGAAAAGTATTAAGTCTTAAGAATAGTGACAGTTATGTAAAACTTCCATTCAACGAAATTGGATATAATTATACGGTCAGTTTTAAAATAAATCCTTCGGAAAATAATGCTGCCAATGCGGTGCTTTTTCAATCGAATCATTCAATTGTAAAACTAAAACAAGGCAATACATCGAATCTTGGTTTTTCACACGAAGGAAAGGATTATGATTTTGGTGTTGTGATTCCTGAAAATAAGTGGACTACTATTGCAATTACAGGTGATAATAACTCAACAACATTATACCTGAATGGGGAATTGGTTAAAAAGCTGACGAGGGAAAAAATCCCGACTGGCTATAAAAATGATTCGATTTGGGTTATGAAAACATTGTTCTTTCCTCTAAATACAATAGGAGACAGCAGCAATTCTTTTATCGGAAAAATGAAAGATTTGAAAGTATTCAATCAAATTTTATCTGAAACACAAATTCAAGCCATATAAGGAAGAGGATTAAATTTTACGCCAAATTAAAATTTTAAAAGAATATAACTTTCAAAAAACTATGACCAAAATGAGAAAATTATTATTGAGTTTGTTATTTAGCTGTACTGTCACAATGGCTTTACAGGCACAAACCTACACACCTACAAAGGAAAATCTGGAGGCCCGTGCAGAATTTCAGGATATGAAACTGGGAATGTTTATTCATTGGGGGGCTTCGAGCGTCTTGGGGAATGGAGAATGGGTCATGAACAATCGAAATATCGGAGTTAAAGAATACGGACGCCTGATAAATATCTTTAATCCACAAAATTTTGATGCCAAGAAATGGGTGGCGACAGCAAAGGCCGGAGGCATGAAATACATTACTTTCATCACCCGTCATCACGACAGTTTCAGCAATTGGGATACTAAACAATCCGATTGGAAAATTACCAATACGCCTTACGGAAAGGATGCCTTGAAACAATTGGCCGATGAATGTCATAAGGAAGGCATTAAATTGTTTTGTTATTATTCGTTGTTGGATTGGTATCGAAGCGATTACCAATATGAAACGGGAAAAACCGGAAAAGGGACAGGAAGAACACAGAAGAGCGATTGGGAAAGTTACATCCGTTTCATGAAAGCACAATTGACCGAGTTGTTAACCAATTATGGAAAAATTGACGGAATTTGGTTTGACGGACATTGGGATCAATTGGATAATGACCATGATAAAGCGTTGCAGTCAAAGGTAAACTGGCACTATGATGAAATTTATAAACTCATTCACTCTTTGCAACCGCAATGTTTGATTTCAAATAACCATCATTTAACGCCTTTGCCTGGAGAAGATTTTCAAGCATTCGAAAAAGACTTACCAGGAGGCAATTCAACAGGTTTCGGTGGACAATCCGTTTCTCAGTTGCCATTAGAAACTTGTGAAACCATGAATGATTCTTGGGGCTTTAATATCACAGATAAAAAATACAAATCGACCAAGGATTTAATACATTACATGGTTAATGCGGCCAGCCTTAATGCTAATTTTTTGTTGAATGTAGGTCCAATGCCTGACGGAACCATTCAACCGGAATTTGTTGATACCTTAAAAGAAATGGGAGATTGGATGAAAATAAACGGTCAAAGTATTTATGGAACTAGAGGAGCTGTTATGAAAGGGCAAGAATGGGGAGTGGTTACAACCAAAGATAAAATATGGTATGCCCATATCATCAAAACGCCTAAACAGGCATCCTATATTTTTATTCCCGAATTAAAGAACAAAGTTGTAAAGTGTACCCTGTTCAATAGTAAAAAGACATTGAAATTCAAACAACAACCAGAAGGAGTGTTTGTATATTTGGATGGGCTACAATTAGATGCAATTGATACGATTATAGAAATAAAATTACAATAAAAAATAAGAAAAATGAAACTAATACGATTTGGAGAATCAGGAAAAGAAAAACCAGGGGTTATAATAGCAGAAAAAAGATTTGATGTCTCTTCAATTGTTACAGATTACAACGAAGCATTTTTTGAAGAAAATGGACTTGAAAAATTAAAGGCAGCCTTAGACGGAAATCCATCATTGCCGGAAGTTGAGGCTTCTGTTCGTTTGGGTTCGCCGGTGGCAAGACCTTCAAAAATTATTTGCATTGGCTTAAATTATGTGGATCATTGTCTAGAAACCAATGCGCCAATCCCGGAAGAGCCTATTATTTTTTTTAAATCGACAACTGCTTTGTGTGGACCAAATGATGATTTAATAATTCCAAAAAACAGTGAAAAAACAGATTGGGAAATAGAATTGGCTTTTGTCATAGGGAAAAAAGCAAGTTATGTGGAGGAAGCCGATGCGATGGATTATGTGGCGGGCTATTGTTTGCATAACGATTACAGCGAAAGAGCCTATCAACTGGAACGTGGCGGGCAATGGGCCAAAGGAAAAGGTTGCGATACATTTGCACCATTAGGACCCTTCATGGCTACAACAGATGAGATTGCGGATGTAGATAATTTAAAAATGTGGTTGACCGTAAATGGTAAAACCTATCAAAGCAGCAATACGTTAAATCTGGTTTTTAAAATACCTTTTTTGGTTCATTATCTGAGTCAGTTTATGACTTTGTTGCCAGGCGATATTATCAGTACAGGTACGCCTCCGGGAGTTGGTTTAGGAATTAAACCCGAACCAGTTTATATTAAAGCGGGTGATGTGATTGAATTAGGATTGGAAGGATTAGGATCAAGCAAGCAAGTTGCGGTAGCTTATAAAAAATAAATTATGTCAATACAAAAATATTGTTTGGCTTTAGACTTAAAAGAAGATCCACAGTTGATGGCCGAGTACAAAGCCTATCATCAAAATGTTTGGCCGGAGATTATCAAAAGTATTAAAGATTCTGGAATTGAAGTATTGGATATTTATTGTGTCGGGAATCGTATGTTAATGATTATCGAGGCCAATGAAGATTTTTCTTTTGAAAAAAAATCAGGAATGGATGCCAATAATCCTAAAGTGCAGGAATGGGAAGAATTGATGTGGAAGTTTCAACAAGCGCTACCATTTGCAAAGTCAGGAGAAAAATGGATGCTAATGGAAAAAATATTTGAATTGAAATGCGAATAGACAGCCACCAGCATTTTTGGAAATACCATCCGGTAAAAGACGCTTGGATTAGTGATGCCATGAAGGTGATTCAGCGGGATTTTTTGCCGGCTGATTTATATCCTTTATTGGAGAAAAATAATATTGATGGCTGTATCGCGGTACAAGCCGATCAAAGCGAATATGAAACTCATTTTTTGTTGTTATTGGCAAAAGAAAATGATTTCATAAAGGGAGTTGTAGGTTGGATTGATTTAAGGGCAGCTAATCTGGAAGCAAGGTTGGAGCATTTTTTCCAATTTAAAAAATTAAAAGGTTTTCGCCATATCGTACAGGGGGAACCAGAAGTGGATTTCTTGTTACAGGAGGATTTTTGCAAAGGAATAGCGAAACTGGCGAAGTATAATTTTACATATGATCTTTTGATTTTTCCAAAGCATTTACCAGTTGCTGTCGAGTTTGTGAAAAGATTTCCCAATCAAAAGTTTGTAATAGACCATTTGGCAAAACCAGATTTCAGGCAAACGGATTTTACAGAATGGGAAAAAGGAATGCGGGAGATTGCAAGGTACCCCAATGTGATGTGTAAGGTTTCGGGCCTAGTGACCGAAGCCGACTGGAACAATTGGAAAGAGGCCGATTTTACGTATTGTTTAGATGTGGTTACGGAAGTTTTTGGCGTCAATCGTTTAATGTTTGGCAGTGATTGGCCAGTGAGTTTGCTGGCGGCATCTTATGGAGAATCATGGGATATTGTTGAGCATTATTTTTCGAAATTTTCGAATGAGGAACAAGATAAACTCTGGGGTGGAAATGCAATAGAATTTTATCATTTATAAAAAAACGGAAATGAACTTAGATTTAAATAACAAAATAATTATCGTAACCGGCGGAGCCAAAGGAATAGGTTTGGAAATCTGCAAAGTGTTGGCTTCAGAGGGAGCCATCCCTTTTATCATCGGAAGAAGTGAAGAAGATAATAAGGCTGCTGTGAAAGAAATTGAGGCTTCGGGAGGAAAAGCAAAGGCCGTTGTTGCCGAATTGACAAATCCCCAAGACTGTGAAAGAGCCGTAAAACAAGTCGTGGCCGAATGCGGCCGCATCGATGGGCTTATTAATAATGCAGGGGTAAACGACGGTGTTGGATTGGAAAACGGCAATTACGAATCTTTCATGGCTTCACTACATAAAAATTTGGTGCATTATTATCTAATGGCGCATCATGCTTTGCCTGAATTGAAAAAATCAAAGGGAGCGATTGTAAACATCGGTTCAAAAACAGCCGAAACGGGTCAAGGAAACACCTCGGCCTATGCGGCTTCCAATGGCGGGCGCAATGCCTTAACTCGGGAGTGGGCGGTGGAATTGTTGCAATACGGCATCCGCGTAAATGCGGTAATTGTGGCCGAATGTTTTACGCCTTTGTATGAAACTTGGATTAAAACTTTTGACAATCCCGAAGAGAAATTAAAAGAAATCACGGATAAGATTCCATTCGGAAAAAGAATGACGACTGCAGAGGAAATAGCCAATATGGTTGCTTTTCTTTTATCCGAAAAATCCAGCCATACCACGGGACAATTGATTCATGTGGATGGTGGGTATACGCATTTGGACAGGGCTTTGTAATCTTCGAAAATCTATAAAATGAAAAAAGTATTTTTTATCTTCTTTACAATTTGTTCCATAACAATTTTTGCCCAAAAAAATAGCATAGTTCCCACACCTTCAAAGGTTCCCAATGAAGCACAAAAGAAAATGATTGCCCGTAAGTATGGTATGTTCATTCATTTTGGGATCAATACTTTTGTGAATCAGGAATGGACAGATGGTTCAATAGCGGTCTCATCTTATAATCCAACAATGATAGATGCTGAGCAATGGGTAAAAACTGCGAAAAATGCAGGGATGAAGTATGTAATTTTAATTACAAAACACCACGATGGTTTTTGCTTATGGGATAGTAAATATACCGAATATGATGTAGCAAATTCTGGTAACAAAACCAATGTGGTGGAAGCAGTAGCCAAAGCGTGTAAAAAATATAATATCGGATTGGGTTTATATTATTCGCTTTGGGATAGAAATAAAAATGCCGATACGAAAGACAGCACTTTAGACGCTAAATATAATCAATACATGATTAATCAATTGGATGAATTAATTACGATAACAAAAAAACATACAAATATTGTGGAATTTTGGTTTGATGGCGGATGGGAAAAACCAAATTACAGATGGCCAACACAAGATATTTACAATACAATAAAGTCGAGGGAGCCAAATTGCCAAATAGGAATAAATTGGACTATTGGTTTGCCCGAAAATCCCGATTACCATTTGGTAGAGCCTAAAGATCAAAAAGAAGGTTACCCTTTTCGTTATTTCCCAAGTGATTTTAGATTAGGAGATCCCTATTTACCCAAAGAAAATGACCCTAAAATATTTACACATGGTGGAAAAGAATATTACTTACCATGGGAATCTACCGTATGTATGAGCAAAAACTGGTTTTTTAATACAACAGACACCACTTACAAATCAGTAGATGAATTATATGACTTGTATAAAAAAGCCACTGCGCAGGACAATGTTTTAATTCTTAATTGTCCGCCCAATACTGAAGGTAAAATGAGAAAAAAGGACATTGACTTATTACTGGCTCTTAAAAAGAAAATAGAGGATAAAAAACTTCCAAAATAAATTTGAATACAAAAATGAAACATACTAAACTGTGTTTCAAGCAATTGAATTAAAAAGTCAATAAAAAAACAATAGCCATGAAAGACATACCCCAAATTCTTAAAAAAGCAGTACTGTTTTTATTGTTTTCTTTGATGACAATCAATCTTCAAGCCCAGGAAAAAGAGTACTATCCGGACCCGGATCCTGCCATTAGAGAAAGGTTAGAGGAATGGAAGGATCTCAAATTTGGTTTGCTGATGCATTGGGGAACCTATAGTCAGTGGGGCATTGTGGAAAGTTGGAGCATTTGCCCTGAAGATTTAAGTTGGGCTAGTGGCGGCCGAAAACAAGGGGTGGCCGATAATTATACAGATTATGTAAAGGCCTACGAAAATCTTAAAAACACATTCAACCCTGTAAAATTTAATCCCGAAAAATGGGCGACCGCAGCCAAGGATGCCGGGATGAAATACATGGTGTTTACCACCAAACACCACGACGGATTTTGTATGTTCGACAGTAAATATACCGATTATAAGATTACCGATAAGGGTTCGCCGTTTTCAACCAATCCAAGAAGTAATGTTACCAAAGAAATTTTTTCAGCTTTCAGAAAAGAGAATTTCTGGATAGGAGCTTATTTCTCCAAACCCGACTGGCATACTGATACCTATTGGTGGAAACAATTCCCACCAAGTGACCGCAATGCAAATTATTCGATTCAAAAACATCCCGAGCAATGGAAGAAATTCGTTGATTTTACCCACAATCAGATTAATGAGTTGGCAAGTGATTATGGGAAATTGGATATCCTTTGGCTAGACGGAGGCTGGGTCAGAAAAACAAGCGACGATGAAGTAAAGAAATATTTGGCAGATGTTTCCGAAGGCTCCAGATGGGCACGCAACCCGCAGAATCAAGACATAGACATGCCGAGATTGGTAAAAGAAGTGAGAGCAAAGCAACCCAAGTTGATCGTAGTTGACCGGGCTGTTCCGGGAGAACAACAAAATTATCTTACCCCTGAACAGCACATACCTGAAGCAGGTTTGCCTTACCCTTGGGAAACCTGTATGACTATGGGCAATAGCTGGAGTTATGTGCCTAATGATGTTTACAAACCCGCCAATGAACTTATTGAAAAATTGGTTGACATTGTAAGCAAAGGAGGAAATTATTTGCTAAATATAGGTCCGGGGCCAGATGGTGAACTCGATCCTGTGGCTTACCAGCGTTTGAAAGAGATTGGAACTTGGATCAAAACAAATAGAGAAGCCATTTACGGCAGCCGCATGTTCAATGTGTTTGGCGAAGGGGAAAAAATCCGCTATACCCAAACCAAGGATGGTGATACAAAATATATTTTTCTGTTTGATTTTCCGAAAGAGAAGCAGCTATTAACGAAAATCCCGTTTTCTAAAAACACAAAGTTGCAGCTATTGGGGAGTAAATCAAACCTTTCATGGAAACAAAAAGGAGATGCCGTCGAGGTAAATGTTCCGGCTTCTCTTAAATCGGTTACAGACCATGTGTGGGTAATTAAAGTTTCAAATTAACAACCAATATGATGAATAATACCAAACGCTTTTTTTAATAATTTTGTTTTAATATTAGAAATAAGCTAAAGTGTTTTTTTTATCAGTTTGGGATGTTACAATAAGTTTAGCATAATACTTTACAAACTGGTAGGTACCGTTATGTGATTTGAAAAATATATTCTATTTTCGGAATCTATTTTTGAACGGGAATTTAATCAATTGATGCGAAACAACGTTCAATTACTCCCAAAAAAGCAATATAGAATGTCATCAATTCCATATTTCGATAAAAAACAAATAGTATCTACATATGAAAAGAAGAGATTTATTAAAATATATTGGAATGACTGTTGGTACAGTCGCATTGAGCGGAACAACATCAATTATTTCTGCTGCAGAACAAAAGGATAAACGTAAAAGAGTATTACGCATCGCGCATATCACCGATGTGCATATCCGACCGGAAGAAAATGCTCCCGATCGGTTTGTAAAATGTTTAGAAGAGATAAAAAAGCATAAAGTCGATTTCTTCCTGAATGGAGGAGATACAATATTTGCAGCGGACTACGGTAATATTACCCGTGAGAGAGTGAATGAACTATGGAAGGTGTGGGATGAAACTACCAAAGGGATTAACGACTTTGAGATTCACAGTTGCCTTGGAAATCATGATATGTGGTGGGCAGCACCGGATAAAAAGGATCCAATGTATGGAAAAGACTATGTGGTGAAGCAATTGGGAATTCCCAATCGGTATTACAGTTTTGACAAAAAAGATTGGCATTTTGTAATATTGGACAGTAATAATAACGGAGGCTCGTTGGACGATGAACAACGACTATGGTTGGAAAAGGATTTGCAAGCTATTCCTATCGGTACACCGGTTATTTGTTTAAGCCATTATCCTATCCTTGCCGCATGTACTCATGTTGATGGAGGAAATCACACGGATTCAAAATATATAAGCGATCTTTTTTATATACATAAGGACAAAAAGATTAGTTGCTTTAGCGGACACATTCATTTATTGGACAACGCTGTTTACAATGACGTACATTATTACTGTAACGGTGCGTTAAGTGGTTTCTGGTGGGAAGCGGGTGACAAAGACTCAGCAGGGAAGACGTATTATAAACAAACGCCTCCAGGTTATGCCATTATTGATTTGTTTGATGATGGTTCTGTTGACAATCAATATTTTCCGCATTCTTTTTAAATAAAAAAAATAATGAAAAAAACAATTGCACTTTTATCCTTGCTTTTTATTGTCGGCAAGGCAATATCTCAAGACTTGCCTGCCAATGGACGGACTCTTGTTACGTCAACAGATTTTAAAATAGGGGAAAATGATTTTCTGTTAAATGGAAAACCCTATGTGATTCGCTGCGGAGAAATGCATTTTGCCCGCATTCCCAAAGAATATTGGGTACACCGCTTGAAGATGGCCAAAGCAATGGGCTTGAATACAGTTTGTGCGTATTTGTTCTGGAATATGCATGAACCACAGCCGGGACAGTTTAATTGGTCCGGAATGGCAGATGCCGCTGAGTTTTGTAAGCTTGCCCAAAAAGAAGGTCTGTTTGTAATCCTGCGCCCAGGACCCTATGCTTGTGCTGAATGGGATTTTGGTGGTTTTCCTTGGTGGTTGCTTAAAAAGAAAGATATTAAATTGCGTACGCAGGACCCTTATTATTTAGAACGTTGCCGAATCTACTTAAATCAGGTTGGGAAAATATTAGCGCCATTACAAGTTACCAATGGTGGTCCCATTATTATGACCCAAGTGGAAAATGAATATGGTTCCTATGGAGATGACAAAGAATATATTGGTAAGATCCGGGATTACTTGGTTAAAGCAGGTTTTAAAGTTCCACTTTTTACCTGTGATGGCCCATCACAATTAAAAAACGATGTGCGTGAGGATATCTTTAGTGTAGTCAATTTTGGAGGTAATCCTGAGTCTGGTTTTAAGGCATTACGTAATATTCGACCTAAAGGACCTTTAATGTGTGGCGAATATTATCCGGGTTGGTTTGATTCATGGGGGACAAAACATCATACCGGTTCTACTGCTAATGTGGTAAAGGAAATTGCGTATATGTTAGATCACAAAGCTTCTTTTAGTATTTATATGGCTCATGGAGGAACGACATTCGGACAATGGACAGGCGCCAACAGCCCACCTTATCTGCCCCAGACATCCAGTTATGATTATGATGCACCAATAAGCGAAGCAGGTTGGGATACAGAAAAATTTTATGCTTTGCGTACCCTTTTTTCGAAATATTTACAGGAAGGGGAAACTTTAGCGACAGTGCCTGCAAGAAATCCAATCATAAAAATTCCGGCATTTACCACTACCGAAATCGCTCCTTTATTGTCTAATCTTCCGGCGTTTGTTAATGATAAGAAGGTAAGAAATATGGAAGAATACGATCAAGGTTATGGAAGTATTCTTTATCGCACAAAATTGTCAGGCGGAGCAGCCACCACTTTAAATATCCAGGAAGTACATGATTTCGCATTGGTATTTATTAACGGAAAAAAGATTGCCACGCTTGATCGAAGAAAAAATGAAAACAGTTGCAAATTACCGGCGACAAAAGCAGGGGATGTATTGGATATTTTAGTGGAAGCCATGGGAAGGGTAAACTATGGCGGGGCATTGCACGACAGGAAAGGTATAACTGATAAAGTTTTATTAAGCGGATCTAATGGCGATGTCAAAGAGTTAACTAATTGGCAAGTTTATCCTATTGCATTAAGTAATGAGGGAGCTCCAGCCTACTTGAAATTTAAATCAGGAAAATCTACGATGCCTGCTTATCACAAAGGAACTTTCTCTCTTAGTGAAACGGGTGATACGTTTCTTGATGTGAGCACTTGGGGAAAAGGGTTGGTTTGGATCAACGGACATTGTCTGGGAAGATTCTGGAATATTGGTCCAACACAAACGATGTATGTTCCTGCTCCTTGGCTGAAAAAAGGCAGCAACGAAATTATTATTCTGGACTACATAGGTCCTGCAAAAAATAACTTGGCTGGTTTGGAAATACCTAAACTGGATGAACTAGCTCAAAAGACAAAAAATGAGAAACACCGCAAGGAAGGCCAGACAATTCAATTGGCAGGCATTACGCCAATACACCAAGGGATTTTTAATGGAGGGATTGAATGGCAAACAGTGAAATTCAATAGGAGTAAAGGCAGATACTTCTGTTTAGAAGCCTTGAGTCCCCAAAAGGATAATGATCCTTATACCACCATTGCCGAATTGTACCTATTGGATGAAAATGGAAAAGAGATTCCCCGAAACAAATGGAAAGTCGTTTATGCCGACAGTGAAGAAATGGATGGGGATGACGGTAAAGCTGATAATGTTTTTGATCTTCAAAGTACTTCTATCTGGCATACGGAATGGCAAGGAAAATCCCCCAAACACCCACATCAGATTGTAATTGATTTGGGGTCAGAAATGAATGTCAGTGGTTTGAAATATCTACCTCGTCAGGATGGTCCCAACGGAAGAATCAAAGATTTTAAAGTATATATAAGCAAAAGCAATTTCATTGGTTTATAAAGTATATTAGGAGTTTTTTCTTTTGAAAGACAATTAATGATTAAACAAAGATAATATTGAATTAATATTTAAACAGCAGACATTATATCTTTCGATTTCTAAAAGTATATGAATTTAATAAAAAGACTGAGAGGATGACTGCTGTATTTAAGTAGGAAATGAAATCATCTTTTTTAGTAAATTGTTGTGGTTTTCATTAATATTTTATGTTGTTAAAATGATAAAAAAAGTAATGTTGTTAGCTCTCTTTAGCGGAGCAGTATTTTGCGGGAATGCGCAATCCAAAATTGATCCTACAACCATTAAAGAAAAAATGCAATGGTTTGAAGATGCTAAGCTAGGAATCTTCATCCATGCCGGAATTTATTCGGTGGCCGATGTTTCGGAATCTTGGAGTTTTCATAACGGAAACATTTCGGTTGAAGATTATATGAAACAGCAAAAAAGTTTCACTTTAAGCAATTACGATCCTGCTGCTTGGGCAGAAATGATCAAAGACTGTGGGGCCAGATATGCGGTAATCACAACCAAACACCACGATGGTGTAGCGATGTATGATACCAAATTGGGGAAACTGAGTTCGATAAAAACATGTCCTGCCAAAAAAGACATGATAAAACCTTTATTTGAAGAATTGCGTAAAAGAGATGTGAAATGCGGAGCCTATTTCTCATTAATTGACTGGACACACAATGATTATCCTGATTTTTTGAAGAATAAAAAGCGTTATGATATCAAAAAAGAACCGGCTCGTTGGGAACGTTTCCAGAAATTCTTTCAGGGACAAATCAAAGAAATATCTGACTGGTACAATCCCGATTTGTGGTGGTTTGATGGTGACTGGGAGCACAGTGCCGATGAATGGCAGGCCGAAAAAACACGTAAAATGATGTTAGACAGAAACCCAAATACGATTATCAACGGTCGTTTGCAGGGGTATGGCGATTACGATACTCCAGAACAAAATTTCCCCGTGGTGCGTCCTGCATCCAAATGGTGGGAATTGTGTATGACCATGAATGAAAACTGGGGTTACCGTGTGAGCGACACCAACTGGAAGACACCTTATGAAATAATAACTATATTTGTGGATGCGGTTTCAAACGGAGGAAATTTATTATTGGACATTGGACCAAAACCTGATGGAACTTATCCGGAAACGGTTGTTTCTACATTGAAAGAATTAGGCGATTGGAACAGAAGAAACGGAGAAGGTATTTTCGGAACCATTCCAGGAATTCCACAAGGGCATTTCTACGGACCAACGACACTGTCGAAAGATTCAAAAACACTATACTTATTTGTGCACGGAAAAACTTCTGGACAAGTAATGTTGAAAGGGTTAGATAACAAAATTCAGGATATTACTGTTTTGGGTTCAAATAAGAAGTTGACTCATAAAGTAGTGGGTAAAATTTCTTGGAGTGCTGTTCCTGGATTGGTTTACATCGATTTGCCGGAAAATGCTATCGATAAGTATGTGACTTGTATCAAAGTAACATTAGACACGCCAATCAAATTATACAGAGGTCATGGTGGCTTCTTAATAAATTAACAAAGAATAATTAATCAATAAAAAACGTAAATATGGTAAAGTCATTTTTCTTTTCATTTCTTTTATGTACCACATTCTCATTTGCTCAGGAAGTAAAAATCATTCCTCAGCCAGCAGAAGTCATTACAAATACCGGCAATTTTATTATTAACCCGAAAACCAGTTTGGTGGTTGCCAACAAAGAGGACAAACCTACAGCTGCTTTTTTAAATAAATATTTATTGGAGTATTATGGATTTGAATTACCAGTAGTTCAAAAAGCCTCTAAAAACAGTATTAAACTTGTAAGCCTTAAAAATATTGATGGGCTTAAAGGAGAAGGTTATACTTTAAAATCAGACAAAGAGGGTGTGTTGATTGAAGGAAATTCAAATCAAGGAACATTTTATGGTATGCAAACACTTATTCAATTGCTACCTGTAGGGAAAAGCAAGAGTCTAAAGATTGCTTCAGTAACGGTAAAAGACGGACCACGTTTTGCTTACAGAGGTTCAATGTTGGATGTAAGCCGTCATTTTTTTCCGGTTTCATTCGTTAAAAAATATATCGATTACCTAGCCTTGCACAAAATGAATTATTTTCATTGGCATCTAACCGAAGATCAAGGTTGGAGAATTGAAATAAAAAAATATCCTAGACTTACTGAAATAGGTTCTAAAAGAAACGGAACTATTGTTGGCAGATACCCAGGCAAAGGAAACGACAATACCCCAGAGGAAGGTTTTTATACCCAAGAACAAGTAAAAGACATTGTTAAATATGCTTCAGACCGATTCATTACGGTAATTCCGGAAATTGAAATGCCGGGTCATAGTAGTGCGGCAATTGCAGCCTATCCTTTGTTAAGTTGTTTTCCAAACGAAAAAACCGATATACCGGCTAATATGATTTCTGAAAAAAGTAAACAGGAATTAGCAAGCGGTAGAATAAAACTGGTTCAGGAAACATGGGGAGTTTTTACAGATGTTTATGCTCCAACCGAATATACTTTCAAATTTCTTGAAGATGTTCTTGATGAGGTAATGGCTTTATTTCCATCAAAATATATCCATGTTGGAGGAGACGAATCTCCTAAAGATGCTTGGAAAAGAAGTGAATTCTGTCAGCAGTTAATAAAAGAGAAAGGCTTGAAAGACGAACACGAACTTCAAAGTTATTTTATTCAACGCATGGAAAAATACATTAATAAAAATGGGAGAACCTTAATAGGTTGGGACGAAATATTAGAAGGTGGTCTGGCGCCAAACGCTATTGTTATGAGCTGGAGAGGTGAGGCAGGCGGAATCGCGGCAGCCAAAGAAAACCATCAGGTAATTATGACTCCGGGGAGTCACGTTTATTTAGATCATACCCAGACTAAAAATGAAAAAGAAGTAACTATTGGTGGGTTTACTAATTTGGAAAAAATTTACAGCTATGAGCCGATTCCTAAAGAATTGAATGAGCAACAGGCTAAATATGTAATGGGTGCCCAAGGAAATGTATGGACAGAGTATATGGCTAATCCAGCAAAAGTAGAATATATGATATTTCCGCGTTTGAGTGCACTTAGTGAAGTATTATGGTCACCAAAGGAAAAGAAAAACTGGACTGTTTTTCAGACCAAAATTGAAACGATGAAAAAAAGATATGATATGTGGGGAGCTAATTATTTCAAAGGAAAATAATATTCTTTTCAATTTGACTATCGCCTAATTAAAATGCTCTCCAATTTTTATTGAGAGGGCATTTTTTATATCATAATGTTATTTACGGTTCTGGTTTTAAGGCTTGAAATTATTTTTCCATCTCAGCTCTATCATTTCTTTTTCTCGTTTCTTTTTTGTCTTGAGCAAAGCTTGTTATTCCAACAACCAATAATGCTGTAATAATTAATTTTTTCATTTCTATTGTTTTTAAGTTATAGTTGACTAAGGTTTAGCTGTTAAAAAAAGGGTATCGTTTGCTTTTTTATTTTTAAAAACAGAAAAAAAAGATATTTAAGTATGATTGAAGTCATAACCGATACGTTAATATAATTGGAAATTTGTTAAAGAAATTTTAAAACCAATTCTTATGTACAAATTATCTTTTTTTGTAGTTGCATTAGTAATGCTAACTTCATGTGGCGATAAAAAAACCAAATCCGAAGAGGATTCTTCAACAATCACTTCATCTGAAGAAGGAATGCCTGCGGCGGCTGAAGCGGCTCCAGATGCTTCCACTTATGATCCAAACAGGGGAATTGGAAAGCACACTTCAGTAGATTTAGGAGCAAAACTGGATGTGGCTATGGCCGCCGAAGGGGAAAAAATCCAATCGGTTAAATGTTCTTCTTGTCACAAAATGACAGATGAAAAACTAGTTGGTCCAGGCTGGAAAGGGGTTACCACTCGAAACAAACCAGAATGGATTATGAATTTTATTACTAATCCTGACCCTATGATTGATAAAGATCCAAAACTTCAAGCGCAGTTAGAAATTTGTTTGGTTCGTATGCCAAATCAAGCATTATCTGATGCCGATGCAAGAAGTTTGTTAGAGTATATGCGTAAAAATGATGGTGTAAAGTAGTCTCTGATCAATAATTTAATTTATAAAGTAGGATGAAATCAATGATTTGCGAATACAAACAACAATAGAAATTATGAGTAAAAATAAATTTTCAAAAGCAATCTTTGCTTTTGTATTGGTAAGCGCTTTCTTTAGTTCTTGTAAGCCAAAAGATTCCAGTGACGCCGTAAGTGGTGATGCTGCGCAAAAAGTATACGTTGCTCCAGGTAAATATGACGAGTTTTATAATTTTGTTTCAGGAGGTTTTAGCGGACAAATGAGTGTGTATGGTTTGCCTAGCGCACGACTTTTAAGGGTTGTTCCTATCTTTTCCGTAGATCCCCAAAGTGGTTATGGGTACAGTGAGGAAACAAAGCCCATGCTGAATACTTCAAATGGATTTGTGCCTTGGGACGATCAACATCATTTAGAATTGTCTCAAACCAAAGGAGAAGTGGATGGTCGCTGGATTTTTGCCAATGCCAATAATACGCCCAGAATTGCGCGTGTTGATTTAAAAACGTTCAAAACGGTAGAGATTATAGAGTTGCCAAACAGTGCAGGAAATCACTCCTCTCCATTTATTACCGAAAACACGGAATATGTAGTAGCAGGAACCCGCTTTAGTGTTCCGCCAGACAATGCTAATGGGGATGTTCCTATTAATACGTATAAGAAAAATTTTAAAGGCTATTTAAGCTTTGTAAAAGTTGGAAAAGAAGGTCAAATGGATATTGCTTTCCAAATAGAAGCTCCTGGTGTAAACTTTGATTTAAGTCACGCTGGAAAAGGTAAATCTCATGGCTGGTTTTTCTTCTCTTGCTATAATACGGAACAAGCCAATACTTTGCTTGAAGTGAATGCTTCGCAAAAAGACAAAGATTTTATCATGGCAGTAAACTGGAAAAAAGCCGAAGAATATATTAAAGCGGGTAAAGGTAAAAAAGTAGCTGTAAAATATGCTCACAATACTTGGGATGAAAAAACGCATACCGCAAAATCAGAAATTAGAACTTCAGTTTTGGTGCTTGATTCAAAAGAGTTGAAAGATATTTGTTACATGATTCCATGTCCAAAATCGCCTCATGGTTGTGATGTTGATCCTACAGGTGAATATATTGTAGGTAGTGGAAAATTAGCCGCTTTAATTCCTGTATTTAGTTTTGATAAAATGCAAAAAGCGATTGCCGCGAAACAATTTGATGGTAATTATGAAGGAATTCCAGTCATTAAATATGAAGCCGCTTTACATGGTGAAGTTAAAAAACCAGGTTTAGGTCCATTGCACACTGAATTTGATGGTAGAGGAAATGCTTATACTACTTTTTTCGTTTCTTCAGAAGTGGTGAAATGGGATATTAAAACATTGAAGGTTTTAGACCGTGCACCGACCTATTATTCTCCTGGACACCTTTCTATTCCAGGTGGAGACAGTAGAAAACCGTTTGGTAAATACATGGTAATTTATAATAAAATCACCAAAGACAGATACCTGCCAACTGGACCGGAATTAGCTCAAAGTGCGCAGTTATTTGATATTAGTGGTGATAAAATGAAACTTTTGTTGGATTATCCAACTATTGGAGAACCACATTATGCTCAATCTGCTCCAGCTGATTTAATCAGAAACAATGGTCAGTTGAAATTTTATAAAATTGAAGAAAACAATCACCCTTATGTTGCCAAGGGAGAGAAAGAAGCAAAAGTAGTTAGACAAGGGAATAGAATAGATGTATACATGACTTCAATCCGTTCTCACTTTGCCTCTGATAATATTGAAGGAATAAAATTGGGTGACGAAGTCTATTTCCATGTTACTAATTTAGAACAAGATTGGGATGTTCCTCATGGATTTGCCATAAAAGGGGCTGATAATGCAGAACTTTTAATCATGCCAGGAGAAACTGCCACTTTAAAATGGATCCCTAAAAAAGTTGGAATTTTCCCATTCTATTGTACTGATTTCTGTAGTGCATTGCACCAGGAAATGCAAGGATATGTCAGAGTATCTCCGGCTGGAAGCAGCGTTCCATTAACTTTTAGTTTGGGAACAAATCTACCCGCCACCAAGTAATTATAAATCTTAAATAAAAAGGGAACACTATTATTTTGTTCCCTTTTTTAAATCAACAATCATGAACAATTCAAAAATTTCAACACTTTCAAAAGGCGTACTTTTGTTAGTGATGGTGCTATTGGTGTCTTCTATTTTTGTTCCAATGTGGCGAATTGAGTTATCTGCACCACAATATCCGGAAGGATTAGTACTTAAATTGCATGCCAATAAAATTGCCGGGGATGTTGATATTATCAATGGATTAAATCATTACATAGGAATGAAAACCCTACATAAAGAAGATTTTGTTGAGTTTACAGTATTACCCTATATATTTATATTTTTTGCACTTTTTGCTTTGGCAACAGCAATTATTGCAAAGAAAAAAACACTTTATGTTTTATTCATTTCACTTGTGCTTTTTGGAGTTTTAGCAGCTGTCGATTTTTACAGATGGAATTATGAATATGGACATAATTTAGATCCAAATGCGGCGATACAAGTGCCCGGGATGTCTTATCAACCACCATTAATAGGATACAAGCAGCTACTTAATTTTGGCGCGTATTCTATCCCTGATATTGGCGGATGGCTGTTGATTGCTTCAGGATTTTTACTGTTTATTATTGTTATTAAAGAATCCAATCTTTTGCAAAAATTTAAAAAACCTAAAACTGCAACAGTTCTGTTACTCTTTTTGTCTTTGTCCTTTTTGTCCTGTTCGAATAATACCAAAGCAGTTCCCATAAAATTAAATGTAGACAATTGTGATTTTTGTAAAATGAGCATTGCTGACGGCAAATATGGAGCAGAAGTTCTGACCGAAAAAGGAAGAACTTATAAATTTGACGATATTATGTGCATGACGAATTATTGTAAAGAAAATTCAAGCACAAAAATCAGTTCGTATTACGTTCATGATTTTACTCAGGATAATGTTTTAATTCCCGCTTCAACGGCTCATTTCATTTCAGGAAGTGCAATTCAGAGTCCAATGAGAGGAGGAATTATTGCTTTTTCATCAGAAAAAGACGCTAAGGAATTCGGCACTAAATTAAACGCCAAACTCATTACCTGGGATGCTATTTTGAAACAATAAAAGCATTATTATTAATACAATTTTCGACAATAAATAATGAAAATAGTACTCTATATATGTTTATTATTCTCTTCTTTACTTCATGCTAATGTGATTGAGGTGGGACCCAACAAGCCTATAAAATCAATTAAAAAAGCCATCGCTTTAGCCAAAGCTGGTGATACGGTAATGGTTCATAAAGGATTGTATAAAGAAGGAAATATAATCATCAATAAAAGAATTGTCTTTCTGGGTAAAAACGTACCTGTTTTAGACGGTCAAAAAAAGTATGAAGTACTTTCCATAAAAGCTGACAGCGTAGTTGTCAGTGGTTTTAAAGTTATAAAATCAGGTTATGCTACACTCGAAGATCCTTGCGGAATAAAAGTGTACAACAGGAATTATGTTGTGATCCAAAACAATGTTCTGGATGATAATTTCTTTGGAATTTACATTCAAAATGGAAGCCACTGTATCATCAAAAACAATAGACTTACTGCTTATGGAAAAGAAGAACAAAGTATAGGAAACGGAATCCATTGCTGGAAAAGCGACAGCCTGCAAATTATTGGGAACACTATTTCGGGGCATCGGGATGGGATTTATTTTGAATTTGTAACCAACTCAGTAATCTGGAGAAATATTTCGACCAGAAATGTTCGCTATGGACTACATTTTATGTTTTCCAATGATGATGCTTATATTTCCAATATCTTTAAGAATAATGGAGCCGGTGTTGCCGTAATGTTTACCAAAAACGTGAAGATGTTCAATAATTTTTTTGAAGAAAACTGGGGAGATGCTGCCTATGGATTATTCCTTAAAGAAATCTCGGACAGCTATATTATTGGAAACAAATTCAGCAAAAATACGTCAGGAATTCACATGGAAGGAACCAACCGAATTCAAGTTGAAAAAAATGTTTTTGAAGCCAATGGTTGGGGAATGAAAATCCTGGCAAGCTGCTCCGATAATATAATAAAAAACAATAATTTTTTGGGGAATACTTTTGATATAAGTACCAATGGAAGTTTGGTCCTCAATACATTCAACAATAATTATTGGGATAAATATGAAGGTTATGATTTAGACAAAAATGGAGTGGGAGATGTCCCGTTTCATCCCTTGAGCTTATTTGCCGTACTTACCGAAAGAAATCCTTCGGCCATGTTGCTTTTTCGGAGTTTCATGATCACACTTCTAGATAAATCAGAAAGGATTTTGCCTAGTATCACACCCGATAATTTCGTTGATAATTCGCCTTTAATGCATTCTTTACCTTTATGATTGAAATAAAAAAATTAAACAAAAAATTCGGAAAATTAGAAGTTTTAAGCGATGTCAATCTTACTTTCAAAAAAGGAGAATGCATTGCGCTAATTGGACCTAACGGTTGTGGAAAAACGACTTTGATAAAAAGTATTTTAGGAATGGTAATCCCTACTAAAGGCGATGTTTTATTTAACCAAAAGTCTATTCTAAAAGAGTATCTGTATCGGGAACAAATAGGGTATATGCCCCAAATTGGGCGTTATCCGGATTATATGACTGTTGGTCAAATTATCGAAATGATTAAAAAAATTCGAAATTCTAACCAGACTTTGGATGAGGATTTATTGAAGGCTTTTGATCTCGAAAAAATATTTGACAAGCAAATGCGGACACTTTCCGGAGGAACGACCCAAAAAGTGAGTGCTACACTGGCTTTTTTATTTAATCCCGAGGTGTTGATTTTAGACGAACCAACAGCAGGTTTAGATCCTTTGGCTTCCGAAATATTGAAAGATAAAATTATAAAAGAGAAAGAAAAGGGCAAACTCATTCTGATTACGTCCCATCTCCTAAGCGAATTAGACGATATGATTACCCAGATTATTTTCATGCAAGACGGGAAAGTGCATTTTCATAAAACGATTGCTGATTTATTGGAATCGACTAATGAACAAAAAATATCGAAAGCAATTGCAAAAATTCTAAAAAGCCAAAGCAATGAATAGAATTATAAGAATTATATTTTTAGACATTTTAAAAAACAAAATTGTACTGGCTTACACTATAATTTTAGGCATACTTTCCTGGAGTTCATTTGGTTTAGAAGACAATTCTGCCAAAGGATTGCTTACCATTTTGAATATAATTTTATTTACTGTTCCGTTAGTTTCCATTCTTTTTGCGACCATCTATTTATACAACAGTTCCGAGTTTATAGAACTTTTGTTGAGCCAGCCCATCAAACGAAAAAAGATATGGTTGAGTTTATTCCTGGGATTGTCTTTGTCAATGGTTTTGGCCTTTTTTATTGGTGCCGGAATACCGCTATTGGTTTATGCGCCCGATTCCGTTGGGATAATGATGCTGGTTGTAGGATGTTTGATTTCTTTGGTTTTTGTGGCTTTGGCCTTCTTGAGTTCTATTCTTACAAGAGATAAATCAAAGGGAATCGGAATTGCGATAATGAGCTGGTTGTATTTTGCTTTGCTTTTTGATGGAATTGTATTGTTTTTATTGTTCCAATTTTCAGATTATCCAATAGAAAAAGCAATGGTTGCCGTTACGGCTTTAAGCCCGATTGATTTAGCCCGAATTCAAATTCTATTGCAGCTTGACGCATCAGCGATGATGGGATATACAGGAGCAATTTTCAAGGATTTTTTTGGTACTTCATTGGGATTGTTAATTTCATTTCTACTATTATGTTTATGGGTAGTTGTCCCATTTTTCATTTCATTAATAAAATTTAAAAATAAAGATTTATAATGTTTAAAGAAATTTTCCAGAAGTTAGAAAATGCAGTAAATCCGGTGGCACAAGTAGTACAGAACACCACTTGCGGTAAAGTGATGGTTATCGCTTTCAAAAAAGGAATGATACTCAAAGAGCATAAGACTGATGTTCCCGCCAAATTATTAGTGATAAAAGGAAATGTAATCTATAAAGAGCAAAGTCAACAAGAAGAGCTCTTTTTATACGATGAAAAAAATATTCCGGTAGCAGTTCTTCATTCCGTTGAAGCTATCGAAGACAGTTTGTGTTTATTGTTTAAAGGATAAAATCTCCAAATGAAAACAGATATAAAGAACAGATCCGACATTGAGAAACTCATAAATGCCTTTTATGATAAAATAAAAGTCGATTCTAAAATTGGTTATTTTTTTAATGATGTTGCTAAAGTGAATTGGGAAAAACATTTGCCCAGAATGTATGATTTCTGGGAAAATATTATATTTTCTACGGGTGATTTTGTCGGAAATCCTATGGCTAAACACAAGGAATTACATCAAAAAAGTACAATGACCGAAGCTCATTTTCAGCATTGGAATGCCTTGTTTAACGAAACGGTTGATGAATTATTTATCGGAGAAAAAGCAGAGGAAATTAAACAGAGAGCGGCGAATATTGCAATGGCCATGATGTATAAAACATTAGGTTAAAAAAGAGCTCACACAAAAAAAGCGTAAACTAAATTAGTCTGCGCTTTTTTCAATTTAGGAATACGAATTAATAATTATTTTGGAAGCAATACATCATTTATTACATGGATAATCCCATTTGCTGTTGGGATTGAAGCGACAATTTCGGAGCCATTTACATAAACTTTATCTCCTTTTTTTGTGATTTTTACTTTACCGCCATTCACTTGTTCAAACTCTTGACCGTCTTGCATGTATTCTGTTTTTAGCGCACCTACATAAGTGTGGTATTCTAATATATTTTTCAAATCCTCTTTTTTCGCTGGTTTTAATAATCCTTCAACCGTCCCGGCAGGGAGTTTGTCAAAGGCAGCATTTGTTGGCGCAAAAACGGTAAATGGACCTGCATTGCTTAAAACATCTACTAATCCGGCTGCTTTTACTGCCGTTACAAGAGTTGTGTGATCTTTGCTTCCGGAAGCAGTTTGAACGATGTTTGGACTCGACGATTCATCTTTTACTGCAGATTGCCCAACACTTTCAGTTGAAGTGTTTTCTGTAGTTTTTTCAGAGGGAGCTTCGCTATTTTGTTTACAGCTAAAAGCGGTAAAGAAACTAACGACTAATAATACTTGAATAGATTTTTTCATAATAAGAATACTTAGGTTTTGTTTGTCAAAGTACTTAATTATAAGCGTTTTATTCTATGAGTATAATCATAAAGGAGGGTTGTTTTTAACTTTTTTTATGGAATAATACGCCGTAAATCCTATCCCGAAAAGCAAAATTAGTGCTACCGCAAAAAGAAGTTCATTTACATAAGGGATCATCGTGTAACTAAACGATGCAACTCCTTGAACAGCCAGTACAATTTCATTTAATAAAACGCCAAAAGTGAATAAGAGCAATCCAATTTTTATTCTTTTACTAATAAAAATCAAATGGTTAGCATAGATGTAGAATAGTAAAAATAAGGTGATTACTGCCAGTAAAACTAGATGCAGATAGGCAATTACAATTGGCCTGAAACCGAAAGCCAAATCACTCAAGACAGGAATGGTTGATCCCAATTGAAGTACTAATTTGATACTTAAAGCAAGATTTACAAATAATAAAATATAACGCAATAATGGCGATAAGTTTTTCAAAAATTCTTTTCTGGATTGTATTAAAATAAAAAGAAGTTTAAACCAGGTAAAAACCTGAACTATTGCCGCAATTACAGTAATTACATAAAGCCAAACGGGCAAATCCAGCCACAACGTGGATAAAAAATAAGCAGGAATACAGGAAAACGCAAACAGTTTGAATGCCGTTTCATAAAAGGAATTATCGGTCTTTTTTAGGTTTAAAAATCCAAAAAGCAACCCCATGCAGGCAAAGAAAAACCAGCCGTTGTATTGAAAATGAAGAAAATAATAGATAGAAGACAAATAGTAATCTTGAACAATATTCTTACTCGCCATCATATAAGCCAAGTAAAATGTGCCGAATGAGGAGATAATATTAAATACAATAGCTGCTTTAAACCAGTTTATGGATAATAAATCGCGATCAATTTTTCTTAAATCTTTAATGTAATAATAGCCAAAAATATAAGAAATTAGAATAGAAGCTGTAGAGGCTGTTATAGAAAACAGTCCGTAGCCTTCAATAATAAAAGAGACCAGCATTACATATGAAATAATCAAGTTGGCAATAATTATTTTCCGGTATTTGTTTACTTGAAAATCAGCTGTTTTGTTTTGAAGATAATAGATCATTAAAGTCATCAGAGTATGACTGATCCAACCAGAAAAAGCAAAATGGGAATGGGAATGTTGAAGGTGTTTTTGGTCTAAATAAGGAAATTCAAAACCTATTTTATAGCGCATTAAAACACCTAGTGTAGCAACAAAACATAGATTTAACAAGGATAATTTAAGCCAAAACGTCACATTTAATTTCATTTTAATAATATATTTTATGATTCACAATCTCTAGTTTCTCACAAGTATTCATCTTGCATAAAACACGAATGACTGTTTCTACTCTCAAACCGGTGAAATTAGCAATTTCCTGACGCGTGTAAGGAATTAATACTTTCTCGGTACAGCATTCCGATTTTTTCTTGTGGGTATTCAAAAAAGCGACAATTCTAAACTCGGGTTTCTGGTTTATGATCTCTTTTGAAGTGTTTGATTTAGAATGAATTTTGTTGGCCAGTAAAATCATAAAAGATTTTTGAATGGACGGATATTCGTCAAGGATTTTCAAGAATTTGTCTTTTGATAACTTTATAATTGTACTATCCTGGATGGTAATCGCTTTTGACGGATAGGGCTGATCAATAAACAATGGTGGTTCTCCAAAACTATTTCCGTTACAAAAAAGACCTTGCGTAAACTCTTTTCCTTCATCATTTGAATTAAACATTCTCACGCTTCCATCAATGATTTGGTAATAAAAATGGGCTACTTCATCCTCATCAAAAATGACTTCATTTTTTTTGTATTTTTTGGCTACCGCGCCCCAAGAGAAAAGTAAATCTAAATCGATCTGCATAAAATAACTGATTTGGAATTAGTAACGTTTTTTTTGCGAATGACATGACAACTAATTAAGTACAAAGTAATTACTATAAAAGTAATGAAAATATGATAAAAGTCATACAAATTCTAGTTAATGTAGTTATATCTTTGTTTTGTGAAAAAAGGAATACTCATAATAGCGTTACTCATACTTCTAAAACCAATATTTCCGGTTTTAGAATATGCAGTTAGATATGATTATATTTCAAAAGTGCTTTGCATTAATAAAGACAAGCCCAAATTGCAATGCAACGGAAAATGCCATTTAATGAAAGAATTGGCAAAAGCTTCCGAGAACGACAGCCCAATTTCTCCCAATAAAAAAATAACTTCACAAGAAGTAGAAGTTTTATTTTTTCAAGAAATTAATCCGTTTAACGTTTTACCAGTTTATTTTCAGAAGACTGAAAAAGTAAATAGTAACTATTCTAATTTATATTCTCACAGGATTAGTTGCGCTGTTTTTCATCCGCCCACAGTTATTTCTTAAAGTTTTACACGAAAGTGTACGTTTTCGTTTGATTTTTTCAAGCGGAGGAGACCTTATGGTTTCAAATGTTTGAAAGATAAAATCTTCTCAAGCAGATTCCCTATAAACTTTAATAAAATACAAAATGAAATTTCCATTAAAAAATATAATAGCTGTAATGGCTATGGCGTTAGCTTTTTCTTCCTGTTCAAATGATGAAAATCCATCAATTATGGCAAATGAATTAGAAGGATTGAATAAAATACAAGAAATCACAAATGATACCCACATTGTAGAACTTTATTCCCCTACAGGAACTTTGCAGCAGGGACACAACACAATCTCTTTGAGAATCAAAAACAAAACAACGAATGAGTACGAAAAAAATGCGACAATCACTTGGGCGCCATTAATGCAAATGACAACAATGTCGCACGCCTGTCCGTTTTCGGCAGTTACAAAAACTACAGGAAAAGAAACATTATACAATGGTTATATTGTTTTTCAAATGGCCGAAAATACCATGGAACATTGGACTCTAACCATAAATTATACTATTAATGGTATAGCATATACCGCGAATAATCAAATTAGTGTTCCAGCTTCCGCCAAAAAGAGAGTAACTACTTTTATCGGAACTGACGGGACAAAATATCTTTTGGCATTAATTGATCCAACGAATCCAAAAGTGGCTACAAACGAGATGACTGTTGGTGTTTTTAAGATGCAATCAATGATGGTGTTCCCGGTTGTTGATAATTTTAAAGTGAAAATTGACCCGAGAATGCCGAGTATGGGAAATCATGGATCTCCTAATAATGTTGATTTAACACAGTCTGTTTCAGATAAATTGTACCACGGGAAATTATCGTTAACCATGACCGGTTATTGGAAAATTAACTTGCAACTTTTGAATGCCGCTGGCGAAGTTTTAAAAGGCGAAGCAATTACTGATGCGGTTCCTACAAGCAGCATTTACTTTGAAGTAGAATTCTAGAAATATTTATTTTCTTAAATCAAAAAGGTCAAGAACTCATTTTTTGACCTTTTTCAAACCATTTCAGTATGAAAAAGATAATATTTCTCTTATTGCTACAATGTATTGCTGCAATCTCACTTTCAGCCCAAGAACAATCTAAAGACACCGTAGTTCCTAAAATCCTAAACGAAGTTATTGTCATTGGTAAAAAAGCACAATTGTATCAAAAACAACCTAAACTATTAGCCACTATTGACGAATATTTGCAACAGTCCGGCAAAGTCGAAATGATTAAAAGAGGCGGTTATGCTTGGGAGCCAATCATCAATAGTATGGCAACCGAAAGAACAGTAATAACCATAGACGGAATGCGTATTTTTGGTGCTTGTACCGATAAAATGGATCCCATAACATCCTATGTTGAAATTTCTAATTTATCGGAAGCAATCATAAAATCCGGACAACAAGGCGGCTGTCATGGAGCAACGATTGGCGGTGCCATTGATTTAAAAAGGAACCGAAGCAAATTTGCTGATTTAGGCTGGGAAACGGCTGTAAATACCGGTTTTGAAACCAACAGCAAGCAGAAAATCATTGGAACAACGATTAATTATGTCGATAGTTCGTTTTATGTGGATACCGACTTTATGTATCGGGATGCCGAGAATTATAGTTCTGGAAACAACCAGGAAGTTTTGTTTTCACAGTTTAAAAAGTTTAATGTTTCCACAACTTCCGGTTTTATTTTTAATAAAAATAAACTCATAGAGGCATCGCTGATCTATGATAAAGCAACCGATGTTGGTTATCCGGCACTTCCAATGGATGTTTCTTTGGCGGAAGCCTTAATAACTTCCTTAAAATTTGAATATGCTCCTAAATTGTCGAAAATAGAAAATTGGGAAACCAAAATATATTACAATACCGTTACGCATAGAATGGATGACACGAAACGACCTTTGGTTGCCATTCATATGGATATGCCCGGTTGGAGTGATACGTATGGCTTTTATTCGAAAGTAAAAGGAGTTTTTAAAAACCATCATTTTATGGCAGATTTGAATTCTTTTTATAATCGTTCCATTGCCGAAATGACCATGTATCCGAATAATCCGAACGAGAATGTGATGTTTATGTTTACTTGGCCTGATGTGAGGACTTCATATGGAGGATTGTTTTTAGAAGACAATGTAGTTTTGAATCCGTATTCCAGTTTGAAATTTTCTGCAAGCCTGGCAAACCATTTCAATAAAGTTGCCAATCAGTTGGGTTTAGAAAGTTTACAGATTTTTTACCCCAATATGAAAGAAAGTAAAAACCGAATTTTAAAAAGCGTTTCATCTAATTATTTTCACAATAAAAATGGTTTTGAATATGGTTTTGGTTTAGCGTATGGAGAGCGGGCATCTTCGGTTTCAGAAGGATACGGGTTTTATTTGTTTAATAGTTTTGACCGATTTGATTACATTGGAAACCCAGAATTAAAAAACGAAAAATCAGTTGAAGGAAACGTTTCTTTGGGATATGCAACAAAAAAATTGAGTGCTAAAATAACGTCTTCTTATTTTCATATTTCCGATTTTATTGTTGGAAAACCAGACCCAACTCTTATTCCAATGACTATTGGCGCCAGCGGTGTAAAAATTTATACGGCGTTAGAGTATGCCACTATTTTCAATACAGATTTGAATATTGAATACCAAATTACGGCCAATTTTAAAGGGAAGGGCCAGTTAGTTTACAATTACGGAAAAGACTTTGAAAAGAGAAATTTGCCATTTATAAGTCCGTTGCGATATTCAGCGTCTTTAAATTACAAAGTGAATAAATTTTCTGCCGAAATTATGGTTCAGGGCAATGCTGTGCAAACCCAATTTAGCCCTTTTTATGGCGAAGACAGAACGCCGGATTATGCGATTTTAAACCTTGCTTCGGGTTATTCGTTTGGTATTGAAAAAAGTAAATGGAATATTAGAGTGGGTATTGAAAATATCCTGGACACTAATTATTCCACTTTTTCAGATTGGAACAATATTCCCAGAAAAGGAAGAAATTTCTTTTTGAATATTAATTTTGCGTATTAACAACCTGAATTCGATTGTTAAAGTATTGAATATTAATATTTTGTTTTTTCGTGTTTATTGTCCTGCAAGGTTTTTTTAACCTTGTAGGTATTATAATATATCCAAAACCTACAAGGTTAAAAAAAACCTTGCAGGAAATGTATTATTGCGTCAGGTCAAACGCATTAAAAATTGAACCACATAGAAACATAGGAATTAACTTAATTTTGATTTAAATCTGTTCTGAACAGTCGAAATTTAGGAGACATAGAAAAAAGCCAATGCTTTTTTTTCTATTGTGAACTCTTATCATCGTCAAAATTTATTTTTGCAGGAATAAACACTATGTTTCTATGTGGTTTAAACTTCAACTTATTTTAATGCGTTTGACCTGATTATTGTGTGTATATTTATGATTTTAAACGAATTATATTTTAAAATAATAAACGAATTCAGGTTACTCGTTTAATTTTTTTTCTACAATTATAACTGGGTGCAAACTTCAGAAAACCACCGCAATTTTCGTCCCTTTCGATAGATTGTTGCACGATTAGATTCCCAATTGTAATCATATTGCACAATTCGTACAGCTCAGTACTAATTTGATTGTTTTTAATTATTGTTTCTAATTCGTCTTGCCATTGCATCAATTGCTCTTTTGCTTTACGCAAATCAACATCAAAACGCACAATTCCTGCATTTTGGCGCATTAATAATTGCAATTCGGTTTTGATCTTAGCAATGTAATCTGGATTTATGATAGGTTTTAGTTCTAATTTACAATCAGAAATGGAACTGATAAAAAGGACGTTTTCGAAAGGAGCTTCTGCCAAGTAATTATAAATTTTATCCGAATACACTAAAGCTTCCAGCAAGGAATTGGACGCTAATCGATTGGCACCATGCAGGCCTGTACGGGAACATTCGCCACAAGCAAATAGATTTTCTATAGATGTTTTCCCATTTTTATCAACTGTAATTCCGCCACAGAGATAATGTTGTGCGGGAACCACGGGAATCCAATTTTTTGTAATGTCTATTCCAATCTTTTTGCAATGCTCGTAAATCATCGGAAAGTGTTTTGTAAACGGCTCTAAATCTAAATGAGTACAATCTAAATAAACGCAATCATCCCCCGTTTTTTTAAGTTCCAAATCGATGCTTTGGGAAACGATATCACGGGAAGCCAATTCCGCTCTGTTATCATAATCGAGCATAAACCGGGTGCCTTTTTTGGTGCGTAAATAGGCTCCAAAACCGCGCACTGCCTCCGAAATTAGAAACTTCGATCCAACGGAAGTATTATACAATGCGGTAGGATGAAATTGAATAAATTCCATGTCTTTAATGGAGGCATTCGCACGGAAAGCCATCGCGATGCCATCGCCTGTCGCAATTATCGGATTGGTGGTGTGTCCGTAAAGATGCCCAATTCCGCCAGTGGCAAGCAGTGTAAAATCTGATTGGAAGGTGATAATTTCATTCGTTTTTTGATTTAAAACAAAAGCTCCCAGACACTGATTGTCTTCCGTAATCAGATCCAGCGCAAAATGATGGTCTAAAACCGTGATATTTCCTTTTTGATGTACTTGGTCTAAAATAGCACGTTCAATTTCATGGCCGGTTTGGTCTTTATGATGTACCACCCTGTTTTGGGAATGTCCGCCTTCTTTGCCTAAATCAAAATTTCCTTTAGCGGTTTTATCAAATTTTGCGCCCCATGCTATGAGTTCTTTCAATCGTTTTGGACCTTCTGTAACGACCATTTTGACGACTTCAACATCACACAAACCATCGCCGCAGATTAAGGTGTCTTCAATGTGTTTTTGATACGAATCCTCGGTTTCATCTGTAACAATGGCAATGCCGCCTTGCGCATATTTAGTGTTGGATTCATCGGCATTTGACTTGGTAACAATAGTCACTTTCTTGTCGGGAAAACGGTCTGCAATTTTTATGGCAAAAGTCAATCCGGCAACTCCTGAACCAATGATTAAATAGTTTGTTGTAATCATTATTTAGATAATTCTAGCATTCGTTCAATAGGAAGCAATGCTCTTTCTCTAATGTGCTCCAGAACGATAATTTCGGGAGTTTCATTAAGCAAGCAGTCATATACTTTTTGTAAGGTATTCATTTTCATATAGCCACATTCACTGCAAGCACAGGTATTATCTTCTTGTGATGGCGCCGGAATCAGTATTTTATGGGGCACTTCCTGTTGCATTTTGTGAAGAATTCCCGCTTCGGTAGCGACAATAAACGTGTTGTTTGGGTTTGTTTTTACGTAATCAATCATTCCGGCTGTCGAACCAATATAACTGGCGGTTTCCAGAATATGCGTTTCTGATTCGGGATGCGCAATGATTTTAGCATCGGGATGCAGTTTGTGGACTTCTATTAATTTATCCAAGGAAAAAGCTTCATGCACCACACAGGAACCGTCCCAAAGCAGCATGTCTCTTCCTGTTTTGCTGATGATATATTTTCCTAAATTCTTATCCGGTGCAAAAATAATGGGCGTTTCTTTGGGAATGGATTCCACTATTTTCAAAGCATTCGATGAGGTACAGACAATATCACTCAACGCTTTAATTTCGGCGGAACAATTCACGTAAGTAATGACAATGTGATCGGGGTGCTGGTCAATGAATTTTTTGAATAAATCAGGAGGACAGGATTCGGCAAGAGAACATCCTGCTTTTAAATCGGGAAGAATTACTTTTTTGGTTGGGTTTAAAATTTTTGCGGTTTCAGCCATAAAATGTACACCGGCAAAAAGAATAATATCTGCATCTGCTTTCCTGGCTTCTATTGACAATCCTAAACTATCTCCCACATAATCTGCTACATCCTGAATAGCGGGTTCCTGATAATAATGGGCTAAAATAACCGCATTTTTCTCTTTTTTTAAGGCTAATATTCGTTCTTTAAGGCTATTCATCGTTTTTAATTTTTCTGGTTTTACTATTTAAATGCTTACTGAAAGGAATTTTTATTTAGACATAATAATTAAGGAAATACCACTGCTGAATTTAAAATCAGGTATTTCTTATATGACTGTCCGCTTTGCGGAATAACATTGTTTTTTTGCCACAGATTTAAAAGATTTTCACTGATTTTTCGTAATAAATCTAATTCACTTTTCTTTAATCTGTGGGAATCTTTTAAATCTGTGGCAAAAAGTATTGTTTGGTATTAGTTACGGATAGTCATAATTTCTTATTATTCTGATTTAAGTTGTTTTAAACCCGTAAAAGTACTTTAATAACAGACGAATGGATATGATATTTATCAGGTTTTAAACTATTCCATTTTGCGATATTTGTTGCCTATTTAATAAATTATTTAATGCATGACAACAACTAAACCGTTACATACTTTCCATATCCCCGTGATGGGACTTGCTTACACCATAGACAGTCCAATTCGAGTGGCAAAGTATGGGATATCCTCAGTGATTTCGATCATAGACGATGATCTTATAGAAAAAATGAATGCTTTTTACAGCGAAAAATTTAGCCTTCCGTATCAGGAAATTTCTCAAAAAATGCACGATTATCGAGCAGAACGCATCACGTCGTATCTGAATTTGGTAGACAAAATCGTAAAAGACAAATTCGAGAATTTCAAGAATGAACTGGCTGAAAGTAAATTGGCATTAGAGAATTATATTGCCATGTTGCCCAACAAGTCAGAGATAAAAAAAGGACTTCAGCATCTAATGGATGACGGAATTGCTTTTAAGGAAAACATCAAAAATTATCTTGAAAATAACCTGAGCGCTGGTGCCATTGATGTAAATATCATGACCAAAATCGACAAGGATAATTTCATTAAAGACGAACAATTACCGGTAGCTTTCAATGACGCCCATGCTTCACTTCGTGGTTTTGCCAATAGCAACTTAACTTCTTCGGTAGTGCTTTCGGCAGGGATGAATCCGAGATTGTACAGTTATTTCGAAAATTTCGAGGTTTTTTTCCCGGACAGCAATAACACTTTAAAGAAGAAAATAATTCTGAAAGTGAGCGATTTCCGTTCGGCAATGATACAAGGGAATTTCTTGGCCAAAAAAGGACTTTGGGTTTCTGAATACCGAGTTGAATCCGGATTAAACTGTGGCGGACACGCTTTTGCTACTGATGGCTATTTGTTAGGTCCCATTTTGGAAGAATTCAAACAAAAAAAAGAACAATTGATCCAGTCTGCGCACGATTTAATGGTGAAAGCTTTAGTGCAAAAGGGAATGCACGTTCCTGAAAATCCATTGGAATTAAAAATAACGGTTCAGGGCGGAGTAGGTACAGCCGAAGAACATGACTTTTTATTGGATTATTATGATGTGGATTCTGTGGGTTGGGGGACTCCATTTTTATTGGTTCCCGAAGCCACTTCTGTAGATGAAGCCACGCGTAAATTATTGGCAAATGCCAAAGAAAAAGATTTATACCTGAGTCATATTTCTCCTTTGGGAATTCCTTTTAATACCTTGAGAGGAACAACCAACGAGCACTTCAAACAAAAGCGTATTCATGATAATAACGCGGGAAGTTCTTGTCCGAAAAAGTTTTTGGCGTTAAGCAAAGAATACGGAGCAAAAGGAATTTGTTCTGCTTCCAAAAAATTTCAAGATTTAAAATTAGAGGAATTGGACAGTAAGAAAGATACTTTGACTGCTGAAATGTTCGAAAATGCGAAAAACAAAATCACCGAAAAATCCTGTCTTTGTGTTGGTTTAGCCAATGCTTCCTATCTGGAAAATGGCATTAAGATTAAAGGACAGGCGCAAGGTGTTGTCATTTGTCCTGGGCCTAATATGGCTTATTTTGACCATGAAGTTTCACTTTCTGAAATGGTTCAGCACATTTATGGAAACACTTCGGTATTGACTGTCACCAATCGTCCGAATATGTTTGTCAAAGAATTGAAAATGTATCTGGATTATTTGAAGAACGAAATTGCAACGGTTTCTGCCGAACTTACGGCGCCACAAATAAAAAAATGGAACTTGTTCAAGAACAATTTGGCGGAAGGAATCGCGTATTATCAATCGCTGTTCTCTTCATCGGATGCTGCTGAAAACAAGAATCAAAGTACACAATACCTGTTGCATTTCTATAAAGAGGAATTGTTTGGCATTAAAATTCCGGAACTGGAATTAGCATAAAACTATTTCAATAGAGTTTTAAAAAATAAGGCCTCTTCACATTCGTTTATCGAAAGCTGGAGAGGGTTTTTTGATATTTTGTTAGTCGCTTATAATTTATGTACAAGGCAGTCTTTAAATTAAGCCAATTGCCCAAATCCAGCGAAACCTTATCTATTGGTGTAGTGTTTTTCTTTAGTTCAAATCTTTAATGTAAAGAAAAGGGCTAAAATCTATTGGGTTATTTTTCTTTGCAAAATATTTTATTTTGTCTTCTTTTATAATTTCATTGTTTTTTGTCCATCGTAAATTCCAATTTGAGTTGGAAGGATGGATTATTGGTTTTGAAAATTCTGAATTTTCTTTTTCAATTTTCCAAGTCCATTTTGGTTTTTGGTTTTCCACTTGATATGGTTCTAAATCCCATAATTCAAGTTTATTGTCAAAACTACCATTTTCAAGAGGAAAATTGATTTCAATTAAAGGTTTAAAATATGTCAAATCAGATTCAGAATATCCTCTATTTGGAAATTTAATAAAACCCATTTTTTTCCAAAATTGTTCAGATTCAATTGGTGAGCAAAATAATTTTATAGCTAATAAATCTTTGCTCTTATAGTATTCTGCAATCTTTTCGTAAAACAATTTTCCAAAACCTCTTTTTCTGAAATTTGGATTTATTTCTAAAATATCAATTAAAGCATAAATTTCACAACTTGTCCATATGACAAAACCGATAATTGAAATCTCGTTGTGAAAAATTATTAATTCGTTATTTTCAAAACCTTTTTCTATGACATTCCAATTGCAATAAAATCCTTGTTCAGTTTTTTCATACTCTTCGGATAACCAAAATTTGATTTCATTTAAATTTTCAATACTTGGTTTTGTGTTAATTTGATATTCAGAATTCATTTTTACGATTTTTTACACACGTTCCCATGCTTGGCTAGGTTAGGGACTAAATTAAGTCCGTTTTTCGGATTTGCCAAAAGAACGCAAATACAAAACTAACTTTCCATTAAGTCAATTGCCTAAATCCGTTGTAGCATCTATGTAGGCTATTTTCGAGGTAAAAAGAATCCTTTAATACAGTTCATATTTCGGATGCATATTTGTATGTGACTTTTCTTTTGTACACCTGCACCAGGAAATGCAGGTCCACCTTCTGTGAAAACACCTCTTGCTGAGTCAAACTCTTTTAAGAGAGTTGTATTATCTTGCTCTATTTCTTCTTTTATTTTTTGATGAAGATACTGAATTACTGCACAATCTAATTCTCGTATTAATAGGTCTTTGTGTTCGTCTTCTTTTACATCTTTATTTTTTGGTAATTCTTTTTCGATGCTGGAAAAATCCTTTTGCATTAATTCATAATATACCGAAAGCATTTTAATGAATTCGCTATCAATTAAATCAAGACAATAATCAAGTGTAAATACAACGCCAATTACAGAAGCTTTTTTAATTTGACCTTTTTTTTCTTTGTCTTTAGCCCATTGTAAGGCTCTATCATAGTTGTTTTCCCATACATAAAATCCGTGACCTAGCCAATCAAATGGTTTTTCACTAATTTTTACTTTTTTGGGTTTTGTAAGGAGTTGTTGCGCTACAGATTCATCGCAACCATGAAATCCGATTAAAAGATTAGATCTCGAACTATACATTTATTCAGCAATGGATAGTACACGTTCCAGATTTGGAAAAGATTTAGTCATTTTTCCTTCTTTAGTAACAATGCCAGCTGAACTCAAAGATTTAATAGCTGATTCTTTAGAGCTCTGTCTTTTTTCAAGTTTTTTCGCTAAAGCTATTAGCAATGCTGTCTGACTTTTATTCATAATTCAAGGATAATTATTTTTCAAATATACAAAATTATATCAATATTTCTTTAGTTCGGTATTTTTTAGCTTACATACAACTTGTTTATACCAACAATAGAATGGCTAGAATCCACCCAAAACCGTTAGACTTCATGCCGTAAAATAGTTTTTGTAAAGATAAGATTGCTTTTGGTTAATACCGTAAGAAAGTATCGCCTGATTTTATTCCCATTGCCAATTCTTCCAGATTGGTGTTTTCGAGCATGAAAGCCAATTCATTTCTGATGGCCTTGAATTTATCATGAACCGGACAAGGATGATCCTCGGAGCAGTGACTTAATCCCAGACCGCAACCGGTAAAAACGCGGTTTCCATCTAATGCCGTTACAATTTGGGACAGTTTTATTTGGTTCATGGTTTCTTTTGGGATTTCAAATCCGCCACCAACCCCTTTAATCGAATGGATAATATTATCCTTGGATAGTATTTGTAAAATTTTGGCCGTAAAAGCCTCGGGTGAATCTATTTTTTTAGCAATATCTCTGAGCCCAACCCTATTATTTTGATAGGATTCTGATGCTATAAAAATGGTGGCTCGAATTCCGTATTCACAGGTTTTAGAAAACATAGTTGTTTTTTTACAAATTTATAGAAATAAGTGCTATTCCTTTTGAATATTTTTTATTCTTTGGGTCGACCGTTTTTTATTTCCAAAAAAGATCATCGTTCTTTTCTGTAAAAGATGCTTCGGTATGAATTTCTTTAATTTTGGCTAACTGGTCTTCGGTGGCTATTTTTTGAATTTCAACAAATAGAATGCGTTCCTCAAAACGAATGTGTGCTTCCAATTCTTCTTCAATGTGTCCTAAAGATTTTTCTATATCGGTAGTTTGTTTGAATAAGCGTTTCAATCGACGATGTTCTGTCAACGCTCGTTTTACAAGGTCATTTTCTGCCCCTAAAATGGGAAATACGTGTTTTTCTTCCAATTCAAAATGGGGTTTCAAATGCGTTTTAAAAAACCAGTCCGTATATTTTTTGATGCGATCGGGTTCAATTTGCTTCGAAAAACCGGTTCGTATTTTCCAACACAATTGCAAACCATGATGATGATCGTGGCTTAAAGGTTGTAATTCCGGAGCTCTTTTTAATGGTTTATTTGATATCATAGTATATAAATTTAAAACCCGCCAAAACGGATGAAAGAACCAAAAATGAGCATCAATACACCAATTATCGTAACAGATAATATGTGAAAAGCCATTTCAGGCAACTTGTCTGGATTATTTTTAAGTTTGGGAATTACCCTAAACTGTGCGCTCAAGGCGAAGGCTGCCGTCAAAAACAATAAAAGTAATTTTGTAGAAACCACTTTCTCAATAGGAGTGGCAAACTGGAACCAATATTCGATGCTAACGCCGTATTTATAAGCCATTAAAATCCCCGTTACAACCAGTACAACCAGTGCTGTCATTCCTACAGGTTCATACTTTTTTTCATAATTCAAAATAATGCTCGGGTCTTTCTCTTTAAGGGCTTGGGGCAAATGTCCAAAGACCAATAACAAATGGCCGCCCACCCAAACTGTGGCACTTAAAAGATGGATAATTAACAAAAAATGATGGTTCATGTAAATTTTATTTGTTTTTAAAGATACGCTTTTGTCAGCAATGCTACTTTAGAATCAACCTCTAAAATGTACTTTAATACGTGCGGTAGAAAGATTTTCCTTTTCCAATTCCTTAACAGAATAGCCCAATTTTTCTAACGTTGTCGCTCCATTCACAAAATGCTGGATGTAATAATTTCCCTGATAGTTTTGCTGCTCTAAATACTGTATCATGGCTTGCATGTGATTCTTATCAATCAAATCCGAATGTACCGTGGTGCGAACTTCAAACGGGAGTCCATTTTCGACTAATAAACGCAGCGACTTTTCAAAAGGCAAAAAAAGATTAGACTGTGTTATCTTTTCAAAATGAACGGGCATGGCTTTAAAATCCAACGCAACATAATCGATCAATTTCTTTTCAAGTAATTGTTGCAAAACCTCAGGTCGTGATCCATTGGTGTCAATTTTTACCAAAAAGCCCATTTTTTTGACTTCGGTAATGAGTTGAATACAGTTTTTATGCAACAGGCATTCGCCTCCGCTAAAAACCACCGCGTCCAACAAATTTTTTCTGGAATGAAGAAAAGTAAGCGCTTTTTCGAATGAAATAGCTCCTTTTCCGAGTACAATTTCTGGATTGTAACAATACAAACAGCGCATATTACAGCCTGCAAACCAAAGAATGCAAGCTGATTTATGCGCATAATCTAATAAAGTAAAAGGCGTTATGCTGTAAATGGGATTACTAACATTTTCCTTCATTGAAATGGGTTCGCTGTTTGTGTTCTCCTTTTTTTCCAATATTGAAACTTTCTACGGGTCTGTGATAGCCCATTACTCTTGTGTACACTAAACATTTGGTTCTCAAATGTTGGTTTTTTTCTAAAATCGGGTTTGTTGTTTTCATATTTTTTAGAGGTTACGAATTATTAGTTATGAGTTAAAAGTTATGAGTGGCTATATTGTCCTTGTTGAATTGCCGTTGGCTTTAGCCAACGGTTGCAGATCAGAATATAATATTGGGCTTTAGCCCAATAGATAACATTTATTTAGGCTAAAGCCAAACCATGTCCATGTTATTCTCGATCCCGTTGGCTTTAGCCAACGGCTATTCATTAAATTTCAACTTTTTTTCTTCAATTAGAATTTCATCACATTTCGGGCAATATTCGTGTTCGCCATTCAAATAACCATGAATGGGACACACGCTAAACACTGGCGTAACGGTAATGTAAGGCAATTTGAAATTAGATATTACTTTCTTCACAAACTGTTTGCAGGCTTCCGGAGAACTGATTTTTTCACTCATATACAAGTGTAAAACTGTTCCTCCGGTATATTTACATTGCAATTCGTCTTGTAAAAACAACGCTTCAAAAGGATCTTCAGTGTGATCCACCGGAATCTGGGAACTGTTGGTGTAATAAATATTGTCGCCCTGTCCGGCTTGTATAATGTTCGGGAAACGTTTTTTGTCTTCTTTGGCAAAACGGTAGGTGGTTCCTTCGGCTGGTGTGGCTTCCAGATTGTATAAATTTCCTGTTTCCTCTTGGAATTCTTTCATTCGGTTTCGAATATGCTCCAAGATTTCTGATGCAAATTCGATTCCTGACGAAGAGGTAATAGCATCTTGATTTCCGGTAAAATTCGTAATCATTTCGTTCATTCCGTTTACACCAATGGTCGAAAAGTGATTTCTGAAATGTTGCAGATATCGTTTGGTGTACGGATACAAACCGCGGTCGTACATTTCTTGTATAAACACTCTTTTTTTCTCTAAAGTCGATTTAGAAATATATAATAAACGATCTAATTGTTTGAATAACTCCGCTTTATTTCCTTTGAATAAATAACCCAAACGCGCCATATTGATGGTTACTACGCCAATGCTTCCTGTCATTTCTGCACTTCCAAAAAGTCCGTTTCCACGTTTTAACAGTTCTCTTAAATCGAGTTGCAAACGACAACACATGCTGCGAACGGCATTGGGTTTATAGGCGTTTTCATTTTCTACTTTATTGCCATTTTCATCCAAAACATATTGACTTCCAATGAAATTCTGGAAATAGGAAGAACCGATTTTTGCTGTATTTTCAAAAAGTAAATCGGTGTTTTCTCCATCCCAGTCAAATTCTTCGGTGATGTTTACTGTTGGAATAGGGAAGGTGAACGGCTGTCCGTTGGCATCGCCTTCGGTCATTACGGTGTAATACGCTTTGTTGATGAGGTTCATTTCCTTTTGAAAATGCTCGTAACGCAATTCGGTTACTTTTGTAACGCCTCTTTCCCGGGCTCGCAATAAGAGATCAAAATCAAAATTGTCCTCAAAAAAATGATAGTCATTTTTCGTCGGAATTTGGGTTTTCAAATCATCGGGAACGACCCAGTCCAAAGTGATATTCGTGAAAGGCGATTGTCCCCAACGCGCCGGAACATTCAAATTATAAACAAAACTGCGAACGGCTTTCAAGACATCCTCAAAAGACAAATCATCTTTGAAAACATAAGGAGCCAAATACGTATCAAACGAACTGAAGGCTTGCGCTCCGGCCCATTCGCTTTGCAAAATCCCAAGGAAATTCGCCATTTGTCCCAAAGCTTCTCTGAAATGCGAAGGCGCTTTGCTTTCCACGCGTCCGCGAACGCCATTAAAACCATCGTTGAGCAATACCCGCAGACTCCAACCGGCGCAATATCCGGTCAAACAATCTAAATCATGAATGTGAATATCGCCATTGCGATGCGCATACCCTTCTTCTTTTGTATATACTTTGTCGAGCCAATAATTAGCAATGATTTTCCCGGCAACATTGTTGACCAATCCCGCATTAGAGTAGGAGGTATTGGCATTGGCATTGATGCGCCAATCCGTTTGTTCGATGTATTCTTCGATGGTTTGTGTGCTGTCAACATAAGTGGTGTCTTCGTTTAAGCCATTTACATGTTCGCGTTGCAATTTGCGCGTATGTCTAAACAACATAAAGGAACGCATGACTTCAAAATACTGTTTTTCAAAAAGGTTTTTCTCGATTAAATCCTGAATTTCCTCAACAGCCCAGGTTTCTTTGGATTGTAAATCTTGAATAATCTTTTCGAAAAGGATTTCATCAAATGCTATGGAAACACTCTGAAAGCTTTTTTCAATCGCGTCTTTTATTTTAAAACTCTCAAAAGGTTTGTATTCGCCGTTTCTTTTGATAACATATTTTTCCATAGCATGTGATGGTTTAAGGTTAGATTATTGGGGTTTATTTTATTCTTGTTCGGAGAATTTTTTTTCTAAAAGCATGGCGCTTGGAAACAAAATATTGTTTTCCAAATGAATGTGTTTGTGTAAATCCTGCTCAAAATCAGCTAGCATAGCATAAGTCACACGGAAAGTACTACAACCATCGGCCGGCGGTGTATAATTATTGGTTAGCGATGCTATTTTAACAAAACGATCTCCTTCGGCTTCATGTTCCTCCATCATCATGGCAATGGGGTTTTTTACTGTTCCAAATTGTGGTTTCGCAATTTGTTCTTCTGTAAGCGCTGCTTTTGCCATTTTTTTTACAAAAGGAAACAAAATCAGTTCTTCTTTTTTCATGTGTTGCGCTAATTCGCCTGCACAACCGATGAAGAGTTCATTGATTTCGAATAATTCAGGATGATTTGCACCATGAACTTTGCACAGTTTGTCTAAAAAAGGAAGCAAAATTTGCGTTTTTTCTTCTACATAACGGTGATGCGTTTTCTCAATATAATCTGCCAATAGGTCCAAAGGCCACGTTTTGAAATCTATGGCACTGTCATTTTTGGTTGCCAAAATAGTATTTAACTGTTCCATTAATTGATCTGTATCAATGTCTTTTTTTTCGCAAGCTTCCTCGATTGTTCGATTTCCTTTGCAGCAAAAATCAATTCCGTATTTTGAAAATATTGCTGCGGTTCTAAAATCTTTTGCAACGTATTCTCCGATTGTTATTTTCTCTAAAGTTTCCATGAGATCTGTTTTCGATTAAAATTATTTATGCAAAAATAATCATTATTTTAAATAAAAGACAAATTTATCCGAATTTAAATTTTTTAATTTATTTTATTTGTAATTCAATAGTTGTCAAATAGATGTGTTTTTTATAATTTTTTTTTAATGGATTATAATTTTACAATTTAAATAAAAATCAAAAGATGATTTTTATCATGTTTTAGCCTTTTTTTAAGGCATTAATTTGCAGTAAACAAATAAAAGACATTTTTATCTTTTATTTAAATTAGAGTAAATTTATTAACTAACAAAAACGAAATACTTATGCTTTCAAAATCACAGGCAAGAGCATTTTTTTTAGGAGGAACATTGGTCACCTTTTTAATCTTTATAGGATTGACCATTTATTCGTTCATGCCAAGGAATGATCAAACAAACTACAGCAAGATTACCAAAGATGTAGTGAGAGGAAAAGAAATTTGGGAGACCAACAATTGTATGGGCTGTCATACCATTATGGGCGAGGGAGGGTATTATGCTCCCGAGTTAACAAAAGTGGTGGATCGTCGCGGCGAAGGATATATCAAAGCGGTTTTGATGTCGCCTATTCCTTGGGCACCAAATGGACGAAAAATGGTGGCTTATCATATGAATGAAGCGGATGCCAATGCCATGGTTGCCTATTTCCAATGGATTGGAAAATTAGATTTAAATGGTTTCGACCGAATCGTTTCCCCTTTAGCTAAAGAAAATAATTAAAATTTTTAAAAATGAAATATAAATCACAAAAAGTAGCCTACTGGTTTTTTGCACTATGCATGCTTTTGTTCTCGCTGCAAATTATCTATGGCTTTATCATGGGCTTTGACCGAATAGGAATTCAAGGCTTACATGAAATTATTCCTTTTAACGTGGCACGAGCGGTGCATACCAATTTGTTAGTAGTATGGTTGCTAACCGGTTTTATGGGTGCCGCTTATTACATTATTCCCGAAGAAGCGCAACGCGAATTAATAAGCGTGAAATGGGCTTATGTTCAACTGATTTCATTAGCCATTGTAGGCGTTGTTACGATAATTGGCTTTCACTTCAACCATTGGGAAGGAAGAAAATTTTTAGAAATACCAAGAGAATTAGACTATTTAGTAGTTGTAAATGTACTGTTGTTCTTATTCATAATTTTGGGTACACTTTTCAAAGGAAAACGACAAACTACTACGGCTTTAGTACTAACAATGGGATTATTTTTTGCGGCCCTGCTTTATATACCCGGAATGATTTGGTTTGACAGCCAGGTAATGGATTCATTTTTCCGTTGGTGGGTAGTTCACTTGTGGGTTGAAGGTGTTTGGGAATTAATTATGGGAGGTATTTTATCTTTCCTATTGATCAAATTAACTGGAGTTGACAGAGAAGTTATCGAAAAATGGTTGTACGTAATTGTTGGACTTACCTTTCTTTCCGGAGTTCTGGGGACTGGGCACCACTACTATTACATTGGAGTAAATAAAATTTGGTTAATCGTTGGTGGAATTTTCTCTGCCTTAGAACCTTTGGCTTTCTTAGCGATGGCATTATTTGCTGTGAACATGTACAGAAAAGGGGAAAAAAGTCATCCGAACAAAATCGCTTTATTCTGGACTATCGGTTCGGCTATCGTTTCTTTTGTAGGTGCGGGATTACTTGGTTTTGCACATACATTGCCACAAACAAACTTGTATACGCATGGAACTTTAGTAACTGCAATGCACGCTCACTATGCATTCTGGGGCGCTTATGCGATGATTGTTCTAGCGATGATTAGTTATGCTTTACCCAACTTAACGGGACGTAAACGTTACGAAAGCTCGCAGGGTATGATGGCTTTTTGGCTGTCTAATATTGGAATCTTGGGGATGACCGTAGCCTTTGGTGTTGCCGGAGTTGCTCAAGTGTATATGGAACGAAAAATGAAAATGGATTTCATGGTTGTTCAGCATGAAATCAGCATCCATTTTGTAGTGCTTCTTATTTGTGCTACCATGTTTACCATAGGAATTGGTCTATTTATTTTTGATTTTATCAAATACGGCAGACCTACAGATGAAGCTTTAGAAGGACCGCATAACGAACCCCTTTCTTTTCCTGAAATAAAAAAAGGACTCAATCATGCTTCCAAGAAAAAAGACGCATTTTCAGAAGAAACAAAATAGAGCTTCTTAAAAATTTAGTATAGCCAACGAAACTCATCACTATTGCAAACAGAACTTGTCATCGCCTGTAAACATTAGAGTGGGTTTCGTTTTTTTAAAATATAATTATGACACTAAATATCCCATATTACCACGCGGTAGGCAAAGAAAAAGAGGTCTTTGAACACGCTTATAAAAACAAAATTCCTTTCCTGTTGAAAGGACCAACCGGAACAGGAAAATCCCGTTTTGTGGAATACATGGCGCATCAATTGGATAAAAAAATCATCACAATTAGCTGTCATGAAGAAACATCTTCTACGGATTTAATTGGCCGATTTATTATCAAAGGTGCCGAAACGGTTTGGCTGGATGGTCCGTTAACCACTGCTGTAAAAGAAGGAGCGATTATTTATTTGGATGAAATCGCCGAAGCGCGGCCCGATGTTATTGTAGCCATTCACTCTTTGACGGATCACAGAAGGGAATTATTCATAGACAAATTAGGCGAAACCGTAAAAGCGCATAACAATTTTATGTTGGTCGCTTCCTTTAATCCCGGTTATCAAAGAGGTTTTAAAGAACTAAAACCATCGACTCGTCAACGATTTATTGCCGTTTCTTTTGAATATCCGGAAACGAAGATTGAAACTGAAATTTTGGTAAAAGAAACGAATGTTAATCCTGATGTTGCCAAAAAACTGGTAGCCATTGGAAACAAAATTAGAAACCTAACCGAATTAGGTTTGACAGAAACCGTTTCGACCCGACTTCTGGTAGATGCCGCCAAAATTATTCATTCTGGTCTTCCAAAACGATTGTCGGTTCATGTGGCTATTGTAGAACCGTTAACCGATGATTTACAAACGGTGGAAGCATTGAAGGATTTGTGTGATTTGATGATTTAAATCAGAAAAAAATGGGTTTCGAAATAGACGAATATATAGTTGGGAAGTTATTCAGACACTTAAAAAAAAGTAAAAAGATACATCCCGAAATTATTGCAAGAACTGTAACGCTTAATGACATAAAACCTCGGTTGACTATTTTGGCTCGTGCTTTGACGGGGAAACCAATCGAAATTTTCCCTGCCGAAAGAGAAGGAGGATATAAGAATAATAATTTTTTTCTTCCCATTTCTTTTTCCAAATTACCTACGAAAAAAGATAACCTTACTTTTTATCTTTTTAGGATTTTGTACCTGAGCGTACAGCAGCGGTTGAATTTGAATTGGACTTTGGAAGAAAAAGACCAGCCTTTGGCACTTTCACAACAAAAAGCATTTGAAACATCTGAAGCTGTTCTGGCCATTTTGTTTGAAGAATTTTCGATCGATAAAAAATTTCATACCGAAACAAAACAGCATTTCATTCAAAAAGAGAATGGGAAAAATGCTCCTGATTTTTCTTGGCTGTATGGCAAATGGATGCAAAATGAAATAGAAAAAAACAGCAATACCATTCTCGAAAATTTCTCTGATAAAACCAAAAAAGCGAATGAAAATCAGGCTTTAACAACTTTAAAAACAAAAGCGGTAGAAGAAGTGATTACTGTTGAGGTCGATAAAAAACAACAGGAAGATTATGTCTTGCTTCACAATTTTGAAAAAGTGGAAACTGCCGAAGAATTCAATGGAACTTGGCGTGACTTTGATGGTTCTGACGAATTGGAAGAGCATCAGGAAGCATTGGAAGAGTTGAATATGAAATACACGGTTCGGGTAGATGATACGGCACATTCCGTTTATCAATCTGATTTTATTGAGAATACTTCCATCTCCGAAAGTGCCGAAATTGATGCCAAAGGATTCCATCTTACGTATAACGAATGGGATTTTAGCAAACGTATTTATAAGGAGAATTTCTGTAAAGTATATCCGAAATCTCAACAGAAAACGGACCCTAATTACTATAAAAAGACCATTGCAAAAAATGCTTCGACCTTATTGGGTTTGCGTAAAATGTTGACCAATGTCAATAACAGAATGCAACAGCAAAAACGCCAGACACAAGGAGATGAATTCGATATCGATGCCATTACAGATTTGTATACTGATGTTCATTCGAAACGAACGCCTTCGGAAAATATATACATTTCAAATCGAAAAAAAGAGAAGGATTTATCGATTTTAATCCTTTTGGATATTAGCCTTTCCAGTGATGGATATGCCGCAGGAAACCGTGTGATTGATGTGGAGAAAGAAGTTTCTATTCTTTTTGGAGAAATCTTAAACGAGTTCAATATTGATTTTTCCATTGACAGTTTTTACTCCAAAACACGAAATTTTTCGACCTATTTAACGGTAAAGGATTTTGATGAAAATTGGAACATCGCCAAACATAAAATTGGAGCGATAGAACCCAATGGATATACCAGAATTGGAGCCGCTTTGCGTCATGCCGGCGCACGACTCGATAAAAGAAACACTAAAAACAAATGGGTGATCCTGATTTCTGACGGCAAGCCCAACGATTATGATAAATACGAAGGAAAGTACGGCATCAATGATGTGAAACAAGCACTTCGGGAACTCAATAACAGGAATATTAATTCCTATGCTTTGGCTATTGAAGCCCAGGCAAAATATTATCTGCCACAAATGTTCGGGCAAAATCACTATCAAATTTTAACTACACCAGTCGAATTATTGCGATCCTTGGTGCAATTGTACGAAAAAATTAAACATCAAAAATAAATACTATAATGAACGCTATTTCCAATACCACAACACTTCCAGAAGGACATCCGGTTCAGATTTACTTTCAGGAAAACGACATTATTCATGCACTTTTAGAAGAATTATCAGCAGCAAATCCTGAGGATGATTTACAGAAATACACCAATATTTTCAACCAGCTTCATACCATCGAGAAACGATTTGCCCGTAAAGAAAATCAGCTTTTTCCGTTTTTAGAAAAAAAAGGATGGGTAGGGCCTTCACAGGGAATGTGGTCTTTTCATGATAATTTAAGAGAGCAATTCCGTTTAATTCAGTACTATCTTAAAATGAATAATCCGGAGAAAATCAATGTCAATACTCCTTTTTTGGTCAATGGAATTTACAGATTGATGCAGATGGAAGAAACGGTTTTGTTTCCAAATGCTTTAGACCTCCTTACCGAAGCCGACTGGATTGAAATGCGCAAGGGCGAAGAAGAAATAGGTTGGATGCTGCCAGAAGCTCCAGCTCCTTATCCAAAACAAGAATACATTCACCCAAGTGAAGATTTTACCAAAAGAGAAATGTCTTTTTCGCTCGAAAATACGTCTCATTACGATGAGGGATATATGACGGTGGAGCAGGTGAATTTACTTTTCAAAACGATGCCGTTAGATCTTACTTATGTTGATGAAAACGACAAAGTGATTTTCTATAATCGGGGAGAAGAACGCGTATTTCCCAGAAGTGCCGGGATTATTGGTCGTGAAGTCAAGTTTTGCCATCCGCCAAAAAGTGTGGGAACTGTGCTTAAAATCTTGGATGAATTTAGGAAAGGAACAAAAAATGAGTCTTCATTTTGGATTAATTACAAAGAACGCCTGATTTACATTCGCTATTTCGCTGTCAGGGATGCCGATAAAAACTACAAAGGTGTCATAGAAATGTCTCAGGACATTACCGACATCAAGAAAATAGAAGGCGAGAAACGATTATTGGACTGGGATTAATTTCACTGTGAAAATAGCCCTTATTTTTTTTAACCTCCTCTTTGCTTGCAACCAGATTCCAACTCATAAATTGTGAAGGGGAGGTTATTCTTAAAACATTGGGTTAATAAAATAAATTTGAACTATATGTGTCCAAAATGCCAACGCAATAACCGAAGAACACTACTTTTATTTCTATTATGTCCACTTTTTGCACTGACTCTTTTCAGTTTCATATTTTTTAAAAATGAAAAAGCAAAAGAACATCATCTTGAAATAAAAACCCCTGATGAAGCGATTATGGATTTAAAAAATGGCAACCTGCGTTTTTTAGAAAATAAGTCCGCTCACCTCAATTATGCGCATGAAATTGATCTTACAAAAAAAGAGCAACATCCGCATACATTGGTTTTAACGTGTATTGATTCTCGGGTTCCTCCTGAAATTATTTTTGACCAAGGTATTGGAAATCTATTTGTAGCAAGAGTTGCCGGTAATATAGAAGACGATAACATTTTAGGCAGTATGGAATTTGCCACTACAATTAAACACACCAAGCTTATCGTGGTTTTAGGACACAATCATTGCGGTGCAGTTCAAGGTGCAATTGATAATGTTGGTTTAGAACATTTAACCCAACTCACCTCGCAAATCAAACCATCCATAAATCCACACAAAACTTATCCATTATCGGACTATACCATTGATGATACTTCGCGGAAAAATGTTGTTTTGACCATTGAAAACATCATACGGAAAAGTGCCACACTAGAACATCAATTAAAAAATAAAGAAATAAAAATTATTGGTGCTTATTACGATATCACTAATGGAAAAGTAGCTTTTTTAGAAAATAATAAAGCACTCAAATAACACTATAAATACAATCCTATAAAATGAACACACTCAAAATCGATTACAAAAACATCTACTATCCGCCAGGAGGTATTTTGATGTGGATTATTATTTTCTTGGAGCTAATCACTTTCGGAATGGCGCTGTTAGCATTCGTTTATTACGGAAAAGAGCAGCCTGAATTGTTTCATCAGTCACGGTTGCAACTCAATACTACTTTTGGAGCAATAAACACTATTTTTTTGTTGACGAGTGGTTTTTTTATGGCCAATGCAGTCTTGGAGTTTAAAAACAATAACCGTTTAAAGTCGTCTTTGTATTTTAAATTGACCATGCTTGGCGGAACATTATTTTTAATCTTAAAAGGAGTTGAATACTATCATAAAATGGAATCGGGTATCACTCCAGAAACTAATGTTTTTTTTACTTTTTATTGGTTGTTAACCGCTTTTCATTTGATTCATGTAATCATGGGTTTGGTAATTTTAATCTGGACCAACTATGGAATGACCAAGAAAAATTCAGATACCGGTATTGACGATGTTGAAGCCTGCGCTGCTTTCTGGCACATGTGTGATTTGATTTGGTTGTTGCTATTTCCTGTTTTGTACTTAATTTTTTAGAAAATGAAAAAAACACTTTTTATTACGTATGGTTTATTGATTGTATTGACGGCTTCAACGGCTTTGATTTCGAATACAATGTCTGTTTCTCGTCTTGCAATTATTCTAATTATGGGATTATCTGTACTGAAATTTCTCTTGGTTTCTTTCGAATTCATGGAACTTAAAAAGGCAAATGCTTTTTGGAAAGTGAGTTTGATTTCGGTTTTAGGGTTGATTGTTTTAGGATTAGTTTTGTAAAAAAAGGCTCTTAAATAAAAGTTAAAAACATGACAAATGTCATAATAAAGGATAAAGTTATCTTTTATTTTTACACTATAAATCACGATTAATTTAACACCTGATTATTATGGAAATTACATTTAATTTTAACAAACAAAGTAGGGTAGTAGCCATTGCTTTTTTTGTAGCCCTTGGTTTGTTTTCTTGTTCTAAAAATGAGGAAAAAGACGCAAAATATTATGAGAGTATTAAGATAGAAGGTCAAAAAACAGCAGAACTGACTGCACCACCTTTTGTTCCTAAACCCGTGGGCGATCGTGCAGCCACGAAATTGGTTGTGAACATGGAGATTAAAGAACAAGAGGGAGAAATGGTAGATGGTGTTAAATATACCTATTGGACCTTCGGGGGATCAGTTCCTGGAAGTTTTATAAGAACTCGAGTTGGTGACGAGGTAGAATTTCATTTGAAAAATCACCCCGATAATAAAATGCCGCACAATATAGATTTACATGCGGTAACTGGACCAGGAGGAGGAGCAACCTCTTCATTAGTGGCACCGGGACATGAAAAAGTATTCAATTTCAAAACGTTGAATCCTGGCTTGTATGTATACCATTGTGCCACAGCTCCAGTTGGGATGCACATTGCAAACGGTATGTATGGTTTGATTTTAGTGGAACCTGAAGGTGGTTTGCCTCCGGTTGACAAAGAATACTACATTATGCAAGGCGATTTTTATACCAAAGGAAATTATGGGGAACAAGGATCTCAACCATTTGATATGAATAAAGCGATTAAAGAGCAACCTGATTATGTAGTGTTTAATGGAAAAGTAGGGGCGTTAACAGGAGATAAAGCATTAACAGCCAAAAAAGGGGAAACAGTGCGTATCTATGTGGGTAATGGTGGACCAAACTTAGTCTCTTCTTTCCACGCAATTGGTGAAATATTCGATAAAGTTCATATTGAAGGTGGCGATATGATTAACAAAAATGTCCAAACAACTTTGATACCAGCCGGTGGTGCTGCAATAGTTGAATTTAAAGTGGATGTTCCCGGTACGTTTATCCTGGTAGATCACTCTATTTTTAGAGCTTTCAACAAAGGGGCATTGGGAATGTTAAAAGTAGAAGGGGATGATAATAAGTTAGTCTATTCCGGAACAACACAAGAAGGAATTTATTTGCCAGAGGGCGGTACCATACAAAATATGCCTAAAGTGAAAGGTTCGGCTCAAAGCGTTGCGGTAAAAACTGTTGCTGAACATGTTAAAGCAGGGAAAGAACTCTACGGTAGAACCTGTCTAGCCTGTCACCAATCTGAAGGGCAAGGAATTCCAAATGCCTTCCCTCCATTAGCCAAATCAGATTTCTTAAACGCTAATTCTGGCAGAGCAATAAATGCTGTTTTACACGGATTGAGCGGAGAAGTTACTGTAAATGGTGAAAAATTCAATAATGTCATGACCAGTCAAAATTTGACCGACGATGAAGTAGCCAGCGTGTTGACTTATGTGTATGATAGTTGGGGAAATAATAAAACGGTTGTAACGCCTGCAATGGTTAAAACATTAAGAGGAAAAGTAGCTCTAAAAGCAAAAGATATTCATGAATAAAAACGGGATTGAATCCAAATCTAAACAAGTATTTAAACAATAATTATAATAATATGAAAAAGTATATTTTATGCATCGGAATGATGGGATTGGCTTTACAAGGATACAGTCAAAGCGCTGATAAAGGAAAAGGAATTTATGCGAAAACGTGTATCGCTTGTCACCAAGCTGCCGGGCAAGGAATTCCGGGTGCTTTCCCTCCTTTAGCGAAATCAGATTACTTAAATAAAGATGTGAATCGCGCTGTAAAAGGTGTCGTAAAAGGGTTAACCGGGCCAATTACTGTAAATGGTAAAAAATTCAGTGGTGCCATGCCCGCACAAGCATTAAGCGATCAACAAATAGCGGATGCGATGACCTATGTTTACGCCAGTTGGGGAAATAACAAAACCACGGTTACACCAGCAATGGTAAAAGCCCAAAGAAAATAATTCGTACAGCTTAAAAGAAATTAGCCATGTTAAATATGAAAAGATTTTTGCCACTATTTTTGTTTCTTATTACAGCATCGCTATGGTCCCAAGTTGTTAAAATGGCTTCTATTGAAAGGGGAACTTTTGTTCCCCTTTATGGAGCTACAAGTAAAAAACCAGTACAAGTTGACGCTTTTAGCATGGATATTTATCCGGTTACCAATGCCCAGTTTTTGGAATTTTTGAAGAAATATCCAGAAAACAGTCGCTCTAGAATGAAAGGTATTTTTGCCGATAAAAGTTACTTATCGCAATGGGAAAGTGATTTTAATTATGGTTCTGCCAATTTAAGTACTGCTCCGGTAACGAATGTTTCTTGGTTTACAGCCAAAAAATATTGTGAATGCCAAGGAAAACGATTACCCACCATGGACGAATGGGAATATGTCGCCATGGCCGATGAGAAACGGATTGACGCACGTACCAAAGAAAGCTTTAATAATTACATCTTGTCTTGGTATGAAAAGCCAAAAACTTATGCAAATCCGGTAGGTCAGACCTTCAAAAATTATTGGGGTGTTTATGATATGCATGGATTAGTTTGGGAATGGACAGCCGATTTCAATAGTGTTTTTCTTTCCGGGGAATCCAGAAAAGACAAAGATACGGACCGGAATCTATTTTGCGGAAGCGGTTCTGTCAATGCAACAGATTTAATGAATTATGCCGCTTTTATGCGTTATGCTTTCCGAGGAAGTCTTAAGGCACGATTTACTACTAAAAACCTCGGTTTTCGATGTGCAAAAGATAAAAAGTAGCGCTCAAAATCAATTCAAATAATAACAGAAATGAAATCAAATAGTCACAACCCCAGCTTATCTGAACAGGCGAATCTTCTAAAGGTAAAAACTGAAAAAAACACATGCAAAACGCTTTTTTTAGGATTCCTTTTAATTCTTTTATCACTTCAGTCCTGTGTTAATAAATCAAAAGCGGAAACAATAGACAAACCTATTTCGGATTTATCCATTTACAATCTTCCGTCAAAATGGACCAATGAAGAAGGAGAAGATATCGAAATGAAGGATTTGAAGGGAAAAGTGCTGGTTATGGTTATGATTTACACTTCTTGTAAATCTGCTTGTCCAAGATTAGTGGCCGACATGCGAAATATTGAACAAAGATTGCCGAACAACATAAAGGATAATGTGAATTTGGTTTTAGTGAGTATCGATCCTGCTGTAGATACGCCCAAACGTTTAAAAGCATTTGCCATTGAAAATAAAATGGACGGCGCACAATGGGTTTTCTTACGTTCATCAGAAGAAAATACAAGAGAATTTGCAGCGGTTTTGGCTGTAAATTATAAAAAAATAGCGCCTTTGGAATTCTCCCATTCCAATATCATAAGTGTATTTAATGCTGATGGGGAATTAGCGTATCAACAAGAGGGTTTAGGTGTCAATTCAGACCAAACCATTCAAAAGATTACTGAGGAAGCACAAAAAATAAATTAAACATGAAACTATTTAAAATAATTGGTTTGTCATTTTTAGGAATGGTAAGCATGGGAACTTATGCCCAAGAGTTGGATGCCAATCTGCAACTCAGACCGCGTTACGAATACCGAAACGGTTTTAAAAGCCTTATTCCAAATGACGAAAAGGCAACCTCATTTGTATCGCAACGTTCCCGATTAAATTTTAATTACAAGCAAGAAAAATTAAAAGCCAAATTAACATTGCAAAACATTCGCACTTGGGGTGATGTGGCAACCACCACACAGGTTGATAAAAACGGAATCGCTTTATTTGAAGCTTGGGCACAATATGATTTTGATGCCAAATGGAGTGCGCGCTTGGGTCGCCAAGTGATTTCATATGACAATCAGCGTATTTTTGGAGAAATTGATTGGGCACAACAAGGACAAAGTCATGATGCCGCAGTGATTACGTTTCATCCGGCAAATCATCAATTGGATTTAGGTTTTGCTTTGAATGCCAATGCAGAAAATTTATTGGAGCCGAAAACTGCCTACACGACTAACTACAAAAACTTACAATATGCATGGTATCATACCCAGTTTAGTAAATTAAATTTGAGTTTGCTACTGTTAAATACCGGATATGAATTTGAAAAAACAATTGGCAATTTAGAAATAGATTACAAACAAACCTTTGGTACCTACCTTTCTTTCAAGGAAAAAAAATGGGATACTAATTTTGGAGCTTACGGACAAACAGGAAAAAGCGCCGATAAAAAGGTGAACGCTTGGTATGCAGGAGCATTCCTTGGTTATGCAGTCACCAATACATTCAAAGCGGGATTAGGATATGAATATCTTTCGGGTAAAAACCAAAATGACAGCAGTTCTGACATAAAATCGTTTAGTCCAATTTTTGGAACCAATCATGGTTTTAATGGTTTCATGGATTATTTTTATGTAGGAAATCATCAAAATAGTGTGGGATTGCAAGATGCCTATTTAAAGTTAAATTATACGTCTAATAAATGGCAATTTACGTTAATGCCACATGTTTTTAATGCGCCGAATACTGTTTTGGATGCTTCCAATAATAAAATGGACAGCTATTTAGGAACGGAACTTGATTTTACTGCCGGTTACACCCTTCAGAAGGACATTGTTGCTTCAGCGGGATACTCTCAAATGTTTGGTTCGGGAACTTTAGAAAGATTAAAAAATGGTACTGATGCCGCCAATACCAACAATTGGGTTTGGGTAATGGTTTCTTTTAGCCCTAGAATATTTAGTTTAAAATAGATTTTACCCAGGTTAACTAATTCAAAGAAAACCTCGTTTATGTAATTATAAACGAGGTTTTTTATTTAATTATCTTGATGACTATTCAGGGAATTCACATTTTTGAATTTTATAAATTTACTCTCTATGGTCAAAGGTTTCCTTATAAAAAAGATCAATTGGTATTTTAATCCATAGTGTTCTCACTCCATTGCAACTCTAGGTTATATCCTTTGAATCTTGATAAAATTTTGAAGGGGATATATTTTTTATTAAGCGGAATTGTTTGTTAAAATGGGAAGGGCTATTATAACCACTTAAATAGGCTGCTTCTGTAATACCGCAATTATCTTCCCTAATCAATTTACAGGCGTATCCAATTCGTATTTCATTTAGAAAAGACGAAAATGTTTTTTTTGTCCTATTTTTAAAATAGCGGCAAAAGGCGGTTTTATTCATGGAAGCAATTGCGGCCACTTCATCTAATGTTATTGGATTAGAAAAATTATCCATGATATATTCGAACACCTGATTAATTTTCAAATCACCGTTAAATATGGTTTCCTTAAACAAAGGCGTGGCCAGCAGTTTATATTCACTTGATTTGGAAGCAAAATACAGAATATCAATAAAAGACAACAGTCGTTCCATGCCTTCAAATTCTAACAGCTTTTCTATTTTGTCTGTCATTTTTTTTCCAGTTTCATTCTGAAAAGAAATACCCCTTTCTGCATTTTTAAAGAGCTCCTTAAGTTTAACGGATTCCGGCAGTTCCAAAAATTTAGTGCCTAAAAAGGTGGAAGGAAATTGAATTATAATTGCCGAGCATTTCATCTTTGAAGGATTTATTTTTTTTGGAGGATCGCTTCTCCAAACATGTGAAAGTTTTTCTCCTACTAAAATAACATCCCCTTTCGAAAAAGTTTCTATTGAGTCTCCAACAAACCTTTTCCCGTGTCCCTTTAAAATCACAACGAGTTCAAGCATATCATGAAAATGCCACTTATCATTAAAATGAGTAAGCTTGTCTTTTCGGATATGGAAAGCTTGCCCAATAGGGTCTTCTAGTTTTCTAAAATTTGCCTTCATGCGATAAATAAATGGTATAAGGCAAATATAGAGAATGCTTTTGATAATTGAGAGCAAGTAAGCGTAATAATGTTGAGATATCTTTGATTTTTAAAATTAACCAAAAATTTAACTAAAAAAAACAACTAATTATGAAAGCAAAAGTTAATAAACTTTTAATTCTGTTTGCGCTATTCACGGTGAGCCTGACCTTTGCACAGGGCGAAAGCGTGAAAGGAAAATTGACATCTTCGGGGAGTGGATTGCCATTACCTGGGGTAAATGTTATTGTAAAAGGGACGCAAAATGGAACTACTACCGGCTTTGACGGTAATTTTGCTCTTAAAAATGTATCGCCTAAAAGTGTTTTGGTCTTTAGCTTTATTGGGTACAAAACTCAAGAAATCGTAATAAAGAATCAAAAAGATTTATCGGTTAGTCTAACCGAAGATTCAGCTAAATTGGACGAAGTGGTTGTTAGGGCTTTTGGTACCCAAAAGAAAGCAAATCTTACAGGTTCCATTTCCACAGTTAAAATGGGGGATGCAGTCAACAGGCCAATCACAAATGCTACACAGGCTTTAGCCGGTAAAGCGGCCGGGGTTGTGGTTACACAAAACTCAGGACAACCAGGAGCTGATCAAGCTGCTATTCGAATCAGGGGGATTGGAACCCTTGGAAACAATAATCCTTTGGTGATTATTGATGGTTTAACAGGGCGCCTTAGCGATGTCAATGCTGCGGATATTGAAACTATGACTGTTTTGAAAGATGCTGCCTCGGCTGCCATATATGGTTCCAGGGCTGCCAATGGCGTGATATTGGTTACTACCAAGGCCGGAAAAAAAGGGGAATTTAAAGTAAGCTATGATGGGTATACCGGTATTCAAGCGGGTACTCGTAAAAAGGATTATGTGACTAATTCGGTTCAATTTATGGAATTGTTTAATTTGGCAAGATTTAATGAATCTCCAACCGCTGCACCGACATATTCAGCGGCCAATATCGATAAATTCAGAAATGGAACGGATCCTTATTTGTATCCCAATACGGACTGGCAAGATGAATTGTACCGTCAGGCTCAAATTTCGAGTCACAATCTAAGTGTGAGAGGTGGAGGAGATAAAACGACCTATTCCTTTTCCGTAGGACATATTAATCAAGAAGGAATCCTATTGGGTACCGACACTAAGAATTACTCAGCCCGATTAAATTTGGATACCAAGGTCTCTGATAAATTCAATTATTCTTTGAAAATTTCCGGAAGGCACGATGATACCAACCAACCTGTTACTGGCTCTGGTACGGTTATAGGTTGGATAGACCGAGCTTCGCCTATGCAAAGCTCGCGTTTGGCAGATGGAAGTTATGGTTCTGCATGGATAGGTTTTCAAGATACTACGCAGCCCCTTGCAGGTGCTTTGGAGGGGAAAAACAGAACCGAATATGATAAACTGATAGCAAATTTGTCCGGAGAATACGAACTTCTTAAAGGCTTGAAATTAAAAAGTACCTTAGGAATAGAAACGGAGCATAATTTAAGAAGCGTTTTTAGGCCTCAAATTAAACTTGTTAGACCTACGAATGGTACTGTTTCTCTTTTAAATGTGGGAGGTCTCCCTTTGTCTGCTTCAAGAGGTTATGGTACAAGACGAGACATTACCTTTTTATCAACATTAAATTATAAAAAGACTCTTGGTGAGCGTCATAATTTTGATGTACTGGGAGGTTTTAGTCAAGAAACGCGCAAGTTTAAAAGTGTAGGTGCGACTAAGGATGGACTTCCAAGTAATGCACTTCAAGAAATAGACGCAGCCTCTTTAAATCCTCAAGCTAATGGATCTTCTTCACGTTTCGGATTACAGTCTTATTTCGGGAGATTGAATTATGACTTCGATAGCAGGTATCTTTTTGAAGCTAATCTGAGATACGATGGGTCTTCTAATTTTGGTGAAGGCCATAAATGGGGAACTTTCCCTTCCGTCTCAGCGGGATGGAATATCTCTAATGAAGCATTTATGAAGAATGTAACTTTTATAGACAACCTGAAATTAAGGGCATCTTGGGGGGAATTAGGAAATCAAGACATCACAGCGAATCTATATAGTTCTATTTATGATCTAGGAAAAGAATACTCCTACGGTGGTGTTTTGGCTGGTGGTGCTGCCCAAACCAATTTGTCAAATCCTGATATTACTTGGGAAACTTCTGCCCAAACGGATTTTGGATTGGATCTAAGCATCTTAGGTGGAAAACTGGACTTGGTGGCCGATTATTATAAAAAAACGACTACGGGTATTTTACGTCCAACCGTTATTTCTGGAGTTATTGGCGGTTTGTCAGCTCCTTTGGTAAATTTGGCATCGGTGGAAAACAAAGGGTTTGAATTTTTATTGAACCACAAAAACAACATTGGCGACTTTAAGTACAGTGCCAGTGTGAACTTTACCACCAATGATAATAAAGTTACCAAAATTGCGGCTCCGCAAATTGACGAGTATAGCAGGTTAGCTGAAGGCTGCTCCATTAATGAGTTCTATGTGATTAAAATGTTGGGGATTTTTCAAAATGCTGCGGAAGTAACTGCTCATGGAGCTCAACCTACTGCACAACCGGGAGATATTAAATTTGAAGATTTGAACAAAGATGGTGTAATTGATAATTCAGACAAGCAGGCTATGGGACAATCCATACCAAAATACACCTATGGTTTTGATTTGTCCGCTTCATACAAAGGATTTGATTTTTCCATGCTTTGGATAGGGGTTGAGGGCGAAAAGGCAATCACCGAACACGAACAAAAGCCGTTTTTTAACGGTGCGGGAATATCAAAATTTTGGGTAGAGAATTCTTGGACTCCGGAAAAACCAAATAACAGTTATCCAAGACTGGTTAGATCGAGTAATTATGTTAATAATGCTTGGAGGCCTTCATCATTTCTACTTCAAGATGCTTCTTTTCTTAGAATGAAAAACATCCAATTGGGCTATTCCTTACCCGATGCATTCTTGGAAAAAATACATATTAACAAATTTAGAATCTATATCAATGCAACTAACCCATTAACTTTTACGAAGTATAGAGGATTAGATCCTGAGAAAGACCGTTTTGGAGGCAGGGGAGCTTATTCTAATGTACAAGTGTATTCTTTGGGTTTTAATATTTCTTTATAAACGTAGAAAAAAATAAAAAAATACAATATGAAAACATATGTAAAATTAATCTTGGGGACATTTTTCGTCCTTACTTCTTGTGACAATGAGGTTTTGGAAGTGGCTTCCACTACACAAATTTCTTCGGAAACGTTTTGGAAAACAGAAGCAGATGTTCGTTTAGCTTTAAACGGGGAATATAGCGCATTAGCTAATGTGGAAGAAAATTACATCTATTATGACGTACTTTCAGATAATGCGTATGGGAACTATCCATGGGAAGGGTATAAAGCCATTGCTGATGGAACACACAGTCCAAGAAGTGGCGGCGCTATTGATTGGATGTGGGCTAATTGTTTTAGTGGTATTGGTAGAGCTAACGTGGTTCTTGATAATTATGAAAAAGTTGGAAACCTTAGTGATGCCTTCAAAAAATCGGTTAGAGGGGAATCGCTGTTTTTAAGAGCCTATTTTTATTTCAGATTAACGGAATTCTACGGAGGGGTACCTATAATTTTAGAAAGCCCAAAATTAGCGCATGCTGAAATACCAAGGGATACTAAGGAAAATGTGGTAAACCAGATACTCAAAGATTTGGATGAGGCAGCAACTTTATTGCCATCAACCCAGTCTGAAACAGGAAAAGCAACCAAAGGAGCTGTCAAAGCTTTAAAAGCCAGAGTATTATTGTACAATCAGAAATGGTCTGAAGCTGCGGCTACGGCTCAAGAAGTTATGAGCATGGGGTATTCTTTATTTCCTAACTATAGGGATTTATTCCGTGAAGCAAATGAAAACAATAATGAGGTTATTTTTGATGTACAATTCAAATCACCGGAAAAAGGGAATTATTTTGGACTGTACCTCGCAAGCTATACCCTTGGAGGCTGGTCTTCTATTGTACCAATGCAGAACTTGGTAAATGATTATGAGATGACCGATGGTAAGTCTATTAGTCAATCCCCTTTGTATAATTCCAGTAACCCTTATAACAATAGGGATCCAAGGTTAAAACAAACTATTTCTGTTCCAGGGGCTACGGTCAATGGAATTGTTAATCATGTAGGTGAATTTGGCGGATTTATGTTCAAAAAATACACAGAATATGATGAAACGGGTGTATTTGGTGCACCATCTGATGCAGTTGCATCTGGGATTAACGCAATCATATTTAGATATGCTGAAATAGTATTGACTTATGCAGAAGCAAAAAATGAAGTATCTGGGCCAGATCAATCCGTTTACGATGCCATTAACATGGTTAGAACCAGACCAACTGTAAACATGCCAGTTATTCCTGCCGGATTGTCTAAAGATCAAATGCGTCAGGCCATTAGGCATGAACGCAGGATTGAGCTTGTCCTTGAAGGAACAAGATATTCCGATTTAAGACGTTGGAACATTGCTGAGGGAATTTTAAATGGGCTTGCCGATCCGGGAGGAATAAGAGTTTTTGCAGCAAGTAAAGATTATCTATGGCCTATTCCGGGGGGAGAATTTGATATAAGAGGGACAAGATTGGTTCAAAACCCAGGATACGGTAATTAAGTTAGTTTGTTAAAATAAAGGTAATAAACTACCCCTGAAAATCTTGGGGTAGTTTATTTAATTTCCATTTGAAGAGATAATAAATTGAAACAAGAAATAAATTAAAATAAATAGATATGGAAACTGCATTTTGGAAGAATGATGATGAACTTTTTGATATTATCCGTGAGGAGCTTTATACCGCAGTGGTAGGCGATATTATGGATAAGTTGGGATTGTTACACCAATTCCTATCACCAAAAATACAACCTTTAAGAGACGATATGTTTGTGGTTGGGCGTGCTATGACTGTCTTGGAAGCCGATGTGGTTTCGGATTCCAGTAGCAATAACCCTGTTTTAAACAGACCCTTTGGGCTAATGCTCGAAGCTTTGGATGATTTGAAAAAAAATGAAGTATATGTATGTACGGGTTCTTCGCCATCGTATGCTTTATGGGGTGAATTAATGGCTACCAGAGCCCAGATATTGGGTGCGGCTGGTGCTGTTGTTGATGGGTATTCGAGAGATACCAAAGGAATATTGGAATTGAATTTCCCTTCCTTTTCTTATGGACGTTACGCCCAAGATCAGGCACCACGAGGAAAAGTGATTGACTTTCGTGTGCCAATAGAGATGAATGGGGTGCGCATTAATCCAGGAGATATTATTATAGGAGATATTGATGGAGTTTGTGTGGTACCAAAAGAATCTGAAGTAGAAGTGTTTCGCCTTGCAATAGAAAAAGCAAGAGGCGAGAAAATGGTACAGAAAAAGATACAAGAAGGAATGAGTACTGTTGAGGCCTTTGCCAAATTTGGTATCATGTAATATAAATGGATAGGATATGTCTTTTGTTTTATGGCATGCCTTAATGTTTAGTTTTTTCTTTTAATGAAATGACAATAAAAATTAAATCTAAAATAAAGTGAATAAAATAATAGTCGTAATAATTTTAAGCTGGTTTGTTTCTTTTAATCAAGTAAATGCACAAGCAAAAAACATATTGGGTTATGATGTGCCTGTGATTACTCCTTTTGCATCAACGATTACAGGAGTTGCTTCTTCAAAGATTTCCTTGAATGGCAGTTGGGGATTCGACATTAAAGAACAATCTCAAAAAGGGAAGAATATTCAGGTGCCTGGGGAGTGGGAAATGCAGGACTATACTGTAAACGAAGGTCAAACAGCTGTATATTCCAAACGTCTTGATATTCCCGCCGACTGGAAAGGAAAGCAAATTAAAATTCGTTTTGATGGTGTAAGTTCACACGCTTTAGTAAAAGTAAACGGAAAAAAATTAGGGGAACATGAAGGCAGTTTTGTTCCTTTTGAAGTGGATCTTACTAGTGCTTTAAATTACAAAAATGATGTGTTGGAAGTAGAAGTCCAGGCTTTGACTGTCAGCGATCGTTTGGCTTGCACTTCTCAATATGCATGTCATACGGTAGGCGGATTATTAAGGAAAGTAACACTATTTGCAGTTGCTCCCGTGCATATCATTTCTCCTACGATTAATACGGTCTTTGATGGGGAATATAAAAATGCATCCCTTGTTATTGGAAGTTCTATTTTAAATAATTCGTTAGTTCTTGCAAATGCACAGCTGGAGTTTACGCTCTTTGATGCAAATGGAAAAATTGTAGCAAAAAAATCTTCAGCACTTGAAAAAGGAATCGATATAAACGGTACTAATGATGTTGAAACGACTTTGGTAATCAAAACGCCAAAGCATTGGAATCCGGAGCACCCATATTTATACAAACTACAAACAGATTTATTGGTTAACGGAATCTTGCAACAAACAAATGAGCAAAGGGTTGGCTTTCGCCAAATTATTATAAAAGGCAATCAGGTTTTCGTAAATGGTAAACCCATAAAATTACATGGAGTAAACCGCCATTCAGTTCATCCTTTAACCGGGCGAAGCATCTCTCCTGAATTGGATAGAAAAGATGCTGAATTGTTTAGGGCAGCCAATTGTAATTATATCCGTACTTCACATTATCCTCCATCCGAAGAGTTTTTGAATGCGGCAGATGAGTTGGGATTATTTGTGGAAAGTGAAGCTTCATTGACTTGGATTCAGCATCACGCATCACCAATATGGAAATTGTGGAATTATACGGATGAAAAATTACTTCCTTTCATGGTACGCGCCAACATGGATAATATATTGGCGGGACGCAATCATCCTTCCATAATCATTTGGTCGTTGGGGAATGAATCAAGATGGAGCCCGCTTTGGGAAAAAGTAAATGCGGTGGTAAAGCAAATGGATAAATCAAGACCAACCAGTTTTCACGATCAGTGTTGGGGAGGGTTCAATAATGCCGGAAGTAAAGCTGATATTGCCAATTATCATTATCCCGGAATTGATGGGCCAAAAGCTACTGATACCATGTCCCGTCCCACATTGTTTGGGGAGTATTCGCATCTAACGACTTATAATCGCAGGGAATTGTTGTCAGATCCAGGAGTTCGCAGTGCCTACAATGCACCTCTGGTGCAATTTTATGATTCGATTTATCATCACAAGGGCAATTTAGGAGGCGCGATATGGAGTGGTATTGATGATACTTTTCATATGCCAGACGGAAGAATTGTTGGTTATGGCCCTTGGGGTCCTCTGGATGCTTGGAGAAGGCCAAAGCCAGAATATTTTGGAGTTAAAAAAGCCTATTCTCCTGTTCGTGTTACCAATGTAAATTGGTCTACGCTCCATAAAGGATATGTTGAATTGACAGTAGAGAACCGTTACGATTTTACGTCACTCAAAGAGGTAAGTATCGAAGTAAAAATAAATGGTGTTTCAAAATCAGTTTCGTCTGATATACCTGCTCGTGGGAAGGGAATTTTGAGAATTCCTGCAGTTAAAAATGCGAAGGAATTGTATATTTCGTTTACAGATCCGCGTGGTTTCATGGCTGATGAAGAGAAATATGAAAACACGACTATTGTCGAAGAGCAAGATAAAAAAGTAGCGGTTTCTTTTTCCGAAAATGAAGCGGCTATAACAGTGAAGCAGGGTGATGTGAATTATTTAATCAATAAAATAACAGGTATCATTACTAGTGTAACAAAGAACAACCAAACCGTATTGACACAAGGCCCCGTATTTTGTATGGTGCCAATGAACGATGAAGATGGCGGGAAACCCAATGTAGCGGGAGAAACGTATCAGAATAATATTTACCCGGTAAAAAATTATCCTTTATACACTTTGTTTGCAAAAGAACTTACAGCCACACAAACTGACCAAGGTATTCGAGTAAGCATGAAAACTACTTATACCAATGCCAAAGGAAAGCAATCCTATTTATTTACAACCGATGGGAAATTGGTGACGGAATATGAGGTAGAATGTGGAGATTACGATGTGAGTCCGTATCAATATGGTTTATTAATGCAGTTGCCAAAACAATTTGAGCAGTTAAGGTGGAAAAGAAAAGGGGAATTCACAACCTATCCTGAAAATGACATCGCAAGAAACGAAGGAACAGCAATGCTGAATGCAAAACATGTAAATGGGGTGGAAGAACCTGGAGTTATCCCTAATGGCGATTGGAAGGATGATGCCAATGACTTAGGAAGCAATGACTTCCGTTCGACAAAAAGATATATCAAATCGGCGGTATTGCAGGATAAAATGGGAAACAGCATCAAAGTATTGTCTGACGGGACTCAAGCCTCTCGAAGCTGGTTGCAAGACGAACGCATACAATGGCTGATTGCTGATTACAGCAATACTGGTTCTGAACCTTTTTACGGTTCACCACATACAGATGGCCGAATAAAAACGAAGAACAAAACGTTAAAAGGAAAATTGATACTCATAATTAAATAAACAGATGAAAAATATTTTTGTAATTTTAATTTTTGCTGTTATGGCTTCTGCCGTAAATGCACAGCAATTTATTGTCTAAGGAAGGAAAGCCTTGGAAGAAACAGTTCAAAAAATAGTAAAGGGACGGCAGTTATAAAATTAATTCAAAAAAATTAAGCAGGTATGAAATAACCATGTTTGAGAGAAATACGACAATCATAAAGTTTTCTTTAAACGGGTACATTCCATATTTCAATAAAAATAAATAGAGATATTATGAAAATTACAGATGTAAAAGTGTGGATGGTAGAAGGTGTCAAATACAACTGGACACTATTGAAAATTTATACAGATACTGGACACACCGGTGTGGGCGAAGCGACCAACTGGCCAGGAAGTCCAATCGTTTATAATGCCGCAAAGCATGTGGGTGAAAGAATCATTGGACTTGATCCAATGAAAACCGATTTTATCTGGACAAAATTATACCGTGATCTCAACTGGATAGGTCCCTATGGTGCCAGTTTGTGTGCCATTAGCGGGATTGACATGGCTTTACTTGATTTAAAAGGAAAAGTGTTAGGCACTCCATGTTATGAATTATTGGGCGGTGCTTTTAGAAAAGATATCTTATTGTATGCCAACTATTGGTTTACAGGAGGTGGACATAATGCCGAAGATTACGCAATACAGGCCAAAAAGGTTAAAGAGGCAGGGTTTACTGGTTTAAAATTTGATCCTTTTGCCCATACCAATTATTTATATGGGGAAGATTTGTCTTCAAATCTTACCCTTACTGCAGAGCAACAGGATTTAGCTTTTAATGTTAGTAAAGCGGTTCGTGATGCCGTAGGTCCTGATTTTGACATCATGATTGAGACGCATGCCATGTTGAATTATCGTGTTGCGGTTAAAATGGCACAACGGTTATCGGAATTAGATATTACCTGGTACGAAGAACCTGCCGGTCCTGAAAGTGCTGATACATTAAGGGCAATGCGTGAACGTATTCCTTCAAATGTCTCTATTTGTGTTGGAGAAAGACACTATACCAGACACGGGATCCGCCCTGTATTGGAAAAAAATATATGTGATATCATGATGCCAGATATCACCCGTTGCGGAGGGCCATCAGAAATGAAAAGAATGGCTACCATGATGGAGGCATACAATGTTTTATTGGCACCACATAATCCTAATGGACCATTGTCAACTTTGGCATCTGCCCATGTATGTGCTTCAGTTCCTAACTTTTTCCGTCAGGAATTTATGTTCAATGATGTGCCTTGGAGAGATACCGTGATTACCCATCCTATAAAAGACATGATTCATAACGGTCATCTGCAATTAAGTGACAGACCCGGTTTAGGCGTTGATCTGATAGAAGAAGAAATGGAAAAACATCCAGGGATATTAATTCCTAGACCGGGTTTTTATGTGTAAATTTATTTTTTAAAAGGACTAATTGATAACTTCTTTATATGCCATTACAAATAGATTTAAAAGATAAAGTGGCATTAATTACGGGTATAACATCCGGAATTGGTGCTGCCATAGCTAAGGTTTTTGCAAAAGCGGGAGCCCATGTAACGGGTTGTGGAAGGCATGAAGCTTCATCGCAAGAAGCCGTGCGTTTTGTGAACCGTGTAAACGATTTCAAACAAAAGGCCTTGTATCTTCAAGCGGATGTTACTGTTGCCGATGATTTACAAAAGCTAGTCCAACAGACGATTGATAAATTTGGTAGAATAGATATTCTGATTAGCAATGCTGGTGCAAATGTATTTGAAGGCGCTGCCAATTGTGATGAAGAACATTGGCAACAAAATATGGAGCTGAATCTTGCTTCGCACTGGCGGTTGGCGAAGTTGTGTAAACCATATTTAGAAAAGAACAATGGAGTCATTATTGTCATGACATCCAATCATGCCTATTCGAGCATTCCTGGATGTTTTCCTTATAATGTTACCAAAACTGCATTGACAGGATTGGTAAGAAGTCTTGCAATAGAGTGGGGACCAACTATAAGAACCGTTGGTATTGCTCCTGGTTTTATTGATACGCCTGGCAATCAAAACTGGTTTGATTCCTTTCCGGATGCCGCAAAAGAGCGACAAAGAACCATTGATTTGCATCCTGTAAAAAAGATTGGGTCCCCAGAAGAAGTGGGAGCTTGGTGTGTGTTTTTGGCAAGTGAGTATGCCTCATTTGCTAGTGGTGTAACTTATTTATTAGATGGAGGGCGTAGTGCGTTAATGCAGGATGAATAAGAAAATGACAATGGAAACATGGAAAGCATTGCCTTTATGCAAAACTGAATTGCTTCTTGGTGAAGGGGCACATTGGCACTCCGCTTGGGGGAAATTTTTGTATGTGGATATAGAAGGAAAAAAAGTGGGATGCATTGATCCTATTACTAAAATTACAGAAGAAAAGAATGTTGGTGAAAGAATAGGAACTGTTGTGCCGGCAGATAATGGTAGTCTTGTTCTTGCATTGGAAAGTTCAATAGTGTCATTAAATTTTGACACAGGTGAACAGAAAGAACTGATAAAAATTGAAGTTGAGAAACCAAACAATCGTTCTAACGATGGTAAATGCGATGCGCTTGGAAGACTTTGGATAGGAACAATGCACGAAGAGGCAAAAGGTGCTGAAGGCGCTCTGTATTGTTTCGATGGAAAAAGTTTGATAGAAAAAATGTCTAACCGAAAAGTGTCGAATGGCATTTGCTGGAGCAAGGATAATAAAACAATGTATTACATAGATTCTTTTGATTATAATATCAAAAGGTATGACTTCGATTTAACCAATGGTACTATCTCAAATGAGAGTGTTATTGTTGAAGTGACTGAACCTGGTTTCACGCCGGACGGGATGACTATAGATGAGGAAGGAATGTTATGGGTAGCTATGTGGGGGGGCAGATGTGTAAATAGATACAATGCATTTACAGGTGAATTAGTAGGGAAAGTGGAAGTTGATGCTCCCCATGTTACCTCTTGTGCTTTTGGAGGAAATGGGATGCAACAACTATTGATTACGACAGCCAGAGTCGGACTGGATGAAGAGCAATTACTGCAATATCCGGATAGTGGCTCTTTATTCATTGTTGATGTGGGAATCAGGGGAATGGAAATGCACCAATTTGCGCTCCAACATTAACAAAAAAACAATCAATTTAGGATGAAGGAAATAATTTTATTCGGGGAATATTTATTAAGGTTAACTCCACCAGGGAGCAAAAAAATTTTACAAGCTGAAAATTTGGAGATGCATTGGGCGGGTTCCGAAGCTAACATTGCTGTTTCATTGTCCTTATTTGGAGAAAGAGCACGTTATGTAACCGCTTTGCCGCCAAATACAATTGCGCAAACAGGGATTACACAGCTTCACCGTTATGGCGTGCCTACTACAGTTATTGAAAAAGAAAATAGCCGTGTCGGGATTTATTATTACGAAAGCGGTGTCGGAGTCAGACCAGGCAGGGTAATCTATGATCGGGATTATTCGGCTTTTAGTATGTTGAAAGTAGGAGAGGTCGACTGGAAAGAAGTTTTTGCAGCTGCTGATTGGTTTCATTGGAGCGGCATTACTCCTGCTTTAAACGAAAATTTAGCAGCAGTTTGTTTAGACGCTTTGGAAGTTGCAAAACAAAATGGTGTGATGATTTCCGCCGATTTTAATTACCGAAGTACCCTATGGCAATATGGAAAACCCAGCAGTGAAATAATGCCGGAATTACTCAGTTATTGTGACGTGGTTCTTGCTGACGTTGATTCCGCAAAATTGTATTTCAACATCAATCCTGACGAGGATAATTTGGTAGAAAGTACCTGTGCGTTATTGAAGGAAAAGTTGCCAAATGTTACGTATATAGCCATGACAATGCGCAGCCAAAAGAGTGCGTCTTCAAACGGCTATACGGGTTATCTGTGGCATAACAATGAAATAGTTTCCTCTTCGGAGTATAGTATAGACAGCATCGCCGAGCGCATTGGAGCGGGTGATGCGTTTATGGCCGGACTGATTTATGGTTTGCACCAAAATCAACCCTTGCAACAAGTAATAGAATACGCAACAGCTTGCGGAGTGATGAAGCACAGTATAGTTGGAGATATGAATGTTGCTTCAAAAGAAGAAGTAGAAATGATTATAACGCAAAAAGGCAGCGGAAGAATTATCCGTTAATCTTTTTGAGAATTAAAATAAAATTAAATATGGCAGTTTTAAAACCATCGGAAATGCAAGAACGCGTTTTACAGGAAAAATTCATTCCCTTGTATACTCATACAGATTTAGAAGTGTGTAAAAATGTAATGCGTATATGTTATGAAAATGGGATAAAAGTGTTTGAGTTTACCAATAGGAACACAAACTCTTTCGAGATTTTTATTGAATTGCGGCGATACCGTGATGCCGAATTACCTGAAATGAAGATTGGAATTGGAACCATTAAAAATGCAGACCAAGCGAAACGATTCATCGAAGCCGGAGCAGATTTTCTTATTTCACCGGTTGTTTTGGAAGAAATCCAAGAGGTTTGTAAGAAGGAAAATATATTGTGGATTCCCGGTTGTGCTACACCGTCGGAGGTTTGTTTGGCAGAAAACTGGGGTTTGTCATTGGTTAAAATATTTCCTGCAAAACAACTGGGTGGACCTTCTTATATAGAGGCGATAAAAGCGGTATTTCCGGAAATGCAGTTTATGGCAACCGGAGGAGTCGAAGCCAGCAGAGAAGAAGTACAAAAATGGTATGATGCCGGTGTATCATCGGTTGGTTTGGGGTCTCAATTATTCCCTAAAGAAATGATACGAGAGAAAGCATATGAAAAAATGAGTGAACATTTATCGGTTCTGGTGAGTGAGTTTGATTTGCTAAAAAGAATATAAGAAGGATAATGAAAAAACCTAAATGCAGAAGATTTCTCATTTCTCTAGAAATGTTGTGCAACTGGTTAAATGTAAAATTAAGACGAATATTTAAAAAGAAATACTAATAATATAAGAACGATTGTTATGAAATTGGAATTAATTGATTACCTCATTATTGGCATATATTTTATTTTTGTAATTGGGATTGGTTTTCTGCTGAAACGGAAAGTAAAAACGGGAAATGATTTTTTAATGAGTAACCGCAACATTCCGTTATGGATTACCAGTCTCGCTTTTATTTCTGCCAATTTGGGTGCGCAAGAGGTGTTGGGTATGGCTGCAAATGGTGCCAAGTATGGATTGTATACGGCTCATTTTTATTGGTTGGGAGCGGCTTTGGCAATGATTTTTTTAGGGGTTTTCATGATGCCGTTTTATTATGGAAGCAAGGCACGCAGTGTGCCGGAATACCTTAAACTTCGTTTCGATGAAAAGACCAGAACCTTCAATGCGCTCACGTTTGCAGTAATGACTGTTTTTTCATCAGGTGTTTCTTTGTATGCTTTAGCCATGCTGATGGAAGTGGTGTTAGGATGGAATTTTGATCTTTCAATTTGGGTTGCTGCAACTGTGGTGTTCATTTATATTTTCTTGGGTGGACTAACCAGCGCTGTCTATAATGAGGTATTACAATTCTTTTTGATTGTATTGGGAATAGCACCTTTGGTTTTTATAGGATTGGATAAAGTAGGAGGATGGGAAGGAATTGTCCAAAATGTCGATGATGCGAAACTTCATGTTTGGAAAGGATTGGATAGTCCCACCAATAATCCGATGGGGGTGGATGCCTTTAGTATGGTCTTTGGTCTTGGATTTGTCTTGGCTTTTGGATATTGGTGTACCGATTTTTTGGTGGTACAAAGGGCCATGATCAGTAAAAACCTAAGCGATGCTCAAAGAACACCCATCATTGCTGCCATTCCCAAAATATTGATGCCAGCAATTGTTATTCTTCCTGGGATAATAATCCTTGCTTTGCAAAGTAAATTTACTGGTTTTGATCTTCCAACTAATCCAAATGGCGATCCAAATTATAATATGGTATTGCCTATTTTGTTGCAAAAACTGTATCCAAACGGAATATTAGGAGTGGGAATTACCGCTTTAATTGCTTCGTTTATGAGTGGAATGGCAGGAAATGTCACCGCTTTTAATACCGTATGGACATTTGATATTTACCAATCGCATATAAAGAAAAACGGCTCGGAGAAGCACTATTATTATATAGGAAAGGCAGCTACTGTTGCAGGAATATTAATTTCAATCATGACCGCTTATGTTGCCCGTGGTTTTAACAATATAATGGACTTGTTGCAACTGGTATTCAGTTTTGTAAATGCTCCGCTTTTTGCCACATTCTTTTTAGGGATGTTTTGGAAGCGTACTACCGGTCATGGTGCCTTTTGGGGATTACTTGCCGGTACAGGTACTGCAGCACTTACGCATGGTTTGACTGTAGCCGAGGGTAAGGGAGGTTGGATAGCCAATATACATGAGTACTATTCCGGAACTGGCCAAGCTTTCAATATCGCATGGATTTCATTTATAGCCTGCTTTGTAGTTACCATATTGATCAGTCTTGTTACGCAACCAAAAGCTGATGAAGAATTGGTTGGTTTGGTTTATAGTCTTACTCCAAAACAAAAGGATTCCAGTAAAGTTTGGTACAAAAACCCGCTTTGGCTGGGTGTAATAGTGTTAGTGGTTACTCTTGTATTTAATATAATCTTCTTCTAAAAGTATTTACTATGAACAAATTATTTGATTTACGTTTTGTTATCGGGCTTTTTTTCCTGATTATTGGCTTATTATTGATAGGTTATAGTTTCCTCTCAGATGCTACTGAATACAAAAAGGAAGTTAATCTCTATTGTGGATTGTTATTTTCTTCATTTGCATTGCTCATGTTTATGTTGAAGCAGAAAAATAAAGATGATGAGGTATAGTAAGGAACAGGAAAAATAGGCTGAAAATATGATGCGTTTTAAAACATTCAAAAAAGCAAATACACTGTTAAATCGGTAATTTTGAATGTTTTTTGTTTTGTCATTATAATTCAGTATTGCTTATTTAGGACAAAACTAAGATTAAAAATTACAAAGTGTCGGTTCTAAAAGGAGGAGTTACAAGTCCATCTTTATTGTAGAGCATTATTTTCCCCGGAGCATCATCCCATAAATAGCGAACTTCTTTTGGATTAGAAACTTTCTCACTCCTTAACTTTATGGTTTTCATGTCATTTTGCAAATAACTATTTGCAGGGTAGAATTTTTTGTCGTTTCCAGCAATCATAAAGCCGTTGATTCCTGATTTAGGAGTTTCCGGTGCAAATGTTCCGTTTTTAAAGGTAACTATTATTGAATTTCCTTCCGTTTTGTGATTTTCAAAAACAGGTGCTGAAATAGTCAATTCTTTTTTGCCAAAAGCTAAATTTCCAGCAATCGTTGCCATTCTTTTTCCTACAATCTGTTTGCGAACTGGGTGAATGTTATCGTCGTCACCCACGTCAATCAAGACTGCCATTCCAGTATTCTTTAATTCTAATGCTTTGGCTTGTGATTCACGAAGTGTAATCCAACGATTATTTTGGTTGGCGTAATTTGGTAATTGAGCAAAAATAAATGGATAATCTGACTTCCATTTTTTCCTCCAATCGGCAATCATTTCTTTGAATAAACCGGCATATTCAGTAGCGTTATTAGAATTAGATTCAGCTTGATACCAAATGATTCCTTTGATTTTAATTCCGAAAAAAGGGGCAACCATTCCATTATATAATGAAGTTGCATATTTTGTTGGGTGTTGTCTTACAGGTACTTCTTCGATATTTTTAGTTCCCGTTTCATATTTCCATTCCCCGGCCAAAGAAATCTTTTGTAATGCTGTTTGTAGATATAATGCCTCTTTAGCGCTGCGGAAACCACCTATATCGCCACTGTTTTTTACACGAATAGTAATAGTGTTTTTTCCAATGGTAAATATGTTTTTAGGAATTTTATAAAAACGATCTAAATCTTTTAGTTTGCTTTCTCCAACAATTTTTCCGTTGATATAGGTAACGTCTTCATTATCGATGCGTCCAATACTTAAAATGAACTCTTTTTGAGATAATTCTTTTTGAGACAATTCAAAAGTTCTGGAAACCCATATGATTCCATCGTTTGGAATTATTTTTGCCATACTCCAATATATAGGTAAATTTATGGTTTTCCATGATGATGTATCATAAGAACTATCATACCATCTTTCTTGCATTCCAATATCTAATTTATCTGCTTTGTCTTCCCAGATCTTGAAATCTTTATTGTAATTCGCTATTACTTCAGGAAAATTGATGTTCTTCATTTCAGCAATCACTTTTTTTGCAGATTCATGTTTCCCCATTATATCCTCACTCATCCATGCCTCAATATTGGTTCCTCCCCATGAAGAATTTATTAACCCTATTGGGACTTTGTATTCATGATAGAGCTCTCTTCCAAAAAAATAGGCAATTGCAGAAAATCCCTTCGCATTTTCAGGATAACAAGGCTCCCATTGCCCTTTTTCAATGTCCTTTTGAGGTGTTCCAGCCATAGTTCTGGAAACTTGCAATAGCTTTATTTTTTTATAGTTCGCTTTCGAAAGCTCTTCTTTTCCATTTAAGGCATCTTCTAATTTCCAACCCATATTGGATTGCCCGGAACAAAACCAGACATCTCCTATATATATGTCTTGAAAAGTAATTTCATTGTCTTCCTTAATTGTCATTATAAAAGGACCTCCTGCTTTTTGTCCTGGTAAATCAATGCTCCATTCACCATTTGTATTGACTTTGGTCTCTAGATTCTTATTATTGAAGTTGATTTTTACTGTTTTGCCTGCATCTGCCCAACCATAAATTGTAATTGAGGCGTCCCGTTGCAAGACCATATGGTTTGAAAAAAACTTAGGCAATGTCACCATAGCAATGATTGGACCCGAAATAATTATTAAAAGAAAGGAAATTATACGTTTCATAATTGATTTTGATAAAAATTAATCTCGCTAAAATATATAATTAAAATTGGTTGACCAAAATTACGATTGCTAATTGTTTTATTTTAATCAATAAAAAGCAGTTCGTATTTAATTTTAAGCATAAATTATTGTTGATTATATATATATTAAATGTATAATTGCGTTTTTATTGTTGTAAAGTCGCTATTTGGAGGGTTTTAGATGTATTTCTTGAAATTTATCGTTTATTGAGACCAAATAATGATTTTACTTATAAATAGGCATAAAATGACTGCTCTTCTGGGATTGAAGAGCTATTTTACTATTGATTTTTCTAATGGTTAATAAAAAAATCAATAGTATTTAAACAAATCGAATCGATTTACTATGGAAAACGTTGTAGTTTAAATTTTTTAATTCAAGGAATTTGTAATTAAAAAATTAAATTAACTATTTTAATGTGTTATTCTCATAAAAATTGGTTTAAAATTTAATTATCAAAAAAAATAACTATTTATTTTTTTATGTAGAAAAAAGAACTAATTTTGGTTAACCAATTTAATAAAAAATGGAAGAGCTTGATTTAAACGAATTTAAAATTTCGGAAGGAAAAGAAATTATACAGAAATTGAAAGATTTAATTGTTTCACAAAAACTGAAACCAGGTGACAGGCTTCCTTCTGAAAGGAAATTATCCGAAGAATTTGGTGAGAGCCGTAGCAATGTCAGAGAAGGAATTAAAAAACTAGAATTGTATGGGATATTAAAGACCTCTCCTCAAAGTGGTACTTTCTTAGTTAATCTTGGTGTTCCAGCACTAAGTGGAATGATAACTGATATCCTGCAATTAAAAACACCTGATTTTAAGTCGTTGGTTGAAAGTAGAATTATGTTAGAGATGCAAGTAGTTGCCCTTGCAGCCGAAAGAAGAACCGAAAAGCATCTTGAAAATATAGAAGAAGCATTGATTGCCTATAAGAAGAAGGTGGAAAGTAACGAAAATGCAGTAGAAGAAGATCTAATATTTCATTTGAGAATTTCTGAAGCCAGCGGCAATCCAGTTTTGAATACTTTAATGCTTATTATAACTCCTGAAATTATTACAAACTTTGAAAAATATCACGTTTGTGCTAAATCGATGTCAGGAGATAATATAATTGAACATCAACAAATTTTTGAAGCTATAAAGGAAAAAAATCCAGAAAAAGCAAAACGTGAACTGCAGTTTCATTTCAAAACATTATATGAATATTGTAGTAAAACCGATACTTTAATGAATTTATATGATAAAATCATGTAATCTATTTTAAATAATTTATGATAACCATTATTACCTTTTGTGTGGTTAGTAAATGACGCATAAATCAATAGAAAATAAGGATTTAATATCAACTTAGCTAGCCATAAATTATGGAACTAATAATACTTCATAGCAGCTTCTTTAATAATACTAACCTAAATGATCAATTTGAAGTTATAAAATCAAAAAAATAGAATTTAAATCTGAAAAATATTACTTCAAAAGACATAAATAAATATGGAATACCAAATAACAGGACTGTTTATAATAGGATTGCTTATAATACTTACTTTATTTTTTTTGCTAAAATTAATTATAGAAGAAAATGAATATAAAGGATTATCAAATCCATTTTACAACTCAAATTACAAAAAAGAAAAAGAAGCAAAATCAAGGTAGACATTGAAGAAGCAAAAATCAGCTGATTTATAGATAAAGCTTTTGGAATGTAAACAATACGTCCACAAAAACAGACTAGTACGCCATTGTTATTTAATAGATTTTTATACTAAATGTATAATGATCCTATTACGTAAAGGGATTCTATTGAAGAAACTGAAAGTAATTTATACCAAATGTTGCTATACGAATGGGTTAAAAATACGGAAGTTTTTATTTTAAGTAGTAGTTGAGTTTCAACATAAGTCAAAGAAATAATAATAAGAAATTTTTAAATTATGAATTTTAAATTCCTTTTTGCAATAGCAACAATAATTGGTTTTGGCGTGAATGCCTATTCGCAAATCGTCACGACTGCTTCCAGCTTGCAGAGTACCGTTAACGAAGCTGCTTCAGGAGCTACAATTATAGTTAAAAATGGAACTTATGCTGATTTTTATGCAACTTTTATTAAAGTAGCTACCGTAGAAAATCCGATTACGATCAAAGCAGAAACAATTGGAGGTGTTATTTTAACAGGAGATTCTCGTTTTGTATTTAAAAAATCAGCACATATTATTTTTGAAGGTTTTGTTTTTGATTGCACTGGTAGTAATACTTTGATGAAATTAGAAGCATCCAATAATATCCGAATTACAAGAAATGTTTTTCAATTAGATACACCAGTTGCCATAAAATGGATTGTTGTTGGGGGGTATTATGATGATTACACGTTTCAATTTTTGAGCCATCATAATAGAATAGACCACAATATCTTCAAAAACAAACTTACTGGAGGAAATTTTATCACAATTGATGGAACGTATAACCAAACAAAAACTGAAAATTATCAGTCTCATCATGACAGAATTGACCACAATTATTTTTACAAAAACGCTCCAAGAGCTGTAAATGAGAAAGAATCCATCAGAATAGGAAACAGTCAGTTGTGTAATTCCAGTGGGTTTACAACAGTTGAATTTAATTTGTTTGAAGAGTGCGACGGCGATCCTGAAATTGTATCTGTGAAATCTAACGATAATCTTATTAGACATAATACTTTTAATAGAAATCACGGAAGCTTAACACTTCGTCAAGGAAATAGAAGCCGTGTGGAAGGTAATTATTTCTTTGGAGGAGGAAAAGCAAATGGAATGTTCGAAACACAGCCCATTTATACAGGGGGTATTAGAGCGTATGGAACGGACCATATTATTGTAAATAATTATTTTGAAGGTTTACAGGGAACGGTATGGGATGCGCCGATAACATTAACTCAGGGAGAAGTAATAACAGGTTCAAGTACTAATTATAGTCTGCATTATAGAGGGGAACGTATTACCATTGCATACAATACTTTAGTAAACAACGCTTACGGAATTGAAATTGGATATCCAAAATCAGATGGTTCTTATAATAAAAAATTGTTAGACATTAAAATTGCGAACAATTTGGTTGTAGGATCACAAAACAATTTGGTTAAAATTTATACTGATCAACAGGGGGGAGTTACATGGTTTAACAATATAATGTATGCAACTGGAACCGCACAGATAGTTACTGGTGGACCCGCATTTACAAATGATCAAGTTGTAGTTCAAAATCCTAATCTCGCTTCAAATGGCACCATCTGGAAAGCTACAAGTACTTCTCCGGTTATTGCAAATGCAGTTCCTGCTTTAAATGTGAATGAAGATATTGACGGTCAGCTAAGACCCACAATTAGTAATGCAGGGGCCGATCATTTCAGCACTGGACTTGTTACTTATTTTCCTGTAACAATTGCTGATGTAGGTCCAAATGCACCAGAAGAAACCCTTTCTGTTATTACATCAAATGTTCCTGCAATGTTATTGTATCCAAATCCGACAAAAGGGGATTTTGAATTATCAGTTCCATTTTTACAAAATGAATTAACGATAGAATTATATAATATTCACGGGCAGGTTATTGCAAAAGGGATTTATGCTGTTGTTTCTGGAAAAATACAGTTAAATCTTGATAACCAACCTGCAGGGTTATACATTCTAAGGGTAAACTTAGACGGTAATCCAGTTAATTATAGAGTAATTAAACAATAAAAAATACAGTTTAATTATAGTTCCAATGCAAATACTTTATAGGGCAACAAAAGTTTTTTGTACTCCTTTTATAGGAATTGACGGTTATGCCATTATAAAGTTAGATCGCTTGGAGAAGTTGATTGGTACTAAATATTAATGTCAAGAGTGTAAATCTGAAATTTCAGATTTCTTTTTATAGGGAAAAGCAAATGACCACCCAGTTGCTTTTTAGCCTTACTATTATAACATCTAATTAAAAAATTTATGAAATTAAAAACTTTTTTTCTACTCTCAGCTTTACTGCTGTCGAGTTTTATTTTTGCACAAGATTCTTACACTTTGACTGGAACAGTAATTTCAACCGAAGACAACTCCACTCTTCCTGGTGCTTTGGTAACCGTTCTTGGAACAAAAACATCTGCAATTACTGATATTAATGGCGCATTTTCCATAAAAGTAAATAGTACTAATTCCATTCAAGTTTCTTTTATTGGAAAACAAACAAGAGTAATCTTATTAGGAGGAATTACAAAAACAACGGTATCGCTTAGTGATGAAAGTAACAAGTTGGATGAAGTCATCGTAGTTGGTTATGGAACCCAGAAAAAGTCATCAGTAACGGGATCTGTATCTAAACTTGTAAATACTAACCTTGACGAAAATTCAGTTTCTCGTGTTGATAAAGCTTTACAAGGTAGAATTGCAGGTCTTCAAATTCAAAATACAACTTCTGAGGTTGGCGAAGCACCGCAAGTTAGAATACGCGGAATGGGTTCGATTAGCGCAAGTAGTGACCCTTTAGTAGTTGTTGATGGATTCCCTGTTCAAAACGGATTAGAGTTCATAAACCCTAGTACAATTGAATCCATTGAAGTACTGAAAGATGCCAGTTCAACCGCAATTTATGGTTCTCGTGGAGCAAACGGAGTTATTCTGGTAACTACAAAATCGGGTTCAGAAACTAAAACATTGTATGAGTTCAAAAATTATTTTGGTATAAAATCGGTTTATGAAAAAATCGACATGTATGACACTTATGGGTATACAAATATGCTTAGAAAAGAACGTCAACTTGCTGAAAATTATACGGCAGGATTAGCTGGAACTGAACCTGCACAAATTGCTTATACTTCTCGTGAAAAAGGGATGCGTCAAGTTGCCAATAATTCAAATGGAGGAACCGATTGGCAAGATGAAGGGATTAGAAATTTTGCAACGATTAAAAACTACCAATTAAATGTTTCTGGTGGGGGGAAAGCTTCCAATTACTATATTTCCAGTCAATATATTGAAGATGAAGGGTTGATGAAAGATAATTTGCTAAAACGGATCAATTTTCAAAGTAGAGTACGTGCTAAACTATCAGATAAACTTTCGCTAGATGTCAACATCAGACCTTCCTACAGTCAAAAAAGAAGATCAACAATTTCTTATTCAGATTTGACCCGTTCTTTAGGATTTATGCCTGCAAGGCACAACGAATATACCTCCGCTTTAACAGGATACCAAGTCGGAGAATATGCTCATGGAAGGCATTTTAACAATGTAAACTTCAATTATCTTGATGAAGATGGAGTACAACAAAATTTCACCACATCCCTTTTTGGAACCAATAATAATAACCCAATTTCAAGAATGGAAAACGAAAAAAGGGTTATTAATGACTATCGATTGTTGACCAATTTTGCCTTAGAATATAAATTTAATAAATATTTTACATTCAAAACTTCTGGTGGCGCAAACGTAGATTATTCAAATTATGGACGTTTTAGAAATACGCAAGCCGATCAAACTGGTCAGGCCATTGGAGAAGATGACAGTAACATGAAAACAGATCTTCTTACTGAAAACACCTTGAATTATAAGTGGAAAAATGACAATCACAGCATTGATGCTCTTGGAGGAATCACGTACCAAAAAACAAATAGTAAAGGAACTGGAATTTACGGAACTCAATTTCCATCAGATTATATCGAAACAATAAATGCGGCAAATATTATCGACGCTGATGAAACTTTTACAAGAAAAGAAGTAATTGGATTGTTGTCCTTTTTAGCAAGAGTAAATTATTCCTATAAAGATAAATATTTACTTTCTATTGCAGCCAGAGCTGATGGTTCGTCCTTATTTGGACCAGAAAATAAATACGGGATTTTTCCTTCAGCTTCTATCGGTTGGAATGTAAGCGAAGAAAATTTCTGGAAAGAAAATATAAATTTCATCAATAAATTTAAGTTAAGAACCAGCTTTGGTGTTACCGGAAATAATGATATTACGAATTATTCTTTCACAAATCTTTTATACTCTTCGAATTATTCTTTAGGCCAAGGAGCTGGAAATGTAACATCCGGATTAGGAGAAACAGGAAATGTTTTAGGAAATCCAGGTATTGGTTGGGAACAAACCTTAGAATATGATTCAGGGGCTGACATCAGTTTTTTCGGTAATAAATTGAATTTTACACTTGACTATTACTATTCTGTTACTGATAAATTATTGTTAGAGCAAAATGTATCTTATATAACAGGACACTCTCAATATTTCAATAATATTGGAAAAATTCAGAATAGAGGTTTTGAAATTGAAATTTCTGGCAACATCAAAAACAAAAATTTCACATGGAAACCAGCTTTTAATATTTCAGCAAACCAAAACAAATTAATTTCTCTTGGAGGAGAAGCACAATTTATCAGTCAAGGAGAAAGAAATGAAGAATATATCGCAAAAGTTGGAGAAAAAGCAGTTCAATTTTATGGATATAAAATGATTGGTGTTTGGCAAAGTGCGGAAGAATTAGCTAATAACCCACATTCAGCTGATGACGCTGTTGGTGGAATCAGGGTTGCAGATGTCAACGGTGACGGAATTATCAATGCAAATGACAGAACAGCCTTAGGAAGTCCATTTCCAGATTTTACTTGGGGATTCTACAACGCATTTACATTTAGAAATTTTGATATGAATTTCTTAGTTCAAGGCTCTGTTGGTGGAGAAGTTTTCTTCGGAGACGGATATTACAACGAGATGAGATATCTATATAAAGATTTTGCCGAAGGAAGATGGTTTAACGAGGGTGTTCCAGCAACAAAACCGCGTGAAAACAATGGTAGAGCTTGGCAAAACACGGACTATTTAGTTCAAGATGCTTCTTATATGTCTTTGAGAACAGTGACATTTGGTTATACCGTCCCAAAAGATTTCACTAAAAAAATCGGACTTTCAAAAGCACGGTTTTATTTTTCAGGAGAAAACCTTTTGTACATAAAAGCGTCTGATTTCTGGGGATTGAACCCTGAAGGAATCACAACTGGAGGCATTTATAGTTCTCCCTTGGTTTCTGGATATCAGCGTGGTGCTTTCCCTATTCAAAAAACAATTTCTTTCGGAATTGACATTAATTTCTAAAAAAATAATTGGTTATGAAAATATATAATTTCCCTTTTAAAAGTATAAAATTGCTATTTCTGAGTACCGCTTTTTTATTCATAAGCTGTAATGAAACGCTAGATCTAGAACCCATTTCTGAAATTGGGGTGGGTGAGTTTTACAAAACGCCGCAAGAAGTAAATTTAGCAGTAATCTCCATCTACAACAGTCTTTATGGCATGCAAAATAGAGAATGGATGCTAACAGAATTGCGTTCGGATAACACGTATATGAACCCAAATTCTACTGAAACTAAAGATTTAGCAGTACGTGAAATCGATCGTTTTGTACAAAGTTCTCAAAATATTTACCTTCAGGAATATTGGAAAGCATGTTACAGAACCATTAATCTTTCCAATATTGTTTTACAAAATCTTACTGTTGTAACAGATCAAGATGCCAGAAATAAATATGAAGGAGAGGCACGGTTTTTAAGAGCCCATGCCTATTTCAATCTTGTACGTCTTTGGGGTGGCGTTTTCCTCATAGAAGCCCCCGTTTCTGGAAGCGAAGCAAAAATGATGGATAGAAGCCCGCAAAGCGAAGTTTACGCATTTATTGCAAATGACCTTCGTTTGGCTTCAGATATGTTGCCTTTGTCTCAATCTGGGGCAAGTTTAGGAAGAGTTGCAGCAGATGCTGCAAAAACCTTACTAGGAAAAGTGTTAATCACAGCAGGAGGTGATGCGAATTTAACCGAAGCCAGATCGGTTTTAGGAGAAGTTGTTACTGGAAATTTCAGATTGCAATCCACTTATGGGGCGGTTTTCAATATCGGAAATGAGTACAACAATGAAATTATGTTTGCTGTTCGTTATCAGTCGGGTAGTGTTGGTTTAGGTTCTCCACATCCCAATTTTTTCGCACCATTGCAAAGTGACAACTATGTAGTTTTTGGAAATGGTGATGGATTAAATGTTCCAACGGCTAATATGTCAGCGGCTTATTCAACAGGAGACCCCAGAAAAGCATCTTCAATGGCCGATACTTGGATTGGTTTCAACGGAGCAATCAGACAAGACAAACACATAACAAAATACAATTCGACTTTCAACACCGTTGACGATGGAGGAAATGACTGGATTATTCTTCGCTATGCCGATGCTTTATTGTTATTGTCTGAAGCAATCAACGAGCAAAGTGGCCCGTCTGAAGAAGCTTTAGGATATTTAAACCAAGTGAGAACACGTTCGTTAGGAGCCTCCGCTGCTTTAAATTTAAACACTGTTTTTACTTATTTTGATTTCAAAGCAGCTTTGGAAAACGAAAGAAGATTAGAGTTCGGTTTTGAAAATCACCGTTGGTTTGATTTGGTGAGAACAGGCAGAGCTGAAATTGTTATGACACAACATTTTGCTACAGAATTCCAATATAATGATCCTGCACATCCCTCTTTGAATATGGGACCGCTACAACATTACCAAATTTTCTTGCCGATTCCGCAATATGAAATTGACTTGAACCCAAATATTGCTCAAAACACCGGATATTAATTTTTAGGGATATGAAAAATTTAAAATATTTATTAACCGTTACATTCTGTCTGATTTTCTTTGGAAATGCAAACGCTATTGAAATTAAAGTTTCAAATGCAACTGAATTGACAGAAGCGATTTCCAAAGTGAAACCCGGTGATCGCATCATAATGTCAAACGGGATCTGGAAAGATACAGCCATTGAGTTCCATGCAAACGGAGCTATAAAAGATTCTATTTTCTTGGAAGCTGAAACAGCCGGAAAAGTAATTCTTTCTGGAAATTCTTCTTTGAAATTATCGGGTGAATACCTTGTAGCAAAAGGACTTTGGTTCAAAAATGGGTATAGTAAATTCGTGATTTCTTTTTCAAGCAAAGACAAAATAGCTACCAATTCAAGAGTAACAAATTGTGCTATAATTGATTACAATCCAACAACGAAAACAGAAGAGAATCATTGGATCGAATTATGGGGAAAAAATAATCGTTTCGATAACAATTATGTCGCTGGAAAAAATAATGGAGGATGCACTTTGGTTGTTTGGCTGAAAGGAGAAGAAAGTCACCAAAACTACCACAGAATTGACCACAATTATTTTGGAGAACGCCCGCCTTTGGGATCAAATGGTGGCGAAACCATCAGAATTGGAACAAGTCATAACTCCATGTTTCAATCCAATACAATAGTGGAATGGAATAAATTTGAAAAATGCAACGGTGAAACTGAAATCGTTTCAAACAAGTCTTGCAATAATATTTTTAGAAACAATCTATTCTTAGAATCTCAAGGTTCCATGGTTTTCCGTCACGGAAATGATTGTCTTGTGGAGAACAATGTCTTCCTTGGGAATAATCAACCTTATACCGGTGGCGTTCGTGTCATTAACGAAGGACATACGGTAAAAAATAATTATTTCTATGGCTTGACCGGACAAGATTTCAGAGGCTCGCTGGTCTTAATGAATGGTGTTCCAAACAGTCCATTGAATCGCTACAACCAAGTGAAAAACGCAAAAGTGATGAATAACTTTTTTTACAATTGCAGTGCATTCCAACTTGGTGCTGGAAAAGATGAAGAGCGATCTTTAGCACCTATAAATTCTACAATTTCTGATAATATTGTATATTCCGAAAGCGATTCTGAAGCAATCACTTTCTTTGATGATAGGAAAGGAATTACTTTTAAAAACAACATCATTGACAGTAAAAATTCTAAAAAATTAGAAGGGTTTACGTCAAAGAAATTGTCTTGGAAAAAAGAGGGAGAAATTTTTATTCCTAATGAAAAAAGTGGAGTTAATTTTTCCGTTTTCTCAAAAGTAATTGCTAACAAAACAGGAACTTCTTGGAATCCTATTGCTAAAAAAGTTGCCATTCAAGAGGAAACCATCAAAGTAGAACCAGGAATAGGAACACTTGAAAAAGCAATAAAAAAAGTGAAAGGAAAAACCAAATTCGTTTTGGCTCCAGGAACGTATCTTTTAGACCATTCGATAATTATCACGGATAATATTACGATTCAAGGAGAAGATGTAGCTTCAACAACAATCATCAGCTTTAATCCAGATGCGGAAAAAATCTCGAATTATTTATTCAGAGTGGAATCTGGAGCACGATTATTGCTTGAAAATGTAAGCCTTACAGCAAAGAACACACAGGCTGTAAAGTATGCAATTGTTTCTCCAAAGGATGATACTCCGGGTTTATATAGCGTTTTTATAAATAAATCTATTATTTCTGATTTTACAAATGCAGAAGGGGGTTCGGTTTTCAAAGCTTCAAAAGGAACTTTTGCTGACACAATTAAAATCAGTAATTCTGTTTTAAGAAATAATTTCAGAGGTATCAATCTTTCTTCTGAAAAGGAGGATAAAGGAAAATACAATGCTGAAAATGTAATTCTTGAAAATACCGTTTTCACAGATTTTTCGCAATGGGTTTTGAATTATTACAGAGGCGGAAACGATGAATCAACAATTGGCGGAAATTTAGTAATTGATCATTGCATTTTTACAAAAGTTGGTGCTACAGAAAAAGATTTAGTATTCCAAAACAAAGGAATCGTAAACCTGAAAATTTCAAACAGTGTATTTTTTGAAAATTCAAAAGTCACAAATCCAATTCGTTTGAATGGAAAAAATAATTCGATTAAAAATTCTGTGATCTATAATTCCGGAGCAATCAAACTTTCAGGAAATGCAGTTTCAGAAAATTTAAACTATAAGAATCCTTCTTATCAAGATTTGCAAAATTTTATCCTACAAGACAAATCTCCATTGAAAGTAGCAGGAACAGACAAAAAGGATATTGGAATTTCAGTTGTTAAATAATTAAAACAAAAAATATGAAAAACACATTATACAAAAAAATATTCGGGTTAATCAGCATCATCTTTGCGATGGTATTTTTTGCCTGCGATGCAGGTATCGAAGTGGATAAAACTTTTGAAGAGATTCTTGCAGCACAGCCAACTGTGGAATCTTTTTCGCCAACTTCAGCGCCAATTCAAAGCCTGGTTACCATTAAAGGCACTAATTTGAATTTTGTGACCAAAGCATATATTGGAGCTGTTGAAGCAGAAATTTATTCTCGAGAAAACTCAAGTACATTGATTATAAAAGTTCCTGCGAGCGCTGTAAATGGAATTATCAGATTAACTACTGATTCTGGTAAAGAAGCTTCAGCTACCGAAAATGTGTTAATTACATATCCAGTTCCCGTTATAGAGTCGAAAATTCCAACAATCTCAATCGTTAATGAGGTTATTACGATTACAGGACAAAATCTTCAAGTAATTAAAAGAGTTACTTTTGGTACAGTTGACGGAATTATTGAATACCAAGACAACAGAACTTTAATTGTAAAAACTCCAAATACAGGGCCAAGTCCGTTGGTTTTGGCATACAGCTATAATACAGTTTCAGGAGAAGTTGCGGTTCCATTGGAAAGCAATTACACTGTTGATATTCCATCTCCAGAAGTGACCGGTTATCCAAAATTGATGATTAAGAATACGCAGGTTCAAATTGGAGGAACGGATATGAATTTAGTGACAGGAATCGTTTTTGGAACTAGAGCTATTGCAACTTTTAATGTGACTCCAACAAGTGTTTCTTTTACTCCACCAGCAGATTTGCCTACAGGATTTTATGTAATCAAACTTATTTATGGTAGCGGAATGGAAGTCTTAAGCCCTCAAATTGCTTACATAAATCGGGATATTCAGACTTATTTCAACTTTGAAGCACAAGGAATGGAAGTGATTTCAACCGGTGTAGCGGCACAAATTACGGCAAACAAATTGAATGGAACAGTAGATCAATCACCATTTCCAAACAGCACCAATTACCACCATTTAAAAATGCTTTCGCCAACTGATAATGGAAGCAGCATTGCTTTTATGAGATTTTCTTTTGCTACAAATGCAACTTGGAAAACTGCTTTCGATGCAGGAGCTTTCAATAATAATCCAGTTTTGCATTTTTGGCTAAATACAAATAATACAACTCCTACTTTAAGATTATATGCGACTTCTGCAGCAAGTAAAAAATTGGTTCACTATAATACTGGTGGTGCATGGAAATTGGTCGCAGTTCGTTTGAGAGATTTATTTCCAACGGTTACGGCTTCTGATTTTGTAAGTGGAAATTATATGAGGATTAGCTATTTGACTGATAATCAGGCTAATGTTCCGTTAGAAGTGAATGCAGATTGGTTTATCATTACAGATGAAGTTTTAACTGGAGTTGGCGCAATCGATTTGACCAGCTCATTTAATTAATAAATTTACAGAATGAAATTTAAAACAATAAAAGCAATTGGTCTGACAGCACTTTTTTTAGTGTTGTCTGACATCACTTTTGCCCAGCAATATGAGCCACTTTTGCTTTTGTCAAAATCAGAAGCAAAAAATATCAGTCAGCATTTAGGCGATTATAAAATTTTGGGAAAGTCTTTTTCAAAAGTAAAAATGGATGCTGACAAAGCTTTAGAAAAGCCAATCGAGGTTCCAATTCCAATTGACAACGGAGGTGGATATACGCACGAAAAGCATAAAAAAAATTACAGGGATTTATATTATGCCGGATTGGCTTTTCAAGTTACCGCTGAGAAAAAATATGCGAAATTTGTAGAACAGATGCTTTTGGAATATGCAAAGATTTATCCCGGTTTGCCTTTGCATCCAAAGAGAAAAGCAGAGCAAAATTCGGGGAAATTATTCTGGCAAGGTCTGAACGACTGTGTTTGGCTTGTAAATGGAATTCAGGCTTATGACTTGGTTAAAGAAAGTATCGGCCCAAAAAACAGAGCGATTATAGAAAGAGATGTCTTTAGAAGTATGGCTGCCTTTTTGAGCGAAAGCGAAAGCGGGAAAGACACCTTTAACAAAATCCATAATCATGGAACTTGGGCAGTAGCCGCTGTTGGAATGACTGGTTATGTTTTAGGGGATAAAGATATGGTGGTACGTGCTTTAACAGGTTCTTCAAAAGATAAAAAATCGGGTTTCCTGAAACAGATCGATATGCTTTTCTCTCCTGACGGATATTATTCTGAAGGGCCTTATTACCAAAGATATGCATTGCAACCGTTTATGGTTTTTGCAGAAGCAATCAACAGAAACCAACCTGAATTAAAGATTTTTGAATACAGGAATCAATTACTGAAAAAAGCGTCAAATACGGTTTTGCAACTAACCGATTCAAACGGTTATTTTTTTCCAATAAATGATGCTTTGAAGGAAAAGAATTTTATGACTGAAGAATTGGTTTTCGCTACGAATATTGTTTTCGAAAATTATAGCGACACTTCGATTCTTCCTGTAATCCAACAGCAAAATGAGGTTTCTATTACTGGAGCTGGTTTGAAATCTTCAGAGGCTGTTCAGAATATGAAAAAGCAAGAATTCGTAAAAGATCCAATGATTATTACTGACGGACCAGAAGGAAAATCAGGTGGTTTGGCTTTATTCAGAATGGATACGAAGAAAAAAGACGAGCAATTGACAGCAGTTTTCAAATTCGCTTCACAAGGAATGGGACACGGACATTTTGATCGTTTAGGAATTATGCTTTTCAATAATGACAGAGAAATTCTTCAAGATTATGGTGCGGCACGCTTCTTAAATGTAGAATCAAAAAACGGCGGTAGATATTTAGATGAAAACAAAACTTGGGCACAACAATCTGTGGCGCATAATACTGTAATTGTTGACGAAAAATCACATTACAATGGTGATTGGAAAGAAGCCGAAAAACAAGTTCCTCACACTGTCTTTTCGGATATTTCCAATCCAAAAATCATCCAGATTGCAAGTGCTGTGGAAAACAATGCTTATGCTGGAGTTGAAATGCAAAGAACGGTCGCTTTGATTGGGGCCGAAATGCCTTTTGTTTTGGATATTTTTTCTTTAAAATCAAAAGAAAAACATCAATATGACCTGAATTTCATGTTCAGCGGGCAAATTATGGAAACAAATTTTGATTATGTACCATCGCTTACAAATCTTACTCCACTAGGAAAAGACAACGGCTACCAGCATTTATGGAAATTGGCAGAAGCCAAAGGAAATCAAGGTCTTTCAAAATTCACATGGTTGAATGACAGCCGATTTTACACCATTTCAACTTTGACAGATGATTCAAATAAAGTAGTAGTTACAAGACTTGGAGCGAACGATCCGAACTTCAATTTGAGAAATGAATCAGGCTATATGATCAGAACTAACGATAAGCAAAATTACACTTTCGTTAGTGTTATAGAACCTCACGGAAGCTTTGATGCAAAATTAGAATCCGTTCAAGATCCGCATTCAAAATTAGAATCCATCCAGGTTTTGAAACAGGACGAAAATTATACGGCGATTTTGGTTAACTTCAAAAATAATAAATCGTACACATTAATATTCGCAAATAAAGAAACATCGTCAACTTCAAAACATAAAATTTTCCTCAAAGGAAAAAATATGGAGTGGAAGGGCAGTTATACATTAATTACAAATTAGAAAGAATGAATATCAGAACAAATGCATTTTATGTAGAAAGCGAAAATCCTTGGGAAGCAGTAGCCGAAGGTGTAAAAAGGCAAATCACTGGTTATGATGTCAGTATTATGATGGTAAAAGTAGCCTTTGAAAAGGGAGGAATTGGCCCGATTCACCAACATTATCACTCACAAACGTCTTATGTTGTTTCAGGGAAATTTGAAGTGACTATCAATGATGAAAAGAAAATTCTCCAGGCAGGAGATGCTTTTTACATTGAACCCAACATTCTTCACGGAGCAATTTGCCTAGAAGGCGGAATGTTGATTGATGTTTTCAGTCCGATTAGAGAAGATTTTATTTAATAAAAATCTTCCAATTGTTGTTGAGTATGGAATTATCAAATTCTCGAGACGAATAGCGTTTTTAAATTATCGAATTATGGAAAAACACACTTTGCTAGCAGAGATTTTATAAGTAATTAGAGTATTCGAAGCAAATGCACAAAATCCCTGCAGGTTTTCTTGCTTCAAGGGATTATTCAGATTGCGAAGAGATCAAAATTACAATAGATAGTTAAATCAATTTTTTAATATACCATCAATTAACCCTTAACATTAAAAAAAAAATGAAAGTAAATAGTATATCTTTTTTCGTATTCCTGTTAAGTTTGTCTATGCAGGCACAAGAAAATATTGAAATAGTGCAAAAAGCGGTTGTATTTCCAGCTAATTATAGTGCCAAGTTGGACGTAGTTTATACCCAAGTTGGAGACTGGGAGGGGAGAGTGGATCTTTATCTTGCTCCTAATTCAAAAGAACGAACTCCGGTAATTATTAATATTCATGGCGGGGGATGGAAATCTGGTGTAAAGGAAACCCAAGGAGGTTTTAATACATATTTTAAAGAAGGTTTTGCCGTTGCCAATATGGAATATCGACTTACTGGCCAAGCCACAGCACCTGCGGCTATAGAAGATACCCGTTGTTTACTGATTTATTTAATTAAAAATGCCAAAGAACTAAACATAGATGTAAATAAGATTGTGATAATGGGAGGAAGTGCTGGTGGACATTTAGCTTTAATGGGAGGTCTTCTGGGGAATGACCATCGTTTTGATGTCAATTGTTCTGGTATTGAAAATGTAAAGGTTGCCGCTATTATTGATAAATATGGTATCACGGATGTTTGGGATTGGGCATATGGTCCACAACATAAAAGTAAATCACCTCTTCTATGGTTGGGTGATAAAGCAAAAGACGAAGCATTTGTGAAGTCTGTATCTCCTATTTTTTATGTAAATAAAAACAGTCCTCCCACTTTTATTGTACATGGTGATGCAGATCCTACAGTTCCCTACCAGCAGTCTGTTGATTTGTATAAAAAGTTCCAGGAAGTTGGGGTTAAATCAGAATTTATGACTGTACAAGGCGGACTTCATGGCAAGTTTGAAAAGGAAAAAAACAAGGAAATAAATGTAGCTATTATTAAATTCATTAAGAGTTTGGATTCTTTTATAGAAATATAAAATCACAGTATAAATTTATTTTACTTTTTAATACCCAATGTCCTGCAAGGTTTTTTTAGCTTTGTAGGTTTTGTATATATTGTAAATCTAGTTCCAATTATTTTAGAGAAACTTTGAATTGTTGTGTTATCAGAGGCTATTACTTTCATTCCGTTTGTTTTTTTTCTAACGGAAAAATATTGTTCCAGTAGCTGATAATCATTAATTTATAGCAATGAAGACCTAAAAATTAGGTGGATAAAATTCAGTCTTATAAATAATGGCTTTTTCTGGGAGTAACGAACTATTTTTTAAACCATAAAAAATAGTGCCTGTTACTAAAACTAAAAAATAACAGTCTGGAATTTCAAAACTATCCCAATGAAAAAGCCATATTTCCTACTAATCTAACCTTAACCTAACAAATTATTTTTTTAAACTTTTAATAATGTCGATGCACTCTTTGGTTAAAGCTTCAATTTGTATAAAATTAAAGTTCCCCTGCGCATCCATTTGTATCAATTTAGAACCAATTCCAACACAGCTAACTCCTGCATCAAACCAGCTTTTCAAATTTTCTTGTGTAGGTAAAACGCCACCCGTCGGCATAATTGATGTCCAAGGTTGTGGCCCTTTTATGGCTTTAATAAATTCTGGGCCATAAATATCTCCCGGAAAAAGCTTTACAATTTCGCATCCTAATTCTTCTGCTTTTGCAATCTCAGTGAGTGTCCCACAGCCAGGTGACCATAATACTTTACGCCTGTTGCAAACGATTGCTATATCCTCACGAAAAACAGGAGTGACTATAAAATTAGCTCCGAGTTGCATATACAAGGAAGCAGCTGCAGCATCAGTAATTGATCCTACGCCAAGGATCATTTCTGGTAATTCTGCAATGGCATATTTGTTTAATTCAGCGAAAATTTCATGAGCAAAATCACCTCTGCTGGTAAATTCTAATAATCGAGCGCCCCCATCATAACAAGCTTTCAACACTTTTTTGCTTACTTCAATATCGTTATGATAAAACAACGGAACTAATCCGGTTTCTTTCATTTTTGACGCCACTTCTATTCGTGTAAATTGAGCCATTTTTTATGTTTTTATCTGGATACTTTTCCTGAAAAATCTCCGTCAAGTAATTTTTCTATTTCTTCAATTGTGATCAAATTATAATCACCGGCTATTGTATGTTTTAAACAGCACGCAGCAACAGCAAAGTTTAGTGCTCGTTGTTTGTTTAACGGTTCTTCACACAATCCGTATATTAACCCTCCCATAAAAGCATCTCCACTTCCTACACGATCTACCACTGGGGTTACTTCTTTGACATCCGCATTGAAAATTGTTTTCCCATCATATAAAACGCCACCTATACGTTGATGTGATGCACTAACGGAATATCGTAAAGTGGTTACAGCTGTTTTTAGAGCCGGACAAAGGTCAAATAGTTTGTCATACAAAACAGGCAGAGAAGCCTCATTTTGATAATCTGGATTTACTTTGTCTACCCCTAACATAAAATAAGCGGTATCAATATCCCCTAAAATTAGGTTACTATACTGGAGCATTTCAGGCATAACTTCCTTAGGTTGTTTTCCATACTGCCAAAGCTTTGATCTGTAATTTAAATCAGTAGAAATCGTAATCCCTAATTCATGTGCTGCCTTTATAGCTTCAAAACAGGCTGCTCCAGCACTTTCAGAAAGGGCAGGAGTTATACCACTCCAATGAAACCAAGTAGCCTCTTTTAATATTTCCTTCCAATTTATAGTGCCTTTATTTATCGTACCCATTGAACTATTGGCTCTATCGTAAATCACGTTACTGGCACGAGTGCTAGCTCCTGTTTCTAAAAAATAGATTCCAAGTCGATCCCCTCCGAATACCACATTTTGACATCCAACATTTAGTTTACGCATTTCCTTAAGTGCGCAAGTGCCTAACTCGTTGTTGGGTAGTCTGGTTATAAACTCAGCTGATAAACCATAATTCGCCAAGGAAACGGCCACATTAAATTCGCCTCCTCCATAAGTTGCTTTATAAGACTCGGCTTGAGAAAACCTCAAATGTCTTTCAGTCGAAAGACGGAGCAAAATTTCACCAAAAGTGACTACTTTTTTCATTTTATTTAAATCCAAATGGGTTTGTTTATCTAACTAAATGCTAAACCACCGTTAATATCAACATTATTTCCACTTAAGAATGAAGCTTCATCCGAAGCAAGGTAAGCTACCAGGTCAGCAACTTCTGAAGCATTCCCTTCTCTGCGTAATGGAGTTCCTGCTGCTACATTAACACGCACCTGATCTTTGGTAAAATCATCGTGGAATTTAGTAGCAATCATACCCGGACATATTGCGTTTACTCTGATACCTTGGGGTCCAAATTCCTTAGCTAATGAACGCGTATAGGTCAACACAGCTCCTTTTGAGGCTGAATACATTGCAGCTCCAGGTCCGCCACCATCTCTCGCAGCTTGTGAAGCAAAATTTACAATTGAAGAGCCTGATACTAATAATGGTTTGAATGCTTTAGTCACTAAGAAAACAGACTTGAAATTTACATTCATCAAAAGCTCGTAGAATGACTCATCCATTTCTTCAATAGTTTTACGAGCAAAAAGCCCTCCGGCAACGTTTACCAAAACATCTACTTTCTCGCCAAATGCCTCAACTGTTTTAGCTACCATAGTATCAATATCAGCTTGTTTCGTTACATCGGCATAAACTGCTATTGCTTGACCACCCGCTTGCTCAATTAATTGAATTGTTTCTTTAGCATCGTCTTCGTTATCAAAATAATTGACTACTATTTTAGCTCCTTCTGATGCTAATTTTATTGATATTGCACGTCCAATATCGCGAGCTCCTCCTGTTACAACGGCTACTTTTCCTTTTAACTTACTCATTTTTATTCTATTTTATATTTAATTTAATGATCTACTGGTTCTATTTTCTTTATTAATACAAATACGGACAACATTGATAACGGAGCTAATATTGCAATAATGATAAATGCAGGTGTATATGAAATTGTTGTTATTTTAGGGATTAGCCAGTTCATTATGATTACTGAAACTGCACCTATAGTTCCTGCCAGTCCGGCAAGAGTTCCCACTGAAGGACCTTTAAACAAATCACTTGAAATAGTTTGTATGTTACCAATGGAGAATTGGAAACCAAAAAGCACAAGTCCTACTATATATATAAAAGTCATCGGATTATCTTTATCAACTAAAAATATAATCCCTAATAATCCTATAAAAATTAATGTGCAACCAATAGAAATAGTTATTTTTCGTGCTATGTCTACCGATTTTGTTTCAATTAATTTTCCGCAATACCAACCTCCTAAAATACTTCCTGCCATTCCTCCTAAATAAGAAATCCAAATTGTTGATCCAATTTCCACAATACTAAAGCCAAATTTTGAATGCAAATAAAGCGGCATCCATCCCACAAACAACCACCATATAGGCTCAATGAAAAAACTTGCTGTTAGTACTCCCCATGATTCTTTATGTTTTAATATATTTAAAACACTCAAACCTTTATCATTAGAAACTTCACTATTACCCGTTTTACTACTTGAAACAATTAGATTTAATTCTTCTTCTGTAATCCAAGGATGCTTTTCTGGATTAGATTTATTAATAAATAACCAAGGAATTATCCAAAGTATGCCCACCGCTCCAATTATAATATAGGTAGATCTCCAACCAAAATGGCCATACAAAAAGCCTATTAAAACGGGAGCAATTACACTTCCTAATGATGCGCCAGCATTAAATATTCCTTGTGCTATTGCTCTTTGTTTGACAGGAAACCATTCGCCATTACTTTTAACGGCACCGGGCCAATTGCCCGCTTCCCCCAAACCTAGAAGCCCTCTAAAGAGTGTTAATGAAAATAAACCTTTAGCAAAAGCATGGAATACGGAAGCGATGGACCAAACAGCAATTGATACAACAAACCCCAAACGAGTTCCTATAATATCATATAATTTTCCTGATAAAAATTTACCAGCTGCATAGGTTACCATAAAAATATTTAGCATAACTGCATAATCGGACTCATCCATCCCTAAGTCCTTACCCATTTCTGGCCACATAATACCAAAAGCAGTTCTATCAATATAGTTGATAACAGTTGCCAGGCATATCAATGCAATAATCCACCATCTTAATCCTTTTACTTTCATTTTTTTTATTGTTTTTTTGTGTTATTTATTTTAACAATGCACAAAAAATTGCCTGCACCGCTGTTTTTCAACTGGGTGAAATTGAATTCTAAAAATCTAAATTGCTAATTATTAAGAAATAATCTAAAAAGAAGTAAGACTCAAAATGATCTTATTAATGGATACTTTCTTTTCTCTTTTTATTTCTATATTCTTTTATTTTAAAGATAAATGTGCACTTTATCTATACGTTTTAGTTATTTTATATTGTAACAATATTGATATAATGCCTTAAAATGTTCTTTCATTTTTTGTTTAGCTAATTGTGGGTTTTGAGCTATGATTGCCTCATAAATTGCAACATGTTCTTGCACGCCAATAAAAGCTTCATTTTCATCGCAAACATGGTATTTTTCAAAATTGGTAATGATCTCCGGAGTGATGATTAACATCAAATTATTGATCGTACTGTTTCCACTTGCTTTAGCTATAGCTAAATGAAAGAGCAAATCTTCCTGTACTGCATCTACACCATTTATTGCTTTTTGTGTGTAGGCGTCTAATGCCGATTTGATTCGTTTCAAATCTTCTTCAGTTCTTCGTACTGCAGCTAACCGAACTGTTTTAAGTTCTAATAAAATTCTAGTTTCAACGAGTGATTTAAAATCAGAATCCTTTAGTTCTAAAATACCATCAATTATTCCATTCATTGCAATTACTCCAATATTAGCAACAAAGGTTCCACTTTGTGGAATTGATTTTAATATTCCGTAAAATTCTAGTTTTTGAATAGCTTCACGAACACTGCTTCTACTTACTTCAAATTTTTCAGACAACATGCGTTCCGATGGAAGTTTATCCTCTGGTTCTAAATTTTTGAAGTTTATATAATCTCTGATTTTTGAGATTATCCCATTTAATACCTCTTTATTATCTTTCTTAGTAAGTACTTCTAATTTCATCTATTCTATTTTTAAATTCAAAAACTTGGTTAACCAGATTGGTTTGTTAAAAATATAAAAAAAATTAAAGCGAATTTTTTTTAATTGTACGCTCACTTAAATCTTCATAATTAGATGCGAAAAAAATTGATTTATAAAATTTGAATATTATTTGGTTTTTTAAATTGGTTTACCAATTTGGAAAACCAAATATACTTTCTTTTTCTGGTAATAAAAATTAAATCGTATTTTTTTATTAAAATAAATTATTTAAGTGTTCTTTTTATCTAGATATACTGATAAATTCAAAGTAATTAATCAAGACTGGTCTTAATCACTAAGTGTCTCATTATGAATAATCATGCTTCACATTAATTCTTAAAACACAGACAGATAGTTTAAAAGTAAGGGTGAAATAATTTAAAATAATAATAAGATTACATCTCTTTAACGTCGAATTTAAATTTGCTTTTAAATTTGTGTAGATATATCTTCAGTAAGATGAAATTAGTATTATCATGAAATCAAAAGCTCATAATTTCACAAGAAAAAATGAAAAGAAGCCCAAAACTGAGACTGAAAAGGAGAAAGCTCTGATTGAGTTAATGGTTCAGATTATTGTTAATCTAACACTTAAATGGCTTTATGAAAAAAAACTCAATAGATTTAATGCGTAACAATTTGTTTTTTGCAGTAACTTATAGAGTTCGATTCCCGTGAATTTTCCAAGTTATTTAATGAAATTGGGTCTTTTTCAGTATGAAATGAGGTAAAATTCCAGCTGTATTATTTTTCTAAATTACTTATTGTCAGATGTTTTAATAGCAAAAGGGAATAGTGTTCGACTATTCCCTTTTTGTGGAGTGGATGGGACTACAATCGAACACCTTATACCGATCTTAACTTTTTTTGATAGCTTAAAATTATGATGTAACGTGTTGGTTTTTAATATTTTAGATAATTGTTTTTTGATGATAATTTTTTAAGGTTAAAAAGTTTAACTAAGTACTTTTAATGTTTTTTAATAATTCTAAGTTTTTTAAAGGTAAAAAGGTGTAGATAAAGGTGACGTTAGAGTTCGACTGTTGAACTCTTTTTCACAGTCGAACACTTTAAGGATAGATAAATTTAAAAACAAGAAAATCATATAATCAAATTACCCTGTAATGTGACTATGTCAGGAGAATTTTCGAACCATTTTATAGATGATTTGGGGAAATTGGGTGGGAGACTGCAAATTCCGGTGATATTAACCAACAGTTTCCAATTTAAATTGGCTAGTCAATTTTTACTGGAAACTGCTGGTTAATTTGACTGTTTTTTCATTAAAATCAATTTGATTGAAATGGTAATACAAAGGAAACATTCTATTAATGTAGGGAGATTAGTTTCGTAAAAACTAATTATGAAAAAGAAGCGGGAAATCCCTTTGGTAGTTTTAAGTGATATACATTTAGGAACTTATGGCTGCCACGCCAAAGAATTATTACACTATTTAAAATCCATTCATCCTAAAACACTTGTATTGAATGGTGATATCATTGATATTTGGAGTTTTAGTAAAAGCTATTTTCCATCCTCCCACATGAATGTTTTGCGACAAATTTTAAAAATGTCAAATCAAGGAACCCGGGTAATTTATATCACAGGAAATCATGATGAAGTGTTACGTAAATATTCAGATGTAATTATAGGTAATTTTGAATTGGTCGATAAATTAATTCTAGAATTGGATGGAAAAAGGACTTGGATTTTTCATGGTGATGTATTTGATTCTTCTACAAAAGGATATGCTAAAATTATTGCCAAACTTGGCGGGAAAGGATATGACTTATTGATTTTGATAAACAGTTTTGTTAATTGGTTTTTAGTAATTTTTGGAAAAGAAAAAAGGAGTTACTCCAAAATGATTAAAGACAGTGTTAAGAAAGCAGTTTCATTCGTGTCTAATTTTGAAACTACAGCTGCAGAGATTGCTATCCAAAAAAAGTACAGTTATGTAGTTTGCGGACACATTCATAAACCACAGATGAAGGAAATTGAAAATGAACACGGAAAAGTTATTTATTTGAATAGCGGTGATTGGATTGAAAACCTCACAGCTTTAGAATACAAAAAAAAGAAATGGAGTATTTATCACTACAATAAAGCAGAATATGTTGGTCAAGAGAATAAATATGAGGATGTAAGTAATGATATTGTAACTAAAATTTTGGCGGATTAATTTTATGTCCTGCTACAAGTATTAAAAAATCTCTTATAAATCGTTTTTTTGAAAACGAAATCGATCTGATACCAATCAATATTGCTAACATGAAAATATTTTATGCCATTCAGGCCACTGGTAATGGCCACATTAGCAGAGCAATTCAATTGTATCCTTATTTACAAAAATTTGGTGTTGTTGACTTTTTTATGAGCGGAAATAATGCAAGTTTACCCGTTGATTTACCTATAAAATATAAAAGTCAGGGATGCAGCTTACATTACAGTAATTGTGGAGGTTTAGATTATTGGGAAATAGTCAAAAATATAAAACTACTTCAAATTTTTAAAGACGCAAAGTCTTTACCTCTAAAGGAATATGATGTGGTCATTAATGATTTTGATTCTATAACTTCTCTAGCATGTAAATTACAAAAAGTCGATTCGGTTCAGTTTGGACATCAAGCCAGTTTTGTTTCAGAATTAACACCAAGACCTGAGAAGAAAAGTCTTTTGGGAGAGACAATTTTTAAGCATTATGCACCGTCTCCAAAATATATTGGGTTGCATTTTGAGCGGTATGATTCTTTTATTCTTCCTCCAATAATTAAAAATGAAATTGTACAAGCAGTCCCAAAAGATTTAAAACACATAACGGTTTATCTTCCTTCTTTTGATAAAGATTGTTTAGAAAAAGCTTTTAATACGCTTGCTGAACAGGAGTTTCATTGGTTTTTGAACGATGTAAAGTTCAAGCACAGAGTGGGAAATGTAACTTACTATCCTGTAAATCAAAATTATTTTAATGAGAGCTTGATCACTTGTCATGGTATTATTACTGGAGGTGGATTTGAAACGCCTGCCGAAGCATTATACCTAAGAAAAAAAGTACTTAGTATTCCCATATTAAATCATTATGAACAGGAATGTAATGCAGCTGCCTTAAAAAAATTAGGAGTGCCAGTTATTTATGAAGTAGGAAAAAAATTTGAATTAATCATTGAAAACTGGTTGAATTCGGATACTCAAATTCCAACAATACAGGCTAATAATATACCGGAAACTCTGCAGTTTTTATTTGATACCTATAAAGATACTACTGTAAAATAATTTTTTTAATCTATTGATATTATTTTAAAAGATTTATTTATGCTGTATTTTTATTTGAAATTTAGAAAGACCAGCGGAATTTACTTTATAATTTAAACGGATCTTTACTATATATAAATTTCCAGAAAACGATATGATAATACTAGGTTGATGTTTGAAGTATCAGGACAATATTTGCATCAGATACTTTTGATCCTATCGAAATATAAAATAGATAGCTTTATATAGTTTAATTAATTTGGATTAATAAAAGAGTTGCACTACAATTCATTTATTTTTATTTTTAACAAAATATAGAAGGCAATTGTTTTTGTATTTAGTACTAAAACACAAACACATCATTATATGAAATTCATGAAAATAATCAGTTGCTTAATGCTAATCATCCTTTTTGCTGCTTGTGGCGTTAAAAACGGCACAGCAAATAAGCCTTTGTGGGTGATATCCTCACCTAGTGGTGATCAGATAACGAAAATTGATAAAACCGGAAAAACGGTAATTCCCAACGGTCGATTTATTACTCCTGCCGGAAAAAATATTAGTACTGCACCTCATCCATATGGATTAACCTTAAGTCCAAATGGTAAAATTGCAGTTACTGCTAATTCAGGAACTAATCCTCTATCGATTACCATTATTCGGGATATTTTATCCGATCATCCCGAAGTACAACAAGTTCCTCCGGGGCCGGCTACCGATAAAGGGGTATTGGCTTCGGTATTTATGGGTTTAGCAATTGCACCTGATAATAAAACGATATATGTTGCTGGCGGACAAGAGAATAAAGTATATTTATTTGATGCCCAATCCGGTGTAAAAAAAGACTCTATAGATTGCTCCTTTAGTGCTGAAGGGATTGATTATCGTCATGGTTATATTGGAGATATGAAGTTGTCGAAAGACGGTAAAACTTTGTATGCTGTCGATCAAATAGGTTTCAGAATGGTGATTCTGAATACCGAGACTAAAAAGCTGTCACATTCTGTTCCTGTAGGACGCTATCCGTTTGGAATTTGTCTGTCGCCAGACGAAAAAAAGGCGTATGTTGCTAATGTGGGCATGTTTGAATATTCTTATATTAAAGAAAGTAACGAAAAAGACGCTAAGATAAAACCAGTTGGTTTTCCGGCTTTTGCGTATGGTTCCAAAGAAATGCAAACGGGCATCCAGAACGATACTATAGCCATTAAAGGTTTAGGAGAACTTAATGCGATTGATGCTTTTTCGATTTTTGCCATCAATCTTGAAGATACTTTACAGCCAAAAGTTACAGCCAAAATTAAAACCGGACATTTGGTAGGTGCATTAATAGAGGGTATTCCAGCAGTAGGAGGTTCCAGTCCCAACTCAATTGTAGCGACTGATGATTATGTTTTTGTTAGTAATGGAACGAATGATAATATTTCGGTTATTTCTATTGCCAAGGATGCTGTGGTGAATACCATTGCACTGAAACCAGATAGCAGAGTGAAGCAATTTCGTGGTGTAATTCCTTTTGGTTTGGCTTTAAGCCCCGATCAAAAACGCTTGTATGTGGCTGAATCAGGTATAAATGCTGTGGGTGTTATCAATGTAGCGGATCAAAAAGTTTTAGGACATATTCCAACGGCTTGGTTTCCCTCAAAAATTGAAGTCAGCAAGGATGGTGAAAAACTGATTATTGCCAATGCCAAAGGATTTGGAAGTGGTCCTAATGGCGGAGCAGCTTTTAAATTGGGCTCTGATGGAAGTTACATCGGATCTTTGATGAAAGGGACGGTCCAAATCGTTGCTATTCCCAAAGACGAACAATTGAAGGAGATGACCAAACAAGTTATTTCCAATAACTTTCAATTCACGAATGTAACAGATTCTGTTTTTAAAAACAGAGCTAATAATCCTATCCCATTATATCCTGGAGCGCAAGAAAGTCCGATAAAGCATATTGTATTTATATCAAAAGAGAATAGAACCTATGATGAAGTTTTTGGACAACTAAAGAAAGGTAACGGAGATTCCACTTTAGCACGTTATGGTGAAAACGCTTCATTTTCAAACCGAAAAAAAACCGATTCCATTGCTAATACTACTGTTATGCCTAACCATTTGGCTTTAGCCAGACAATTCAGCATTTCAGATAATTTTTATGTAGATGCAGATGTTTCTGCAGATGGTCACCGTTGGTTGGTAAATACATACCCCAATGAATGGTGTGAAACTGCTACAGCAGCCAGTTATGGTGGTAACCGAGACTTTAAAGAAAACTCAAAAGCACCTGGATTTTTTGGTATGAATGGAGCGGCAGGAGCCATTTATCCGGAAGATTATAATGAAGCAGGTTCTATGTGGGATCATTTGGCACGCCATAATGTTGACTTCTATAATTTTGGTTTTAGCATTATGTTTGAGCCAGCATTATATAAAGCAGAATTTAAATACACGGGTATACAGCAATTTGTCAATTTTCCAATGCCACAACCCTTATTTGAAAGGACTTCTAAAATGTATCCCACTTATAATACTGCCATACCAGATCAATTCAGAATTGACCAATTTATAAAAGAATTTAATGCGAAATGGATGAATGGAAAAGGAATCATGCCTTCATTTTCAACAGTTATTATTCCAAATGACCATGGAGCAGATGATCGCCCTGAAGCTGGATATCCTTTTAGAGAAAGTTACATGGCTGATAATGATTTGGCAGTTGGTAGAATTGTAGAATATCTATCTCATACACCCTATTGGAAGAACATGTTAATTGTGATTACTGAAGATGATGCACAAAACGGAGTCGACCATGTTGATGCACATCGTAGTATACTGATGGTTATTTCTCCTTGGATAAAAAAAGATTATGTAGGGCATCAACATTATAGTTTTGGTAGCTTGTTTAAATCGTTTTGGAATATTCTCAGCATGCCCTATTTGAATCAGTATGATGCTGGAGCGACAGATTTAAGTGATCTTTTTACAACTATACCAAATTACAAACCATACAATGCTTTAGAAGTTAATCCTAAAGTTTTTGATCCTCAAAAAGCATTAGATCCTTTTGATGAAAAATTCAATTGGAAAGCACTTAAAGATGCACCAAAAATTGATAATGTGGAGGATATGTTTCGCGATAGTAAAGAACAAGATGCTTATCGTTTACAAAATAGGGAGAAAAAGCAATAATATTTATTTAATGATTATTTCTTCCTAACTGCAAGACCCGCTACATTATTCTTCATAAGAATAATGTAGGGGTCTTGTGTGTTTTGTTATAAAAAAATCAATTATCATATCCTTATATAAATCAGGCTGCACTTCTAAAATTATCAGTTCTGATTTCAAAGTTGTTTTATTTTTCGAGATATACCAACTTGTTTATCAACTTTATTAAGCCTCTTTTTCTTCATCAGTTTACATTCAATTAATGAAACAATAAACTCTTGTTAAAGATTTCTTAAAATTAAAAAGTTAACTAATAGTAAATATTTTATCAAATTTGCCTCGTAAAATTTACTAATAGTAACTATTTAATTATCTGATGAAAAATTTGAAAACTGTAATGAATTTATTATTGATGTTTACTACATCTCTAATTTTTGCACAAACAACCACATTTAAAGGTAAAGTGGTTGATGAACAAAACGTATCACTGCCAGGAGCAACCATCCTTATTAAAGGAAAAGCCACTGGTGTAGGAACTGATATGAATGGTAACTTTGAAATTGAATTGCCAAAAGGAAATGAAATTCTTACGGTTTCTTATCTGGGTTATTTGACTGTAGATTTTAATGCTGCAAATAAGCAAAGGGCAGTAATCGTTCTGATGGCAGATTCTCAAAATTTAAATGAAGTAGTTGTAACTGCTTTAGGGATTAAAAAGGAAAAAAAGAAATTGAGTTATTCTGTTCAAGAAGTTGAAGGAGATTTAGCAAAAGGCAGAGATGCTAATGTTATGAACTCGCTTTCGGGTAAAGTATCCGGTTTAATTGTAGCGGCATCATCAGAATTTTTTAGTAGTCCAAAATTATATTTACGCGGTAAGAGCCCACTTGTGGTTGTGGATGGTGTTCCGTTAGGGACAGACACCTATAATATCAGTCCAGATGATATAGAAAGTATTAATGTATTAAAAGGAGCAAATGCTGCTGCATTATACGGTTCTGTGGGTGGTAACGGCGCTGTGCAAATAACGACCAAAAGAGGAACTAAAAACAAGAAAGGTTTTGTAGTAGAATATAATAATAATTCTATATTTCAAGGAGGATACAATGCAATTCCTAGAACACAAAATTCGTATGGACCTGGGTCGTATGGTAATTATGCTTTTGTAGATGGTAAAGGCGGGGGAATAAATGATGCGGATTATGATCAATGGGGACCAAGATTTGACGGACAATTAATTACTCAATATGATAGTCCATTAGATTCACAAGGAAACAGAGTTGCGACACCATGGCTGGCAAGAGGGAAAAATAACTTTGAAAACTTCATGGAAAATGGTTTGTTAGTTACAAATAACATAGCCTTGGCCTCCACATTTGAAAAGGGAAATATTAGATTCTCCATATCAAATACACATCAAAAAGGGATTAATCCGAATACTAAATTAAATATTTACAACTACAATTTAAGCGGAAGATATAACCTAAGCGATAAAACATGGGTGGATGCCAGTTCTAATTTTAATTTTCAAACCTCACCTAATAATCCAAATGTTGAATACGGTCCTAACAGTTATTTATACAACATGCTGATTTGGGGTGGAGCCGATTATGATGTTAGAGATTTGAGAAATTACTGGCAAGAAGGAAAAGAAGGTTTACAACAAATAAACTTTGAATACCAACGCTACAATAATCCTTATTTTATGGCTTACGAATGGCTTAGAGGATATTATAAAAATGATTATTCAGGACAAGTTAGTTTGAATCATAAGTTTAATAATGACTTTGATGTGATATTAAGAACTAATATGGCGTTGAGTAACTTGTTTAGAGATGAAAAATTCCCGTATTCCATGACTACTTATGGAAGAGAAAAAGCCCAAGGGGATTATAAGGAGCAATACGATTATAAGTTCAAAAACTATTCGGATTTAATGTTGAATTATACTAAAACGATTCATGATTTTGGTGTTAAGGCTACGTTGGGAGCAAACATTAATACGGAGAAATACAGAAATTCATATGCGACTACCAACTATTTAATCATACCTGGATTGTATACCTTGAGTAACAGTCAAACTCCGGTGCAACCTACTAATTATAAAAGCCATTTTGAAACCTACAGCTGGTATGGTTCGTTAGATTTATCGTATAAATCATTCCTTTTTTTAGGAGCGACAGGAAGGTTTGATACTGATTCCAGATTACCGGAACAAAACAATACGTTCTTTTATCCTTCTGTAGGTGTGAGTGCGGTATTAAGTGAGGTGATTGACATTCCTTTAGTAGATTTCTTGAAAGTGAGAAGTTCTTATGCAAAGGTAGGTGGTTCATTAGATATTTACGGTAATCAAGATACGTATAGATTAAGAGATCCTTTTACAATTAATGGATCAACTTATAGTGCGGCGTATGTTGGAGAGGTTTTATCCAATAGTAATTTAGAACCTGCTTTTAACTCTTCTATAGAATTTGGTTTAGAAACCAGAATGCTTAAAAACAGATTAGGATTTGATGTAACGTATTATGAAAATACAAACGGACCACAAATCTTTGACTTAAGATATTCTGAAACATCCGGATATCTTGGAAGTAAAGAAAATGGAATTACAACTAAAACAAAAGGTGTAGAGGTTTCTTTATTTGTTAAACCAGTAAAAAGCGAAAATTTTAATTGGAACTTCAATCTAAACTGGTCAACTTATAAAGAGTATCTGCAAGAAGTTTATGCAGGTATAGAAAATAATGGAAGAATTAAAATTGGTGAACGTGTTGATGGATTCTATATCAATGATTTTATGAGAACTAATGACGGAACTCTAATTGTAGGCAGTAATGGTAAGCCTTTAGTAAATTCATACCAGACTAAAGTAGGGTATAAAGCGCCTGATTGGGCATTGGGTGTTACGAATAATGTCAGCTATAAAAACCTTGCCTTGAACTTCACTTTTGACGGAAGATATGGTGGAAAAATAGAGAATTATGTAAACCGTAAAATGTGGCAAAGTGGTAGACATGAATGGAGCGATACGCCAGAAAGAGCGAATGATGTACAAGGTGTTAAATCGTATGTAACGGATGGAGTTGTGATAACCGGAGGAGAATTAGTAACAGACGGTCAAGGAAATGTATTGTCAGATTCAAGAACTTTTGCACCCAATACAACCAAAATGTATTATCAGGATTACGCTAAAGCCTATCACGGAAATGTTGCTGCCAATATTATAGATAAAACCTTTTTTAAACTTAGAGAAGTGAGTATTACCTATAATTTTCCTAAATCATTTCTGAAAAAATCATTCATCAATGACGCTTCTATTTCATTGATAGGAAGGGATTTATTGTATTTTTCTAAAAACAAAAACATTGATTTAGATCAGTTTCTTAATGAAGGTTCTTCTCCTTTACAAACGCCTACAGTAAAAAGTTATGGTCTTAACTTAAACTTTAAATTCTAAAAAGAACAAAAATGAAAACATTAAATATATATAAAAGCATACTGATTCTTGCACTGATTTTCTTGGTTAGTTCATGTACCAATTTTGATGAAATAACTGATGATCCCAACCGAGCTACCAGTGTTCCTCCATCGATGTTATTATCTGAGGTGTTGCGGGTGATGAATAATGTAGGTGAAGAAGGGCCATGGTCAGAAGCTCAAAGAGATAATCAATTTTGGGCAATTTCTTTTGATTATTATGGAGATCAAGATTATAACTGGGGATCTGCTCCTTTCCGTTACACCACTTTGTCTAATGTTGAAGCAATGGAAAAAGAAGCTGCTAATTTAGATACCAAAAACAAGTATGGTGCCTTGGCTAAGTTTTTTAAAGCGTACTTTTTAGATTATATGTCTAAAAGAGTTGGGGATATCCCAATGTCCGAAGCTTTAAAAGCGAATACTGCTGAAAAAATTACACAGCCCAAATACGATAGTCAAAAAGCTGTATATGTTGAAATATTATCCCTTCTTGAAGCGGCAAATACCCAAATCACATTGGCGCAGACCGAAGTTGGAACAGGAAATGTAGAAGGCGATTTTTTACATGAAGGTGATTTAAGCAAATGGCAAAAAACCATCAACGCCTTTCGTTTAAGAGTTTTAATTGGTTTGAGTAAAAAAACTACTGAATTAGATGTTGTCAGTCAATTCAATCAAGTGGTGTCTAATCCATCGAAGTATCCATTAATGGTGGGAATGGATGATAATTTGGCTTGTAATTTTTCAGATGAAAATGGAAATAATTACGAACTAAACCCCAGTAATTATGGTTTCAATAGAAACAGAAATATTATGGGAGGCACTTATTTGGATATCTTAAAACTAAATAATGACCCTAGAATTTATATTGTTGCCGACCCTGCGAAATTTTATTACAATGCAGCTGATCCATTAAACTTAAACGCTTATATCGCGGCGAACACAGGGGATGATCAAGGTGCTATGCAAGTAGCTTCGGATGAAGGAAAACTATCTTATCCTAGTGAGAAAAGATATTATAGCACTTACAAAGGAGAAGATTATATTTTAATTGGATATGCTGAGCAACAGTTTGTTATTGCTGAGGCTATTAATAGAGGTTGGGTAACTGGCGATGCAGCCGCATACTACAATCAGGGAATCACAGCTTCTATGCAATTCTACTCTGTTTCAAATGCTGATGTTGCTACCTTTTTGGCCAGTTTAAACATGGTATACAAAGGAAATAACACGGCAGGTTTAGAGCAAATTCTTAGTCAAAAGTATGTTGCTTTTTTCCAAAATTCAGAAAGAGAATCGTATTTCAATTACAGAAGAACCGGTATTCCTGCATTTAATGTTGGACCAGCTAATAACAATGGAGGAAAAATACCGATGCGTTGGAAATACCCACAAGCTGAATTTGAAACCAATAAAACCAATGTTAATACTGCATTGACAAGTCAATATGGAGGATCAGATGATATCAATGCCAAAATGTGGTTGTTAAAATAATCCACAATGAATTCTACAAAATATTTTATCATGGCTATAGGGATATTTTCCCTATGGTCTTGTACTACTACATCAAAAAATAAAATAAAATGAAAAAATCAATTTTACTGACAAGCCTATTTACTGTATTCTTTTTAGGAGCTCAAGCACAACATAAAAAAGAAACCCCAAAAACAAAAATTGTTCTAATCACTTTAGATGGTTTACGTTGGCAAGAACTTTTTACTGGCGCCGATGCTAATCTTATCGAAAATAAAGACTTTGTGCATGATGCAGGGGAACTAAAAACTAAATTTTGGAGAAACACAGCAACCGAAAGGAGAGCAGTTTTGATGCCTTTTTTATGGAATAAAGTCACTCAAATGGGGCAATTGCACGGAAACAGAAACGAAGGAAACAAAGTGAATCTTACGAATTCCATGTGGTTTTCCTATCCGGGATATAACGAAATTTTAACCGGTTCTTCTGACGATAAAAGAATTGCGAGTAACGATAAATTCAATAATCCGAATACGACAGTTTTAGAAAAAATAAATAATATGGCGCCTTACAAAGGGAAAGTTGCCGCTTTTGGGAGTTGGGATGTGTTTCCTTATATCATAAACGAAGAACGTTCCGGAATTCCTGTAAATGCAGGTTTTGAATCCGCAACAGGGAATACTCTTAGTCCAAATGAAATTTTCCTGAATGAATTGCAAACACAAATTCCGTCTCCGTTCGGTAGCGTTAGATTAGATGCTTTTACCTCACATTACGCATTGGAATACATGAAAAAAGAGCATCCTGAATTGGTGTACATTTCCTATGGAGAGACAGATGATTTTGCACATGAAGGCAATTATAATGCGTATTTAACAGCGGCAAATAATACAGATGCTTTGATACAACAATTGTGGGATTTCACACAAAGCGATCCTTTTTATAAAGACAATACGGTTTTTATTCTTTCTACAGATCACGGTAGAGGGACACAACCATTAGACACTTGGAAGCATCATGGGGCTAAAATAGTAGGTGCAGATCAGGTTTGGTTTATAGTTTTTGGAAATAATGTTGAGGCATTAGGTGAAGTTAAAACAACAGAACAGTTGTTTAGCACTCAAATCGCACCAACCGTTTTACAGGTTTTAGACAGCAAACTAAAAGATGCTGAAATGAAAGGCAACCCGATAAAAGTATTCAATAACTAATGCAAAAGTTAGCAAAAAAATCGAGTATTCCTTTTGTGTTGAATGCTTCACTGGCTTCGTTCGGGGCTTATTTTTGCATGTATGCCTTCAGGAAACCCTTTAGTGTAGCCACATTTGAAGGGATGGAAGTTTTTCATATTGATTACAAAATTATTTTAATCATCGCACAAGTATTGGGTTATGCACTTTCTAAATTTATTGGAATTAAAGTGGTTTCCGAATTAAAAGCAAGCCAACGAGCGTATTATTTGGTGGGATTAATTCTCATTGCCGAACTGGCTTTGGTTTTATTTGCTTTGGTGCCTCAACCGTTTAATGTAGTTTTTATGTTGCTGAATGGGGTTCCTTTAGGAATGATTTGGGGAATTGTTTTTTCGTACCTCGAAGGCCGAAAATTTACCGAAATATTAGGGGTAGCCCTAAGTACCAGCTTTATAGTTTCAAGTGGTGTAGTGAAATCAGTTGGGCTTTTCGTGATGACTTCTTGGGGCTTTTCGGAGTTTTGGATGCCTGCCGTTACAGGAGCATTATTTGTCTTGCCCTTACTATTTTTTACCTGGTTATTGGAAAAAATTCCAAAACCAAGTCAGGAAGATATTGAACTGCGCTCCGAACGTATTCCAATGACTGGAAAAGATAGGAAAAATTTGGTGTTGAAGTTTTTATTTCCAATAACCATATGGGTTTTGTTTTATACATTCCTGACCGCTTTTAGAGATTTCAGGGACAATTTTTCCCGTGAATTATGGGATACTATTGGCTATAAAGGCGATGTATCGGTGTATTCCAGTTCTGAAACATTGATTGCTTTCATTGTACTATTAGTGTTAGGTTTTGCGTTTTATTTTAGGGACAATAGGAAAGCTTTATTCTTTTACCAATTTTTGCTTTTGGTAGGATCCATTTCGTTAGGATTTTCAACCTATTTATTTCACTCCGGAAATTTAAACCCATTCACTTGGATGGTTGTTTCGGGCTTTGGATTATATATTTGTTACGTCCCTTTTAACTGTCTGTTTTTTGATCGTTTTATAGGAGCTTTCCGGATCAAAGGGAATGCCGGTTTCTTGATTTACCTTGCGGATACCTTTGGTTATTTAGGAAGTGTTGTTGTTTTGTTGTATAAGAATTTTGGACAATCCGGTTTGTCTTGGATTGATTTTTTTATGTACAGCGCGTATTCGGTTGCAGGAATCGGAGCCCTTGTCACCATCAGTTCAACTCTTTATTTAAAAGGAAAATATAAAAAACATAAAAATCATAATGTAAATTTTAAATTAGTATTAGATGAAACCAATGTATGATCTTATAGTTGTTGGTAGCGGAGTTTTAGGTACTTTTCACGCCTATCATGCCTTGAAAAAAGGACTTAGGGTAGCTATTATAGAGAAAGATAAAATGCCAAAAGGAGCAACAATTCAAAATTTTGGTCAAGTAGTTCCCTCTGGAATGGACTCAAAATGGCAAGCATATGGAAGAGAAAGTTTGGCGATTTATAAAGAAATTCAAAGCCAATTTGATATCTCAATCCGTCAAAACGGATCCGTTTATTTAGCTTCGAATGAGGAAGAAATACAGCTAATAGAAGAGCTATTTCAAATTAACCAATCGAATAATTATCAATCCCATTTATTGACTAAACAAGAATGTCTGGATAAATACCCGGGTTTGCGTTCCGATTATGTAAAAGCAGGATTGTTTTTCCCAGAAGAAGTTACTGTGGAACCCCGAACGATGATTTACAGGTTACAAGAGTTTATGATTTATAAAATGGGGCTAAAACTAATCACCAATACAAGTATTGTTAATTGTGAATCTACGCCAAACGGAGTCACTCTTTCAAGTGCTGCAAATGAGGAATTCTCAGCCAGTAAAGTGATTATTTGTAATGGGAATGAGTTTAAAAATTTGTTTCCAACACTCTTTAACGAAAGTGATTTAGAAGTTTCTAAGTTGCAAATGATGCAAACCAAACCACAGCAAAATTATACACTTGATGGTTCCATACTTACCGGTTTGTCTATCAGAAGATACGAGGCGTTTTATGAATGTCCTTCCTTTAAATCTATTAAAGCAAAAGAAAATCCGGATGCTTTAGAGAAAAAATGGGGCGTGCATATCTTGTTTAAACAGGCGGCCGATGGTTCTGTCATTTTGGGCGATTCCCATCATTATGCTGATGCTAAAAATATAGATGATTTGGGTTTTGACTTAGACATGGATATTGATAATTTCATGATACAAGAAGCCAAAAAAATCATTGATTTACCCAATTATGAGATTCAAAACAGATGGTATGGCATGTATTCGCAATGCAAAACCAAAGACATTTTTGAGCATACAATAGGCGGTAATATTCATATCATAACAGGAATAGGCGGTAAGGGAATGACAGGTAGTGCCGGATTTTCAAAAGAAAATATAAATAAAATTTTTAATACATAAGAATGAAACAAAGAATAGAATTGGTGGTCTTTGACATGGCCGGAACAACAGTAGACGAGGGAAATGTCGTTTACAAAACAGTACAGAAAGTGATTAATGACGAAGGGTTTAATGTTAGTTTAGAGGAGGTTCTAAAGTATGGGGCAGGAAAAGAAAAACATCAGGCGATAACAGATGTTTTAAAAGAGTGCACACCATTAATTAATGTTAGTCCAGTAGCTGATAAAGCATTCTCAAAATTTAAAGTGGCCTTGAAAAATGCCTATAATACATTAGAAATTAAAACTTTTGCAGGCACAGAACAACTTTTTAATGATCTAAAGAACGGTCATATTAAAGTAGTTTTAAATACGGGTTATGACTGCAAAACTGCCCATTTGTTATTAGAAAAATTGGGATGGATTGTAGGTGAAACTATTGATGGATTAATAACGGCAGATGATGTAGAAAATGGAAGGCCTGAAGGGGATATGATTCTTTTGGCAATGAAAAATACAGGTGTAATCAACCCTGAAAAAGTAATGAAAGTTGGCGATTCCGCTATTGATATTGAAGAAGGTAAAAATGCTAATTGTGGCATCACAGTTGGGGTATTAACCGGAGCTCAAAACAGAGCTCAAATTCAAGAAGCAAATCCGACTTACATCATAGAAAGTTTAAATGAATTAAGAGCGATTCTCTGCTGATTTTTTGTTTAGTTATTTTGTTAAACTCCTCTTTTTGATATACTAAAAAGGGGAGTTTTTATTTTATAAAATCATTCCTTTTGGGTGTTTAAAAAAAAGTAAAGCACCAGCATTTTAGCAGAGATTTTTCCCTTATTGGCTGGAACATGGGGTATTCTACCGTCAAAAAAAATAGAATCTCCTTCTTTTAGAAGAACTTCTTCCTCTCCAATGGTATAAAAACATTCGCCAGAAATCATGTATTTGAATTCATAGGCATCCGTTTCTACTTTGTCTCTTTGAGAGTTTGGTTGCACTTCAAGTAAAACAGCTTCAAATCCGATAGAGGAGAGTTGTTTGCCAAAAATATATTTATAAGTAAAGCCTTTTGCATCATCTTCCTTTTCAATAGTAGCGTTTTCTTCAGATCGAGAAACAATATAACTAAGTTCGGAAGGTTTAGGCATGCCCTCAAAGAAATCGGAGACTTTAATTTCCAGTGCATTGATGATATTGAGTAAAACGGGTAATGAAGGGATAGTTCTTCCGTTTTCAATTCTGGAAATAAGGCCACTACTCACCTCAGCTGTACTAGCGACATTACTAATTGTCTTTTTATTTGTTTTTCGAATATCCTTAATTCTCTTTCCTATGCCTATTAAGTAGTCATTCATTGCTTTTTTGTATTTACTACGAATATCTTAATTTAACTTGATATAAAAAAGGAGGCGTCTTTTTTAATGTAATTATTTTTGGTTGAATCAGGATGTAATATATGATTGATAGCACGCAAAGCATTAAGAGTATTGGTATCGTTTAGGAGTAAATAAAGAAGCTTTAGGGTAAAAAATGAGCTGAATAGTATAAAAAGTAAACGATTTGTTAATTGAAAAATAGTTGTTTATAATGCTCTTTGTATTTGATTTTTAGTCTTTTTTTGTCGAGGATTTTATACCAGGATAATACGGGTATTCATACTTTTTTAGTACAGCTGGAGTACAAATAGTATTAATTAAATAAAACAAAAAATAAAAGGATATTACCATTTATCGGATTCAAGTTTTTTTACATGATAATAGTGTAAGAAGTACTTCTTCCTCCTTTATCATCTTTAATTAAGATTCCTTTTGAAATTAGATCTTGAATATCTCTTAAAGCTGTATCAGGAGAACATTTTGTAATCTTTGCCCATTTTGTTGTGGTCAGTTTCCCTTCAAAGCTATCTAGCATCTTATTAAGAAGTAATTTTTGTCTTTCGTTCAATGTAACGTTGTTTTGTTTTTCCCAAAAACCAGCTTTTGATAGTACTTGTTCTAAGGTACTATTTGTTACATTCAAGGCTGCTAATAGGTTTTCAAAAAACCAATGTAACCACTTTGTAATGTCTAAATTCCCTTTTTGAGTTTGTTCCAGAATAGTATAGTACTCGTTACGTTGCAAAAGAATTTGTGCTGACATACTGTAAAAACGTTTCGAACTTCTATCGGCTTTACACAATTGCATATCAGTAATAGCTCTTGCAATACGACCATTCCCATCATCAAAAGGATGTAGGGTGATGAACCATAAATGGGCAATCCCTGCTTTCAATACGGGATCTAAAGTCTTTTCATTAGAAAACCAATCTAAAAATTGATTCATTTCTGTCTCTAAAAAAATCGCATCTGGAGCTTGGAAATGTACTTTCTCTCTTCCAAATCCACCAGAAACTACTTGCATAGGACCATTATCATCAGTTCTCCATTGGCCAATATTTATTTTATACATTCCGCTTCTTCCTGTTGGGAATAAACAGTTGTGCCATCCAAATAATCTATCTTTTGATAAAATGGAATTAAAATTTTGTGTAGCATCAAGCATCATTTCTACTACTCCGTCAACATTTCTATCAGAAGGAACTGATCCTGCGATATACATTCCCAAATGTCTAGCAATGGAAGAACGTACTTGATCCGTATTCAGTATTTCACCTTCTATTTCAGAGGATTTTAAAACATCAACTGTTAAGGTGTCTAACAAAGCTTGTTCCTGCAACGCAAATCCCATAGCTTCCATTTTTCCCATGAGTTTGCCTTGCTTGTTTCTTACTTCTCCAAGTAATGATTGCAAAGCGTTTGTATCCCAAGTGAAGCTTGGCCAATTTTTATTTTGATAGATATATTTCATTATTCTCCGCATTTTTGCGGTAAATATACGAATTATTCTCCGCATTTAAAATTATTGTCCGCAAATAATGCGGTTATTAATGTGTTTAACCACCGCAGAATAGTATATTTAGCAACAAATTAAAAAACTAGTTCTTCAAAAATTTAATAACACTATAAGCATAAATAATTTGCTTAATTTAAATTGGATGATATGAAGATAGTGGTAGAATTACCCCGTTGGGTTTAATTATTCAAACTGTCAGGCTGAGCGCAGTTGAAGCCCAGCATAGTAAAAAACGTCAATGGTAGTGTTTTTTTGTGGAGTAAAACGGAACAGAAAAAGTATCGAGAACCGCTTAATTCTAAATTTTCTGTTGTCAAGATGTTCATTATTTAAATTATTTGTTAGACAAGGTCACGTTTGAAATTCGGGGACCTAAAAATTATTTTTTATTGGGTAACCGAATTTGCATCCTTACGATTATGATTTAATGATGATTTTTGAAATTAGTAAAAATGAAAAAGCCTGTAAATCCTAAGATTTACAGGCTTTTGGCTTCAATTGAAAATGAATTTGTGGAGTCGCCGGGAATCGAACCCGGGTCCAAACAAGCAACTAAAAAGCTTTCTACGCGTTTATTTCCTGATTGGGTTTTCGATAGTGTGCTAGGCCAGAAACAGCCACACAATACTTATCTTCTTAATTTCGAAATCCACCCGAAGCTTATGAAAATCTAGGTTTAAATTTACGATTCACCTTTATCGACCGCTATAAACCAAAGCTTTCGAGGTAAATCCTGCTTTCCTATCTGATAGGAACGAGGCTAATCTTACTATGATTCAGATTATGCAGCAAGAGCGTAGTTTCCTTCGCCGTGTATGTGTTTTGAAACCTTTTATTAACGAGAATTGTCCCAGTTCTCGACGTGCTTACTTCTCAATTCGACTTGCTGTCAAAACCAGTCGACCCCCTTTTTTATTTCAAAATCCAAACTTGAATTTTGAGTTTGCAAATGTACACTTTTAAACTTGAATTAGTAGTGCTAAACTACCAACTCTATTTCAAAAATCATTCCTTTTTTTATTCGTCTTTTAATTTGAATGGATAGTCCCCAAATAAAACGGCTAATTTCCTAACGTCATATGTTTTTCGGGTAAATTTATTGGATAATGCAATAATGGTAACGCTTTCTTTTCTCAAAGTAATATAAGCCGATGTGTTGCCATGCCACCAACCGTTGTGAAAATAAAAATTTTGCCCTGTCTCCCAATTGACCATTCTGATGCCAAGACCATAGTTTTTAGTGCCTTTGCGCTCATTACTATATCCTTTATATACTAGACTTAGCAACTTTGGTGTTAGGAAAGTGGAACTATTTCTGGCTCTGTCAAATTTTAATAAATCACGTGGTGTGGAATAGATATTTTTGTCTCCGTAAACCGCATCTAAGTAATCTTTTCCAATTTCAACTTTATTTCCTTTATAGGAAGTTACAGCGGTGTCTTTATCTCTTTCATAATCAAAAACATAGGTATTTTTCATGCCTAATGGTTCAAAAATGATTTGTTTCATGGCATCTTTGTAAGGGAGTTTTGTGATTTTTTCAATTATTAATGCCAACATGGCATAATTAGTATTGCAATAACTAAAACGGGTGTCGGTTTTAAATTCTAAACCAATATCCTTTGTTGCCATGATAGTCAGGATATCTTGATTGGTAAGTATGTTATGCCTATCCCAAATCGTTTTGTCGCGATCCGTAAAATAAGCATAATTACGCATGCCGCTTCTGTGGTTCAGTAATGTTTTTATCGTAACGTCCGGATAAGGAAACTCTTTTAGGATGGTATTCACCTTTTGATCCAAGTCAATTCTTTTCGCATTTATTAATTTTAAAATAGCGGTTGCCGTAATCACTTTACTCACAGAGGCAATATGTAGAGGAGTAGATTTAGTTATTAATGTTTTATCTCTGAAATTAGAGTAGCCTTCGTATTTTTCATAAATAATTTGACCATTTTTAGCAACCAGAAAACTTCCGTTTGCACTATTATTGGGCCAGTTTTTTTTGTAAAAAGCGTCAATGGATGCTTTTTTTGAATTAATGTATTCGGCTGTTAATTTTGTCTCTGGTTTGCTTAACGGCTTCATCTTAGGCAATGTACTCTTAGGGAGTTGGGCATCACTTAATTCTATTTTCTTTTTCTCCTTATTGCAAGAACTCAAAACCAAAAAGAGGAGGAATATATGTAGTATATTTGTTTTTTTTATAAAATTCATTTCTGTGGTACTAGAAAGGCAAATATATAGAATCAATGTCTTTTGAGGCATTGTTTTTTCGAAACCTTAACACTATTTTATCAGTACTTAGGCAGAACCATTTTTGTATTATTTTGTGCATCAGCTACTAGTAGTTTCTGGCTTGTGTATTTTATTAAAAAAATAAATTCAATTTGGTTTAAATTGTTATATTTGTAACAAATAAACCAAATAAAGTTATAATAAAACCAAATCAAAAGCATAAAAATATGAAACTCGGAATTTTAAAAGAAAGAAAAAACCCGCCTGACAGAAGAGTTATTTTCTCACCAAATGAATTGGCCAGATTAAAACAGCTATATCAAGGTGCTTCTATAAAAGTAGAAAGTTCCGATATTCGGGTTTTTACGGATGAACAATATAAAAACTTAGGAATTGAAGTAACCAATGATATCAGTGATTGTGATGTTTTATTTGGGGTAAAAGAAGTTCCGGTAGAAGATTTAATTCCTAATAAAGCGTACTTCTTTTTCTCGCATACCATAAAAAAGCAGCCTTATAATAGAAAGTTATTGCAAGCCATTTTAGAAAAAAATATTGATTTATACGATCATGAAACCATTGTTGATTCTCATAATCGCAGGTTAATTGGTTTTGGACGTTATGCTGGAATTGTTGGTGCCTATAATAGTATAAGAGCTTTTGGAATAAAATTCGAATTATTTAAATTGCCAAAAGCAGAAACACTTTCGGGAAAAGAGGCTTTAATTGAGCATTTAAAACGATTGGTGTTGCCACCTTTGAAATTCGTGATTACAGGTAGAGGAAAAGTTGGTAATGGGGCAAAAGAAATTTTGGATGCCATAAAAATAAAAGAAGTTTCTGTTGAAAATTATTTGACAAAGAACTACACACAACCTGTTTATACCCAAATTGATGTATTGGAATACAACAAACGTAAAGACGGTCAAGTATTGGATTTTACGGATTTTTATGACAATCCACAGGAATATATTTCTGATTTTGAACGATTCACTAAAGTTTCGGATATTTATATTACGGGACATTTTCATGCCAATGAAGCTCCAGTAATTCTTACCCGTGAAATGCTACAGTCCAAAGATTGCAAAATCAAAGTCGTTGCAGATGTTTCCTGTGATGTTAATGGTCCAATTGCATGTACGCTCAGATCATCAACAATTGCGGAACCTTTATACGGGTATTTACCAAGTGAAGATAAAGAAGTTGATGTTTTTCATCCTGCGGCAATTGTAGTTATGGCGGTTGATAATTTGCCATGTGAGTTGCCAAAAGATGCCAGCGAAGGTTTTGGTGAAATGTTTATGGAACATGTAATTCCGGCTTTTTTCAATGGAGACAAAGAAGGGATTTTGCAAAGAGCCAAAATCACCGAAAAAGGAAAACTGACTCCAAGATTTAGTTATTTACAAGATTACGTCGACGGGAAATAAATGCTGTTTCTTTACTAAAAGATAGATAGACCTGCAATGTAACGTTGCAGGTTTTTTTATGGAAATTTATAGGCTAGGAAATGGCTTGGTTTTGAAATATTATAAATCAATTAACAGCTGAGAATTTAAGGAGCTTGTGTAATTGCCTAATTTTGTTCCAAATTTGAAATTTATAATGGAAAAAAATATTCCGATTTCCCTATTAGAATTAGCGATAATTACCGAAGATAGCAATGCAAGCGAAACATTGCAAAAAACAAAAGAACTGGCGCAACTGGCTGACGGTTTAAGTTATAAACGATTTTGGTTAGCCGAACATCATAATATGGCGCACGTAGCGAGTTCTGCCACAGTTGTTTTGATTGGTTATATAGCCAGTCAAACCCAGAATATCCGAGTAGGTTCTGGTGGTATCATGTTACCGAATCATGCTCCGTTAATTATTGCGGAACAATTTGGTACGCTTGAAACACTATATCCCAATCGGATTGATTTAGGATTAGGAAGAGCGCCGGGAACGGATGGATTAACTGCACAAGCGATTCGGAAAGATTTCTTCGAGCAATCACAGCGATTTCCTGAAAATGTTGCGGCTCTTCAGGAATTTTTCTCAGAGGATAATGCTACTGCAAAAGTGAGAGCTTTTCCTGCAGAAGGGACTAAAGTTCCCATCTGGATTTTAGGTTCCAGTATGGATAGTGCTGCTTTGGCTGCTGCCAATGGATTGCCATATGCCTTTGCGGGACATTTTGCACCGAAACAAATGTATCAGGCATTTCAATTTTATCGAGATAATTTTAAACCTTCGGAATATTTAGACCAACCCAAAACGATAGCATGTGTAAACGCAATAGCTGCCGATACCGACGAAGAAGCCGAAAAGTTGTCGACCAGTTTGACTCAAATGTTCTTGAATTTGATTCGGAATGATAGAAAACCGTTACAGCCGCCTGTTGATTCGATCGATGGTATTATGAGCGAAGAAGAACATTTTCATGTAAATCAAATGACTTCTTGTTCATTTGTGGGAAGTAAAAAGAAATTGGAAACAGAATTGAAACAATTTATTAAATATACACTTATTGATGAATTGATGATTACCAGTCCAATTTTTAATCATCAGGATAAATTGAAAAGCATTCGAATCATGAAGGAAGTAATGGATACTATGAATTAAGGATGGAATTTGCGGTGCTATTTTTTTAACTTAAATGAACTTACATTCCTTATATGGTTTAAAATTTTCAACATATAAGGAATGTAAGTTCATTTAAGAAATGCCTCAATTATTTAATTTTGCTATCGATAGATAAATTTAAAACAAGAAAACCTGCAACGTTACATTGCAGGTTTTACTTTATAAATCAAAATGTATGATTATTTAAGGCTTCCCACCATATCTTCCGGTTTTACCCAAGCATCAAAATCTTCTGGAGTCACGTATCCTAAACGTACTGCTTCTTCTTTCAATGTTGTCCCGTTTTTATGTGCAGTTTGAGCAATCTCAGCAGATTTGTAATACCCAATTTTAGTGTTCAAAGCGGTAACTAACATCAATGAATTGTCAACTAATTCTTTAATTCGTTTGTAGTTAGGTGCAATACCTTGAGCGCAATGTTCGTCAAATGACATACAAGCATCACCAAGTAATCTCGCTGATTGCAAGAAGTTTGCAGCCATCAATGGTTTGAAAACATTCAATTCATAATGACCTTGCATTCCACCAACAGAAATGGCAACATCATTCCCCATAACTTGTGCGCAAACCATCGTTAATGCTTCACATTGTGTTGGGTTTACTTTTCCTGGCATGATTGAAGAGCCCGGCTCATTTTCCGGAATAAGGATTTCTCCGATTCCTGAACGTGGTCCTGAAGCCAACATTCGTACATCATTGGCAATTTTATTCAATGAAACTGCCAGTTGTTTTAAGGCTCCGTGCGTTTCTACGATGGCATCATGTGCTGCTAAAGCTTCAAATTTATTTTCGGCAGTTACGAATGGATGTCCTGTAAATTCAGCGATATATTCGGCAACTTTTACATCGTATCCATCAGGAGTATTCAATCCTGTTCCTACCGCTGTTCCTCCTAAAGCCACTTCTGATAAGTGTGCCAAAGTATTTTTAACGGCTTTCAAACCGTAGTTTAATTGCGCTACATAACCTGAAATTTCTTGTCCTAATGTAAGTGGCGTAGCATCCATTAAATGCGTACGACCAATTTTAACTACATTGTTGAATTCAACTGCTTTGGCATGAAGTGTATCTCTCAATTTTTCAACACCTGGAATCGTGATTTCTACAACAGCTTTGTAAGCCGCAATGTGCATTCCGGTAGGGAAGGTGTCATTTGAAGATTGTGATTTATTTACATCATCATTGGCTTTGATGAATTGCTCGCCTTCGCCAATGTTGAAACCTTTTAATACTTGCGCACGATTTGCAACTACTTCATTTACGTTCATGTTACTTTGCGTACCTGAACCAGTTTGCCAAATTACCAATGGGAATTCATCATCCAATTTTCCAGCTAGAATTTCGTCACAAACAGCACCAATGGCGTCACGTTTTTCGACTGGTAAAACACCTAAATCACAATTGGCATAAGCCGCAGCTTTTTTAAGATACGCAAAACCTTCAATAATTTCTTTTGGCATGGAAGCCGATGGACCTATTTTGAAGTTATTTCTTGAACGTTCTGTTTGTGCACCCCAATATTTATCAGCTGGAACCTGCACTTCACCCATGGTGTCTTTTTCTATTCTGAATTTCATTTTTTTTGAAAGTTATGTGTTATACGTTAAAGGTTATGTGATAAGAGTAGGCGCTATCGAAAGACGTTTAACTCTTAACCTATAACTTTTAACTTTAAAAATTGAGCTCAAAAATACGGATAATTCCTTTTTTATAAAAATTGATTGGTAGTTTTTATGTTTTTTTATTGGTGCGAAAAGGAATTAAACTTACATTTGTGGCTACATTCAAAAATTCCGGAAAACATGTTTGAATTTTCACAGTACTTAGGCTTTTTACTTTTCTTAACCATTCTTACTATAGGATTTTGGTTAATGTTTTTTCTTGTAGGTTTCGTTCAATATTGGATTGGCGGTGCTCTATGGGAAATGTATAAAGAAAGAAAAGCAAAGAAAGAACAATCAGTTTAATCTGTTTGTTAAATAAAAAAAGGATTCATGAAAATGAGTCCTTTTTTTATGCTTATTACTATCTAATATTTTACTTTTTGTATAAAAAGAGAAAGGACCCGTTTTCACGAGTCCTTATTTTTTTATCCTTGAAAATCACCTTCATTTTCATTTTGATTTCGTTTAGGTTGTTCTTTTTCGTTTTTCTGTTTGTTAAAACGATACGTAAACGATAGGCTAAACTGTCTTTCTCTCCATTGCATTTCACTGTAAGAACTTACAATTCCTGGAAGGTTACTTTCCATCATTCTTTTTCTGGAATTGAATACATCACTAACGTTGAACGAAAGTGTTCCTTTGTCTTTTAAGACGTCTTTACTGAATGCTATGTTTGCTGCAAAAACTCCTAAACTTCTTCCTTGTGCATTATTTTGTGGACCATTATAAGAGGCATTAGTTTGCCAGTCAATTTTGTATGGTAACGAAATTTTAGAGGTTAGTCTTGTGGACCATGAAGTGGCTGTGTTATCAAAATTTTGTACAATTTCATTATTTTTAAAATCTGTATACGTAAAATCTCCTTGAGTTTCGTTTCTGAAGAAATTGAAGTTACTGTTTAATTTCCACCATTTGAAAGGAGAATAATTTAACGTGAATTCAAATCCTACTCTATATTCTGTAGCTAAGTTAATAGGTGAACTAATGATAATAGGAATACGTGTATCTTCACCACCATTAATTTGTGTTACCTCACCATTGACAACCGTATCTTTACCGTCGACAACAGTGACAATAAAATCACCTGATTCTCTTCTTGCAAATTGAAAAACATCTGTTGTTTTATTTACGTATAAGGAAGTATTGAAGGTTAATTTCTCCCATCTTTTAATGTAACCAAAATCAATTGCATCAGAAAATGCTGGATCTAAATCTGGATTTCCAACAAAAATATTGATGTTACTGGACAAGTTGCTGAACGGGTTCAACATTCTTCCTCTAGGTCTTTGAATTCTTCGGCTATAGCTTACAGAAGCGCTGCTTTTGTCTGATATTTCATAAGTAAAGAAAGCACTTGGAAAAAAGTTATTGTACTTTTTAGTGTTGAAATCATTGGTTGCTAGTTGATTGATTTCAATATTGGAATCCTCAAAACGCAATCCGAAAAGTGCCGAGAATTTATTGATTTTTAAACCATATTGCGTATAAATCGCATTTACCTTTTCCTTGTATTCTAATGTGTTTGTAAAATTTTTATTGATTACTCCGTCATTTTCAACCCGATAATCCGTAAGTAATTCTGAGAAATCACCACGATATCCTGCTTCAAACTGGCTTCCTTTTCCAAAAGGCAATACATAATCCATTTGAAGTAAATTTCTGCTTTGAGTTTGATTGTTGATGGTATTGTCAAATTTCACCACATTTGTATTTGTAGCTCTATCGGTAATTATAGCATCATTTACATCGTCGTTTGTAGAAAAGGAACCGTCAATGGTTAATTTATGACCGTCTTTTTTAAATTTCTTAGTGAAGTTAGTTGCAAATTCTACATTCTCACTGTCGCTATTTTCTAAATTGATACGATTACGAGTGTAATCAAAAGTATTGTCTCTTTTAAAATTATTTTGGAAAACGTTATCTACATTGTCGCCATTACTTTTTCGATAGTTGAAGGTATTAGTCCATGAAAGAGTCTCACTTAGATACCATTCCATTCCAAAGTTTCCATTATATCCTTTATTATCTCTTTCGTTCTCTCTTGTTTCATTTACATAATTTTTGGTCGTATTATCAGCATTTAAATATCTTGAATCTGTAAATGCATTTCCGGGATTACTACGATCATTGTATCCCTGAGTAGTGAAAAGATTAAAGTTTTTGGATTTGTAATTTAATGTACCGCTTAAACCATACGTTTCAGGATAGCCTGTTGAAGCTATAAAAGTTCCGTTTAAACCTTGATTTTTTCCGTTTTTCAAGATAATGTTTAATAAACCACCACCACCTTCGGCATCATATCTTGCAGATGGATTGGTAATAACTTCTACTTTGTCAATCGCATCGGCAGGAATTAATCGCAACGCTTCAGCAATATTAATGGCATTTGATGGTTTTCCATCAATAAGTACTCTTACGTTTTCGTTTCCACGAAGACTTACATTTCCTTCAACATCTACCGCAACAGAAGGAATGTTATCTAAAACATCACTTACAGTTCCGCCCTTAACCATAAGATCATTTCCTACGTTGTATACTTTTTTGTCTAATTTGATTTCAACGGTCGTTTTTTCGGAACGAATAACAACCTCATTCAATTGATTGGCGTCTTCTTCTAAACTGATTACACCTAAATTAGTACTTACTTTAAGGTTTTTCTGTTTGATTTCATTCAGTTTGAAAGAGATGAATTCAATTTTTATATCGTAAATACCGGGCTTAATCTCAATATCAAACTCTCCTTTTGGATTTGTAATACCTCCAGCAACTGGTTTTGGGTTATTGGGAATTAAAAAAGTGATTGTCGCGTATTCAAGTGGTTGCTTGCTTATTTTTTCAAGCACTTTTCCGGTAATTTTAATTTTTGGGTTCGAACCTTGTTGAGCAAAACTGAACAGGGTTGTAAAAAAGAGAACAAGAATTAAAACGGATTTCATTTTTTTCATTTTAAAAAACTTTGGTTACAAACTTTAGATTGTAAAAGTAGAATTTGGTTTAACACTAGAAATCACAAAAAAATGTTAATTAAAAAATTCGAGATTTTATAAAATAAAAGTTGCTACTTTGTCTAATTCTCGGCCTATAATTGCTGTATTTCCATTGATTACAATGGGTCTTTCAATTAGAATGGGATTAGAGATCATAGCTTGAATAATTTGTTCATCATTCATTTCTTGGTCTTTAAAATTTTCTATCCAAATTTTTTCTTTTTGGCGAACTAATTCAATAGGTTTTATATTTAGTTTTTGAATGATAGCAAACAACTCTTCAAATGAAGGAGGGTTTGTCAAATAATTGATGACTTCAAACTCTTTTTCTGATTTTTCTACAAATGCCAGACAATTTCTGGATTTTCCGCAGCGTGAATTATGGTATATTTGTATCATATTTATTAATATATTAGGTTACTGTAAATTGGTATATCAAGGATTTTCAATGATGTAACAAAAGTAACATTTGCTAAACTAATTAAGTATAAAAACTAAACGAAAAATAGATGTTTATAGAACAAGGAATAAAATCAGAAAATAAGTTTTGGAAATATATCGTAGGTTCGTTGCTTATAATTTTCGCTTCATTTGTTGGGCAGGTACCACTTTTGCTAGGGGTTTTGTATGAAACATCTTTTAATGGGAAGGCATATCCAACAAGTAATGAGGCAGTAATGCGGTTTTTTGACTCTAATTTGACTTTGTTTTTAATACTGATTTCATTCGTTTTTATTATGCTTGGCATTGTGTTAATAATACGTTATTTGCACGGACAAACGATGCTTTCGATAACAACATCAAGAGACAAAATAGATTGGAAAAGAGTTGGATTTTCTTTTTTCATTTGGTCAGTTTTTACAATTGTGTCCACATTGCTATTCTATTTTTCTAATCCCAGCGATTTTGTAGTCAATTTTAAACCAATTCCATTTGCAATTTTAGTAGTTATAAGTGTACTTCTAATTCCTATTCAAACCAGTTCCGAAGAATATATTTTTAGGGGATACTTGATGCAGGGATTTGCCAATCTTGCCAAGAATAAATGGTTTCCTTTATTGATGACTTCGGTTATCTTTGGAGGAATGCATATTTTTAATCCTGAAGTGTCTAAAATAGGGTATATCGTATTAGTTTATTATATAGGAACAGGTTTTTTACTGGGTATTATTACGTTGATGGATGAAGGAATGGAGCTCGCTTTAGGGTTTCATGCAGCCAATAATTTAGTTGGTGCTTTACTCGTTACGTCAGATTGGTCCGCATTTCAAACCAATTCTATTTTTAAGGATATTTCGGATCCTTCAGCAGGATTAGATGTAATAGTACCGGTAGTCCTTATTTACCCAATACTTTTATTTATCTTTAGTAAAAAATACAACTGGACTAATTGGAAAGAAAAATTAACTGGAACTATTTAAACATTAAAACGGTTTAATAATTTAAAATAAACGGAATCATGATCGATACAATAAAGTACCATAATGTCCACAACCTCTTTAAACTAAATGGGTTTCATTTGAATCGAAATGATTTATGCAGAGTAGCGTACAGTTTTATAAAAGAAGGAGAGGAGTTCGAAAAATCAGTGGGAGATTTTATACTCGATTGGTTTGATAACAAATCGTATATTGAATTGAATACTTCCGGGACTACAGGAACTCCAAAATTGATTCGTATCGATAAACAAGCTATGGTCAATTCGGCAATCGCTACGGGTGATTTTTTCGATTTAAAACCTGGAGATAAGGCATTACACTGTTTGCCTACTAAATATATCGCTGGAAAAATGATGTTTGTGAGGAGCTTTATTCTTGGTCTTGATATTGATTTTGTTGCACCAAGTTCTCATCCGATGTTGCAAAATGAAACTAAATATGATTTTGTTGCCATGGTTCCTTTACAAGCTCAAAACTCTTTATCGGCATTAAAGAATGTAAAAAAGATGATTGTTGGCGGAGCTAAAATGAGTAATGCTCTTGAAAAAGGACTTTCTAAATTGAAAACGAAAGTGTATGAAACCTATGGTATGACAGAGACGATTACTCATATTGCAGCCAAGAAGATAGGTGAGGAGGCTTTTTCAATTTTGCCAAATATTAAAATTGCCCAAGACGATAGAAACTGTCTGGTGATTACTGCATCAAAAATTTCAAACGAATCCATTGTCACAAATGATTTAGTGGAACTCGTAGGCGAAAATCAATTTGTCTTTTTAGGACGTATGGATAACGTAATAAACAGTGGTGGGATCAAATTAATTCCGGAGAAAATTGAGGATAAGCTATCAAATAAAATTAACGCAAGATTTTTTGTAACTGGAAAGCAAGATGCTGTTTTAGGAGAAAAATTAGTTATTGTTATAGAAGGTGAACATCAAATATTAGACGAGAGTATTTTTGATGGTTTGGATAAATATGAAAAACCTAAAGAAGTATTTTATGTTTCTAAATTTAGTGAAACTGAAAGCGGGAAGATAAAACGCAAAGAAATTCTAGACAGTATTTAAAATACTAAAAAAAGCTTCCGTTAATTTAGGAAGCTTTTTTATTTAATTATTGCTGCATTTTAAAATAATAATCAGCTGAATTTTTCCCACTTCCGTAGAATAAGAAAAACACACATACTCCTAATACCAGTAATGCCAAAAGTAAATTTTGGGAATGCATTTCTCCCATGAAATTTACTATAATAGCACCTATCAGTATAGGTAGTTGCGCCATTAATGCCCATCTTGTCAATAAACCAAATGCAATCATTATACCACCTACCATATGCGCTGGAGCAATGTAATGAATGAGGAACATCCCACCACCAATTCTGTCAATTGGAGATATTAGATCATGTAAATATTGGATGTTCGTTATAAAAGAGATTCCTTTCATAAACAAAAATACACCAAGTGCTATTCGTACCAAATCTACGGTTAAATAAGTGTGCGCATTCGCCCATTTGTTTAAATTTTTTACGCTGTTCATAATACTATAGTTTAAAATATGTAGTACTAAGTTACTGATTTTTAATTAAATAATTTAAAATTGTTAAAGAAAACTAAATTTTGAATATTTTCTGTATTCAAAGGAATAGTTATCTAGCGTTTGTGAATAAACTACTAATAATACCATCTTAATTTATAATTGCAGCGTAAGTAAAGAAGTTAAATTTTAAAAAATGATTTTGTGTTTTTAATAATTAAAGTTGCCTTATTTAATTTAGGAATCGATAATTTATTCTTAAACCAAGGCTGTTTTCAGCATGTCCATGAGCCAAAAACTGAGTCAAATCCATAGATAAGTTTACTTTGTTTTTTTTAGCGTTAATGATAAATGACTTCCCAAAATAAAGACCCGAGCATAATCCAAATTGTTGGTTACTGGCATATTCAGTTACAAAACCCAATCCAATTTTACTGTCTTCATCTGAAAGTGCATACCCTACACCGGTTTCGGCTCCCCAATACCAATTTGAATTTAAATTAAATTGAACATTTGGTTTAATGCTGAACAAGCTAAAGTTACTGTGTAAAGCTCTTTCTTCCAATGTACTTTCGGGAGTAAGTATTCGACTGTTTTTTTTAATGAATCTGTAATCATAATCGAATCGAATTCCGAGTTCTAATTTTCTGGAAATTATTTTTCCAGCTCTTACATTTAAGCCTACAGCAAGTCTGTGACTTCGATACATTTCTATATGTACAGGCAGTGATAAGTTTATCCCTGATTCTAGATAAAAGGGTTTCTTATCCATTGACAAAATAGCATTTTCGGTTTTATTTTGTGCATATATAAACTGCCCCACTAACAAAAATAGTGTTGTTAGTAAAACCAAAATCTTTTTCATTTTCTTTTAATTTTAAATAATTAAAACGAATTAGGTTAAGACTTTTTAGGGCATTATAAATCCTTTTAGGAACCATTAATATGGTTCCTGAAAGCATTATAAATATACAAAATGTAGAGTTAAGTAACTGTAAATGAGTAGTTAAACTTGAATTACACCCAAGTTAAATTTCTTCTCAATAGGAGAGTGGTTTGCCGCTTCTATACCCATAGAAATCCAGGTTCTGGTGTCTAAAGGATCGATGATTGCATCTGTCCATAATCGTGAAGCCGCATAATAAGGTGAAACTTGTTCATCATATCTCGCTTTAATTTTATCAAACAATTCTTTTTCTTTAGTTTCATCTACCAGTTCTCCTTTTGCTTTAAGTGAAGAAGCTTCAATTTGTGCCAATACTTTTGCTGCTTGTGTTCCTCCCATAACGGCTAATTCCGCACTTGGCCAAGCAAAAATTAATCTTGGGTCATATGCTTTTCCACACATCGCATAATTCCCTGCACCGTATGAATTCCCTACGATAACCGTGAATTTTGGTACAACCGAATTGGATACAGCATTTACCATTTTGGCACCGTCTTTTATAATTCCGCCATGTTCAGATTTGGATCCCACCATAAAACCGGTAACATCTTGTACAAAAACTAAAGGAATTTTCTTTTGATTGCAATTAGCGATGAAACGGGTGGCTTTGTCCGCACTATCGGAGTAGATTACACCTCCAAATTGCATTTCGCCATTTTTGGTTTTCACCACTTTTCGTTGGTTGGCAACAATTCCCACTGCCCAACCGTCAATTCTGGCATAACCGGTAATAATGGTTTGACCGTAACCGTCTTTATACGCTTCAAATTCCGAATTATCAACTAAACGATTGATGATTTCCATCATATCGTACTGCTCATTTCTGGCTTTTGGTAAAACACCATAGATTTCTTTTTCGTCCAATGCGGGTTTTTCGGCTTTAATTCGACTGTAACCTGCTTTATCAAAATCACCTATTTTGTCAACTATATTTTTTATTTTATCTAATGCGTCTTTGTCATCTTTGGCCTTGTAATCTGTAACGCCCGAAATTTCACAATGCGTTGTTGCTCCGCCTAATGTTTCGTTATCGATACTTTCGCCAATGGCAGCTTTGACTAAATAACTTCCGGCTAAGAAAATACTTCCCGTTTTATCCACAATCATGGCTTCATCGCTCATGATTGGTAAATAGGCACCACCAGCAACGCAACTTCCCATTACGGCAGCAATTTGGGTGATTCCCATGCTGCTCATTTGGGCATTATTTCTAAAAATCCGACCAAAATGTTCTTTATCAGGGAAAATCTCATCTTGTAATGGCAAATAAACTCCTGCACTATCCACTAAATAGATAATTGGAAGACGATTTTCCATTGCAATTTCCTGTGCACGCAGATTTTTCTTTGCGGTTATAGGAAACCAAGCACCCGCTTTTACGGTAGCATCATTGGCAACAACAATACATTGTTTTCCTTTGATGTAACCTATTTTAACTACAACTCCACCGGATGGGCAGCCACCATGTTCTGCATACATTCCTTCACCAACAAATGCTCCAATTTCTATACATTTTGCTTTTGGATCCAATAAATAATCGATACGTTCGCGTGCCGTCATTTTGCCTTCACCATGTAATTTTTGGATGCGTTTTTCACCACCTCCAAGTTTGACTATGCTTAATTTTTGTCGTAATGCTGAAAGTAAAAGTTTATTGTGGTCTTCGTTTTTGTTGAAGTTCAAATCCATGATGAAATTGTGTTAAAAAATTTTGCGCTAAAATACAAAATCCAACTAAATAAATTTTATTATTTTAATTGGTTTGTGAAGAAAATCGAATATATGTTTACTATTAAAACAAAAAAACAGAAGTTTATCTCTGTTTTTTTATGAATTTAATAAAAAAGTAAGTATTTATTTTTTAGACTCATTTACAAGTCTTTTCAAAATTGCCCATTGTTTCAAAGCATCTCGAGCTTCTACTGCTGGGTATCCTAACATAGTTTTTCCGGCTGGAATATCTCCTGTAACACCTGAACCAGCACCTACTATGGCACCATCGCCAATAGTTGTGTGGTCTTTTATAGAAGCGCTTCCGCCAATAATAACGCCGTTTCCTAAAGTCACGGATCCTGCCAGTCCACTGTTTCCAGCCATAATACAGAATTTTCCCAATTTACTGTTATGACCTATTTGAACTAAATTATCAATTTTACAACCATCACCTAAAACGGTAGAGCTGAATTTTCCTCTATCAACACATGTGTTAGCACCAATTTCAACACTGTTGCCAATAATCACATTCCCAATTTGAGGAATTTTGACTAAACCTCTTTGTGGGTCAGGACGAAAACCAAAACCATCGGCACCTATTGTAGCATTGGGATGCAAAATACAATCATTCCCAATATGACAGCGCTCTCGAATGACGGTTCCTGACCAAATCACGGTGTTTTTTCCTATTGTACATTCGTCAAGAATAGTCACATTTGGATAAATGGTCGCGTTATCTCCAATTATAACTTTAGGTCCTATATAACAACCTGCACCAATTCTGGCGCCATTGCAAATAGTTGCAGTTGGGTCAATTACAGCTGTGGGATGAATATCAATTGTAAATAATGGAGTTGGAGGTGCAAAAAGCTCCAATACTTGAGACATTGCCAAATCAGCATTTTTTACTTTTATGAAAGCCCTGTCTTCTCCTGGTTCTATAGATATGTCTTCGTTAACGACTGCTACACAAGCTTTGGATGCAGACCAAAATTTTTCATATTTTTTATTTCCAATAAATGAAATTTCAGATTCATTAGCGGCTTCAAGTTGCTCAGGTGCAGTAATTTTTTGGGAAGTATTCCCGACTATTACTCCTTTTAGAATCTTATTTATTTCTTGAATGGTGTAGGATTTCATTAAGTTTAGATTGGATTTGGTTTTGTTATCGTTTCCAAATAAAATCATTTAACGTTGAAATTGCAAATGTTTTATGATATAACAATGATAAGATTAACAAAAATCAAGAATTTAGAATCAGTATGGTTCTGCCAAATCAATTAGTTTTTGGATTGTTTTCCAATTACGAGAAGTGACTTTTGCTATGTTCTTTTTTCTCGAAAAGTTATTATTTGCCTAAAGTTGTCAGGAACTAGATTTTTTATCTAATAGGAAGATTTATTCTTCATGACGGTTTCAATTGCCCTTCATATCAACAAAAATTTGTTACTGAAATAATGTAATCATTTTACGATAAATTGGTTATGTTTGTAGCAACAAACAAAAAGCTGTTTATGGCGCATATCCACCCAAAACAAGGGTGCTTTACGCAACTGAGTGGCGTATATGAACGAGTTGTGTGCCATATTATGAAAACCGCTTAAAATTGAAAAATGATAGTAGAAACTGATAGACTTAAAATCAGAAACTTAGCTTTGGAAGACAAAAAATCTTTATTTGAGATTTATTCAGACAAAGAAGCAATGCGATTCAGAGGAAGCAAGCCTTTTGAAACAATTGAAGAAGTTGTTGAAATGTTAAATAGAACCTTTCAAAAACTTGAATCTAAAGAAGAATTTAGATATGCCGTTGACCTAAAAGAAAATAATGAAATAATAGGCACATTTTTGATAAAACCTATTTCTGAAAATGAATGTGAAATTGGTTACTCGATTGGAAAAAATTATTGGGGAAGAGGCTATGGCAAAGAATTGGTAAAAGGCATGCTTAAGTATATTAAAAAGCTACCATTTAAGACGATTGTAGCAACTTCTAGGAAGGAAAATATTTCATCAATAATGCTTTTAGAAAGTGTTGGATTTAAACTATTTCCAGAAAAAGAAATCAATAATTGTCGTTTTTTTGAATATTTTTTAGAACAATGAAAAAGAAAAATATCTTAAAATTGGGAATTTTTCTTTTAGTAATTATTTCCACATCCTCCTATATTTATACAATAAAAGAAATGTCAAACAGAGGTTATTCAACTTCTGAAAATATGATTTATCGAGGAGTTCTTTGTTTATTTGTTGGAATAATAGCATCAAAAATAAAAGGATATAGACTTATTCCTCAAAATAAGAAAACCCAAATTTTTCGTTTTTTTTCAAGTGGCTTTGCTTCTTATTTTTATACGACTTCATTTGCTTTTCTAAACGCATCAACCATTGCATTATTAGGACGATTAGACATTGCTTTTTTATTGGTTTTGGTTGCATTATTTTCTAATCACAGCGAAAATAAAAAATCTAGTTTACAATTTTGGTTATCTATTTGGACGATCATTATAGTGAGTTTTATTACTCTTTCAGGTAATTTTTATAATGAAAACTTATTGGGTTATTTTTATGCATTTACAAGTATTATTTTAATAGCATTGGGTTATATTTTTATGAAAAACTCAGCTGGAAAAGAAAATATTATTGTACTAAGTAATGTATTTAGTTTGAGTAATTTAGTATTTGGTCTAGCATTATTATTTATAAATGGAGAGAACCTTCATTTTGATTTAGCAGATATATGGATATTTGTTTTGTATGCTTTGAGTCAGTTTGGAATTTATATTCTTTCAATACAACTATACAAATGGTATAATGTGGAACGAGCAAGATTACCTTATGTTCTAGCTACTTTTACAATATATTTTTTAGAAATTGTATTGGAAAAAAGGGAGTTTGATTTGAAACAATTTTTATTATTACTTATCATTACAGGAATGATAGTAACGATAATTATGAACCCAAAAGCAGTTGAAACAAAACATAATTTTCTTGATAAAACATAAAAAAATACGGTACACAGCGGGCTTAGCGAGATTGGGGTTCTAGGCTTAATTTAATGTTGGTTTTGTACTTTGTGTTCAGTGATTAACCGAAGTTTAGGCTTACAAATCTCCAACTTGATAATGCAAACTAAAGTTGGGACCTTGGTAGTAATGTTACGAAACCTTATAAACAGACAAATTAATATGATAGGAATTATTCATTTTGAGACATTTTTATTGGCAGGGATTTTATTAAACTTAACACCAGGAAATGATACAATCTTTATCTTGACCAAAAGCATTGGACAAGGTCGAAAAGCAGGAATTATTTCTGCATTGGGCATTGGAACGGGAAGTGTGGTTCATACTCTTTTGGCTGCATTTGGACTTTCATTAATTATTGCAAAATCAATTTTACTTTTTAATATAATCAAATATGCAGGAGCAGCATATCTATTGTATATTGGGTACAAAATGTTGACAGACAAATCTCAACTTAAAACCGATGGAATTGCATTAAGTAGTTCAGTTGACTATTTAAAAATATACAGAGACGGAATTTTTACAAATATTTTAAATCCAAAAGTTGCTTTGTTTTTTATCGCATTTTTACCTCAATTTATTGATCCTACTTTAAAGAATACAATAGTACCATTCCTTACACTAGGGACAACTTTTATTGCAACGGGGACGGTTTGGTGTTTGATATTGGCAACTTTTGCATCTGCTATTTTTGGCAAGTTGAAAACGAACAAGAAAGCATCAACTTATATAAACAAAGTTTGTGGATTAACATTGATTGGACTTGGAATAAAAGTAGCATTAACTGATAGAAAGTAGAAAACACGACACCAATATCGTTTGGCAATAGAAAAGCAGGAAAAATTTAAGATAAAAATAATTAAACTTAAAAATACAATTCATAATGATATGACTGATAATGCAACCAAAAAGCAAAAAACAGAAATGAATAAATACATTATGGAATTTTTAAACGACTAACTTGGACAAAAATAGCTACTGCCAAAAACAGAATTAATGAAAACGATTAGAAACAGATGGGATATGATAATTTAATAAAACAAATTCTTGCTTTTGTCCAATTGACAAACGCTGAAATAGAAATAATTAGATCTAAATTCAGAAGTAACAAATACAAGCAAAAAGAGTACGTCCTGATTGCTGGGGAAATTTCAACGGATATTCATTTCATCGTGAATGGTCTGGTACGTGTTTTTTATTTAAATAACGGTAAAGAAACCAATACGTATTTGGCATGCGACAATGGATTTGTTTCCTCTTATTCAAGTTTTATCCATCAAGGAAAATCTATTGAGAATATACAATGCATAGAAAATACAGAAACGTTGTCTATTAGTTTTAAAGATATGCAAGAGCTGTATAGTCTTATTTCTCAATGGGAAAAAGTTGGGAGAATTTTAGCAGAACAAAACTTCCTTTGTGTATCCGACAGACTTTTAAAACTTCAATCTATTCCTGCGAAGGAAAAATATCTTAAATTTTTGAAAACTGCATCAGACAAAATAGTGCAACGGACACCCTTAATACACATTGCCTCGTTTTTAGGAATGGAACCCGAATCCTTAAGCAGAATAAGAAAAAGTATTTCTTAACATTTATCAAAGAGGAATAAATTTTCGTTCCTCATTTTTGTGTTTTAAAAACTAACAGAAATGAAAGAAATAGCTAAAAATGTTTTCCAAATTCCACTAATGCCCAGAAATAGCATTAATTGTTATGTTATTGACGATATTCTTATTGATTCAGGCATTCGTAATTCGAGTAAAAAAATTTTAAAATCAATTCATAACCATGAAATAACTGCCCACGTTTTGACTCATGCGCACGCTGACCATCAAGGCAGTAGTAGCATAATTTGCAATCATTTAAACATTCCCCTTTGGACCTCTGAATTTGAAAAAGAAAACGCTGAATCTGGACATGTTATTAACGAGTATCCTAATAAGCATCATTTAATCGCTCGATTCCAACAGCAATTTTGGGCTGGAAAAGGTCATAAAGTATCCCGTATACTTAAAGAAGGCGATAATGTTGGTAGTTTCACGGTTATTGAAACACCAGGACATTCTAACGGGCATGTTTCATTTTTCAGAGAAAGAGATAAAGTTTTGATAGTAGGAGATGCCCTTGTGAACATGAATTTAATTACGACTGTTGTTGGATTAAATCAACCGCCAAATCTATTTACAACCGACAAAGAAAAAAATAGTGTCTCTATCAAGAAAATTTATGCGTTAAAACCAAAAATTATTTGTTTTGGCCACGGACCTGTTTTGTATGATAATGGCGAATTAGAACAATTTATAGAGAAAATGGGATAGAAAAATGCATGAACGTTCAAAAAAAACAGGTAATTTTGTGAAACAATAGATAAAAATACTACAATCCATCAAACCAAAAGGAAAATAACAGACAATGATTATTCCACCATATTTAAAATCAGGAGACAAAGTCGGAATAGTAAGTACGGCAAAAAGAACGAAATCCGAAGAAATAGTTGATGGAATTCAACTTTTAAAAAGTTGGAATTTAGTTCCTGTCATTGGCAAGCACACTTTTAATGAGTATCATTTTTTTGCAGGTACAGACCAAGAAAGAACGGAAGACTTGCAGAATATGCTGGACGACAATGCTATAAAAGCGATTATTTTTACAAAAGGAGGATATGGTACGATGAAAATAATTGATGCATTGGACTTTACTAATTTTAAAAAGAATCCAAAATGGATAGTTGGATATAGTGACATAACAGTTCTTCACAACCATATACACAATTTCAATATTGAAACACTTCATGCTGTAATGTTGCAAGGAATTTCCAAATGCACCCCTGAATCTAAAACATCCTTAAAAAGAGCATTGTTTGGAGAAACCCTAACGTATGAAATCGGTAAAAATGAGAGCAATAAAAATACTGAAAGTGTTGTTGAAGGAATTTTAGTTGGCGGGAACTTATCAATTTTATATGCTTTAATTGGTTCAAACTCCGATATCGACACAAGCAATAAAATATTGTTTTTTGAGGACATTGATGAATATTTGTATCATTTAGACAGAATGCTAATTGCATTAAAGAGAAGTGGAAAATTATCAAATCTAAAAGCGATACTTGTTGGTGGAATGATTGATATAAAAGATTCAACACTCGAATATGGTAAAACTGCTAATGAAATAATAGTAGAAGAGACAAATTCTTTTGATTATCCCATTTATTTTGGTTTTCCATCCGGTCATCAAGAGGATAATCGTGCATTAATTTTAGGCAGAGAAATAAAGATCAGTTCAAATGATAATACCATTAAAATTGAATTCAAGAATTAAAAACAATATAAAAACAAATAAACTAAATGGAAGCATCAATAAAGCGACTGGAATTTTTGTGTAAAAAGATCCCACAATTGTTGGGTAAAATTGAAGAGTCCTCTTTTTCATTAAAACTTGATTCTGAAAAATGGAGTAAAAAACAAATCATTTGGACATTTAATTGATAGTGCAACAAACAATCATCATAGATTTGTAAGAGGGCAGTTTGAAACAATTCCTACAATAGCATATAACCAAGTTGAATGGAACGAGAATAATTACTATCAACAAATGCAAAGTTCTCAAATCATAGATTTTTGGTCTATATATAACAAACAAATACTAGAACTAATTAAACAAATTCCAAAAGAAAAATTGAACTATAAAGTAAATACAGGTGGAGATAATAGTTTAACAATTGAATTTTTATTTAATGATTATGTTGAACATTTGGAACATCATTTAAAACAAGTGGTTTCTTATTGATGAAAAATAAAAAACTGCCACCAACATCTCGCAAACTAGGCAAAAAAAATCCCCTCAAACCTTTCGTTTTAAGGATGTTGAGGGGCTTTTTTTTATTTACATTTTTTCTGATAATGAGAAAAACCGTAAAGTATTGTGAAAATGGTTTTGTAAATTTGATACAACATAGTAAAAAGCTATTTTTATGACATAAAAAGAACCCAATTTGGGTGTTATGTCTTTGCCTGTTGAAAAACTATTTAAGGAAACTTGCTGGAAAGAAAAAGAGGCTAGCCCTGCGGTCAGCCTCTTTTGGTATTTTAATTTATTGTGGTATTACAACAGTATTCATTTGAAGAGTTACCGCAGTTTGGGCCAACAACCTTCCGTTTATAGTTGCGCCTGTCTTCAAGTTAATACCTGTTTTTCCCAAAACAGTTCCTTCAAAATGACTGGTCGTTCCAAAGGTAACGGCTCCCGCTGATACCCAGAAAATATTCTTTGCTTGTGCACCTCCGCTCAAGGTAACTCTCACTGCGGAACTCATTTCAAGGGTTCCGGCAACTTGGAATATAAAGATATCGTCTGGACCTCCAGAAATGGTAATATCTGCTGGGATAAGAACTCCACTCGTCCATTTATACAGACCTGGTATAAGTGTCATGCCTCCAATATTTCCGGCACCCAAATTCAAGAAATCCGGGTTCAAACGTCCTGCAGCGTCAGCGTATGCGGTTTGCATATCACCTACGGACGTGGTTAATCTGGTGGCGTTAGTCACGCTACACGGAAGTGGGCCTGCGGCATCGACTGTGTATATTGTCCCTACCACTTCTGAACATTTTAGCAGAACGGCTGCACCAGTAATTGGACTTGATCCAACATCACCTGTAACGGCAGATTTATAGACATCGGTAATTCCTGTTTTTGACAGAATCACAAAATCGCCCGAAATCCCAAGGTTTACCCCTGTTAATCCACCACTTGTAGTCTGAAGATCTGCTGTTTTTTCCGCTGAAGAAATCTTGGCGATTAAATCAGCTGTTTTTACTGTTGATGCTGTTTCAGAGGGTAGTGCATTGTCTGAATTTTCACTGCAACTGGACATTAATCCAACCAATAGTATAGCTGCGATTGATAATACTTTTTTTAGCTTCATAAATTAATCTTAAATGGTGACTTAATTATCACAAAGCAAAGATGAATCCTTTTGATCTTGTAAAAGTTATACAATCTTAGGAATAAGTTGCATCATTCACACATTCAAAATAAGGAGAGAGGAGAAGGGCTTACATCTTATCCATATACCAACTCAATTCTTTTTCCATTTTTTTTGTATTTAAAAATGGTTGTAATGATTTTTTGTAAACGCATAAAGGCATTTTTACTTTTTACTGGATAATCAAAAGACTGGTGATGCATACAGCTCATCACCACTTCAATTTTATCTTATACCAAACGAATTTATTATATAGTCCAAATTTTATCTGAAAAAACATAGCTATATCCACAGATACTCATCACCTCTTTTTTGCTTGTAGCTTTAACGACATTAGTGATGAAATCTTCTACATCTTCCAAGGAATTATAAAATTTATTTGAAAATTCTCGTTTGCATTTTGCCCACATTTTTTCAGCGGGATTAAGTTCTGGACTATATGGGGGCAGGAAAACTAAAACAATGTTTTCAGGAATGATTAGTTTTTTAGCCTTATGAAATTTTCCATTATCCAATACCATTATTTTGAGTTCTTTCGGGTTTTCTTTAGAGAAATCGTTTAAAAAAACTTGAACTGCGAAGCAATCACGAAAACCAAAATTTAAATAGTAATTTGAGTAAAATTATCAGCGTTGCAATGTGGGAGTATCAATTGAAAATGGTCCCCAGTTATGGGCGAAAAAGCTCCAGAAAGGCAAGTTGATTTAAAAACTTGTTGGAAAATGCAAATCGGTTCAACTCTAATAGCAGTAACTGATTTTCCATTACGAGTGAACAAACCAAAACGTGATTACTCATTCTATATTTAAATTTTGGTTTTCGTGATTGCTTCGCAGTTCGTCTTGAAAATATAAGTTTACGGAGCTAAAATCGCCCACAGTATTTAGTGCTATTTCTTGACAAATTCGTCCGAAGTCTTTTTAAAAGAGTTTCCCTGATCTTCATCTTTTTTAATATGGCTTTTGCGTGCTACTTTTACACTTGATTTAAAATTTCTGATGCAGTAATAAAGCAACGTGTTGTAATTGAAAGTCTTCCCTGATTCTTTTTCAATCCAATCTTTAAGTTCAACATAGCCTTGAAGTCCATTTTGAGGGTTGTTAAGTTTTGTTTCCAACTTATTGTGTTCAATAGCATTAAAAACCGACGGCTTAAAACCTGTTTTTTGATGCTTCATTAAACCATCAATTCCAGCATTGAGGTATAATGTACGCCAATTCTGAACGCTATTAGGGTCAACCCCCGCCAATTTAGCAACGTCACGTTTAGAAATTCCTGTTTCTTCGTTTTGCTTCAAAATCAGGAGAACTCTCAAACGTTGTCCAATAAATGAGATAGATTGTTTGAGTAAATTTTTAATCTCTTTTTCGGTTTCCTTAATCACCATTTTTTTTGAATGTGCCATAATCACTATTATAATATAGTCCAAAAGTAATAAAAAAAAATCCAATTGTATAAATTGGACTGTATTATAGTAGTGTTTGGTATTACTTATTTTAAAAGATAACAAAAAATCCCCTCAAACCTTTCGATAAACGAAAGATTGGGGGGCTTTTTATTATTTATTTTACGTTTTAAATAGGCACTGATTACTAAAAACTGACCACTGCAAACGGAATACTATTCCTCTTCTCGTTGTCCCATCATCATCAGATAGGCTTTTAGGAATTCGTCAATTTCACCATTCATAACGCCATCAATATTACTGGTTTCATGACCGGTTCGAACGTCTTTGACCAATTTATAAGGTTGCATCACGTAATTGCGTATTTGTGATCCCCATTCTATTTTCATTTTCCCGGCTTCAATATCAGCGCGTTGTGCTTGTTTCTTTTTTAACTCAATTTCGTATAATTGAGATCGTAACATTTGCATGGCACGTTGTCTGTTGTCTTGTTGCGACCTCGTTTCGGAACATTGTATTTGAATTCCGGTTGGTTTATGAAACAATTGCACTTTGGTTTCTACTTTATTTACATTTTGTCCTCCCGCACCACTGGATCGCGAAGTTGTAATCTCGATATCAGCAGGATTAATATCAATTTCGATACTATCATCTACAAGCGGATACACATAAACGGATGCAAACGAAGTATGACGCTTGGCATTACTGTCAAAAGGGGATATTCGGACCAATCGATGTACGCCGTTTTCGCCTTTTAAATAGCCAAAAGAATAATCACCTTCAAATTCAAGTGTTACGGTTTTTATACCTGCAGCTTCACCTTTCTGGAAATTCAGTTCTTTAATTTTATAGCCGTATTTTTCGCCCCACATCATGTACATACGCATGAGCATTTCGGCCCAATCGCAACTTTCGGTTCCACCTGCACCAGCGGTTATTTGTACAACAGCGCTCAAAGTATCGCCTTCGTCCGAAAGCATGTTTTTGAATTCTATTGCTTCAATATGAGCTTGAGTTCCGTTGTATTGATCGTCTAATTCTTCTACAGTAAGTTCTCCTTCTTTATAAAAATCATAGGCGAGTTGCAATTCGTCCGTCATTTCGACAGCTTTATTGTAATCTTCAATCCATTTTTTCTTGTTTCTAAGATTTTTTACAATGATTTCAGCATCTTTTGCATTGTTCCAAAAGTCGGGTGCAAAAGTCTTCTCTTCTTCATTTGAAATCTCAATTAGTTTGGCATCAACGTCAAAGATACCTCCTCAACGCACCAAGGCGCTCTACAATACCTTTAATTTGTTCGGTAGTTGTCATAAATTCTATTAATTAAATAAGTCTATTTTCAAATATTTATACAAAATGGCGTTATGTAATACAATTAGTTTAGTTTTAACTGAACTAGTTTGAATTAACAAACGGTATTATGTAAATTTGTGGCACAAAAATAGAAAAATTTTACGAAGGGACAATTCGCAAATTGTCCGTACTGAAAATAAAAAAAAATATGGAAATAAATTTAGTTAGCGATACGATAACCAAACCTTCTCGCGAAATGTTAGTGCATATGTTGAATGCCAAAGTAGGAGATGACGTTTACAAACAAGACCCGACTGTTATTGAATTGGAAGCTAAAGTTGCCGAAATGTTCGGGATGGAAGCAGGACTTTTTTTTCCATCAGGAACCATGGCAAACCAAACGGCAATAAAATTACATACACAACCAGGCGAACAATTAATAGCAGACAAATATGCACACATTTATCATTATGAAGGCGGAGGCGTTTCTTTTAACAGCGGGGTTTCTTGCTGTTTATTAGACGGAAACCGCGGAATCATAACTGCCGAACAAGTGGCGGGAGCGATTAATGATCCTGAGTTTTATCACAGCCCTTTGACGAGTTTAGTTTGTGTGGAAAATACAACCAATAAAGGCGGTGGTGCTTGTTATGAGTTGGAAGATTTACAAAAAATAAAGCAGGTTTGCGATGCCAATAATTTGAAATTTCACATGGATGGCGCCCGAATCTGGAATGCATTGGTAGCTAAAAACCAAGATCCAAAAGCATTTGGGAAATTATTCGATACTATTTCGGTATGTTTGTCTAAAGGTTTGGGAGCACCAATTGGTTCGGTTTTATTGGCTGATAAAGCTACTATTCACAGAGCGTTGCGAATCCGAAAAATATTAGGTGGCGGTATGCGTCAAGTAGGATATTTGGCAGCAGCCGGAATTTATGCATTGGATAATAACATAGAACGCCTTGCCGAAGACCATCGAAGAGCTAAAGAAATTGCCGAAGTATTAAAAAAGGTAAGTTGGGTAGCATCAGTTGAACCGGTTGAAACTAATATTTTGATTTTTTCATTAGTTCCAAATTGCATTGAAAAGAATTTAATTGAATTATTAAAACAAAAAAACATTTCAATCAGTTCTATGGGGCATGGAAAATTGAGAATAGTAACGCATCTTGATTATCGTGAAGTGATGCATACGTATGTTCTAGAAACACTGCAAAAATTGGTTTAAAAAAGTTAAGGGTTAAAAAAAGTTATGGGTTAAGTGTCGAAAATCAATGCTTCAAACCTTTAACCCTTAACTCACAACCCATAACTCTTAACCTTTCTACTTAAACAAATTATCCATTCCAGGAATCATTGGCATATCCATTTTTGCAACAGCATCAAGTTCAGCTTCATTTACTTTAGTAGCTTTTTCGATAGCTTTGTTTAATACCAAAATCATATAATCTTCTAATTGCTCTTTGTCTTCCAATAAGGAGTCGTCAATAGTAATTGATTTAATAGATCTATTGGCAGTCAGTGTCACTTTCAATAAACCATCGGTACTTTGCTCGTCTATAAGAACGGTGTCTAAACGTTTTTTAGTGTCTTCTATCTTTTGTTGGGTTTCTTTAAGTTTGCCCATCATTCCCATTAAATCCATGTTTTAATTTTTTTAAATTAATTGAATTACAAAATTAGTATATTGCATAGTTATATTCAATAAAATATTCATGAAAAACAAACTCATCGTAAGTTCTCTTTGTGTTATTTTTGCAACTTCATTTACTAATACAAAAGCACAACAAATGTTGAAAAATAGTCCAATTCCAGTAGCTAAAATAATTCCTAAAGCATTAGAAAAACATAATGAGACAAGAATTGATAATTACTTCTGGTTAAATGATAGAGAAAATCCTGAAGTTATTGATTACCTGAATAAAGAGAATGAGTATTATCATAAAATGACGGATCATACCAAAGATTTTCAAAAAGAATTGTTTGAGGAAATGAAAGGAAGGATTAAGGAAGATGATCAATCCGTTCCTTATTTATACAATGGCTATTACTATATCACTCGTTTTGAAAAAGGGAAAGATTATCCTATTTATTCTCGAAAGAAGGAAAGCCTTTCGGCAAAAGAAGAGATCATGTTTGATTGTAATGAAATGGCCAAAGGACATTCGTACTTTCAATTAGGAGGTTTGAGTGTGAGTCCGGATAACAAATTGGCAGTTTATAGCTTTGATATCGTTGGGCGACGAATTTACACCATTCAGGTAAAAAGTTTAGAAACCAATGAAGTTTTAGAGGATAAAATAGAAAAAGTTACTGGATCTGCGGTTTGGGCAAATGATAATAAAACCATTTTTTATTCCAGTCAGGACGAAGTTACCTTGCGATCGGATAAGATTTTTAAACATAAATTAGGTACAAAATCTACAGAAGATGTTTTAGTTTATTTCGAAAAAGACGATACCTATAATGTTGAAATTGCTAAATCTAAGTCTAGAAAATATTTGGCAATTGAATCTGGAAGCACACTGACAACAGAATATAGAATTCTAAATGCGGACAATCCTGATGGAGAATTTGAAATTTTTCAAAAACGAATAAGAGGTGTAGAATATAGCATTAATCATTACAAGGATAGTTTTTATATAATGACCAATGCGGACAAGGCTGAAAATTTTAAATTGATGAAAACCCCTGAAACAGCTACATCAAAAGAGAATTGGACAGAAGTCATTGGGCATAGAAAAGAAGTGCTGCTGGAAGATATCGAAATTTTCGCCAACTATTTAGTAGTCGAAGAACGTTCTAATGGATTGAATAAAATCAGGATTATGCCTTGGAGTGGAGAAGGGGAATATTATTTGCCTTTTGAAAGTGAAACCTATACAGCATATACGACAACCAATGTAGATTTTGAAACAGAAATTTTGCGTTACGGATACCAATCTTTGGCAACACCATCGTCTATTATTGATTTCAATATGAGGACCAAAGAGAAGGAAATTAAAAAAGAGCAACAGGTTCTTGGAGGCAAATTCGATAAAAATAATTATACTGAAGAACGCGTTTGGGCTACAGCAGGAGATGGGACCAAAGTGCCAATTTCTATGATTTACCGAAAAGAGTTAAAAAAAGACGGAAAAAATCCATTGCTTCAATATGCTTATGGGTCTTATGGTCACTCCATGGACGCTACTTTTTCTTCTACGAGACTGACGTTATTAGACAGAGGGTTTATATATGCCATAGCACATATTCGCGGTGGCGAAGATTTAGGAAGACAATGGTATGACGATGGGAAATTATTAAAAAAGAAAAATACGTTTACTGATTTTGTTGATTGTTCTAAATTTCTGATTGATGAAAAATACACTTCACCGGAACATTTATATGCCGAAGGTGGTTCAGCCGGAGGATTATTGATGGGAGTTGTCGTTAATATGGCACCTGAATTATATCATGGAATTATAGCGCAAGTTCCTTTTGTGGATGTAATGACCACCATGCTTGATGATAGTATCCCACTTACTACAGGTGAATATGATGAATGGGGAAATCCAAACAAAAAGAAATATTACGATTACATGTTGTCTTATTCCCCTTACGATAATGTAAAAAAGCAAAATTATCCTAACATATATGTTTCTACCGGTCTTCATGATTCACAGGTACAATATTGGGAACCAGCGAAGTGGGTCGCTAAATTAAGAACTATGAAAACAAATGATGCTGTTTTATATCTAGATACAAATATGGACGCAGGTCACGGTGGAGCTTCTGGAAGGTTTGAAGCCATTAAGGAATTAGCAAAGGAATTCAGTTTTTTATTAGATTTAGAAGAAATTAAAAAGTAATTAGAATTTTTTTGTTAAATTTGCAACGTTCGTGGCTAAATTAAAAATTGCCCACGACTAACTATTTTTTTATGAAAAAAGAAATAAACGCTTACAATAATGTCTTAGAATTAATAGGTAATACTCCACTTATTAAGCTAAATAAAGTCACCGAAGAATTAGAAGGTAATTTCTACGCAAAAGTAGAAGCTTTTAATCCGGGACATTCCTCAAAAGACAGAATAGCATTATATATTATAGAAGAAGCCGAAAAGAGAGGGGTTTTATCTCCAGGTGATACAATAATTGAGACGACATCTGGTAATACCGGTTTTAGTTTGGCGATGGTAAGTATCATAAAAGGATATAATTGTATTCTGGCGGTTAGTTCTAAGTCCTCTAAAGATAAAATAGACATGTTACGTAGTTTGGGAGCAAAAGTTTATGTTTGTCCTGCACATGTATCCGCTGATGATGAACGTTCGTATTATAATGTTGCCAAACGTTTGCACGAAGAAACAAAAGGTTCTGTTTATATCAATCAATATTTTAACCAATTGAATATTGATGCACATTATAAATCTACGGGACCGGAAATTTGGAAACAAACTAACGGTAAAATAACGCACCTTATCGCTTGTAGTGGAACTGGAGGAACAATTTCAGGAACTGCAAAGTTTTTGAAAGAACAAAATCCTAATATTAGAATTCTTGGAGTAGATGCTTTTGGTTCAGTACTAAAAAAATACCATGAGACCAGAGAATTCGATAACGATGAAATTTATCCTTACAGAATTGAAGGTTTAGGTAAAAACTTAATTCCATCAGCAACTGATTTTGATCTTATTGATAAGTTCATGAAAGTTACCGATGAAGAAAGCGCGCATTCTGCCAGAGAAATAACTAGAAAAGAAGGTTTATTTGTAGGATATACATCTGGAGCGGTAATGCAAGCCATAAAACAATACGCCGAAGAGGGAGAATTTGATGAAAACAGTAATGTAATTGCTATTTTTCCAGATCACGGTTCTCGTTACATGAGTAAGGTATTTAGTGATGACTGGATGAACGAACAAGGTTTCTTTGACAGCATCAACGAAGAAGAAGCTCAAAAAATTGAATTTATTAAATAGAGAATAGACTGATAGATTATAGAATAAAGAACATAGATATTATAACCAAAAAAACTTCAGATATTCTGGAGTTTTTTTGGTTATAATATCTATGTTCTTTTCTCTTTTCTAAGAAGTCTATTCTTCTTCCATAGTATGATATACGTTCATCACGTCATCATCTTCCTCGATTTTTTCAATTAATTTCTCTACATCCGCTACTTGAGCTTCTGTAAGTTTCTTAGTGATTTGAGGAATTCTTTCAAATCCAGAAGAAAGAATTTCTAATCCTCTGTTTTCTAATTCTTTTTGAATAGTTCCAAAACTTCCAAAAGGAGCATATATTAAAATCCCGTCTTCATCTTCAAAAACCTCTTCAGCACCAAAATCGATTAATTCTAATTCTAATTCTTCAGGGTCGATTCCGTTTGCCGGAATTCTAAAATTACACGTATGATCAAACATAAATTCAACAGAACCCTGGGTTCCCATAGTCCCATTACATTTGTTAAAATAACTGCGAATGTTTGCAACAGTTCTATTGTTATTGTCAGTAGCGGTTTCAACTAGAATTGCAATTCCATGAGGCGCATATCCTTCAAATAAAACTTCTTTATAGTTGGCTGTGTCTTTATCGGTAGCTTTTTTAATCGCACGTTCTACATTTTCTTTTGGCATATTTACTGCCTTGGAATTCTGAATAACGGCTCTTAATCTGGAGTTGGCATCAGGATTAGGACCGCCTTCTTTTACAGCCATTACAATATCTTTACCAATTCTGGTAAATGCTTTGGCCATTGCCGACCAACGTTTCATTTTTCTTCCTTTTCTAAACTCAAACGCTCTTCCCATTTCTAATTTATTATTTTGAACTGCAAAAATACAGTTATTAGTTATTTTTTCAAAAATTTTTATTAATCAATTGGTACATGCTTCGAAATAAAAGCATCGCCCGTTACATTCCAAAAATTGATTGCATTGGCGCGCTCTGAATTGAATTTGTTATTGATAGCATTATAATTCCCAACTTCTTTATTCAACTCGTTTACCAGTTTATTGAAATTATCCACTTCTTCCTTTGATCTGGAAATGGCTGATTTGTTATCCATTGTTTTTTTACTCTCTTGAAATTTTTGATTGAGCATCATAAAAGCAACTACTTTGGGACTAAATTCCAGTGCTTCTTTTTTACTGAATTCCAATACTTTTTTGGTGGCATTTATCAGCATTAAATCATTGTTGTAGGCTTTAAATGTTTTTAGTTTATCCAAACCTTCGTTCGAATATTGCTCTAATGCATTACTGTTTTGTTGAATGGCATTTAAATTGTTTTGAGCAACGGCATTCATCAAAAGTGATTCTGTGAAATTTACTTTGAAAAAAATCAGATATAATTGAGTATGATTTTCAAAAACTTCGTTGGAGATTTTCATTTTTTTACCCAGTTCACTTTTGTCTTCTCCAATTTGGATACCATATTTAGTTGCAAATATTTTTTGGTTGGCATTCAATTTATCCACTTCTTCATTGATTTTAGTATTGACTAAATCTCTTGCCAAAATAAAAGCTTCCATGAAATCATACGATTGCTCAGCCACTTCCTGCATGTTTATGATTTTTTCATATTCCTGATTAATTTGTTTTTCAGAAATGGATAAATACGCCAGCAGTTGATCTTTATATTCCACATCACCTTTATAACCATCCTTTAAAGCTTCTATTTTTTTAGTGGCATTCTGAATACTTTTTACCAATGTTTTACGGGTTACATCAATTCTTCGGGCATTTTTACTATGCGCAACTGCCGAGGTGTATTTCCATGTTGTTCGAGAAATGGCATCGGTTTCTTTGCCAATATAATTCAAATAGTCAACAGGAGTTTTGAATTCTTGCGCATTAGAAAAGGTAATCGTAATTAAAAACAGGAACGAAGTAAAGGTTAGTTTCATTTTTTGGTTGGTTATTTATTCAGATTCTTATAATCGTTTATTATGGCAATTGCTTCTTCTAAATAGGGGTTGTTTTTCACCTCTTTGATTTTATAGCGATTAATTTCCTGTTGAAAAACATCAAATTTTAATTTTTCCAAATCATAGGAATTATTCGAAATCGTACTGTTACTTTCGCTGTCTACAATCTTTTTGACTTTTTTCCAAAGCGAATCAATTTCATGAGTATCGTTGAATACATCTTTAAAAATCAAGCGTGTTGGTTTTTTTGGATTGTTGTAAAGTGCATTTATCTGCTCGTTAGCCAAACTAATTTCATTGAAACGAGAGGCAGTTTTCACTCTTGAATTACTTAACTCGACTATTTTGGGGAAATAGGTTTTTGAAAACGGATTAAATCTGGCTTTTGTAGCAATCACATCATATTTCAAAGCTGTTTTAAAACTGATCTCCCGTGGAATTATGCTGTCAAATAAAACCGGTAGCGCAATATCAGGAATAATTCCTTTTATTTGATGGCTGTCACCGGTAATTCGGTAGAATTTTTCAATGGTTAGTTTTACAAAATCCTGTTGATTATTTTCATCCAATGGTAAAATGGTCTGCATAGAAGCTTTTCCCAATGATTTACTTCCAATAATGATCGCCCTGTTATAATCCTGCATTGAAGCTGCAAAAAATTCACTTGCCGATGCTGAATTTCCGTTGATTAAAAGTACGATTGGACCATTATAAGCACTGCCACGATTGCCGTCTTTTAAAATGGTTTGCTTGTTTTTATTATTAACCAAAACAGATACAGGACCAATATCCAAAAACATTCCGGCTAATTTAATGGCTTCTTCCATTGATCCGCCACCATTGTTTTGAAGATCGATCACTAAACCTTCAACATTGTCTTTTTGAAGTTTCACAATTTCTTTGGCAACATCATCGGCACAGCCTTGAAAGGAGTATCCGTCAAAATTAGAATAAAAACTAGGAATATTGATGTAACCAATTTTTGTTTCCGCTTCGGCAATATAACTGAAAACAGCATTTTCAGTGGCTTTCATTATTTGCTTTCTGAGGCGTACAGATTGTATTGTCCCATTTTTTTTCTGAATGGTCAACTCAATTTCTATATTCGAATCAGAAAAAATCAATTCCCCAATTTTTTCTATTGAGGCACAGGAAACAGAATATTCATCTCCTTTGGTATTGGATACTTTTAGAATTACATCGTCTTTTTCAAACTTATCCGTTTTGGCCGCTGGACCACCCGGAACAATTTCTTGTATAATAATTTCCTCTTTTTCATTAAATCCAACATTCAATCCTAATGAAAGATTGTTCGTTGATAAACCCGACATAAAACTGGATTTGGCATCCATTGAAAAGTAATTAGAATGGGGGTCAAAATAGGTACAAAAAATATTCAAGAAATTATTTTGAAGGTCATTTTCTAATCTGTTTTTACCTTCAAGGATACTATTTACTTTGCATAAATTGGTGTCAAATATTTTTGCTTTGGCAGTTTTTTCGAGTTTAGAAAAGTTCAAGGCCAATGAATCTAAATTGGAACTTAACTTCGAAATATCTTCCAGAATATCATACCGAATTCTCTTTTTCCAGACTCTTTCGATATCAGTTAAAACCAAATCAAAAGGGAAGTTTTTCTTCGAGAATTTAACGGAGTCATTCGTCGTATAATCAAAAGTCTCCTTTTGTATTTTCTCTAAAACTTTCTTCTTTCTTGTCAAAGCCAATTTATAAACAGCAACAAAATCATTCATAAACGAGCAATTGTTCTGTAAAATATAATTGTCCAGTTGGAGTCTATGCTCACATAGTTTTTGATATTCAATCTTCGTGAATAAGTTTCGGTTAGAATCCAAAGCATCCACAAAGCTATCAAAAACAAAAACCGATAAACTGTCGTCTACCGGTTTTGGATGATAATGTTCACGTTGTATTAACGTATTTATTTTAGAAAGTGTTTCACAAGTTTTCACTTCATTTTGACCAAAAAGTGAAAATGTAGCCAGCAAGAATACGAGTGAAAGTTTCTTCATTTATTTTTATTTCTTGTAAAAAGGTAATTTCACCACTTTAGCAGGAACATCATTTTTACGGATTCTGATAAATATGTCACTCTCCAAAGCACTGTTTTTTACGGTTACGTAACCCAAGCCAATTCCTTTATTCATGGATGGAGACATTGTTCCCGAAGTTACAATTCCGATTACATTTCCTGAAGCATTTACAATTTCATAATCATGTCTTGGCACCGCACGCTCCAACATTTCAAAAGCGACTAATTTTTTAGTAACTCCTGCTTCTTTTTGTTTTTTCAGATTTTCAGAATTGGTGAATTCTTTGGTGAACTTCGTAATCCATCCCAAACCTGCTTCAAGTGGGGAAGTCGTGTCGTTGATGTCATTTCCGTACAAACAAAAACCCATTTCCAATCGCAACGTATCACGAGCCGCAAGACCAATTGGTTTGATTCCAAAAGCCGCACCCGCTTCAAAAACTTTAGTCCAAATTTGTTCTACTTCTGAATTTTTGCAATAAATTTCAAAACCTCCAGAACCAGTATATCCTGTAGCCGAAATAATTACGTTTTCGATACCGGCAAAATCACCCACTTCAAAATGGTAATACGGAATCGCTGATAGATCTTTTGAGGTCAAGGATTGCATCGCTTCAACCGCTTTTGGCCCTTGAATTGCCAATAATGAATAATCATCCGATAAGTTTTTCATCTCCACACCCAAATCATTATGAGCCGAAATCCAATCCCAATCCTTGTCAATATTCGAAGCATTTACCACTAATAAATACTGCTCGTCTTTCATTTTATAAACAATCAAATCGTCTACAATTCCACCGTCATTGTTCGGCAAACAAGAATATTGCGCTCTTCCAATAGTCAAAGTCGAAGCATCATTCGAAGTCACTTTTTGAATCAAAGCCAATGCATTTGGACCCGTAAGCAAGAATTCACCCATGTGAGAAACGTCAAAAACACCCACGGCATTGCGCACCGTTTCATGTTCCGCATTCACTCCTTCATATAAAATTGGCATATTGTATCCGGCAAACGGAAGCATTTTTGCTCCCAAACTCTCGTGTATGTGCGTAAGCGCAGTATTTTTCATTGTGTTTTTATATAAAATTTGAAGTCGCTAATTTATTGATTTTATTTCGGGTGACAAAGTCCGAGCGAAGCAAAGTTTAAACTTTCAAACGTTTTCGGGATAACTCGCAATGCAGGATTTATGACAATTATTTTTAGAGCTATCCCGATAGCTATCGGGACCTGCTATTCGCTCTATCTTTATTTAAAGCTTCCAGCCTTCAAAAGACTGGAAGCTTTAAATAAAGGATGCCGCTGCAAACGAAGTTCACTGAACTCCTATAAAAATAAAAGTTTAGTGAAGTAATCAGGGCTAGGGATTTTTGGTACAATTAACGAATTTGTTTCTTATTAAATTCGTAATTTTAAACAAACAAATTTCAATGACGAATCCTATTTACATCGACCAAAAAGAAATCCTGAAACGCTACAAACAACCGGATAAACATACGCACAAAGGAATTCAGGGACACGCTTTGATCATTGGCGGAAGTTATGGAAAAATAGGAGCAGTGAGTTTGTCTTCGAAAGCATGCTTGAAAACCGGTTGCGGATTAGTCACTGTTTTCATCCCAAAATGCGGGTACGATATTCTGCAAACCGGCATTCCCGAAGTCATGGTTCTCACAGACAATCAAGAAAAATTAATTTCCAATATTACTTTCGACTTTACACCACAAGCCATCGGAATTGGTCCCGGTTTAGGTCAGGCAGTTGAAACCCAAAATGCATTGCATCAGTTTTTAAAAATAAATAAAACGCCTTTAGTAATCGATGCCGATGCGTTGAATATTTTATCCCAAAACAAAGAATGGCTTTCTTTATTGCAACCGAAAACCATCCTTACGCCACATCCCGAAGAACTGGAACGATTGATAGGAAAATGGCATTCCGAAGAAGAAAAAATGAGTATGGCAATCTCTTTTTCAAAGCAATATCAAGTTATAATCGTAATGAAAGGTGCGCTAACCCGAATTATAGATGGAGAAACTGTCTATGAAAACACTACGGGGAATGCCGCTTTGGCAACCGCAGGAAGTGGCGATGTTTTGACAGGAATGATTACCAGTTTACTGGCACAATCCTATGAACCCATTAGTGCTGCAATTCTTGGAGTTTACCTACACGGATTAACGGCTGATATCGCCTTACCTGAAACTGGTTATCAATCTTTTATCGCTTCAGATGTTATTGCGAATATTGGGAAAGCCTTTTTGAGTTTAGAAAAATTGGAGTAAATGATACTCATAAATGAATTTTATCCCACTTATTTGTAAGTTTGTATCCAAGCAAAATTGCTTTATCCAATTCGATTATGGAAAAAATACCCCATCTTAGAACCGTAAATGTTACGCGATACATCACTCCTTTGCGGGAAGGCGGTTCTTTGCCTGCGCTCGCTGAAGCCGATGATGATTTTAAATACGTATTGAAATTCAAAGGTGCCGGACACGGTGTAAAAGCCTTGATTGCCGAATTAATTGGCGGAGAAATTGCCCGTGTTTTAAACCTGAAAATGCCGGAGCTCGTTTTCGCAAATCTCGACGAAGCTTTTGGACGTTCAGAAGGCGATGAAGAAATTCAGGATTTGCTTCAAGGCAGTCAAGGCATTAATTTGGCATTGCATTATTTATCGGGTGCCATAAATTTTGATCCTGTTGTCACTTTGGTTGACCCAAAACTAGCTTCCCAAATTGTTTGGTTAGATGCTTTTATTACCAATGTGGACAGAACGTTTAGAAACACCAATATGTTGATTTGGCATAAAGAATTATGGCTGATTGATCACGGCGCCAGTCTTTATTTTCATCATTCGTGGACCAATTGGGAAAAGCACGCACAAAGTCCTTTTGCATTGATAAAAGACCATGTATTGTTGCCTCAAGCTTCCTTGTTGCCGGAGACAGATTTACTATTCAAAAAAATATTGACGAAAGAGGTATTACAGAATATCGTGAATCTTATTCCAGAAGTATGGCTAAATTGGGAAGATACCGATGAAACTCCCGAAGCCATTCGGGAAGTCTATTTCCAGTTTTTATCGATACGTTTGAACCATTCCGAAATTTTTATAAACGAAGCACAAAATGCAAGAGAAGCACTTATATGAGTATGCCGTAATCCGGGTTGTGCCTAGGGTAGAACGCGAAGAATTCCTCAATGTGGGTATTATTCTCTTTTGTAAAAAAGCGAAGTTTATAAAAGTACTGTGCTCGATGAACGAAGCCAAACTGCAACTATTTTCAGCCGATTTAGATTTGGAACAATTGCATCTAAACTTACAGGCATTTGAGAAAGTGGCGCATGGCGAAAAATCAGGTGGACCAATAGGACAATTTGATATCCCGTCGCGTTTCCGTTGGTTGACTGCACTTCGCAGTTCCGCCATTCAAACCTCAAGACCACATTCTGGACTGAGTGATGATTTGGAACAAACAACGCAACGCTTGTTTGAGGAAATGGTATTGTAAATTATGACTGTCGGTTACTAATACCAAAAAATAGTTCAATCTCTTTATTAAAATTTAAACTTGCAAAAACACTTTGTAAGCCATTGTAAATATGGGATTTAATAAAGAAAACATTATAATTTTTAAACAATGAGGTTTAGAGGTTATGAGATGCTGGCTTTGCTCTGTTTTAACAATGAGGTTTAGCTTTTTTTAAACAAAGAAATAAAGATAGCAAGCGGCATTCACGACATTCAGTGATTTTTTTTTAGAATTTTTTGACAACATTAACTCTTAAATCTCTTAATCTCATTGTTGATGATAGTAAAAAAATAATCATGGTCCGTTTAGCGGACAGTCATATTGTAAATAAATGAAAAGGAAAAACTATTGTGAAGTCATTGAGTGTTGATAAAAAACACTCTTTTGGAGTCAATACTATAATCTATAAAAATTAAGGAATGTTATTCAGGTGACGTGCAAGATGCATGCCCATACTAAAGCAAGCCTGAAGAAGATAGCCGCCGGTGGGCGCGTCCCAGTCCAGCATTTCACCGATACAATAGTGATGTTTCTTATTTTTTAATTGGAAGTTTTCATCCACAGCATTCAGTTGAATACCGCCTGTTGTGGATATCGCATCGTTCAAGAGGGCAGAACCGGTGATTTCGATACTCAATTTTTTAATGTTTTGAGCCAATAATTCCGGATTCAGGTAGGTTTCTTTTGAAAGGTATTTTTTCAAAAGCCCAACCTGTGCAGCGCTCAATTTAACTTCTTTTTGTAATGTTTCACTTGTCTTTTTAAAAGTTGATTTTTTGATCTTTTGAAGCAAATCATCATATCGCAATGTAGGTTTCATATCCAGAAATACAGTCGCTTTTTGTTGGCTCTCCAATTCCTCCCGAATTTGTGGACTAAGGGCATAAATCGCATTTCCTTCTAAACCGAAACGCGTGATAACCGCTTCGCCTTTTTGCCTTTTATTCAAACAGCTTATAGCAATGTTTTTAAGCGGACTGCCTTCATGTTCCAAAATAAAATCTTCCGGCCAGTTCACTTGATACGCACAATTGGATGATTGAAACGGAACAATAGCAATATCTTGCTTTTCGAATAAATCAAGCCAAGTACCATCAGAACCGGTTACTTTCCAGCTCCCGCCGCCGAGGGCAAAAATGGTATAGTCAGATTGTATTGCTGTATCCGTATTGAAAACAATAGCATCGTTGCTCGTCCAACCCGTCCAGGTGCGTTGGTATTGAATATCGACACCTTGTTTAGTCAAAACGTCCAGGATTGCGTTGAGTACTGTTATGGGTTTAATACCACTTTCAGGGTACACGCGTTTGCTACTGCCAATATAGGTTGGAATACCGATGGTATCAATCCAATTCCGAAAATCGTCATTGTCAAAATCAAGGAGTGCTTTTTCCAGAAAATGGGGTGGTGTATAGCGCGCTATAAGTTCAGCAATCGGTTCCGAATGGGTGAGGTTAAATCCCCCTTTTCCGGCCACCAGAAATTTTCTTCCCAGTGTTTTGTTTTTCTCGTAGATGGTAACGGTAAATTTTTGACAATCGAGTAATGCAGCGAGTATAAGTGCTGCGGGTCCTCCTCCAATAATTGAAACTGATTTCTTCACACTGCAAAAATAGGCTTTGTTTTACCCATTAACGCTGATATGGGTTTTTATATTAGTTAACCCGTTAGGTGTAATTATTCAAAACGTCAGTTCGAGTGTTTTTTGTGGAGTAAAACGGAACAAAAAATGTATCGAGAACCGTTTTTAATTTAAAATTTTCTTGTTCTCGATACGATTTTCTTCCCGAGGCTTCGGGAGAAAATCACTCGAACTGACGAAAATTAAAAACTAATTACACCCAACAGGTATATTAGCTATTGTATTTGTAAAACAAAAAAGGCTGTTCAAATTCATTTTGAACAGCCTTTTATAAAAATACTACAGAAACTAATATTTTGCCGATTCTCCGGCTTTAGGCAAGGATTGTTTTATAAATTGTCTGATATCTTCGTTAGCGGATTCTAAATCTACTTTTCTTAGGTACATCATGTGACCGCTTCTATAGCCTTTCCAAGACATTCTGTCTTTTAGTCTTCCACTTGGATCCATTTGCCACATGTTGTATTTCGAGTTGAAATAATCGCAGGCGCCGTCATAATATCCGGACTGAACCATTACATGTAAATACGGATTTTGCGCCATGGCTTGACGCAGATTTTCTCCGGTTTTATCGTTTGAATCATCCCAAGGTCTCACGGAGCCAAACATATTGTATTTGAAATCGGTTTTGTAGTTTAGATTATTGCGCAAGTACATATTGATGGCAGGAGTAAAGGAATGAAGCCAAGAAGTAAGTTCTGCATTAAAATCAGGCCCGTCGCCAGCCGCTTTGCGGTCAATTCCTTTGTAGCGGGAATCTAATCTTCCTACGGTAAATCCTTGATCGCGCAACAATTCTTTCCAGAAATAATCATAGGGAACATCTAAATTATTTTGTAAAACCACTTTTTCCGAAAGTCCGGAATAGCGCGCTATTTTAGCAGCCATTTCTTTTCTTTTTTGGTCGTCTAATGCGCCGCCTTTGCTCATTGCGGGTAGCAGCTCATTGATGGTAAAGTCTTCCACTTCCGGTAACATGGCGGTCAAATCTTTATTCTGTAAATCAGAAGGCAGCATTTTGTGATACCAAGCCGTAGCGGCAAAATAAGGCAGTTTCAGTGCCGCTTCAGAAGCGACTCCGCGAGTGATTCCCAATTCAGTTGGCGATACCAGAATAACACCGTTCAGATACATCCATTCGCTGTTTTGCAATTCAAGCGCAAGTCCGGAAACGCGTGTAGTACCATAACTTTCACCAATCAGGTATTTGGGCGAAGCCCAACGATTGGTTCGGGATACAAATCCATTAATCCAGTCGGCGAGGTATTTAATGTCGGCATTTACACCAAAAAATTTAGTGGTTGGTATTTCTTTACTCGTAGCTCTTGAATACGCGGTATTGACAGGATTTACAAAAACAATATCTGCAACATCCAAAATTGAATACGGATTTTCCTTGATTCCATAAGGCTGTAACGGATAGCCTTCATCATCAATATTAATCAAACTTGGACCGGTATAGGCAATCTGCATCCAAACCGAAGCCGAACCTGGACCGCCATTAAAGGAAATAACCAAAGGACGTGCGGCACGATCTTTTACATCGGAGCGCTCGTAATACGTGTAAAATAAACCGGCAATTGCTTTTCCGTCTTCGTCCCAAACCGGCATCGTACCAGTTGTGGCTTTGTAGGGCACTTTTTGACCTTTGATAGTCGTAGTATGTTCCGTTACCACTTGCGAATCCGGATTGAAAGTGAGATTTGAAGCAGAATTTTCTTCTTTTGGAGTGGCAGGTGTTGTAGGTGTTTTTTGTGGCTGGGCATGTAAAGCCGTAAAAAATCCAACGAAGAGCAAGGATAGTACTGTTTTTTTCATAAAGTGATTGGTTTGAGGTATTTCAATACTGTTTTTTTTGAAACAATTTTGACAGCACTAATATATTGCTTTTTAATAGAGTGACAAAAAGCGGAAAGCAGAATATTAATTTTCAATCCATGAATCTCTATTTGGGCGTAACCCCAAAGCAAAAAAATCCCTTTTCCATTCCCGTATCTGCAGCTTTGGGGTCGGGCTTTTGGCTCTATCTTTATTTTTTTAAAGAAAAAAAATAAAGGATGCCACCGCAATCCCTTACGCGAGATTCTCGAGTCTATTTGTCAATTCCGACGAAGGAGGAATCTCAATAATTAGAGCGATTAATAGAAATTATTTTACCAAAGTGCTCATACTAGAGGGGATAAAATATATTCGAGTAGTTTTAATTTATGAAAAAGTCTCTTGATTTTGTTTGCATTAGATTTTATTTTCTTGAAATAACGTTTCCAATTGCTCGAGGCAAGCAGTAATGCCTTGTTCAAAGCCCATTTCAATCATGGTTTGTATCTCTTTTTCACTTGTATAAAACATCTTGAATTCAACCAAAGTGCCCGATTCTGTTTTAGCAAAAGCAATAGTTCCTGCTGAAACCGGCAGGGAAGGGTTAATAGTTCCCTCTTCATCACAAAAACTATCTTTGATTTCAAAGCTTAAATGTGGTGTTATGGCTGTATAGTCCATTCGTCCCCAATGTTTTTCATTTTCAGGACCCACCATTGCGTACAGCCAATAACCTCCAACAGAAAAGTTCATCGTTTTGGTTTCGGCTTTCCAAGGTTGTGGTGCCCACCATTGTTCCAATAATTCACTTTCAGTATACGCACGCCAAACTTTTTCAAGCGGGGCACTAAATGTTCTGGATACAAGAATTGATTTTTCTTTTAAATCTTTTACAACAAGTGTTTTGGGAGTAGTTGCCATTTTATTTTGATTTAAGATTGATAATACTTTATTTGATTGCAATTTTAAGATCTTCTATAGAAACATTTGAAGGGAAAAAGAAGTTTTTAATAATCAGCATAGATTTTTTTACTTGTAGACTTTCAATATTATTAAATTCAATTTCATAATCTTCGGTCTCATTTATTTGAAAATCATAACAAGCAATTGCTTTTTCACCATTAATATATTCTCTAAGTTTCCAATTAATCTCTGTTATGCAAATTACTTCTTGAGTATTTATTTTAGTGAGTTTTACATCTAATAAGTTTAAGTTTTCAATTGAAAAACCTCCCAAAATATAAATACGATATAAACCATAACTCGATGAAAATCGATGTTTTTTGGTCCTAAGTTTGAATATTTCCATACATTTTTTTCTTTGTTTAGTAATATCTATACTAATTCATTAAAAATCAATTTATAAAGACTATCCAATCCTTTTTTCCAAAACAATAAATTCCAAAGGCTGTTCCGCAATTGCAATATGAACACCGCTTACCGGAAATGGTTCTCTTACTCCGGTATCCACATAACCGTTGCGTTTGTACCATGCAATTAATTCTTCCCGAACGGAAATTACAGTCATTACAATTTTAGGTAATCCCAATGCCGAAGCATGAATTTCAGCCTGTTGCAATAATTTTTTTCCAACGCCACTATTTTGTAGCTCCGGCGAAACCGTCAGCATTCCTAAATACAATTGCTGCTCTTTTTCAATCAACAATACACAACCTATAATCTCATTGTTCTCCGTAAATTTCAGAATGGTATTTTTTGGGTCTTGAATCGTTTCTGTCAGTTCTTCTTCAGTGGTTCGGAGCCCTTCTAAAAGGTTGGCTTCAGTAGTCCATCCTTTTTTAGAGGATTCGCCTCGATACGCTGAATTGATTAATGTATTTAATTGTGAAATGTTCTCTAGTGTTGCTTTTGTAATCATGCGTAATAATCTTGTGTTTTTGTATTTGTGTTTTTCAAAGGTAGAAAAAAGGATAATACAATTGCATTTCCGGAACTATCCAACCAAAAAGAAATTATTGATATCCGAGCGATTGGGTTGAACGTCTCAATATCTCGCGGATACAAAGATTCAATCCCAAAAACAATAGTAATTATGCAAGTAAAATCAAGAATTATGCAACAACTCTCCAAAGTATTACTCCTAATTTTGTGTCTAACAATTTAAATATAGCACAATGAAAAAGCGAAGTATGTTACTAGCCTTAGTTTTAAGTATCGGATTATTTGCAACCTCTTGTAGTGATGACAATGAAGGGGAAACTCTAGCTCCTCTAGCCGGAAAATGGAATATTACCAAAGTAGGTTCTACTGTCTCAGGACAAGAAATTTTGATTGATCCGCCACAAAATGAAAGTGGCTGCGCTAAAGATTATCTTGAGCTCAAACTTGATAATACGGCTACAGAAGGAGATTATGATTCATCTGTTAGTGCATGTGCGTTGGAAACTAATGCAGGAATTTATTCTAGGTCCCATAATAATTTAACAACAGTTATTGATGGTGTCACTACAACTAAAGACATTGTTAATCTTACGCTTAGTGAATTAAAGGTAAAAGATGCTAATGGTGCCATTATAGTGTATACTAGAAACTAATTTTTTTTCTTAGCGCAAAAAGCCTAAATTTCCAAAGGTTGCGCATAAAAACGGAAATAACTTTTAAGAGTTGTTTCCGTTTTTTTTTGGACTGAACTCCCGTTGCAATCGACAAGCATAAAATGCGGAGAATGAAAAGTCAGGAGGCTTTTATGGAATTTACGTTTTAATATCACGATTGTCAAATTGAGCAAAGTCAAAGATACTTGTCTTTACGACAAATTTATAGGCTCGCCGACACAATTTATGAAACGAGGATTGTTAACCTATAGGAAATTAAAAAAGGGTCAAATCGCTTCTTTCTTTTGATGAAATAATTGTGTTTTTAATAAATAAAATAATCTATATTGTATTGATAATCAGTATATTTGATTATGGAATAAGAAATTTTTTTTACCTTTGAATAAAGAAAACGTACAATAATTTAATATATATAGTTATGAAAAATTTAAATATTATTTGGGTAATAGTGATGGCATGTGTACTAAACATAGCTCCTATATTCGGGCAATCCATCGCTAAAAAGAATAAAATTATTGCTGACAGCAAAACAGCAAAGGCTGAGTTCATTAAAAGTGACCCGCTGATGAAAGCGCTTTTTGAAAAAGCGTCTGGCTATGTCATCTTTCCCAATGTTGGAAAGGGAGGAATTGGCATTGGAGGAGCAGCAGGCAACGGGGTTGTCTATGAACAGAACAAGAGGATAGGCATGGCAAAGTTGACGCAAGTGAGCATAGGATTCCAGGCCGGTGGACAAGCATATCGGGAGGTGATATTTTTTGAGTCAAGAAAGGAATTGGAACGGTTTAAAGAGAGCAAATTCGAGTTTTCCGCACAAGCTTCCGCAGTAGCCGTAACGGAAGGCGCCTCAGCAAATGTAAAATATACGGATGGCGTTATGGTGTTCACCATGCAGAAGGGTGGACTGATGTACGAGGCATCAATTGGCGGACAGAAGTTTAAATTTAATAAATTGTAGCACTATTTTTACTGGTGAAAACCAAGAAATCTGGTTTTCAACTCCACTCGATTTGAAATAGTATAGCATTGTTTTCATAAAAAGACGGCTGAAATTTTTTTTCAGCCGTTTTGTTTTTAAAGAGTAAATTTTAGTTTCCACAAGAAGTAATTTTATCTAGAAATTATTTCTTTTTCGTCTCTATTAAAATGTATTTTTTGAATACATATTTCCACGGCATGAAAAGTATCGGTATGATAATCCCCGAGAAGATATATGCCATTTCTTCGGCTGGTGAACCTTTGAGCGTACCGGCTGACCATAAAGGATAAGCGACAACAATAAGCCAAAGTCCTTTGTAGAAAATCATAAAAAGCATAACGGGTAACATTCGCAACGTATGGAAAACACCTAAAAGTGCCAATGTGGAGTAAGCAGCCCAAGTGCACCAAGCAACAGCCCTTGTGGGATCCCATGCACCTTCATGGGTAAGAATAACGGTCCATGAATCTGTGGCAACAAAAACAAACATTAAGGCGAAGAACAGCCGCATAACATAAATATTGATTCTGCGAACACCCTCGTAGTGTTCGTAGTCAGGAACAAAAATGTTTTTGATACTGAACTTGGATTGCTTCTGCTGTTGTGGCGTTTGCGCTGTTGTATTCATAATTTTTCCTATTCGTTAGTCAAATCGTTATGCACCTATTTTACGGATGTCGTTCGGATTTTATTTTAAAGCCAAGGTATAAAAAAAGCTACATCCTTTTAAGTCAGTAGCTTATTTTGTTTTTTTTGTCTGTTGTTGTGCCTCAGCATTGTGGGCACGGTCAGCATTTTTTAGCTATCCAAGTGAAAGAAATTGTATATATCAGATCGATCTGGATTTTAATTCCTTCACTTTGCTGGCGCGAGCGTCCCGCTCGTGCCGATTCAATTTGAATCATAATGATTTATTTCCTCTTGTTAGTGGTCACGAGCGAGACGCTCGCGCTAGCGAGGGTAACACTCTTTTTTGCAAGTGAAATGGGAGCAATCTGAGGTTGTTTTTTTTGATATGTTTTTATTTTAAAGTCAAGATATAAAAAAAGCTACTTCTTTTTATGAATGTAGCTTTTCTGTTTTTTTATCTTGTTGGAGTATCTTATTGTTGTGGGCACGGAAAAGATTTCCGCGCTATCCAAACGAGATAAATTGTATATATCCGAGCGATCGGGTTTGTGTATTAATGTGTTTAACAAGTTAATTAATATGATCATCTGCTTTGATAATGAAAACAATAGAAGGTGTAATAATAATTTTTTTAAATTTTGAATCTCTTTCTGCTTTGCCAGATAGATTTTTTCTTGTGACATCGGACGCAGCCTGCTCGTCAACTAATTGCTTGATAAACCCAACCATGCCGTAGCTATGGCATGGCATAGTAGCAGATAGCACCGGCAGTTTTCGTGTTATAAAATTTGGAGTAAACTTTAACAATCCTCTACGGATTTTTTGTGATAGTCTCACACAGAAATGACTAACCTTACTAGGAGGTTGAGAAAAGATATTATAGTCAAGGCTTTTGCCATCGGGCCAGTCATTCCAGTAACCGGTACCCCAATCCTCAATAGCATAAAGACCTCCTGGCTTAAGATGGTTATCAAACAGATGCCAGAAAGCAATCTTGGTTAATTCACCGATATGGGATGCGTCATCGATAATAATATCATACCCATCTGGAGCAATTTCGTTTGCCACCTCAGATAAAAACTTTGTATCCGCCTGGCTGCCTTTATACATATAAATATTTTCCACAGGCTTAAATTTTTCTGGAAGATTCAAATCTATACCAACAATCTTGCTAAAAGGGAAATAATCATGCCATAGTTGGAGTGAGCCTCCTTTAAGGATTCCTAGTTCTAACAGAGTTATTTTTTTCCCAATCCAAGGCTCCAGAATAGGATCGTATCTATCTAAATAGTTACTGGGTATTTTATCTGTATCATATTCCTCGTAATTAAGATTAGGCTTCCTCTTAAAATCATCCCTCGCTTTCATAATTTTTAATTTTATTTGTTATTGTTTGAATTACAGGTAACTTGTATATACTCGCTACAAAGTAGCGAGTATACGTCCATATTTATGGGCTTTGCGTTATAATTTGTTTTTCATGTTCAACAAACTTAATGATTTTACTTACGGAAAACTAATCTAAAATTGAAAAGAAATCTGAATGATTTTAAAAAAAATCGACTAAATATCACTTCTAAATCTTAATTTTTACGTTTACTTTTTCTTCGGGCTAAATAGTACTCCTTATTGCTGTTTGGCACTATTGGTTTTTAGAAATAGTTCAAAAAAAAATCTTAAAATAATGGTTTTCTATGGTGCTTTCTTGGTTGTTTTTAGTATTTTGGCTGTAGAATCATTTATAATTACTGATTAGTATGAAATATAGAGTCGCTACTCCGTCATTAAATCTAAGAGATTTTCCGGCAACGCATGATAATTCCAAAATTTTAATACAAATACCTTTTAGACATACCGTTAAATTAATTGAGAAAACAGCATCAGATTGGTGGAAAGTAAAACTTTTAAACACTGAAAAAGAAGGGTTTGTGTTTTCAAAAGATATCGAGCTCGTGGATGAAACCAATGAGAAAATAACTGATATTGAAGTGCCTAATTTTGAACCGGGTGCGAAAGCAAGTCTGGACAGTAAGGAGGAAACGTACAAACCTATTGGCGATCCTTCAATTCCTTTTAGGGATTTAACGAGTCTGGAGTCTAAACTGACGTCAATTCGAAACATAATCAATGCGCTGGATGTTTCAAAAAGTTTCCGGTATCAGAAAGATGCATCGGATACCTATTGTAATATTTATTCTTTTGATTATTGTTTTTTTGCCAAGGTCTATATCCCCAGACTGAGATGGACTGATAGGGCAATCGAGCAACTGGAGAAAGGGAACGAAGTAGCATTGGTTTTCGATGATACGGTAAAGCCTTTTTATTCAAACTATATTTATGACTGGTTTTTGCAATCGGGGAATGAGTTTGGATGGGAAAGAATCGGTGATGTTGATGAACTTCAAAAGAAAGTAAATGCCAATGGTGGAGTAGGAATCATCTGTGCCAAAAGATTTGTCTTGAATAAATCAGGGCATATTGTTGTGGTGGTTCCAGAAACGGACACTGATAAAGCCTATAGGAAAGACGGCAAAGTAATTTATCCGTTGCAGTCCCAGGCAGGGGCTGATAATTATAATTATTTTTCAGAAATCAGAGAAGATTGGTGGAACAATAAAGATCCGGAAAAAGGGTATTCCTCCGCGATCTTTTATTACCATGATTAGATAAAGTCTTGTAAATAATTACACTTCTTGTAGGCTTGTGTCTGCAAGAAGTGTAATTGTGTAGGGGTTATTTTAAAAAGGCACTATTGCATTTGTAATGCGTGCTTATTTTTTAATTAGTAAAGAACTACAAAAGCCATTTTCATAATAAGTAGCGTGTAAACTGCTGTATATTTGATCGTAGATGAGTAAAGGATCATTCGATTCTATTGTAATAGACAATATGTTTTCTAAAAGAACGATAAGGTTCGATGGTACGCAGGTTTCTTTGCCGTGTATAATAGATTCGTAGACAAAGTTATTCCATTCCAAATCGCAAATAGGATTTTCGATTTCGTTTAACAGGGCATGATCCATAATAAAAACAAGAAAATTCAAAACCTCCTGTAAGTGTTTTTCGTTGAAATAATCAAATATTCTAAACTCAATGCCATGATTTTTGTGCTTGTGGAAATTGATGTCAAGCCCAATTTTATCAATTTTTTCATAATCTGATATTTCAGAATAACGGTTCACCCACCACAGCGGATTCTCATGCATGGGGTGTTCGTCAAAATTCATCTGGACAATTTTCCCGGTTTTCATCACATTGGTGTCATAAGTGCCCACCCCAATGTATCTTGACATGGCACATCGTTGTGATGCTTTTGTTAAATTGACGCTGCTGTCATTATGCGATAAATAATCAGAAGAACCGAATTTCACCATAAATAATGGACTCAACCATTGGAATAATCGAATGGCTCTCTGGTGTTTTTTTATAAAATCTAATTTGTCCTTAATTTCACCGTCCTTATTTAACTCAGTAGGAATGGTTAAATTGAAGTGATAGGTCATGTTATTAAAAACAGAATAATTAGTGTCGTTTGAAATAAATATGGCAAAGGGATGGTTTTCAGAACATATTTTTATGGGACCGTATTCCGTAAAGATTTTCTCTTTATGAAAGGCACTTTGCAAATTGTTTATGAAACCTTGTTTTATTGTTGCCAGTTCAGTAATGACCGAGTCAATATCTGTTTTGTAAAATTTTTGTGTAACAAATTCAATAGTGTCGCCGTCAAAAATGAATTCTTTTTGAAGCTCGTCTATAAAATAAGGATTGTTTTTTTGTAATATTTCAAAGATACTTTCCCCTGAATATTCAGGATTTGGTTCATTGTCTATGGGATCAAAAGTTTTATGCTGATTGTTGATGTCCGTTTTTGTAAACGAATGGGAGTTCATCAGTACCGGCAAATAATATTCTTTATCGGATAATATTTTTTGCAATGAATTCGTGTATATATTTTCTTTGTAATTCTTAAAATGATTGACACTATACTTTTCATGAAGCCCTTTAGTCAGCAAAAAATGTTTGTCCACCACACGATGATTTTCAAACTCTAAATAACATTCATTTTCGATTCCTACTCCCCAATACAAGTCATTTGACCTATACTGATTCCTATAATCTTTGTGCTTATCCAATAATTCAATTTCAAAACTAACATCATTCATGCTATGATCCGTCATAAACTTTTTTCTCCTTCTTTTAATAAATTATGTTGATATGGGAAGCTACTTTATCAGGTAGTTTTTTTGAAGTATTTTTTAATCTGTAGGTTTCTTGGTTAAGATTCAGACAGCTTTAAATACTTAGTTGTATTTCTTAATGGGGTTCGGGTTGTTTTTGTATTCGTACAAGACCTGAATACAGACAACTCAATTTTTTTGCAAAAGTAGGTATAATTTAAATCATATTCAAGCTATATTTTCAGATCTGGAATTTTATTTTTTTGTGACGGAATTTATCGCTTAGTTTTCCTGTAAATTACTCATAATTATATATTTAAAATTGATGTGTAAAACTGGTAGAATTGTTTTTTTGTGTTCTAAAATACAAGTTTAGGACCACTTTATAACTGGATTTATTTAGACATAAAAAAAACGACTAAAATTGGATTCTTAGTCGTTTTTTTTATTTGTTTTGAGGAACTTTTATCCCAAAAAAGTTTTCAATTCCTCATAGGTTTTAATTTTTGCACTCACTTTTTCCTTGTTCAAAACACTTTCTATTTGTGCAGGAATAGGCAGTTTTACGTTTAATGTTGGTTCAACCGTATCCAAAAATTTAATAGGATGAGCCGTTTCTAAGAAAATACCAATCGCATTCGGGTGATTTTCTAATTCTTTTTTCAAACCAAGATATCCAACTGCTCCGTGAGGTTCTGCAATGTAACCGTCTGTATTGTAGATGGTTTTCATGGCGCAAATAGTTTCTGCATCAGAGAACGTAAACGAAGAAAAATCTTTTTTGAACTGTTCCAAATCATTGTGGTACATTTCCTGAATTCGGATAAAGTTGCTAGGATTTCCAACATCCATCGCATTCGAAATCGTCGCTATAGAAGGTTTTGGATCGTAAATTCCGTTTTCTAAAAATCTTGGCACCGTATCATTCACATTCGTAGCAGCAACAAAATGTTCAACAGGTAATCCCATTTTTTTGGCAATGATTCCCGCGCAAATATTTCCAAAATTCCCACTTGGGCAAGAGAACACTAACGGCTTATTTTGTTTTTTTAATGCTTTATAGGCAAAGAAGAAATAAAACATCTGTGGCAACCAGCGCGCAATATTAATTGAATTCGCCGAAGTCAGGTTTTTATGTTTCAAACTTTCGTCCAAGAACGCTTTTTTCACCATATCCTGGCAATCATCAAAAACGCCGTCCACTTCAAGTGCTTTAATATTCTGACCTAAAGTCGTCAATTGTCGTTCCTGAATATCGCTCACTTTTCCGGACGGATACAGGATAATCACTTCAACGCCTTTTACGCCAAGAAAACCACTGGCCACAGCGCCACCAGTATCACCTGAAGTCGCAACAAGAACTGTGTTTTTACTGTCTTTGTTGTCTTTATTGAAATAACCCAAACAACGCGACATGAATCGCGCGCCTACATCTTTGAAAGCCATCGTAGGGCCATGAAATAATTCAAGGGAATAAATGCATTTTTCTACTTCGACCACAGGGAAGTCAAAACACAAGGTTTCGGCTATGATTTCTTTTAAAGTGTCTGCAGGGATTTCGTCACCCACAAATTGTTTAATCGCCTCAAAAGCGATTTCTTCATGGCTTAAATTTTCGATAGTATCAAAAAAAGCAGGGGCTAACGGGGTAATGGTTTCCGGAAAATACAATCCTTTATCAGTGGCTAATCCTTGTATTACGGCTTCTTGGAAAGAAACTTTGGGTGCGTTATGGTTTAAACTATAATATTTCATTATGTATACTAATTTTAGAATCCCCACCCCAACCCTCCCCAAAGGGAAGGGAGACGAAACTGGACTCAGAATATGTTATTGTAATTTTAAAATCATTATTTTTTTATTCCCCCTTCGGGTGTTAGGGGGCTATTATTTTTATCCCTTCATCATTCACCTTAGAAACGTGAATTTCATACGGTAAATTCATTTCTTCATAAACTGCACTCATGGCCTTGGCGATTTTATTAGCGGTTGCTTCCCCTTTGCTTAAAGCAAAAATAGAAGGACCAGAACCCGAAATTCCAGAACCTAAAGCTCCATTTTCTAAAGCCGTTTGCTTGATTAAATCAAATCCCGGAATCAAGACACTGCGCAACGGTTCTACGATTTCATCATGCAACGACCGACCGATTAACTCATAATCTTTGGTGTACAATCCAGCGACCAATCCGCCCACATTTCCCCATTGCGTGATGGCACTTTTTAAGGAAACAGTTTGTTTTAATACCGAACGCGCATCCGAAGTTTTCAACTCAATTTGAGGATGGACCACAGTTGCGTACAATTCGGAAGGACTTTCTATTTTGATAATATCCAACGGATTTGAACTTCTCACTAGCGTAAAGCCACCCAAAAGGGCAGGAGCAACGTTATCCGCATGGGTGTTACCACTGGCTAGTTTTTCGCCTTGCATGGCAAATAAAACCAATTCTTTTCTCGTAAATGGTCTTCCCAGTAATTCATTGATGCCAAAAACGGCTCCGGCTGAACTCGCGGCACTGCTTCCAATTCCGCTGCCGGCTTTGATGTGTTTGTAGATTTCGATTTCGAACCCAAATTCCGTTTCAATAGCTTCCAACATCGCCAAAGCAGATACTCCGGCCACATTTTTTTCGGTTTCCAAAGGCAAGTCGGCACCCACTATTTTAGTGATGCGAATCCCTTTTATAGCTGATTTTCGAATAATCATTTCGTCACCCGCAGTTTCTAAACACAGGCCAAGGACATCAAATCCACAGGAAAGATTAGCGATTGTAGCGGGGCAAAATATTTTTATTTCATTCATAATAGTAGTCTTAAAGTCTAAAGTCTTAAAGTGGTAAAGTCTTGGAATGAACATAAAATCAAGTGGCTAACTTTCAGACTTTACGACATTCGACTTTACGACTTATTTATATATTTCCAATTCTGATTACATCAGCAAATATTCCTGAAGCCGTAACAGCAGCTCCGGCGCCGGCGCCTTTTATCAACAAAGGTTGGTCTACATAACGATCCGTGAAAAACAATACGATATTATCTTTTCCTTCCAGATTGTAAAAAGGATGATCTTTCGGGATAAAACGCAAACCAACATTTGCTTTTCCGTTTTCGAATTGCGCTACATATTTTAGTCTGGAATCTTTGTTCAACGCTTCCTTATAAATAGTTTCAAAATGAGCGGCATGTTCTGTTAAAGAGTTGAAAAAGGCTTCATTATTTGTGGTATCCAAACATTCAGCAGGCATGAAAGACTCGTTTGTGATTTCGTCGATTTCCATTTTATAACCGCTTTCACGAATCAGAATTAATATCTTTCTGGCAACGTCAATTCCGCTCAAATCAATCTTTGGATCCGGTTCTGTAAATCCTTGTACACCAGCTTCTTTAACGACATCATGAAAAGCGTTGTTTTCATTAAAATTATTAAAAATAAAGTTCAAACTTCCCGATAAAACCGCCTGAATTTTATTCACCTTATCGCCAGATGCAATCAGATTTTTCACGGTATCGATGATGGGTAATCCAGCTCCAACATTGGTTTCAAAAAGGAAAGGGGCATTGAATTTTCTGGATAATTTCTTTAGATTTTTATAATTGTCATACTCTGATGCGCAGGCAATTTTGTTGCAAGTCACTACGGCAATATTGCGTTTTAAATACTGTTCGTAGGTTTTAGATACACTTTCATTTGCAGTAATATCAACAAAAATACTGTTGCGTAAATTGAGCTCTTTTACATTGTAAAGAAACTTTTCTTTGTCCGCTGCTTGGCCGTTTTCTAAAACTGATTGCCAATTTTTCAAGGGGATTCCGTCCTCGTCAAAATGCATTTTTCTGGAATTAGACAGCGCAATAACCCTTACATTTATTTTCAGATTGTCTTTCAGGAATTTATTTTGCTGGTAAATTTGTTCGATGAATTTCTCCCCCACATTCCCAACACCCATTACGAATAGGTTTAACTGTTTGGTGTTTTCTTCGAAAAAGTTTTCATGCAGCGAATTCAGGGCTTTTTTTACATCTCTTTCGTTGATTACTGCCGAAATGTTTCTTTCGGAAGCTCCTTGCGCAATCGCTCTAATGTTCACGTTATTTTTACCCAAAGTGCTAAACATTCGACCGCTTAAACCTTGGTGATTTTTCATCTTTTCGCCAACCAAAGCAATGATGCACAGGTTTTTTTCAACGATACAAGGATCGATTTTGTTTTGTAAAATTTCCACTTCAAAAGCGCAGTTGATTGCATCTTCAGCAACATCAGCATCTGAGTTTAGAATTCCGATACAGATTGAATGTTCCGATGAGGCTTGAGTAATAAAAATCACATTGATATTTTCATGTGACAATACTTCAAAAAGTCTTTTGGATGAACCGGCAACACCAATCATTCCTGACCCTTCAAGCGTAATCAAAGTAATATTGTCAATATGGCTAATTCCTTTTACAGGATTAGTGTGATCCATTTCTTGATTTGAAATATAAGTTCCTTCGGCTTCCGGTTCGAACGTATTTTTGATAAGAATTGGAATGTTCTTTCTCAACACCGGTTGAATGGTTGGCGGATATAAAACTTTGGCGCCAAAATGAGACAACTCCATCGCTTCCTGATAGGAAATGAATGCAATAGGTTGTGCTTGTTTTACGATTTTTGGATTGGCAGTGTACATTCCGTTGACATCAGTCCAGATTTCTAAGTCAGTTGTATTCAATGCTCCGGCGAGAATGGCGGCAGTATAATCTGAACCACCGCGACCTAAAGTAGTGTTGATTCCGTCCAGCGATGCGGCAATGAATCCGGGCATTACAACGACTTGATTCTCATTCGAAGCAAAAAAATCAGCAATTAATTGATTAGAAATTTCAAAATTAACTACCGCTTTTCCAAAATGATTGTTTGTTTTTATCAATTCACGGCTGTCTTTATAAGCACTATTTTTTAGATTTTGTTTTAATGCCTCAGCGATAATATAAGAAGACAATAATTCACCAAAACTTAAAATGGTATCCGAGGTTCTAGGAGATAATTCCCCTAAAAGAAAACAACCGTCTAACAGCGTTTCAAGATGATTGATAATTCTTTTTATATGACTTAACAGGCTGCTTTGTTCGCTTACGGGGATAAGTTCTTTTAAGGCATCTAAATGTTTTTTCTCTAAATCAGCAAGAATTTCTTTAAAGCTTTCGTCTCCAGAAGCGGCTTTTTGGGAAGCAAGTTGAAGCAAATCAGTGACTTTGCTAAAAGCAGAAACCACAACGATTAATTTTTCTTCTTTTGCTTTATTGATGACGATATCTAAAACCAGTTTTATATTTTGTGCATTGGCAACCGAAGTTCCGCCAAATTTTAATACTTTCATTTTTGTTTGTTTTATTTTAAAAATGCAAATGTTTATTGTATGTCCAAGTACTTTCTTTCTTTAGAAAGAAAATATAACAATAGGATTATATGTAAAATGTATACCCCTAAGGGGTAGTAGTTGTTGTAGTAAATGTAACAGAAGAAGCAACCCAAAGTTGAGTTGTTATCGAAGAGTGATATGTTGTTCTGTTGTTTGTCATTTGATTTCTCAAAAGTACAGTTTTTTATAAAAAGGGAAGCCTTTAATTGTGTTTTTTGCGAATATTTTAATTTTTCAATTCCAATTAGAGGATTATTGAATATTGCTTAATTTTAGAAGCTTATGTCAAAACTATTCGTATTTATATTGAAAAATCTAAAGGGTTAGTATTTCATTTTATAACTTTATGCAAATAATTGGCTTGGCTATTTTGACTTGTTTTATGAGGCATTACTGAAATTTAGTGTCGTCACTCCTTAATAATTAAAGCTTTATAGGGTATCTTTTAGTTAATTTGATTTGTAAAGGTTTATGCATAAAATATAATGTCAGGTTGTTTTTTAGTTTGAATCTTAAATTATCATCAATAAATGTTGTTTATTAATATAGATTTATTGAATTTTACCCTTTAATTATAAAATAAAAATGGACAATACACACTATATAAGTACTCAGTTACTCAGTTTTGAAACGTTAGAAGAAATTATTTCGCATCATAAATCATTGGCTTTGTCTGAAGAAGCTAAAGTTAATATCCAAAAATGCAGGGATTATTTAGACCGAAAAATGGCTTCTCATTCGGAACCAATTTATGGAATAAATACTGGTTTTGGATCGCTTTGTAATGTCAAAATAGCAAATGATAATTTATCAAAACTTCAGGAAAATTTAGTGAAATCACATTCTTGTGGTACCGGTGAAGAAGTGCCAAGTGAAATTGTTAAACTGATGTTGTTGCTTAAAATTCAATCGTTGAGCTACGGTCATTCCGGAATTCAGTTGCAGACAGTGGAGCGATTGGTTGATTTTTACAATAATGATATTCTACCGGTAATTTATACGCAAGGTTCACTTGGAGCTTCAGGAGATTTAGCTCCTTTAGCCCATTTATCTTTACCATTATTGGGTGAAGGCGATGTTTATTTTGAAGGTAAGAAAGTACATTCAAGTGAAGTTTTAAAACATTTTAATTGGAAACCAATCGTATTGCAATCCAAAGAAGGATTGGCTTTATTAAATGGAACCCAATTTATGAGTGCGTATGGTGCGCATATTTTGATGAAAGTCAGCAAATTTTCGTATTTGGCAGATTTGATAGGTGCAATTTCACTGGAAGGATTTGATGGTAGAATAGAGCCTTTTAATGAATTAATACATTTTATTAGACCTCACAAAGGACAAATTGTAACGGCAAATCGTGTAAAAGGTTTTCTGGAAGGAAGCGAAATTATCGAACAAGCAAAAGCGCATGTTCAAGATCCATATTCATTTAGATGTATACCACAAGTTCACGGTGCATCCAAAGATGCTTTTGATTATGTGAAAAAAGTTTTCAAAACAGAGATTAATTCGGTGACGGATAATCCAAATATATTTATCGAAAGTGACCAAATTATTTCTGGAGGTAATTTTCATGGACAACCACTGGCATTAGCATTGGATTTCATGGCAATCGCTTTGGCGGAATTAGGAAGTATATCGGAGCGTAGAACGTATCAATTGATTTCAGGTTTGCGAAATCTTCCTGCATTTTTGGTAGATAATCCGGGGTTGAATTCCGGCTTGATGATTCCGCAATACACAGCGGCAAGTATTGCCAGTCAAAATAAACAATTGGCAACTCCTGCCAGTATAGACAGTATTGTTTCCAGTAACGGGCAAGAGGATCACGTAAGTATGGGAGCAAATGCAGCTACGAAGGCTTTACGGGTTTTGGATAATTTAGAACGAATTTTAGCTATCGAGCTGATGAATGCTTCACAAGCTATTGAATATAGACGTCCATTACTATCCAGTGATTTTATAGAAATGTTTTTAAGTGCGTATCGTGAGGAAGTTCCTTTGATAAAAGAAGACAGAATTTTACACTACGATATTGAAAAAACGGTTTCTTTTTTAAATAGTTTTCAAATCGAAGATGATTTGTTAACATTAGCTTAACATTAGCTTTAAATAATGAAGTAATTTTGCCGAACTAAATTTTAATGAAATGAATATAAATAATTTTTTCCAATTTTTGGTTCCTAAAGATAAAAAGTTCTTTCCTCTTTTTGAAGAAGCATCAAGTAATTTAATTGAAATTGCTACAAATTTGCACGAAGCAGTAAATCTTCCTTTGAAGGAACGTGAAGCTCTTTTTCAAAAAATTGATGCTTTAGAGCAAAAAGGTGAAGACATAACGCGTCAAACTAATCTTGAGTTGAGCAGAAATTTTATTACTCCATTCGATAGAGAAGACATACACTCATTAATAACTTCTATTGATAATGTTGCTGATAATCTTCATGGTGCTGCCAGTAGAATGAAGTTGTATCAAGTGGATAAGATTACAAAATCCATTAGAAAATTGACGGAAATTAATCTTGAAGCGTGTCAAAATATTGATGTTGCAGTAAGAGAATTGAGAAGTTTCAAGAAAATCAAGAATATTACGGACGCTTGTGTAAGAATTAATAAGTTAGAAAATAAATCAGACAATGTTTATGATAAAGCAGTTCTTGATTTATTTGAAAACGAAACGGATGCTAAAAACATTATTAAGTACAAAGAAGTGTTGTCAGTTTTAGAAACTGCAGCGGATAAATGTAAAAGTGTAGCTAGTGTTTTAGAATCAATTTCTGTAAAACATTCTTAATTCAATCGGTTTTATTCTGAAATTATAATTATGGAATTTACTCTACTTATAGTTATTATAGTCTTGGCTTTAATTTTTGATTACATCAATGGTTTTCATGATGCTGCCAATGCTATAGCAACCGTTGTTGCCACAAAAGTACTAAGCCCTTTTCAGGCGGTAGTTTGGGCGGCTTTTTTTAACTTTTTGGCGTATTGGGTTTTTGGTTTTGGTGTAGCAGATACTGTTGCGAAAACGGCCAATACCATGGATATCAACTTAGTCGTAATCCTGGCTGGTGTAATAGCGGCTATCATTTGGAATTTATTTACTTGGTGGCAAGGAATTCCTTCCAGTTCATCACATACCTTAATTGGTGGTTTTGCCGGAGCAGCGATAGCACATGCAGGTTTTGGTGTTGTTTCTTGGTACAAAGCAGGAAAAGATGGCGGTATGCCTTCAGGAGTTTTAATCATTGTTGCTTTTATTATACTGGCACCATTGTTAGGAGCTTTAATCTCTTACTTGATATCGATTTGGCTTCTTAATGCCTCTAAAAAGAGCATTTATCCAAAGATTTTTACAACTTCTTTAATGGTCTTGACAATCTGGTTTGTAGAAAGCCAAATGGTTTATTACGATCAAATTGAAAAACCTCGTTTCGATTCTCATTTTTGGAGTGTCGCTTTTGAAGCACATAATATCAAATGGTTTTTGGTAGCTTTTATAGTCTTGACAATAAGTACATTCTGTTTAATATTTAGTAGTTTAAATTTACATCAGGCTACTGCATGGTTGAAAAAAATGCAATTACTATCTTCCGCAGCCTTTAGTTTAGGACATGGTGGAAATGACTCCCAAAAAGTAATGGGTATTATTGCTGCTGCTGTTGCTGTTTATATTCACACTAGTGGAGTAGCACAAGAAACGTTACCAGCTTGGTTGGATGTTGTGTTGCCAAATGACGAAGGTGCCTTTAAAATGCCCGCTTGGATTCCTTTAGCTTGTTATTCTGCGATTGCGGCAGGAACCTTAAGCGGAGGATGGAAAATCGTCAAAACAATGGGGTCAAAAATTACAAAAGTGACTTCTTTTGAAGGTGTTGCCGCAGAAACTGCCGGAGCATTGACATTATATTTTACAGAACATTTTAAAGTGCCTGTAAGTACAACGCATACTATCACTGGATCTATCATTGGAGTAGGACTTACTAAAAGAGTTTCAGCCGTACGATGGGGAATGACCGTTAGCTTATTATGGGCTTGGGTTTTAACCATCCCAATTTCGGCAATTCTGGCTGCAGTAATTTACTATATCTTTAGTATTTTTATTTAATGCTAAATAACAATCATAAAAAACCATTCTCACTGAGAATGGTTTTTTTTATGCTCTAAAAATTAATTTTTTTAAAACAAAAGATCTTGTATTTCTTTAGTTCTGTCAAACACACTTTTAGCAAAAGGACATAATGGTAAAATTTTGAGATTATTTTCCCGTGCATAGTGTACCGCTTCCATTACCAATTTTTTGCCCACGCTTTGCCCTGCAAAATCAGGATTTACTTCGGTATGGTCAATAATAAATTTATCAGTTCCTGCCCAGGTATAAGTCATTCTTCCAGCTTCGATGTCGTTATCAACGGCTCTAAAGTAGCCGTTTTTAGTTTCGTTTATTTGTTCAATTATCATGTGTTTCTAATTTAATGCTGTTGTTATTTCGATTGGGTTTGTTAAAATTTTATGTATCGGACATTTATCAGCAATGTTTAATAATCGGGCTTTTTGATCATGGTCTAAATCTCCGAATAATTGAATGTTACTAATTATTTTGAATTTGTTTTCCACTGAATCAGTATCAAAAGTGACTTCAACTTTTACATCGGTTAAATTCCAACCTTTTCGGTTCGCATACATGCGTAAGGTGATGCTAGTGCAAGCTGCCAAAGAGGCTGCCAGTAATTCCTTTGGCGCAAAGCCTAAATCCTTTCCTCCATTACTTTCGGGTTCATCAGAAATAATAAAATTTGTTTCTGATTGTACTTCTGTTTTATAAAGTTCGGTACCAATATGTGCTGTTATTTTACCCATTATTTGTATTTTTTATTTTGCTCTGGAAGTGGAACAAATTCGGTTTCACCGGGAACCTTATCAAATGTTTGTGCCAGCCATTTTTCTTTTGCTTTTTCTATCAGTTCTTTGGTTGACGCCACAAAATTCCAATAGATAATTCGTTCTTCGGGAAAAGGTTCTCCTCCAAAAATATAAATGGTGGTGTTTTCTGCTATATCAAAGGTGCAGAGTTTACTGTCTTTGGCAATCAGAATTTGCTTTGGATCAAAAACATTTCCTTCACTTTCAATACTGCCTTCTAAAATGTATAAAGCGCTTTCGCCAAATAAATGCTCGCCTATAGTGACCGTTTGACGCGTAGTACTTTTTAGTTCTAAAAGATACAGCGGACTGTAAACTGGAACAGGTGATTTTTTACCAAGTACTTCACCGGCTATAAGTTTAAAAGCAATGTTATCCGTTTTCCATTCTGGAATTTGATTTTCAGGAACATGGAAAAAAGAAGGTTCCATTTCCTCTAATTCCTTCGGCAGTGCTACCCAAATTTGAAGTCCGTGCAGCATTTTATCAGAACTGCGCAAGTACTCCGGTGTTCGTTCAGAATGTACGATGCCTTTTCCTGCAGTCATCCAATTGATTTGCCCGGGTTTTATTTCCATTTCAGTTCCCAAACTGTCTTTGTGCATAATGCTTCCTTCAAACAAATACGTCAAAGTAGAAAGTCCAATGTGCGGATGTGGCGGAACATCTAAATTTTCGTAATCACTCATACAGGTAGGTCCCATATGATCGATGAATGCAAACGGCCCAACCATTCTTTTTTCCCGAAAGGGAAGCAATCGCCCAACCATAAAGTTACCAATATTGCTCGGGCGTTCTTCTATTATCAGTTTGATATTTGACATCTTTTTAGTTTTTAAACAATAAATTTAACGAAATTATTCTTCTAAATAACCGAATTTTCCCATATTCACATCATCGAATGCTTGCATGATTTCGGCTTGGGTATTCATTACAAATGGACCGTGTGCTGCAATTGGCTCATTGATAGGTTCTCCGCTTAAAATCAAAACGATTGCATTTTCAGTAGCTTCAATGGTAAATTCTTCGCCTTCATTTTCGAACAATGCAAAATGGTCAGCAGGAACATTTTCGGTAGTATTAACTTTTATGCTTCCTTCGATTACCAGTAAACCGGTGTTGTAATTTGCCGGGAAATGGAAAGATGCTTTTGCTCCTTTATTCAATTTGGCATTCTGTAAATGAACAGGGGTAAAAGTAGAAGCAGAACCTTTCAAATTTTCGTATTCTCCAGCTATAACTTCAATCACGCCACCATTTTCAGGAAGCTCAAATTTATTGATTTGGTCGTTTGTAATCCCTTGGTATTTTGGTGTTGACATTTTGTCTTTTGCCGGAAGATTGACCCAAAGCTGTACCATTTGAAAATCACCGCCATTTTTGCTGAACTCTTCTTCGTGGTATTCTTTGTGTAAAATTCCCGAAGCTGCAGTCATCCATTGCACATCTCCTTCACCAATGATACCACTGTTTCCCGAACTGTCGTGATGCGCTACTTTTCCCTTATAGGCAATCGTAACGGTTTCAAAACCTCTATGTGGATGGACACTTACGCCTCTCGGTTGGTCCGTTGGCGGAAAATAAAATTTAGAATTATAATCCATCATAATAAATGGACTCATTCTTTTCATGTCTAAATGATACCCACTCGGAATAAAATTGTGTACTCTAAATCCGTCACCAACCATGTGTGGTGGAGGTGGAGCTAATACTAGTTCAATATTCTTAGTTTTCATTGCTATGTCTTATTTAAATTATAGTACAAATTTACTATAGATTAAATCCAGATGCATTGATGTAGGATAAGAAATGAATTAATAGGGTTTAAAATTCCTTTTGGCTAATTCCTTGCGAACCCTGCTTAACGTTTCGGGCGTAATGCCTAAATAGGAAGCAATCATCCATTGTGGAATACGCAAAGTAAGACTCGGATATATGGTTATGAAATCCAAATACCGTTGTTCTGCTGTTGCTCCCAGTAAAAGATTGACTCGTTTTTGAAGTTGGCGAATGTGATTGTGTAACGCAGTATTGTCCTGTTCTCGAAAGGAAATGCTGATTTCTGCAACGGCATTTATGAAGTTTTTATCGATAAAAACAATTTCCGTTTCTTCAATGGCATCGATAAACAATTCAGAAGGTTCATTGAAATAAGAACTGCTTCTATCTGAAATGATCCAATTTTCAGGCGCAAATTGAATGATGTGTTCCTTGCCATTTTCGTCTATGGTATAGGAACGTAGTAATCCTTTGGATACAAAAAAAGAATGATGACAAACATCGCCCTGATGGAGTAGGATGGAACCTTTTTCCACTTTTTTGAATTGCAGGTTAGCAGAAATCGAATGGAATTGCTCGTCCGTTAGATTGGTTTTGGATTGGAAATAGGTTTTGAATGAATCGAGCATAATTATTTGAGGGGTATAGTGATGCTTCTGTTTTTAATGTCCTTGAGCTTTTTAAGGGATTTTTCGTCTAGTTTGCTAGTGTTGTACGATTACTTTTTTATTTTATGCAATTATTCCCCCCATAAATTATAAACGCTCATTTCTGTTCCATTTTCGTTTATCAATATAAAACCATTTTCTTCAATAGAATTATCTGTTCCAGATTCTATCATTATAAAATTAGTTTTGAATTTATAAACAGTAATGTTTGAATTTATCCATCTTGGGAATTTCTCAACAATAAAATCATTTGCATTTTCTGGTTTAAAGCCTAAACTTGTTAAAGGAAAAATTGGCTTATTTCCACTTTTCCATTTTTTGACATTTTCAGAATCAAATTCTTCTCTACCTATTAAAATCCAACCATTTTCTTTTGCAAACTCAATTACTTTTTCTGGGTTGAAAGTGTTTTTCGTTTTTGCTTTCCAATAAGTTGCTCGATGTCCACCATATGGACCATGATCGCTTATATTTTCTACAATTAAATTACTTTTATAATTTGTCCAAAACTTTGTTGGAATTATTTTGCTACAAGAATTTATTAAAAATATTAAACACAAAATAAGTAAAATATTTTGTCCTTTTTTTTTAAATTTCTTTCGAGGTAATTTGATTCGTTCAGTTTCCAAAGTATCGTACAACTTGTTTATATTCTCCAAAATATCTTTTGAGTTAGTTTATTCCACCCAAATTTTTATGAATGCGTCTGCGTTTGTAATGGGTTTGGCGAAGATTATTTTCACCGGATATAATACTAATATTTCCGTCTATTTCTAGCATTGCCAATTTTACATCTTTAAAATATTCAATTCCATGTTCGCGCATGGCCTCTTTTAATTCATCAGAAGAAATATTTAATTTGCTTAATGCTTTAAAATCCAGATTTCCGTTATGGATTAGAATTTCTGGCTTTTCCTGCATAAAATCTCCAAATTTCTTGTATTTGTACATCAATTTCTTTAAAATAAAATTGATGGTAAACAATATAGTTGCCGCAGCTAATCCTCCCCAAAGAGTGGTATCATCTCCGACCATAGCATTCTGAACGGCGTTACTTATCAACAAAATCAATATCACATCGGCAGTATTGAGCTGTGATAGTTCTTTCTTGCCAAAAATACGTAAGGCGATAACCATGAAGAAATAAACGGCAGCGCTTCGAAGAATTATATCAAGATATTGATTCATATATTTTGTTATAAGTTATAGGTTATATGTTGTAGGTTTTGATAAAACTCTTAACCCATAACTTATAACTTTTTATTTCAATTTAAAATTCTTCTCAATCGCTTTTATCATTTCGCCAGCAATATCTTTATTCGTTGCGCCTTCAATGCCTTCAAGACCCGGCGATGAGTTTACTTCTAGCAACAATGGTCCTTTTGCAGAACGAATAATATCGACACCTGCAACTTTCAAATCCATTGCTTTGGCGGCTTTTATGGCAATTCGTTTTTCTTCGCTAGTAACTTTTATAATTGACGCTGTTCCCCCAAGATGAATGTTGGCTCTAAATTCGCCAGGCATCGCCTCTCGCTGAATAGCAGCAACGACTTTTCCGTCTATTACAAAGCAACGAATGTCTTTTCCGTTGGCTTCTTTGATGAATTCTTGAACTAAGATATTGGCATTTAAGCTTTTGAATGCATTTATAACACTTTCTGCAGCCTTTTTTGTTTCGGCCAAAACAACCCCTTTTCCCTGAGTTCCTTCTAATAATTTTACGATGAGAGGAGAACCTCCTACCATTTTTATCAAGTTGTCGGTATCTAAAGGCGAATTGGCAAAACCAGTTGTTGGAATATCTACGCCATGATTAAGTAACAATTGCAAAGAATATAATTTGTCTCTAGATTGGGTAATTGCGGTAGAAGAGTTGAGGCAAAAAACCTTAAGTGCTTCAAATTGCCGTGTTAAAGCACAACCATAAAAGGTAATACTTGGTCGAATTCGAGGGATAATCGCATCAAATTGATTTAATATTTTACCGCCGCGATAATGAATTTCAGGTGTTTTTGCGTCCAGTTTCATGTAACATTCCTTAATGTTCAGAAAATGCATTTCGTGACCACGCATTTCCCCAGCTTCCATAATACGCTTGTTACTATACAACTCAGGGTTGCTGGCCAAAAGACCAATACGCAAACCTGAACTCGCTTTTTCAGAGTTTTTATATAATTCTTTCAAAGTATCTGAAGTAGGTTGCCCTAAAAGATATTTTTGTTCCGGATCAACAAGAACTCTTCCACTCATGGCCTCACGACCCAAAAGCATTCTGAAACCCATGGAATCTCGATTGGTCAACGTCATTTCAATAGGCCATTTTGAACTTCCTATTTGCAAATTTGTTTGGATAACATAGCGTTGTTCTCTAAATCCGCTAGAACTTTTTACGATGCGTTTGTCAACCAAAGGGGCTTCACAATGAATAACAGTTTTTAGATTATTTTGGATAGGGTTGATGTCAAATTTCACCCAGTTGCTTTCATTTTTGATAAATGGAGCAATGTTTATAGCATGTAAAGCTGATGTTTTTGCACCCGAATCCACTCGAGCTTTAATAGTAGGAATCCCTAACTCTGGAAAGGAACACCATTCTTCACTACCTAAAATAACTTTGTTATCTGACATAAATTAATTTTAATTAACCTTTTTTATAAAAATCAAATGTAAATATTTGTTTTCAAAAAAAGTGTGTTTACTGTAAAGAATAAACCCGTTATGTTATAAAAACGTAACGGGTTTGTATTAAGATAATTGTTTAATAATTATGGATTTGTTGGTTCTCCAGCCTTATGAATTTTCACGGTTAATTCTTGTGAGCCTTCTTCAATATCCATGAAAATTTCATCCCCGGAAGTAATTTTCGAAGTGATAATTTCTTCTGCAAGGGCATCTTCAACATATTTTTGAATGGCTCTTTTTAATGGTCTGGCGCCAAATTGTCTATCGAAACCTTTCTCTGCAATAAAAGCTTTTGCTTTGTCAGAAAGATTTAATTGGTAGCCTAATTCAGCAACACGAGCGAATAATTTTTTCAATTCGATTTCGATAATCAAATCAATATCATGTTTTTCTAAAGCATTGAATACAATTACATCGTCAATTCTATTAAGGAATTCAGGAGCAAAAGTTTTTTTTAATGCGTTTTCAATGATGCTTTTCGAATTATCATCGGCCTGAGCTACTCTGGAAGCAGTGCCAAAACCAACTCCTTGACCAAAATCTTTCAATTGTCTGGCTCCAACATTTGAAGTCATGATAATTATAGTGTTTTTGAAATCAATTTTTCGACCTAAACTGTCTGTCAAATAGCCATCATCCAAAACCTGTAGTAACATATTGAAAACATCAGGATGCGCTTTTTCTATCTCATCCAATAAGACAACGCAATATGGTTTTCTTCTGACTTTCTCTGTTAATTGACCACCTTCTTCATATCCTACGTATCCCGGAGGTGCTCCAACTAAACGTGAGATTGCAAATTTTTCCATATATTCACTCATGTCAATACGAATCAATGCATCTTCAGAATCGAATAATTCTTTAGCCAATACTTTAGCTAATTGCGTTTTACCAACTCCAGTTTGTCCTAAGAAAATAAAAGAACCAATTGGTCGATTCGGATCTTTTAATCCGGCACGATTTCTTTGGATAGAACGAGCGATTTTCATTACTGCTTCTCTTTGTCCAATCACCTTTCCTTCAATAAGTTCTGGTAGTTTAGCTAATTTGTTGCTTTCGGTTTGTGCAATACGATTTACGGGTATTCCGCTCATCATAGAAACAACATCGGCAACATTGTCTTCAGTAACTTCAATTCGGTTGCTTTTAGCGTCTTCTTCCCATTGTTCCTGGGCAATAGCTAAGTCTTTTTCAATACGCTTTTCGTCATCACGAAGTTTAGCGGCCTCTTCATATTTTTGTTTTTTTACCACAACATTCTTCAATTCACGTACGTCTTCTAATTGACGTTCCAAATCTAAAATTTGTTTTGGAACTTCAATATTGGTAATATGAACTCTAGAACCTGCTTCGTCTAATGCGTCAATAGCTTTGTCCGGTAAGAAACGTTCCGACATGTATCTGTCTGTTAATTTTACACACGCTTCGATTGCTTCTTGTGTATACGTAACATTGTGATGGTCTTCGTATTTGTTTTTGATGTTGTTCAAAATGGTAATTGTTTCCGCAACAGAAGTTGGTTCCACGATTATTTTTTGAAAACGTCTTTCTAGTGCGCCGTCTTTTTCTATGTATTGTCTGTATTCGTCTAATGTTGTGGCACCAATACATTGAATCTCTCCACGAGCTAATGCAGGTTTGAACATGTTAGAAGCATCCAGTGAACCTGTTGCGCCACCAGCGCCCACAATGGTATGAATTTCATCTATAAAAAGAATGATATCGTCATTTTTTTCCAATTCATTCATCACTGCTTTCATGCGCTCTTCAAACTGTCCACGGTATTTTGTGCCTGCAACAAGACTGGCTAAATCCAAGGTAACGACACGTTTATTGAATAAAGTACGAGATACTTTTTTCTGAATAATTCGCAACGCTAAACCTTCGGCAATAGCTGATTTTCCAACTCCCGGTTCTCCTATAAGTAAAGGATTATTTTTTTTACGACGGCTCAAAATTTGAGAAACGCGTTCAATTTCTTTCTCGCGTCCCACAACAGGATCCAGTTTTCCTTCTTCGGCCATTTCTGTTAAATCCCTTCCAAAATTATCCAAAACAGGTGTTTTAGATTTTTTATTGGATTTATTGGCGGGATTGTTGAAAGTTCCTTCTTTTAGACTGTCATCTTGTCCTGAATCGTCATTATACGATTCGTTTCGTGGCAAATTTTCTATAAAATCTTCTTCGTTTGGAGTCATGTTTAGATATTGTTCTTTAGCTACATCATAATCAATTTTCAATTTATTCAATAGCTTGGTTGTTGGATCGTTTTCATTTCTTAAAATACACAACAATAAATGCGCTGTGCTGATAGACGAACTTTGAAATACTTTTGCTTCCAGAAAAGTGGTTTTAAGCGCTCGTTCCGCTTGGCGTGTCAGGTGTAGGTTTTTCTTTTCGACATTAACTTCTACACTAGGGCTTGCGGGGCTTAGAATCTCTACCTTTCTGCGTAAATGATCTAAATCGACAGATAGGTTGTTCAATATTTGAATTGCTTTCCCATTACCGTCTCTTAAGATACCCAGCATTAAGTGCTCAGTTCCTATAAAGTCATGACCCAATCGCAAAGCTTCTTCTTTGCTATAGGTAATGACGTCTTTTACTCTTGGTGAAAAATTATCATCCATAATATTATTGGTAATTTGGTACTGTAAATTTAGTGAATTAGTGATTGAAAAACAAAAACCATTCCTTTAAGAAGTGGTGTCAGCTAATAGACAAAAATAATAATGATTTTAAAGTTAAATTTCCCTTAATTTATTAACTAAAAACGAAGTGAATTTTGTTAATAAATCATTGAAATAAGTATTCTGAAATAGGCTAAAAAATTTCAAAAAGCCGTATATTGGCACGTTTTGAAACTAATATAATTTTTTAATATAACAACTTATGTCTGAAGGAGAAAAGTTAATTCCTATTAACATAGAAGATGAAATGAAAACGGCCTATATCGATTATTCGATGTCGGTAATTGTATCAAGAGCACTTCCAGATGTTAGAGATGGCTTGAAACCAGTACATCGAAGAGTACTATTTGGAATGCATGATTTGGGTGTTAACTCAAGATCAGCCCACAAAAAGTCCGCAAGAATTGTCGGGGAAGTTCTGGGTAAATACCACCCTCATGGTGATACATCAGTTTATGATGCCATGGTTCGTATGGCTCAAGAATGGAGTATGCGTTATTTATTGATTGATGGTCAGGGTAATTTTGGGTCTGTGGATGGTGATAGCCCTGCAGCAATGCGTTATACAGAGGCTAGAATGCGAAAGATTTCGGAAGAAATCTTGGCGGATATAGATAAAGAAACCGTAGATTTTAAATTAAATTTTGATGATACGTTAGAAGAACCAACAGTGATGCCAACGCGTGTTCCTACCTTATTAATAAATGGTGCAACAGGAATTGCGGTAGGTATGGCGACCAATATGCCTCCACACAACTTAACCGAGGTAATCAACGGTACGTTGGCTTTCATGGACAATAATGATATTGAAATTGACGAATTGATGACGCATATCAAAGCCCCAGATTTTCCTACTGGTGGTATAATATATGGTTATGAAGGTGTTCGTGAAGCTTTCAAAACAGGTAGAGGTAGAGTCGTAATGCGTGCCAAAGTTGGTTTTGAAGAAGTGGATGGTCGTGAGTGTATTATCGTTACTGAAATTCCTTATCAAGTCAATAAGGCAGATATGATTAAACGTACTGCTGATTTGGTGAATGATAAAAAAATAGAGGGTATCGCTAATATCAGAGATGAATCGGATAGAAACGGGATGCGTATCGTTTATATATTGAAACGTGATGCCACGCCAAACGTGGTTTTGAATACGCTTTATAAGTTTACGCAATTGCAATCTTCTTTCAGTGTAAACAATATTGCCATTGTAAAAGGGCGTCCGCAAATGTTGAATCTGAAAGATCTGATTCATTATTTTATAGAACACCGTCATGATGTGGTGACTCGCAGAACGCAATTTGAATTGAAAAAAGCGGAAGCAAGAGCACATATATTAGAAGGTTTGATTATCGCCTCGGATAATATTGACGAAGTAATTGCTTTGATCAAAGCTTCAAAAAGTACGGAAGAAGCTAGAGAAAAATTAATCGAAAGATTCAATTTGTCAGATATACAATCTCGTGCCATTGTAGAAATGCGTTTACGTCAATTAACGGGTCTGGAACAAGATAAGTTAAGAACGGAATACGATGAAATTATGAAGTTAATAGAGCATTTGAAAGCTTTATTAGCGGATGTAAACTTGAGAATTGCTTTGATTAAAGAGGAACTTACGGAAATTAGAGATAAATATGGAGACGCTCGTCGTTCTCAAATTGAATATTCAGGAGGAGATGTAAGTATTGAAGATTTAATTGCTGATGAAAATGTGGTAATTACGATTTCTCATGCAGGTTATATTAAACGTACCAATCTTACCGAATACAAAACCCAGAATAGAGGAGGAGTTGGACAAAAAAGTGCTGGAACAAGGGATCAAGATTTCTTGGAACACATGTTTGTGGCAACGAATCATCAATATATGATGTTCTTTACCCAAAAAGGAAAATGTTTCTGGATGCGTGTTTACGAAATACCGGAAGGAAGTAAAACCGCTAAAGGTAGAGCAATCCAAAACTTGGTGAATATAGAAAGTGATGATAAAGTGAAAGCTTTTATCTGTACCCAAGATTTAAAAGATAAAGACTATATCAACAGTCATAACCTTATTATGGTGACCAAAAAAGGTCAGGTTAAGAAAACTTCTTTAGAGAAATATTCTAAACCAAGGGTAAATGGAGTTGCTGCAATTACTATTAAGGAAGGCGATGAATTATTGGAAGCAAAATTAACTAATGGGGAAAGTCAAATTATTTTGGCTGTGAAATCCGGAAAATTAGTTCGTTTTGAAGAAACTAAAACCCGTCCAATGGGAAGAACAGCTTCTGGAGTTCGTGGAATTACCCTTAAAGATGATACGGATGAAGTAATTGGCATGGTTACTGTAAATGACATGAGCAGTGAAATTCTTGTTGTTGCCGAAAACGGTTACGGAAAGCGCTCAAGCTTAGACGAATACCGAATTACTAACCGTGGTGGGAAAGGAGTGAAAACCTTAAATATTACGGAGAAAACGGGTAAACTTATTTCGATAAATGCGGTTACGGATGCGGATGATTTGATGATTATCAACAAATCTGGACTGACTATCAGAATGGCTGTTGAAGATTTGAGAGTAATGGGACGTGCTACACAAGGTGTAAAACTGATCAACATCAAAGGAAACGATTCGATTGCAGCAGTTACTAAGGTTATGAAAGATGATGTAGCAGAAGTGTTAGTCGATGAAGACGGCAATGTTATAGAAACAGAAACAATCGAAAGAGTGAAACCAGTTTTAGAAGTTCTTGAGGACGAAGGTACTGAAGAGGATGACGATGACGATGATGATTCTGAAGAAGATGAAGCTGATGATGAGGCAGAAGGGGATGACGAAGATGACGACGCATAAATGTAAATTAGAAACCCAAGAATAATTATTAAACAAAAATAGAATATTATGAAAAGTAAATATGTATTACTAGCATCAGCATTATTGATATCAGTAGCTACTTTTGCTCAAAAAGATCAAATTAAAGCCGCTGAAAAAGCGTTGAAAGCTGGTAAATCCCAAGAGGCTGTAACCATTTTGACGGAAGCGGAATCTTTAATAGTTAATGCAACAGATGCTGAAAAAGCACAATTTTTCTTTGTAAAAGGGAATTCTTTGTTGGATTTAGCAAATAAGAATGTTGATGCTAACACCAATCTTTCGCTTGCGGCAAAAGCATACCAAGATTTAATTGCGGTTGAAAAAACTTCTGGAAAAGTGAAATTTTCAACTCAAGCTGCAGCTTCCATTACAGATATTAAATTCAAATTAATTAACGGTGCAATTGCTGATTCAAAAGTGGATAAGCATGCTGATAGTGCTAAAAAATTATATGACGCTTATTTGTTAGATAAAAAAGACACCATTAATTTATATTACGCAGCTTCTACTTATGTAAATGCTAAAGATTATGATGCAGCGCTTAAATTGTATGATGATTTAAAAACCTTAAACTATTCTGGAAAAGGAACTAGCTATTTTGCGGTTAATAAACTGACAAGTCAAGAAGACTTTTTTACTACACTTCAAGAAAGAGACAGAATGGTGAAAATGGGAACACATGAAAAGCCAAGAACTGAATTGGTTCCTTCTAAAAGAGGTGAGATTTATAAAAATATGGCTTTGATTTTAGTTGAAAAAGGTAAAACGGAAGAAGCTAAAAAAGCAATCTCTGAAGCAAGAAAAGCAAATCCAGAGGATACTTCGTTGACTTTGACAGAAGCTAATTTATATTTGGAAACAAAGGATTTTGAAATGTACAAAAAGCTTATTGCTGAAGTATTGGAAAAAAATCCTAATGATGCTGATTTGATTTTTAACTTGGGAGTATTGAGTGCTAATGCTAAAAATGTAGCTGATGCTGAAAAATATTACAAAAGAGTTATAGAAATTAACCCAAAATATATTAATGGGTATATTAATTTAGCTGCCTTGAAATTAGAAAATGAGAAAGTTATCATTGACGAAATGAACAAACTGGGAACCTCTACTAAGGACATGAAGCGTTATGATGAATTGAAAAAGAAAAGAGAAGAGTTATTTAGAGCTACTATCCCTTATCTTGAAAAAGCGGTTGAATTAGATCCTAAAAACGTTGATGTTTCTAAAACTCTTTTAGGAGTTTACAGCGCATTAGAAATGAATGCAGAGTACAAAGCGTTGAAAGCAAAGATGTAATCAATTTTTTAATTTAGTTGTAATCATTTTGTTTTTACAATACATTATTCCCGACTATATCTTTATAGTCGGGTTTTTTTATAAAAGATATTGAAATTTCATGACCTGCTAGGATTGTTAATTCGTTTTTATATCAGTTTTAAAATTATAGAATAAGTCTTTTGGATTAGAATTACAGCAAACGGTTTGACCTGATTGATTAGATGCATCATTTGTCAATTCAAGTAGTTTTGATATAGTCCAATTTAATTGATGAGCTAAAGACCGAGGTTTAATTGGAAAAATTTGGATTTTTAAAAAAAATACACAGACAACTTTACAATATATATCATTGATGGTATTGTTTTTATTTTCAAAGTATTAAGTTTTACTTATGCAAATGTAGTATTACTTCTTTGTAAAGTATAATATTATTGTATTTTGTGATTATTAGTTAATAAGGCTAATTTTATTTAGTAATATTATTTGTTTAATGAAAATAATATTTTATTTTGGTCAAATATTGCTAAATAAAATTAACCATCTAATAATAAGAAAAACTTTAACCAATTTACAACCCTTACCTAACCAAAACCTACGTAATATGAAAAAAAAATACTTAGTAAGATTGTTGCTGTTCTTTATTTCTGTATCTGCAGCGGCTCAAAAAGATCAGATTAAAGCTGCTCAAAATGAATTGAATAATGGGAATCCACAAGCTGCTTTGTCTACTCTGAAAGCTTGTGAGTATTTGATTACTAATGCTAAGGATCAAGACAGATCTGATTTCTTTAATTTAAAGGGAAAAGCATTTACCGGTTTAGCTAATAAAAACATTGAAACAGCTAAAAATCTTTCTCTTGCAGTTTCTGCTTATGAGGAACTAATAGCTTCTGAAGTGGATTCAGGGAATTTAAAATATGCAGTTCAAGCTAAAACTGCTATAAAAGAGATAAAAGATAATTTAGAGAAAAGTGCTAACGAAGATTCCAATGTCAATAAATATGCAGACTGTGCGAATAAAATGTATTATTTGTATCAAATGGATAAAAAAGACACTTTAAAATTATATTATGCAGCTTCAAATTTTATGAATGCAAAAGAGTATGATTCGGCATTAAAGAATTTTGAGGAATTAAAATCATTAAATTTTACAGGAAAGGGAATTCAATATTTTGCAACAAATAAAAAAAGTAAAATTGAAGAATTATTTGCTTCTGCAAATCACAGAGATTCAAATATAAAGGCGGGAACGCATGAGATACCTAGGAATGTAATGGCACCTTCTAAAAAAATAGATGTTTATAGAAGTTTAGCCCAAATATATACTGAAAAAGGTAATACTGATAACGCTGAGAATTATTATAAAAAAATTATAGATTTAAATCCCAAATATATTGATGCTTATATTAATATGGCTTACCTGAAGCTGGATAAAAGAAAAGCTTTGACTGATGAAATTAGTAACCTTGGAACTTCTGCAAAAGATATGAAAATCTATGAAGAATTGAAGGCGAAAAAGGATCTAGTAATTAAAAGTGCCGTTTCTTACTTAGAAAAAGGAAATACTATTGAACCTAAAAACATAGAGATTTCAAAAATGTTATTGAATTTATATCGAGCTTTAGATATGACTAACGAGTATAATGCTTTAAAAGCTAAAATATAATATTGCTTTTTTTAGATTAAAAACCTATCTTGAATACTAATTCTTGATAGGTTTTTTTTATACTATTTTTTTGATAACCCTTAATTTGTGGGTATGCTTGTTTGTCTCGGCATTAAATATCCCTAAATGATCTATACGGTCAATTCGTACTTTTCCACTGGCGTGAATGATATAATTATCGGACATTATTATTCCTACATGGATGATATTGCCTTCTTCATTGTCAAAAAAAGCTAAGTCTCCAGGTTCGCTTTCTTCAATAAAACTTAATGCTTCACCTTGTGTTGATTGTTGAGAGGCATCTCGCAATAATTTGTATCCATTGAGTTTATACACCATTTGAGTAAATCCGGAGCAATCAATGCCAAAAGGAGTTTTTCCTCCCCAAAGGTAAGGAGCATTCAAATACATAAAGGCAGTATTGATCAAGCTTTCTTTAGTTTTCTCTCCACTGGTTTTAGTTCCTTCAAAATCAAAATTTGAGATATTTATCTCATTATGATGTATAAAAGATACCGAAGAACCAAGCGGGATAGGGATCAATACATTATTTGGGGCAGTAATATATTCTATTAAATCAGCATTAAGAATGATGGCTTCAGTAGACAATTGATTAAAACTGGATTCGGAAATCAGTTGTAATTGTTTGGAATCTATCCAGCCTTCATAATCATCATATTGCATTCTGATGCGGGACCATTGTTTCAATTGTTCTAAAATTTCAAAATGTTCACCAAATAAAACTTGAGAAACGATTTCGCTTCTATCACTGGGTTCAAAGCGAAGTGGGATAATGGCTAGATTACAAATTCCGAACATTGGATAGGGTTAATAGGTTATGGGTTAATAGGTTAAAAGTTATGAGTGAAATTGCGTATAACGCTTAACTCATAACTTATAACCAGTAACTTTTTTAGGCTCTTTCGATAACAATTGCTGAAGCACCACCACCGCCGTTACAAATAGCTGCGGCGCCAATTTTACCGTTATTTTGCTCTAAAACGTTTAGTAAGGTAACGATAATTCGAACACCGGAACATCCTAGTGGATGCCCTAAAGATACAGCACCACCGTTTACATTTATTTTATCGTTTTCTAATTCTAGAATTTTAGCATTGGCTAAGCCTACAACAGCAAAAGCTTCATTAAATTCAAAATAATCCACATCATCAATGGACAATCCTGCTTTTTTTAATGCCTTAGGAAGTGCTTTTGCAGGACTTGTGGTAAACCATTTTGGTTCTTGAGCATAATCCGCATACCCTTTAATATAAGCCAAAGGTTTTAGTCCTAGTGAAATTGCTTTTTCTTCGCTCATTAATATTACTGCTGCTGCTCCATCGTTTATTGTTGATGCATTAGCTGCAGTCACGGTTCCGTCTTTGGTAAAGACAGGGCTTAATGATGGTATTCTGTCTAATTTCACATTCGTGAATTCTTCATCTTTAGAAACTATAATAGGATCTCCTTTTCTTTGTGGAACAGCTACAGGAACTATTTCATTATCAAATTTTCCGGAATCCCAAGCTTTTGCACTACGCTCATACGATTGAATTGCGAAGTTATCTTGATCTTCACGGGTGAAATTATATTCTGCAGCACATAAGTCAGCACACACTCCCATTGCACTGTTATCGTAAGCATCAGTAAGTCCGTCTTTCTGCATTCCGTCAATCATGGTTGCAGGGCCAAATTTAGTTCCATTTCTTAAATTCAAGTAATGTGGAATCAAACTCATGTTTTCCATTCCTCCGGCAACTACAATTTCGGCATCACCACATTGAATTGCTTGTGCGCCTAACATAACTGCTTTCATTCCGGAAGCACATACTTTATTTATTGTGGTACAGGCAACGGAATTTGGTAAACCGGCAAATATTGCGGCTTGACGAGCAGGAGCTTGACCTACGCCAGCCTGGACAACGTTGCCCATAAATACTTCATCAATTAAATTCGGATCTAACTTTATTTTATCTAAAGCACCTTTAATAGCGATTGCTCCTAATTTTGGAGCAGTAACTGAAGATAATCCCCCCATAAAACTTCCGATAGGTGTCCTAACGGCAGAAACGATAACAACTCTTTTGTTCATGACTTTTTATAATGTTGGTTTATGTAGCAAATTTAATCTTTTTTAAACAATTTCAAATTTTGATTCTGTCATTATCTTTTTTTAAATTTATTTTTCATTCTATATGTTTGATTGTGAAGTGTTTTTGTAAAAACGATAAAAAATATTGAAAAAAAGGCCCTAAATAGTTGTGAGAAACGTAAACATGTCTTAAATTTGCAACCGCAAAACAGGACACGTTTCCTAAGAGTTTTGGAGAGGTGCCAGAGTGGTAATGGAGCAGTTTGCTAAACTGTCATCGAGTAATCGGTGCCAGGGTTCGAGTCCCTGTCTCTCCGCTTGATAATTTTGTGTTTAGAGTACTAGCGTTACTCGGTTATCAATTGATAGCTTTCATGAAAATATTATTTGGTATTTTCGGGGTGTAGCGTAGCTCGGTTATCGCGCCTGCTTTGGGAGCAGGAGGCCGCAGGTTCGAATCCTGCCACCCCGACTGATTTTTTTTTACATGAGCAATGGAGGCATAGCTCAGCTGGATAGAGCACCTGCCTTCTAAGCAGGCGGTCGAAGGTTCGAATCCTTCTGCCTTCACTTAACCGATCAAGTATATTTTTATATATTTGGTCGGTTTTTATTTCTATATTATTGAATTATAGTTGGTTACCTTATTTTTGTCTCATTATCTCATTTTTACATTTTTTTGATCTTATTATTATAAGCCAATGAATTTTTCATTACTTATTTTGTAATACACTGTAAATCAATTTATTATAATTGTTTTTTTTATTTTTATTACAATTGGTTCGACATGTCCTTTTATGATAGGTAATAGGATTCGAACCTTTTTTAAATGGTTGATTTGTAGTGTTTTATTATGATTTTAAACGCATTAGTACTGTAAAAAAAGCAAATAAAGTTGTCTTTTTATAAAAAAGTAGTTTCAAAAACAATTTAGCATCTAAAATTCGAACCATTAAAAGGGTAAGGAGATTCTACTTTAGCTCAAAATAATCTTTCTTAATAAAAAGTCGTAAAAATCTCAAGCTGTACTATATTTTATCCAAAAAATCGTCACTTTTAGTAACTAGGGATTATACCAATATGTTTTAGCACTTGCTTTAAAACCATAAATAGAGAATAAATTATTCACCTAAGTAGCAGGAACGATATGTTGTCGTATTTTATAATGCCAAACCCTCAATAACTACAGAGGTTGCCTCTAAGAACAAATACGACATTATTTCAATCACATTACTTATATTTGAGTATAAATTAACAAATTGATAAAAAGTAGTTTTTAAAACAAAAATGGAGGTGGTCATTTTGAATTGGAATCAGGTGGTCACTTTAAATTGGAATTAGGTGGTCAATATCACAGGAATTTGCAATTAAACCACCCATTTCTTCAATTGTCTCTGAACCTCTCTTTGTATTTGGTCAAAATCAGGAAGGTCTTTTATTTGGTCGCTCATGGATTTTTGCCATCTTGCTTTGTATTGCGGTAATTTTTGCTCCAACTTTTTATAAAAATCTGCTGGATTAAGTTCTTTGCTTTCACATTTATTTTTGAATTCTGATGTATAAAAATCAATATCCATGCCATGTACTTCGAGTAAATACCATATATCATAGTAATCTCTTGGTTGCATTCGTTGCATTACGCAGCGTAATTTTTCTACTAATAGTTCTTCTAAAGGGTAACACAATAGTTTATATTCTTCTTCGTCTGAATATTCAATTATTGCTTGTTTTATAACTGGTTCAAATTCTAATTTTTCACTTCTTGAAATATCAACTTTCACTTTCTTATTATTTCCAAATCCGCCAAGTGGTCCTACATAACTGATATAGAAATTTATCCCGCCATCTTCATGCTCATTATCATCAATTATCTCTAGTGGAATGTTTGCTTCTTCTTTTACATACTCAAAAGTTTCTTTGAACCATTCGAAAATTTGTTCATTTGTGATATTGTTGTCTAGCAATGTAAAATCTAAATCTTCAGAAAAGCGATAATCTGCAAAATAGATTTTCTTGAGTACGGTTCCGCCTTTGAATACAGTGATTTTTGAAAGTTTTTCGTGCTCCGAAACACCTTTTAATATCCAAGACAATATATAATCCTTTTCGATTTGTTGGTCACGAACTTCAACTTCGCGTGCTTTCTTTTGTATTTCTCCTGGTTTAATCATGTGTAAATGGCTGACTTAATTGTTTCTGTTTCTAAATTTTGTTGAATACTCCATCGGCTTATCATTTTGCCTGATTTGGGTAATTCGGTATCCAATAATACATAGGAAGTTGTTTTTATTTTTAATAGTTCTTGAATAATTCTGTTATCAATTTCCAAGATTTCCAGCAAAAATCCTAATCGTTTAATCACTGCTTGGGATTTGAATTTTATAGCATACTCTAGTAATTTATTGAAATCAATCTTATTTCGAATTTCGTGAATTGCTTTAGCTATTTCTACAATTCCACCTGCATAATCTGGTTTGAATAAACAGTCCACAATAGTTTTTTCTAAATCAGAACAAACGACCTTATCGAAATTATCAATCCACATTTTTTTCTCTCCAAAGAAATGATTTTCATTATGATAAATAAATTGGAAAGTAATATTCTTAACCTTAATTTCGGATGGCCTCATTTGTTTTGAAACTACGATTTGTTCTTTTAGTGATGGTTGGGTTATAAGATTATGAATTTGTAAAGCCGAGTAATAACCAATATAATGTTTTGCATCTTTTACTAAATATTTCGCCATCAAATGCCAATCAGGCATAAAAGTTTCTGCATTTTCTTCATAAGGTATGATATAATAAACACCTTCTTTTAGCCTCATTAGCAGTCCTCTTTTTGTCATATCGCTAAGTAATTTACTAACGGTGTTTTCTTTCGACAAAGGCAAAACTTTTAACGCTTCTTTATATTCAAAACAAATTCTATTCTTTTCATTAAAGTAAGAAAGGATCTCGTTAGATTGAGTTGAAATATTTTTATGTTTCATAGTATAAATATGAGTTTAAAACTCACTGCAATGATACAAAATATAATTATACTGTTAATCATATTTTATATTTAATTTATGTATTGTAGTTGTATAATGAGTTTTAAACTCATTATGTTGATATAAAATATAATTTTTCAATCTGTTTTTCATCAAGCAAGCCTTTCTTCAATCAGATCTTTCCAAATAATAAAACCTTTTCTATCGACTGAATAATCATGGAGTATTCTACTAAAATTATCTGGTGGATTTTCTATAAAAGATTGTCTTCCATCATTTTTAATGGAATTCTAGGTAGTTATCAATTTGTTTTAATTTATCAGGAATTGATTGTTTGTCATTGTCAAAATGCCAAATATAGGTTGCTTCTTCTGTGTTTAGGGTTTCTAAAACGATATGAAATCCTGTTTTTCCTGCTAAAAGAAAGACAAATGAAAATGGATTCAATACAAATCGAATTTTAAGAATCGTCCTTTCGTGATGGTCGGCTAAATAGTGTAAATGTTTTTGATGTTTGTAATTTTGATTCTGCAAAAAATCGTTCAATAATTCATCTCCAGAATCATATAACTTGCTATTATTTTCATTTTGCAATTGATTTATATCGAGTAAATTTTCTTTACCAATAGCATTTGATTTTCCCAAGAAAGTCTTGGTTATAAATTTAAACTTTACGCTTTCAATTAGTTCTTTAGTTATCTTTTTTAGGTCATTAGACAATGCCAATTGCGTAATTAATTTGCCATCTTCAAATTCAGCGTGAATAGTAACAATAATGTTTTTTATTTTGAGTGTCTTGGAGAAATAAGCTTTCAAAACTTCAAATTCCGGTCTCATTTCAATATTTTCAATATCAAATTCAAGTTCTGTTTTCATTTCAGGCACATTGTATTTGAAAGCAATGCGCTTCCGTATCGAAATTCAAGTTTTTCAAATGGAATCGTTATTTTCTGATCAATAATGAAAGTGTTTTTTGAAACATTAATTTCCTCTTCGGATTCATCAAATAAGGTGGCTAGTCTATCTATTTTTCTGTAATAGATATTTCTTTTCAGAAACATTTTGTTTAAGTAATCAATCTTGATGTCGCGATAGTCATAAATAGTTGGAGTTATTTCCGATCGTTGGACTCTACCGATATATTGAATCAATTTGCCTTCAAAAGAAAATGGGTAAACAAGAAAAAGACAATTGGCGTTCTGCAAATCAGCTCCTTCGCCAAAGAATTGTCCGGTTGTGATTAGTACTTGATAATTTCCTTCCTTTAGTAATTTCCATTTTGAGTTTTTGGCACTTTCAGAATCTTCTCCACTTAAAGTAATTGCTTCGTAAGTCTGCTTTAAATATTGATAAAGTGAGTCAATGTGTTCTTTACGTTCGGTAATAATAACGATTTTCTTGTCTGACCAATCAAGGCAGGGCAAACATTTACATCAGTTGTGTGGATACCGTTTCGGCACGTTTTGACATTGCAACTGCCTTGATGGATGGAATAACATATAGCAATTGGGAACGCAATAAATCTTTATATTGGTTGGACATAGGCAACGCCCGAAATACTGGACAAGGTATTCTTTCCACTATAGGGGTAATCAAACAACCAAATTCAAATCTATACAGGACTGTCTCCAATCTTCCAATGGTTACCGATGAATTTAAGGAACTGCTCGAAGCGCAGACCGAAAACAATGAGCCGAGTTGTTCACTTGCCGAGGCATTGGAAAAGCAAGATTTATTTATCAATTCAGCACTTGCCAACATGGGGGCATCGTTGCTGTGGAAACTTTTCCGTGAAGGGATGACACAGCATAGAGGCTTTTTCCTAAATCTTGCCAATTTCAAATCAGAACCGATAGCGGTGGGCTGATGCCCGCCGCCCCGCAATTGTCCTTCCTGCGTCAGGACAGTTGCGGGGCGAACTAAGCGGTGAAGTCACTCGCACTAAACATGCCCCGCCTACTGTTGCGACAGTTGACGCAAGCGACTGCGATCTTGTTTTTATTGTTATTAACTCTGACCTTTGAAATAAGCCGAAATAAAACCAATCTCATGATTTGCAGAAAATATTGTAGATAACCACTTAAAAAGTATGTGAAATAATTCTGACTTGCCTAAATAGTTACCTACAATGATGGCATTACTTAGTAAAATCCAAATAAAGCCAGTAACTGTAGAAAGCGTATACTATTGCTGGATGTAATTTAACGATTTTAACAAATGTTTAGTGATGAATTAATATTTTTTAGCTAAATTTGATTATATTTCTGTTTAGATGAAAAAGTTTCACATTTTATTAATCGTTGTACTTGGTTTCTTCTTGATGCCAATGTCGGGTTTTGCGTGTGAAAATAATTCATCGAAACATTCTTCTTCAAAAGAGACTTCCTCAAAAATGGATAAAGATGATTGTTGTAAAGACGATAGTCATTCAAAAACTAAAAACCACGAAGGTTGCGGAGGAAAATGCAGCCATTCTAAATGTGGTTGTGCTTCTTCTTGCAACACATCTGTTTCTATTAATGAATTGAATTTTAATAGAAATAGTTTTAATTTTTTTTCAGAAAAACAAAATTTTTACAATTACGAAACCTCCATTTCTTCTGGTTTCAATTCTTTATGGCTTATACCAAAAATAGGCTGAATTTTAAATTTGATAGCCATAATTGTGTCAAATCAAAAGCAATTATTGCTTTAAAATCATTTGCTTTCTCAGTTAATTTCATTTTCAAAAGGGTGGCTTTGTTGTGCTGTCATTTTGTTCTTGTTTAACTAATTCAATTTAAAATTATTTTACAATGAAATCACTAAAAAAAACAGTGATGACAATAGCACTATTGTTATCATTCGTGGTATCCAATGCGCAAATCAAAAACGCTAAAACCGAAACCGTAAAAATATTCGGGAATTGCGGAATGTGCGAAACCTCCATAGAAAAAGCAGGAAGTCTCAAAAAAAATGCCAATGTTGATTGGAATAAAGACACCAAAATGGCTACGCTTACTTATGATGCTAAAAAAACCAATCAGGATGAAATCTTAAAGCGTATAGCTTTGGCAGGATATGATAGTGAAAAATTTCTTGCTCCAGATGATGTATATAACAATCTTCATGGCTGTTGTCAATATGATAGAGAGACAAAAGTTGCAGTAAAAACCGAAATTAAATCAGACCCGAGCGATAGCGAAAAGGCGAAGCAAATGGCAACTATGGAAAATCATAGCGCTCACGCCAATCAATCAGAAACTCAAAAAATAGAACAAGCAACTCAAAATCAATTAAAACCAGTATTTGATAATTACTTTTTATTGAAAGATGCTTTAGTAAAAACGGATAGCAAAACAACTTCAATGCAATCTAAAAAATTGCGTTCTGCAATCAATGAAATAAAAATGGAAACATTGAAAATGGAAGAGCATATGGTTTGGATGAAAGTAATGAATCAACTGAAAGAAGATGCCAAACATATTTCCGAAACACAAGATGTAAAACATCAAAGAGATTATTTTATGACTTTATCAAAAAACATGTATGAACTTCTGAAAGTTTCAAAAGTGGAAACGCCAATTTATTATCAGTTTTGCCCAATGGCAAATGGTGGTAAAGGTGCCAATTGGTTGAGCAAAGAAAATACCATTAAAAATCCATATTATGGTTCACAAATGTTGAGTTGTGGCAAGACAGTAGAAACAATAAAATAATAAAATTAAAACTTTAAAAAATGAGGAATATATTTTTTACCGCATCAATAATTGGAGTAATACTTTTATCATCTTGTAATAAAGATGATAGTATGGATATGACAAATGCAGCATTAAACGTTAATTATCCAGCAGCGTATGTTGTCAATGGTGAAGATGCAACAATTTCAGTAATCAAATTATCAACTAATGAAGTTACAGGAACTATTCCATTGATGGGAACCGGTACAGATATGATAATGTGGCCACACCATATTTCTTCACATTCAAATCATCTTGCAATTGGAGTTCCGGGAATGGATTTAAGCGCAGGACACGCAGTAACAGGAACTATGTCGGGGAAACTTGTTGTTATTGATGCGACAACTGGTTCAATTGTTAAAAACATTGGTTTACCTGTAATGAACCACAATACTATTTATTCTCCAAATGGTACAGAAATTTGGGTGCCTCAAATGGATATGAATGGAAAAGTATTGGTGTATGACGCTACAACTTATGCGCTGAAAAGTACAATTACTGTAGGTATGATGCCAGCAGAATTAACTTTCTCTTCGGACGGGACAAAAGCCTATGTTGCTAATGGCGATGATGATAACGTTTCAGTAATCAATGTAGCATCAAAATCAGTAGTTGCAACGGTTACAGTTGGTAACAATCCTGTTGGAGCTTGGACTGGTACAGATGGTAAAATGTATGTTGACAACGAAGACGGACAATCTATTTCTGTTATAAATGTAGCTACAAATGCCGTTGACCAAACTATTGTTTTAGGATTTATGCCCGGAATTGCCTCACACAACGGAACAAAAAGCGAATTATGGGTTTCTGATCCAATGAATGGAAAAGTACATTATTGGACTTGGGATGCTGGTATGATGATGTGGATGCACGGTGGCGCTTTTAATACGGGTGCTGGTGCTCACGCAATTTCGTTCACTATGGACGGAAGCACTGCTTATGTGACCAATCAAACAGCAAATACAGTTTCTGTTGTAAATGTTACCAATCATACGGTTGCTAAAACAATCAGTGTTGGTAAAAAACCAAATGGTGTTGTAATAAAAATGTAAACTTTAAAATATCTAAAAATAACAATTAATAAATTTAAAAAAAATGAAAAATCTAATCCTTTCAGCCATAGCAATGGTATTTGTACTAGTTTCTTGTAACCAAAAAAACAAAGAAGCTCAAACCAGTAATTCTGAAACGACCGAAACTGCTTCACAATTGTATGCGTGTTCTATGCATCCCGAAGTAACAGGGAAAAAAGGAAAAAAATGTTCAAAATGTGGTATGGAATTAACCGAACCAGTTGTACAAAATGAAGCAGCTCATGATCATACTGATGGTAGTCATAGTCACGATGATGCAACAACAGTTGAAGTTAATACTGAAGCTACATCGGTTACCCAAACAACATTTTCTACAAATGAAATAATTTCTGATTATTTAAAACTAAAAAACGCACTCACAAAAGACGATACAAAAGGAGCAGCCAATGCGGGTAAAGCATTATATGCAACTTTCAATAAAGTCAATACCAATACAATAGATCCAAAATTGAAAACAGAATATATTGATATTGCTGATGATGCTAAAGAACACGCAGAACACATTGGCGATAATGTTGGAAAAATTGACCACCAAAGAGAACATTTTGCGATGTTGAGTAAAGATGTGAATGATTTGATAAAAATATTTGGAGCAAAACAAAAACTATATCAAGACTTTTGTCCTATGTATAATGAAGGAAAAGGTGCTATTTGGATAAGTGAAAGCAAAGAAATAAAAAATCCTTACTACGGTTCGAAAATGCTTACTTGTGGTTCTATGAAAAAACAATTATAAAATGAAAAAAATCATCAAGAAAATACTCATAATTGGGTTTGTTATTTTTTTGTTGATGCAGTTACATCAACCTGCTCGTAATGAAAGTTATGAGCAGGAATTAGCTGCAAATTTTACAAAAATGTACAATGTTCCTAAAAATGTTGAAACTATTTTACGGACATCTTGCTACGATTGTCACAGTAACAATACTAATTATCCATTATATTCTTACATTCAGCCAGCACGGTTTTTTATGGAAAATCATATTAAAGATGGAAAGAAAGATTTGAACTTTAATGGATTCGGAAACTACTCCAAGCGAAAACAAGAAAACAAATTAGAAGCTATCATCAAACAAATAAAATCTGATGAAATGCCCTTAGCGTCCTACACGCTACTTCATAAAAATGCAATAGTAACACCTGCTCAAAAAGAGGAAGTAATCAATTGGATAAATAAAACAAAAGATAGTCTTTCATTAGAAAACTAAACATTATGGTAGAAAAATTAATATCATTTTCACTAAAAAATAGATTTGTTGTTCTTCTCGTCTCAGCTTGCTTATTAGCTTGGGGTATTTATAGCGTACAACAAAACCCCATAGATGCCATTCCGGATTTGTCCGAGAATCAAGTTATTGTATTTACAGAATGGATGGGAAGAAGTCCACAGGTTATAGAAGCACAAGTAACCTATCCTTTGGTTTCAAACCTGCAAGGAATACCAAAAGTTAAAAATATTCGCGGTGCATCTATGTTTGGGATGAGCTTCGTATATATCATCTTTGAAGATAATGTAGATGTGTATTGGGCAAGAACTCGAGTGTTGGAACGGTTGAATTATGCCCAACGATTATTACCTCAAAATGTAGTGCCCACATTAGGACCAGATGGAACTGGAGTTGGCCATGTTTTTTGGTATCATTTAGAGGCTAACGGTATGGACTTGGGAGAACAAAGAGCTTTACAAGATTGGTACGTGAAATTTGCATTACAAACTGTTCCCGGCGTGGCTGAAGTAGCATCATTTGGGGGTTTTGAAAAACAGTACCAATTAGTGTTAGATCCCTTGAAAATGCAGTACTACAATGTGAGTATGATGGAAGTGATGAATGCAGTCAAAGCAAATAACAATGATGTTGGTGGTCGAAAATTTGAGATGAGTAATATGTCTTACATAGTAAGAGGTTTAGGGTACATAAAAAACATAAAAGATGTAGAAGACATTGCTATTAAAAATTATAATTCCGTTCCAGTAAAAGTAAAAGACATTGGCTCCATACAAATGGGTGGAGATTTACGCTTGGGAATTTTTGACGAAAATGGAACAGGTGAAGTTGTAGGAGGAATTGTAGTCATGCGTTATGGTGAAAATGCAGATAAAGTTATAAAAGCTGTAAAAGAAAAAATGAAAGAAGTTGAAAAAGGATTGCCTGAAGGCGTTACTTTTAAAACGTCTTATGACAGAAGTGAATTGATAGAAAAAGCAATCGCATCGGTTAAAGGAACTTTAATAGAAGAAATGATTGTTGTTTCAATTGTTATACTACTTTTTCTTTTTCATTGGAGAAGTGCTTTAATTATTTTAATACAATTACCTATATCTGTGGCTATTGGCTTTATTTTGCTTGAAGCATTTGGTATATCATCTAATATCATGTCATTAACGGGGATTGCATTAGCTATAGGTGTTGTCGTCGATGACGGAATTGTAATGGTGGAAAATGCGTATAGGACAATTTCGGAGAAACAGGAAGAGATGGAGAGTAATCAAAATAATTCGGAAATAAAATGAATGATAAAATAAAAAATATATTCAAAAAAGAACATGACCCCTTATCTTCTGAAGAAAAGTTACAACTTATAGAAAAATCTTCAAAATTAGTTGGTCCAGGTGTCTTTTATTCAACACTCATTGTGATAGCTTCCTTTTTACCTGTATTTCTTCTCACGGGTATGGAAGGTAAATTATTCAGCCCATTGGCTTGGACAAAATCGTTTATACTTATAGTAGATGCTTTTTTAGCCATTACCCTTACTCCAGTTCTAATTAGTTTTCTGCTTAAAGGCAAACTTCGTCCAGAAAACAAAAATCCAATTAATAAAAAACTGGAAAGCATATATACTCCTATTTTAATTTTTTGTTTAAAATGGAGGAAAACAGTATTAGGTATTAATATAATTGCGCTCCTGATTGGTGTTTTAATGTTTACCCGTTTAGGTACAGAATTTATGCCACCTTTAGATGAAGGTTCTGTGCTTTTTATGCCTGTAACATTGCCAGACGTATCCAATTCTGAGGTAAAAAGAATTTTACAAGTGCAAGATAAATTGATAAAATCGATACCCGAAGTGGCTCATGTTTTAGGAAAAGCCGGACGCGCTAATACAGCAACCGACAATAGTCCAATAAGCATGATTGAAACGATTGTTTTACTAAAACCCCAACACGAATGGAGAGAAGACAAAACGAAAGCCGATATTGTTAATGAAATAAATAATAAACTTCAAATTCCAGGAGTTACGAATGGTTTTACACAGCCCATCATTAATAGGATTAATATGCTTTCTACTGGTATTAGAACCGATGTAGGAATAAAGATTTACGGAGCAAGTTTAGACACTATCAATGTTTTATCTCAAAAAATAAAAAAAGCCCTCGAGGGTACTTCTGGCGTGAAAGATTTATATGCGGAACCGATTACTGGCGGAAAGTACATCGATATCGAAGCAAAAAGAGAGGCCATAGGCAGATACGGACTTACAATAGATGATGTAAACAATGTGGTGGAAGCGTCTATTGGTGGAATGAAACTCACCACAACTATAGAAGGAAGACAACGATTTTCTGTAAATGCAAGATATGCTCAAGAATACAGAAATAGTATTGAGGCGTTAAAAAAACTCCAAGTGCAAACAATGGAGTTTGGTCCTATTCCATTAGAAACCGTAGCCGATGTAAAAATAAGCGATGGTCCTCCAATGATAAATAGCGAAAATGCAATGCTAAGAGGCAGTGTACTGTTTAATGTACGAGAGCGTGATCTAGGAAGTACGGTAAAAGAAGCGCAAAAAAAATTGAATGCAATGATCACTAAAATGCCAAAAGGCTATTATGTGGAGTGGAGCGGACAGTGGGAAAACCAAATCAGAGCCAATAAAACATTAAGCATGATTTTACCTATAGTTGTTATCATTATTTTCCTTATTCTGTACTTCACCTATCATTCTATGAAAGAAGCACTGATTACAATGATAACCGTACCGTTTGCTTTGATTGGAGGGATTTTTATGGTCTATTTTTATGGAATAAATTTATCCGTAGCCGTTGCAGTTGGTTTTATAGCACTATTTGGAATGGCAATCGAAACCGCTATGTTAATGACTATTTATTTGAATGAAGCAATGAATAAAATGGTAGAAAAACACGGGAACAGTGCAGCAACAATTACAGAAGCAATTTTGAAACAGTACATTATTGACGGTTCAGCCAAAAGGTTGAGACCAAAATTGATGACCGTTTCCGTTTCGTTATTTGGATTAATCCCTATTCTTTGGGCAACAGGAACGGGTGCCGATGTGATGCTGCCAATTACGGTTCCACTCATTGGGGGTACAATTACCTCAACAATTTATGTATTATTAGTAACCCCTATAGTTTTTGAGATGGTGAAACTTCGAGAATTAAAAACAAAAGGCAAAATAGAACTTATAGATGTTAAAGAATAACTATTATATCGCAATAAGCTGTTTGATTTTAAGTACTGCTAATATGGTGGCGCAAACACTTTCGTTGGATGCTGTTTTGACGAATATCAAAACAAATAATCCACAACTAAAAATGTATGATGCTGATATTCAAAGTATGGATGCAGCTGCAAAAGGCGCCAAAAGTTGGATGGCTCCACAAGTGGAAACGGGTTTTTTTATGACGCCTTACAATAGTAAATTATGGAAAGCCGATGAAATGGGACCAGGTATGGGATCTTACATGGTTGGTGTTACACAAATGATACCGAATGCTAGAAAACTTAAGTCTGATTTCAATTACATGAATGCAATGTCATCTGTTGAAAAAGAAAATAAAGGGTATACGATTAATCAATTAAAGGCACTGGCAAAAACGAATTATTACCAATGGCTGGTATTAAATAAAAAAATAAAAATTGCGGATGATAATTTATTGCTCTTAGACTATATGATAAAAAGTATGGAAATACGCTATCAGTATAATATGGATAAATTGCCAACCTATTACAAAGCAAAATCGCAATACGGTGCATTACAAAGTATGATTGTAATGTTGCAAAACGATATTTCCCAGAAGCGAATTATGCTAAATACCTTGATGGCTAGAGATAAAAACACTTTGTTTGAAATAGATGAAACCTATAAATTAAATGATTTTGATGCCATAAAAGCAGATACAACTTCACTTTCCCAAAACCGAAGTGATGTTAAAGCTATTGAAAAAACAATGGTATTAAATCAATTAAAAATTGAAACCGAAAAAGCAAAATTATTACCAGAATTTGGTGTCAAATATGACCATATGTTTGCCTTTGGAGAACAGCCAAAACAATTCTCTTTAATGGGAATGATTACTATTCCAATGCCTTGGTCAACAAAAATGAATAAAGCCAATATCAACAGTTTTAAAATCAAGAATGAAGGTCTCAACTGGCAAAAGCAAATGATTTTGAATGAAGCAGCAGGAATGATTTCGGGTATGAATACAGAATTGATAAACCTAAAAAAACAATATGATATTGCTGAAAAAAATATCATTCCTGCCTTAAAACGAAACTATGATACTGCAATATTGGCTTGGCAGAATAATACGGGAGATCTGTTTGTAGTATTGGATGCTTGGGAAGCATTAAATATGGCACAAATTGATGTTCTGGATAAATTACAAAATATTTTAAGTACACAAGTAGAAATTGAAAAACAACTAGAAATCAAATAATTATGAATAAATATTTAAAATATAGTTTAATTTTAATCGTAATTTCTAGTATAGGATTTGCTGTCTATTTCTTTGTCATAAAATCAGGGAATCATTCGGAGAATTCACATCAAATGGAAGTTTATACTTGTTCTATGCATCCCGAAATTATTAGAGATAAACCCGGAAACTGTCCTATTTGCGGAATGACTTTAGTAAAAAAAATAACAGAAAGCCAAGCTGAGGAAGACAATTCTATTGACAATCTTTTGAAACCTACTGATAATTTTATCGTCGGGAATTATCAAACTACAACAGCTAAAGACACGACATTAAGCAGTGAGATAAACTTACCTGGAATAGTATCTTACGATCCAAATTCATCAGTAAATATTGCTGCTCGAATAAGTGGAAGAATAGAAAAAATGTATGTCAATTATAAGTACCAAAAAGTAGCTAAAGGACAGAAATTATTTGATTTATACAGCCCTGAATTATTGACAGAACAGCAAAATTTTATTTATTTAATTTCCAATGATTCCGATAATACATCAATTATTAAAGCCTCAAAGCAAAAATTATTGCTTTATGGAATGACTAAAAATCAGATAAATTCATTGTCTTCTTCCAAAAAAGTAAATCCTCAAGTTTCAATTTACAGTCCAGCTTCTGGAATTATTCAAGGAACAGAAAAAATGGATAATACAAGCAATTCGACGATGCAAAGTGCAAGTAACAATACCGAAATATTAAATATAAAAGAAGGTAACTATATAAAAAAGGGAGAAGTAGTTTTTAAATTAGTAAATACAGATAAAGTATGGGGTATCTTTAATGTTAGTCAAGGGTACAATAGTCTAATCAAAACCAATCAAACTATCAAAATTGCTACAGAATTAGACAAAAATGAATTCATTGATGCACAAATAAATTTTATTGAAACTCAATTTAATCCAGCAGATAAATCCAATAGAATTAGGGTATACCTAAACAACAATAAACTGAAATTCCCCATAGGTCTGCGATTACAAGGAATTGTGAAAACAAATTCAATACAAGGGGTTTGGTTGCAAAAACAAGCATTAGTGAGTATTGGCAACAAGAAAATAGTTTTTATAAAGAAGAATAATGGCTTTAAAGCAACTGCAATAAAAGCAGGAATTGAAATGGATGATTTTATTCAAATTATCAGTGGAATTTCCGTTGAAGATACCCTTGCTAAAAATGCACAATATTTAATTGATAGCGAAAGCTTTATTAAAACCGAATAATTATGAAAACGATAAAAATAATAGGCATTCTATCAATACTACTTACTTTATGTATAGCTTGTAATACTAAAAACAAAGAAGACCATAGCAAACATAAAAGTAAAGAAACTATTTTTTACACTTGTTCTATGGACCCTCAAATAAAGGAGGATAAGCCTGGGAAATGTCCCATTTGTCATATGGAGTTAACTCCAATAAAAAGTGACGACACAGCTGCAAATGAGATAAGCTTGAGTAAACAGCAGCTACAATTGGGGAACATCACCACGCAAACTGTTGCAGAAACTCAAAGCAGTTTAGAGCAAAATTATACAGGGGTTTTAACAATTAATCAAGAAAAAATCAACACCATTTCTGCTAGAGCAATGGGGCGAATTGAAAAGTTATACTTCAAAACGGTTGGTGATTATGTTGCTAAAAACGAACCAATATATCAATTGTATAGTGAAGATATTGCCATAGCCAAACAAGATTACTTCACAGCATACAAACAACTTACCATGCCAGGTGGTTTTGGAAAAAATGCACGTACGATGCTCATTGCTGCCAAACAAAAACTATTATTCTTTGGTTTATCCAATGCCCAAATTGAAACTATAAAATCGAGTAAAGAAATTTCTCCGTACACTATTTTCTATAGTAACAGCAGTGGAACTATCTCGGAGATAATAGCAACAGAAGGCAGTTATGCAATGGAGGGTGCTGGTATAATTAAATTGGCAAATTTAAATAGTCTTTGGCTCGAAACACAGGTGAATATAAATTATGCAAAAAGCATGCACCTTGGACAAAACGCCAAAGTTTCATTTACTGATTATCCTGATAAAACTATAATTGCAAAAATTTCATTTATCAATCCTGAAATAAATCCAGATACCAGACTGCTTTTAATTCGAATGGAAATACCTAATCAAAATTTGCTGTTAAAACCCGGGATGCAGGCAATTGCAAAATTGACACAATCCAATATAAAAGGGATATTCATACCTACAGATGCTGTAATCAGGGAAGAAAATGCTTCTTATATTTGGATTGAAAAAAGACCGGGAGTATTTGAAAGCCTAATGGTGGAAACAGGAGCAGAAACCAATGGGATGATTGAAATTAAATCAGAAATGGATATAACCAAAAAAGTAGTCATTACTGGAGCGTATGCCATAAACAGCGAATATAAATTCCGCAAAGGAAGTGACCCCATGGAGGGGATGGATATGTAAGGATTAGAAAAAAAATTAAATTATGGAATTAACAAATATGGAATTAAAATTGAACATTGATAAATTAGGTACAATTGGACTTTTCTTCACAGCACTATTATCACCTTGCTGTTTTCCTCTTTTTGCATTCGGAGCTTCTGCTTTAGGATTGGGTAGTTTTGAGTTGTTTGGTGGATGGACCATGTGGATTTTTCAGGCAATGATTTTAATCTCAATCGTAGGTTTAATCATTTCTTATCAAAAACATCGTTCTCTTTATCCCCTATTGTTTGCTATTCCAAGTGCAATACTCATTTTGTATGGGTATTATTTTAGCAGTAATTTTTACTTTATCTACATCGGTATGTTTGGCTTGTTAATTGCGACCGGAGTCAATTATTACAGGAATAAATCACATGGCACTTGCGAAACTTGCACTATATACAACGGTAAATCAGTGGAACTAAAATCAACTTTGATTTGTCCCAATTGTGGACATAAAAAAGACGAAATAATGCCTACAGATGCTTGTCAATTCTTTTATGAATGCGAGAATTGTAAGGTCATATTAAAACCCAAACAAGGCGATTGTTGTGTTTATTGTAGTTATGGTACAGTAAAATGTCCATCAATACAGGCGGGTGAAAGTTGTTGTTAATGCCAATCTAAATAAACAATCTAAATGATTAAAGGAAAAAAAGCAAAATGGATTAGAAAATCCCATCGATATTTAGGAATATTTTTAGGCCTTCAATTCTTAATGTGGACTATTAGCGGTCTGTATTTTAGTTGGTCTAATATTGATGACATTCATGGAATGCAATTTCATAAAAAAGGAATTGCTCAGGAGTCGTTTTCGGGTTTAATAAGTCCTTCCCTTCTTCATCCTTCGATAGCCATTCGATCTATTGAATTAAGAGAAATTAATAAGACCCCTTTTTATTGGGTTAATGACAAGATGCTTTATAATGCCAAAACAGGAAAATTAAAAAATGGTATCTCTAAAGAAGAAGCGTTGTCAATTGCAGATAAAAATATTGTATCAGGTTTAAAAGTAAAAGAAATACAACTTATTAAGGAAGTAGGGAAACACCATGAATATAGAGAGCATTTACTACCTGCCTATGTTATTTCATACCAAGAACCGAATAATTTAAAGGTCTATATTTCGGCAAATGATGGAGCTTTTCAAACGATCAGACATAGAGATTGGCGATGGTTTGACTTTTTATGGATGACCCATACTATGGATTATGAAGATAGAGACAATATGAATAATATTGTTTTGCGACTATTTTCTTTATTAGGGTTAATAACCGTTTTAAGTGGTTTTTTACTTTGGTATACCTCATCACCTACCATTAGAAAAATTTGGAGAAAAATAAAAAAATAATAAAATCAATTTAAAATTAAAAACCATGAAAAAAGTAATTCTAATACATTTCTTTATTTTACAAGCTTTAGTAATTTCGGCACAAGAAAAAGTTCAAATAAAACTAACTTCTGCAAGTCCATCTGCATCATTTGAACAAGAATTGGGTAGCACAATAATCAAAGTTTCTTACAGCAGACCACTAGCAAGAGGCAGAAAAATATTTGGTGAATTAGTGCCTTTTGAAAAACTCTGGCGAACTGGCGCTAGTGATTGTACTTCAATAACTACCAACGAAGATATTGTATTTGGAAATACTACTTTAAAAATGGGTAGTTACTCAATATTCACAATACCTTCTAAAAAGGAGTGGACAATAATTGTAAATACAGATACAACATTACACGGCGAAACTGGATATGATGCCAAAAAAGATGTTTTTCGTTTTACAGTTCCAGTGGAAAGCATACCCAATTTTTATGAAACATTTACAATCGAAATAAATGACATTAATAACAAAGGGGAGGGATTTCTAAAAATAATATGGGAAAATTCGATGGTGAAAATTCCATTGAAAAGTAAAGTAGATGAAAATATTTTAGCAGTAATAGATAAAAACATCATTAAAGAAAAAACCCTTGATGCTAATTTATTATTTCAAGCCGCAAACTATTATTACAGTACAAACAGAGATTCCAAACAAGCAATAGCTTGGCTTATTGAAGCCGAGAAATTAGATCCAGAAAATTTTTATTATCCTAATTTAAGACAAAAAATAGCAACGGAACTAAAAGACTATCCAAGTGCAATTGAAGCAGGTAAAAAAGCTTTATCAATAGCAGAATTTAAAAAAATGAAAAGTGTAGAATCACTCAAAAAACAAATTTTAGAGTTGGAGTTACTATTGAAAAAATAAATCAATTTTAAACTAAAAAAATGAAAAGAATAATAGTATTAACATTCATTCTCGCTATTTATTCCTTTGCACAAGCACAGGATATGAAAGGGATGGATATGTCAAAAAAAGAAAAGGCACAAAAGGTGCAGCCCACAACGTACACCTGCCCAATGCACCCCGAAATTCACGCTGACAAGCCAGGGAAATGCCCTAAATGTGGAATGACATTGATAAAGGAAAAAGCGAAATCGGTTAAGAAATCGATAGTTAAAAAGCATGATGAAATCCAAATGCCCTTGAAAAAGACTTCTAAAAAGAAGGACGACATGGACAATATGAAAACGGATAATAATAAGGTGGCATCCGTAACGTATACCTGCCCAATGCATCCCGAAATTCACGCTGACAAGCCAGGAAAATGCCTTAAATGTGGAATGACATTGATAAAGGAAAAGTCAAAGCCGAAAGCAAGTGCAAAACCAAAAGCGGCTACTCCTGTTAAAAAGGAAACACCTGAAAAAGCTAAATCTTCCTCTACAGATAAAGTCGACACGGATAAGGGCCATGATATGAAAAACATGGAAAAGGTAACAGTAAATCATCCCGTAAAAAAAAGAGTGATAAAAGATGAGCCGCCAAAAGTAGTCAGGTACGATTTATATGTTCGGGATACAGTGGTAAATTTTTCAGGAAAATCAAGAAGAGCGATAGCAGTAAATGGTCAGATACCAATGCCTACGTTGACCTTTACTGAAGGTGATACCGCAGAGATTTATGTCCATAACGAACTCAATGAGGAAACATCGTTACATTGGCATGGTTTGTTTTTACCCAATAAAGAAGACGGTGTGCCTAACCTTACCCAAATGCCAATAAAGCCACACAGTACTTACAAATATTCTTTTCCAATCAGGCAGCACGGGACACATTGGTATCATAGCCATTCTGGTTTGCAGGAACAAATCGGGATGTATGGATCTTTTGTGATGAATAAAAGAAACTCCGATCCGAATTTTCGGGAGGGAATAGATGATCTTCCAACAATTCCGATTGTGTTAAGCGAATGGACCGATATCAACCCGGAGAATGTCCATAGGATGTTACACAATGCCTCAGATTGGTTTGCAATAAAAAAAGGCACAACACAAAGTTATGGCGAAGCCATAAAACAAGGGTACTTCAAAACAAAGGTTATCAATGAATGGAAACGAATGAACGCCATGGATGTGAGCGACGTTTATTACGAGAAATTTTTAATCAATGGAAAAAATGAGACCCAGCTTTCGCAGTTTAAATCTGGTGATAAAGTAAGATTACGCGTGGCTAATGGAGGTGCATCCAGCAATTTTTGGCTTACGTTTGCCGGAGGAAAAATTACTGTTGTCGCAAGTGACGGTAATGATGTTGAGCCTGTTGAGGTAGACCGTTTACTTATTGCGGTTTCTGAAACCTATGACGTTGTCCTGACCATTCCTGCAGAGAAAACATCCTATGAGTTTTTAGCCACACCAGAAGACCGGACAAAATCGGCATCTTTATATATAGGCACTGGCGTTAAACAGTTAGTATCCCCTTTGCCAAAACTCAAATATTTTGAAGGGATGAAAATGATGAACGACATGATGAAAATGAACGGTGATTTAGACGATATGGGAATGCAGATGAGCCTCAATCAAATGGATATGAATGTAGTAATGTATCCGGAAATAACAGGTGAGCTAAAGAAAAAAGGCGACGATAAAATGCCGGGTATGAATATGGAGGGAGATAAAATGGATGGAATGGAGATGAATAAAGAGGAAATGAAAGATAAGGATATAGACAAGGAGAAAAAAGAGGGTATGAATATGGGCGACCATAAAATGCACGGCATGGACAATCAATATGATTCTAATGCACTTTCTGATATTACTACATTAAATTATGCCATGCTCAAATCGCCAACAAAAACCAATCTTCCAAAAGATGCACCGGTAAAAGAGTTGAAGTTTGAACTAACAGGAAATATGAACCGCTACGTTTGGAGTCTGGATAATAAAGTAGTTTCGGAAGCCGATAAAATCTTAATTAAAAAAGGAGAAAATGTACGCCTGATAATTCACAACAATTCTATGATGCGACACCCAATGCACTTGCACGGACATGACTTTAGGGTGATCAACGGACAAGAAGATTATGCACCATTGAAAAATATCATTGATATCATGCCAATGGAAACGGATACGTTAGAATTTGCAGCAACCGAAAGTGGTGATTGGTTTTTTCATTGTCATATTTTGTATCACATGATGAGCGGAATGGGCAGGGTTTTTAGTTACGAAAATTCACCTGCAAATCCAGAAATACCAAACCCTAAATTAGCACAACGCAAATTATTTGCAGACGATAGAAAATTTCATTTTATGGCAGAAAATGATTTTGCCACAAACGGAAACGATGGAGAAGCGATGTATCAAAGCACACGATGGAGTATTGGTACTGAATGGCGTTTAGGTTACAAAGAACACCACGGTTATGAAACTGAAACTCATATTGGTAGATACATTGATAAAATGCAATGGTTAATGCCTTTTATTGGTTTTGACTGGAGATCTAGAAGAATGGGAATAGACGAGCAAGAAAGAAATCTTTTCGGTCAAACCAATACCAAAGACAAAAGAGCTGTTTTTAGTGCAGGGGTTAATTATACTTTACCAATGCTTATAATGGCACAAGTCGAAGTATTCACCGATGGAAATGTACGTTTACAGTTTGAACGAAAAGATATTCCAGTTTCTAAAAGACTACGAATGAGCTTAATGTGGAATACCGACAAAGAATATATGGCTGGTTTAAAATACATTGTGAAAAGAAACTTTGGATTTACAACCCACTATGATAGTGATATGGGATTTGGATTCGGTGGTACTTTTAATTATTAAAATTTTTTATTTAAGGTTAATGTTGAAGATGCTTGTTGTAAAAACAAGCATCTTTTTTTTTACTCAAACACTTGAAAATATGTTAATTATACAACTATTATTTAGAATAACTTAACATTTTAATGAATTAGTTGTATTATCTTTATATCGTAAAAATTACTTCATAGCTAAATATTAAATAAATGAAAACCATTCAAAAAATTATTTTAAGTATTGTTTTTGTAACAATATTTACTTCTTGCCAATCCAAAACTGACGTAAATCAAATTCTTTCAAATTCAGATACAAAAAAGGCAATTATGGATACTATTGCTAACAATAGTGATATGTCAAAAGATATGATGCAAGCGATGATGAACAGTAGTAAAGGAAAAATGATGATGACAAATCACGAAAACATGATGAAAATGATGAAAGACAATCCAGATATGATGAAAGGAATGATGAAAGCATCTAAAACAGATACTACGATGATGTCTGAAATGTGTAAATCGATGATGGATAATCCTAAAATGATGGATATGATGAAAGATAAAAAAATGCAATCACACAAAATGACTGGAATGGATAAAAATATGGATATGTCCAAATAAGACAAGTACAAACTACATTAAAATATAAAAAAATGGAAACTCAAAAAACTTTCACCTGCCCAATGCACCCAGAAGTTACTTCGGATAAACCCGGAAAATGTCCCAAATGCGGAATGAATTTAGTGGAAAAAAAAGGATGAAAATTCTACTAGCAACCGATGGTTCAAAATATAGTAAAACAGCAATTAATGAAATTGCCAACAGACCATTTCCGCCCAAAACCGAAGTGTGTATTGTTTCTGTTTATGAAAGAATGTCGCTAATAAATTCTCTTGAGCCAATGGGAGTTTCACATGAATATTATGCTAAAGTTGATCACAACGCTTTTAAAGGCGCAGAGAAAATTACGGAAAATGCAGCGAAAATTTTGCGGGATAAAAATCCGGCTTTAATTGTAACTACAATGGTTATTGGTGGTTCTCCAAAAAGTGCAATACTCAAAGAAGCTGAAACATTTGGTGCTGATTTGATTATCGTTGGTTCTCATGGTCATGGGGTTATAGAAGGCTTTTTGCTTGGCTCGGTTTCGCAAGCGGTGGCATTACATGCAAAATGTTCTGTAGAAATTGTTCGTAAATAAAAAACTTAACAATACTTCCTTTCCTTGTTTGGTATCTTTGTTGGGTCTTAGCTGAAAAGCTCCATAGTAATAATGCCATAGTGCATATTCATACTGTTTTAAGAATTTTTACCATTACTTTTTGCTTAATTGAGACATATTAGTTCGTAATTGCTTTTCAGTATTTGGAATATACTCCATTCCTTTTAAAAGCACTTCGGTTATTATCATTTGAATTATTTATGTTTTTTAATGATTCTGCTCGTGGTGTTCCATCATTTCGCCTGAATTTTTCAGAGAATTTACATATGCATAAACTGAAAGGATTTCTTCTTCGCTCAAAATGTTTTCCCATGCTGCCATTGCAGTTCCCTTCATTCCTTTTTTTATGAGGTATATTCGTCCTTGATTTGAATAAAATGACGAATGCTCAGGGTCAGTAAAATCGGCTGGCTTTGGTTGTAATGTTGTTGCTCCTGGACCATCACCTTTACCACTACTACCATGACAAGTAATACAATATTTTGTGAATATGTTTTTACCTTGTACAAGTTGTTCCTCAGTACTGGGAGATACGGGCTGATTGTATTTTTCGCCCAATTCCTGCTTTAACCAATCACGAGTTTCATTCATTTGTTGTGAATGCCCACTATGTTCATGGTTGTGATTTTCTTCTTCTTGTTGAGGGTGGTTCTGTTCAACTTGTTTTTGGTTTTTTTCTGAATTCCTGCAAGAAGTAAGTATCAGCAGTGCATACATTAATGCGGTAATGATTACTAATTCGATTTTGATAGTTCGGAAGAGTTTACGCAGACTGTGACTGAAGAACTCACGATATTGTTTTGATTTTTTCATAGTTTTCGTTTTTAAATTAAACCATAAACAAATACTCAATATTTTTGATCACTAAAAAATACTTAAATAAGTCTCAAAGTTCTGTATTTTAAATATTTAAACTATTTTGTATTAGTATAAATTTACGGTTTATTTAAGTATGTAACTAGGAGTTTTTTAAATTTTTATTTCCATAAATAATATACATCATGCTGAAGGAATGATTAACTTCATAAAACCATTTCAGTTTTATCAAATTTTCATTGTGCCCATATCTCCATCGCCATGCCTACTATTTATTTCACCAATATTTGAAAAAGTAGAAGCCAAATTATTTAGTGATGATAACTTCAGATTACAATTCGAAAGAAAAGATATTCTTATTTATAAACGATTGAAAATAAGTTTAATGTGAAATAACTAAATAAAATATATCTGTTCATTCTTTGATAGAATACATCACAATCTAAAAGTCAGCAAAATTGATACGCCATCATCAAAATCCTCTTAAAAGTTTTGGTAAATTAAGTCTCACCTAATATTTAGTTTTCAAATTATTGGTAATCAATAAAATTTACTATTTTTACAATCGTGAAAAAAACAATTGCCATATTATTCCTTTCCATATTTTTGTGTGCCAACACAGAAGTAGGGCAATTATTGAAACTACCTAACTTAGCAGAACACTTTACAGAACATCACGATCAAGATGAGGATAAGCACGGGATTTCTTTTTTAGATTTTATAGCTATTCATTATAATGATAGTCAACATCATTCTAATCAGGAAAAAGACAATCATCAAAGTTTACCTTTTAAGACTATTAACCAATCTGTTAATACAGTCCTTGCTTTTGAAAACATAACCGAGTTTTCATTTCGCAAACCAAATACTATTTCTGTAAATAGTACTGTTCCGTTTCCTCCAGAATTTTACAATTCCGATGTTTTTGCATGCATCTGGCTTCCACCCAAATTGAGTTAAATTAATTTTTCAATCTTAATTAATGATATTCTGAATATTTCTAATTAAGTATTAAAAAGCACTTTGCTATATAGTTATAGCGAATGTTTCTTTGCATCAATTTCACTAATATTCAGTATTAAAAAACAAGTTTTTTTAGTGAGTTAATGCATCTAAATAACTAGAATCATTTTTTAGAAGCATACGCTATGAATTGACTTTTTAGTAATGTCGAAGACATACTCAATTACTTTTAACACTTCAACATCAAAAATGAAAACAATTAAATCCATTGCAGTTGCGATACTGCTAACCATAGCAGGCACAACAATTTCTAATGCACAAGTAAGTACTAATACTGTAAAAACGCCACACGGTGGAATAATACAAAATTCAGGCGACTACAAAATAGAAATGGTCGAAAGAGAAAACAATATTAGTTTTTACGTACTGGATGCGAAAGGAAAAACGGTTTCAAATAAAAAAATTACTGGATCGGCTGTTTTTGAATTTTTCAATAAAACAAAAGCAACGAATCCTGTTTCTTTGGACACCAACAATGCTTTATTTGTACAAGTTCCTAAAGCAAGCATATATGCTTATTGTACCATCACATTAGTTGTCAATGGAAAAACAATCTCTTCTAAATTTAGAAACAGCCAAGTTTCTGAACAAGATATTAATCACGGACACCAACATTAATTCAATTTTATTATTCTTTATAAACCCAATTTAAATTACAATTATGAAAAATTTTTTAATCGTAGCTGCTATCGCAATCGGAATGTTAGCTTCTTGCAACAAAAAAGCAAACAACGAAACTGAAAACACTGAAGTTCAACCTGCTGAAACAACAGAACAAGTTCAGGTGATCACAGATACTACTAATCAAGTAAGTACGGATAGTATTAATCAAGTGGAGCAAGACAAAGTTGATGCGGCTCATGGACACACGCATTAATATAATTTAACAGGCTGCTTCTCTTCCGGAAATTTCAGGAGAGAAGTAGTTTTTAAAAGAAAAATAAAAATGAATTCAAAAAAAATAATATTTCTTGTTTTACTTTTTTTTGTCGGCATCACAGGTATTTTTGCTCATGGTGTAGATGAAAATACGCAAACTTTTTTGTCAGGAAATGATGGCGTTGCTTTTGGCCCATTTCTCTATATTGGTGCAAAACACATGCTTACGGGTTACGATCATTTGCTTTTTTTAGTTGGTGTTATCTTTTTCCTTTATCGCCCGAAAGAAGTGTTACTTTATGTGAGTTTCTTCACGATTGGTCATAGTGCAACATTATTGTTTGGCGTTATGAGTAATATATCTATTAATTCGTATTTAATTGATGCGATCATTGCACTGTCAATAGTATATAAAGGTTTTGATAATTTAGGTGGTTTCAAGAGATTTTTCGGAACGCAACCCAATACAAAAGCTGCTGTTTTGATTTTCGGATTATTTCACGGATTCGGGCTTGCCAGCAAATTGCAAGATTTCAAATTTGAAAAAGAAGGATTGTTTACCAATCTACTTGGGTTCAATATTGGTGTCGAAATTGGTCAGTTCATAGCATTAACTTTTGTGCTAATTCTGATTACTTTATGGCGCAGACATTCAAGCTTCATGAAATTTTCAACAATAACAAATACGCTGCTTATGGCTGCTGGATTTGTATTAATAGGGTATCAATTAACAGGTTATTTTACTTCTTAAAAAAAAATAAAAAATGTCAGAAATAAATCATCAAATAGTAAATAAAAAACAAATTATCAAAGCAGTTATCTTCGCTTTACTTCTTTCTGTAATAATTTTAGTAAGCGCAGTTTTACCAGCAGAATATGGAATTGATCCAATAGGAACTGGCAAATTGTTCGGGTTCAGCAAACTTCATATACCAGAAAATCAACAGGAAACAACATCACAAAAAACATTTCCATTAATTAAAATGGAAAAAGCAGGTTCTGGACCTGAAGTGAAAAGACCAGTCGAGGCAGATAATCCTGCACCAGAAAAGCAATATGTAGAAAGAGAAGATACTGTTGAAGTAATCGTTCCGGCAGGAAAAGGCATTGAATATAAAATTTATATGCTGAAATATGGTAAAATGAAATACGAATGGAAAACTAATGATGGAACCGTTTATTTTGATTTTCACGGCGAAGTGAAACAAGCAAAAGAAGTTAATGATGTTTATTTTGAAAGTTACACCATGGCTTATTCCAATAATATGGTTGGCACTTTTTATGCTCCGTATGAAGGGAAACACGGTTGGTTTTTCAGAAATAATGAAAATAAGGATATTACAGTTACTATAAAATTAAAAGGTCAGTATTCAATATAAGTATTGAATATTCATTAATCCTAAAAATTATGCTGAATAAAATCATAGAATTTTCAATCAAAAATAAACTTATCGTTGGTCTTTTCATTGTTGCTCTTATTGGATATGGGAGTTATCAATTTACCAAATTACCAATTGATGCCGTTCCTGATATTACAGATAATCAAGTTCAGGTAATCACTTCAGCACCATCATTGGGTGCAACCGATATTGAAAGACTAATTACCTTTCCAATAGAACAAGCCAATAGTAATATTCCGGGACTAAAAGAAATTCGAAGTTTTTCTCGTTTCGGTTTATCAGTTGTAACCATTGTTTTTGATGATGCAACTGATGTGTACTGGGCTAGACAGCAAGTTACTGAACGATTAAGTGCTGTAAAAGACCAAATTCCAAAAGGGATTGGCGATCCATTTCTGGCACCAGTGACAACAGGACTGGGCGAGATTTACCAATATGCCGTCCGAACAAAACCCGGTTACGAAAAAAAATATGATGTAACCGAGTTGAGAACCATTCAGGATTGGATTGTTCGCCGTCAATTATTAAGCGTGGAAGGTGTTGCAGAAGTAAGTAGTTTCGGTGGAAAATTGAAACAATTTGAAATTGCCATAGACCCCAATAAATTGCAATCCTATAATATTACAATTACCGATGTTTTTACTGCATTAGAAAAAAACAATCAAAATACGGGTGGTGCTTATATCGAAAAAGGCCCTAAAGTTTTATACATCCGAAGTGAAGGATTAATTAGTACTATCGAAAATATAAAAGACATTTCTATTAAAAACACGAATAGCGGAAGTCCTTTATTTATTCGTGATGTAGCTGATGTTCGTATTGGTAGTGCTATTCGATATGGTGCAATGACTTTTAATAAAAAAGGAGTGCAATCAGGCAAAGTTTCGGGTGCTGTAGTGATGATGTTAAAAGGTGCCAACAGCAATGTGGTTATTAAAAAAATCAAAGAGCGTATTGAGCAAATCCAAAAAACCTTACCTGAAGGCGTTATAGTAGAACCATTTTTAGACCGAACAAAAATGGTGAATAATTCCATTTCAACGGTAGAAAAAAACTTATTAGAAGGAGCGTTAATTGTACTTTTTGTTCTTATTTTCTTTTTAGGAAATATAAGAGCTGGATTAATTGTAGCATCGGTTATTCCAATGGCAATGTTAATTGCAGTCATACTGATGAATTTATTTGGTGTCAGCGGAAATTTAATGAGTTTAGGTGCATTAGATTTTGGATTGATTGTGGATGGGGCAGTTATTATTGTTGAAGCGTGTTTGTTTAGTTTACACAGCAGGAAAACGTCCAAAATATCACAGCAAGATATGGACAACACAGTATTAAATACGTCAATAAAAATGCGTAATGTATCCGTATTTGGAGAGTTGATTATATTGATAGTGTACATTCCCATTTTTACTTTGCGCGGTATTGAAGGGAAAATGTTTTTACCAATGGCACAAACAATTGCATTTGCTCTGTTTGGTGCTTTTATATTGTCGCTGACTTATGTTCCGATGATGACCGCTTTATTTTTAAATAAAAATATATCCCACAAAAAAACTTTTTCAGATAGAATGATGGAGAAACTAGAAAATTTCTATCAACCACTTTTAAATAAAGCATTGGGAATTCCAAGAACAATTATCGGTGCAACTTTGGGTTTATTTGTTTTAGCCTTGATTACACTTTCGTTTATGGGTGGCGAATTTATGCCCTCATTGGAAGAAGGAGATTTTGCAGTAGAAACAAGGGTTTTGCCGGGAAGTAATTTACAAACATCAATGACTGCCATTTCACAGGGTGCAAAAATATTAATAGAAAAATTTCCCGAAGTGGAGAAAATTGTAGGTAAAACAGGAAGTAGCGAAGTGCCAACTGATCCAATGCCCATTGATGCCAGCGATATGATGATCATTTTAAAGGACAAAAGCGAATGGACTTCTGCCAAAACTTTTGATGAATTATCAGAAAAAATGGCAAAAGAATTGGAAGCCGTTCCAGGGGTTTCCTATGGTTTTCAATATCCGGTACAAATGCGTTTTAATGAATTGATGACAGGTGCAAGGCAAGATGTAGTCTGTAAAATATTTGGAGAAAATTTAGACACATTGGCTTTGTATGCCAATAAATTAGGTAAAATTGTAAATACCGTAGAAGGAACTTCCGACCTTTATGTAGAAACCGTTACTGGAATGCCTCAAGTAGTAATTGACTACAATAGAGCTTCCATTGCACAATACGGATTGAACATTCAGGATATCAATCGAATAGTAAACACCGCATTTGCAGGACAAAGTACTGGGGTTGTTTACGAAGGTGAAAAACGATTTGATTTAGTCGTTCGTTTAACAGGGGAAAAACGCCAGGATTTGGCAGATGTTCAAAATTTACTAATACCAACGTCCACTGGTTCGCAAATTCCTTTATCTCAATTGGCTAAAGTTGAAATTATCGAAGGCCCGAATCAAATACAAAGAGAAGATGCCAAACGTAGAATTGTAGTTGGTTTTAATATACGAGGACGTGATGTGCAAAGTATTGTAAAAGAATTGCAAGGTAAAGTCGAAGCTCAAATAAAATTTCCTGCAGGTTACTATCCAACGTATGGCGGTGCTTTTGAAAACTTAAACGAAGCCAAAAATCGTTTGATGATTGCTGTTCCAGTTTCATTACTATTAATCTTTATTTTGCTCTATTTTGCATTCAATTCCGTAAAACAAGGGCTATTGATTTATTCTGCTATTCCACTTTCGGCAATTGGAGGTATTTTCTTTTTAGCGTTGCGGGGAATGCCGTTTAGCATTAGTGCCGGAGTTGGTTTTATTGCTTTATTTGGTGTAGCGGTTCTGAATGGCTTGGTATTGATTGCGGAATTCAATAGCATACGAAAATCTGGTGAAACCGATTTAAAAGCGATTGTTTTACAAGGTACCAAAGTACGTTTACGTCCTGTTTTAATGACTGCATTTGTAGCATCATTAGGTTTTTTACCCATGGCATTAAGCAATGGTTCTGGTGCAGAAGTACAAAAACCTTTGGCAACTGTGGTAATTGGCGGTCTACTGATTGCAACGTTCTTAACTTTATTTGTTCTACCAATTTTATATATCATGTTTGAAAAAGGAATTAAATTAAAACCAAAAAAGATAAAATCAATTACAACAATCATGGTATTGGGACTATTTTTTTCTTTTCAAAATGCAAATGCTCAAGAAAAAATTTCAATTGATAAAGCCATTGAAACGGCTCTTTCAAACAATATAAAAATTAAAAACGAAAAACTAAATTCGGAGTACTTGCAAAAAATGACCAAAACAGGCTATGATATTTCCAACACGGGAATTATTGGTGAATACGGTCAGTTTAACAGCAATGCAAATGATGTAAAAATTGGTATTTCGCAAAGCATAAAATTCCCAACCGTTTACAAAAGGCAGAAACAACTTTTAATAGAAGAAGCCAAAAAAGGGCAATGGAACGAAGCTTTGCAAAGAAAGGAATTGACCAGACAGGTAACAATCGTGTTTTACGAAATGATGTATCTAAAAGAAAAGGAAAAGTTGTTGCTAAAAAGCGATAGTATTTATTCCGAATTTTTAAGGAAAACAGCGCTCCGTTTTGACAAAGGCGAAAGTAATATATTGGAAAAAGCAACAGCTGAAAACCAATCTGGACAAATAAAAATTCAACTTCTGGAATTACAAAATGATTATAAAATAATACAATCGCAATTCAAGTATTTACTTAATACTGACAAAGACTTTATCCCAGTTTCAGATAAATTCAAAATGGATTTTATCGAAAATTCAGATAAAAGTGCTATTGGAAATCAACCCAGTATAAAATTATTTGAGCAAGAAGTAAATAGCAGCAAAGCGGAAATTTCACTTGAAAAATCTAAAAAATTACCGGAATTAATAGGTGGTGTTTATTACCAGACTTTCAAAACAAGCACTGCATTTCAAAACAGTTATAATGGTGTTTACGGACAATTTGGAGTGGCAATTCCGTTATTCAATGCGGCAATAAATAATAAGAAAAAAGCATTAGAGATAAACACCCAAATTGCCGAAAATAATTTAAATAATGAAAAACTAAAACTGGAAATCAAGAATCAGGAATTAGTCCAAGAATATAAAAAACACAAAGAAACTATCGCCTATTACGAAAGTCAAGCGTTGAAAAATGTTGATTTGGTAACCAAAGCTGCTAATGATAAATTTATCAATGGTGACATTAATTATCTGGAATGGGTGATGCTTATTAATCAAAGCACAGAAATTCAAAGAGATTATATTGAGGCCGTTAGAAAGTTGAATATAAGTGTGATTGAAATCAATGCATTAACTAATTAAAATAGTTTAATTATGAATTATACGCAAACCTTTTTTTCGCGACAGTTCCTGTGGGAAATTGTACGGATCATAACAGTGGGAATAGCCTGTTTATTATTTTATTTTGAAATTATTCCATTACCCGTTTTGATAGTCGCAATGGCTTTCGGTCTTTATTCATTAGTAAAAACTGCGGTACTGGATATCATAAAAGAAAGAAAAATAGGTACCGAATTGTTTATAACCATAGCGGTAATAATTTCAGTTCTTGGTAAGGAATATTTGGCTGGTGCTGTCGTACTTATGATCATCCTTATTGCAGAATATATCGCAAGTGCAAGTACCGAAAAAGCAAGAGCATCCATAAAAGAGTTGATTGGTTCTGTTCCAAAGACTGCGATAGTAAAAAAGAACAGCTCTGAAGTAATAGTGCAAATAAGCGATTTAAAAATCGGTGATATTGTTCTGGTAAAAGCCGGAGAAAAAATCCCTGTTGATGGTAAAGTGATTGGCGGATCAGGTTCTGTGAACCAAGCTCCGATAACCGGCGAAAGCGTACCTCAGGAAAAAACAGCGGGAAGTGAAGCATTTGCCGGAACCATCCTGGAATTAGGTGCGCTCGATATAGAAATGACAAAAGCAGGATTAGACACCGTTTTTTCGCGTATTATAGCCTTGGTGGAAGAGGCAGAAAGCCAGCAAGCTCCTATTGAAAAATTCACGGACAAAGTGGCTTCATGGCTTATTCCGGTGGTATTTATTTTTGTTGGTACTGTTTACTTTTTTACCCGAGATGTCAAACTGGTGATTGCATTGCTGATTTTTACTTCCCCTGCCGAATTAGGTTTGGCAACACCGCTTGTGACCATTGCAGCAATTGCACGCGCTGCGAGAGAAGGTATTTTGATAAAAGGAGGTTTGTTTTTAGAAGAGCTTGCTAAAGTAACTACCATAGTTTTTGATAAAACAGGCACATTAACAGTTGGAAGTCCTATTGTGAATAGCGTTGAAATATTAGATCCTGTTTATAATGAAAACCAATTGGTTCAATTTGCTGCATCCGTTGATCGTCGTTCCAGCCATCCATTAGCAAAAGCAATCTTAAGCTATGCCGATAAATTAAAACTTATCTATGGCGAGCCTGAAAATTTCGAGGTAGTAAAAGGACGGGGGGGGTCCGCAAAAATAGATGGCAAATCGGTTTTATTAGGGAACAAGCTCTTTATGGAAGAAAGCAAAGTGCCGGTGTCGAAATCCTCAGAAAATAGTACCGATACTGCTATTTATCTTTCAGTTAATAATAAACTGGCGGGTATCTTTTATATATCCGATGCGATACGTGAGGGTGCAAAAGAAATGATTGAAGGTTTAAGAAAAAGTGGAATTCAAAATATAATTATGCTTACCGGTGATAATCCTGAAACTGCCAAACATGTTGCCAATCAGATAGGAATTACCGATTACAGAGCCAATTTATTGCCAGAAGATAAAATCAATATCATAAAAGAATTGCAAAAGGACGGTTCTAAGATTGTAATGGTTGGCGACGGCATTAATGATGCGCCTGCTTTAGTCCAGGCAAATATAGGTATAGCAATGGGTGCTATGGGAACCGAAACAGCAATGGAAGCAGCTGATATCGTTCTGATGCAGGATAAGTTGGAAAAAATCGCCAAAGCTCGTGCTATTAGTAAAAGAGCCTATCGAACCATTCGTGAAAATATTTTTGTAGGGGTTGGTGTCGTTCATGTGATTGGAATTACCCTTGTATTGCTTAAAATAATTGGACCGATTGAAGCAGCAGCTATTCATTTGCTTCCTGACACTTTAGTCTTTATTAATTCCATAAAACTCCTTCGCGTTAAGATTGATGCCTAACCGATTAGCAATGGCAATGAAATTTTAAATAACAAACACTATCTTAATATTCAAAATAAATAAAATGAAATCGCAGATTCACGAACACCAAAATAAAAATACAATCATGAATAAAAACACAATCATTACAATACTGGCAATAGTATTCCTTTCTTCATGTGGAGATAAGAAAACAGAAAGCGAAACAGAAGCTACTCCAACTATCGAAAACACGACAACACTTACTGATGCACAAATAAAAAATGCAGGTATTGAAACTGGGAAAATCGAGCAAAAAGAAATTTCATCTACCTTAAAATTAAATGGTAAAATAGATGTACCGCCTCAAAACTTAGTATCCATAAGTGTGCCCATGGGTGGTTATTTAAAATATACCAAACTTTTAGAGGGAATGTATGTAACCAAAGGGCAGGTTTTGTGTGTTGTAGAAGACCAACAATACATTCAATTGCAGGAAGATTATCTTTTGGCAAAAGCAAAAATAGGGTACGCAAAAGCCGAATTCGAAAGACAAAGAGAACTCAACCGAAGCAAAGCTAGCAGCGATAAAGTGTATCAACAAGCACAATCAGAATACAACTCACTATCGGTAATGGTGCAATCGTATGGAGAGAAATTAAAATTCGCAGGGATAAATCCAAGCAATGTTTCTACAAAGAACATTTCAAAAAGCATCAATATATACTCGCCAATAAGCGGTTATGTTTCCAAAGTAAACGTAAATATTGGCAAGTATGTAAACCCAAGTGATATCTTATTTGAGATTGTTAATCCTTCGGATATTCATTTGGCATTGACTGTTTTTGAAAAAGACATCAATAAATTAGCAATTGGTCAATCTCTTTTAGCGTATACCAACACCAATCCGGAGAAAAAATATCCTTGCAAAATTATTCTAATAGGTAAAGATTTTTCAGAAAACAGAAGCACAGAAATACATTGCCATTTTACAAACTTCGACAAAGCACTCTTACCGGGAATGTATATGAATGCCGAAATAGAATTAAACAGTCAGCAATCAAATGTATTGCCATCTGATGCTATTGTGAATTATGAAAACAAGAATTATATTTTTGTTGCCAAACAAAACAAACAATTTGAAATGAAGGAAGTTACAACAGGAAATACCGAAAATGAATTTACTGAAATTATTTCAGAAGATTTGAATGAGGCTACTATTGTGATAAAAGGGGCTTATTCACTTTTAATGAAAATGAAGAATGTGGAAGAATAAAAACGTAAATTTACAATCTAGACAGAAAATGATTTTTAAAATCAAGTAGTATTATTTACGTTTTCTAAAATATTGAGGAACATAAAATAATAAAAATATAACTAGAATTATGAATACGATTTCCATTGTAGATTTTTTGTTTGACAAATGTAAAACTATAAATTATTAATTCCGTTAAAACACCCCTTATTTCTAATGGATTTAAAGGGTGTTTTTTTTACTAAACATTTGAAAAAACACAAACAAGTAGCATACCCTTTTGGCAATTTTTCTTTAGCTAACTGGAGTTTTTTCCTCCGCCCGCTGTAAAACAAAAGGTGTATTATATAAAAAACCTTGTAAAACAATTATAGATGAAATGGATAACCAGAGAGCGTCCTAAAATTGATAGAATAGCCAGTCCTTGGTTGATTAAAAAATTTGTAGACAAAGCGGCTGAATTTATTTATGTTCCATTCAGCCAAGTTTTGGATAAAGCAAAAGAACTAGATGCCGTTCCATTTGACATTCCTAATGTAGAATTTACACATTACAAAGAGCAAAGTACCTTTGACTACATCGTAAAAAAATATGAAATTAAAGATCCTGCTATTTTAATTATAGCTGATATTGTTCGTGGTGCAGACACAGACAGGCATGATATCGCAAAAGAATCAGCAGGACTTTGGGCGATTTCAGCAGGACTTTCCTATAACATTACGGATGATTATCAGTTATTAGAAAGTGGAATGGTTATTTATGATGCGCTATACAGTTGGGCAACACATTTATACAAACAAAATCATTTACAGAATAGCCCTTTTGAAAATATGTTGCATGAAGTTTATCATAAATTTTTAAAAGAGAAGAAAACAAGTAATAAGAAAACGCCTGCTTGGGTTAAAGATTTAAAAGCAATTATTCAGGATCAAATAGACACCCAATTTACTTTTGACTTGAAAAAAATATCTAATGATTTAGAACTTAACCCCTCCTATTTATCAAGAGAGTTTTCGAAGTATTTTGATGACCTTAATTTTGGAGATTATGTTAGAAAATTACGAATTGAAAAAGCAATAACTCTGATTCAGGATTCAACTTACACACTTACTGAAATAGCTTATATGACTGGATTTTCAGACCAAAGTCATTTTACGAGAATATTCAAACAGAGTACAGGGAAAAATCCATCTTCCTATCGAAAAAAAACATTAAAAAGTAATTCAGATACAAAAGGTAAATAGCATACTATTTATACCGCTTTAGCATCATTAGTTTTGGTTTATAAATTAAAACAATATGATACAAGTTAGATTTGCAATTCTATTTGCTTTGTTGGCATTCAATACTTCCATTTTTTCTCAGACGACTTATCCAAAAATAACGGGTTATTTTGGTGTAGTCCATCCTATAGCAACTTTCAGTGAAAATGAAACTACTTTAAACTTTAGAGATTATTATACTGTTGGTTTTCCAACAGGAATCAATATTTGGAAAAGCTCTAAAATTGGATTCTCTTTTGAAGTAGTCCCTACTATAAAAGCAGAAGACGGAACTAGTAAAATGAATAATCTGTTATTCCATCCCGGCATATTAGTGGCATTAGGAAATGGGTACACATTTGCAGGAAGAGCCGCATTTGAAACTAATGGCAGATACGGAGTAACTCCAGTATTCAACAAAACTGTAATAAAAAATGCCAACAGTAGCTATTATATAGCTATTCCATTACCACTGCGATTTGGCAATGAACATCCAGCAACATTTACTGTAGGTTTACAATTTGGTATCGCCTTTTAAAACATATCTTAATATGAATGAAAACCCAACTTATACTTTAAAAGAATTGCTCCTTTATTTCTTAAAATTAGGAACAATTGGTTTTGGTGGTCCAGTAGCATTGGTTGGCTATATGCACAGGGATTTAGTCGAAGACAGAAAATGGATTTCAGAAGATGAATATAAAGAAGGCTTGGCTTTGGCTCAATTGGCTCCCAGTCCATTAGCTGCCCAATTGGCAATTTACCTTGGGTTTGTACATTATCGCATTTTTGGAGCTACATTGATAGGATTTGCTTTTATTTTACCTTCTTTTATAATGGTAGTGCTATTAGGATTAGTATATCAGCTATACGGAGGTCTGTCTTGGATTCAAGCCGTATTTTATGGTGTGGGCGCAGCGGTTATAGGTATTATCGCAATGAGTTCTTATAAACTAACGCTAAAATCCATTGGTAAATTCAATCTAGAATCCTTTAAAACGAATTGGTTGTTGTGGCTATTTTTCATTGTTGCGGCAATCATAACTTTTGTCACACAGCAGGAACATGTTTTATTATTTGTGGCAGCAGGGCTTTTATATATGATTGTCAAAGCTCCACCAAAATGGTTTAATAATAAAACTGTCAATTCTATTGTTCTATTACAAGTAGGTTTTTGGAATTATGAAAATACAACTCTTATGAAAATCGCCATCTTTTTTACAGAAGCTGGAGCATTTGTATTTGGTAGCGGATTGGCGATTGTTCCTTTTTTGCATGCAGGCGTTGTTATCGAAAACCATTGGTTGACGGAACAACAATTTGTAGATGCAGTGGCAGTGGCAATGATTACTCCGGGACCAGTTGTTATAACAGTTGGTTTTATCGGTTATTTAATTGCTGGTTTTCCAGGGGCAGTGGTAGCTGCTTTAGCCACATTTTTACCGTGTTATTTATTTACAATTGCTTTGGCTCCATCCTTTAAGAAAATTGCACAAAATAAATCAATCAAAGCTTTTGTAGATGGCATTACTGCGGCTGTTGTTGGTGCATTGGTTGGTGCAGTTGGTGTTATTGCTTCTAGAAGTATTTTGGATATTCCAACAACCCTAATAGCTATTGCAACAATTTTTGCTTTACTTTATATCAATAAAATTCAGAAACCATCCATTATTGCTGTTGCAGCAGTCTTAGGTATCATTATAAAATTAATAGTATGAACAGAAAAGATTTTTTAAAATCAAGTACTCTATTTGGCGCGGCCGCATTAGTACTTCCTACTACCAATGCTTTTGCTGAAAATTTAGCCGACAATTCAATTGATAGGTTGGTAGACGCAAATGGCAATTATATTCAGCAAACATTACCGTATAACGAAAGTTTTTTAGAACCCTATATGGATGCGGAAACTTTGCACCTGCATTATACTTTCCATCATGGAGGTGCGGTAAAAGGGGCCAACAAAGATTTGCAAATGATAAAAAAAGCATTGGACGATAATAATTTGGAAACTGTAGATTTCTGGACAAAAAAGTTATCCTATCATTTTTCATCACATATCTTACATTCCATTTTTTGGACAAATCTTACTAATAAAAGCACCTTACCACAAGGTGATTTGTTGAAGCGAATAGAGAAAAGTTTTGGCAGTTTTGACAAACTTAAAATCCTAATTGCAGCTACTTCAAAAAAGGTAGATGGTAATGGTTGGGGAATTTTGGCGTATCAGCCTTACAGCGATAGTTTAGTAATTTTGCAATGCGAAAACCACGAAAAATTGACGCAATGGGGAGCCATTCCGTTATTGGTCATTGATGTTTGGGAACATGCCTATTATTTAAAATACAAAAACAAACGAACCGATTTTGTGGATGCATTATTTAATATCATCAATTGGGATAATGTGGCGATGCGATTGAATGATGCGTTAAAATTGACGCAATAAAATGATAGTAAACATATCAAAAAAAACAGTAAATACTAATTTTGTAATTCAAATTAAATAAACTAATTGAACAGAATAAAGAGATTAAATTCCCTAAAACTCTCAACACTGTCAAGAGAAGTCAGTAGAATAAACATTCTTGCTATTTTATTAAATTATGTTTTTTTCGAAAAAGCTGTACGTTCTATATGTCACTCAAAAGCTTTAAATCTTCTAATAAAAGGTTCGAATTTTGTCCTGCAAGGTTCACTTAAAACGATACTAGAAATAGTATCGTTTTTTTTTTGTTTTTATATTTCCTGAAATCCCTTTAATTATTCTATTTTTATAAAAAATAGTGTTTATGACTTCCTACTTCAAACCATTTGTACTTCTTTGTTGTGTTTTTTGTATTGTTTCCTGTAAATCGCAAACTATCATTTCTGACGCTCAAGAAAAAACTAGTCCAATTGTCAATGACACTGCATTTGTGAATTTAAAAGAATACAGTCAGGATTTTATCTATGATATGAAGTATGCTACAACCGATAATTTCCTGAAAGCAAAAGTGTATGATTGTGCCGAATGTTTTTTACGTTTAAAAACTGTTACTGCACTTGTTGAAGCTAACAAGAAGTTCATAAAAAAGGGCTACAAAATCAAAATTTTTGACTGTTACCGCCCTTTGGATATTCAGAAAAAAATGTGGAAAATTGTATCTAACCCGCAATATGTAGCTGATCCTGCCAAAGGTTCTATCCATAATAGAGGAGGAGCAGTAGACATTACTCTGGTTGATAGCAATGGGAAAGAATTGGATATGGGGACTTCTTTTGATTTTTTTGGAATCGAAGCCAGTCACAATTACCCTAATGTTTCGAAAGTAGTAAAAGAAAACAGAATTGTATTGAAAACAATCATGATAAGTAGTGGTTTCAATTCTTTTGATTCAGAATGGTGGCATTACAATTTGAAGTCAGGTTTGAATGATAAAGTTTCTAATGTTAAATGGGATTGTAAATAGTCACTTATTCAATACATTTTAAGTTATCGATAAAGTAGGTTTCCGGATTGTAAATTTCATTCGTTAATTCCGATTTAAACTCTTTTTTGAAGATATAATCTTCCGTATCCGTCAAATATTTAATGCGCATCATAGAAACCGGGGAGTTTTTTAATTCTTCAAAGCTATCTTTCGTAAACATAAAAATCCCAGAATTAATTCTATTGTCAAATCCTTTATCATCGCGTATCAGGGTGCCACAGTTTTCTTGATTGATATGTATCAACGTAATTATTTTTCCATTGTTTAATTGTAAAAACAATTTAGAATTTTCATCAAAACAATTCGCTTTCAAAAAGTCTTTACTTTTTTGAAGGAATTGTACACTCAATGTTGGTAAGCCATCCGTTAATGCCAAAGAATAAAAAATATAACTGGAATTTCCGGCAAAATTTTTCTCGCTAATCATGTATTCTTTTGTCGATTTGTAAGTACCTAAAGAATCGGTAACATTTGCGCTGTAATCACATGGTTTTTGAGCAAATATATGCAGACTGAAGAACAATAAAGTTAGGGTAATAACGTATTTCATTTTTATGATATTTTGGTGCAAATTAAAACAATTTTATGATTATTTTCATCAGTTGTAAAAAAACAATATACATTTCCTCCGTCTTTTATTTTCCATTTTTTTCGAATGCTTTCTACGCTATCCGGAAAATTTCGGGTGGTGATATTCGCTTGAGTCTTTTCTAAATAACTTTTCATTTCCGATTTGTTGTAAGGAAATGTATTTTGAATTTCAAAAACGCGCCCAGGAAAGGGTATTAAGGCAGTCGATGTGTATAAATGGGAATGTTTGTGTAGTTTGTTTAGATTATAAAACGAGCCCACTTCATCAAATCCGCCAGATTTCATGATAGCACTATTAGGTTCGTATAAATACTTTTGAGGCAAACTAAAGTTCGAAAATTTAGAATCCTCGCCCAAAATAAAATCAAATGTTTCCGTTTTATCCTTTAAAAGGTTTGCGGTTTTGATATTTATATTTCCGGAATAGCCTTTGTGCAATTCCCATAATAGTTCTTTTACTTCGTTCTCTAAGGCTACGATATGAATCGTTTTCACGTTTTTTAATTCGGATAAACCTGCTGAAATATCAAGGAGAGGTGCTGTTTTTATTAGAGCAGCATTTGAATTGGTAAAATAAAAATCAAGATTTTCAGGAACATTTGGCAAACAATCGTTAAGTATAAATACTTTTCCTTTGGCATCATTTCGTCTGGAAGGATCAATGTAAATCCAGTCCCATTTTGAATTTAAAGAGGACAAAGTTACTAAGCTGTCTCCAGGATAACAAGTGATATTGGAAGCATTTAATTGTTTGAAATTGTGCTGTACAAGATTAGAAAGCTCTGGATTGATTTCACAATGTGCAACCGTTTTTATTTTTTTTGCAAAATAATAATCATCAACTCCAAAACCTCCCGTTAAATCGATTAGAGATTCGCCAGATACAATTGAAGCTTTGTAGGCTGCTGTTTTTTCGGATGAAGTTTGTTCTATTGAAATTTTACTTGGATAAATAATGTTTTTGGTCGAAAACCAATTCGGCAATTTGTCTTTAGCTTTTGTTTTAGCTTCTATTTGGTTCAAAATAGAAATCCAATCCACATCTTGAAAGGGATTTTTTTGAAGTGCTAACTTCGAAATGCTTTTGCCAATATTATCATTGATAAACGCCTGTATTTCGGCATTTAGAATCCTTAAATCCAAAATTAAATGTCTTTAGTTAATAGTTGAATAATTTTGTTTTCAGGAAAGAATTCTTTTCCAATCACTTTTATTATGGTGTATAAAGGTACTGCCACAATCATTCCTAATATTCCAAAAAGGAAACCTGCAATTAAGATTACAAGAAATATTTCTAAAGGATGTGAGCTTACACTCTTTGAAAAAATAATAGGTTGAGATAAATTATTATCGATTACTTGAACGATCCAAAAACCGATTAGCACATAAATAGTTGAAGGTAAAATTTCAGATTGAAAATCGCTTCCTAAATTACTCAACATCGTTAAAATTGCGGCTAAAAAAGAGGCTATCAGTGGGCCAATGTATGGAATGATGTTTAGTACAGCGCATAAAAAAGCAATAACAAGAGCATTTGGAACACCAAAAATGATTAGAACTATAAGGTATAAAAGGAATACAATAAATAATTGAAGCAGTAGTCCAATGAAATATCTGGATAACAAGTGGTTTATTTTTTCTAATGAATTCAAAATTTGGTCTTCATGGCTGTCTGGAATTAATTTTTTTGCTCCGATGATAAACATTAATCGATCTTTTAAAAAGAAAAAAGTGATAAATAAAACGGAACCTAATCCCATTCCAAAACTACTGATGGTACCTAGTATTGCATTTAAAAAATTGGGGATACTATTGAAATTTATTTTAGAAGTGATGTTGGCCTCCTTTAGCAATTTTGAGGAATCAATCTGATGACTTTCTAAAAATAAGGTAAGTTGATTTATTAATTGAATTATATTTTTTTCAATCTCTGATGTATTAAGAAGCGATAAATTTTGTCCTTGTGATGAAATTAAAGGGATAAACATCATTATGAATCCAAATATGATCAATATGAAAATAAATAAAGTCGTAATGGTTGCAAAGAGATGATTGAATTTTAATCTTTTTTTGAAAAAGTCTAAAATAGGATTTCCAATCAATGTAAGTATAAAAGATACAACAAGATAAATCAGTACGGATTGTATTTGGTAGAAAAAGAATAAGATTAAGCTAACAAAAACTAGTGTTAACAATGCTCTAAGAATGCCATTTGAAATGGTTTTGGATGTAATCATGTCTTTACTTTAGATTGTAAATATAAAAAAAACTCGCTAACCAGTAGCGAGTTTTGAATTCTAAAAACTAAAAAATTATATTCCGAAACCTGCTCTTGCTCCGCCGGAAACAAATAAAGCTGACATTCTTGTTTTTTGACCTTTAGTGAACATATACATTCCTCTATCATCCGTATAATCCATGTAGTTCATTGTCATTTCTGCATGAGTTGGTAAGCACGTGCTTATATATGGATATGTAGGAGCTCCATAATTTGCAGTTTTGTGGATAGGCGTATCATTGACCAAATCGTTTCCACAAGAAGCATCACCCCAAATGTGTCGAAGGTTCATCCAGTGACCTACTTCGTGAGATGCAGTTCTTCCTAAATTATAAGGGTAACTTCCAGAACTTGATAAACCAAAATAGAAAGAATCAATTACAACTCCATCAGTTGCTAATGAACCACCGGGAAACTGTGCATAACCTAAAATCCCGTTTCCTATTTTACAAGCCCAGATATTTAGGGTTGTGGTTGGTGAAGTTGGATTTATACCTCCTTTTTTTGAATTTTTCATGGCATCTCTAGTTCCCCAAGATGTTTTAGTTGTAGATTTTCTAACAATATTTGTTAACTCAAAAGTGATATCAACATTTGCTGCTACACCAGCAAACTCAGCAGGAATGCTTCCGAAATCAGAGTTTGTAGCAGTGAAATCTTTATTTAAGACATCAATTTGTGATTGTATTTGAGCAGCAGAGATATTTTCAGCGGCGGTTCTGTATAATACATTAACGACAACCGGAATTACAACTTTACCATTTACTAAACGGTTTGTTAATATTGCTTTTTGTGTAAAAGCTTCAATTTGATCCATTCGTAGCGCTAAAGTAGGATCAGCTTTTAATTGCGCCTCAAGTACTTCCTGCGATGCGCAACCACGTTGAACAATTGCGTCTGTAGATGGGACGGTTGGGGTCTCTTCATTTTGACATGAAAAAAGCATTAGAAATGCGGCTGCAGATAAAATAATTTTTTTCATAATTGTGTTTTTTTAAATCGTAAATAGTTGTTAATCAGTCTAATAATTAATAAATTTACAATTATTTTTTTATTAATTTATTAATGTTTAAAAATAAATTTGTACCATCGCAATGCTATGGCAGAAGGAGGGAGTTTTTTGTAAAATAAAAATTTACTGGTGATTATTCAAAAAAAAACTCGCTAACCAGTAGCGAGTTTTGAATTCTAAAAACTAAAAAATTATATTCCGAATCCGGCTCTTGCTCCACCTGAAACAAATAAAGCCGTCATTCTTGATTTTTGACCGTTAGTGAACATATACATGGCTCTGTTTACGGTGTAATCCATATAGTTCATCGTCATTTCTACCGGAGTTCCAGGGCAGGTACTGTAATGAGGATAAGCAGGAACACCTTGATTTGCGGCATTGTGTGTTGGAGTGTCAGAAACCAAATCATCTCCACAAGTGGCATCACCCCAAATATGGCGTAAATTCATCCAGTGTCCTATTTCGTGAGTTGCAATTCGCCCTAAATCATACGGAAAATTCGCAGATCCAGATAATCCAACATTTTTTGAATCAAGCACAACTCCATCAGTAGCAGTTGATCCTCCCGGAAATTGAGCATAGCCTAAGATTCCACCACCAATTGTACATACCCATAAATTAAGTTTTGTAGTTGGTGAAGTAGGATCTAAACCTCCACGTTTTGTTTTTTTCATTGTATCTGTAGTTCCCCAAGATGTTTTTGTGGTAGATTTTCTGTTGATACCTTCTAATACAAAAGTAATGTCAATATTGGCTGCCACTCCGGCGAATAATTCAGGGATGCTGTTAAAATCAGTATTAGTTGCAGTAAAATCTTTGTTTAAGATATCAATTTGCGATTGTATTTGAGCATCAGAAATGTTTTCAGCGGCAGTTTTGTATAATACATTTACTATTACTGGAATTACAACTTTACCATTCACTAAGCGGCTTGTTAGCTTCGCTTTTTCTGTAAAAGCTTCAATCTGGTTCATTCTTAAAGCCAATGTAGGATCTGCTTTCATTTGCGCTTCAAGCACATCATGAGAAGCACATATGCGATTTTCAAAATCATTAGACGATAATGCTTTGGTGTCAGATGAATCAATAGCATCATTCTGACAGGAGAAAAGCATTAGAAATACCGTTGCAGTTAAAATAATTTTTTTCATAATAATAGTTTTGGTTATAAAAATTAAGGTTTTGGTTATTTATATACTTTCGATTGAATTCGTTTTCTTATTGCTGTACTGTTAAATGTCTGTATAGTATTGATTAAAATAAAACACATGGATTAAAACATAGATATAAAAAAATGGATTTAGCTTTATTAATGATTGGAGGCCATTTTTTCTAATAGCCTTTTTCGAAGAAAATGATAAAAAAAAAACTCGCTAACCAGTAGCGAGTTTTAAAATCTAAAAAAAATTATATTCCGAAACCTGATCTTGCTCCACCTGTAACAAATAAAGCATCCATTCTAGATTTCTGACCGTTAGAGAACATGTACATTCCTCTATCATCTGTGTAATCCATGTAGTTCATTGTCATTTCTACTGGAGTTCCAGTACAAGTGCTGTAATGAGGATACGCTGGAACACCATAGTTAGCAGTATCGTGTGTAGGCGTGTCAGAAACCATATCACTACCACAAGAAGCATCACCCCAAATGTGACGTAAGTTCATCCAGTGACCCACTTCGTGAGTAGCAGTTCTTCCTAAATTGTAAACACCAGAAACTGTTCCAGTACGTCCAAAAGCATTGTTGTCGATTACAACTCCATCAGTTGCAGAAGAACCACCAGGAAATTGTGCGTACCCAAGGATACCACCACCCATATTACAAGACCACATGTTTAATACTGTAGTAGGCGTTGTAGGAGCAATTCCTTTAGTTCCGCTTTTCATAGCATCATTTGTTGACCAAGAAATTGTTTTTGTAGATTTTCTAACTACATTTTGTAATACAAATGTAATTCCAACATTTGCAGCAACTCCAGAGAATAAAGCAGGAGTGCTACTAAAATCAGCGTTAGTTGCATTGAAATCTTCGTTCAATACATCAATTTGTGATTGTATTTGAGCCAGTGAGATATTTTCAGCAGCAGTTTTGTACAATACATTTACTACCACTGGAATTTCAACTTTACCGTTTACTAAACGTCCAGTTAACATTGCTTTTTCAGTAAAAGCTTCAATTTTACTCATTCTTAGCGCTAATGTTGGATCAGCTTTCATTTGTGCAGCTAGAACTTCTTGAGAAGCACAACCACGTAGAGATACAGCACTAGTTTCTGGAGCTGTTTCTGTTACTTCATTTTGACATGAGATAAGCATCAAAAGTGCTGTAGCAGATAAAAGAATTTTTTTCATATAAATTTGTTATAAATTAATGGTTTTGGTTAATTATTACGCAATTCTATAACAATTTTTCCATAAAAAAAATTTTATTCTAAAAAAAATGCCTAAAAAAAATGATTCTGTCGATTTTATTGCTTTTTGCTGGTTTTAGGGCTTTTAATATGCAGTACTTTCATACAAGTTTTTTTTTGTAAAATTTTAGTATTGAAAATAGTGGTTATAATTAAGTCATTTATGATATGTTTTATCATTAATTAAAAAAATGTCATAAATGTGTGTATAATCAGTATTCTTGATTTTTATTATGAATAATCTTTTTAGAAGTTATTTTCATCAATTCTGAAGGATAGTTGGTGTAGTTTTTTTTAAAATTAAATCATTTAATAAATAATTTGCCCTGAGAATAACAAAGAATTTATCCTCCCCGATTTTCATCAAATAGAGGTTGTCTGACAAAAGATAATGCAGTTTTCTAGCACCTATTCTGGGGATTGCTAAACAAAAAAAAGAGAGCCAATTTTGGCTCTCTCCCTTTCATTTAAATAAAGAAAATTATATTCCGAAACCTGCTCTTGCTCCACCTGAAACAAAAATAGCAGCCATTCTTGATTTTTGACCGTTAGAGAACATGTACATTCCTCTATCATCAGTGTAGTCCATGTAGTTCATAGTCATTTCTACTGGAGTTCCAGTACAAGTGCTGTAATGTGGATACGCTGGAACACCATAGTTAGCAGTGTTGTGTGTAGGTGTATCAGAAACTAAATCACTTCCGCAAGTTGCATCACCCCAAATGTGACGTAAGTTCATCCAGTGACCTACCTCGTGAGTAGCAGTTCTTCCTAAGTTATAAGGATAAGCACCACTTCCGGATAATCCGAAATATTTTGAATCAATTACAACTCCATCAGTCGCTGTTGATCCACCAGGAAATTGTGCGTAACCAAGGATCCCACCACCTATAGTACAAGCCCACATGTTAAGTGTTGTTGTTGGTGAAGTAGGATTTAAACCTCCTTGTTTTGTTTTTTTCATAGCGTCTCTTGTACCCCAAGATGTTTTAGTAGTAGATTTTCTGTTTACTGTTTCTAAAACGAAAGTGATACCAACATTTGCAGCAACTCCGGAGAATAAAGCAGGAGTACTATTAAAATCAGAGTTAGTTGCATTAAAATCATCGTTCAATATATCAATTTGGGATTGAATTTGAGCATCAGAAATGTTTTCAGCAGCAGTTTTGTACAATACATTTACTACTACAGGAATTTCAATTTTCCCATTTACTAAACGACCAGTTAGCATTGCTTTTTGAGTAAACGCTTCAATTTCGTTCATTCTTAAAGCTAATGTTGGGTCAGCTTTTAGTTGTGCTTCAAGAACTTCTTGAGAGGCACAACCGCGTTGCGCTAAAGCACTGTTTTCCGGTGTTGTTTCTGTTGTGTCATTTTGACAAGAAAAAAGCATCAATAATGCTACAGCAGATAAAAGAATTTTTTTCATAATAATTTTGTTAAAGATTAATAGATTTGGTTAATTATTTAACAATTTTATAACAATTTTTTCGCAAAAAAAATTTTATTGAAAAAAAATCCACCAAAAGAAAAACATTCGATCGATTTTACTGCTTTTAGCTGATTTTGAGGTTTTTAATTTGCAGTACTTTCATACAGGTTTTTTTGTGAAATTGGAGTGCTGAAAATTATAATGAAGTTATTTAAGATATATTCTGTCATTAAATAAAACAATATCGTAAATGTGTGTGGAATTAATGTTTTTGATTTTTGTTGAAAATAAACTTTTTCAAGTTATTCTTCCTTATTTTTAATGACTGTAGGTGTACTATCTATTTCTTTGAGGTTTTTTGTTTATCAGAGTTCGGATTTTTTTTTTAAAATTATTTCGCTTAAAAAATATCTTTAAATGAAAACGGCCTATCCAAATCTAAATTTGGATAGGCCGTTTTAAAATGGAATCTTGAAAATAGAACTCTTAATTATTAAAAATATAATTAAGAATATTGGCACCCATTTTCAATGCTTTCTCCCGAACGTCAATGGGATCGTTATTGACTTCCGGATCTTCCCAGCCGTCACCTAAATCGCATTCGTACGTGTAAAGCAATACTAATTTGTTTTCTATAAATATTCCGAAGGCTTGTGGTCGTTTTCCATCATGCTCATGTATTTTTGGCAATCCGTTTGGGAACGAATATGGTTTTTGAAAAATGGCATGATTGGCAGGAATCTCGATCAAGTTATTATTTGGAAATATTTTTTTTATTTCTTTTCGAATATATTGGTCCATACCATAATTATCATCAATGTGAAGAAATCCTCCGGCAAGTAAATAATTTTTAAGATTATTGCTGTCAGCATCACTAAAAACAACATTTCCATGCCCCGTCATGTGAACATAAGGATACGAAAATAAATCGGGGCTGCTGGGTTCAACAGTGGATGGCTTCGTTTTTATTCTGGTATTGATATTGACATTACAATATTTTATCAAGTTGGGTAAAGAAGTAGGATTTGCATACCAATCACCTCCACCGCTATATTTTACCAAAGCAATTTCTTGTGAAAATGTTGGTATTGAAAATAATAACAGCAGATAAAATAGTTGTTTCATAATGGTATAAATCAGTTGTTATTCTTCTTCATTGATAAAAACTACGCTATGACAGGCTACAATTGCTGCAGTTTCAGTTCTTAATCTAGTATTGCCTAATGAAACTGGAATAAAGTTATTTTCAAGCGCTAAAGCAATTTCTTTTTCGGAAAAATCACCTTCGGGCCCTATTAGTAATGTTACATTTTCATTGGGTTTCAAAACTGATTTCAGTGTTTTTTTATCTGTTTCTTCGCAATGTGCAATTAGTTTTAAACCTTCTTTTTCAAGTTTAATAAATTCTTTGAAGGTCACAGCATCATTCAATTTGGGCAAATACAATTCATTAGATTGCTTCATGGCAGCCAACAAAATTTTATCAAATCGTTCATTGTTAATGACTTTTCGCTCAGAATGATCACAGATAATAGGTGTGATTTCGTGTATGCCAATTTCAGTTGCTTTTTCCAGAAACCATTCGTAACGATCATTCATTTTAGTTGGCGCTACTGCCAAATGCAAATGAAATTTTGAAGCCGGTGCTTTTTCGAATGAAAGGATTTTAACGGTGCATTTGCTATCCGAAGCTAATGTAATTTCAGTTTTGAATAAAAAACCTAAGCCATTGGTTACAAATAATATATCGGTATCTTTCTTGCGTAGTACTTTAATGATATGTTTGCTTTCTTCTTTGTCAAAAGAAAAAGTTTCAGTAGATTCAGTAATATTTGGATTGTAAAATAATTGCATAATTTATAATTGTATTCTTGCTTTAGAAACGACAGAAGAAGTTTCGAATTTTTGTGATAAAAACTTTTGATAACCTACAATTCCAATCATTGCAGCATTATCGGTAGTGTATTCAAATTTAGGAATAAAGGTTTTCCAACCGTATTTATTCTCTGTTTCTTTTAATGTATTTCGGATTCCAGAATTTGCAGAAACTCCACCGCCAATTGCTATTTGTTTTATTCCGGTTTCCTTCACGGCCAATTTTAATTTGTCCATTAAAATTTCAATAATCGTATGTTGAATGGAAGCGCAAATGTCATTGAGGTTTTCGTCAACGAAATTTGGATTTTCTAATTTTTTCTTTTGAATAAAATATAAAATGGCCGTTTTTAAACCTGAAAAGCTGAAATCCAATCCTGGAACTTTTGGTTTTGTAAATGCAAAGGCTTTTGGATTTCCTAATTGTGCATATTTGTCAATTAAAGGACCGCCAGGATAAGGAAGACCCAGTATTTTTGCACTTTTATCAAAAGCTTCACCTACCGCATCATCAGTGGTTTCTCCGATAACAGTCATGTCAAAATAGTCATCCACTTTTATAATTTGAGTATGTCCGCCGCTTATGGTCAAAGCCAAAAAAGGGAAAGTAGGTTTTTCATATCCTTCTTCGTCTATAAAATGAGCCAAAACGTGCGCTTGCATGTGGTTTACAGCAATCAAAGGAATTTGCAAAGCTAGAGCAATAGATTTTGCAAATGAACTTCCTACTAAAAGGGATCCCATCAGTCCCGGACCTTGTGTAAAGGCAATTGCTGATAGCTGTTCTTTTTGTATATTTGCATTACGAAGCGCGGCATCGATTACCGGAACTATGTTTTGTTGGTGCGCTCGGGAAGCCAGTTCAGGAACCACGCCACCATATTGATTATGTATAAGCTGATTTGCAACAACATTTGACAACACTTTATCGTTTTGTAAAATGGAAGCAGCGGTATCGTCACAGGAACTTTCGATAGCAAGAATAAAAACCTCGGGATTTTGCATAAAAAGGCACAAATTTTGAATTACATTTGACAAGTCGATTATAAAAATCGTTTTGTAGCAGCCAAAATTAAAGAATTTTTATTTAAGGTGCTTCCGTTTCCAAAGGCAAAATGAAATATTAGAAAATTTAAATAGTATATAGGTATCAAAAAAATTAAAAAAATAGTATTTCGTTCTCTCCTTGGACTAATCCTACTTTTGTTGGTACTCGGTATTGCTCTAACCATGCCATTTGTTCAAACAAAAATTGCTCAATATTTCACGAATAGTATCAATAAAGATTTTGGCACCAGTATTAACATAGATGAAGTTGCCATTTCAGTTTTTGGAGGGGTAAAATTTAAAAAAGTATTGATTCGGGATCATCATAAAGATACTTTAATTTATTCCAATAGAATTTCAACCACTATTTTAGAAGGTAAAAAAATGCTCGATGGAGATTTAATCTTTGATGATTTAGATTTGCACGGGTTGCTTTTTAATTTGAGAACGTACAAAAACGAAAAACAATCAAATCTCGATAAGTTTATTGCAGCTTTTGAAACAGGAAAGCCATCAAGTAAGAAATTTTTATTAAAAGCTAATAAGTTAAAAATTTATGATGGTCATTTTATTTTGACAGATGACAATCGTGACAATCCAAAAGACTTGGATTTTACAAAGCTTAACGCTTCAGTAACTGATTTCAAAATATACGGTCCGGATGTTACCACTATGATTAATAGAATGTCATTTTTGGATTTTCGTGGTTTGTATGTTAAAAATTTAAGCTCCAAATTCAGTTATTCAAAAAAGAATATAAAACTGGAAAATCTTGATTTGTTGACCAAAGAATCAACGTTGAAAGGGACCGTTTTATTAAAATATAAAATTGAAGATTTTTCTAATTTTACGGATAAAGTCCAGTTTGATATAAAATTAGACGCAGCATCACTTGCTTCAAATGACATTCGCTATTTTTATAAAGAATTAGGCAGGAACCAACATTTTTATACCAAAGCAAGTATAAAAGGAACTCTTAATGATTTGAGATTTATAAATTTAGAATTAGTTGATGATCGCAAGACACGAATTAACGGTGATATCAATTTCAAGAATTTGTTTGCTAGAAAAGGGGAAAAATTTTCGATGTATGCTAAGTTTGATAAGTTAACTTCCAGTTACGATGATTTAATAGTAATACTTCCCAATATTTTAGGAAATAAATTGCCTACTTCTTTAAAAAAACTAGGAAGATTTACCGCTTCAGGAACGTCTAATGTTTCAACTACTGCAGTTGACGCTGATTTTTCTATGATTACCGCATTAGGAAAAGTAACGTCTAACCTAGCAATACAAAATATTGATGTAATCGATAAGGCTTCCTATTTAGGGAATGTAATTTTAGAAAACTTTGATATTGGGACATTATTTGATCAGAAGGAGTTAGGTAGCATAAGTTTGAATATTGATGTAGATGGAAAAGGTTTTAAACGAGAATATCTTAATACCGCAATCAAAGGAGACATCAGTCAAATGGATTATAAAAACTACAATTACACTAATATTGTTGTTAATGGAACCCTTAAAAGCCCTAATTACAAAGGTCAAATAACCGTAAATGACCCTAACTTGAGTATGACTTTTGATGGTTTATTGGATTTAAGTAAAAAAGACAGCCGATACGATTTTCATATCAATGTTGAAAATGCAGATTTAAATAAATTAAAATTAATAAAAGATTCTGTTTCTGTTTTTAAAGGTGATGTTGTAGTTGAGGCTTCTGGAAACAATATAGAAAATTTTCAAGGAAATGTTTATATCAATAAAACGTCTTATCAAAATACAAAAGGAATTTATAATTTTGATGATTTTACTATAATTTCCAGTTTTGACCAAAATAGAATTAGAACCATAACAGTAAATTCCCCAGATATTGTTGAGGGTGAAATTGTAGGTAAATATGAATTCAATCAATTAGAGAATTTAGTTAAGAATTCTTTAGGAAGTCTTTATACGAATTTCAAACCAAGTAAGGTAAAAAAAGGACAGTTTCTTAATTTTAATTTCTCGATTTATAATAAAATCATCGAAATATTTTATCCTGACATTTCAATCGGTTCTAATACTATAATTAAAGGCAATATAAACTCTGATAATCAAGAGTTTAAGCTTAATTTTAATTCACCGCAAATCATAGCTTCTAACAACACATTTGATAATATCAGAGTTTCGGTAGACAATAAAAATCCACTGTATAATGCTTACATTGAATTGGACAGTATCAAAACTAAATATTATAAAATTCGTGATTTTAGTGTGATAAATGTGACCATGAAAGATACTTTGTTCTTTCGTTCTGAATTTAAAGGCGGATCAAAAGGAGAAGATTATTTTAATCTGAATTTATATCATACGATCAATGCAGCCAATAATAACGTAGTTGGAATCAGTAAATCGGAAGTTAAATTCAAGGATTATCTTTGGTTTTTGAATGAAAATGAAACGCCAAATAACCAGATTGTTTTTGATAAATCATTTAAAAACTTCAATATTGACAATATAATATTGTCGCATGAAAATCAGTCGATTTCATTAATGGGCGATTTTAAAGGCGCGACTATTAAGGATTTGAAATTAAGTTTTAAAGATGTTGATTTAAACCAAATTACGCCCGCCAATAATAAGTTTGTTGCGCATGGAAATATTAATGGCGAGGTAAATTTCAAGCAAAATAATAATGTTTATCAGCCCACATCTTCTATCGTAATCGATAATTTGAATGTAAATAAAACGGATTTAGGTACTTTGAATTTTGAAATTGAAGGAGATGAAAGTCTTAGAAAGTTTGCAATAAATTCTAATTTAGAAAATGAAAATTTTGAATCATTTAATGCCAATGGAAGTTTTGAAATCGTTAACAAAGAAACCATTCTTGATTTAAAACTAAAATTCGAAAAGTTTAACATTGCAACTCTTAACTCACTCGGCGGGGAAGTATTATCAAATATAAGAGGTTCTATATCCGGTAATTCCACTATTGAGGGAAATCTTAAAAAACCCAATATCAATGGACGTTTATTTTTGGATGATGCCGGTATTACTATTCCGTATTTGAATGTTGATTATGCATTGAGCAACAATACAATTATTGATCTTACTGACGAAAAATTTCTATTCAGGAATAATACGCTTACGGATACAAAATACGGAACTACAGGAAAATTGAACGGAAGTATTGAGCATAAGAATTTTGGAGATTGGAAATTGGATTTAGCCATTAATTCCAAAAGGCTTTTAGCGTTAAATACCCAAGACAGTGAGGATGCCGCTTATTACGGAACTGCTTTTATCGATGGTATTGCTACCATAAAAGGACCAACGAATTCTTTGTTTATAAAAGTTGACGCAAAATCTGGAAAAGGAACGGCTATTAAAATTCCTATTAATAATGCCGAAAGTGTAAGTGATAATGTTTTTCTACATTTTGTGACCGCTCAAGAGAAATACAATTTGGAAAAGGGTATTACTGATAACACCAGAAATTACAACGGACTGGAATTAGAGTTTGATTTTGATATTACTCCAGATGCCGAAGTCGAAGTGATTTTAGACCGAAATACAGGTCATGGAATGAAAGGAAAAGGTTTTGGATCTTTATTGTTTAAAATAAATACTTTAGGGAAGTTTAATATGTGGGGCGATTTCCAGGCGTATGAAGGAACCTATAATTTTAAATATGGAGGACTTATTGATAAGAAATTTGCAGTTAAAAAAGGCGGATCGATTACTTGGGAAGGAAATCCGATGAGAGCGCAATTAAACCTTGAAGCGGTGTATAAAACGAGTGCTAATCCTGCAGTATTGTTGGATAACTCCTCTTTTAACACTAAAGTGCCTGTTGAAGTAGTTATTGGTATTCGAGGCGATTTGACCAGTCCGGAGCCCGATTTTAATATTGAATTTCCAACAGTAAGTAATGTTTTGAAATCAGAAATTCAATATAAATTAAATGATAAGGATGTAAGACAAACGCAAGCCTTGTATTTATTATCATCTGGTGGCTTTTTAAGCCCGGAAGGAGTGAGCCAATCTGATTTTTCCGGAAGTTTATTTGAGACAGCTTCCAGTTTATTAGGTGGAATTATACAATCTGATGATGAGAAATTTAAAGTAGGTCTTAATTTTATTGGTGCCGATAGAAGAATAGGAAAAGAAACGGATGGACGATTTGTAGCAACAATTTCATCAAAAATAAATGAAAGAATTACTATTAACGGAAAACTCGGAGTTCCTTTTGGAGGGATTAATGAATCTGCAATTGTAGGAGATGTGGAAGTGCTGTACAGAGTTAACGAAGACGGAACACTTAATTTGCGCCTTTTTAATAAAGAAAATGATATTAATTATATAGGTCAAGGAATTGGTTATACACAAGGTTTAGGGGTTTCTTACGAGGTCGATTTTGATACTTTTAAAGAGTTAGTCAATAAAATTTTTAAAAATCTAAAAATAGACAGGGAAACTGCACCTGTTGCCGAAGATCAAGATTCAGAGATGTCTCCAGATTATATTAATTTTTCTAAACCAAAAAAATCCAGTACCAAAAAGGTCAAGAAAAATCAAGAAGGTTTACTTCCTGAGGAAAACTAATTAGTTGGTCTTTTCAAATACAAATACTACGAATTCGGAATAAGAATGCAGTTCTACAGGAACAGCAATTAGTAATTCGGACTACCAAGCGCTGCATAAAATCATAATTAATTTTTTAAAATACACAGAAGAAAACTCTCTTTTTGTGTCTTAGTAACAAATAGTTAGTATATTGTCTTGGTTTATAATCAAAAAAACAAGCTAATTGTTAATTATCAAATAAAAATCGAATATTTTTCAATTTTGTTAAATAAAATTCGTTTTATTTTGTTTTTTTAAAAACTTATCAACGAAAACGTTTGAATTTGAATCGCTTTACTAATTTATTAAAAACACAGCTTTAAAAGTGCTGAATGTTTGCTAATTTTACACTTTAATACTTAAATAATGCCAAAAACAATAAAAAAAGTAGGTGTTCTGACTTCGGGAGGAGACTCGCCAGGAATGAATGCAGCTATTCGATCAGTTGTTCGAACATGTGCTTATCATAATATAGAATGCATAGGAATTTATAGAGGATATCAGGGAATGATTGAAGGCGACTTCAAAGAAATGGGACCTCGAAGTGTAAACAACATTGTAAATAAAGGAGGGACGATTCTTAAATCGGCTCGATCTTTAGAATTTAAAACTTCGGAAGGAAGAAAAAAAGCACACGAACATCTTACTAAAGCAGGAATTGACGCTTTAGTAGTAATAGGAGGTGACGGTACTTTTACAGGAGGTTTATTATTCAATACTGAATTTAATTTTCCAGTAATGGGAATTCCTGGAACTATTGATAACGATATTTTTGGGACTAGTCATACTTTAGGGTACGATACTGCTTTAAATACTGTAGTAGATGTAATTGATAAAATTAGAGATACTGCAAGTTCTCACAACCGTTTATTCTTTGTAGAGGTAATGGGGAGAGATGCCGGGCATATTGCTTTGAATGCTGGTATCGGTGCGGGAGCTGAAGAAATTTTAATTCCTGAGGAAGATTTAGGTTTAGACCGATTATTAGAGTCCTTGCAAAAAAGTAAAGCTTCGGGTAAATCATCTAGTATCGTTGTTATTGCTGAAGGAGATAAAATTGGTAAAAATGTCTTTGAATTAAAAGATTATGTTGAAGCCAATTTACCGGAATACGATGTTAGAGTTTCGGTTTTAGGTCATATGCAGCGTGGCGGTTCACCATCTTGTTTTGACAGGGTTTTAGCCAGCAGATTAGGTGTAAAAGCAGTTGAATCTTTATTGGAAGGGAAATCAAATTATATGGTTGGATTGCAAAATGATAAAGTAACGTTAACACCTTTAGAACAAGCTATTAAAGGAAAAACAGAAATAGACAGAGAATTACTGAGGGTTTCAGATATCATGTCAACATAGAAAAAAAATGAAGTTTATTGTGAGGAAATTAGACTTTAAATTAAGTTAATCAATAACAAAAAATTTAAAAAAAATGTCGAAAGTAAAATTAGGAATAAACGGTTTTGGAAGAATTGGAAGAATTGTTTTTAGAGAATCTTTTAACAGAGATAATGTAGAGGTAGTAGCAATCAACGATTTGTTAGATGTAGATCACTTAGCTTATTTATTAAAATATGATTCAGTTCACGGTCGTTTCAATGGAACGGTAGAAGTAAAAGAAGGAAAACTTTACGTAAACGGAAGAAATATCCGTATCACTGCTGAAAGAAACCCAGCTGACTTAAAATGGAATGAAGTTGATGTTGATGTAGTTGCTGAGTGTACAGGTATCTTCACAACTATCGAAACTGCAAATGAGCACATTAAAGGTGGTGCGAAAAAAGTGATCATTTCTGCTCCATCTGCAGACGCTCCAATGTTTGTAATGGGAGTAAACCACGAAACGGCAAAAGCTTCTGATTTAGTAGTTTCTAATGCTTCTTGTACGACTAACTGTTTAGCTCCTTTAGCTAAAGTTATTCACGATAATTTCGAAATTGTTGAAGGGTTGATGACTACTGTTCACGCTACAACTTCAACTCAAATGACTGCTGATGGTCCTTCTAGAAAAGACTGGAGAGGTGGACGTGCTGCAAGTATAAACATCATTCCTTCTTCAACTGGTGCTGCAAAAGCGGTTGGGAAAGTAATTCCTGCTTTGAATGGAAAATTAACAGGTATGTCTTTCCGTGTTCCTACTGCTGACGTTTCTGTAGTAGATTTAACTGTAAAAGTAGCTAAAGAAACTTCTTATGAAGAAATTATGGCTGTTTTGAAGAAAGCTTCTGAAACTACAATGAAAGGTATTTTGGGATATACTGAAGATGCTGTTGTATCTCAAGATTTTATTTCTGATAAAAGAACTTCAATAGTTGATGCTACTGCTGGAATTGGTTTGAATTCTACTTTTTTCAAAATTGTATCTTGGTATGATAATGAATATGGTTATTCTAGCAAATTAATTGACTTATCGGTTCATATTGCAGGTTTAAAATAATTAGATATATTTACAAAAAATCCCGTTATATTTTTTTAGCGGGATTTTATTTTTTAATGTATGTTTTAAAATTATCCAAAGCATACTCCAAAAACCAAAAAACCAAAATAAAATGAGATTAATAGTTGATAGTGGTTCTACCAAAGCGGATTGGATTGCGATAGATGATGATGGAAAAGTATTGTTTACCACACAAACATTAGGATTAAACCCAGAAATTCTAGAAAATGACGAAATTATTGAACGTTTAAATGATCGTTTCGATATTTTGCAAAATAAAAAAGAGGCCACTCATTTGTTTTTCTATGGTGCAGGCTGTGGAACTGATAGAATGAAAATTGCGCTTTCACAGGTTTTTCAAACCTATTTCCCAAATGCGATTATCGATGTTAGAGAGGATACTTATGCAGCTGTTTACGCAACAACGCCTAAGGGAGAGAAAGCAATTGTTTCTATTTTAGGTACGGGATCAAACTGCAGTTATTTTGATGGAAAGGAATTACATCAAAAAGTACAATCACTTGGATATATTATTATGGATGATTGTAGTGGTAATGTTTTTGGAAAAGAATTAATAAGAAAATATTATTTTAATAAAATGCCAAAAGAATTGGCTCTTGAATTTGAAAAAGAGTACAATGTGGATCCGGATTTTATTAAAAATAAATTATACAAAGAGTCTAACCCCAATGCTTATTTAGCGACTTTTGCAAAGTTCCTGATCCAACATAAAGAAACGGAGTTTTGTAGAAAAATTATTTTCAAAGGAATGAAATCTTTTGTAAAAAATCAGATTAAGCAATTTGATAATTGCAAAGAAGTGCCAGTTCACTTTGTAGGTTCTATAGCTTTTTATTTAAAAGAAGAATTACAAGAAACCTTTGATAAATATGAACTGAATTTAGGCAACGTACTAAGAAGACCAATTGATGGGCTTATCGCGTATCACATCGCTAATAAATAATTTATGGAAATAGCTATTATTGCTCATGATGGTAAAAAAGCAGATTTAGTTCAATTTTTGAATAAAAATAAAGCCATTTTACAAGAGGAAAAAATAAAGCTGATTGCAACCGGAACTACTGGAAGTAAAGCCGAAAATTCAGGTTTCAAAGTAAAGAAAATGCTTTCAGGACCTTTAGGAGGCGATGCTCAAATTGCAGCCAGAGTCGCTGAAGGGAAAACTAAAATGGTTTTCTTTTTTAAAGATCCATTATCGAGTCATCCTCATGAAGCTGACATAAACATGCTCATTCGCGTTTGTGATGTACATAATGTGCCATTGGCAACCAATGAAGCAACGGCACAATTATTATTAGATGCTATTGCACAGCAATCATAGAAATTTCAACATTTACATTTTTTGGCAAACAAGCCACTTGAACCGTTTCACGAGCTGGAGCGGTTTTTTCGTTGAAATAAGAACCGTAAACGGTATTTATTTTTCCAAAATCATTCATGTCCATGATGAATATAGTTGTTTTTACAACATTATCAAATGTCATTCCTGCCGCTTCAAGTACAGCTTTCATGTTTTGCATTACCTGCTCTGTTTCTACTTCAATGGTATCAGTAATCAATTCTCCAGTGGCGGGATTAATTGCAATTTGACCCGAAGTGTATAACGTATTTCCTTTAAGAACGGCTTGATTATATGGTCCGATTGGAGCCGGAGCATTTTCTGTGAAAATTATCTTTTTCATAATACAGTTGTGTTTTTATATAGTAATAGTTTAAAAATCAATTATCTATTGATGGTACTTCGTTTGTCCCATTTGATATCACTAAGAACACCAGATTTTATTCCAATAAAGAAACCCCAATTTGCATTTGTGCCAAAGGGTGACCAGTTAAAATCCATTCTCCAACTCAATAAATCCCTCTCAAAACGAAGTTGGGTGAAAGTTACTCCGTTTTGAACAAAATCATAACCGGTAGATACTCCAGCTTTCCATTTTGGAGTTATGTCAGCATTCGCTGAAATCATAATGGAATTTCCAATGATTTTATTTTCTCTATTGTTGTTTCCATAAGTTAAGGAATAGGCAAATGTCATGTCCCAAGGTAACTTTGAATTAAAAAATTCTGCGATTTTATCTTCTCCTTCGTCTTCTTCCTCGTCTTCAAATTGACTTCTTCGGTTGTCGCCTAAGTCTGTATTTGTTCCAAATAAATCGTCTTCACGACCACCATTTCTTTGACTTTGGGTGTTTTTATCCTTATCAGTTTTGTCTTTTCCTTTACTTGAAAGAGAATAATTCAAGGTCATATTAGAACTGGTCATTCTAAAAAGACTTCCGCCATTATCAATATTAAACACATTAATTCGGTTTCCGGAATTGTCAATTGCATAAGGGTCTAATGTTGCTCCAAAATTGACATTCATTTTATTATCGAACAGTTGTGTACCACCACTAACTCTTATAGGAGAAAAGGCAAGTGAAGTTACACCATCGGCATCCAGATTGTAACTAGTGGAAAGGTTTAAATTATTAAGAAGCATTATTTTTTTAGGTTCCACTTTAGTACTGTCTTTATCAGTAACTTTTGCCTCAAAAGTATTACTCAAATCAAAGCCTAAAGTATTGGAATTGCTTAATCCCGGTGCTCCAAAAATTCCGCTTTCAAATCTGGAATATTGTTTCATTGTCCCGCTAGCGTCTGAAGCATACGTATCATAGTATTTTTCGAAACTAGGAGTATAACCATACGAAACAGATGGTCTCATGACGTGTCTTATCGATTTGATTTTTTTGTCATTGCCAAAATTGAAAGTTCCATAAATAGTTGTTCCTACGCTGGATGAAAAGGAGTAGGTTCTAAAAGCGTCAAATCCATTTATGGTTTTATCAACAACTTTGCTTTGGTCAACATCATAACTTCTTTCAATTGTTTTGGTATACCATATTTCCTCGTAATTCATAGAGGTAGAAGCACTGAAATATTTGAATAATTTAAAATTGGTGCTTAATGGAATGCTGTGTTGAAAACCAACTTTCGCATCTCGAAACATTTGTGGTTTAAAAAATAAGGAATCAGTTGTAACAATATTATTTCTACCGTTTAAATTGTATTGCAAATTTATGTTTTTGAAAAAACCTTTTTTCACACCGTCTTTACCTATAAAAGGATAAATCCTGTCAACACTCAATTGGAGTGTCGGTAAAGTCATATTGATTACTTCCGTTTGAGTATTTTGTGAATGTGTGGCTGTTAACGACATTCTAACTTGAGGAACAGTAGTGAATGTTTTTGAATACGATATCGAAGAGCTCAATGTATTATTAAGATTTGATCCAATATTAACTTGATTGATGGATTGCTTAAAATATTTACTGCTTCCAAGATTCACAGAAGCTGAAAAACTTGAATTAGGATTTGATTTAGAGTCTTTGGAATGAGACCATTGGATGTTGTAAATATTTTGTTTCAAATAATCTGGATATCCTCTTTCGCTGGTGATTAAGTTTTCGAATCTAACGTTTAAGTTTCCTCTATAATTGTATCTTTTGGCATAGCTGGATTCAAACCGCAACCCATAACTTCCATTGGTGTAATAATCTCCCAAAACGGTTAAATCATAATTATCGCTGAGAGCAAAATAGTACCCTAAATTTTGAAGAGAAAATCCCCTGTCATTGGAGTCATTATAGCTTGGTAAAATCAATCCTGAAATACTGGTTTCTTTGCTCATTGGAAAAAAAGCAAACGGTAACGCTATAGGTGTAGGAACATTTGCAATGACCATATTAGTCAATCCGGTTACTACTTTTTTGCCTGGAATAAATTTCACTTTGTTGGTTTGGAAATAATATTCAGGATTGTCAACGTCTTTTGATGTCGTAAAACGAGCCCCTTTTAAAAAATAAACCGAGTCGTTTTCTTTTTTTGTGACAGCTGCTTTAATTTTAAATTCACCTTGATCGGATCTTGAGTTCCAGATTAAAGCTTTTTTGGTTTTAAAATTAAAACGGATAGAATCAGGTTCAATTACATTTGCGCCCTGTTTGAAATTTGGATATTGTGTGAAAGCACCGGTTGAATCTTTGATGCGTCCTGCATACACTTCGTTTTTTTCATAATCCATAACGATTATTCCAGATTTCAATTCGATGTCTTGGTAATACAATTCCGCTTTATCATATAATGTGATCAGCTTTTTCTTTTGGTCAATTTTAGCATATTGCTCCGCTTTATATCTTACCTTTCCGTCAAGAAACGCTTTTTTAGGCTTTACACTGTCTTTTTTTATGGAATCGGTTTCTTTTGTAACCGTTAAAATAGCTGTGCCTTTTTTGTTAGTATCTAAAGTGGTACTATCTTTTTGTTTGTTTGCGGATATTCCCGTCTTTTTTTTTGTTATATCTTGAGAATATAATTTACCAGACCCTAATGATAGGAAAATTGATAATAAAACGATATTAAATAAGTTTGTATACAAAGGTTTAAATGCTATTTTTGTAAAATTATGGCCTGTTTTTTGACATGTCAAACTTACATATAATTTTTTGTCAAAAATAGTCAAATAAAAAATTTTATGACGGTAGTGTTTTAATTAAATTAACTTTTGGATTTATGCATATTACATATAAAATAAAAACAATATTAACTTTTATTTTGACGATAATTTCTTTATCGGGCTTTAGTCAAAGCAATATTTTCAAGGTAACTTTAGATGCGGGTCACGGAGCACATGATTTTGGCGCTGTTTATGAAGGGCGTGTGGAAAAAAATATTGCTTTGGCCGTAGTTTTGAAAGTGGGGAAGCTATTAGAGTCTACAAAACAAATGGATGTCAACTATACCCGAAAAACAGATGTATTCATTGATTTAATTGAAAGAGCCAATATTGCCAATAGATTTAACGCTAATATTTTTGTTTCGATTCATTGTAATGCCAATAGAAACACTGCTGCCGATGGTACTGAGACTTATGTGATGGGTTTGAGTAAAGTTGCTTCAAATCTTGAGGCTGCAAAAAAAGAGAACTCTGTAATTACTTTAGAAAAAGATTACAAACAAAAGTATGAAGGATTTGATCCGAACTCTCCCGAGACTATGATTGGTATGACCTTGATGCAGGAGGAATATTTAGACAATAGTATTTCGCTGGCAAGTAAGGTAGAAGATGCTTTTGCAGATTTAGGAAAAAAAATACGAGGTGGAGGAGTGAAACAAGCCCCTTTTATGGTGCTTCACAAAGCATACATGCCAAGAGTATTGATTGAAATGGGGTTTATATCCAATTCTATTGAAGGGAATACATTAAATTCAGAAGACGGTCAAAATGAAATTGCCAAAGCTATCGCAGAGGCAATTATCAGTTATAAAAAAGAATATTTTGGTACTGGTGAAACTGAAGTTTTTGAAGAGTCGCCTTCGCAAAAAATTAATGAAAAACCTATAAGAGATACTGTTGCTCCTGCCAAACCAAAAATGACTTCTCAACCTGCAGGAGAATCAACACAAGTAAAAAAAACGGCTGATGATTCTAAAACTTTATTCAAAGTACAACTTTCAGCCAGTAGTAAAAGATTAGAATTAGTACCGAAAAATTTTAACGGACTTAAAAATATTTCTGTAGCCTTTGAAAACAGGGTTTACAAATATATGTATGGAGAAACTGCGGATTATGATGAAGCAAAAAAGCAATTAAATGAAGCAAAAGAAAAAGGATATGATTCCGCATTTTTGATCGCATTTAAAAACGGAGAAAAAATTAACATTCAAGATGTAATTAAATAATAATAGCTTATCCTTTTTATATTAAATTTGTAAAAAAAATACTCATATTTTGAAAATAACCAGAGGAGTCAAAACCACAATTTTTGCTATATTTCTTTTTTTCTGCTTCAATGCTTTTTCTCAATCCAATCAAAAGTTCACTGTTATTTTAGATGCGGGTCACGGAGGTAAAGATCCAGGGAATTCTTATCATGGTTTTGTTGAAAAAGAAATTGCGCTTAAAACGACTTTAAAGTTAGAAAAATACCTCAAAAAAGACAATGACATTCAAGTTGTTCATACCAGAAAAACTGATGTTTTTATAGAATTAAAGGACAGACCCAAAAAAGCAAATAGTATCGATGCTAATTTATTTGTTTCTGTACATTGCAATTCGGTTAAAAATCCAGTTCCTTTTGGTACAGAAACTTTTGTAATGGGTTTGGCAAGAAGTAAAGGTAATTTAGAAATTGCTAAACAAGAAAATTCGGTAATATTACTGGAGAAAGATTACAAGCAAACCTATAAAGGATTTGACCCCAAGAATCCTGAAACTTTGATTGGATTGAAAATTCTGCAAGAAGATTATTTAGATCGAAGTATAAATCTGGCTTCAAAAATTGAAAATAATTTTAAAAATAAATTACATCGAAAATCAAGAGGTATAAAACAGACTCCTTTATGGGTTTTGGATGCCGCTTATATGCCAAGTGTATTGATTGAATTGGGTTTTTTATCCAATAGTGAGGAAGGACTTTATTTAAATTCAGAGGAAGGACAAAATAATATGGCAGAAGCTATTGCATCGGCTATTATTGCTTACAAAAAAGAATATTTTGGAACGCAATCCAATGAAAATTATGAAGAGCTTCCATCCAAAAAAGTAGTCGAAAATGAAAGAAAAGACACTTCAAAGAGTACTAAATCAAAGCGTATTATAGAAAAACAAGAGCCGAAAACACAAAATTCAGATGTAGTTTTTAAAGTTCAATTTGCAGCCGGAAATAAAAACATTAAATTAAATTCCTCGAATTTTAAAGGATTAAAAAATGTTTCGGTAACAAAAAGTAATGGATCTTTATATAAGTACGCATATGGCTTAACATCAGACTATAACATCGCAAAACAGGATTTAAAAGTGGTAAAATCCAAAGGATATGCTTCGGCATATATAATTGCAATCAAAGATGGAAAGAATATTAGTATTCAAGAAGCGCTTAAATAATTACAACAAGTCAAATATTTTATATTAAATTTGTAAAAAATACTTAAATTTTGAAAATAACACGAGAAATTAAAACTGCTATTTTAGTAATTGCATCTATTTTATTATTTATCTGGGGCTACAGTTTTTTGAAAGGAAGGGACCTTTTTACCAATTACAAAACATTTTATGTTGAATATAAAAGTGTAGAAGGTTTAGCCACATCTGCGCCTGTTACGCTAAACGGATTAGTTATTGGTAAAGTTAGCAGTATTACAATAGATGAAAATACGGGTGTATTATTAGTTGAATTACAATTAAAAACGGATTTCCCAATTTCTAAATCGAGTACAGCTTCTATTTATGAGCCAGGATTTATCGGAGGTAAACAAATTGCAATTATTCCTAATTTTAATGATAAAATATTAGCTGTTGATGGTCAAAAATTAGAGGGCGGAGTAAAATTAGGACTTACAGATAAAGTAGGAGATCAATTAGCACCACTTCAAGAAAAATTAGAAAAACTACTGGGAACTACTGATAAATTGATTTCAGGATTGAATAATGTTTTGGATCAAAAAGGGCAGCAGGATTTAAAAGTTTCTTTAGCGGAATTGAGCAAGACTATTGAACAATTTCACAAAGTTTCTTTAAGTCTTAATACTTTATTAGATGATAACAAAACTCAAATAAATGGTGTTGTTACCAATTTTAATAAAATATCCGGGAATTTTTCTAAAATATCTGATTCATTGAATAAAGCCGATTTAGGAAAAACGGTAAAAAACCTAAATGCAACTTTAGGCAGAGTCGATGGTATTATGAGCGGTTTGGAATCCGGTAAAGGTTCTATGGGTAAATTATTGAACGATGATGCTTTCTACCAAAATATTAAAAGTACAACAAAAGAATTAGAATTATTATTGCAAGACGTAAGACTTTATCCAACCAGATATGTCAATGTTTCTTTGTTTGGAAAGAAAAACAAGCCTTATGTTGCTCCTGTAAACGATTCTATATCTAATGTAAAAAATTAGCAATTATGAGCTATTTAGACAATATTTTATTTGCCATCCTTTTGGTAATTGGTTTTGGTTATTTTTATACAAACGTTAAAAAAATAATTAGAAATATAAACCTTGGAACCGATGTAAATCGTTCCGATAATCCCAAAGCACGATGGACTAATATGGCCATGATTGCTCTTGGTCAATCCAAAATGGTGAAAAGACCTATTGCTGGAGTATTGCATATTATAGTCTATGTAGGTTTTGTAATTATAAATATAGAATTATTAGAAATTATTATTGATGGACTTTTTGGGACACATCGTGTTTTTGCTTTTTTAGGAACTACGTATGATGTGTTAATTGCTTCTTTCGAAATTTTGGCTCTTTTAGTTTTAGTTGCAGTAATCTCTTTTTGGATAAGAAGAAATATCATCAAACTAAAGCGATTTGCTAATCCTGATTTGACCGGAGCACCTAAAAACGATGCTAATTATATCTTGTATTTTGAGGTAGTTCTAATGACATTGTTTTTATTAATGAATGCATCTGATTTGCATTTACAGAATGTACCTGGAGGTTTTTCTCATTTTATTAAAGCAGGTTCATTTCCAATCAGTCAATTTATTGAGCCATTATTTAATGGAATGTCTAATGAATTAGTGATGCTTCTTTCTGAAATATTCTGGTGGTTGCATATTACTGGGATTTTGATTTTCATGAACTATCTTTATTTTTCTAAGCATTTACACATTCTGTTAGCATTTCCAAATACGTATTTTGCGAATTTAAATCCTCAAGGACAATTTGATAATTTAGAATCCGTTACCAAGGAGGTAAAACTGATGATGGATCCTAATGCTGATCCCTTTGCGGCAGCACCAGTGGATGAAAATGCAGTTCCAAGTAAATTTGGAGCAAGTGACGTTCAGGATTTAAATTGGGTTCAGTTATTGAATGCTTATACGTGTACGGAATGTGGTCGTTGTACTTCATCTTGTCCTGCGAATATAACAGGTAAAAAATTGTCTCCACGTAAAATCATGATGGATACAAGAGATCGAATGGAAGAAGTAGGAAGAAATATTGATGCCAATAAAGGTATTTTTATTCCGGATAACAAAACATTATTGAACGATTATATCACACCGGAAGAACTTTGGGCTTGCACATCATGTAATGCGTGTGTTGAGGAATGTCCTGTAAATATTAGTCCGCTTTCAATTATCATGGATATGAGACGCTATTTAGTAATGGAACAAAGTGCAGCACCAATGCCAATTAATGCAATGATGACTAATATAGAAAATAACGGTGCGCCTTGGCAATACAATCAGCAAGATCGATTGAATTGGAAAAACGAATAGTTCCCCACCCCAGCCCTCCCCGAAGGGGAGGGAGTTAAAACTGGAAAGTAGGAGTAAATAATAGCAATGCAATAATATTTTTAAACCATACAAAAACAATCTCGGCTCCCTCCCCTTCGGGGAGGGCTGGGGTGGGGAAAATAACCGAATCAATAAAATAGTATGTCAGAGAATTTAATAGTGCCAACTATGGCCGAAATGTTAGCTCAAGGGAAACAACCAGAAGTTTTATTTTGGGTAGGTTGTGCAGGAAGTTTTGATGATAGAGCAAAGAAAATAACCAAGGCATTTGTTCGAATTTTAAATCGTGCAAATGTATCGTTTGCCGTTTTAGGTACTGAAGAAAGTTGTACTGGTGATCCTGCAAAAAGAGCCGGTAATGAGTTTTTGTTTCAAATGCAAGCCATGATGAATATTGAGGTTTTGAATGCATACGAAGCAAAAAAAATTGTTACAGCTTGTCCGCATTGTTTCAATACACTGAAAAACGAATATCCGGAATTAGGCGGAAAATATGAAGTCGTTCACCATACGGAATTTTTGAAATCATTATTAGATGATGGAAGATTGACCATTGAAGGAGGACAATTTAAAGGAAAACGAATTACTTTTCATGACCCTTGCTATTTAGGAAGAGCCAATAATGTGTATGAAGCACCAAGAGATTTAATTCTTAAATTGGATGCTGAATTAGTAGAAATGAAGCGTTCTAAAGCTAACGGTTTATGTTGTGGTGCTGGTGGTGCCCAAATGTTTAAAGATGCTGAGCCTGGAAACAAGGAAATCAATGTTGAAAGAACCGAAGATGCATTAGAAACAAAACCAGAAATAATTGCTGCGGGTTGTCCTTTTTGTAATACGATGATGACAGATGGTATTAAAAACAAAGAAAAGGAAGGCGAAGTAAAAGTTATGGATATTGCGGAATTGATTGCCAATGCACAAGATTTGTAAATCAATTACGAATTAAAAATTTAAAATTACGAATTTTGATTTTATAACTCAAAATTCACAACTCATAACTCACAATTAAGATGTACGTTCCATTTGAAAATTTACCCGAAGAATCTAAAATCTGGATTTATCAATCAAACAGAAAATTTTCGGATGCCGAATTTTCTGAAATAGAAACTGCCTTGCAATCCTTTCTTGAAGGTTGGGCTGCACATGGTACCAGTTTAGAATCATCGTATCAATTAAAATACAACCGATTTATCATTATTGCCGTAAATCAGGATGTACAAGCAGCTACGGGTTGTTCTATTGACTCTTCTGTGGAATTTATTCAAAGTTTAGAACAAAAGTATACGGTTGATTTATTGGATAAAATGAATGTGACTTTCAAATTAGGAGAGCATATTGCCCATAAGCCTTTGATTGATTTCAAGAAAATGGTAAAAGATAAAGCGGTTACTGAAAATACAATAGTTTTCAATAATTTAGTCAATAATATAGAAGAGTACAATGAATCTTGGGAAGTTCCAGCCATCGATAGTTGGCATAGTCGCTTTTTTTAAACAAAACAGTACCATGAGAAAAATAGGCGTCAAAATTGTTTTATTTTATGTCTTACTTTTCTTTGTAGCTTCAAGTTGTGTTGGGACAAAAATTAATAAGAATAAAGTAATTTTAACCAACGGTCCGTCCAAATCAAAAAATTTGGACAGTATAGCTTTAAGTAATACTCCTAGACTTTTTGAATTATCTCCCGAAGGAAATAAATGGGTTGATAGTGTTTACAATGCAATGACTTTAGAGGAAAAATTTGGGCAATTATTTATGGTTGCCGCATATTCTAATAAAGATACTGTACACTTCAACGCCATTGACAAGCAGATACAAGACAACAAAATTGGAGGATTAATTTTCTTTCAAGGTGGTCCGGTTCGTCAAGTTAAATTAACCAATCGTTTTCAATCGAAGTCAAAAATCCCTTTGTTTATTGGTAGTGATGCGGAATGGGGATTGAGTATGCGACTTGATTCTACGTATCGTTATCCTTGGAATATGACACTTGGAGCCATCCAGGACATGAAATTGTTGGAGAAGGTTGGTGCTCAAATGGGGGAACAAAGCAAACGATTGGGATTGCAGTTTAACTTTGCCCCGGTTCTCGATATCAATACAAATCCCAGAAATCCCATTATAGGTTTTCGCTCTTTTGGAGAAGATAAATTCAAAGTTACAGAACGTGCCATTGCTTTAATGAAAGGCGTTCAGAGCCAAGGAATTTTTTCTACCGGAAAGCATTTCCCCGGTCATGGCGATACCGAAACGGATTCTCATAAAGGATTGCCAACCATTAATTTTTCTAAAGAAAGATTAGAGCTAGTAGAGTTTTATCCCTATAGAAAAATGTTTCATGAAGGACTTTCGTCTGTTATGGTGGCGCATTTAAACGTTCCCAGTTTAGAATCAAGACCTAATTATCCTTCCTCTATTTCCTATAATGTGGTAACCAATATTCTTCAAAAAGAATTAGGATTCAAAGGACTTATTTTTACTGATGCTTTGAATATGAAAGGAGTGAGCAACTTCATGATGCCCAGCGAAATTAATTTTGAAGCTTTTATGGCTGGAAACGATGTACTGTTATTTCCTGAAAATGTTTCTACAGCTATTGAGAAATTTAAGCTTGCTTATTCTCTTAATTTATTTACAGACGAAAGATTGGCTTTTTCTGTAAAAAAAATATTGAAATTCAAATATAAAGCGGGTTTAAACTCTTATAAACCTATTGCAACGGATAACTTATATGACGATTTAAATTCATCTAAAAATGATGCTTTACAGTATGAGTTGTATGAAAATGCAGTTACAGTTCTAAAAAACACGGCTGCTGTTTTACCAATAAAAAATTTGGACAAACAAAAAATAGCCTACGTAAAAATAGGAGATGACAGTAATGATACTTTTGTTTCAACTTTGAAAAAATACACCGAGGTAACTGTAATTGCAGATGTAAATCTGGACAGTTTACAAGTAAAATTACAACCGTTTACAACTGTAATCATTGGATATCACAAATCGGATGTTGCTTTCAAAAATGACGATTTAAAATCAAATGAATTATTTAAGATCAATTTTTTAGCCAAAAATAATAATGTAATTCTGAATGTTTTTACCAAACCCTATTCGTTATTACCCATTACAAATTTTAATGATATCGAAGGATTGGTTGTTTCCTATCAAAACAGTGCTATTGCACAAGTTGTTTCTGCAGAACTAATCTTTGGAGCGATTGAAGCCAAAGGAAAATTACCAGTTTCTATAAATTCAAGTTTTAAAGTAAATGACGGATTATCAACCGAAAAGTTAAATCGCTTGGGATTCACAACTCCTGAGAATGTAGGAATGAATGCTGCAATTTTGTCAAAAATTGATGCTATCGCCAATAAAGCGATTAATGGTAAAATGACACCCGGAATTCAGGTTTTGGTAGCCAGAAAAGGAAAAGTAATTTATCAGAAATCATTCGGACATCATACGTATGATAAAACTATAAAAGTTGAAAATTCAGACATTTATGATGTTGCCTCGTTGACAAAAATACTGGCTACGTTGCCCAATGTAATGCTGCAATACGATCATCAAAAAATAAATTTGGGAACTACATTAGAAACAATGTGTCCTATTTTTAAAGATTCGAATAAGGCGAATATTAATTTTAAGGATTTATTGTCTCATTATGCGGGACTTGCCGCAGGAATTCCATTTTATAAAGCGACAGTGGACAAATCGAAATTTCCATCTGAAAAATACTTCAGAAAAATTTCTGAAGAGCAGTTTTCTAAACGATTGACAGACAGTCTTTTTATAAGAAATGATTTTAGCGACACAATAATGAAAATGATTGTTAAGAGTAAAATTTCATTGAAAAAAGAATACAAGTACAGTGATCTTACTTTTATGATTTTGAAAGATTATTTAGAAAAAACAACGGGTAAAACATTGGATGTTTTAATTCAAGAGAATTTCTATCGCTCACTCGGAATGAATAATTCCAGTTTTAATCCATTGACTAAATTTGATAAAAACAGAATTCCTCCAACAGAAACAGATACGTATTTCCGTCATCAGCTTTTGCAAGGGGATGTCAATGATTTGTCAGCAGCTTTAGAAGGTGGTGTTTCGGGTCATGCCGGCGTTTTTTCGAATGCTATGGATGTGGCTAAAATGATGGAGCTTTATTTGCAAAAAGGAAGTTATGGCAATCAGCAGTATTTTTCTGAAAAAACATTTGAAGATTTCAATACGTGTTATTTTTGTGCTGCAGGAAATAGGAGAGGTGTTGGTTTTGATAAACCACAATTGGGTACTGAAGGACCTACGTGCGGTTGTGCTTCCATGACAAGTTTTGGACACACCGGTTACACAGGAACGATGGCTTGGGCTGATCCAGAAACGCAAATTGTCTATGTGTTTTTATCCAACAGAACTTTTCCAGTTGCAGGTGAAAATAGATTATCTAAAGAAAACATTAGGGAAGATATCCAGAAGGTAATTTATGAAGCGATTGTACACTAGCCTAATTTTAATGTAATAATTAGGACTTAGCCCAAATGAGATTAGCAAACAATTTCATTTGGGCTATTGTTATTAAAAGCGTTATTATGAATTTTATTTGAAGTATTTAGTTTCAAACTTCACTCTGTATTATAGTATATTTGAGCTAAAAATAGCTTGATGAAAAATAAGAATACCGTTTTTACAAAAGTCAATTTAATTGTGTTGCTTTTTTGCATGACTTTTGTAAATGCTCAAAATATGGATATAAATATGCTACGCGATATTAATGTAGATAGAAATAAAGACTTAGATCCCACTTTTAAATTGGTAACGAATAGTGCGGTTCCATTTAGTGTTGCAACTCCCATTATTATATATTCTGTTGGTTTAATAAAGAAAGATAGTTCCATCAAGAAACAGGCAATTTTTATAGGAGAAACATTTTTAGTGAATGCATTTATTACCACTGCATTGAAACATACTATGAAAAGGGACAGACCATTTGAAACCTATCCCGATATTGATCAAGCAACATCGGCAGTGGAGAGTTCATTTCCTTCCGGTCATACTTCTTTAGCTTTTGCAACAGCAACATCACTGAGCATAGCATATCCCAAATGGTACGTAATTGCGCCATCTTTTGTATGGGCAGGAGCAGTAGGATATTCACGAATGCATTTAGGGGTTCATTATTCAAGTGATGTATTTGCAGGAGCAATTATAGGAAGCGGCTCGGCTTATCTCAGCCATAAAGTGAATAAATGGATTAATAAAAAAAGGTCTAAAAAAGGACAAGTAGCGCATGAAACAATGTAATTATCTTTTATAGTATTTAACTTAAATTTCCATAAAAGGCATTCCTATTTTTCTTAAATTCGTTTCATTAAAACACATACATGAAAATTGCAATAGTTTGTTATCCTACCTTTGGAGGAAGTGGTGTTGTCGCTACAGAATTAGGTCTTGAATTGGCAAGACGTGGTCACGAAATTCATTTTATAACGTATAGCCAACCCGTTCGTTTGGCGCTTTTAAATGCAAATGTGCATTATCACGAAGTGAATGTTCCTGAATATCCATTGTTTCATTATCAACCTTACGAATTGGCTTTGTCAAGCAAATTAGTTGACATGGTAAAGTTATATAAAATCGAATTGCTTCACGTGCATTATGCTATTCCGCATGCTTATGCGGGGTATATGGCAAAACAAATGCTGAAAGATGAGGGAATTAATATTCCAATGGTGACTACACTTCACGGAACTGATATAACATTAGTAGGGAATCATCCATTCTATAAACCAGCAGTAACTTTTAGCATTAACAAATCGGATTTTGTTACTTCGGTTTCCCAAAGTTTGAAAGATGATACCCATAAATTATTTAATATAAAAAACGAAATTGAGGTAATTCCTAATTTTATAGAATTAGATAAAAACGTCAATGATCCCACTATTGCTTGTCATCGTTCCGTAATGGCAAAGGAAAATGAGCGAATCATTACTCATATCAGTAACTTCAGAAAAGTAAAACGAATTCCGGATATAATTAAAATTTTCTATACTATTCAAAAAGAGATTCCTGCTAAATTGATGATGGTAGGAGATGGTCCTGAAAAAGAAAAAGCAGAATATTTATGTCAGGAATTAGGAATTCAGGATAAAGTTATTTTTTTTGGAAACAGTAATGAAATCGATAAAATTTTGAGTTATACTGATTTATTCCTGTTGCCATCTGAAACCGAAAGTTTTGGACTTGCCGCTTTAGAAGCAATGGCTTGGAGTGTTCCTGTAATTTCAAGTAACTCTGGAGGCTTACCAGAAGTAAATTTTGACGGTATTTCTGGATATTTGAGTGATGTGGGAAACACGGATGAAATGGCACAAAATGCTTTGAAAATTTTAAAAGACGATGCTACTCTTCAGAAATTTAAAGAAAATGCGCTGTCAGTTGCAAAACAATTTGACATCAAAAACATCTTGCCACTTTACGAAGAATTATATAAAAAAGCCATAAAAAAATACGCATAGATTTTACATTTTTCTATAATAGAAGCAAGTAACATTTTTTAAATTTAATTTATTAATCAATAAAATTCTGCAATGAAAAAAATATTAGTAGCACTAGTGGCTGTAACTTTAGTTTCCTGTGGCGCAACATCTACAAAAAGTTCCGATAAAAATTCTTTATATGAAGTCTTGACCCAACAGACGAATGGCGGTGCAAGTATTCGTTTTTTTGAGATTCTTTCGGAACCAAATGAAATTGCAATGCTACAGAATGATGAAAATTTAAAAAATAAAATTAGTCCGAATGATATTCAGACTTCTAATTTTATAGTTTTGAATATGGGTGAAAAAACTTCGGGAGGTTATAGTATAGGAATTGATACTGTAGTAGAAACCGATAAAAATATTGTTATCACTATAAAAGAAACTAGCCCTGAACCTGGGAGCATGGTTACACAAGCATTTACAAATCCTTTTTGTGTAGTCAAAATAAATTCCAAAAAAGAAATTATTTTTAAATAAAAAAAACGCCACTAGAAATAGTGGCGTTTTTAATATGTTTTCTAAAAATATTAGAATTGGTATCTAAGTCCTAGTGCAATATCAGAACCGTAATTGTTTTCGTAATATCCATTTCCTCCAAACTCAGGTCTGAAATCTAATGAAATTAACAAAGGAATGTCAAAATTGTATTCAATACCAATATCTCCAGCAGCAAATACAAACGTTTCATTAAATGAATTGTTGTCATTGTCATCATAACTGTAGCTTCCTACACCACCACCTACACCAGCATACCAGTTGAAACCACCATCAATGTTCCATACCCATTGGTACAAAGCTGCTAATTTTACTGCATTGTCATCAAAACCATTATTGTTGTAGTTACTTCTGTTTCTCCAACCTAAATCAAGTTCAAGTCTATTGTTGCTTCCTAATGCTCTTTGGTAAGAAAGTTCTCCACCAAAACCATTATTACCACCTAAACGTAATCCCAATGCGTTTTTCGAAATGTCTTGTGCTTGTGCGGTAAATGCTAATCCAATTAACATTATTGCCGATAAAATAATTTTTTTCATAAGTAAGTTTTTATAGCTACAAATGTATGATTTAGTAGGATATGAATTTTATAAAATTTTAAAGAAAAGTTATATAATTTACGTTTTTTTAGAATTTTGATACCTTTTTTATATTGGCATTACATTAGGATATTTTGTTTCGAGAAAAGCGCTGAAGGCACTATTTGATTGCTTAAAATATCTTCCATTTCAAAAAGATTTTCTTCTTCAACATAGTTTGTTTCGGAATAACTATATAATTTCCAACGCTTTTTATTGTATTCCAATGCAGTCAAATTCTCCACCCAATCCCCGGAATTTAAATACAAAGTTGCACCATTTTTGTTTTCTTTATGAATCATTTTCGGTTCATGGATATGCCCACAAATAACATAGTCATAGTTGTTTTCTATAGCTAATTCGGTGGCTGTTTTCTCAAAATCAGAAATGTGTTTTACTGCTTTTTTGACGCTTGCTTTTATTTTTTTAGAAAAAGAATACGGTTCTCTTCCTAATTTTGACAAACACCAATTGACAAAACGGTTTGAAAGTATTAAATAATCATATCCTAAACCGCCAAGTTTGGCAATCCATTTTGAGTGTTGTACAGAAGCATCAAAGACATCGCCATGAAATATCCAAGCTTTTTTGTCATCAAGGTCTAATACTAATTTGTCCACTAATGCAAAATTACCCATATTCATGTCGCTAAATTTTCGGAGCATTTCGTCATGATTTCCTGTGATGTAGTAAACCTTAGTCCCTTTGGATGCAAAACTTATAATTTTTTGTATGACTTTTAAATGTGCTTTTGGAAAGTAGGATTTTCGGAACTGCCATACATCTATAATATCACCATTCAAGACTAACGTTTTAGGCTTTATAGAAGATAAATAATTATAAAGTTCTTTAGCATGACTACCAAAAGTTCCAAGGTGCACATCAGAAATCACCACTAACTCGACTTTTCTTTTTTTCAATGTATTTGAATTTGAAGTTTACCAAATTAATAGAATTATTAGCAATAGAAATGAAATTAAAGGTTAAGAAATCTAAGACAAGATTAAATTAATATCAATAAATGTGAAATGTTTCTTAAAACTTTATCCCGAAATCTCGGGATAAGCTTTTAAACTTTAAACTAAAATGGTACTTTTGTTCAAAACTAATTATAATGGCAGGAAATAGCTACGGAACACTATTTAGAATAACAACTTTTGGAGAATCACATGGTGAAGCATTAGGCGGTATAATAGATGGTTGCCCTCCTGGAATAACTATAGATTTAGATGCAATTCAATTTGAAATGTCAAGAAGAAAGCCGGGTCAATCGGCTATAGTTACCCAACGTAAAGAGCCGGATGATGTACAATTTCTTTCCGGAATATTTGAAGGTAAAACAACTGGAACTCCCATAGGTTTCATTATCCCGAATACCAATCAAAAATCAGACGATTACTCTCATATAAAAGATAATTACAGACCCAGTCATGCCGATTATGTGTATGAGAAAAAATATGGTGTTCGTGATTACCGTGGAGGTGGACGAAGTTCTGCACGTGAAACCGCCAGCAGAGTGGTGGCTGGAGCGGTAGCCAAACAAATGTTACCAGAAATAAAAATCAACGCTTACGTTTCTTCAGTAGGTCCTATTTTTTTAGAAAAACCATACCAAGAATTAGATTTTTCAAAAACTGAAAATAATCCTGTTCGTTGTCCTGATGAAGCATCAGCGGTAATTATGGAGGAATATATTCGTGATATTCGCAAACAAGGGGACACTGTTGGTGGAACCGTAACTTGTGTGATTCAAAATGTGCCTATTGGTTTAGGAGAGCCGGTATTTGACAAACTTCATGCTGAATTGGGCAAAGCCATGCTTTCTATTAATGCCGTAAAAGGATTTGAATTTGGAAGTGGTTTTTGCGGAGCTAAGATGAAAGGAAGCGAGCACAATGATTTATACAATCCTGACGGAACTACTAAAACGAATCTTTCAGGAGGAATCCAAGGCGGAATTAGTAATGGAATGGATATTTATTTCCGTGTGGCTTTCAAGCCTGTAGCTACAATTATGCAAAAACAAGAATCATTGGATAACAAAGGTAATATTACCGAGATGACTGGAAAAGGGCGTCATGATCCTTGTGTAGTGCCGCGTGCAGTGCCTATAGTTGAGGCAATGGCTGCCATTGTACTTGCTGATTTTTATTTAATAAACAAAACCTATTAATATTAATTTTTGAAGCTTTTCCTGCTTTATACTTTATCTTTCTTTACTGTAAACAGGAAAAGGATGCTGTTTTAAAGTTCACGGAACTCTTATGAAAATAAAAGTGAAGTGAAATAATCAGGGCTAAGACTAAAACCTAACAATCAATTTAATGAATACCAAAACAACTAAAAAACCATCTTTTTTTTCAGGATTAACAGGACAAATATTAATAGCTATGGTTTTGGGCGCCATTCTGGGAATTATAATTCATAATTCAATTTCTCCAGAAGCAGCTCAAGGCTTTAGTGCAAAAATTAAAATCCTCGCAACAATTTTCATTAGATTAGTTCAAATGATTATCTCGCCATTAGTTTTTACAACGCTTGTTGTAGGAATTGCAAAACTGGGTGATATTAAAGCAGTAGGAAGAATAGGCGGTAAAGCAATGGGTTGGTTTTTTACGGCTTCATTCGTATCGTTATTATTGGGAATGTTTTTTGTAAACATACTTGAACCGGGAGTTGGACTTAATTTATCAAATGTTGATTTAGCCTCTGTCTCAGAAGTTACTGCAAAAACTCAAAATATATCCTTTGAAAACTTTATAGAGCATATTGTACCAAAAAGTATTTTTGAAGCAATGGCTACCAATGAAATTTTACAAATTGTAATTTTTTCTATTTTCTTTGGTTTAGCGGCAGCAGCATTGGGAGATTATGTAAAGCCTGTTACAAATGCTTTAGATAAAACCTCTCATATTGTTCTTAAAATGGTTAACTACGTAATGAAGTTTGCTCCAATAGGTGTTTTTGGTGCGATTGCCGGAGTATTCGCCGTAAGAGATTTTCAGGAATTAGCGATTACATATTTCAAATTTTTTGGTTCATTCTTAGTGGGAATTTCATCACTTTGGCTGGTATTAATAGTAGTAGGTTATATTTTTCTAAAAAGTAGAATGACCGTTTTACTTAAAAGAATTGTGAGCCCTTTGATTATTGCTTTTGGAACAACCAGTAGCGAAGCAGTTTTTCCAAAATTAACGGAAGAATTAGAACGTTTTGGAGTAAAAGACAGAATTGTTTCTTTCATGTTACCACTTGGGTATTCTTTCAACCTGGATGGAAGTATGATGTACATGACTTTTGCCAGTATTTTTATTGCTCAAGCCTACGGAATCGATTTAGATTTAGGAACACAAATGACCATGCTTTTAGTTTTAATGCTTACCAGCAAAGGTATTGCAGGTGTTCCAAGAGCAAGTTTAGTAGTGGTTGCTGCAACCTGCGGTATGTTTGACATTCCAATTGAAGGAATCGCATTAATTTTACCAATAGATCATTTTTGCGATATGTTTCGTAGTGCAACAAATGTTTTAGGGAATGCCTTGGCTACATCCGTTGTTGGTCAATGGGAAGGTGATGATGAAAATGAAGCTGTAATTTCAGAATAGCTGTAATTTTAAGTTTTTCTGGTAAATGATATATTTAACCTGCTCAATTAGTTGAGCAGGTTTTTTTATGTTTAAAAATTAAATTGGAAACATTTTTTAATTTTACGGCTAGTAGTGCTCTTTTTTGAATATCTATTTATTCTGTTTATTTTAATATATAATGTGTGTATATGGCTCCTTTTTTTATTAAAAAATGTATATTTGATAAACTCTAATTGTTTATGTATCATTTACGGATTGTTTTGTTACTATTGTTTGTATTAAATTATTTTGGTAATAATTCAATTGCACAGACAAAAATATATTCAAAGAAAGAAATCACTAAATTAACGGATCAAGCATCTCAATACTTAAAAGATGCTAATTTTGAAAAATCTTTGGATATTTCTAAAGTAGCACTTCGTTCCGCTATTGACGCTAATGATTTATATGCTACTGCTATTTGCTATATTACAATTGCAGCGAATTATGCTGAGATGGCCGAATTTGATAAAGCCATATTTTTCTATAACAAGAGTCTATCCTATGCTGATAAGACGAATAATGACATTTTAAGAAAAAGGATAAATAACAATTTAGGTAATATCTATTGTTTTGAGAAAAAACAATATGTAGAAGGAATAAAATTTTATGAAAACTCCCTTAAGTACAGTCAAAAATTAGCAGACACTAATCAGGTTTTTATGACCAAACTTAATATTGCTTGGGCTTATTTTGATATTGGTCGTTTTGAAAAAGGTTTGCCAAGTTTGGAATTCATCAATAAATACAATAAAAAATATGGTGATGAAACAACCGTTGTAGCTTTAAATATGCTAAATGGAATGTATTATGCATACAAAGAAAACCATAATAAAGCGACATCATTTTTTTTAAGTGCTATAAAATTTGGAAAAGCAGGAAATGAAAAGTCAGACTTGTCCTTTGCGCATCTAGAATACTCTAAATATTTATTGAAAAAAGGAGATCATAAAAAAGCATATGAAAATCTCGAACGTTATAATGTAATTACTGATGAACTCTACAATAAAGAAAAACTTGATAAAGCAACTGTAGCAGGAATAAATTTAGAATTAGACGAGTATAAAAGGGAAATAGACAAAATTGAAATTGAAAAAAAGGCTCAACTTCAAAGTTTAGAAAAATCTAAAACTATAGTACTACTATTTATTGTTATATTTTTAGTATTGTTGCTATTGCTCTATTCTTTATTCAAAAATAATAATTATAAGAAGAAAACGAATGCTGAGCTTTCTGAAACCAATAAGGAATTAATAATTGCCAAAGAAAAAGCAGAAGAAGCTTCCGTATTAAAATCACAATTTGTCTCTACAATCAGTCATGAATTAAGGACTCCTTTATACGGTGTAGTAGGAATTACTAATATGTTACTTGATGAACATAAAGAATTAGAGCATAGTCCACATTTAAGTTCTCTTAAATTTTCAGCCAGATATTTATTATCATTAGTGAATGATATTCTGCAAATTAATAAAATTGAAGACAATAGAATTATTCTTGAAAATTTGAGTTTTAATATTTCTGACGAAATTAATATGATTAAAAGTTCATTATCTTTTATCGCTAAAACGAATGATAATGTTGTTCAAGTGAATGTTGATCCTACTATTCCGGAATACTTAATAGGTGATAAGTTAAGGCTTTCTCAAATCATTATGAATTTGGTCAGTAATGCATTGAAATTTACAAAAAAAGGAGAAGTAATCATAAGTGTAAACTTGATGAGAGTAGAAGGAAAATCTCATTTTTTAGAATTTAAAATTCAAGACAATGGAATAGGAATTGCAGCTGCTGACCAAGATAAGATTTTTGATAAATTCGTCCAGGTTGGAAGAAAAGAGACTGATTATCAAGGAACCGGTTTAGGGCTTTCCATTGTAAAGCAACTGCTAGGATTGTTTAATAGCGATATTTCGCTCGAAAGTGCGATAGGAAAAGGAACGTCATTCAAATTTGTAATTGCATTTGAATTTAATCCTGAGAAGACAAATGAGATCATCAAAAACATTCAAGTTGATATTACTTCTGTTCAAACAATCAATGTTTTAGTAGTGGAGGATAATCATATTAATCAATTGGTTACTAGAAAAACTATAGAAAAGAACAACTATAAATGCAGTGTTGTTGACAATGGTTACGCTGCATTGGAAATACTGGAAAAAGAGAATTTTGATGTAATATTGATGGATATTAATATGCCTTTGATCAATGGTTTTGAAACTACCAGAAAGATTCGTCTAAAAGGTATAGACATACCAATCGTAGCATTAACGGCATTTGATAAAGCAGAAATAACCGAAGAAGCTCTTTCAGCCGGAATCAATGATATCATCATAAAACCTTTTGATTCGATTAAATTATTTGAAATCATCAGTATTCTAACATCAAAACCTAAAAGTATTGCTTGATTTATTTTTATGTAATCTTGTTTTGAAAAAATTTGATTTTAATAGATTTTGCATTAAAATCAAAATCGTTAAGCTTTCAAAACCAGTTACTGATTCTAAAGGCTTAACGATTTTAATGATTTATATTAAATAGTATTTATTTGATGGCTATAGTTTGATGCGCTTTTTTCTTGCCATTTTCTTTTTTGGCAATGTCTATATGCAAAATTCCATCTTTATAGCTGGCTTCAACTTTACTTTCATCAATGTATTCAGGTAAAGTAAAAGTTCTGCAAAATGATTGATAATTAAATTCTTTTCTAACGTAATTATCTTTTTTTCTTGTTTCCTCTTTTTCCTCTTTTCTCTCTGAAGATATCATAAGCATGTTGTTGTCAATTTCAACTTTGAAATCTTCTTTTTTCATGCCTGGGGCAGCCAGATCAACTTCTAATTTATTATCTGTTTCTTTTAAGTTTACTGAAGGTAAGTTACTGCCTATAGTAGAAAAATTTTTATCAGACCAATCAAATACATCCTTTGAAAAAAAATCATCAAAAAGGGTATTCACTGTTGGAAATGAGCTGTTTCTTTTAACTAAAGTTCCCATGATTTTGTATTTTTAAATTATTTAGAATAATGATATCAAGTGAATAAAATAAATGATAACAAATTTAATAAAATCTTTATTTATTTAAAAACAACTAACATATAATTAACTCAAAATAAGGAGGTTATGTATTAAAAATGCCTTTTGTTTTGTTGACAAAAGGCATTTCTTACAGATAAAAATTAAAGACTGGTATCTAATTAATACCAGCGTTTTTTATTTTGTTTGGAAACTTCTGATTTTCTCGATTTGTGAGCTCCACCACTACGGTTTGAATTTTTTTGTTGAGATTCAGGAGCCGTTTCCGGGCTTCCGGAATGCCAAGGATAAGGATGGTCATTTACGGTTTTTACATCCACTTTTATTAGTTTTTGAATGTCTTTCCAATAGGTATGTTCGTCTTTACTGCAAAAAGAAATTGCAATACCTCCATTTCCCGCACGACCGGTTCTACCAATACGGTGAACATAGGTTTCAGGAATATTAGGTAAATCAAAATTAATTACAAAAGGCAATTGGTCAATATCAATTCCTCTCGCTGCAATATCAGTCGCTACAAGAACACCAACTTCTTTGTTTTTGAAAGCGTCCAAAACGCGTTGTCTTGCATTTTGTGATTTGTCACCGTGAATGGCTTCTGCGGCAATATTATTTTTTCGTAATGCTTTTACAACATTATCAGCACCGTGTTTGGTTCTTGAAAAAACCAAAACATCGGATAGATTTTCGTTTTTAATTAAATGATACAGTAAATTTCTTTTTTCTGTTTTTTCAACAAAATAAACGCGTTGTTCTACATTTTCGGCGGTAGACGAAACTGGCGATACGGTTACTGTTGCTGGATCAGTTAGAAACATTTCTGCTAATTCCCTGATAGCCATTGGCATTGTAGCTGAGAAAAATAATGTTTGTCTGTTTTTTGGCGTAAGCTTTACAATTTTCTTTACATCATTTACAAATCCCATATCAAGCATTTGATCTGCTTCGTCAAGAACCAAAGTGTGCAAGTGATCTAAATCAATAAAACCCTGTTTGTGTAAATCAAGCAATCTTCCCGGTGTTGCGACCAAAATATCCACACCATTTCTTAAGGTATCCACTTGCGGATTTTGTGAAACGCCTCCAAAAATAGTAAGTTGTGTCAGATTTGTGTACTTACCGTAAGTATCAAAACTTTGCCCAATTTGGACTGCTAATTCTCGGGTTGGAGTAACTACTAAAGCACGAATTTGTTTGGCTTTTTTTGAAGAACCCACAATTCGGTGTAATTGATGTATGATTGGAATAGCAAATGCGGCTGTTTTTCCAGTTCCGGTTTGTGCGCAACCTATTAAATCTCTTCCCGCTAATACAATAGGGATAGATTGTTCTTGAATAGGAGTGGGGTTAAGGTAGCCTTGTTCAAATACGGCTTTTTGTATACTTTTTGAGAGCGATAAATCTTCGAATAACATATTTTTGGTATTAAATATCTTGTATTAAGTACATAGATAGCGTCGCAAAGATAGTATTATTATTTTTGATGATTGTTTATATGGTATTCTAGGATTAGAATTTCCGGAATTTAAATCCAGAAATTCATCAATAAAAAAGGCTACATCGTATTAGATTTAATAAAATCAGTTACTAAATACCCAATAAGCTTTCCTATTAAATGGTTGTTTTTTTCTTCGCCTAAATCAGGTGCACCTTCACAAATATGTAAATACCCTGCATTTTTATTTTTTGCAAAAAAGGATATAAACTGGCGAAGTTGTTCGACTGAGAAACCACTCAATGTCATGGCACTGCTGGCAATGTTTGGAATTGAATCTAAATCAATCTCGATTCCGAAAAAATCATCATTTACAAACTCTAAAGCTAGATCCATTTCTTGATTAAACTCTTTTTCTTTTCTAATGTTTAAGCTATCATAGGTGTTGTAGCGTACGCGGTCTTCTATTTTTTTAATGATGTCCAATACACTCTTGGAAGTGTAATTTTCGTGTAAACCAAAAATAAAATATTTTTTTAAAAAACCTTCTTCATAAGCATATGAAAAACCATTACCGCTGTGACGTCCTTCTAAAATTCTAAAATCAGAATGGGCATCAAAATTTATAGCATTAATAGGTTTGCCTTTTGCGAGTGCAGATCCTTTTATGTTTCCATAAGAATTATTATGGCCACCGCCTATGACTATAGGAATTTTACCCAGTTTTACAATGTTGAAGATTATATGGGAAACATCTTTGTCAATTTTTTCTACTAATTGACTTAACTTGGATCGATCATCAATATCATTAAAATCCAAATGTTCTACTTCTCTCATTTCGGCACTAACATTCAACTGGCCTAATACAATAAGTTGGTTTCCTTTACAAAACCGATTATGCTGAATATTAGCGATGCTTTTAATGGCGCTATCCCAAGCTGATGCAGCGCCAGGCCTGCCGAAATTAGCCCTTATACCTATGTCTTCCGGAATTCCAAACAAGACATATTTTGCCTCGCAAGTTTTTAGAAAATCAACAGGATCGGTCTCTTTTGGAACGGTTATCATTTTTTCTCCAAATTTTATTTCGCCACTTCTGTGGTTCGTAATTTTTGCAAGATCTTTAATAGTAAATGGGATGATTTTTTCCATCAAAAAAAATATTTTTTTCCCAAAAATAATATAATTACGTTAACTTACGTTATTACGTGGTTATATATTGTTAAATTTGTAAAATAAATTAAATTAAATTAGAAAGATGGAAAATCAAAAAAGCAGTTCAAGTCTTAAAGCGGTTGTAGCAGTATTAGCTATTTTATTAGTGGGAAGTTTAGTTTATATTTTTAAAATGACTTCTGACACAGAGATCGTAAAAACAGAATTGAAAACCACAATGACTGAAAAAGAATCAGTTATGAAAGACTTACAAGAATTAAAGTCAACGTATGATGCTGCAATTGCAGAAAACACATCAATGTCTGATGAATTGATTCAAGAAAGAGATAAAGTGGTAAACTTAATGTCTGATTTGAGTAAATCTAAAGGCGATGTAGCTTCATTGTCAAAATACAAAAACCAATTCAATGCTTTGCAAGGAAACATGAAGGTTTTAATGGCTGAAAATGATGGGTTGAAAAAGGCAAATACAACACTTACTACGCAACGTGATAGTACGGTTGTGGTATTAGGAGAGACTAAAAAGAATGTAGAAGCATTGACTGGTCAAAATGAAGAATTGGCAAAAGCGGTTGAAATTGGTTCAAAATTGACGGTTTTAAACACTAGAGGATCTGCTTTTAAATTAAGAAGTTCTGGTAAACAAATCGAAACTGATAAAGCGAGCAGAGCTGACGTTCTTAGAGTTAATTTTACAATTGCTGAAAATCAAATTGCTAAATCTGGTGATAAAACATATTATGTTCAAGTAATTGACAGTAAAAACAATGTTTTAGGCGATAAAAAAACGGAGACTTTTGGAGAAAATACTTTAACATACAGTTTTTTAACGAATGTTAAATATGAAAACAAAACAATTCAAGTTTCTGAGGATTTAAAAGGAAAAGATTTTGCTAAAGGAACGTATTTTATCAATATTTTTGATAGAGATATATTGGTTTCTAAAACAAGTTTTGTTTTAAGATAAGAGCAAGCAATAGTACAAAATAAAAAAGAGGAACGTAATGTTCCTCTTTTTTTATGCAAAAATTTCACCTTCGATCAATACAGTGTCAATTAGATTACTGCCAAAAGCATATGGTAATTGATAGTAGGATGGAATAGGTTTTGTTAGTATTAGATTTGCTTTTTTGCCAACAGTTATGCTTCCGTGGGTTTCTGAAATTCCCATTGCGTAGGCTCCGTTTATTGTGGCGGCATTTATGGCTTCTTCGGGAGTCATTTTCATTTTGATGCAAGCGGTTGCCACTACAAAATTCATGTTTCCCGATGGAGTAGAACCAGGATTGTAATCAGTTGCGAGAGCGAGAGGAAGTCCGGCCGCTATCATTTCTCGTGCTGGTGTATACGGAATACTTAAAAAATAGGAACACGAAGGCAAAGCGACAGGCATTGTTTCGGTGTTTTTTAAAGCTTCAATATCTTCCGGTTTCATAACTTCTAAATGGTCTACAGAAAGGGCATTGTATTTTACTCCAGCTTGAATTCCTCCAATGGAGTTGAACTGATTGACATGGATTTTTGGCTTTAAGCCAAATTTAATTCCAGCTTCCATGATTTGTTGGGTTTCATCAACAGTAAAATAACCGGTTTCACAAAATGCATCGATGAAGTCTGCCAGTTTATGTTTTGCAATTTCAGGGAGCATTTCGTTAATGATTAAATCTATATAACCTTTGTGATTTGTTGCATATTCCAATGGAAAAGCATGAGCTCCAAGAAAGGTTGCTTTTATAGTTATTGGATAGTTTTGAGCTAATCGTTGAATCACGCGTAGCATTTTTAGTTCTCCATCGAATGTCAATCCATATCCCGATTTGATTTCAACGGCTCCGGTTCCTAAACGCATGACTTCTTCCAGCCGAGCTTTGGATTGGTTGTAGATTTCCTCTTCGGTCGTTTCATTCAATTTTTTAGCTGAATTTAAGATTCCACCGCCACGATTGGCAATTTCTTCATAGGTCATGCCATTGATTCGATCTACAAATTCCTGCTCGCGATTGCCGGCATAAACAATATGCGTATGACTGTCACACCAAGAAGGTAAAACCATTTTTCCGGTTGCATCAATCGTTTTGTCGGCATGTATTGGAGGTAAATTCTCCATAGAACCAAAATCAGCAATTAAATTGTCCTTAATTACTAAAAAGGCATTTTTGATCGTTGGAAGAATCGCCATTTCAGCACCGGAAACTTTAGCAATCGAAGTTTCCCGAACCTGAAGTAATTCTTTGATATTTATAATTAGCGTTGTCATTTGTATAAAAATTATTCTGAAACTTTGATTTCAAACATTTTATCCCAGTTTTTACCGGTTATAAAAATGGTTTTTGTTTTTGGATTGTAGGCGATTCCGTTTAAAACGTCTGTATCTTCTAATTTAGTAATCTTTTTAGTCAAATCTACAAGATTTATTATTGCTTCAACAGCGCCATTTTTAGGGTTTATGATTGCAATGGCATCTTTTTGATAGACATTTCCATAAATTTTTCCGTCAATCCATTCCAGTTCATTGACTGCTTTTATTTTTGATTCAAAAGAATATACATTTAAGTAATCTACTTCTTTGAGGTTTGTTGGGTCAATAATCCAAATTTTTTCTGTACCGTCCGATTGGTACAGATATTTTCCGTCATTGGTCAATCCCCAACCTTCGATTTGTTTAAAATAGGTAAAAGTCTTTTCTTTTTTGAAAGTATCTGCATTATAAACGTATCCTTCATTATTTTTCCAAGTCAATTGATAGACCTTATTATTTAGAATCGTAATTCCTTCCCCAAAATATTTATCTGCCAGTTCTACTTTCTTATAGACTTCCCCCGTTTTATAATTTGTTTTTCTTAAGCTGGAGATTCCTCTCTTTCCTGATGGACCTGAACCGTTTCCGGTTCCTTCATAAAGCGTGTCACGATAAAATTCTAATCCTTGAGTGTACGCTTGAATATCGTGTGGATAGGTATTTACGATGGTATATTTTAATAATTTTGGCTGAATATTAGAAACTAATTCCACTCTTGTGGTAGCTTCTGAGTTTTGTCCCTCATAATAAACTAAAGCCTTTAGGTTTTGGTAGCCTAATTTTTGATCCTTTAATTCAAAAGTTAATTTGTCAACTCCCTTTTTTGAACCAATTTTTTTATCATTTACATAGTAAATAATACTGTCTATAGTTTTTGAATTGGAGTTCAAAATCTCCAAAGAAAGCGCTTCTTGAGGCTGGTATTGCTCCTTGAATTTAGAATTATCAAAGGTAAATAAAGAATTTTCACCTTTTTTTGTATCTCCACAATTAACCAGTAAGGTTCCTAATAAAATGATAGATAGTATGTTATAATTTTTCATAGTGTAAAATTTGAATACCCCAATATACAACGTTATTTTATTAGGTGCAAAGCACTTGCAAAAATATAAAAAGTTTGTATATTTGCACTGGCAAGTCCTACACGACCAGCTCCTGCAGACTCCCCCAGGATGGGAACATAGCAAGGGTACGTGGTTGAGCGGTGCGATGTAGGTCGCTTGCCATTTTTTTTATTTCTTACAAAAGTAGTCTTCCTTCGGGAGGATTTTTTTATTTTTGGACAATTCTAAGTAAGAGGTTAGGAGTTGGAGTCCATAATCCATTAACTCATAACCCATAATCCATAACTATAATCATGAATAAAGTAGTTCTAATTACAGGAGGTTCCTCGGGAATAGGAAAATCTATTGGTGAGTTTTTACATCAAAAAGGGTTTGTTGTTTATGGAACAAGCAGAAATCCGGAACGAGTTTTAAATTCGGTTTTTCCATTGGTCGCTTTAGATGTCCGGGATACGGATTCAATTCATACGGCTGTAGCCAAAGTAATTGCTATTTCAGGAAGATTGGATGTTGTAATCAATAATGCCGGTGTTGGAATTACAGGACCGCTGGAAGAAATTCCAATGCATGAAATCAAAAATAATTTTGAGACTAATTTCTTCGGTCCAATTGAAGTGATGAAAGCGGTGTTGCCACAAATGCGTACACAACAATCGGGATTGATTATCAATATTACGTCTATTGCGGGGTATATGGGTTTGCCATACCGAAGTATTTATTCAGCTTCTAAAGGTGCTCTTGAAATCATAACTGAAGCGTTGCGCATGGAAGTGAAATCCTTTGGCGTTCATATTACAAATGTAGCTCCGGGTGATTTTGCGACTAATATTGCTTCGGGACGTTTTCATGCTCCAGTCATAAATGGTTCTGCTTACGAAAGTCCGTATGGAAATACATTGAAAACAATGGATGAGCATGTCGATAGTGGCAGTAATCCTAATGAAATGGCAGAAGCGGTGTATAAAATTATCCAAACTTCTGAACCTAAAATTCATTATAAAGTGGGTGTTTTTATGCAAAAGTTCTCGATTGTCTTGAAGAGAATTTTACCGGATAAAGTATATGAAAAAATGCTTATGAATCATTATAAGTTGTAATTTTAAACTTAAATCCTTTGCATACTATTGTTTTAAATCTTTAAAAGCCAATAAAAGATGCGTACTTATAAAAATAATTTATTGTAAAATCAGTAAAGAAAAAGTTACTGTTTTATAGAAAAATTCAACAATTCTTTAGGTTCTATTTCTAAAGCATTAGCAATTTTTATTAGGGTACGTACAGTTGTATTTACTTTGGCTCTTTCTATTCTAGCGACTTGTGATTTAGGAATAGCACAATCATTTGCCAAATCTTGTTGGGACATATTTTTCTTTTCACGCAATTGCCTTATGTGAACACCAAGATTTGCAATAAAAATTTCTTCTGAAATATCCATATCCCAAAAGTCACAAGATTTATTTTTTATATGTACGCATAAATGCCTACAATTTTGTTATATTTGAGAAAATTTAAAACAAATAAAATGAGAAAATTATTATTAATAGTTGCATTGGCTATTGGGTTTATTTCAAACGCACAAGACAGAGAATTTAAGTTTGATAAGTTAGGATTAACTGATTACATTATTACTGATATACCTAATAAAACTAAATCTGAAATATACCAAAAGGTAATAAATTGGATAAAGACAACATATAAAAATCCTGAATCCGTTATTGCTTCTGAAATTAAAGATGAGTATGTAAAAATTAACGGTGTAACTTCAGGGCTAACAACTTTCTCTGTACTTGGAACTACCTTTGTATCAGAAAATAAATACACCTTTGAAATAAGCGTTAAAGACGGCAAGTATAAATTTGATGTTCTTGAAATACAAGATTATACAGAACCCAGCAAATATAGTAGTGGAGGTTGGGGGAATTATCATATTACAGAAGACATTAACAATGAATTGTATAAAAAAAATGGAGATGTTAGAGGACGTTATAAAATAGCAGAAAAAGCAATCCCTGAGTATTTCAACCAATTAAATAAATCATTACTGGATTATATCAATTCAAATGAAGTAACAAATTCAAAAAAAGATTGGTAAATATTATTTAATAATTTGTTTATGGCATTAAAAATCTTACATTTAAATTAATTAAAAAAGTCAAATATGAAAAGGTTTATTCTAGTTATCGTAGTATCAATAACTATTTTTTCTTGCTCCAAAAATAATGAGCAATTAAAAATTGTTAAAAATGATATTGAACGTAATCTATTTGAAATAGAAAAAAAGGATATTAACTATAATTGTATCGAAATGTCGGACAGAGAGGTATACCAAGAAATTATTGATTTTGACAAGGAGAAATTAGATATCGCCAATAAGGAGCTTGATGAATTTCAGAAAGAATATAATTTAGGAAAATATAGAATTAGTTCATTAGATGATATGTCAACGACTGAATTAAAGATATATTTAAGAAGAATGGAATTTAATAAATCTTATTTAGAGGGAGTTAGTAGATATTCAGACCGTTATAGCAAAGATTTAGAAAAATTATCTAAACTTAAAGGCAAAGATATTTATTATAAAGTTGAGGTAGTAAAATTAAATCCAGACACTATAATTCACAGAAAAGTTTATTTAGATAATAACAATAAAATTATTTTTACTAGAGCATTAAAATAAAAAAAATCTAAAAGGAAATTTGCAAAGGTGTTTTTCTTTTTTTATTTAAATAAGTAAACCCCGATGCATTAAAATGTTATCGGGGTTTTTTGTTCACTACAAAATACTTACTTTTGCCTTATAAAAATACACAATTAAATAGATATATTATGAAGTTTTTTATTGACACGGCTAATTTAGCTCAAATTAAGGAAGCACAGGCATTAGGCGTTTTGGATGGCGTTACTACAAATCCAACGTTGATGGCAAAAGAGGGAATTACGGGTAAAAATAGCATTTTGAAACATTATGTTGATATTTGTAACCTTGTTGATGGTGATGTAAGTGCCGAAGTGAATGCTTTGGATTACGATGGAATGATTAAAGAAGGAGAAGAATTAGCTGATTTACATGAGCAAATTGTGGTAAAATTGCCTATGACTAAAGAAGGTGTTATGGCTGCTAAATATTTCTCTGATAAAGGAATTAAAACGAATGTGACTTTAGTATTCTCGGCTGGTCAGGCTTTATTAGCTGCAAAAGCAGGTGCTACTTATGTTTCTCCATTCATTGGCCGTTTGGATGATGTATCTACTGACGGTTTGGCTTTGATTGAAGAAATCAGATTGATTTATGATAACTACGGTTATGAAACTCAAATTCTTGCAGCTTCAGTTCGTCACACGATGCACATTGTAAACTGTGCAAAAATTGGTGCTGATGTTATGACTGGACCATTATCTGCCATTTATGGTTTGTTGAAACACCCATTGACTGATATTGGATTGGCACAGTTTGTTGCTGATTTCGAGAAAGGAAATAAATAGATTTGAGATTGCAGATTGCTTCGCCTGTTCGCCTTTCAGCCTCGGGTAACGATTTCTGATTTGAGATTTCGGTATAAATAAAAACTCCCATTATGCTTAGCAAAATGGGAGTTTTTTTGTTTCGGTATTTAGTAATTTAAGAATGCTTTGTATTAGATAGTATAACAATCGTTAATCTAAAATCATTAATCAGCAATTAAAAATCTTAATGTCCTCCGGATATTTTTTTATCAAAACTGATTCCTTGTATTTTAAGAATTCCACTTACTTTCCAAGCGTAAAAAGCCAAATAAGCAAAACAAAGAACACCAATTATATAACTGCTTTGGATTCCGATGCTTTCAGAAACAAATCCTTGTAACCAACTGATAACTCCTCCACCCATAATCATCATAATCAAGAAGCTACTTCCTTGGCTGGTATTTTTTCCTAATCCGCTAACCGCTAAAGTAAAGATACAAGGCCAAAGTGTACTACAAAATAAACCAACACTTGTAAATGCATACACACTTACCATTCCGTTTGTAGTCATTCCTATTAAAAGAGCAATAATTCCTAAGACTGAAAAGATAAGTAACATTCTTGCCGGATTTCCTTTACTGGCAATATCAGCTGCAATTAATACTAAAATAACTAATCCGTAGATATAGAAAGGAGTCAGATCGTGTTTTGCTATTGCATTAACGGCTAAGAAAACCCCAAATGCCAAATAAGGTGCAATAAAACGAAGTATTTTTTGTAAACTCATGTCGCTTGTAAAGGCTTCAACAGCTCCAGTCCAACGACCAATCATTAAACTAGCCCAATATAAGGAGATATAAGGAGCTACATCTTGGGTCAAAAATCCTAGTTTACTTTCCATATAAGCAGGAAGGTTACTGGCAGTTGAAACTTCAACCCCTACATATAAAAATATAGCAATCATTCCCATAACTAATTGTGGATATTGTAAAGCTGATTTTCTTGAAATTCCACTTTCGTTATTCTCATCTTCAACTACCAATGCTGGTTTGTCTGGTAAAGAAGAAAATTTTAATAATATGGCTACAAGTAAGAAAGCCAATCCTAATACTAAATAAGGGATTTTGACACTTTCTATACTCATTGCTGATGTACCACCTGTATTAGAACCAAATATAGCAAAACTCACAATTAATGGACCAATAGTAGTTCCAAGATTATTAATTCCACCAGCCATAGTCAAACGTTGAGAACCAGTTGTAATAGGTCCCAATGCAATAGCTAATGGATTGGCAACAGTTTGCTGTAAAGAAAACCCTAGAGCCACTATAAATAAGCCAGATAACATTAATGGAAAAGAACCTGTGTTTGCTGCTGGATAAAACAATAATGTACCCAAAGCAGAAATAGCCAATCCTAATGATAAACCATTTTTATATCCTATTTTGTTTACTAAATCTTCTTTCATTAAATAGGAAATTCCCATATATATCAATGAACCTACAGTGTAAGCAATGTAAAAAGCAAGAGATACTAATTGACTTTCTCCTTGTGATAAGTTAAAAGCGGTTTTGAAAACGGGGATTAAAATGTCGTTGCTTGCTGCAACAAATCCCCAAAAGAAGAATACGGTGGCTAAAGGAATAAATTGTCCCCATTTGGTTTGCAAATTTTCTGAACTCATAATTTTTTTTGGTTTTTTTTTAATTTAATTATTTCTTTTTTTGCTGCAAGACCGTAAATATATTTGTTACGTATTTTAGAAAAAAATAATTTATAACAAATATTGTTAAATTTAAACAAACAACACTATTTGTTCAACAATGTGTTTTATTTGGTTTCAAAAATTGAAGATACAAGTTATTCTAAAATTTTACTTTTTACCTCTTTACTGTAATTTCGCCCAATGGGTAAGGTATAGGAAAGTATTTGAATTCGATTTCCCTCTATAGATTTTACTTTGTCAATCGCTATAGTGTAGGATTTATGAATTCTCATAAATCGATCCAAAGGCAATTCTTCGGATAATGAGGTTAATGATTTATGTGTAATATAGGTTTTGTCAGTAGTTACAACTTTTATGTATTCTTTCATTCCTTCAATAAACAGGATTTCATCGAGCGTGATTTTAATCATTTTTTTATCTACTTTGATAAAAATGTAGGGTTCAATTCGATGGCTTTCAACTTTGATGTTGTTTTTTAAATTGAACTCGGCTTCAATTTTATGAATGCATTTAATAAATCGGGGTAACGGTATGGGTTTTACCAGATAGTCTAAAACGTCCAATTCATAACTTTCGGCTGCAAACTCCCTAAAAGCGGTGGTAATGACGATTTTAGTTTTATATTCAATTAATTTAATCAATTCAAATCCAGTCATTACAGGCATATGTATATCTAAAAATACAACATCAATAGTGTTGTTATTTATAAATTCCAGTGCTTCTATAGGGTTGTAAAATGTCCCAATAATTTCAAAGTCCGAAAAATTAGTGAAATAATTTAACAGGACTTTTGTAGCTAACGGTTCATCATCAATCAAAACACATTTAATCTTCATTTTCAATAGGTATTTGCAAACGGATGATATAATAATTGAACTTTACTTTTTGTTCCAGTTTAAAATTGCTTTGAAAAATTAATTTCAATCTCTTTTTAGTATTTGTTAAACCAATTCCTTTTTTACTTTTTATAGTTGGTGAAAGTACAAAATTATTTAATATTTCGAATTGTAATATGGCGTCATCAATAACTTTACAATTGATTTTAATTTTCAGTTTTTTATTGTTTATCCCTCCGTGTTTAAACGCATTTTCTATTAGCGAAATAAGCAGTAAAGGAGGAACTTTGATATCCTCAATGTTTGATTCCAAATTAATAGCTACTTCCACGTTTTCAAAACGAAGTTTTTCTATTTCTATATAATTTTGGATATATTCTATTTCCTTCATCAATGGGACAAATTTGGTTCCTTTGACATCATACAATACATACTCCATCAATTTTGAAAGTTTTATGATTACATCAGGAACTCTATCAGAAGATTCTAAGGATAAAGCATAAAGATTGTTTAACGTATTGAAGAAAAAATGAGGCTGAATTTGATTTTTCAGATATTTTAATTTCATTTTAGATTGATTATTTCGCATAACTAAATTTCGCTCTCTTTCTTTTAACCAAGTCAAAGTGAAAAAGGCTGAGGACGCAATGGCTAAAACATAAATTTCGCCGATGACTACTGCTACAATATGATTGATTTCAAAGGGGCTGTATTCTCTGTTGGCTTCAGGAAAGACATTTTGGGTAATAAAATAGTATGTTAATTCGGTTCTTAAAAAATAAACGATAGCCAAACACAATAATAAGGCTAGGGTATATTTGTAATATTTTGAAGCCATGATGTAACGAGGTATCAGGACAAATGTATTGAAGTATACCAATGGGATATGCAGTGAAAATTCAAGCAAATTTGATTTTAAAGAATACATATAATCATTAAAATAAGCTCCCCAGCGTAGAAAATTCACTAAAAAAAACACCCCCCAAAACCAAATATGATGTTGAAGTTTGATGTCGAATTTTATTTTTTTGATTGGATTCACTTTTTTAAAAGAATTAAATCACCTTTAATAAACCATAAATCAGGTGCCTTTATTCTGCAACTTTAAACAATTTGAAAATATAAATGAGTTTTTTTTGCAAAAAAATCCGGAATAATATGAATTTAACATATAAACGACTTTAAAAATACATATTGTTGAAGAAATCATGTCGTTGGTTTAAAATTTGGAATAAAATGGCACTATTTTTTTCGAAAATAACGCATCATTGAAACAATTATGTTGATTGTTTAAAATTTTTAGCTGTTTGTATAATTTTTTTTTTTAAGAATATCTTAACAAATAAGTTTACATCATAACTAACAAAAATAAATAAACATGAAACAAATTATCTTAATCTTTATGATTGTTTTCACTACGCAAGTTACCCTTGCCCAGGTGAAAACTGTCAAAGGCTCAGTAACCGATGCTGTCGGGGCACCAATGCCTGGAGCGTCTATTGCCGTAAAAGGAGAATCAAAAGGAACCATCACCGATTTTGACGGTAATTTTTCTATTGAAGCACAAAAAGGAAAAACTTTGATAATCTCTTATATGGGATATGAAACTCAAAATGTACTGGTTGGTGATGATAACAGTATCAAAGTACAGTTGAAAGAAGCTTCCTCTACTGCTCTTACCGAAGTAGTAGTTACCTCTCTTGGTATCAAGAAAACCAGAAAATCACTTACGTATTCTGCACAAGAATTAAAAGGAGAAGAATTAACCCGTGTTAAAGATGCTAACATTATCAATACCATTGCAGGTAAAATTGCGGGTGTTGCTGTAACTAAAAGTTCTGGAGGTACAGGTGGTTCTACTAAAGTTGTTATTCGTGGGAACTCTTCTGTGACCAATAACCAACCGCTGTATGTTATTGATGGTATTCCGATGTTGAACTCCAGTGCTGGTCAACCTAATGAGTTATTTGGAAGTTTAGGTGGAGGTAACCGTGACGGTGGAGATGTTGTATCTTTAATTAATCCTGATGATTACGAAGGAATGACGGTTCTTAAAGGTGCTGCAGCTTCTGTATTGTATGGTTCTCAAGGGGCTAATGGAGTAATTTTACTTTCGTCTAAAAAAGCGAAAGAGGGAAAAGCAAATATTACTGCTTCTTCAGTAACTACTTTTGAAACAGCGGCTTATTTGCCAAAATTCCAAACGGATTATATTGCTAAGGCAGGAGAAGATGAAACTTGGGGAGCAGCTGGAAAAACAAAAGATCATGTAAAGAATTTCTTTAATACAGGAACTACACAAATTACTTCTCTAGGTTATTCTACAGGTTCTGAGAATTCTTCTACATCTCTTTCTTATGCTAATACATCGGGCTCAGGAATTATGCCTGGAAACAGCATAAAGAAAAATAACTTTGGTATTCGTCAAACAGCTAAGTTTTTTGATAACAAGTTAACTATTGGCGCCAATGCATCTTACACTTCGCAAAGTATTGCTAATAAACCAGTTAATGGTCTTTACTTTAATCCTTTAACAGGTGTTTATTTGATGCCAAGAGGAAATGACTTTAATTATTATAAAAATAATTTTGAAGTTTTTAATCCAATTAGAAATTTAATGGCTCAAAATTGGATGACAAATAGAGATATTATGCAAAATCCATATTGGGCAATTAATCGAAATAAATCTGAAGACAAGAATAATTTTTTTAATGGTTCATTATCTGCATCTTACAAAGCTAATAGCTGGTTAACAATTGCTTCAAGATATAGTTATAATAGAATTGAAAGTACTTTTGATAAAAAAATATTTGCAACAACACAAGGAACTCTTTCTAATGCAAATGGCAGATATATTAATGAAAGTGACCTAAGTACACAACGTTATGGCGATTTGATTGCTACAATCAATACTAACATTAGTGAAGACTTTACTTTTAATGCTAATATTGGTACAAGCATTACGAATACGCTAACGAATCAAAAAACAATTTTGGATTCAGGAATAGGCGGTGGATTAGAAATTACTAACTGGTTTACACTTCAAAATTTTAATGATAATGCAGGTAATTATCAAACAATTGGTTCTAGAAAAGAAATTCAATCTGTTTTTGCTGCTACAACGTTTGGTTATAAAGAAATGTTGTTTTTAGATGTTGCTGCTAGAAAAGATTGGTCATCAACACTTGTTAATACAGAAAGCTCAGGGTACTTTTATCCATCTGTTGGTTTAACTGCTATTATTAGTGAAATGACTACATTACCTGAATTTATAAACTTTGGAAAGGTTCGTGCTACTTATGCTCAAGTAGGTAATGATATTTCTTCTTTTGTAACTACTCCAGTAAAATATTATAGACAAAATGCGCCAAATTATCAAGCTCTAGCTGGACCAAAAGAGGGAACTACTTTAAAACCAGAATTAAAATCAGAATATGAATTTGGTACAGAGTGGAGAATGTTTAACAACAGATTAGGGATTGAAGTATCGTATTATAATTCAGAAACAAAAGATCAATACTTACAAGTAGTTGCACCTGTTGGGAATAAAGAAGGTGTTACATTTTATGGAATTAATGCTGGAAGTATTGAGAATAAAGGTTTTGAGGTTGTATTGACCGCGGGTGTTTTTAGAGGAGATAAATTCTCTTGGGATTCATCAATTAATTTTTCGCAAAACAAGAATAAAGTTAAAGAAATTCCTAAAGAGTTAGGAGGAAGAGTGAATTTGACAAATCCTGGAGTTAATAGCTATCAATATGCGTTAATAGAAGGAAAACCATTTGGGGTTATTGAAGGTAAAACTATTGTAAAAGACGATCAAGGAAGAATTTTATTAGATTCTAATGGTAATATTCAAAAATCAAAAGATTTTGTAGAAGTTGGTAACTCAAATCCAGATTTTATGTTAGGATTTGCTAACTCATTCAAATTTGGATCTTTCTTCGCAAATGTTTTAATTGATGGTCGTTTTGGAGGTAATGTAATGAGTGTAACTGAGGCTCAAAATGACTATTTTGGAGTGTCAAAAGTTACTGGAGATGCTAGAAATGCTGGTGGAGTTGCTATAAACGCTGTTAAGCCTGATGGTACAGCAGTAACAACAATGGATGCAAAGCAATATTATAAATCAGTTGGTGCTAGAGATGGAATTACAGGAGAATATGTTTATGATGCTACAAACGTAAGTGTAAGAGAGGTTGCTATAGGATATACTTTTAACCCTAAAAAACTTCCAATTTTTCAAACAGCAAGTATTTCATTAATTGCCAGAAACTTATTCTTTATTCATAAAGACGCTCCTTTTGATCCAAATATCGGATTAAGTACAGGAGAAGGATTGCAAGGTGTAGATATGTATGGTTTGCCATCTACTAGAAGTATCGGTCTTAATTTAAATGTAACTTTCTAAAATTTAAAAAATGAAACTAAATAATATAAAAAGAACAGCTATCTGTATGTCATTTCTTGTTGCGGTAAGTTGTACAGATAATTTTCAGGAAATTAATACGAATCCAAATGGTTTTACTCCTAAAGAATTAGAACAGGATTTTAATCATATTAAAGGAGGTTTTGCACCTATTTTTAATAACATTCAAGTTTTAGGTAGTCAGAGAGAAGATCAATATCAATTACAACAAAATCTTAATAGTGATATTTGGTCTGGTTATATGGCTACTCCAACTGGATTTAGAGGAGGTTTAAACAATACTACTTATGATTTAACAGATGGATGGAATGTTGCTATATGGGATATTGCTTATCCAAATGTTATGTTTAATTGTTGGGATATTGCAAACAAATCAAAAGGAAAGTACGATCAGTTTTATGCGCTGTCTTTAATTTTGAAAGTAGAAGGAATGCACAGATTGACGGATACTTTTGGTCCAATTATCTACTCACAATTTGGTACTGGTTCATCGACAATAGCCTATGACTCTCAAGAGGAAGTTTATGATCAAATGCTAAAAGAACTTGATTTTGCAGTTACAGAGTTAACAAAAAGAGTTGATGCAGGAGATGACGGAAAATCATCGTTTGGTGCTACAGACTTAACAGGATACAAGGGAGATTTTAAAGCCTGGGTTAAGTTTGCTAATACGCTAAGATTAAGATTAGCAATGCGTATTGTTAAGGTTAAACCTGCTTTGGCAAAAATAGAAGCTGAAAAAGCTGTTGCTCATAAATTTGGAGTTATGACTGAAAACAGTGATTTATTTCAAATTGTTTCACCAGTTTCTACAAATTCTATTGCTACAATTAGTGATGGATGGTTAGATATTCGTATGTCTGCCGATATGGAGTCTATATTAAAAGGTTATAACGACCCTAGAATAGCTACCTACTTTGATAAATCAGTTCAATTCCCTGGACAATACAAAGGAGTCCGTACTGGTATTAATATTGGAGGAAAAGGAGATCATCAAGATTTTTCTGGAATTGGTGCTGTTGTAAGATCCAAAAATATTGTTTTAATGACAACTGCTGAGGCTTATTTTTTAAGAGCTGAAGGAGCATTAAGAGGATGGAATATGGGCGGTGATGCAAAATCATTATATGAGCAAGGTATTCAATCTTCATTTGATCAAAGAGGTACTTCTGGTGCTGCAGCTTATATTGCGGACAATGTTAAATTACCAATAGCTTATGTTGATCCTAGTTTTCCGGAAAATAATGGAGCTCCGGTAAATAATGTTACTATTGCTTGGGATGCTGCTGCTACAAATGAAATAAAATTACAAAAAATCATTACTCAAAAATGGATTTCAGGTTTCCCAGAAGGACAAGAAGCTTGGTCTGATTATAGAAGAACAGGTTACCCAAAACTTTTACCTGTACTTGTTAATAATAGTGGAGGGAAAATTTCTACAGAATTGGGTGTGAGAAGAATCAATTTTGTTCAATCTGAAAGAACCAACAATAAAGGTGGTGTTGATACAGGTTTAGCAAAACTAGGCGGTCCTGACAACGGAGGAACTAGACTTTGGTGGGATACTACCGGATCTAACTTCTAAAAAGACAACTGTAGATTGAAAATAAAAATGGTGTAAGTAATTCCTATTATTTACGCCATTTTTTATATCAAAATTCTTTTTTAAAGGATACGTCTCTATTTAAAGAATTTACAATTGAGATTATAAAAACAAGTTCTATTTTTCTAAAACGCATTATTGAATAAATCATGTCGTTTGTTTAAATTTTTTGACTGTTGGTATATTTTATTTTTTCAGAAAAAACGTTTTAGGTAGTTTTATATCGAGATTAAGTAAAATAGAGTCAAAGGCAAGAGAGATTCAGACAATTGCCAATTAGAATAAGTAAATCGAATAAAAAAAATAAAAATGAAAAATGCTTTAGAAATTAAACCAGACATTAGCTATAAAAGTGTGGGTAAATTTGAGGACACTAGATTTGAAAAAATTCATAACGAAATTTTCAAAAATTCGGTAGAAGCTTCAAAAATTGTTGCTCAAGAAATAGCGCAATTAATCAAATCTAAGCAAGAAAAAAATAAACCATGTGTTCTTGGTTTGGCTACTGGTTCTTCCCCTATAAAAGTGTACGAAGAATTAGTACGTATGCATAAAGAGGAAGGACTTAGTTTTAGTAATGTAATCACTTTTAATTTGGATGAATATTATCCAATGACAAAAGAGAACAATCAGAGTTACCATTATTTCATGCATCAGCATCTGTTCAATCATATTGATATAAAACCTGAAAATGTAAACATTCCTGATGGAACGGTAGCTATCGAAGATTTGAATCAGTATTGTGTTGATTATGAAATGAATATTAGGAATTCTGGCGGTCTTGATTTTCAATTATTAGGGATAGGACGCACCGGTCACGTTGGGTTTAATGAGCCAGGTTCTCACATCAATTCAGGAACGCGTATTATTACTTTGGACCATATCACCAGAGTCGATGCTTCGTCTGATTTTAATGGGATCGATAATGTACCAAAAAGAGCGATTACCATGGGTGTGTCTACAATTCTGCGGTCTAAAAGAATTGTTTTGATGGCTTGGGGCCAAAATAAAGCAGACATTATAAAAAGAACGATTCAGGGAGATATCAGCTCTGAAGTCCCTGCTACTTTTTTACAAAATCACACGAATACCACTTTTGTTTTAGATCAATCGGCAGCTTCTGAATTGACACGATTCGAAACGCCTTGGCTGGTTGGAGAGTGTATTTGGAATCAAGAATTAAAAAGTAAAGCGATTGTTTGGCTATGCCAAAAAACAAATCAGTCTATTTTAAAACTAACGGACAGGGATTACAATAATAACGGAATGTCAGATCTTTTGGCTTTAGAAGGTTCCGCTTATGATTTAAATATTAATATGTTCAATGTATTGCAGCATACCATTACGGGATGGCCGGGTGGAAAGCCTAATACTGACGATACTTATAGACCGGAACGCGCTAATCCATCCAAGAAAAGAGTGATCCTTTTTAGCCCTCATCCAGATGATGATGTAATTTCTATGGGAGGAACTTTTTCAAAATTGATAAAACAAGGACATGATGTTCATGTAGTGTATCAAACTTCAGGGAATATAGCTGTTACAGATGATGAAGCATTAAAATTTGCCGAAGTTTGCAACGATTTTGTAGGCGCCGATGCTACTAAAATTAATTTTAAAGCGGTTATCAATTTTCTAAATAACAAAACAGAAAACCAAATTGATTCTGTTGAAGTTAGAAAATTAAAAGGGCTTATCAGACGACGCGAATCCTATGCTGCAACAAGATATATTGGATTAAAAGATGAAAACACCCATTTTTTAGACATGCCTTTTTATGAAACAGGACAAATAAAGAAAAATCCATTAGGCGCTGATGATATAGCCATCGTAAAAGATATAATTGCAAAAATTAAGCCCCATCAAGTTTTTGCCGCTGGAGATCTTGCTGATCCTCACGGTACGCACGAAGTTTGTCTTAACGCCATTTTCGCTGCCATGAAAGAATTGAAACCGGAGCCTTACATGAATGATTGTTGGTTGTGGTTGTATAGAGGTGCTTGGCATGAGTGGGATATTCACGAAATTGATATGGCTGTGCCGTTAAGTCCAGATGAGGTTTTACTAAAAAGACACGCTATTTTATACCACCAATCCCAAAAAGACAGAGTGATGTTTCAAGGAAACGACTCCAGAGAATTCTGGGTAAGAGCCGAAGACCGTAATAAGAATACAGCAAAATTGTATGATAATTTAGGTCTTGCGGAGTACGAAGCTATCGAAGCTTTCAAGCGTTTCGACTACTAAATAAAATAGTATGCAGATTTTTCTTTTAATAATTATTAAAAGAAAAATCTGCATATAAAATTTGTTCCTAACCGTGTTCAAATACTTTTCTCTACTTTGTAATTACCCAAAAAAAATATGAAATACATTTTAATCCTGTTATTCACTGGCATCATTGCGAACGCTCAAATAAAAAAAGAACAATTAGATCTTATGCCTTGGCCTCAAAGTATAAACTTGACTCAAGGTACTTTTGTGCTAAACAAAAATTTCAAAGTAAATATTACGGGCAATCCCAATTCAAGAATTCTTGTAGGTGCGACAAATTTTTTACGAAGATTAGATGGTAGAACAGGATTGTTTTTGCAACAGGGTTTTGTGACAAAAATTAATGAAGTTCCTACGGCAGAATTACAAATAAATTGCGTTAAAAACGGAAAAATAGGATTGTATGAAGATGAAAGTTATCAATTAGAGATTCAGTCTAATAAAATAATAATTAATGCTACAACAGATCTTGGAGCACTTCATGCCTTAGAAACGCTATTACAAATGTTACAAAATAATAGCACTTCTTATTATTTTCCAACAGCCATGATTACGGATTTCCCAAGATTTACTTGGAGAGGAATAATGATTGATGTTGCAAGGCATTTTCAGCCAATAGATGTTATCAAAAGAAATCTTGACGCGATGGCTGCAGTAAAAATGAATGTTTTTCACTGGCATTTAGTAGACGATCAAGGTTGGAGAATTGAACTTAAAAAGCATCCAAAATTAACAGAAATGGCTTCAGATGGGAATTATTATACCCAAGAAGAAATAAAAAATATTGTAAAATATGCTGATGAACGAGGTATTTTAGTAGTGCCTGAAATTGATGTTCCGGGTCATGGAACGGCAATACTCATGGCTTATCCGGAAATAGGCAGTAAAGTAGTGAATTTAAATTCAGACTCTATTGAAAGCAAAACGCAAGTATCTGGGATAACATCTTATTCTTTAGAAAGAAATGCCGGAATTTTTTCGCCAACATTAGATCCTTCAAACCCTAAAACGTATCAATTATTGAGTGAAATATTTGATGAGGTTTGTCCTTTATTTTCGGGGAGCTATTTTCATATTGGAGGGGATGAAAACGAAGGAAAAGATTGGGATTCTAATCCTAAAATTCAAGAATTCATGAAGAGAAAAAAGTTGGCAAATAATCATGAATTACAAACTTATTTTACCATGCAATTGATCCCGATGCTAAAAAAGCATCATAAAGAATTAATGGGTTGGGAAGAAATAATGACAAAAAATATGTCTAAAGACGCTATAATTCATTCTTGGAAAGGAGTAAATGAAGGAGTTCCTGCTGGGAAATCTCTTGTAGACGCGGTAAAAGGAGGATATAAAACGGTTTTGTCTAATGGGTATTATGTTGATTTAGTGTATGGTGTTGAAGATCACTATACTGTTGATCCAATGCCTAAAGATGTGGTACTGACTGAGCAAGAAAAAGCGAGAATTTTGGGAGGCGAAGCCACAATGTGGTCGGAACTTGCTACATCAACAACTTTAGATTCCAGAATTTGGCCTAGAACTGCTGCCATAGCAGAAAGATTATGGTCTGACGAAAAAGTTACTGACATTAATAGTTTGCGCAAAAGGCTTAAAACAGTCTCTTTTAGATTAGAAGATTTAGGACTTACACATATTAAAAATAAAGATGTTTTGTTGCGAAATATCAGTAATAATCAGAAATATCAGGCACTTGAAGATTTTTCGAATGTTTGTGAGCCGCTTAAAAAATATTCTCGTAACAAAGGAGGAACTGAATATCAAATGTATTCACCATTTACCTTGTTTGCTGATGCATGCACTCCTGATGCAAGTGATGCTTTAGCATTTGATGCAGCTGTAAATAGCTATTTAAAAAACAAAAGTTTAGAGAATCAAGTTTTAGTTACTGATTTTCTAAAAAAATGGGTGGATATGAATGCGAAATTGATTGATTTGAGTGCCAATGCACCATTGATTCAGCCGCTTTTACCACTTTCAAAAAGCTTAAGTGCTATATCACAACAACTTTTAGTAGGTATAGTAAAAAAACAATCTTTAAATTCATCAGTAATGAGTGATTTATTGGAACAATGTAATTCTAAAGCGCACGCCGATGTGGAATTGGCAGTTTATACCAGTTTGAAAAAATTAATCAAATAATGAAAGTTCAAAAATAGAATAAGTTTGTTAAAATTGAGTTTGGTTATTTATATTTTGATTTATTTTATTTTGAATAAATATTAGTTTCTTTTAAAGAAAATAATATTATAAACCTGGCATTTTGTGCCAGGTTTTTTTATTTTTGGTTAGATTTTATCCAGTCATCTACAAGGATTTTTCTTTCAATATATTCAGAATATTTTTCATGATTGACTAAATCAGTGTAGATTACATAGTAATTTTTCCCATCATCTGAAACTTTGAAATTTTTAAAATCAGAATAGGTTTCATCGGCTCCATTTGGAAATTTATCGCATAATTCATAAGTTTTTATTTTATAAAAAGGGTTGAATTCTGATGGTTTTTCGACAATTTCAAAAAATAATGTTTGATCAGAACAATTCAAACCGTTAATCTTGATAATTTGATTTTTCCTTTTTTCAAAAAAAGCTAAAATTTTTTGTTCTTTTTTATTGTATCTGAATTGATAAGGTATAAACGTATGTTCTTTTGTTTCTATGTCTTTAGGATGATTTCGTTTTGAGGTTGTTTTTATTTCCTCACCATTCCTGTCTACAAAACCCCAAACACCTCCAACTAAAGGTGCATGCTCTTCATCTTCGGAGGTGTCCCGATAGCATCCATTGCAATATTCTGCGAATCCAAAATTCATAGGTGAAATATAATCATATTGAGCCGGAATTATTTTATTTCCTAACCTGTTGGCTAATCCAGATTTTCGACCTTCTTCATAAAGAATATACCCTTCATGAAAATCACTATATCCCAATGCTGCCAAAGCAGTTTCAAATAAAAAATGTCCCTTTCTATCAAAATACAAATCGCCTTTGTTTTTTAAACTTAATAAAAATATGTTTGACTTTATTTCAGCTGTGTCATTGTATGCAATAGTACTCCAAGTTACATCGGCAGGAACAATAATCTTCCCATTTTGATTTTTTACCCCTAAAAGACTATCTTTTTCAATATAATAAAATAATTTTTCAGTTTGTGAAAAACAAAAACTATATAAAAGGATAAATAGAAAACTAAATTTTTTTTTCATTAATTAAAAATTAAGATTAATGGGTTACTTTTTTCGCATTATGATGAAATAATTGATTTGAATGTGAAGATAAACTAATTCTTAATTTTTTGAGTACAAAAAAATCAACATTTTTTTGTACTTTTGCACAAAATTTTAATAAAGAGGCATTCATGTTAACAGTTAATAATTTATCAGTTCAGTTTGGCAAACGAATTTTGTTTGACGAAGTAAATACTACCTTCACACACGGTAATATCTATGGAGTTATCGGAGCCAATGGCGCTGGAAAATCTACTTTTCTTAAAATAATTGCAGGTGAAATGGATCCTACATCAGGACATATTCATTTGGAACCAGGAAAACGTATGTCGGTTTTGAACCAAAACCACAATATGTTTGATGAGAGTACCGTTCTTGAGACCGTGATGATGGGGAATAAAACCTTGTATGTGATCAAAAAAGAAATGGATGCTTTGTACTTAGATTACAATGATTCAAATGCAGACAGAATAGGCGAGTTGCAAGTGCAATTTGAAGAAATGAATGGTTGGAATGCTGATTCTGATGCTGCATCAATGTTGTCCAATCTTGGGATTACAGAAGACAATCATTATACGTTGATGGGTGATTTGGAGGGTAAAATAAAAGTTCGTGTCCTTTTGGCGCAAGCGTTGTTTGGAAATCCTGATTTACTTATTATGGATGAGCCTACCAATGATCTGGATTTTGAAACCATCGCTTGGTTAGAAAATTTCTTGGCAAATTATGAAAATACAGTAATTGTAGTTTCTCACGATAGACACTTCTTGGATTCAGTTTGTACCCATATTTCAGATATTGATTTCAGTAAAATAAACCACTATTCAGGGAATTATACTTTTTGGTATGAATCAAGTCAATTAGCGGCGAAACAACGTGCACAACAAAATAAGAAAGCGGAAGAAAAGAAACAAGAATTAGAAGAATTTATTCGTCGTTTTAGTGCGAATGTAGCCAAATCAAAACAAGCTACTTCCCGTAAAAAAATGATTAGCAAGTTGAATATTTCGGAGATAAAACCATCAAGTCGTCGTTATCCTGCGATTATTTTTGATCAAGAGCGTGAAGCTGGAGATCAGATTTTGAATGTACAGGATTTAAGCGCTTCTGTAGATGGAGATTTACTTTTTAAAGGGGTAGATTTGAATATGGCCAAAGGCGATAAAATTGTGCTTTTTTCTAAAGATTCTCGTGCAACTACTGCTTTCTACGAAATTCTAAACGGAAACCAAAAAGCCGATTCAGGTACTTACGATTGGGGAGTTACGACCAACCAAGCCTATTTGCCTGGAGATAACCATTCGTTTTTCGAAAATGATTATTCGCTAGTAGATTGGTTGCGTCAATGGGTAAAAACCGAAGAAGAACGTGACGAAGTAAACATTCGTAGCTTCCTTGGGAAAATGATTTTTTCTGGAGAAGAAGCCTTGAAAACCTGTAACGTTTTGTCCGGTGGAGAAAAAGTGCGTTGTATGTTGTCTCGAATGATGATGGAAAGAGCGAATGTTTTAATGCTTGATGAACCAACAAATCACTTAGATTTAGAGTCGATTACGGCTTTTAATAATTCATTAAAAAACTACAAAGGTTCTGTTATTTTTACCACTCATGATCATGAATTTGCCCAAACGGTTGGTAATAGAGTGATTGAATTGACACCAAATGGTGCGATTGACCGTTACATGACGTTTGACGATTATCTTGATGATGAAAAAGTACAAGAATTGCGGGTTAAGATGTATTCTTAAAAAAAGTTAAACCGTTTCGATTTCGAAACGGTTTTTTTATTTTTATGCAAAAAAGGAATTGTTTATTCTTATTTTTTTACAACTTTTATAGATTTTATATTATTATCAGAATATACTTTTGCTAAATAAACTCCTGAATTAAAACTTGAAAAATCAATTTTAACGGCATTTGAATTATATTTTTCATTGAATAAAATTTGTCCTAATAAATTATAAATTTCAACACTATCTATCGCTGAATTATTTGATATTGTTAAAAAATCTTGAATAGGAATTGGGAAAATGTTTAAGTTTTCAAAAGCATAATCGTTTGTACCAAGAGTTTTTGTAACAGTTATTGGAAGCCTATAATTACTTTCAATACCATTTATTGTTTGTGTGGCAAAATAGGTTGCTCCATCAACAAGTAAAGTATTAGTTGGTAATACAACGTTTACATTTTTTATTTTATTGGTTGTATTATTGGAAGCACATAGGTTTGGTGTATTGTACCATTGTATGTTTTGTCCATTTACCACAAGATTTGATATAGTTTGTCCAGATGTAAATGTTTGACTTAAATTACCAGTAGGCGCAAGAGGTGTTACACTATTTGATAAACTATATCTAACCATATTGTTTTTTTTGACACCATCAATTTTATCGAAATAACCGGATACTATCAAATAATCACAATTTTGCTGGCTAATTGAATTATAAAGCCCGTCATTATCACCAAAATAATTTTCTACAATGCCACTATTACTTAAAATAACGTATTTTTTATTTATAGTAACATCATTTAGGTAATTCTTAATTGGTGATATTATTATTTTTCCTTGGGATGTAATAAAAATTTTAGAGAATGATTCATTGCTAGAATAACTAGAGTTGCCATAACCGTAATTTTCGGTAAATGAGACGTCTTTAGTGCCGTCAGTGTTTAACCTTGCAAGATAAGTTGATTTGTTTGTAACGGTATTGTTGTAATACGAAATGATTATTTTACCGTCTGGTTGTAATTTTGAATAATTTATATATTCTTTAGCCGGAATAAATGAAGTGTCTAAAGTTCCGTCTTGGTTTAATCTTTGCAATGAAATGGTAGTATTCGTTGTGTAATTCCATATTGTAGGATGAATTACCAAAATTTTATTATCATTCTGTATTTCTATAGAAATTAAATTTTCACTAAATAACATTGATGTAAATGAAGAATCTACTGAACCATTTAGATTCAATCTAATTACTTTAAATTTCGTGTTCTCAGTAAAAAGTGGACCAGTTCCAATAGCTATTATTTTTCCATCATTTTGTATTTTATAATCGATTAGATTGTTTCCAGAGGCAAAATTAAAAGTAGCATCTAATGAACCATTTTCATTAATTCGCACTAAATTTTTATTTACTCCATTTACAAGAACAGTTATGGATGGTGAATTTGTGAATAGAATTTTACCATCATTTTGTTGTTTAATTATTGATTCATAATCAGCTTGATAATTTGTATTAAAAGTAAAACTAATAGCTGGATCTAGATGGAAACTTGAATCGAATTGTCCATCTTGGTTTAATCTACAAATATGATTAAAAGGAGAGTCATTATAAGCTGTAAAACAACCAAAAAGTAGTAATTTACCATCTAATAGCACTTTTGTATTACTTTCGTTATAATAATATCTGTCAGGAAAGGTCGATAGTAAATTTGTTCCAGATTGCGGGTTAAAAGTCAAATCTAAACTTCCGTCACTATTTAAACGTGTTATCCCATTTCTTGTTAAACCACTAGGGCTTTTGTAGTGGCTATTTATAATGATTTTATCATTTTGCATATAAACTTTAGAAGGATAATTAGTGTAATTTGTATTAACATCTATAAAAGTATTATCTTTAGTTCCATCACTGTTTAATCTTTTCATTTTATCATATGCTGGAAAAATAATTTTTCCATCATTTTGCATACAGAAAACATTTATACCAATATCGTTATTATTTTCAGTGGATTTGAAACTAATATCTCTAGTGCCATTTGAGTTTAACCTTGTGAAATTTCTAGAAACTATATAACCGTTAGCTCGAAAATTACCTTGACTAACAATAATTTTGTTATCAGGTTGAACAATAATTTTGCTAATGTCCCAATCAAAACCATCTATTGTATTAGATAGACCTCCTGTAGAATAAATACTAAATGTATTATCTAAAGTCCCATCATTATTGATGCGTATTAATCTGTAAGTATAGGTTTTAGTGATTGAATTGTAAATACTGAAATTCCCGGCAACTAAATATTTCCCGTCACTTTGTAAAGCAATAGCAGTTAAATAATCTCCATAATCTTTTGGAAAAATAATCCCTATGGTAAAAGAAGTGTCTATAGTGCCATTACTATTTAATCTAACAATGTTATTACAACTTATGTTATTAACTTTGGTAAAATCACCCACAACAATAATTTTCCCGTCACTTTGATAAATAAGTTCATTGATGATTACATAATCAACTGATCCGCTAGTATTTATGTTGTCAAATTTTGGAATAGTAAAATTGGCATTCAAAGTTCCATTATCATTATAACTTTTTATAGAAGTACTTCCTGCAACATCATTGTTGTTGGATATAGTTACTAAAAATTTTCCATCTGATTTCACATAAATTTTTTGAACAAAGGTTTTGTCGGTATAATTAAATGTATTGTCAATTCTTCCATCTTGGTTTAATCTGATAATTTTTTCATTTGGAGAATTATTATAGACGGACAGTAATTTTCCATCAGGGAGTAATGCGCTATTTTTTCCTATATATTGTTCGTAATTACCATTGTCATTTGTATTGAATGTGTTATCAATTGTAGGGATTTGAGCAATTGTTTTTAAACTTAAAAGTAGAATTAATAGGTAGAGGTTTTTCATAATAGACTATAAGTTAATGTAATACTTACAAATATACCGAATTATTAATTAAGATAAATTTATTATTTCATTTATGACTCTGCTTTTTAAAGAGTCGATTACGGCTTTTAATAATTCATTAAAAAACTATAAAGGCTCTGTGATTTTTACCACTCATGATCATGAGTTTGCCCAAACGGTTGGTAATAGAGTGATCGAATTGACGCCAAATGGAGCGATTGACCGTTACATGACGTTTGATGATTATCTTGATGATGAAAAAGTGCAAGAATTAAGAGCTAAGATGTATACTGTTTAAAAGTAATACTGTTGAATACTAAAAAAAATCTCCCGTAATTACGGGAGATTTTTTGTTTAATGGATATTCACTAAAATAATTAAAATTATTCTTATCTACTTTCTGCTGAAAATTTTACTCACAATAAATGCGATGATGGCTAATACTGCAACCACAATAAAAATACCAACACCAACTCCCGCTTTAAATATACCTTCTATAATTGAACAACTTGTAAATGATACTAATACTACTAAAAGCATTACTATTCTGGTTAGTTTTTTTTGCATGATTTCTTTTTTTAAATTGTATATTAAAATGTAAAATTACAGAATCAAAACAGTTATTTATTACATAATTTTTATTGTTTTTTGTAAAATTAATTTTAATAAAAATAATATATATTTGGATTTTATTATAGAGCATTAGTATTATCATTTTCTCGCTTTATAATTATAAAATCATAAATCGGAATTCGTATATTTGCAAAACCAAACATAACACTTTACAATGAGCCAAAAAGTATTACTTACTGCAAAAGAAGTTACTGTCATATTACATCGTTTGGCCTGTCAATTAATTGAAAAACACTTAGATTTTTCAGACACCATTTTAGTTGGTATTCAACCAAGGGGCATTTTTTTAGCAGAACGTTTGAAAGAAATATTAGAAAAAGAATACCAAACACCTGAAATTCAATTAGGCTATTTGGATATTACCTTTTTTAGAGATGATTTCCGAAGAACTGATAAGCCATTAGAAGCAAATAAAACCAAGATTAATTTTATCGTTGAAAACAAAAAAGTCATTTTCATTGATGATGTTTTATTTACGGGACGAAGCATAAGATCTGCGTTAACAGCAATTCAATCTTTCGGAAGACCGTCAGAAATAGAACTATTGGTTTTGATAGACAGACGTTTTAGCCGTAATTTACCAATACAACCCGATTATCGCGGAAGACAGGTAGATGCTATAAATAACGAAAAAGTTAAGGTGAGTTGGAAAGAAAATGAAGGTGAAGATGGAGTATATTTAATTACAAGTTAGATCATAATTTGTTTCAAAGTCTAACATTAAAAACTAATAATCGTAAAAAAAATGAAAGAATTAAGCGTAAATCATTTATTAGGAATAAAATACATCAACAAGAATGATATTGACCTAATTTTTGAAACAGCCGATCATTTTAAAGAAGTTATCAATAGACCAATTAAGAAGGTACCTTCCTTACGAGATATTACTATTGCCAATATTTTTTTCGAAAATAGTACAAGAACAAAACTCTCTTTTGAATTAGCACAGAAACGTTTATCGGCTGATGTAATTAGCTTTTCGGCGGCACAATCTTCAGTCAAAAAAGGAGAAACACTTATAGATACCGTTAATAATATACTTTCGATGAAAGTGGATATGGTGGTGATGCGACATGCTAATCCTGGCGCTGCTTATTTTCTTTCTAAAAACGTAAAAGCCAGTATTGTAAATGCAGGAGATGGTGCCCACGAGCATCCTACTCAAGCCTTGTTAGACAGTTATTCAATTAGAGAAAAACTTGGCGAAGTGGCTGGAAAGAAAGTAGTAATTGTAGGTGATGTTTTGCATTCCAGAGTTGCCTTATCGAATATTTATGCGTTACAAATGCAGGGAGCAGAGGTGAAAGTCTGCGGGCCTAAAACACTTATTCCCAGATATATTGAATCGCTTGGTGTAACGGTAGAGCCTGATTTAAGAAAAGCGCTTGAATGGTGTGATGTGGCGAATATGTTACGCGTGCAAAATGAGAGAATGGATGTGAATTATTTCCCGTCAACAAGAGAATACGCTCAACAATATGGAGTCGATAAAACACTTTTGGATTCCCTAAATAAAGAAATTATAATTATGCATCCGGGACCGATCAACCGTGGTGTCGAAATTACCAGTGAGGTGGCTGATTCACATCAATCGGTGATTTTAAACCAAGTCGAAAATGGTGTTGCGATTAGAATGGCTGTTATTTATCTTTTGGCATCAAAAATTCAATAATTTAATATAAAACTTTGTAAATTAGTTATTTATAAACTTGTCTGCTTTGAGTAGACTCAGAAATTAGAAAAATGAAAGTAGATCAAAAAGGACATACAATAAGTATTAGAGACACGCAAGGTGATTTTACCTCTTTTTTAATGAAGGTTACGCATCAATATAAAACATTTGAAAAACATAATTTAATTATTGATCTTTTGTTGTACAAAGATTTATCTGCGGGTAACATAAAACTATTTATGCCTTTATCCAAACTACATAAAAAAGCTAAAAAATCATTTGTTATAGTTACATCGGATTTTGATTATAATGCAGTTCCTGACAAATTAATTGTTGTCCCTTCTTTATTAGAAGCCCACGATATTATTGAAATGGAAGAAATTGAAAGAGATTTAGGTTTTTAAATTAGTGTATTCGGTTATTTGTTTAACCGTTTAATTTATTTAACCAAAAAATGCAATAACCGATTAAACAGTTAAACAAATAACCGAATACATTAAACTTGAAACTAACAATCCTTGGTTGCTATGCAGCTACACCCCGAACTTTTACGAATCCTACTTCCCAGATTTTAGAAATAAAAAACAGAATTTTCCTGATTGATTGCGCAGAAGGAACCCAAGTGCAATTGCGAAAAAATAAAATCCGATTTTCTAAGATAAATCATATCTTCATTTCTCATTTACATGGGGATCATTTTTTTGGATTAATAGGCTTAGTATCTACTTTTACTTTACTGAACAGAACAACTGATTTACATATTTATGGTCCAAAGGGAATCCAAGAAATCATCAAGTTACAATTGAGATTGTCTAATTCTTGGACCAATTATGGTTTGTTTTTTCATGAATTAGAATCCAACGATAGTGAAGTGATTTTTGAAGATGAAAAGGTTTTGGTAAAAACCATTCCTTTAAAACACCGTGTTTATACGAATGGGTTTTTATTCCAAGAAAAAACAGGAGAGCGAAAACTTAATTTGGATGCGGTTCAAAATTATGAAATCGATACCTGTTATTATCAAAAAATAAAAAACGGAAAAAACATTACTTTAGAAGACGGACGAGTAATTGAAAATGACAAATTAACATTTGATCCCATTCCGGCAAAAAATTATGCTTTTTGCTCTGATACTGCATACAATGAATCTATGATTCCAATTATTGAAAATATAGATGTTTTATACCATGAATCAACTTTCCTGCAATCAGAAGAAAATCTAGCTAAAAAAACATTGCATTCCACGGCAAAAGAAGCGGCTACAATTGCTTTGAAATCTAATGCAAAGCAATTAATTTTAGGACATTATTCAACTCGATATGAAAATATTGAACTTTTTAAAGAAGAAGCCGAAACTGTTTTTCCAGAAGTGCTCTTGGCCGATGATGGAAAAAGCTTTGAGTTTTAAAAATAGAGGATTAATTTATTTAGAATGTAAAATTGATTCTTAGATTTTTAGATTGTTGGAAATCTAGCAATCGAAAAATCTGGCAATCGAAAAATTAAAATATGAAAGACTTAGGTAATTACAGAAAATCTTACGAAAAGAGTGAATTATTAGAATCAAATATTCCTGAAGATCCAATTAACTTGTTTAACAGATGGTTTCATGAAGTAGAGGATTTTGGTGGCGACAGCGAAGTTAATGCTATGACGGTATCTACAATAGGCTTAGATGGATTCCCAAAGGCCAGAGTTGTTTTGTTGAAAAAATTTAATGAGGAAGGATTTATTTTTTATACCAATTATAATTCAGAAAAGGGTAGGGCTATTGCCGAAAATCCTAAAATATGTCTTTCTTTTTTTTGGCACACTATGGAACGTCAGGTTATTATAAAAGGGATTGCCCATAAAACTACTGAAGCCATTTCAGATAATTATTTTGAATCCAGACCTGACGGAAGTAAATTAGGAGCGATAGTATCAAACCAAAGTGAAGTGGTACCTTCTCGAGAATATTTAGAAGAAAATCTAAAAGAGTTAGAAAAGGATTTTGATGGCATGGTAATTCCAAGACCGAAATATTGGGGAGGATTTTTGGTAACTCCCTTAGAGGTAGAGTTTTGGCAAGGAAGACCCAATAGATTGCATGACAGAATTCGATATAGTAGTCAAGATGATTTTTCTTGGAAAATTGAACGACTATCTCCGTAAAGTAAGAAATAGCTTTGTAAATAGTTAATAATGTGTGTTTTAACGGTTTTTTGTGTTGTAGTTAGGTATTATATCATGTAAGTTTGCAGACGACATATTTTAAACTTAAACTACTATTATTTTGAAATTAAATTTTTTTAGAGCACGATTGTTCATTATTGTGCTATTCACAATGAATTCCTGTTCTACTGAAGCTGTTCCTGTAGAACCGACAACAGTTACTTCTCCAACACCGACACCACCAGTTTCAAATGTGGTACCGCCTACAACGAATGCTAGCACATATTCCTATAACGCTATCGAAACAGAAACTTTGAATTTGATAAATGCTTATAGAGTTCGTATTGGGTTAAAAACGTTATTAAAAACAGACTATATATCTAATAAAGCGCAAGAGCATGACAACTATATGATTGTCAATAATGTATTAAATCATGCTGGTTTTGATGCACGTTCCCAAGATATTATGAATGTTTTAAGAGCTAAAAATGTAGGAGAGAATGTCGCTTTTAATTACAGTACAGCTCAGGCTGTTTTTGATGGCTGGTTGGTTAGTTCTGGCCATAAGGCAAATATTGAAGGTGATTTTACTCATTTTGGAATTTCAATACGAGTGGATTCAGCCGGGAAAAAATATTATACAAATATCTTTGCAAGAATATAATTAGATTTTTTTAGAATTTCGATGCTACTTTGCCTAAAGTAAATTACTTGTATTTTTAGAATAGTTATTAAACTTTTAAAATAATTATCTATATAATGAAAAGCTTAGAGAAACAGCCATAAACGACTGTTTCTTTAAGCTTTAAACATTAATTAAAAAGCAATTGCTGTAAATTATCGAAATCTGTTGAGTTGATATTATTTTTATATTCTAGTCAAGAAAATTTCACTTGGGAAATTGATCAATTATTACATTATTGTAAGAAAAATACATATTTAATTATTTTTATAGTGTATTTCGTCGATTATTTTTGGTAGTTTAACGATAAAAAATGTATGTTTGAATAAGAAACAAGAACATATTATTTATTTATTAAAGGAGTTTGCCCCACAATCTACTTTAAACTTAAACTACTATATTATGAAGATACAAATACTTCGTGCATTATTGCTCCTTACTGTGATTTGCACTATGAATTCCTGTTCATCCGATGATTCTGAAACTCAAGCTACAGAAGCTGCTGCACAAAAAGTAGTTAGCTATTCTTATAATTCTATCGAATTAGAAACAATGGATTTAATAAATAAACACAGAATTAGTGTTGGACTAAACCCTTTGGAAAAAATTAATCACATGTCTTACAAATCAGAAGAACATGACAATTACATGATTGCAAATAATGTAGTTAATCATAATGATTTTGTAGCTCGATCTGAAAATATCATTAAAATTTTAGGTGCTAAAACTGTAAGTGAAAATATTGCTTACAACTTCAATACCCCTCAGTCAGTTTTGGACGCTTGGTTAGCAAGTCCTAGTCACAAAGCAAACATCGAAGGTGATCACACTCATTTTGGAATTGCAATAAAAGAGAATCCTGCAACTGGTAAAAAGTATTACACAAATATTTTCGCAAAAATATAAGTTGAGTTTGTTTTTAAAACTAGAAGGCTGTCTTCTCCCCAAGAGACAGCCTTTTTATATTTATACGTATCAGTAGTTTATAAATGTTTTGAATAATCTTAAGCGATTGTTTATAGAGAAGTCCAATGAGAATTATTTCATTGGACTTCTTTTATTGTGTAAGTTATACCATTTTGCTTTTGTAATTACTGTAATAAACAACTGTACAGTTTGTCATTTCGACGAAGGAGAAATCTCATTAGTTGCTCTCGTTATGTGATTTCTCCTTCGTCGAAATGACAAAACAGCTAAATTTTATTCATAAGATGTAGCTAGGTACAAGTAACGGACAGCCATAATACTTTATATTTAAAAGTAAAAAACCTCGAAAGTTTTATTTCCGAGGTTTAGTTTATTTTTAAGTTACCTACTTTTTATATTGAAGATATATTTATAGTTCAGTAATGAGAAACTCGCTACGTCTGTTGAGTTGATGTTCTTCTTCGGTACATTCGACTCCATCGGAGCATTTGTTTACGAGTTGATTTTCACCATAACCTTTACCGATTAATCTGTTTTTGTTAACCCCGTTTTTAACTAACCATTTTATGGTAGATTTAGCTCTTCTATCGGATAATGCTTCGTTGTATTTGAAAGTTCCACGACTATCAGTA
>NZ_SMLG01000005.1 GCF_004349195.1 Flavobacterium rhamnosiphilum
CGTTTGCACTTGTTAAAGTGTTTCTCAAAGCGGGTGCAAAAGTGCAACTTCTTTTTTTAACTGACAAGAAATTTTTGAAGTTTTTTTGAAAATTTTTATTTCCGTTTTTCTTCTCTTTTTCTTAGCAGTTTGTCAAGGAACTTCGCTTGTTTTGCGGGGTGCAAATGTAGCGAGCGTTTTCTAATCTCACAAGCTTTTTTGAATCTTTTTTAGAAAATAAATTTTCTTGATTAATTCGTAGTACTTGTCAGTTTGTTAAAGAACGTCTGCGTCATTGCGGGTGCAAAACTAACACCTTTATCCCGTTATTCAAGCTTTTTAACCCCCTTTTTTTGACGTTTTCTTAACTCTCGCTTTAACTCGCTGGAAATATGACTTTTGAAACATAAAGTTTTTTCCTCTCCCCGACCCTCTCCGAAGGAAAGGGAGACGAAATGGGTAAAAAACCGTGGATGTCATTGTATATAGTAATCGTATCGCACCTTTCTTTATTCACCTAATCCTTCTGAATACTCGGAGTTATTGCCGTTTTACTGGCGATGGACTTGCCGTAGTATCTGTAAAGAGTATCTTTAGTTGTCATTATAGTTATGCAAACAAAAAGTTCCATCTCATTCACAATCCATAAAAACTACAAAACAGATCAAATCAAAAGTATGCATGGGTTACCTTAATATAGAGATAAACACACTTTTTCACTTCGCTCCTATATATAAGGTAACAAAATAGATGTTGCTGATGTGATTTCGCCTTCGTCGAAAGAACAAAATCTATGGAATACTAAACCCGCGTTAGGGATAAAAGTGAAAAGCCCACAGTCCCGCTTTTTTTTGGCGGGACGAGGACTTGCAGCGGATAGCCCGACTCATTATATAAAGAGAGGCAACTACCCGCTAAGATAATTGCCTCGCTTTATATTATGAGGAACGCCAAAATGATACTTATTTTTTCAGCTTTTCAGCTCTGGACTCCCAGGAATCAGTTAGATTATCATAATCAACTGGCTTTGCCGGATTCTGATTTTGCAATCTTCCCGAATCAAATGCCCGAACCAAAATCGTTTCTATCAGATAGTCTTCATTGACATCGAAAGGCGTGTATTTAGTTTTTAAATTAATGTCAAACATACTTGCCGCCGTATTGGACCAAAAGGCTTTCCAGCCACTTTTAAGGTTTTTCACCAGCTCGTACGTTGTGGTACCTGTCTGACGATGTATTAACTTCACCAATATTTGACCTTGTTTACGGGAAAGCTTTTTGAGTTTAGCTTCGAATTCATCACTTAAATAATTTTCTACTATCTTAAAGTATCTTTTTTTCTCCTTATTTGTTTTAAGGTTTGCCATTCCTTTATTAAGAATCGTCAATCGCTCCGAAGCAAGTTTTGCATAAGGATAGGTTTTATAAACACGATTTTGAAGGATTAAGAATTGCTTTCTCGCTTCGGGATCCATTTTTACCTTATATATTAACACTTCCGGTAATTGAATGGTATCATTAAGAATGGATTCGTCATCTTCTAACTCATACCCCATCTTTGTGGTATCCTGCGGTATTACCTGTGCATTAACAGATAGAGTTGTAAATAGAAAAAATAACAAAAATTTAATTAGCTTCATATAGGAAAATTTAATTGCCAAAATTATACATTATATACACAACTGTAATGCCAAATTTATAATTTAGCAAAAAAATAATTTTATGAGTACTAAATCAATATTAAACAAGTCATCACTTGAGTTTTTAGAAAACTACCTTAACAATGCCTCGCCTACAGGTTATGAAAGTGGTGGCCAGAAATTATGGATGGATTATTTAAAACCTTATGTTGATACTTTTATAACGGATACCTATGGTACGGCTGTAGGAATTATAAATCCTGACGCTCCATATAAGGTAGTGATTGAAGGCCATGCTGACGAAATTTCATGGTACGTGAATTATATTACGGATGATGGATTAATCTACGTGATAAGAAACGGTGGTTCAGATCATCAAATTGCGCCTTCAAAACGTGTCAATATTCATACTAAAGCAGGAATTGTGAAAGGTGTTTTTGGCTGGCCTGCTATTCATACCCGCAATAGAAGTAAAGAAGAAGTAGCTAAAGTGGACAATCTGTTTATTGACATTGGTTGCGAAACAAAAGAACAGGTTGATAAAATGGGTGTTCATGTAGGTTGTGTGATTACCTATCCTGATGAATTCATGATTTTGAACGACAACAAATTTGTTTGCCGCGCCATTGATAACCGTATGGGTGGATTTATGATTGCCGAAGTAGCTCGTTTGTTACACGAAAACAAAATAAAACTTCCTTTTGGATTGTATATTACCAATTCTGTTCAGGAAGAAGTAGGTCTTCGCGGTGCCGAAATGATTACCAAAACCATCAAACCAAATGTAGCCATTGTAACTGATGTTTGCCATGACTCTACTACTCCAATGATCGAAAAGAAAATTGAAGGAGATACAAAAATTGGTAAAGGTCCTGTAGTTACTTATGCGCCTGCAGTTCAGAATAATTTGAGAGAATTGATTTTAGAAACTGCTTTTGCAAAAGAAATTCCATTCCAGCGATTGGCTTCCTCTCGTGTTACCGGTACGGATACCGATGCTTTTGCGTACAGTAATGGCGGTGTAGCTTCGGCTTTGATATCATTGCCGTTGCGTTATATGCATACCACGGTTGAAATGGTACACCGCGAGGATGTCGAAAACGTGATTAAACTTATATATGAAACGTTACTGAAGCTAGAAAACGACGAAACATTCTCCTATTTCAAATAGTTTTAGGAGCTAATCCCGCTATTCACTAAATCTTTTCCTTTTTAAAGAAAAAAGGAAAAGGATATCGTTTCTATCGGGGCTAAAAAAAAGTAGCAATCCAAAAATCTTATTTTTTACTTTAAAAACAAAAAAGCATCATTGTAAATCCACAATGATGCTTTTTTATTAAATTCAAATTAAACACTAAAGACCGGCTACTGGTTTTGATTCTGATAGTTTCAAAAATGCAGCTGCTTCTTTTGCATTAGATACTTCAGCATATTTTAATGCATTAATACCATTCTCATTTTTCTCTTTTAAACGTGCGCCATTGGCTAATAATAATTTAATAATTTCAACTTTATTATACCTTGCGGCCATCATTAAAGGAGTTAATCCATTTGATTTTTCGTTAACGTCAGCACCGTAATTGATTAATTTTTTTACAATATCAATTTCTCCTTTACTGATTGCAATGCACAAAGGAGTTGCACCTTCATAAATAGAATGACTGATTTCCTTTTGAGTCGAAGAATTGTAATTTGATGCTTGAGAAACAGTTGAAAATGTTACTAAAGCGATTCCTAGGTAAACGATTGATTTTTTCATGATGATTGTTTTTTTTTGTTAATTGATTGATTTTGATGATTCAAATTGCGAACTAATGTTCTATGCAAATATATGTCTAAAAGAAGGTATCTTGTTTTGCAAAGTACTAAAATTTAACACAAAATTAACTTTACGCGTATTAAATAAACTAAAGATTAAATTAAAATATAAATCTTATAAGTTCTTAATATATAGACGATTAATAATTCTAAATGTTACACTATTTACGATATAAATATTTATGCAAAAAAACTAGTTTCAAACATAGATCATGAAACATAGAAAATTATACATTAACAAAAACACAGTTCAAATTATGAATTGCGGTTTTATAATTAACTTTACTAAAACAATTTTTAAAATGCAGTCATCCGCAACATCAATCGAAGCGTATTTAAAAGAAATCCCTGAAGAAAGAAAAAACGCTTTTACCGAACTTCGTGAAACTATTCTTAAAAATATTCCTAAAGGTTTCTCTGAACAAATGTCTTATGGAATGGTGGGCTATATAATTCCACATTCCATTTATCCAAGTGGATATCATTGTGATCCAAAACTCCCTTTACCTTTTGCAGGAATGGCTTCGCAGAAACATTTTATTGCCTTATATCACATGGGAATTTATGCCAATCCCGAATTATTGAAATGGTTTGTCAACGAATATCCTAAACACAGTAAACAAAAACTCGACATGGGAAAAAGCTGTATTCGCTTTAAAAAATGGGATCAAATCCCTTTTGATTTAATTGCAGAACTTATGAGAAAAATGACTGTTGCTGACTGGATCAATTGCTACGAGACACAATTTAAAAAATCAAAATAATTACTAACCTTAATTTTTAAAACCATGAACATTATCAAAAAAATTATCTTAGCCATTGTAGCAATTATTGCTTTGGCTCTTATTCTTGCTTTGTTTACAACAAAAGAATATGCTATAGAAAGAGAAATCACAATCAACAAACCCAAAGACAGTGTTTTCAATTATATTAAATATGTTAAAAATCAAGATCATTTTAGTGTCTGGAATCAGAAAGATCCAAATATGGTTAAAACCTTTTCAGGAAAGGATGGCACGGTAGGATTTGTATATTCTTGGAATAGCAAGAACGAAAATGTAGGTGTTGGTGCGCAGGAAATCAAAAAAATCATTGAAGGAGAACGAATCGATTTTGAATTGCGTTTCAAAGTTCCGATGGAAGCAACTGATATGGCTTATATGACCACCGTAGCAATTTCACCAAATCAAACCAAAGTAAAATGGGGTTTTAATGGAAAAATGCCTTATCCAATGAATTTGATGTTAGTAGTTATGAATATGGATAAAATGATAGGTAAAGATTTAGAAGACGGATTGAATAATCTAAAAATAGTTTTAGAAAAATAGCAGTATTTCCAATAAAAACAAAAAACCGTCTCGTTTTAAAACGAGACGGTTTTTTTATTTGCAAAAAGTATATTATCTATTCGCTAAATAAGCCAAAACATTTTTCTCGATTCTTTCATCAATATTTGAGATATCCGCTTTAACGAACTTCTCCCCTAGAATATTTTCATACAATTCAATATATCTTTCTGAAACCGTTTCAATGTATTCGTCAGTCATATTAGGAATTTGTTGTCCATCCAGTCCTTGAAAACCATTTTCGATTAACCAACGACGAACAAACTCTTTCGATAATTGTTTTTGTTCTTCGCCTTTATCTTGTCTTTCCTGATATCCTTCAGCATAAAAATAACGAGAAGAATCCGGTGTGTGAATTTCATCAATCAAAACAATTACTCCGTCTTTAGTTTTTCCAAATTCATATTTGGTGTCAACCAAAATCAATCCGCGGCTGGCAGCAATTTCAGTTCCTCTTTGAAACAAAGCTCTTGTATATTTTTCTAAAACTAAATAATCTTCTTCAGAAACAATTCCTTTCGATAAAATATCCTCACGAGAAATATCCGCATCATGTTCCCCGTTATCCGCTTTTGTAGTTGGTGTAATAATAGGTTCCGGGAATTTATCGTTTTCTTTCAAACCTTCCGCCATTTTCACTCCGCAAATTTCTCTTTTACCAAGAGCATATTCTCGGGCAGCATGACCTGAAACATAGCCACGAATTACCATTTCTACTTTGAAAGGGTCACATAAATGACCAACAGCCACATTAGGATCAGGAGTTGCAATTAACCAGTTAGGAACAATATCCTGTGTTAATTCCATGAATTTAGTAGCAATTTGGTTTAGAATTTGACCTTTATATGGAATTCCTTTTGGCAAAACTACATCAAAAGCCGAAAGCCTGTCCGTAGCTACCATTACCAAAAGTTCATCATTGATGTTGTAAACTTCTCTTACTTTACCTCTATAAACAGATTTCTGGTTTGGAAAATTAAAATCAGTAGTTGTGATTGTATTGCTCATTATAATAGTTGTGTGTGTTATTTTGTTCCTGCAAATTTAAAACTATTTCATAGAGTTACGCAAAGAAAAGAACGGAACTCTTACATTTTATTTTTATCTCTAAAACTATTTTTTAAGCAACGTATCGTTGAATAAATTTAGGATTCGGCTGTATTCATCAACCCAAGAATAGGTTTCTTTAAAACCGTGTGCTTCGACTGGAAAACTTGATAAACTCCATTTTTTCTTACCCAATTCTATAAAACGCTGAGACAAACGAACAATATCTTTGTATTCTACATTGTCATCTACCATTCCGTGAAGCATCAATAAATCTCCTTCTAAATTATTTGCAAAATAGATTGGAGAACTTTTTTTGTAAGCATCGGGATCCGTTTCCGGGAAATTAAGAATGTTTCCTGTATAGCCATGATTGTAATGTGCCCAATCAGTTACGGAACGCAATGCGGCACCCGAAGCAAACTCTTTAGGAGTCGTCAACATTCCCATCAACGTAATGAAACCTCCGTAAGAACCACCATAAATTCCAACTCTTGAAGCGTCAATTCCATGATTGTCCACTAGATATTTCTTACCGTCAATTTGATCTGTTAAATCTTTTCCGCCCATAAAACGGTAAATTCCCGTTCTAAAATCACGTCCATATCCATCACTGCCTCTATAATCAATATCCAAAACGGTATAGCCTAAATCCACCAATAAATTATGAAACATATATTCTCTATGGTAATTGCTCCAATAGTTATGTGCGTTTTGCAAATAACCAGCGCCATGAACAAACAAGATTGCAGCTTTATTCGCATTGGCGGTTTGTGGTTTATACAATCTGGCATTAACTGGAGTTCCATCTTGCGCCTTGAAAGTAATCACTTCCGGTTCACGCCAAGAATATTCTTTGAAACTTTCCGATGTTGAAGATGTTATCTGATTTAAGTTCGTATTCTTTTTATTAGACGCAACATACAATTCCCAAGGTTTGTTTTTATACGAATAACGAACCAATAATGTACTTTCGTCAGGAGACAAACTCACTTCATGGGCGCCGTCTTTAGTTAAAATAGGCTGCAAAACTGAATTTGCCACTTCCAATTTATAGAAGTTTCTGTTTCCTGGATGCGTAGTCGTTGTGGTTAAATAAAAAGACTTTTTATCTTTTGCCAAACTCACGTTGCGCACTTCCCAATTTCCTTTGGTCAGTTGGGTTTTCTTTTTTGACTTTAAATTATAGATGTACAAATGGGAATAACCTGTTTCTTCCGATTGGAAATAAACGGTTTCATTGTCTCCCAAAAATCCAAGTGTTCCTCTTCCAAAAGAATTCGAAGGGATTCCGGGTCCTCCAATCCAAGCTTCATCATGTTGATGGTCTAATTCCTGAAAAGTTCCTTTTTCTAAATTTAAACTGACAATCCATCGGTCTTTGTTGTCCTGACTTCTGATTTCGGCAATGGCAAAAGATCCATTTTCATTGTAAATAGGTTCCTGAACTACGATTAATTTGTTCTTTTTTTCTGTAGCTTTTGATTTCTCATATAATTCTAAATATTTAGGTGTATCCTGAATGTGGCTTAACGATGAAAAATCTACAAAATAAACAGAATCTTTGACAATGTTATACACTCCAAATTTGGTTGCTACCAAATTATCTACAGAAACTTTTTCCTTAGTATTTTCGATTTGGTTGTAGCCGTCAGCGGTAATGAAAACTTCCATTTTTTCATTCTTACGTTCTGAATCTTCTATTAATCTGAAGGTGGCATAATTTCCTTTTGGATCCACTTTTAAACTTCCAAAAGTATTTTTTCCATAATAATAAGGCTTTGGAAAATCAGATTTTGTGGTTTTTGATTTTGCCAAATTCCATTTTTTCAAAGCTTCCTGATCTCTGATAAATTGAAACAATTCCTCCTGTTGGCTTTTCAAAAAGGACTCTTTTTCAGTTGCACCATCTTCACCTTTTCCTTTTCTGAAATTAGTGATTTGAATGATGGAACCTTCATTGGTATTGAACTGAAACAGGTTTTCATTTTGTCTGAAATAAAGTATTCCAGGCACAGAACCCATTTGCAAATTAGAAATCGGACTGCTTTGTTGATACAGTTTTTTGGATGATTTACTTTTTGCAGCATATGAATACAATCCTCCTTTATCTATGTAATAATACAAATCCGGATTTGCTGTTTTTTTAAAATCTAATTTTGAAAAAGCAGCTTCATTTGGTGACGCTAATTCTGGTTTTGATAATCCGTTTTTCCAAAAATAAGTACTTGTACCCAATTCATTATTTGGATTCCAATCAAAATAAACTTTTTGACCATCTAAAGACCATCTTTCGCTCTCTGGTTGCGCACCAATGAAAGCGTTACCTTTCATGATTTCTTCCAGTTTTAGCGTTTGACTTTGAATTGTTATGGAAAACAAAATACAGATAATAAGGATTATTTTTTTGTTCATTTTACTGTTTTTATTAAAAATGGATTCTAAAATTATTTTCAAAAGTACTTATTTAAAAGCTTTTAATTATTTAATAGTTGCTGGGATATGTATTTTGCAACTCCTTCATTATCATTAGTAGAAATGACTTCTAAATGAGAAAGTCTATCTTTTAAACTTTCAGGTGCATTACCCATAATTAAACCTTTCCCAGAAGATTTAAGCATATTTTCATCATTAAATCCATCTCCAAAAGAAATTGTTTGTTCGAAAACAAAATTCTCTTTTTCCAAAATTTTGGCAATAGCAACACTTTTATCTACCGATTTATCCATAAACTCCAAACAAAAAGGAAGGCTAAAAGCATGGCTAAAATCATCCGGATGTTTTTCTAGAATTTGGTCTCTTAAATCAACTAATTTTTGATGGTTATCATGAGTGAAATAAAATTTTATACTTTCAAAATCTTCCAATGTCTTAAAATCAACAATTTCAGGCAGATATTTGGATTTTTTTTGGTAACTGTTCAGTTTTTCGTTGTTTTTATTAGTCTGCCAGAGGTTTTCCTTGAATAAAATAGTGGTAATCTCGGGATCAATTTGTAAATCAAAAACAGATTTTATAGCATCGCTTTGAATATCAAAAGAAAAAAGAAGCTCTTTTTGAGGCGAATGGATTCTGGCTCCGTTTGAAGTTACCAGATAAACCGGGCAACCCAAGTCTTCTACAATATCTAGTGCATCTAGGTGATGACGGCCAGTAGCAACAATTATTAAATAGTCTTGATTGTGGAGTTCTTGAAAAACAGTTTTGGTATATTGGGATATTTTGTGGTCTGAATTGAGTAAAGTTCCGTCTAAATCGCTAATTACGACTTTAATTTTTTCTGTTGAAATCATTTTTTTTAACTGTCATTTTTAATAATTCCAAATTTATTGCATTTTGAAGAGATATACAACGATTAAAGAAAAGTTTAGTAAAAAACCCATTTCAAAATTATCTCTCCTATTCATTTCCTTTAAGCAAGAATGCGATTTAGATTTTATCCTTATATTTTTAAAAAATTAATTGTTGCATTTTAAATACAACAATTATAAATTGTAGCTATATTTGTAAAAAATTAAATGTGATACTATCATGAATACAATTCAAAAAGAATTAATTAAAGCAACAGTGCCGATTTTAAAATCGAATGGGAATGATTTGATTGCCTACTTTTATCAAAGGATGCTGAAAAACAATCCAGAGTTAAAAAATATTTTTAATATGGCCAATCAAGCCAGCGGAAAACAGCAAAATGCATTAACAGGAGCCGTTCTAGCTTATGCTGAAAATATTGAAAACCCAAGTGTATTGATAAACGTGTTAAAATCAATTGGAAACAAACATGTAAGTTTAAATATTGCGCCAGAACAATACGATATAGTTGGAAGCCATTTAATTGGTTCAATTAAAGAAGTTTTGGGAGATTTAGCCACTGTAGAATTAATTGAAGCATGGACTTGCGCCTATCAAGAATTAGCTCAAATTATGATTGGCCTTGAAGCCGAAATGTATCAGAAAGCCAGCAATAAAAAAGGAGGATGGAAAGGGTGGAGAAACTTTATAATTTCTAAAATTGTTGAAGAAAGCGATGAGATTAAATCATTTTATCTAAAACCGGAAGACAATAAAGATATAGCCGATTTTTATCCGGGACAGTATATTTCCGTGAGTACGTTTATCCCTGAACTAGGTCATAAACAGCCCAGACAATACAGTTTATCTTCAGCTTCCAATAATGAATTTTATAGAATTTCGGTAAAAAAAGAAAAAGGAATAAACAGCACTCCTAACGGAATTGTTTCCAATACACTGCATAATAAAAAAGAAGGTGACAGTATTGAGGTCAGTGCTCCCGCCGGTGTTTTTTATGCCGATCCTGATTCTAAAACCCCACTGGTTCTTGTAAGTGGTGGTGTTGGAATCACTCCTATGATGAGTATGATTGAGACCAATAAAAACTCACTTCAAAAAAACAGAACGGTATGGATTCATAGCTGTCGTAACGAAAATGTTCACGCTTTTAAAGAAACTATTCAAGAGTTAAATGATGAAAACACATGGCTGACTTCATTTGTTTTTTATGAAACTTTACCCGAATCAGAAACAAATGCTATTGAAGGTAGAGTGAATTTACTCGAAATCAAAGAAGAAATTCTTATTAAGGATGCAAAATATTATATTTGCGGACCTGCTCTTTTTATAAAAGTTCAATATCAATCCTTAGTTGAACTTGGAGTCAACAAAGAAAATATACTTTATGAAGAATTTGGTCCCCAATTATTAAGCCTTAATTAATAAAACTCTTATGAAATTGAATCACTTTACTGATTTTAGTATGCGCGTTTTGATGTATTTAGATCAAAAAAAAGAAACTCCTTTAAGTTCTTTAGACGAGTTAGCTGCTGCTTTCAAAATCTCGAGAAACCATCTCATTAAAGTGGTTCAATTCTTATCAGCAAATCAGTTAATCCATACTAAAAGAGGTAAAAATGGTGGAATCATAATTTCTGACAAAGCAAGAGAAATACCATTAGGGGATTTGATTCACCTTTTGGAACAAGATGATAGTCCTGTTGTAAATTGTAATTCAAAACCTTGTGTTTTTCAATCCCAAAATTGCAAATTAAAATCATTATTCAATACCGCTTATCTCGCTTTTCTTGAGAGTCTAAATAAATCCAAACTTTCCGATCTGGAATTTAATAATTGGAATGCTATGTTTCAAACCATATAAAATTTGAAAAGCATTTATATTATCCTCTTTTCAAAATAGAAAAATTCATAAAAAAAACGCCCTTTAAATAAAGGGCGTTTTTTGTTTTAATCGTTATTCTCAATCTGTTTGTATGCATCAATCACTTTTTTGACCAATCGGTGTCTTACAATGTCTTTGTCATCCAGATAAATAATCCCAATTCCATCAACATCTTTTAAAACCAACAAAGCTTCTTTAAGACCTGAAATGGTTCTTCGTGGTAAATCGACCTGACCGGGATCACCTGTAATCATGAATTTAGCACTTTTCCCCATACGCGTTAAGAACATTTTCATTTGGGAATGCGTAGTATTTTGGGCTTCATCCAAAATTACAAAAGCATTATCCAACGTTCTTCCACGCATGAATGCCAATGGCGCGATCTGGATAATTCCCTTTAAAATATAATCTTCCAATTTTTCGTTCGGTAACATATCGCGTAAAGCATCGTAAAGAGGTTGCATATAAGGATCTAGTTTTTCCTTCATATCGCCTGGCAAAAAACCAAGGTTCTCCCCTGCTTCTACCGCTGGACGAGTGAGTATGATACGCTTGACTTCTTTTTCTTTCAATGCTTTTACAGCCATGGCAACTCCAGTATAGGTCTTACCTGTTCCTGCAGGTCCAACGGCAAAAACCATATCATTTTTTCCCATAGTGTCCACCAACAATTGTTGATTGGGCGTCATAGGTTTGATGATTTTTCCTCCTACTCCGTGTACTAAAATTTTATCATGTCCCAAGGCTCTTCTCTCGTCTTGACCGTCACTTAGAATAACACGTTCAATAACATTGTCATCAATAGTGTTGTAACGTGTAAAGTGAAGCATTAACCGCTGAAAACGTTTTTCGAACTCGTCTAAAACCTCTTTTTCTCCAAAAGCTTTTAAAGTTGTTCCCCGAGCGACAATCTTCAATTTTGGGTAGTATTTTTTAATTGTTTCAAGATGAGTGTCTTGAGCGCCCCAAAAGTCTTTTGGAGCGATGTCTATGAGCTCGATTATTCTTTCGTTCAAATGAGGTAGTTTTAAATTAGAATTAATTTTTTTATAAATCAATTGGCTGTCGGGTATATTTCTTGTTTTTAAATAGAAATTGTTTTTTGTTTTTCGTTTTTTGAGTTTACTATTATTAGCTTTGCACTTCTCAAATTTAATAAAATTAGGTTTACATAACACCAATAGTTATAAACAAATTTATGTCAATAATTACCCTAACTACCGATTATGGCTTGAAAGATCACTTTGTAGGTGCGTTGAAAGGGAAAATTTTGTCTGAGTATTCCGAGGCAACAACTATTGACATTTCACATGATATTGACCCATTCAACACAGTAGAAGCAAGTTACATTATTGGAGCATCGTATGCGAGCTTTCCAAAAGGTACGGTTCATCTTGTAGGAGTGGATATGGAATCGAACAAAGAGAATCAACATATTGTGATGCAATGGAACGATCATTATTTTATTGCCGCCGATAATGGGATTTTAAGTATGCTTTCGCAAAAAATTGTTCCGCAAAAAATGGTGGCAATTAATATTCACGATCGTTTGCCAAGCGAAGCTACTGATCTGGATGTATTTGTAAAAGTAGCCTGCCATTTAGCCAAGGGTGGTTTAATGAACGTCATTGGTAAAGAAATAAATACGATTAAGCAAGTGACCAATCTGCAAGCCACTATTTCGGATGATGGGAATTCATTAAAAGGTCATGTGATTTATATTGATCATTTTGGGAATGTAATTACCAATGTTTCTAAAAAATATTTTATCGAAGTTGCCAAAGGAAGACCGTATGAAATTGTTTTGAAAACCAAAAATATTAAAACAATTTTGCCCAATTATTCCGCAATTGCGAGTTCTGAAAAATATCCGATTAAATCTTACGAAGGAGAAAAATTAGCTATTTTCAACGAAGCCGGTTTTCTTGAAATCGCCATTTTCAGAAGCAATCCATCCAAAGTAGGTTCAGCGAATAGCTTGCTGGGGTTGAATTATAGAGATGTAATAAATATAGTATTCAGTTAAATATTTTTTGATTTTTGATTGAAGATTAACGATTTATGATTTCAGATGTAAAGCAACATAATATGAAAACAATTATAAAAATAAGGTTTAAAGATTTAAAACAGAATTATCTTGAAGTACAACAATTTCTTGAAGAAAAATCTGGCGAAAAAAAAATATGCAATAAATCAAAAGTAGCAAATGATTTAAGTCTTTGGGGAGATGATAATTATGATATGTTAGAAGATTTTATTACAAAATATAATTTAGATTTTTCTGGTTTTAATTATGGTGAACATTTCGAAAGTGAAGGAGAAATGTTTGGTCCTTTAAACTTCTTATTCGGTTTTGTGTTTACTATTTTATATATTTTAAAATATGTCCTATTTCTAACTGTTGCATTATTTTCAAAAAAACATTCTAAAGAAATAAATGATTTTAAATTTCACATTGAAGAAAATAAAATTGAAAAGAAAGACTTAACAATGGGGGATTTAATCGCTTCCAAAGTACAAGGAAAGTTCAATTTAAGAGAAAATGTCAAATTTGTTTTTAACTAATTGCAAAATCTAAAATCATCAATCGCTAATCATAAATCTAAAATCAAAATGTTTGTACGAATAGTAAAATTGAGTTTTCACGAGGAAAATATTCCCGCTTTTTTAGAAAACTTCGAGTTAATGAAAGATAAAATTCGAAATGCACCTGGAAATCGTTTCTTAGAATTGTATCAGGATAAAAATAACAAAAGTATTTTCTTTACTTACAGTTATTGGGAAACCGAAGCCGATTTAGAAAATTACAGGAATTCCGAACTTTTTTACGATGTTTGGACATTCACCAAGAAATTATTCAACGACAAACCAGAGGCTTGGAGCGTGGATAAATTAGTAAGTTTAAAGTAATTAGTTTCAGTTTCAAATAAACGAATACACAAATAAACGAATAAACATAAAGAATGAAATCAATAGTACTACGAGAGATAAAATCCTTTTTCGGTTCGCCCATAGGCTACTTAGTTATTGCCATTTTCCTAATTATTAACGGATTGTTTCTTTGGGTTTTCGAAGGAGATTATAATATTTTGAATACTGGATTTTCTGATTTGACTCCATTTTTCACATTGGCGCCATGGATTTTGATATTCTTGATTCCTGCCGTAACGATGCGCAGTTTTTCGGATGAAAAAAAACAAGGAACGTTAGAATTATTACTGACGAAACCGTTGAGTATTTGGCAAATTGTAAACGGAAAATTTCTTGGAGCTTTGCTTTTAATTGTAATGGCGATTATCCCAACATTCATTTATGTAGCCGTTATTTCCAGTTTAGGAATACCGGAAGGCAATATCGATATGGGAAGCACAATTGGTTCTTATTTTGGATTATTATTCCTGATTGCTGCCTATTCAGCCATTGGAATATTCACTTCAACGCTCTCTGATAATCAAATTGTGGCTTTCATTGTTGCGGTATTTTTATGTTTTTTCTTCTATTTTGGATTTGAAGGTTTAGCTTCTGTTATTCCCAATATGTCTTCCATAATCGCCTCTTTAGGAATGCAAGATCATTTCAAAAGTATGAGTCGTGGCGTATTAGACACAAGAGATATTCTTTATTTTACAAGCATAACCGTTGTCTTTCTTTCATTTACTGTTTATAATCTAAAATCTTTCAAATCGTAATGATACCTATTAAAAACAAAAATCTAAAAAACGTATTGTTCACCATTGTTATTTTGCTGATCGCAAATGGCATTGGAAATCACTTTTTCCATCGTTTTGATTTAACAAAAGATAAAAGATACACGCTTTCCCCTACTTCTTTAAACATCATTAAGCAAGTTCAAAATCCTTTGTCTATAAAAGTATATATGCAAGGCGATTTACCGGCTGAATTCAAACGTTTACAACAAGAAACAAAACAATTACTGGAAGAATTTCAGGCGTATAATACCAATATTGTTTTTGAATTCGTAGATCCATTGGAGAACGAAGACGCAAGCATGGACAATATTAAAGATTTGTATCGAAAAGGGCTTACGCCAATAAACATAACCGTTGACGACAAAGGAAAGCAATCCCAAGCGATGGTTTTTCCTTGGGCGATTGCAGTTTATGACAATAAGGAAGTTAATATTCCATTGTTGAAAAACATTATGGGCGCGACAACTACCCAAAAAGTGATTGGATCTGTTCAGCATTTGGAATACTCAATCGCCGAAGCTTTGAATAAAGTCACCAAAGCAAAGCAAAAGAAAATCGCTGTTATCAAAGGAAATGGAGAATTGCAAGATATTTTGATGGCTAAATTTCTTTTGCAAGTACGCGAAAGTTATCATATCGGCCCATTTACATTAGACTCGGTTGCCAAAAGTCCAATAGAAAGTCTACAGGCTTTAGAAAAATATGACTTGGCTGTTATTGCTAAACCTACTGAAACATTTACTGATGCGGAGAAACAGGTTTTGGATCAATTTATCATCAACGGAGGAAAAACATTGTGGTTGATTGACCAAGTTTCGGCAGAAATGGATAGTTTGTACGATTCATCCGGAGCCACTTTGGCCTATCCAAAAGATTTGAATTTGAATGATATGTTCTTTAAATACGGAATCCGAATCAACCCTGATTTAGTAAAAGACGAACAAGGAAGTCCCATAAAACTAGCAACCGGAGAACAAGGAAGTGCCACTCAATTTCAGGAATTTAATTGGAAGTTTGCACCACAGGTGTATCCAAACAGTTTGCATCCGATTGTGAAAAATTTAGGCGGAATCAAATTTGATTTTGCAAATCCTATCGATACCTTGAAAAACGGAATTAAGAAAACCATTCTGTTGCAATCGTCTCAATATTCGAAGAAGATAGGAACTCCAACAGAGATCAACCTGAATAGTGTTGCCGAAGAAACTTCGCCAAATGATTACTTGAACAAAGGAAAGATTCCATTATCGGTTTTATTAGAAGGTTCGTTTCATTCCATGTTTGAAAACCGAGTTTTGCCATTTGAACAAAAAACATTTCAACCAACAGGGAAAGAGAACAAAATGATTGTTATTTCTGATGGGGATTTGATAAAAAACCAATTGGATAAAAACTTTCAACCGGTAGAATTGGGTTATGACCAAAGGTCTGGAAATTTGTATGATAATAAAGATTTCCTGATAAATTGCGTCAATTATCTATTGGATGATACCGGACTTATTAACATTCGAAGCAAAGATCTTGATTTACCTTTATTGGATAAAGAAAAAGTTTATGAAAACTATACCCGAACACAAATCCTAACTATCGGGCTTCCAATTCTTATTTTGGTCCTTTTTGGTGTCGTATTTACTTTCCTTCGAAAAAGAAAATACAGCAAATAGATGTTAATAAAAAAGTTTCCAAACTAGAATAGTTTACGATATATTTGTAAAATGTATCGTATTTCGGATTTAGAGAAGTACCTTAAAAAATAAAACAAAACAGATGAAATTTATAGTATCGAGTTCGTACTTATTGAAGCAATTACAAGTTTTAGGTAACGTTATCAACAGCAGTAACACTTTGCCTATTTTAGATAACTTTTTATTTGATTTAGACCATAATGTGCTAACGGTTTCTGCTTCTGATTTAGAGACAACCATGTCAGCTACTTTAGGAATTGATTCAGAAAGTAAAGGAAGCGTTGCTGTCCCTGCAAAATTGCTTTTGGAAATCCTTAAAACATTTCCGGAACAGCCATTAACTTTCACGGTTGAAGAAAACAGTACGATTGAAATCAGTTCTAATTCTGGAAAATATGCTTTGGCTTATGCTCCAGGAGACGAATTTCCAAAATCGGTTAACTTAGACGATCCATCTGTAACACTTGTTCCTGCTGATGTTTTGGCAACAGCCATAAGCAAAACAATATTTGCTGCCGGAAATGATGATTTACGTCCGGTAATGTCTGGTGTATTCTTCCAGTTTTCGCCACAAGGATTGACTTTTGTAGCAACTGATGCGCACAAATTAGTGAAATATGCGCGTACTGACGTAGTGGCTTCTCAAGTGGCTGATTTCATTATGCCAAAGAAACCTTTGAACATCTTAAAAAATATTCTTGGTACTTCGGATGCTGAAGTAAAAATTGAATACAACGATTCGAATGCTACTTTTTCTTTTGACAATTACCTTTTAATGTGTCGTTTAATTGATGGAAAATATCCAAATTACGAAGCGGTAATTCCAAAAGAAAATCCAAATAAATTAATGATTGACCGTTCTCAATTTTTGAGTTCTGTACGTCGTGTCGCTATCTTTTCGAATAAAACAACACACCAGATTCGTTTGAAAATCGCTGGTGCTGAATTGAATGTTTCTGCTGAAGATATTGACTATTCCAATAAAGCTGAAGAAAGATTAACATGTGATTATCAAGGTGATGATATGCAAATAGGGTATAATTCTCGTTTCTTGACTGAAATGTTGACTAACTTGCAATCGGATATGATTATGCTTGAAATGTCATTGCCAAACAGAGCCGGAATCCTTACTCCTGTTGATGGATTAGAAGAAGGTGAAACTGTTACCATGCTTGTAATGCCAGTAATGCTGAACAGTTAACATTATATTTTGAAATTGTTATATTTTGATTTTTAAAATTCAAATATAATACTTACCATTGTATAACAAATACGCTATTAACCAAACCATTTTTATATTTAAAAAACCGTCTCGATTTATCGGGACGGTTTTTTGCTTTTATTCCTTTTGTATTTATGAGATTCCTCCTCCGAAATGACAACTTAACGTTGAAATCTAAGGAATCTAACAATCCAAACTAAATCACACCCATTTTTTTCATCAGGAACGTAGCGCTTCTATTTTTACAAATTCCATCTCGAAGTTTGTAGTCAAAATGGAGTTCGTCATTGATAATTTCTACTTCAAAACATTTATTAGTCAATATATTTGGATATTCATTCGTTGTCAAGCAAACTTCTATATCGTGCGTTGCAATGGCTCCAATTGCTTTTTTACCAATCACTTTTTTAACCACCTCGATTGTTCCGTTGCGTTTATCATCTGAATTGGTTCCTCGTAATATTTCGTCTAGCAAGACAAATGCTGGTCTATTTTCCAGTTCGTCCATGATTTGCTTTAAGCGCTTTATTTCTGCAAAGAAATACGATTCACTGTCTGACAACGAATCCGATAATCGCATCGAAACCAAAACAGGTAACGGATGCACATTTGCTTGGCTGGCACAAACTGGCGAACCCATTCCTGATAATACCATATTGATTCCCAAACTTCTCAAAAAAGTACTTTTTCCTGACATATTGGAACCGGTTAAAATCATAAATGATTGCGGTTGAAAACGCACGTCATTCCCTACTCTAGTTTTTTCATTTAGTAATGGATGACTTAAATTAGAGAAATCAATTTCAAAATTGGTGTTTAATGTTGGATATGCAAACCCCGGATTATTATAGGAAAGATTTGCTAAACTATTCAGCATTTCGAATTCACCAATAACTTTCAACCAATCTTCAAGAACCGGCGCATGACTGGCTTTCCAGTTTAAAAGGCTTTTTAAAACATGAACATTATATAAAAAAGTTCCATTAAATAAAATAGCAGCCACATAATTACTTATCGAATCCATCTTCGAAAACAATTCGGATAACTCTTTAAGATCTACACTCGCTTTTCTATTCTTTAAAACCAATTCACTTTGCAAAGCGTTTAATTTCTCCGATTGAAAAGTTTCATTTTCAATTTTCTGAACCAGTAAACTATACTGATTTATAATTTTATCAATATTTTCTGCTTTGGCAATTTCGGTTTGGATTTGCTTGAAAAACTTTCCTAAAATAATTATGTTTCCGATAAAAACATAAGATAAAAATGACAATATAACAATATTTGAGGTTATAAAATAAGCTAACAAAAGTCCTCCGAAAATAGCTGGAGCAAGATACATCAACACTGACATTACTTTTGAAAAAGGAGCACTTTTACTATCCTTCCAATTCAATAATACCTGATAAGCTTCTTTAGTATCCTGACCTATTATTGCTAATGCCAGAAATTCCTGACGCCAATCAAGCTTAACTGCAAGTTCTTGTATTGCCTCTTGATTTTGGGTAATTTCATTATTAGAAAGTGTATGCAACAACTGATTCGCCAACGTCTTTTTTCCAATAAAAGTTCCTGTTCTATTAAGACTCTGAAACAAAGAATGTTCGCCGAAAATATCTAAATCATAGGCATACGGATGTTGGAAATCATTGAATTCCTGTCCGTTTTCGAAAGGGATTTTGTTTCTTTCGAGATAGGAAATTTCATTTTCATTAATATTCAAAAGCGCTTTATTGACTTGCTTCTGGAAAAGTAATTTAGTGTGAATACGCATCAAGAACACAAACAATCCAAAAAGAAGCACTGACAAAACAATAAAAACAATTTCGCTGTTTTTGATGTAATAATACAGGGATACCAAAAAAAATACAATAGCCAGCAATCTTAAGATGCTTATACTATTGTACTTTTTATTAATCCCATTTAATACTGCTGAAAACCCTTCTTTTTTTGCTTTGTATATTTCCATAATTCATTTGAATGAAAGACAAATATAGCAAATTAGATTTCGGGGGAAAGCCAAATTTAACACGTTAATCAATATGAATCGCTAAAATTGGAATATCAAAGTTAACCGCTATTTTTTTGGTCAAACTAGGATTAAAAATTCCTTCAAAAAAACCTCTTTTATAGGTAAGCATTGTCAAAATATCAATGTCTTTATACATAATAAAGTCTAAAATGGTTTCTTTCACTTCATTACAGCTAATAACAAAAAACTCAATGGGCTCCTGCATGAATTCCTCTTCCCAACTAGCTATTGTATCTTTGGAAACATCAGATTCATTGGTTTTGACATAAAGACATTTCACTTTGGCTTTTGTTTTTTTAGCAATCTCCAAAACCATTTTCAACGCTTTTTTATCTTTAGGTCTAAAACGGGTTGTAAAACCAATGGTCTCAATTTTTTTAAATTTTGCTTCAGCAGGAACACATAACATCGGGACTTCAATTCCAGAGATTACAGCTCCTGTATTTGTACCTACGAAAAAAGCATCCCAACCAGTGGCGCCTGATGTTCCCATTATTACAAAATCTATTTTATCTTCTTTAATCGATCTTTTGATATTAAAAAGCAAATCTCCATCCATAAGCCTGTGCGTCATTTTTATTTTATCCAAATGACGTTCTTCAGCTATGGCGCGTAATTTTGGGATTTCATCCTTAAACATATCAAATTGAGACAACTCTAATGAATCATAAATGACGGCATAATTTTCTGGGAAAAACTGGTTGTCATATATAGGCAATTCAAATGTGTGCAATAAAACGAGTTCACCCTGAACTATTTTTGCAAATTCTAAAGCATGAACAAAAGCATTTGTGGCCACCTCAGAAAAATCTGTCGGGAAAAGAATCTTTTTCATTTTATTAAGTATTAAAATGGTTTGTTTATCAAAGTTAATTATAAAAACTTAGGTTAAATATGATTAATATCAGGCAATCTGTTAAAATAGTACTCAAATCCAGCCATTACCGTAAATCTTTATAAAATCAAATTATCCAAATCTTAAATGCTTTATTCATGAATAGCAAGAATAGGTACGTTCACATGAAAGGCTAATTTTTTTGAAAGACTAATTTGAAATAATTTTTCAAAGAAATTTTTATGGTATACATGCATTGCAATCATATTGATTTTATATGAATCAACGAAATTTAATATTATACCTTCTACATCATCGCCTGAAATGGAATGCAAAGCTATGTTATGGCCTTTACTTAATTCATTCCAATCTTCCATATAGTCATTCTTATTTTCATGATGTGGCGATTGTACGCGCAAACAATCAATATGTGCCTGAAATACTTTGGCCAAAGCCTTCACTCGCATAAAGGGTTCAATATCTTCGGGTTTATATTCTGTAATAAAAAGCAAATTTTTTATGGGTTGGTATTTACAGTGTTCAGGAATGGCCAAAACAATTGCTTTGACATCATTCATTACTTTTGTTGCTACCGTACCCAAAAAAGTCTCTTTTAAACTGGTCGCGCCTTTAGTTCCCATTACTATAAAATCAATATTTTCGTGTTTTAGTATTTTTTGTATTTCATCAATCAAATTCCCTAAAATTAAAACATGACTTATTTTTACTTTATCCAAATTATTTTCTTCGGCAATATTTCTTAAAATTGGAACTTCATCTTTATAGTTTTCGAAATTACTTAACTCGGTAACATCATAAATTTCATGTAAGTATTCCGAAACATTAACATAATTGACCTTTGGAAATTGATAAACATGCATTGTAATAATTTCAGCATCTATCGAATCTGCCAATTTTAATGCGTAAATAAATGCATTTTTGGATGCATCCGAAAAGTCGGTTGGAAATAGAATTTTCTTCATGACACCTATTAATTAATTGTTAGTCAATTCTTTACATAAAATTACAACAAAAAAATAAATTAATTAGGATAAATATCTCATAGTCTTATTTTTAACTGAAAATAAAGTTAATGGTTTTATAAGGGAATCTTGTTGCTTTACAAGTTTTACTTACTTTTGCATAAAATTGAATACAAATATGATACCTCAAGATTCCATAGTGGCACTGGCAACTCCTTCGGGGGCCGGAGCAATAGCCGTAATTCGAATTTCCGGCGAAGATGCCATTACTATTGGTAATTCTGTTTTTCGATCCATCAAAAACAAAGATTTAACAACGCAAAAAACACATACGTTGCATTTAGGCCATATTGTGGATAATGCCAAAACTTTGGATGAAGTCTTGGTGTCTATTTTTAAAGGACCAAATTCCTATACTGGCGAAAATACGATTGAAATTTCCTGTCACGGTTCAACCTATATCCAACAACAAATCATTCAATTATTGCTTCGAAAAGGTTGTCGTATGGCTGATCCCGGCGAATTTACGTTACGAGCTTTCTTGAACGGAAAACTTGATTTGTCACAAGCGGAAGCCGTTGCCGATTTAATTTCATCCGATAATGAAGCTTCACACCAAATTGCGATGCAACAAATGCGTGGTGGTTTTTCTAATGAAATAGCCAAATTACGGGAAGAATTATTAAATTTTGCTTCGCTAATCGAACTGGAATTGGATTTCGCCGAAGAAGATGTGGAATTTGCAGACAGAACGCAATTCCATGAATTATTAAATAGAATTGAGTTTGTCCTAAAACGATTAATCGATTCGTTTGCGGTGGGTAATGTCATCAAAAACGGAATTCCTGTAGCTATTGTGGGTGAACCCAATGTTGGGAAATCAACGCTTTTGAATGCTTTATTGAATGAAGAACGTGCTATCGTTTCGGAAATTGCGGGAACAACACGCGATACTATTGAAGACGAATTAGTGATTGGCGGAATCGGTTTTCGATTCATAGACACAGCCGGAATTCGCGAAACGGAAGATGTGGTGGAAAGCATTGGAATTCGTAAAACTTTTGAAAAAATTGAACAAGCACAGGTTGTCGTTTTTCTTTTTGATAGTTCCGAATTTAAAGTTTCAGGTTTAAAGTTAAAAGTGGAACTGGAGAAAATCAAAAATCAGTTTCCATTGAAACCGCTTGTAATCATTGGCAATAAAGCCGACAAGTTAGAAGAAAATGAAATTGTAAATCTGAAAGCTGAAATTCCAGAAATCTTGCTTATTTCTGCTAAAGAAAAACTGGGTGTTGAAGATTTAAAAAATCAATTGCTTACGTTTGTGAATACTGGAGCATTACGAAATAATGAAACAATCGTAACTAATACAAGACATTACGATTCTTTACTGAAAGCATTAGACGAAATACAAAAAGTAAAATTTGGACTTGAAACCAACTTGTCAAGCGACTTGATGGCCTTGGATATTAAGGAAGCGTTGTATCATTTTGGGATGATCACAGGTCAGGTTACCAATGATGAATTGTTGGGGAATATTTTTGCTAACTTCTGCATCGGGAAGTAATCTGCATTATTAAAACATCATATTTCTACGTTCCAAGTGCTATAAACAAAGGGATTTCTGCGTGTTGATAGATGACTTTGTTTACCCTTATTTACCCTATTTGTGCTACTAATCGTGTTACTATGTTTTGTGAATCGATATTTTTTATGACTTTTATGATACCATAGTCCGTAAAGTAGCTTCTATATTGAGTTGTTACTTACAGATAGCGTTTTAGTTGATAAACAAAGGAAAATCATATAATAAAAAAGACAGTAAGTAATAATGAGTCATTTACAAATCAAAAGAAATTGTGTAGTCTGTAAAGAAGAATTTATAGCAAAAAGTAGTAAAGGTATCTATTGTTCTATGATATGTTATAAGAGAAATTGGAGGGAATTACAAAAGGAAAATACTCTTGTGATTCCAAAGATAAAAACAATTATAACCAAAGAGGATTTAAACTCAAAACATTATCTATCAATCAAAGAAGCAGTTGTATTGTTTGAAATTTCAGAGGTAACTTTGCGTAGGAAAATCAAAGAGAATAATTTGAAATACGTATGTTTGAAAAATCGTTTTTTGTTTTTGAAGTCTGATTTAAAGAAAACACTATTTGATATCCATAATGTTTTTTAAAAAATCATCTGTAGTTAATTTATTCTGTTTATATAATTCAAGTGTTTCCCCACATACCCAATCAACAAAATCCCTGATTTTTTCTTTCACTAAAAGTTCACTATGTATGTTAGGGTATTCTAATTCGGTAAAACCTTGATAGAAGAAATCTCTATTATAAATATCCTGTTCTGATAATTTCCCTCTTTCATCTGCATTATCTTTAGGATAACCAATAATATCCAAAACAACACTTAAATTATCAATAACAGTTTCATTGACATCAATTTCATCGTTAATCAATAATTCTGACAATTGAAGATCTTGATAAAATTGAATATACAGTAAATTCACTAAATGTTCTATCATAATTAAACTCTATATTTTTACTCTTTAAAATCTTTGTTTGAAATATATTTTTGTTCGTCTTTCCAAAAATCAAAAAGCTTAACTTTTTCCTCTAAAAAAAAAGTAGTTCTTCCTCTAAAAGTACAATGTTTTCTATATTTTTCTACATATTTAAAAAATCCTGCTGAGGGCAAATAATGTTCAGATCCTTTTATTTTTTCCGAACTAAGAACTAACAAAGTCAAACATGGTCTTTCGTTATCAATTTCGAATTTGAGAATCTGCCTTAGTTCATCACGGAATTTATCATAATTATCTATATTGGAAAAATCATATTTTAAATCACAATCTATATTAAAATTCTTATAATAGGTTGTCTCTTCTTTTCTTGCCAGTTCGATAAGATGACTTCTCATTCTTCTTACTTTTATCGTCATTTTATCTGTTTTGAATTCTAATTAATTGAAATAACATTCAATTTTCACTATTTAATAAAACGTATAATCAATTTACAAATCAAAAATAGCAAAATATACAATACAAAAATTTTAGAGTGTTGAACATTGTTAAAACGATTTTCAGAATAAGACGTTGTACTCTATGTTTTCAATGGAAATCAAATTGGAGCATATTTATTCAAGGGTTTATAGTCAATGCACTTACTACACATCTTCATTTGTATCTCCTATCCTTTTTGTTAAATCCCGTGTTTTCACAATCTTTTGTTTAGTATAATATCCAGAATTATGTTCGTATTTATCTAAAAAACCATATTCATTCAATTGCTTTGTCCAAATAGTTATACTCTCTTTACTTGCATTCAACCTATTTGCAGTAGTATCTCTTTTTGAAAAATACTCCTTATCTCCTTTACTCATAGAATTATATTCTCCCCACAATAACTTTGCTCCAGTTTGTAAATGAGGATGATTATAAACCTCAAAAGGCAATAAGACTTCTCTTTTATCCTTCAAAGTGATTTCAACATTATCTAATTTATCCGTTAATCTATAAAATCTTTTATCATCACCATCTTTGACTAAATATTTTTTTTCAATCAACTGTCTTCTACATTTTCCAACAATATTTTGATTTATTCCAAATAACTCCCCAATGTATAAATTGGTATATTTGTTATAACCCCTTTTAAAACTCAAAGTGTAATCTAACGATAATATGAGTTTTTCATTAAAAGACAACTCCATATTTGACAGTATTTTATGAGGTATCTTTAAAATACTCTTTATCAATTCTTCGTTTTCTTTCATACAATTCTATATTTTCTAATTACTTATTTTTTACTACTTTTAACTATTTAAATCTAACTACTATTGTTTTATGATAAAAACGCAAACAAATAATCTCTAATTTTACACTTCAATATCATTTATTATACACTACAATAATACTAAATTTAATTTACTACTATTATAAATATACATTTCAATACCATCAAATATACCCCTATAGTTATATATATAATTAACAAAAATAATTATAAAGATTATATAAAAAGGTAAATTGCAAACAACAAGTAGTTTGTTTTTGTTTTTTCTTCTTTTATACCTTTTAAAACTACTACTACTACTACTACTACTACTACTACTACTACTACTACTACTACTACTACTACTACTACTACTACTTTTGAGAAATATGATTATTCCTTCTCTTTGAAATTTATTACCATTAATCTCCAACTGCTATTATCACTTCCACCAATAACAGCAGTTAGAGATTAATACTAATAAAAAATGTAAGTTCTAAACAGTCAAATACTATTGATTTTATTCTTCTTTGAATAATTGTTTACTTCAAAAAAAGAGACAAACACTCCTTTGAACGAAAATAACAATATTGTACATCGTCAAATTGCTTTTTCGTATAAAGTATCAATTAACAGATTTAAATTGTTGTAAACTCTTAAAAACGGTATTGTAGTTAATTTTAAACGATTAAATAAAAACTAAAATCAAAAACAGTTAAAAAATATTAAAAAATAAAGATTGATTCCTCATAACTTAAAACCTTTTGAATATCGGTTATATTCTGTGTTAAGAAAGTAATTTATGGTTTATGGAAAATACAAAGTAGGTTATTTTATAGGGTTTACTGTTGTCTGTGTTACTAATTAGGAGGGACTTTACACCATAATTAGTAACCAAAAAAGAGAAAACAATGAAAATCTACTTATCTGTGCGTAAAGGACAACAATCAAAAAAGAGTTTTGAAAAAGGTAAACCAAAAATGAATAGTTTGTTTTTGATGTACCACGATGAAGAAAATAAAAAAAGGAACTATGAATTTTTGAGACTATACCTCTACGATAAACCGAAAAACTTTTTAGAGAAAGAACACAACAAAGAAACCCAGTTATTAGCTGAATCAATAAGAGCTCAAAAAATATTGGATTTACAAAGTAGGAAGCACGGATTTGTAAGTAGTGTAAGTGGAAAAATAGGTTTTTTAGAATATTTTAAACAAACAACAGATAAAAAATGTGAAGTAAATGGAACTTGGGGATCGTGGTTAAGTACTTACAAACATCTAAATAGCTTTTGTAAAGGCAAGGACATTCCTCTATCCAAAATCGATGATTTCTTTTTAGAGAATTTCAAAATATATTTATTGACTAATAAAATATCATCACACGGCGGAAAATTATCTCAGAACTCAGCATTATCATACTTCAATAAAGTAAAAACAGCTTTGAAAGAAGCTTACCAAAGTAGGATGATTTCTGAAAATCCATCTCTGAGAGTAAAAAGCATAAAAGAGAAAGAAACCAGTAGGCAATATTTAACCTTGGGAGAACTGCAAACATTAGTTAAAACTGACTGCGACTATCCAATAATGAAAGAAGCCTTTGTTTTTAGTGTATTAACTGGATTGAGATTTTCAGACATAAAACCATTAAGATGGAAAAACATCACTTTTGATAAACTAAACGGTTATATGCTCAAGTTTACTCAACAAAAAACAAAAGGAGTAGAAAATCTGCCGATAAGTGAACAAGCTGTTAAAAATCTAGGGGAACGAAAAAAGGATGATGATTTAATCTTTGAAAACTTAATATACAGTGCTTATCATAATAAAATATTACACAAGTGGATTTCCAATGCTGGAATTGATAAACACATCACGTTTCATTGTGCGAGACATAGCTTTGCTACTTTGCAACTGACAATGGACACCGATATTTATACCGTAAGCAAATTATTAGGGCATCGCCATTTGAAAACTACTGAAATCTACGCAAAAGTGATAGACAAAAAGAAAATAGACGCAGTAGCAAATATGCCTGATTTGTTTTTATAAGAGTGTTTAATAATAGATAAATCGCTCCCGTTATCTCATATACTTACTACTGTAATTGTTTGAATGATAATATTTAATCGAAAAATTGAAATCGAAAATATTAAACATTAAAATCAAATAATTATGGTAGTTAATAGTACACCAAAAGAAGTGGTAGAACTCATTAAAATAAGAGGTTTTGCCAACACATTAGAAGCATCAATTTATTTAGGAAAGAGCATTCATTACATTAGAAGATTATCTAGGGATAAAGTTTTAATCTCATATAAACCAAACGGAAAATGTATCTATTTTAAAATTGAAGATTTAGACGATTTTCTAATGAGTAACAAACGACTTAACCGAGAAAACATAACACAAAAAGCAGCCAAATATTTATTCAATAGCAGGAGATAATTAACCTGTTATGGTGGGTGGTGCTTTGCGTCTTTTTACTTTTATAGACTGTGGAATTTATGATTTTAACATATTACAGCGGACTATCTGGAAGAAAATCCTTTGGGGAACAGTCAAATATTTCTGCTAATTTATTGATATGTGAAAGATTATACTTAGCTCTGGATTTTGAACTCTCAATATCTCCAATAAAACCGATAGAAAGATTCAAAGCGTAAGACAACTCTTTTTGAGATATATTTCTCTCTAACCTCATTCGTCTTACTGCATCAATAACATACTGTTCTATTGGTTCTAAACTTGGATTGTCCATAAATAAATCATTTGGACAAAGTGAGTTAATGCCTAAAATATATTCACTCGTACATATACGAGTGTTTGAAAAAATGTTGATATTTGTGTAAAAAAAATAATACAATGAAAATCAAAATTTTAATCTTAGTGATATTTTATCTTCAAATATCTGCTCTATGTAATGCTCAAAGTCTATCTAATATAGTGAGACAAGATTTTTGTAAAAATGCAATTGAAAATTATTATTACGGAAATGGAACCTTTAATAATTTAATGAATATTTCTGCAAAGAGAATAGGATTAGATACTCCTTTGAAAATTGATAATGCTGTACAAAACCTATGTTCTAACATAAAGCTTCAAAATGAGGTATTTAAAAATATGCACGAATTAAGCAGGGGATTATATGAAGAAGAACAATATATGAGTATAGGCATGAGACGTGCAAATGCAATGAAATTAGTTCACTATTATACCGCAATTGAGGATGTTAAAAATCGCAAAAAATTAGAGTTGTCAAAAATAAATGTTCAGATAGAAAAGAAGAATAAAACACCAAATACTCTGCCCTTCCAGTTATCAGAACTCAATAATAATCCTATTTTAACTATAAATGATACATTAAAAATCAAAAATGATTTATTTCAAATTGTTGATTCATTAATGAATAGGAATGTTAAAGATGAAAAAGTCAGGTTTTCTGATTTGAAATACTCATTCCTTTTTGAGGTTGATTCATCAGGTAATATTTCACACGTGATTAATTCATATAACAATAAAAAAGTAAAAATAAATCTAAAAAGCTTAAAATTCAATGAAGCAGGTTATGTAATGAAAAACAATATCAAAAAATACGTTTCATTTGTATATCCTTTAAAAATCACTGTTTCTAGTTCGGATGTATTTAGCAAAATCGATGTTTCGGTAAAACGTGAAAATGATAAATACATTATTGAAAACATTGACACCAGTCCTTATGCATCATCCCCTGGAGGCATAATCTCCTTTAAAGAAAAATCATTGAAAAATAATTCACTTTTGCCACCATTGAAAAGACATATTCTTAGTGAATCACCTGTAAAAACAACAAAATCTTTTTTGGGAAAAAACACCACATACAGAAAGTTTAAAGTTGATAAATACCTAATTAATATTGACTTAAAAAATGATGAAAAAGTAATATATAAATTTGACGATGTTACTTTTAACATAACCGAAGAAGCCAATTAGTATTTATAAAGTCTTCCAAAGGTTCTTATCAAATTCCAAAAAAATTAGAACTTTCAAAGTTTTAGAGTGGTTATAGATTACAGATAAAAATTGTAGAACCATCGAAAAGAACGATTAAAGTATAAAAAATAGATAAATACATCTATCAAAAAATATCGATTAAATCTACATGTTCTAAAGTATATATAGATTTAATTTTTAATGATTTAATGAAGTTTTATTTTATTCATTACCAAAATAATATTATATTCGTTTATAGTCAATTATTTACAAAAAGGAGTTATTTTTGAATTTAGAAAAATCTTTTATGAAAAAATATCTTCCAGTTTGGTTTCCACTTAAAGAAATTAAATGCGAATCGAAAAATACATCTATAAGTTCCCTTGCTCCAAAGATATTAACCAAAAAGGAAGATATTGAGAAAATACAACCGTATTTAGATAAATTAAGGGATACTATTAATGCTAAAGATGTAAATAATATTGCATTAACTGGTAGTTATGGTTCGGGAAAAAGCACAATAATTAAGACATTCAAAAATCTTAATCATAACAATGAATATTTAAATATATCATTAGCATCTTTTAATAACACAGATAAAAACAAAGAAAATTTAGATAAAGAACAAAAAAAGTTAAATAGAGAAGAACTTGAAAGGCTTTTAGAAGTTAGTATTTTACAGCAAATTTTTTATCACGTCAATCCTTCAAAAATTCCAGAATCTCGTTTTAAACGAATTATTATTATACCAAAATTTAAATTATGGCTAATTTCTATTGGATTTATATTTTGGTCGTTGAGTATTATTTTACTTTTGAGATATAATTATTTAGATAAAATTAATCCAATTAATTGGCATACAAAAGATAATTTAGATTGGTTTTCAATTTTATTAGTTTTTCCAATTGCTTTTTTTGGAGTAAGTTTTTTTTCAAAATCAATTGTAGAATTATTTAAAAATTCTAAAATAAATAAGTTAAACATTAAAGGAGAATTAGAATTAGGAGAAAATATCAATAAGTCAATTTTTAATGAACATTTAGATGAAATATTATACTTCTTTGAAATGACACACTACAATGTAGTCATTTTTGAAGATTTAGATAGATTTGACAATACAGATATTTTCACTAAATTAAGAGAAATTAATATTCTACTAAATAATTCAAACTTGATAGAAAGAGAAATTAAATTTGTCTATGCAATTGGAGACAACTTATTGAAGGACAAAAAAGAAAGAGTAAAATTCTTTGAGTATATTATTCCTATTATTCCATTTATCAATTCTTCAAACGCAGATGAACAACTAAAAACATTGATAAAAGAAACAGATTTAGATAACAATATTTTCTCAAATGAGTTTCTTTCAGACGTTACAATTTTTATAGAAGATATTGATATGCGTTTACTTACAAATATCTTCCACGAATTCGTAATTTATAGAAATACATTAAAGCCTGAGTTTATAAAAAAACCTGAAGAGTTATTTGCAATAATTATATACAAAAATATTGATCCTGAAGATTTTGAAAAACTAAACAATAAAAAAGGAAAGTTATATAATTTAATAAATGGGAAAAATAAATATGTAGAAAGTTTAATTAAAACATTAGATGATAAAATAGCAGATTTTGAAATAAATATTGAAGATATTAAAAAAGAAAAAGTTTTAAATCTTGATGAACTAAGATCTATCTATATAATTATACTTTCCAAAAAATTACCGAATGCATCTGAAATATATTTAAATAATAAAAGGTATAATTGTGGAGATTTAATAAATGAAGATTTATTTAATGAGGTAATGAAAACCTCCGATTTTAGATATTATCAAAATGGAAATGGATTTTATAATAGTGGTATTTCATTTTCTAATATTGAAAAGGAAGTGAACTCAAATTATAATTATATTAAAAGAGAAAGTCTAATACTAGATAAACTAAATAACAAAGAGCAAACTTTAAAGAATGATATTGATAATTTAAAGACTAAAAAAGCAGAAATAAATTCTTGGGAATTAAAACAAATATTCGAAGAAATAGATTTAAATCAATATTTAAATGATTTTTCTAACAATGGATTATTAAGAAACCTAATTTTAAATGGATATATCAATGAGAATTATAATGATTACATTTCATTATTTCATGGAGTCAATTTAGATAAAGAAGATTTTCAATTCAAAAAAAATGTTGTAGGCAAATTTCAAACTGACTTTTATTTTAAACTATCAAAAATAGAAAATTTAGTCGATGAAATTGATGAAAGACATTTCAAATTCGAATTTATATTGAATTATGATTTATTAGACTTTTTAGGAGAAAAATATTCTAAATATTCTTCGAAATATGATGCAATAGTAATCTTACTAACGAATGAAAAAAAGAGGTCTATTGAGTTCATCGATGGATATATAAATCACAACTCATATTTAACTAAGGAAGCTTTATTTGAAACTTTTGGTAAAGAAGTATTTGATGAAGATACTTTACAAAAAATAAATAAAAAAAATAATAAAAAATTAGACATTTTCATAAATAAACTTACAATTTATTGGGGTGGCTTTTGGGAATATATTTATATAAACAGTAATTACCCAGAGGATAAAGTTAATATGTATTTGGGATTGATTATTAGATTTTCAAAAATTGAAACAATTATAAATAATCAAAATAAAAAATTATTAAAAGAAGCTATTGAGCAAAATCCACATTTTTTATCCTTAATAGAAAAATCGAACGAACTAAACTTCTCTGATAAAATATCAAAATTAATTGAACAACTTAATGTTAGTTTTGAGATATTGGAAAATCCAAATAATGAAACCAAAGAATTATTTGAGTTTATATTAAATAATGGCTACTATCAAATTAATAAGGTTAACCTTTTGCAAATGCTCAATTTATATGGTGAAAAAGAAGAAACCTTTGAAACTGCTAATTACTCTACTATTCAAAATTCGAACTGTAAACCATTGATTGAATATGTTAACGCCAACATAAACAACTATGTAGACGATGTATATTTAAAGTTAGAACAAAATAATTCTGAAAATGAAGATGCTCTATTGAAACTATTAAATAATGAAGATTTAGAAGATCAATTTAAAATTAAAATAATTCAAAAAGTAGAAACTCTTATTTCTAATTTAAGTGATATTGAAGATATTCAAATCAAAAAAGAATTATTAATTAACTTAAAAGTTGTTGTTGATTGGGATAATGTAATTGATTATTTTAATAATTGTGAGGATAAGATTGATGAAAAACTCATAGAATATTTGAATACAGAAGAAGTAAGCAATCAATTATCAGAACTTAGTTTATCGAAAGATGACAAAAAATTTGAGGGAAGTCTTTTAGTTTGCAATGAGATTAAAAACGATATATACAAAAAGCTATTAGACTGTATATATTATGTATATAATCAATTAAGTTTTGAAAATTTAAGTGAACATAAAGTAGTTAGTTTGGTTGAGAGAAAACTTACTATAACTAAATCAAACTATGATAAATTGAGAGAGAATTTTGCAGATAATCACATAACATTAATTGTCAGAGATTTTAATACATTCTTTGAAAAAATTGAGGATTTTGAAACTGATGTAGATGATATTTTAAGTATATTGAAATATGATAAAATTACTATTGATAATAGATTTAAGTATATTTCTAAATTAACTGTACAAACAATTATTGATAATAAAGCAATTGCAAAAAAAGTAGGCGAAATAATTTTAAGTAAATCTTCTAAAATTGAATTTGAATTCAATACAATTGAAAGCATTGTAAAAAGTTTAGATTCTACAGAAAATAAAGTTAAATTCGTTAATCTATATTTTACAGAACTTAGTAATGAAAACATTATTTCATTAGTCAAAAGTTTAAGTTACAATCATAGTGAATTATTTGTAAAACAACACAAACCTCTATTTAATGATAATATCTATAACAGAGATTTATTAACTAAATTGAAATCAAAAGGATTAATAAATAGTTTTGGGATTTATGTAAAAGATAATTCTAAAATTAAAGCGGTAGCTAACTACTAAAAATAAATTTTTAATGTCATACAAAAAAAACTATTTGTTATTTCTATTAGTATTTATATATTTTCTGATAGCAATAACTGCTGACTACATAAACATTTTACCTGATTTTGTTAATATCCAGAGATTTGAACCTAAAGAATATTTTGGTTTGATTCTTAGTTCAATTTCATCAATTTTTGGAGTATTAATGGCTGTAATCATACTAACAATAGAATTTTCAAAAGAGAGATTAAATAAAAACAAATATATAGATTCATTAGATAATCAATTAATCATTAATTCTATATATTTTTCCATAAGTTTAATTGCACTCTCCTTCTTCGCCTATGTAAATATTAGTAAATTTGATAATTCAAAGAGCATTACTATTGGTTATTACATAGGATTAATGTTCTTAATTTACATTTATTCAATATTTCCTGTAATAAAAAAAATCGTTGGTAAGAGTAGTCAAATTAAGGAAAATATTGAATTAGCAAATTCAATAACGTTAGAATCATTTAAAGCAGTTTCAAAATATAGATATAATTATGATAAACAAATAACTGAGATTGACGACTCTTTAAAATTATTAAAAAAAGAGATTGATAAATACATCTTGAATAATGATTTTACATCATATGAAAAAATAAATAGAGATATTTTAAAAAATGCTTTGAAAATTATTGAAGATGGAGATGATAGAGAAATTTGTGATATTATTTTTGATGCTTTAACTTGGCTTTGGAGAGAAAACTCTAAAACAGCTATAAGAGCAAATGATTCCCAATACTTCGATTTAATGTGGAATTCTATTAAAGAAATTTATATATATTTTTCCGAGAAAAGTTCTAATCTTCTTCATTTACAAGAATTACATTTATTTCTAAGTTTAGATTTAAAAAAATTATATCTCAAGCTTGGAAATACTATATCTCTAACAACCGCTTTAGATTGCATTGAAATTTCTTTTAATAGTAACGTTTATAGAAATTGTCCTAACCAAGAGGATTTAAAAGACCTTATTAGATTATATGAAAAAGGTGAATTTAAAGAAACAGCTTTTTATGATTCTATGCAATGGGATAGTATCAATGATATAATTGGTTATTTAAATATAGTCGGGGAAATAGCTATAGAACTTTCAGATAAGGATTTGTTTGAAGAATGCAACCGAAGAACAATTTCAATCTGCTCAAATATTAATTTTCATATTCAAAAACTTGGAAATTATCAGAAAGGTTATTTAACGTGGAGTTTATTATTGTCGTCTTTTAATGATTCAAACAATGCTTTGAAAAAGGGACTATATGAAACTACTTTGGATTGTTTTGATATACCAAATTATTTCATAGGAAGATTAATTGAAAATAAAGATACTAATGAAAGAGATATTAGAATAATCATCATTACATTGGGGAATTATTTGATTAATGCTTTTAGAGAAAAAAAATTATATACAAATTATGAATATAGCAGTACTCTCAAAGACTTTTGCCTAATTGGAATTCATTCAATTAAAAATTATCATAAAAATTCATTGGATAAAAAAACTGTTGATTACATTTTTATGTTTTTGAAATATTTGAAAAACTACATTGAAGATGAAAAATTAAATGAGTTTTCAAATGAATACAATGATGTTAAAAGAGCTGTAAGTCATTTTATCAATGTTGCAACAAGTTTAAATGATTTCAAAGAAGATAAAAAACCACTAAAAAAATGGATTGAATTACATAACGATTTTAAAGAAGTTTCAACAGAAAAAGAATTCGGATTTATAAAATGGAAAATATAGAATTACTTAATTTAAGATTAAATAAACGACTTTAAAACTAATTAAATAAATAGCAGATTTTACCAAACAGGATACTATAAACGTATAAACCCACTAAAATAAAGAAATTACATATTCTGTATCGGGAAGTAAGTTCAATGGCAATTTCAATGGACCCGCGACAAAATACATACTTTTATAAAATGATAGCTTTGTGATTTAGCGGCAATTTATTGATAGCTAATTCAGGAATGCGAATCGGTTCTGTTTCTCAAAAAGAATGCCATCAGCTCATTATCTCTTAATCTCATTGTTGAAATTAGAATAGCAGGTGCAATCTGTCGCGCATCCATTTCAATGGCAATAGCAATTTGAACTAACAAGAAAGTATAATTTTAGAAAATATAGCAAACAATCCTTAAAGTTTAATTTTCTTCGTCATCGTCAAAATCAAAAAAATCTTCCGGATTAAAAGGAATGTCATCATCTGGGTCTTTGTCATGGGCAGAAACTCCCGATGGATTGAATAATCCCCATTCATCTTTGATATAATTCCACATGTCAAAACCCGCCACCCAGTCAATGAATAGCAAACGGAATTCATCAATTTCTTTGCGCAATAATATGATATAGTCTTTGTCTGTGATACCTTCCTCAAAACGCAAACTTCCGGCCTGAACATATAATTCCCGGGCAGCTTTTCTAATTATTGCAGCATTTTCCATTCGTAAATCGTATAAATCACCCGCTTCTGCTCCTGCAATTTTTGCTGGAATTATCATTGCATTTTCAAGCATAAAACGAACTGTAGTTTCTTGCAAAAATTCATTATCAGCAGGAACAATTTGTACTAATCCTTGAGTGAGTTTTATAATTTGTTCTGCCTTTTGCATAAGAGGCATTTTTCGGGTTTCATCTAATCTGGACATATTTTATATTTCTGATTTTTTTTAATCGACACTTTCAATATTTTTGTTCACTTTTTAGTCTTTTTTCCTATAAAAAAATTCGACTCAAAAGGACTAATTCAAATTTAAATCGCCAATTTCTTTTATAAAAACTGTGCCAAGATAGGATCTTTATCTCTTATATTTTGCTATTCCTAAGAGGTTAGCTATTTTTTTTATTGGTTAAAAAATGCATGATTAGCCAGGCCAATAAATAGGCAGAGCCACACATAATAAATATAATATTATACCCAGCTGTTATATTGCCCAAAAGCTTAAAATGATCTAAAATCATACCTATGGCTAAAGGAAATAGGATGCCTCCAACGGAACCTGCCATACCGCCGATACCTACAACGGAACTGATGTCCTTTTTGGGAAAATAATCGGAAACCGTAGTAAAAATATTGGCGCTCCAAGCCTGATGGGCTGCCGCCGCCAAACTGATTAACCCCACTGCTACCCATATATTTTGGGTAAACTGTGCCAGCATGATAGGCAGCACACAAATGGCAATGATAAACATGGTCGTTTTACGGGCTCTTTGCACATTCCAGCCTTTTTTGATTAAATAGGAAGATAAAAAGCCACCTCCTATACTACCGATGGTTGTGGCGGTATAAACAATAACTAAAGGTAAACTTGGTTTTTTTAAATCAAGATTAAAAGTTTCGGCAAAATAAGAAGGCAGCCAAAACAAAAAGAACCACCAAACGGGATCCGTTAAGAGTTTACCAAAGATAAAGGCCCAGGTTTGTTTTATTTTAAATAATGTAATCCATTTAACGGGAGCTTCCGTTTCCAAGACTACTTCATTATCGCTGTGGATATAATCGAATTCTTCTTTGGATATTTTTTTATGTCTTGCAGGGGTTTCATAGTATTTCCACCAAAAAATTAACCAAATAAAACCAATGGCGCCCGTAATGACAAAGGCTTCTTGCCAGCCGTAAGCGCCTAAAATTGCGGGAACCATGATGGGAGCAACAACGGCACCCACATTGGCACCCGAATTGAAAATCCCTGTCGCCAGCGCACGTTCTTTTTTAGGAAACCATTCTGCTACCGATTTTATGGCAGCCGGAAAGTTACCGGCTTCCGCCAAACCTAAGCCTACTCTGGCCATGCCAAAGCCAAAGGTACTCTTGGCAAATGCATGGGCTACGGCGGCTATACTCCAAAAGAATACCGATACGGCATAGCCCAGTTTGGTGCCAATTTTGTCAATCCATCGGCCGAAACCCAAAAGACCAATGGCATAGGCTGCAGAAAAAGCCATCACAATATTACTATAATCCGTTTCTGTCCAATTGAATTCTTTTTCCAAGGTAGGTTTTAATAAACCAATCACTTGCCTGTCGATATAATTAATTGTGGTTCCGAAAAACAACAAGGCCAGTATACCATATCGAATTCTTTTTTCTGAAGATATATTCATTTTAGGATTGTTTACAAGATTGAATTAGAATAGTAGCCTTTGTTATATAATCGGAAAGGGCTTCAAAATTGCCTTCTTCAATTAAGTTGGTTTGCAGAAGTTTGCTGCCCATACCTACGGCCGATACTCCGGCTCCAAACCAAGCCTTCAGGTTTTGTTCTTCAGGCTCTACCCCACCGGTAGGCATAAATAGGAGTTCGGGAAAAATATCTTTTATGGATTGAATATAAGAAGGACCCACTAAATTGCCTGGAAATATTTTTACCAACGTAGCCCCAAAAGTTTGGGCTTGGTGAATCTCTGTAGGTGTTAAACAGCCCGGGATCCAAGCCAGGTTTTTTTCCAGAACGATTTTCGCCACATCTGGAGAGACAATGGGACTCACGATAAAGTCGGTTCCTAAATCCAAGAATTCTTTTGCGGTTTCAGCAGTTTTTATGGTGCCAATACCCAGCAATAAATCAGGCATTTCTTTTTCGGCTACCGTCTTGAGTGCTTTAAAATTAACCAAAGCGTTTTTTCCGCGGTTCGTATATTCAAGTACGCGGACTCCTGATTGGTACAAAGCACGCAATATGTTAATGCTTACGTCTTTGTTTTCATGGTAGTACAAAGGCAACAAGCCCGACTGTATGATTTGCTGAATAACACGTTCTTTCTTATTCATGATGTATTAACTTTTCTATTTCTTCTGCTTCAGATGTGGTAGCATCTCCTTTTATAAATAATTTTTGATAAGCTGCTCTTGCCGCAAATTCAACCGTTCGTTGCCGTTCTTGTTTATGTAGTATTCCATAAATAAGTCCAGCCATAAAACAATCGCCGGTTCCCACTTTGTCTATGGGTTTTGCTGCAAATAAAGTTTTGCTTTTATACATGTTTCCTTGTTGGTATAAAACCGCAAAATATTTTACACTTTCTTGTTCATTAAAACGAAAAGTATTAGCAACAGTATTGCAATTGGGATATTTTGCCAAAATTTCTTCGGAGGTATTTTTAGCATGTTCTACTAAATCTGAATCGCTTCCCGACCCTATTAATTTTGGATTAATTGCGATGCCTAACATTTTTTCAGCGGCCCAAATATTGCCCATAATCACATGGGCATAGGTAGCCAGTTTAGGCATTACATCAATGGGCTCAAGGCCATATTTCCACAGTTTTTCCCTGTAATTCAAATCCAAAGAAATGATGATTCCTTTTTTTGTGGCTATAACCAACGCTTCTTCGCAAAGTGCCGCAATATTTGCATTTAGCGCAGGCGATATGGCGGTAAAATGAAACCAAGAGACGCCTTCGAAAACTTCTTCCCAATTGATACTTAATGTTTTTAATTCGGAAAACGAAGAATGTTTACGATCGTAAATCACGCCTGCATTTTTAACATCGGCACCTTGATTGAGATAATAGGCGCCAATGCGTTCACCCGACTTAATAATAGTATTGGTATCAACACCCATTTGCTGATAATAAGTAATAATGGTGTTCGACAAGAAATGATCAGGTATAGCAGTACAATAAGCTACAGGGATTTTCCATTTGGCTAATGCCAATGCGACATTGCTTTCCGCGCCGCCTATATAGGCTACCATATCCTGTTGTTGTGGGAAGTTTCCCCCCATGCTGTATCTTAAAAGGATTTCCCCAAAACAAAGTACTTTACCCATAATTAAAACAAAATGTTTTTTTAGTAATATTGTGTCTAATCCTCAAAAAATGAAAAGGACTATGAAACGTTAAAAATTGCTTTTAATATTTGAGTCGGTTACCTTCCCATCCATCCACCATCTACGGTCAATAAAGTACCGTGCACATAATCGGCAGCTTTTGAGGACAGAAAAACGATAGGGCCTTTGAAATCTTCCGGTTCTCCCCAACGGTTGGCAGGAATTCGCTCTAAAATGGAACGGCTTCGGTTTTCATCGGCACGTAAGGCTGTAGTGTTGTCAGTAGAAATATAGCCCGGTACAATTGCGTTTACATTTACGCCATTGGCTGCCCATTCATTGGCGAAAGCTTTTGTCAATTGGGCAACAGCGCCTTTGCTGGCGGCATAACCAGGAACGGTAATTCCTCCTTGAAAGGAAAGCAATGAAGCGGTAAATATGATTTTTCCCTGTTCTCTTTTCAGCATTTCCTTGCCAATTTCCCGTGTTAGAATAAAAGGGGCGGTTTGGTTTACGGCTATAACTTCATCCCAATATTCATCAGGATGCTCGGCAATAGGTTTGCGTAAAATAGTTCCTGCGTTGTTTACCAGAATATCTATTTGAGGATGGTCCGCCTTTACTTTTTTAATGAAGGAATGTAATGCTTCCCGATTGGAAAAATCACATTGGTAAGCGTAAAATTTTCTTCCGGCAGCCAATACGTCTTGTTCTACCTCGCTGCCGCTAGATTCTAAACTGGCCGAAACGCCAATAATATCTGCGCCGGCTTCCGCCAGCGCCAGCGCCATTGCTTTTCCGATTCCTCTTTTACAACCAGTTACCAAGGCTAATTTGCCGTCTAATTGAAACATTTCTAGGGTTTTCATTTTGTCTTTAATTAATTGTGGTTATTTTACGGTTATGACCAAAGGCTCCTTTATTTGCTGATAAAAATTATCTAAATACTTGAACCATTGTTTGGCATTGGTTATTTTTCCGGCCTTATTCCAAGCGGCTCCGGTGAAGTAAACGATAGGTTCATTATTTTTAACTGCGGTTTTGGCTAATATTTGTGCATTGCCCACAAGCATATTGCTTACCGGAGTGGTTAATATGGAGCCAACGCCTGTGGTGCCATCTTCACCGTGAGTAGGTTCCCAATAACCAATTATGCCTTGTTGTTCGTTTAACGAAATGATTCCGCTTTCGGGTCTTTTGATTATTCCTACAACAACGGGTAGTGGTTTGTTGTCTTCAAAGGAATAGACATTTTCTATACGATTGAGCTGTGATCCTGCGTCTAAAGAAATGTTTTTTGTGGCTCTAACTTTTATTCCGCCTGCATCCCAAGTGTCATAAGTCAATTGGAAAGAGGAGCGTAAAGGCCCGTTATCCAATACTTTCCATTGATGATAATTTGCCGAATATCGAATAGTATCGTTTACATATGGTGCCATATTGCCTGCGCCCAATGAAAAACCAACATGATAATAATCCATCCCATTGCCGTTATCTATGTGGTAATTTCCTAGTTTATAACGTTCGTTAATGATCAATTTGTCCGTCCGCTTAACCCAAACGTCTAAGCCGTAAGCATCTTCTTTTGTTTTTTCTATAGCTTTACCATAGGTGCGAAAGGCTATTTTATCATTTTCCCAAGCGAAATCATCCTTACGTTCCGGCACAAAACGGGCATAGGTTTTGGCAACAAAAATTTCTGGTTTTCCTTTTTGTATCAAAAGGGAAAGTGTCGATTTTGCTTTAACACTAACTTGCACCAGTAAATTTTGAACTGAAGAAAGCCCGCGATGTTCCAGCTGGAAAGGGACTTGCTTTTTGGTCACCGCATTAATCACCACAAAGTTAGTGGTGTCTATTTGCGGATAATGGGATAAAACAGTTTCCCATTTTAAAGCTACAACAGCTTCTTTTCGTTCCAAAGTCGAACTGTTTTGAATGCTGATGGTAGCTTTTGTTTGGGCCAAAAGACCCATAGGTAAGATAAGGGCAAGCCAAAAAAAGGATTTGATGATTTTCATAGTGAGTTATCTTAAATCATTAATAGCACAATGATCCATGTCGCCATAGTCTAAGTTCTCGCCGGCCATGCCCCAAATAAAAGTATAATTAGAGGTTCCCGCTCCTGAATGGATGGACCAATTGGGTGAGATTACAGCCTGTTCGTTCTGCATCCAGATGTGTCTCGTTTCTTGTGGTTGACCCATAAAATGGCAAACACTTTGATTTTCGGGTATTTCAAAATAGAAATACGCTTCCATGCGTCTGTCGTGGGTGTGGGCTGGCATGGTGTTCCAAACACTTCCAGTTTTTAGTTCGGTCATTCCCATTTGAACCTGACAGGTTTGCACCACACTATTCACGATTAATTTATTGATGATGCGATGGTTAGCCGTTACTGCTGATCCTAATTCTACAATCTCTGCATCAGATTTTGTTATTTTTTTGGATGGATAAACATGATGAGCCGGAGCCGAATTCAAATAAAATTTTGCCGGATTATTAGCGTCAACCGATTCGAAAAACACCTCTTTTGTGCCTTTTCCAAGGTACAAAGCTTCTTTAAAGTCAATTTCAAATTGCTCGCCATCTGCGGTAACAATCCCTTTTCCGCCTACGTTAATCATACCGATTTCTCTTCTTTCCAGAAAATATTCAGCTTTTAAATCATTAGGATTGGGTAGCGCCAATTTTTGGTTTATTGGCATGGCACCTCCTATAATAAATCTGTCGAAATGAGATAAAGTCAGTCTAACCTCATCGGCACTAAAAACGGTTTTAATTAAAAAATTTTCGCGTAAAGCTTCAGTATCCATTTGTTTTGCTTCTTTTGGACTTACCGCAAAACGACTTTCAAAATTGGAATTCATAAGTGTTGTTTTTATTTTTTTGTATTCTTAGGGTTTGATTTTAGCCCATTATTTAGCTGAAAAATCTCCAATACTGCTTTTTTGGCATGAGATTTTTCTACTAAATTCTTCAAAAATGAAGAAGTATTTTAGGTTGACATCCTTCTTATCAACTGCACAGGTATTGTTGTAACTTCAGTTTGTACAGTAGTCTCGACTTCATTTGTTTTCTCGGTTAATTTTTTCATCAATTCATCGACTATTTTATTACCGACCAATGTTGGAAATTGTTCTACCGTAGTAATCGATGGCCTGATGATTTCGGTTCTGGAATCATTGGAATAACCAACAATTTTCAAATTTTCGGGCACGGCGATATTGTGTTCGCGGGCAAACTCCAATACCGCAATGGCGCTAGTGTCATTGGATGTGAAAACGGCATCAGGTTTTATTTCGTCTTCAAATATTTTTTCCATCGCCTTGCGGGCATTTTCGTGTGTTAGTTCTTGATAGAAAATTAGGTCTTCATTAATCGGAATGTTGTATTGTGCCAGTGCTTTTTTATAACCTGTAGAGCGGTCGATATAAAGATTGGAAGTCAGCGGTCCTGAAATATGGACTATTTTTTTGCATCCCAATTCCAATAAATGTTGGGTAGCCAAATATCCTCCTCTGAAATCATCGCCTTTAACAATCGTTGCTTTATAAGGTTTAGTAGGTACCCTATCGTAAAAAACCAAAGGAATATTGTTGTTGACAAACACATCAAAATGGCTAAAATCCTCGGTTTGGAGCGTACAGGCAACAATCAAAGCATCAACCCGAGAGGAAAACATAATGTTGGCCAGTTCTTTCTCTAACTGTAATGAATCGTTTGACTGGCAAATGATCAAATTATAACCCAGTTTATGCAATTGGTTTTGTATAGTCGTAATTACTTCAGCATGAAAAAACATCGATATGCGAGGAACCATTAGACCTATAGTATGGGTTTTGTTACTGCGCAGACTTGAAGCCATTAAATTGCGACGGTACCCCAATTTTTCAGCCATATCCAACACTCGTTTTTTAGTCTCCGCTTTTACATAGGTCCCATTATTTAATGCTCTAGAGATTGTTGCAGGAGAGAGTTTTAAAGCCTCTGCAATATCGAGTATGGTATTATCTTGATGTTTTTTTTCTTTTGGCATAATATATAGTATGATAACTAATTAATTTTAAAGGTATTGGTGTGTTTTTTAATGTTATTTATTTTTTTCTGCTTTATATTCATTTTCAAATGCTACTAAAATAAATTTTATTTTCAAAATAAGAGTTTTTATTTTATGTTAAACGCTTTTTATTACTAAATTTTGAAAAATAAGTGAGTAAAAAAATACTTTTTTCATAGTTCTATTTACGTTTTGGCTTGTTGATAGGCTTCTTTTATTTCTTCTGTTCCTCCTACTTCGAGTACGATAACAAAAGGTTTATTTGATTTATATTCCGTAGGAATTGCAATGCTATAAAGGCTGGAATTCTGTTTGTTTCTTCCTCTGTTAATAATGTCTGCTGTTTTTTTATTTTCTAATAAATAGGCTTTAATAGGTTTTAATCCTCCTTTTGGGATTTCGATGTTTACTCTTTCATTAATTGGTCTGTTTATGACAGTGAGATAAATTTTGTTGTCTTTCTTGGTATAATAACCCCATCCTTGTTTCTTTAAATTAACGTAGGTGCAACCATATATAGCTTCATTGTTTATCTTCATCCAATCCCCTATTTCCTTTGCCAATTTGGTTTCTTCGGGTCTGATAGCTCCTTTGCCATCAGGACCAAAATTAAGAACGAAATTACCATTCATGGAAACCGATTTTACAAGCATTTCTATTAAATCATCGGAAGTTTTTACATATCCTCTCCAATCTGAATGATAGCCCCATTGATTTTCGGGGACTGTCATCACGCAATCCCAGTCATTTCCGTGTACATCCTCAATTGAATTTGGTAAATCACGTTCCCATCCTTGTTCATAATCGCCCATCAAAACACCATTACTATCAAAACCACGTTTTCCGTTTTCATCAGCTCTAAATCGACTTCCTATTATTAGTCCGGGACGCATTGCTCTTAATTCTTTTTCCAATTGGTCCACCCAAGCAAATTCTTTCATCCATGCGCCATCCCAAGTGCCATCGAACCAAAGTCCTTTTGCTGTTGGGTAATCCGTTAATAGTTCGATCAACTGATTGCGGGTAAATTCTTTGAATGTCGCATACCTAGTCTTCTCTTCATCCGTTTTAAAAGGTTTATAATTAGACCAATTCAGCCTGTCTTCAGGAGTTATCCCAGTACCTGCCTGATAACCCGGATGATTCCAATCAATAATAGAAAAATATAGGTAAACATCAATCCCTTCCTTATCATAAGCAGTCACTATTTCTTTAAGTATGTCTTTCTTATAAGGGGTGTTTTTAATGTTGTAATCCGTGTATTTACTTGGCCAAATACAAAATCCATCATGGTGCTTGGTGGTTATAATTACATATTTAGCGCCCATGTTTTTAGCCTGTTTTGCCCATGCTGCAGCGCTAAAATTGACAGGGTTGAATTGTTTGTACAACTTATCATATTCGGCATTCGGCATACCTTCCCAAGAACGAATCCATTCCGCAGCTCCTCCATAATATTTTCCATCCCAATGCCCTCCCGGAATGGCATATACTCCCCAGTGGATAAACTGTCCCAGTCCATACCCTCGCCAACGAGCCATATCAGCATCCGTTCTTTTTCCTTCTCGGTGTGAACCGTACTGCAATGAAATTTTTGTTTTTTCTTGGCTAAATGATTTTGCAGGCAAGCAAATTGTTGCAATGAAAACGATAAGAAGTAAATATTTTGCTGCTCTATTTTTTGTTTTTGTACTCATCTTATTCCTAGTTTAACAGACTGGTGTTTGTTGTTATTTATTTAGTAGTTTGATCTTTTTTGTAGCTGAATATTTGGATGCGATTAATAATCGACCGCATAATCTTTCTCAAAAGGTTGGCCGCTCCAAGCCTTACGTTGTGTCCAATCTGTAAAGGGTTCTGACCAAAATTCATGAGTGGCAGGTAAACCCAATGGTAAAAACACCAATGACGTAATGTACATACTGCCTGTGTTAGAATAATAATCGGCAAGGTTTGTTTGCTTATCGCCTACTAATCCCAATGTTAACCAATTTCCTTTTGTAAATGTGGATGGGATGAACATATTCTTCATCACTAATGTTAACGCAGATCGTACTTGGGCAGGTTTTATCTCTTTAGGCAAGGCATTATCCAAAGCGAGTTTTACCAATGGCCAAAATGCCCCCACGCGGTAAGTAGAAGACCTGCCCACCACTAGATACGTGCCTTCGGGTGAAATATACCGCTCTTGAAAAGAAGCATAACGTTGCATTCTTTTGTAAGCAATGTCATATTCCTTTTTGTCTCTTCTTCCCTTTGCTACATTTACTCTCAATACTTCAACCAGCATCGTATGGATGACAAAGCCATTATAATGGTCGAAGTGAAATTTATCGCCATCGCTATACCAGCCATCGCCAACATACCACTTGTTTATTTTATCAATAGCAGTATCAATTCTTGCCACATCAATGTCTTCATCAATACTCAATAAAAAACTCTCAATAATAGCTGCAAATAAAAGCCAGTTGCTGTTGAATGGCTTTATTCGACGAATGGTCTTGAATTCATGGATGAAACGTTGCTTGGTTACCGCATCCAAGGGTTTCCATAATGTATCGGGAGCTGCTAATAATGCTTGTGCTATATAGGCCGCATCTACTAGAGGTTGTTGTGTTTTTGAAGAACCCCAATACAAATAGTCGGGGCTGTTTGGGTCTACAGCATGAGCAAGGCTTTGTTGTGTTTGCAAAAGCAGCCGTTGCCTAATTACACCTTCAGCGGTAGCATCTTGGGGCAAAGCAAGAAAAGGAGCGAGCCCAGGAATCAGTCGGCCAAAGGCTTCCATATATGCCACTTGTTTATTTCGCCCGTCCCAGGTTGGACTATATTCCATAGGCATGTTTTTTCGCAATTCTCCCTTACTCATATTGCTTAGTATGGGAGTTGCAATTTTATCCATCAAATCTAGCCAATAGGCACGATCATTTTGTTTTTTTATTTTAGTGCCATCAAAAATATCAGTTGTATTTGCCACTATACTTTGACCAGGGACAAAACCTGTAAAAGCAAGTAAGGATGACCATTTAAGAAAGTTTCTTCTTTGCATTGTTTGTTGTTTTTTTTTACTGTTTCAAATTGTTTTTTATCGCTCTCTGTTATTGAGGATTAAAATATTCATCCGTTTCAAGTCTGCTAAAAAAAGGAGTACTTTTGCCTCTGAAAATTAGCTTTCTCAAGACTTGTTAAGAGGATTTTACAAATACCATTTCTTATATCGCAACAATGCCTCCAAAAAATAATAATCGGCATAAGTAAGTGGCACGTCTATCTCGCTTTTATGCGGTATCGATCCTACACTATGCATTAAAAGAAAGCCTCCATTTTCTCCCAACTTAGCACGGTATTTATCTGAAGCAAGAGATTGGATCATCTTTTCTGCTGAAGTCAAATACAACTTTTTCTCTTTTTTGTTGGCATATTGTCCCAGTTCTAATAATGCCGAAGCCACTACCGCTCCTGCAGAAGCATCTCGTAAAGCATTTGGCATGTTTGGTGCGTTAAAATCCCAGTATGGAATTTTATCTTCAGGCAAATTAGGATGATTAAGTATAAACTTGGCAATATTTTTTGCTTGATCAAGGTATTTTTTATCTTTTGTGAAACGGTACATCATTGTATAGCCATACAAAGCCCAAGACTGTCCACGGCTCCATGCACTTGAGTCTGCCGCACCTTGCGCAGTGATTTTCTTCAGGACTTTACCTGTGTTTAAGTCATAATCAATTACGTGATATGAACTGAAATCTGGTCTAAAATGATTCTTTATGGTAGTATTCGCGTGTGTGATAGCAATCTCTTTATACTTGGCATCTCCTCCGTTATCTGTCACCCAGCTTAATAATTCCAGATTCATCATATTGTCAATAATCACGGGACAATTGTAGATTTTACTGCTATTCCAACTTTGAATTGCTTTTATGGAAGGACGATATCGGGTTGCTAATGAAGCTGCCGAAGTATCAATAGTGGCTTTATCTTCTGGTCTGCCAAACAATCTGTAAGCATTACCAAAGCTGCAATACATCATAAAACCAAGATCGTGGTTGCCTGTGTAATGTTTTTCTTTTTCCAGGATCGCCAAGCGTTTTCCCGCTTCAGCTCTTATTTCTGAATCTTTTGTGTATTCATAAATATATAAAAGAGTTCCAGGGTAAAAACCGCTGCACCACCATTTAGTATCGCTCGTTTCCACCTTGTTAGTTTTGGTATTAAATGTTTTAGGCATAACATCCCCAGCCACATTTTTACTTAAAACCTTGTATTGCTGGGCGGCAAAACTGAACTGCTCATTGATGAGCTGCGTCATTTTGTTTTTAGTTGAGGTGTTTTTGTTTGATTTATCTTGTGCAAGAATGGTGTTGGACATCCATAGGCATAAGAGTAGTATAAAAACAGACTCTCTTTTTGATGATTGTTTCATGTTATTTTGGTTAAATTATATTTATTTTAATCGGGGTTTAATAGTTTTTAACAATATTATAAAAACGTTTTCATAAATTGTGTGTTTATTTGTAGTTTTTTAGTTTTCGGCTATTCTTAATTTATAATTGTTAAGTAATAATTTTTTCTTATCTATCAATATGATGCGGTATAACTTGTCTTGCTTCCAAGAAGTTAGCAATCGCTTATCGGTAAGGGGCAATTCTTCTATCTTTATTTCAAAAATGGCTGCGGGATAATAGAAATTGATGCTTTTCCCTCCTTTTTCTTTCAGTTTTATTTCGCCAGCTTTTACCAGTACTGGAAGCTGTGTTGTTATAAAATGTTGCTTCGATTCCCCTTTGTATTCCTTCAATGAGAATTGATCCTCAATTACTAATTCGGGCTGGGATGTTCTTTTCAGGGTATAGGTTCTGTTCCAAAATTTACATGAAGCGGATTCTGGATAAGCGCCCGCTACGTTTAAACCAAAGCGGAGCTGGGATTTTGAGTTTTGAAAACTGACCTGTGAGGCTTTGAATTTTTTTCCATAGGCTTGGGAAAAACCGTTAATCATAGGTACATTATGGTAGTCCGATTGCATGGTCCAAATTTCATATCGCTTGGGACCAAAAGTTTTTGACGAATAGGTTTCTACTCCGATATCTGCTAAAAGAGGTGTCCCTTCATGATAAAGAACAAAGGTGCCTATGTCATTGTGATTATGGCTTTCATCATTATAACCGCCTTTTGCGGCAAAGAAAAAACCTTTTGAAGGATCTTTGTGTGTTCTTCCTCCAGCAACTTCAGTGCCATTATACCAAAATGACATTTCCGTAGCTTTGATGGCGGGGGTAGCCTGAATTGATGGATAAAGATCGACATTATGTATTGCAACATCTAAAGAACCTTTTGTAGGAGAGCCATAAAAATTTTCTTGATTGGCCAAAAAAGACCCAAATTGTTTTAATGAAGTATCATTTACATAATTTCCATATCGAAAAACCACACCTGGATAGGTATGCAGCCTCACGGAAGAGTCAGCAAAATTGATATAATAATCTTCATTAACATGGGCATTTAATATATAGGTTCCCATATTTTTTATAATAGGAGCATCAGATAAAGATATTTTTCCTTCGGAATAGGTTTTTAGCAGTTCCAGATATTCCATCATCTTGGCAGCAGCATGACTCCAATAGGCTGGTCCCTCTTCGCAAGCACCATCGTCTTTGTAGTAATTTATAAATTTATCTACAGATTGCATACTTTTTGTAATTACTTGCTTACGTACTTTTGGTGTTACTTCGTTCCCCAATAACAAGGTGCTTAATAGTACATTGTAATTACACCATGGGTTCCAATTGTTTACGAAATTCTCGTTTTTAAAACTCATCCACCAAAAGTCATCTCGAACGGTGTAGGGTTCGATAATTCTATGGGTAATTTCATAAGGAATCCTTGCTTTTAAAAAAGGGGAAGTTTTTTCGAAATCCTCTTTAAAAAAATAATACGTCCACGCCAGTGTACTCGCGGTTTCTCCAGCGCCTAAATCTATAATTGGATCATTAATATTGGGGATTCCGGCACCTCCTTTTTGAGAAGGCAAATGAGCTGATAAAACCCAGGTGGATTGTTCACATACCGCCCAACTTCCATTAATAATGGCATCCAAAAACCTTCCTTCGCCTTCCAGAACCTCAGCAAGAACCAATTTTTTTAAAACATCAAGGCCATCCGACCAATATTTCTCCATTCCCATACGATCTCCGCTACGTTTATAATCAAGATACGCTGTTGCCGGAATGCTAGGCCAATTATACGTCATAATTTCCTTGGCGTCAGATAGTATCTTTTTTTGGACGTCTTTAGGCAAGTTCATCAGGCGATTATGGAATTCTTTTTTTTCAAATGGTTTGTATAGTGTTGAATCGAGCGACTCTACTACGTCTTTTTGAATTATGGCTGTTAGTAGGTCTCTTTTTTTTTGGGCATTTGAAACAATAGAAAAAAGTAAAAACATTCCAAAAATAGCCCATCCAAAGGTGGACTTATTATTGTTTCTGCTTGTCTTGAAGGGAGTAGAAAAAAAAGAGGTCATATATAGAATGCTTTAACAATGTTGAACTTTATAGTATCTAATTCCATTTTATCTTAAAATTTACTGGACTATTTATTGATAATGTTGTCATTTCGACGGAGGAGATCACATAAGGAAATCCGATTACGTGATTTCTCCTTCGTCGAAATGACAAACTATCTGTTTATTTATTCTAGTAAATACAAAACTAAAAGAGTATTAGTAATAAAAGCCGTTTAAATTTTAATTCAAACGGCTTTTGGTTTACATTACCAATTTGGATTTTGCTTTAAGTTAGGATTAAGAGCCAATTCATTAGTTGGGAAAGGCCATAAATAATCTCTGGAAACGTCGAATTTTCTAGTAGAAGCTCTTTGAGCTATGATAAATTTTTGTGGATTTAGCATAGGTAAAACTGAGGTGCCAAATTCCGCAAAGAAATAATTTCCTAACATCTCTTTAGGAAGTTCTGTTTCGGCAGTTTTCCATCTGATTAAATCCCAATAGCGAAAACCTTCAAGCGCAAGTTCTACTCTGCGTTCTCTTCTTAGCTCATCTCTCATGTTCAACCCTTTGGTAGCTACAAACGCATTTGTTACTATAGGCATATTAACCGTAGCTCTTTTTCTCAGCAAATTAATCGTTAGGTTCAGGTCAGCATCACTAATGCTGCCATTCAATTCATAAGTGGCTTCAGCATGAATCAGTAATACTTCAGCATATCTTGTAATTGGCAGGTCAATATAGGATCTTGATACGTTCCAATCAGCAATATTGGCATAACATCTATTAGCAAAACCTGTTTGTGCAAAACTTAATGGAGGCACGGTGAATACCAGTTGCGTTGCAATATAGGGATCTCCTCTCTTGAAAAATCGATCGCCCATTCTAGGGTCTCTGTTTTTGAAAACTTCAGTTGTTGTGGTAGGTGTTACATATAGCGGGGACTGGGTTGTAGGTAAGCCGTCTGTCATCAAATAGGAGTCTGCCAATGCTTTTGTAGGACTTGCTGCCCCTCCCTCTAAATTTCTTTGAGTAGCATGAGAAAGTGTCGATTCCGTGGTGTTTTTACCGTATTGTTTCACCAGAATATTTTCTTTATTGGCAAAACCTTCCCCTTCATATTGAAACAATTGAAAGTAATTTGCAAACAGGCTATGTTGTCCTGAAAGCATTACCAGTTTTGAAGCATCTTTGGCTATAGTCAGGTGTTTTACAGGATTTCCATATCCATGAAATTTTGAACGTGTTCCTTCAAACAAAGCTACTTGGGCTTTTAGAGTCAAAGCTGCGGTTTTTGAGATTCGCCCATAATCCGCAGATCCTAATTGTGTTGCGGTTCTTAATTTGAGAACAGCATCGTCTAAATCTGCATATATGGCATCAACAATTTCTTCTCTTGTTGCTTGCGCAGCCTGTAATTCAGGTGCATCTATGTCCAATGTTTTAAGTATTAAGGGAACGCCTCCAAAACGTTGTAATAATTGATAATAGGCCCAGGCTCTGAAATATTTGGCCTCAGCAACATACCAATTGACACGTTCTGCTGTCACACCAGCTGCCAAAGCTTTAGCCGATTTTTCTATCATATTATTGGCGGCTCTAATGGTGGTGTAATTATTATTGTAGCTTCCATCTGTTGACCCGGGAACTCTCGAGCCATCACTAATTGAATTTGGGGTTCTGCCATAAGCATCATCTGACCAAGTGTCGTTAGTTATCGGCAAAGTTGGTAATCTGGTATAAAAATAATTAGCGGCTAATTTCAAATCATTTTCGCTTACCCAGAACGATTGGTCGCTTAAACTTGTTTCTGGAACTCGGTCCACATCACACGATGATAGAGTTGCTATCAAAAATAATACAGCAACTATTGTTTTATTTGTAGGTATCATAATTCGTAGTTTAAAAAAAATTAAAATGTTAGGTTAACTCCAAATGAAATTATTTCAGACACTGGGTAATCAGTATAAATGCCATTTCTTTGTTCCGGGTCAAAGGTTGTTTTAAATACGCCAAATTTAGAAACGGTAGCAATATTTTCTGCTGAGAGATAGAATCTTACTCGGCTTAAAAATGCTTTATCTAACACGCTTTTTGATAAGGAATACCCCAATTGTATGTTTTTTAGTCGTGCATAGGCGGCGTCTAAAACCCATCTGTCCGAAGGAATAAAGTTGTGGTATCCGTTTAAATAAGGTCTTGGGAAAGCAGCATTTTGATTTTCAGGTGTCCAATAGTCAGCATGGATAGCCATTGGCATAATATATGTTTCGGCAAACGGCGTTATCATTTCTGAGCTAGGCATGATAGCTCTCTTGCCTACCCCTTGAATAAAAACAGTAAAATCTAAATTTTTCCAATTTGCATTAGCATTAATTCCAAATAAATAACGTTGTTGGTCTTGACCTAATTGCACTAAATCGCCATGGTCTTCTATGGTTCCTTTACCTTGATTAATTTTCCCATCGCCATTTTGATCGATATAGGCAATATCACCCACTCCCGTAAGAGTAGAATAAACCGGTGTTGTTGCTAATTGTTCCGGAGTGTTGATGTACCCTGGTGCCGTTTTGTATCCCCATATTGTAGCTAAAGGATATCCTTCGATAAGTCTATTTGTCCCAATTCCTATTACACTGACACCGGCATAATTAACCAGTTTGTTTTGATTGTCAGACAGGTTGAATCCAATACCATAATTAAAATCGCTGCCTATTTTGTCTCTATAATTTACCGCCAATTCCCAACCCCAGGATTGTAATATACCGTTATTGATCCTTGGTGTACCTACGCCAAAAGTACCAGGTAACCTTAAGGGAGTCAGCATGTTTTTATTTTCTTTAGTATAATAATCAAAACTGCCTGTCAACTTATTTTTGAAAAATCCAAAATCAACTCCATAATTGAATGTTTCTACTGTTTCCCAAGATAAACTGGAAGAAGGTATAGAGTTTTGAGAAAAGAAAGAGCTTCTTATTTCTGCGCCTCCTAATACCAGATTAGAACCTGTGGAAAGTTGACTTAGGTAATCATAATTGCCGATATTCTGTCCCAGTGCATTTGCTAATTGTCCCCAGGATACCCTTGGTTTAAGTTCAGAAATGAAAGGAACATTTTTTGATACCCATCCTTCTTTGTGTATGTTCCAGCCCAATGAAGCAGAAGGAAACGTTTTAATACGTAATCCGGGTGCCAAACGGGAACTTTCATCTGTTCTTAGGGTTGCTTCCACAAGATATTTGTCTTTGTAACTATAATTGAAACGCCCAAAATACGATTGATTCGCATATGTTTGAATACTTTGACTATTTGTTTTAGTGGTTGCTTCTCCTAAATTTAAAGTAGGGACATCGTTACTTTTTAAATTAGTCGCGCCAGCATTGACATTTGAAAACCGGTAGTCTTCCCATTGGTAACCCCCTAAAACAGTAAATTCATGATTTTCAGCTATCGTGAGATTGTAATCAGTCAGAAATTGGAAATTTTCTGTTCTCAAAATATCCTGGTCTAAGACATATCCATTTGGATTGTTCAAGACATAGAGGGGTTTTGTACGTCCCCATAATTCAACAGTTCTACTAAAAACTTCTGAGTCTTCTGATCTTAGTTTGCGTCCGTATATTGTTGTGAATTTAAGTCCTTTAGCTAAATCTTTTATGGTCATCTTAAATGTCCCGTCGAGATCGTCTATGGTTCGTTTGTTATATCCCCCTTCGGCCAGGTATGCATAAGTATTGAATCCTGAGATACCACTCATGCCGTTTAAACGTCCTTCGGGAGTAAATATTGGGAATCTCTGCCTTACTTTATACAGTTGGTAGAGTAACGCACCGCCTCCATTAACACCAGCTGCGGGCGCATCCGTGTCATGTACAGCATACGATATATTTGAATCTAAGCGAATGTGTTTTGTTAAGTCTGTTCCAATATTCATGCGTAGGTTAAAACGACTAAAATTATCTTTACCCACTTTAAATATTCCTTCCTGATCCAAATAGCCTACAGAAAATAAATAATTTGTTCTTTCAGTACCGCCACTGGCACTTAAATTATGGGTTTTCATAATTGATTGTTCTTTTACTACCTGCTGCATAAAATCTTTTTGATCGTAAAAAATATACCTCTCAGGGTCAGCAGGATCCAATATGTATTCAACGCCATTTTTAATGTTATCTAAGTCTGCAGGAGTGTATTCAGCCCCTGTCCCTCTATTCTTTCTGGCAAGATTAGACAAATTTGCTTCGTCCAGTAATGACATCCTTTTTGGGAGGTATAATGGTTTTTGAACCGCTAACTGAGTGGAATATTCAAATATAGTTTTACCTTCTTTCCCTTTTTTTGTAGTCACTAATATCACACCTCCGGCCGCTTGCGCACCGTAAATTGCCGCCGCTGCACCATCTTTTAAAACGCTCATGGTTTCTACGTCCAAAGGATTTATCGTTTGTAAGTTAAACAAAGGAGTTGCTACGCCGTCTATAAGTAGTAATGGGTTTACACTGCCATTAGCAGAAGTTACCCCGCGAATTTGAATGTTTAGATTTTCCCTACCGGGTTGTCCGGTTGTTCGTGTTACATTCATCCCTGGAACGGTACCTTGCAGCGCAGTTGCTAAACTCGTAACGGGACGGTTTTGAATCGCCTTAGAAGACACTGTAGAAACGGCACCTGTCAGGTTTTCTTTTTTCTGGGTTCCGTATCCAACCACAATTACTTCGCTGAGTTGAGACACATTCTCTTTTAGGGTTGCGTTCACTTGGGTCTTAGTTCCAACAGCAATTTCTGCATTATCAAAGCCAATGTAGCTGAACACCAAGACGGCATTTTCGCCTGAGGCTTTAATTTCATATTTACCGTCAAAATTGGTTATCGTTGAAGTTTTAGTTCCTTTTACAAGGACTGTTACTCCTGGTATTCCTGCTTTGTTCACATCGGATACCATACCGGTTACTGTTTTGCTCTGCGCCTGTGCAAATGCAGGGGCAAAAAACAAAAGAATACCAACAAGCAGATATTTGAAAATAAAAGCAAAGGGTTGGTGATTCAATTCTAAATCTTTTTTCATACGCATTATAATTTATGGGTTGGTTTAGTTTGTTTGACAATATTATAAAAACGTTATCATATAAACAAATTAAAAATAAAAAATATGGAAAAATAACCTAAAAGGCATGTGATAACCATTATTTTGAAGGAAATTTTCGGTTATATTATTAGGATTTTATGTAATTTATTATGGGTTATGTATTTATTAGACAAAAATAAAACGCTTTTTATTTTTATTCCGTTTCCCTTTTTTAGAGGCCGAATACGGCTAATCGCTTGTGGTTTTTATGAAATATTTCAATATAAATGAAAACGTTATTTTTTTTACAGAAATTACTCAGTTGTGTTTTTTTGTTAACTTTTAAGGCTGCTTGAGAGAATGAAAAAAAAAGGATTTGTTGTTTAATTTTAAAGCACAAAATTGTCTAAGCAGTTTTTGGAGATAAGGAGTATTCTTTCCGATTTAGAAAATAAAAAAAAGAAAGCACTCCCCATGGGTGGAGGAGTACTTTCTTTCCGTAATCAAGCCAACTTTTGAGACAGTAACTGTCTTTTTTGTTGTTTTATAATTTAATCAACTTTACAACAGTTCTGTCGGCTCCTTGGCGTATTTCTACAAAGTAAACACCAGCCGCAAAGGTTTGTCCGAATTCTATTGATTTCCCAACTGCTGAATTGATTTTCGCTACCAGCTGTCCGTTTACATCAATTACTCTGATGAACAGTTCTTCAGTGCCGTTACTTTGTACATCCAGTTTAAAATCGGACGTACTTGGATTAGGATAAACTTTTACCGTTAATCCGTTAGCAATGTTAGCCGTTTTCATATCTGTTGCAACAAGGTCAACTTTAGCAGTATTTGCCGGGTTGCGATTTATGATAACTTCACCTTCATTTACCGCTTGTTCCTCAGTAGATCCGGTCCAGTTATTGGAGTACCAGAGGCTTCCATTTTTATTCCAAACAGTGATACCTATCTTGTCGGTAGCGCCAGAGCTGCTGCCATCGGTCATAGTTACCTGCAGGGTGGCGTTACCGTCAATTGATATCGGCGCCAGTGGGTTGGTGATGTCCTGAATGTTAGCTTTAGCTCCAAACGTTGCTGTAGAATAAGGATGTGCAGCCGTTATGTTTGTATCGGTAACCAGTGTTGAAATAGAATTTGATTTTATTTGGTAGATTTTTTCAATACCGTTTTCAGTATGACGGATAATCGTGTTCATGCTACCTTGTAAACTGGTTTTGGTTTTGTTCCAAATCACGCCAAACCCGAAACTATTCAACGAATTGGCGTCGCTCGCCATGATACCGGCAGAATTATTCACCACCAGATTACCTCCGCCGGTAATAAATCCATTTAAAGGCTTAGATACGGTAATTACGGCATTATCTGCCGAACTGTTATGGGTGTAATAATTATTAACAATAACACCAATGGTATAGTTTTGTGAATTGGCATTACCAATATTCACAACCCAGTTAAAGGTAGCAATACCTGTTTTAGTATCGCCGGGAGTAGCCAGCACTAATGGTACATTGGCCGCAATCACCATATTATTATCACGATTGATAAAGGTGGCAGTTGCATTGCGGATATCACCGGCATTGGCATCAAATAAAGAACTGCCAGTTTCTGCTGTGATGTCTCTTACTGTAGCTTTCAGCGTTACATTGGCCGAACCGCTGTTGGCAGATGTAGTGGACACAAACAATGCTCCACTATAATGCACACCAGCATCTTCTTTAGTAATGGTAAACGCAGCAGTCGGATTATTTGTTATTGCATAGTTGGTGTTATCAACCCCATTAAATGTAGCGGTTACGTTTTTGATGGTTCCCGGTGCATCCAGTAACTGCTGGCTTGTTAATGTAGCCATTAGGTCGTCACCATTTGCTGTCATCGGAACCGTTCCAATGGCAACACCGTTCATATTAAAGGTAACCGTAGAAACTGCCCCGCCTCCGCAGGCATTGGCGCCTCCGGCAATGCGAGCCGTTAGTCCAGCCTTATCACTATATTGAACCGTTGCCGGTACAATTAGGGTTGATGTTGTAGGTGCTTTATTAACCGTTACCGTAAAGCTTACGCTTGAACTATTGCCTGATGGGTCAATCGCTTCGTAGGTTTCGGTAGTTGTTCCTACAGGGAATACTTCTCCGCTACCCAAACCGGCTGTGCGGGTAAGACTAGTACTGCAATTATCTTCGGCCGAAATAGCGTAAATTACTTTACCACAATTAGCGGCATCGTAATCCATTACAATATCAGTAGGACTGGTAATAACAGGAGTTTGTGTGTCATTTACGATTACGGTAAACTCACAACTGCTGCTGTTGCCTGCCACATCGGTGGCGGTAGCGGTAACGGTAGTTGTTCCAATAGGAAATAATGTGTCTGGGTTTTTATCGTAGCTGATAGTGATGCCTTCGCAATTATCTGTAGCAGTAGCTGCAAAGTTTACAATAGCTCCGCAATCTCCTGCATCATTGTTTATGGTAATATTATCTGGACAAGTGATTGCAGGATTCTCTACATCTTTCACCGTTACAGTAAATGTACAATTGCTGCTATTGCCCGCCTCATCAGTGGCGGTAGCGGTAATACTGGTGATACCCGGCAGTAAGAATGTTCCGGAAGCTACAGTGTAGTTGATGGTAACATTGCTGAAATTATCTGTGGCTGTGGCTAAAAAGTCTGCGATGGCTCCGCACTGTCCTACACCGCTTTCTATTATTATATCCGTAGGGCAGGTAATAACCGGAGCAGTGATGTCTCTTACCGTAACATCAGTTGCAGACGAAGTTGTAACATCTCCATTATTATCAGTCGCTTTTGCGGTAAGAACATAAGTTCCGGCAGCAACGCTATTCCAGATAAAGCTATATGGTGCAGCGGTTGATTCCCCCAACAAGGTACTACCTTGATAGAATTCTACTTTTGAGATGGTTCCATCCGTATCAACTGCATCGGCATTGATTGTAACATTTTCTCCTTCTGTAAATATTGCATTATTTGCAGGCGAGGTGATGGAAACTGTTGGCACTGCGTTTAATACCCTTGTAATTATTTGTGGCCATAAACTAACATCTACATCTTCTTTAGAACGGAAGATTGCATCACTCGTACCTCCTGCTACAGTAGATACTATTTTTAGCGATAGGATTTTATCGGCTCCAAGTTCTGAAATAGCTTGATGCGTAATATCCCATTCTGCAGTTCCCGAACTTTTACCTTTTACTGTACTAAGAAGGATTGATGGAGCCGGCTTGTTATTCCAGGTAATACCTGTTTCTGTCCAACTATCAGTCGGAACATAATATACTTGCCAATTTGTACTTGCAATCGTAGAACCGCCAGAGGCTACATTCAGCTTCAAGCTTACATTATCGGCAGTAGTAGGTAATGAGCTGAGATCAAATTTAAGATAAGTCTCTCTTTTAAATCCTGAATTATTATCATTCTTCACAACCAATCCGTTTGCTGTTCCATAATTCGTGCTTTCATAAGTAGTACCATTGCGCACATAAGCATCGGCTACCGGAGTTGCCGATCCGATTGTTACTAAAGTACCTACTTTAATATTTATAATGGACGAGGTAGTTGTTACCCCGTGATTATCGGTAGCCTTTACTGTTAAGGCATAATTACCTGCAGGCACATTATTCCATATAAAACTACTAGTTGAATCTAATGTTTTCCCTATTAAAGTACTACCTTGATAATATTCAATTTTTGTTATAAATCCATTCGGATCAGCAATATTATTCGTAATCATTAAATTTGATCCAGCTTCTATTGCCTGATTATTATAGGGTGAAGTAATAGCTGCCGTTGGTGCTTGATTAACAATCGTATTTCCAGCCAAAGGCGATTCCCAAACCCCTCTGCCATAGGATGAAACTCTTAATAAACTATTATTTAAATTGTTTGTATCATAAAAAATATCCAAATCGGTTAGATTGGCAACAGAAGGAAGATTGCTTGTAAAATAAGCCCAATCTGTTAGGGTATTATCTTTATAAAAAACGGCTTTATTGGTATAGGCATATATTACTTCAGTGTCAGTATGTGTGGTATCAGCTATTATTTTTTTTATAGTTTGTGCATTTAAAGCAGTGGTAACTGCGCCTGTTCCAACAGCTGTCCAAGAGCTACCTTGGTCGTCAGACCGATATACATATCCTCCACTTGACATATAAACAACGCCACTTTCTAATACAGCCAAACCTCCGGCTGAAGGTGTTCCTGATGGCATTAGAGCAGAAGCAACCGTTGCAAAAGTAGGTGTTGCGCTTAGTGCATCGGTACTTCTAACCACACTTTTATTATTAGACAAGGCATACACCACATTGGCATCTGTTGGTGAAATGGCCATCGCCAAAAATGTATTGGTGCTACTCAGAATTTTTGTCCAAGTTGGCGGGTTGCTTTGTAAATTAGCCGTAGCATAAATACCAAATGTGTTTTGTGCCACAAATGCAGCATTTTCATTTTGATTAGAAAATGCATAAAGATCGGGCTTTTTGGATGCATTGGGAAGCTTTATACTTACCGCAGTTGTAGCACTATTATAAAGATCTCGACGAGTACCCCATTCGGCATTATAAACTTTAGATGCGGCGCTTTTATCAAAGTAATAAGCGCTTGTATAATCCCCGCCAATGTAACAACGCCAAACGCCATTTTTAAAATATACTGCACCATTATCTTGCAAACCACCGCCAATCATATATTTATTAGATGGGCTATTACCCATACGATAAAACTCCGTTCCAGATAAACCCTCACTTTTAGGTGTCCAGGTTTTTGCCGTGCCATCGGTATTAAGCCAAACACCGCCATCATTCACATTAAATAATTGAGAAGTATTATATGGATTAAAGCGCATTCCATGCATATCCGTATGTATAATGCTGGCCCAATTGGGGGTCATTTGCGCCCAGGTAACACCGCCATTGGTACTTTTCCATATCAAATGCCCTACCACATATAAAGTATTGGCATTGTTGGGATCAGCCTCCATATCATAATTATAATTACCTTGGCCAGTTGTAGAAGAATTATATCCATTCAGGTTAGGTGCAACATTACCTTTTTGCATTGTAAATGTTGCTCCACCATCTGATGATTTATAGATTATTCCTCCGGTTGATGTATTACTCCCAATAAAAGTAAGATACACCACATTGGCATCAGCCGGCGTCACCGCTAAGCGGGCACCATTACCGGGGGTAGTAGCCTCTACCGTTTGGCTGGTCCAAGTGCTACCCATATCCGTTGATTTATAAAATACACCATTGGTTCTGCCAATTGCATAAATGGTGGTTGAACCCGCAGCAGCGTTCATACGCATATCAGAAAATGCTACGGCCGCTGAAGTCAATACCCAAGAAGATCCGGCATCGGTACTTTTATAAATCCCTGAATTGGTAGCAGCAACCAAAATAGTATTATCCGTTGGCGACATTAAAATCTCCCTTACCAGTTTACTACCCATACCGGTATTGCTTTGAACAAAAGTAGTTCCGCCATCGGTAGATTTCCATACGCCGCTACCGCCGCTATAATAATCAGCATCGCCGGTACCTAAATATAAGGTGTTGGTATTCGTTTTGTCGATACATACCGAAGCTAGGCTTAATCCGGTAACCAAATTCTCAGTACCGGGCAATACATTCCAAGTATTGGCATTATCGTTAGAAACAAAAAGACCATGAGGCGCTACCGCATATATTTTGCTTGAACTAACCGGGTCGAATTTAATTTGTGAGACCCTTGCTATACCGTTAATCTGACTAATATCATTCGTAGGAAATGCAATTGGACCAACTGCATTCCAATTAGATACTTGTGCACATACCGAAAAGGAGGCAACAAGAATGCATACGAGTGTTAAAAATGTATTTATGTATAATTTTTTCATATAATTTAAATATTATTTTTTAATAGAATAATTAAATAATTCAAGATTTATTTTTTATGTTCAAAATCTTTCTCTTTTTTATCACCATCCTCCTTATCCTTTTTTTGATCTTCCCTTTGTTTTTGCATTCGCTTTTGCACTTGTTGTATTTTCCAATCATTCACCCGGTCGTCCATACTCTGGATACGTCCATCCGCCTGAACAAAAGGAAGCATTTCAACTTTCCAACGCTGGAAACGCTTGTAATCATAAACATATATAACAGCCGGGTCGTCCGCTTTTAATTTATGATGTCTTTTTTCTCTTAACGCTTCTTCTTTCTCCTTTTCACCACCTGTTTCAAACATTTCATCTTCCTCTATTGGCTTAACTTTATTTTTCCAATAAGCATCAAATGCCGCTACTGCCTGATAATAGTTAGCATTTGGATCTTCCATTGCCTTAACCCATTCCGGATCGGGCTTTCTTGGTTTAGCTGTTTTTTGCTGTGCAAAAGAAGTAACTGAAATAAACCCAAGAAAAAGCATCAGGCAGACGCCCTTGCCATTCAATAAATTCTTATTCTCAAAAAAATCAAAAACTGTACTCATAAAATCAATTTAAATTGTTAATGGATATTTACTATTTATTCTAAATCTTTTTTCATATGCATTATAATTTGTTGGTTGGTTTAGTTTATTTGACAATATTATAAAAACGTTTTCATAAAACCAAATTATAAAAGTGAAATATATAAAAACAACTCAAAAGACATGTGATAATTACCGTTTTGAAAGAAACTTTCATCTATATTGTTATAATTTTATGTAATTTATTGTACTTTGTGCATTTATTTGACAGTGTTTTGAATTATTATTTTGTTTGAATTTTCTTTTTAAAAGTGTAATAATTGTTAGTATAGCATGTTTTTTATAAAATATGTAAATACAAATGAAAACGTTATTATTAATTTAATAACTGTTTTAATCGTTTTTTGAAATGCATTTTATTAATTGAAAGAGGTGTGCCGGGGTCGGTTAATTAAAAATGCAAGAGATATTTTATGGTTGCCGCCAAAAATAGTTGCAAAAGGAGTTTAGATTTAATTTCCGGACAGGTTTATGAGTGTGATGCTATTTTAGTTTAGAATTTACCGGAATAAATACACTACTTGAATTATAAAGCGTACGCGTTTCAGTATGTTTTTGTCAAAAAAAGTTTGTAGAGAGAGGCTTTAATTTCGCAATAAAACCTAAATTACAACCCTAATAAATACATCTTGTGGCTTCCAATTTTAATAATTTTTTGAAAAAACTAACCGGAGCCATTCCTAAAGAATACAGAAAAATGCTAAAAACTAAGGTTTAAAATAAGCTGTAAACATCACTATTCAGGGCAACCATTTTTAAAATAAATCACTTATAGAATGTGATTTTGTCATTTCGACGAAGAAGAAATCACATCATGTGATTCAGATCATGTGATTCCTCCTTCGTCGGAATGACAGAAACATGGTATTACTCCTGTTTTAACATTTGCAACATCACTATTCCGTGAGCCGGAATATTTGTTTCAAATTCATTTTCAAAAATGCCTAAATCTTCTTTTTTCCAAAGATTGCGCATTTTGTATTTCCCCTTCAATTGAAGTGCGGAAAAAGGGAATTTCGTCTGTATCGTTTCATTCGACAGGTTTAATAATCCCAACGCCAGACTACCGTCTTCCAGCTGTTTTACCCATAATTCCGTGTTATCTAAAGTAGTTAGCAAAGAAGCCGCTTTACCCAATGCATCTTGGTTCACTGCGATAATTTCCTCGTTGGTCAATAAACCGAGCGTGGCATCATCGAGCTGTTCCATGTCAGTGCCTATTAATAAAGGAGCGCTCAACATACACCACATACTCATTACCGTTTTTTGCTCCTCAAATGTCAAACGATTCTTTCCTGCCTTGCCAGAATTTTGCGCTCCCACTGCCCCTACCTGCAATATATCTGGATCATTCCAATTACCCGGTTTCACAAAAGCTGATTTATCGGATAGTTTTTTAAAAGCATTCCGCACTGATTCCCAAGTGTCGTGTACATCATCTCCAGTACGCCAAAGCTGGCCACCACTTTCATTGCCCCATTCCCAGACATTCCCCATCCCATACTGACAAAGAGCATGGATGACATCTCTTTTTTGGAGTTGCAAAGCGTCTGACATTTTACGGTAAGGCTTAATCAATTCTTCTTTGGTATTGCTTTTGGCAAAAGAACCATAACTGCACCAATCGTATTTTAAATAATCAAACCCATTGTCCGCAAAAAATTTTGCATCCACCAATTCATAGCCATAGCTACCTGCTACACCGCCACAGGTAATCGGTCCCGGGGAACTGTAGATACCGGCCTTGAAGCCCATTTGGTGCATGATAGTCGGGAATTTTTTGATATTGGTAAAATAGGAATTGGGCAACAATTCCCCTTTTGGACTCCTCATTTCTCCTTGCCTTTCGGGAAGATTATCCGGCCCTTCATAATACCCGTATACTTCTTTCGCTCCTGATTTAAGTTGTTTCCATACGGAATCATTTTTATTGGGCTGATTGGTCCAAGGATCATCAATCTCAATAACACTCCAGCCGTAATTCTGTAAGCCTTTCTCTTTCATGATTTCGGCAGAACGGATTACTTTGTCTAAGGTTACATTGCGTCCAAAACTATACCAACTGCTCCATCCCATCGGTGGTGTTAATGCCAACTTATCACCAATTACCAATGTAAATGATTTTGAAACCTTCCCAAATTTGTTTTTGGCCACTAATTCGATGGAATATTCTCCTGCATTTTTTATGGTTCCCGAAATAACTCCGTTCGACTTATTAATCCTGACTCCTTTCGGTAAATTCTTCACCTCAAACTCCATAGGCCTTACTCCACTGGCCGGAATAGTGTACATAAACTCTTTCCCTGGGCTGGCTCCATATAACCTTGGCCCATTAATTTTTGGCTGTGCAGAAATTTGTTGTGCTTCTGAAGCCCATCCAAAAATTAAAGAGAACAATAAAAAGGCAAAACTTATTTTCATGCTATTATTTTTTTTAACTTTATTTCAATAACCAAACTTAAGTACGGAAATGATTTTAGAATCAATTAGTTCCTCTTTTAAGGTTTAGGTTTTCTAAATTACAGAGCGGTCACTTTTAAAACAACACTTTTTCTGTAGCTATTAGCTTCAGGATTGAAACCAACTTTCATCAGAAAATCTCCAGAATAAACTTTGGTGCTGTCAATGGGTGATTTTGTACCTGGATATAAGTTAATTTCTTCTATTTTGTATTTTTTAGTTGGGTCTAATCCTTTTAGTTTAATAGGTAATATAACGCCATTTGTAAAAAGGGTTGCCACGTGATAGTTAAAAACAACTGCTTGATCTTTCGCATCGTTTACATAAGCAATCGAAGCAATTTTATTCTCGTATGGATCTTGTAACCTGTATTGTTGGCCATGCCAAACAATGTCTTTAAAGCTGTTATAGGTTCTAACGGCATTTTGGCTGAACAACAAATCGTTTTTGCTCAACTCATTTACACGAACATCATAACCCAATTTACCCATCATGGCCACATCAGTTTTAAATTTAATAGGTTGGTTGCCCATATCGGTGATGTGATTATCACTTGCGATAGAAGGGAAATAATATGAATATTCCCATTGGATAAAAATACGATCGAAAGGATTGGTATTATCACTTGGCCAAAATTCGGTAAAATATTTTAGTGCGGCATAATCTACTCTCGACCCTCCACCAGCGCAAAGCATCATTGGTGTTTTTGGATATTTCTTGCGGATTTTTTCTAATACACTATTCAACCCTCTGATATATTCTATATAAAAATGATCTTGGTTTTTTAAGGTTGGAGAATTAGCGTTATAAATTAACGAATTGCAATCCCATTTAATGAAAGCTAATTCTGGCACTTCTTTAAATACATCATCAACGGTTTTGAAAATGAAATCCTGTACTTTAGGGTTGGTTAAATCCAATACCAACTGATTACGCATATAAAATTCTTTTCTCTCTGGCTGTCTAATAATCCAATCAGGATGATTTTCATATAATTCGCTTTTAGGGTTCACCATTTCTGGCTCTAACCAAATACCAAATTTCACACCATTTGCAGTAGCTTCTTTACCTAAAGAGCTGATACCGTTTTTCAGTTTTTGTTTATTGTATTGCCAATCGCCAAGTCCAGAGGTAGCACCGTTTCTTGGGTATTTATTCCCAAACCAGCCATCATCTAATAAGAAAACATCAACACCCAATTTTTTGGTATCTTTGGTCAGTTCGTTCAATTTCTCGTCGTTGAAATCGAAATAAGTAGTTTCCCAATTATTTAAAATGGTTAAACGTTCGCCTTTTCCATCAGCTAGTTGGTAATTTCTTGCCCAGTTTTGCAAGTTCCTGCTTGCTAATCCTTTTCCGCTTGATGAGTAGGTGTAAACAAAACGAGGTGTAACAAAATTTTCGCCTGCTTTCAACGTATAGTTTGATGAAAAGTTGTTGATGCCTGCAGTAATTCTTAAGTAATATTCATCGAAAGTTTCAAAATCAAGCTTGAAGTTTCCTGTCCACTCCAAAGAACCGGCAATTACCTCGCCCATATCTTCTGTTGCAGGCTGATCAATAGAGACCATGAAAGATGAAGAATGCAACAAGTTTGTTCTGGTACCCAGTTTTGAGTCTATCGTTTTAATGCCGTGCAACAATTGTTGCTCTTCTGAGCGCATTTCGCGAACAGCACCGCTGTAATGGTTTTTTAGAAAAAATTTCCTGCCACTTAGGGTAAGATTGGCCGAAGCGTATTTATTTAATACAACGGTGCCTTTTTCATTATGCTTAATCTCAGCCCATTGTTCAATTACATCTTCTTTAAAATAAGCAAGGTAATGCAAGGCAACGTCAAATTTATATTTGGTGTCTGTTAAACGCACAATGGTTAGCTTTCGGTTATCGTCTAATTGCTTCTCTTCAACCGAAGCAAAAGTAAGCACGGTAGATTTATTTCCATCGCCATGTGTTACGCTTAAGCTAGGCTCTAAAAGGTTAAGCGAACCCGAAGCGATGTAAGCTTCGCGTTTGTTCAAAAGATCATCAGAACCCGGCTTGTATTTGTCCAGGGGTTGAATATTTGGATATTCTGCTGTGTTTTCAAGTTTTTTACCAATATATGTTGATAGCAGGTTATTGTCTTTGTCTGTTTCTAAAACCAGTACGTTGCTTTTGGTTGTAATCGAAATTGTTTTTTGAGCAAAGCTGTTCATTGCGACGAATATTAACAATAAGGGTGTAAATTTGTAGGTCATGATTACTAAAATAGATGGTTTATATTTATTAGATTTTTTCCGCAAATCAAATTGCGAATGTTTAAGTATTTACAATATTTGTAATTTTATTTAATCAATTTGTTAATAGCATGCTTTTTATAATTTTCACTCCGCTTCATTTATCTCCAATACGGAACTTTTTAAGGATTGTTGCATATACCAATCCAGTCCGACTTTCATTAAATAATCACCACTGAATATTTGTCCGTTTTGCTTGAATTGGGGTTTAGCGTCATCCATCAAATTAATTTCTTTCACTATATATTTCTTTGCGGAATCCAGCCCTTTCAATTGAAGTTTTGGAAAAACATCTCCATACTTTGGATGCAACGAAAAAGCAAACAACACTGATTTTTTCTTTGTTTCATCCACATACATCAATGAAGCCGCCAAATTATCGTATGGCGCCACTAATCGATATACATCGCCATAACCAATTACATCCTGCAAACGTTTATAGTTTTGAACAGCTTGCTTACAATAGTTCAATTCGTCATCTTTGAGATGGCTTAACTGTATATCAAAACCAAGCTTGCCCATCATGGCCACATCGGTCCTGAATTTAATGGATTGATTGCCCCATGACGTAACATGGGCACAAACTGCCGCCGCCGGAAAGAAATAAGAATACCCCCATTGAATAAAAATACGGCTCAGCCCATCGGTGTTATCACTTGGCCAAAACTCCTGCATGTATTTCAGTCCGCCATATTCGGCGCGGCCACCACCGCCACTGCACCACATCATTTCCAGATCAGGATAATTAGCTCTTATTCTTTTCAACACATTATAGAGCCCATCCACATAATCCACATACAAATTAGTTTGTTTGTTTTTCAGATAAGAAGAATACGCATTGGTCATGTAACGGTTGCAATCCCATTTAATATAAGCGATATTGGGATTTTGTTTCATCAGGTTATTGACCACGGCAAATACATGCTGCTGTACTGCAGGATTGCTAAGATCCAATACCAATTGTGTGCGTCGTAAATTTTCGTCGCGATTGGGCAATTTTAAAACCCAGTCAGGATGTTTTTCATACAGCTCACTTTTAGGATTCACCATTTCGGGCTCGACCCAAATGCCAAACTTCACTCCTTTTTTCTCAGCTTCTTTCACCAAATATCCAATCCCATCAGGTAATTTGGTTTTATTCACATCCCAATCTCCCAAACCAGCATCGTCATTATTGCGTGGATACTTATTCCCAAACCAACCATCATCCAACAAGAACAGATCAACCCCTAATTTTTTGGCATCATCAAAGAGGGTTACCAATTTATTTTGGTCAAACTTGAAATAAGTAGCTTCCCAGTTGTTTAACAAGGTTTGTCGCTGTTGTTTTCCTTTCCATATTCCATAATTCAAAGCCCAGCTATGAAGATTGCGACTGGCCTGACCTTTTCCTTTTGCAGTATACGTATAAATAAAAGCGGGCGTAGTAAAGGTTTCGTTAGGCTGTAAAGTATAGGTTGATGCATAAGGGTTGATGCCGGAATTGATCTGCAACAAATGATCTACATCTTCGCTATAGCGTATATTTTCAAACAACAAACGATAATTCCCGCTCCATGCCAATGTACCCGCCAAGACTTCCCCGCTTTCTTCTTCAGCCGGTTTATTGATGGATAGCATGAACGACGGAAGATCGAAATTGGTCGCTCTTGCCCCTAATTTCGACTCGATTGTTTTAATGCCTTCGGGTAATTGCACTTCCTCCATTCGCATTTCATTGGCCCAATCACCAAAAAAATGGCTCAGCCAATATTTATCCCCTTTTAATTGCAAGGCCGCTGATGAATATTGGTTCAACAATACCGCCTTTTTTTCTTTATGCAAAATGGTCGTCCATTGTTCCATAACATCCTCCTTTGCATAGGTTTTGATGTGCAGGGTTAGTTCAAACGGATAAACCGGGTCTTTCAAAACAATATGGGTTGTGCTTACATTGTCATCCATTTTTTCAACTGTATGCTTTACATATTGTAATTGCAGTGAGGGATTACCATCCGCATGAGTTACCTGAATGGCCGGGTCTCTTACATAGTTTACACCGCCAGTTGTAAAAGCATCTCCGGGTGGTGTAGCCATTTTTTTATAATCATCCCGAAATAATAAAGAGACACCAAAATACACTTGTGACAATTGCTTTTTAGTATTCACCCGGTAAACCAATGCCGTATTTTTAGTTTGCAGAATAATTTCCTCGGGAACAGTTTGCGCCTGAAGAATTAAAGAACTTAATACTAGCAATAGTATTGAAAAAATATTTTTTATCATGGTGTTTTTTGATTTCTTATAATGCAATTGTCTTCTAATGTTATCACTATTTTATGTTGTTTTCATTCCTTTTACGTTCGAGAAGCTAACGATATTCATCTCTGCTGATTTCACATTTCCTTTTTCAAACGGAATAATTTGGTTTCATGACTCAGTACTGTACCATTCTTTTCTTTCCTATCACTTTATGGTGCCATAAATCCCTTATTCCGTAATTCTTATTTAATCCCAATTCGGCAAAATTTATTTTTGAATTCCGGGTAGTTTCCGGACGGTTTAAAATTGCGATGGCAAAATCATCGTTGATCAAAACTTCTAAAGTTTCCCCTTTAGTTTTCAGAATTTATTTGATTTTGCTTCAATCAATTATTTTTTTTTAATTCTATTTTCACGATATCCGAACAGGCTATATTACTATCATGCTCCTTTTTTGACTTTATCAAAAACATGTGACTGCCTCTTTATTACGAAAAAACAAAAAGAGGAGAAAATATAGTATTTCCTTCCTCTTTTTTGGCACTAATTCATTATTCAAATTTCATCCAATAGCTGTAGTTGTAATTTTTAAAAGGAATTCTGTATTTTTCCATTGGCCAGGCTCCCCAGCTATCCATTCCCTGTAAACCGGTTTGCTGCAAGTCCATGTGCAGGTAGATTTCGTTCCTTTTATTGAGTTCCCCGCTATGGTATTGTTTCTTTTGAGCTTCAGGATCTAAATCATCCAAGTTATAAGGCAAGGCCGAAAAACTCAATAAATTGTCCACAAATGCAAATTGTATTTTTCTTCCCTTTGCATTACTGAAACTTACCCAGCGTACTTCTGTTTTGTTACCACTTTCTTGAGGCCTGGCATAAGGATAATATTGTTCCTCCACTGATTGCTGGAATTGACCGATGAAAGTATTTGTTTTTCTGTCCCAATAATTCTCACCCGGACCACGACCGTACCAATTGATTGTATTGAAATTTTTATTGATAACCAAATCATTTCCAGCTCTCATCAATAAAGGATTTTTTCCCTTGATGGCAGTAAATTCATTATCAACTTTTATGCTTCCATCGCCGTAAACCGTAAATATTTGTTGGTGTGAGGCTTCTCCGTCAACCAATTTCGTTGTGAATTTTACCTGCGCCGAACCATCAGTATTCTTTGAAACAACAGCTTGCATTTCGGTACCATTATCATAAGCATTTCTCCATTTTCTTAAGCTCGTATTAAATCCTGCTCCAATATCATTATCAGTTGGAGCTCTCCAGAAAGAAGGTTTTGGCCCTTGTTCTATAAACTGCTCGCCTTTGACACTATAACCAGACAAAATTCCTTTTTTCAAATCGAAAACAACTTCAAATTTATCTCCTGAAATGGTACACTGTTCTTTCGTTTCTTTTAATTGCAAAACCTTTTTTGAACTCGGCATAAAAACAGTTGCCGGAAGCGTTTTCAATATCAATTGCTCAACAGCGATTTCATATTGTTTAGGCAAGAAAGGCTCTTCGGTTTTTAGAGAATAATACACATTCAACTGGTATTCTTTATCCGTTTTTTGAACCGTTTTGATGGCCAATTTAAAATCATTTTCCGCTTGCGGCTCTAATGAAATCGTGTTAATGGTACCGTTTTCTTTGGCAATTCCATTCTCCATTAATACCCAACGCATCATCACATTATCCAGGTTTTTAAAGAAAAAACCGTTTTTAATTGTAATGGTGTTGTTACCAACGAATTTTGTTTTAATGTTTTGGTGCGCTTTTTTCACTTCCAAAGCCATTGGTGTAATTTCACGGTATGCCGTAACCACTCCTTTTACACAGAAGTTATTATCGCTTAAATTTTCGTCAACCGGCCCTTCCAATGGGAAATCTCCACCATACGCCTTAATGCGTTTGCCGTTCTTAACCGTATCAATAGATTGGTCAATCCATTCCCAAATAAATCCTCCCTGTAGTTTAGGGTTGTTTTCTACAACATCCCAATAATCTTGGAAATTCCCCAAACTATTCCCCATAATGTGAGCATATTCACTTTGGATATTTGGTATTCTGGCATCACTTTTTGAATATTTCAACAAATCATCCGGAGACATATATTGCGGACAAAAAATCTCTGAATAATGAGTATCATTCGGTTTCTCATAATTAATGTCTCTTTCATACTGGATTGGCAAAGTCGTTTCCTTTCTCAACCAATCGTAAGCTGCGTAAAAATTAGTACCATCACCCGCTTCGTTTCCTAAAGACCAGGTCACCACACTTGCATGATTTTTGTCTCTTTCATACATGCGTTGAATACGTTGCAGATGCGATTCTTTCCACAGCGGATTGTTAGCCAATGTTACATCTAAATCATAACCCAAACCATGTGATTCAATATTAGCTTCATCAACAACATACAAACCAAATTCGTCGCAAAGTTCCATCCAATACGGATCCGGCGGATAATGCGAATGACGAACGGCATTGACATTCAGTTTCTTCATCATCTCCATGTCCTTTCTCATATCTTCCTTGCTGAGCGTATGCCCATTAGTTGGATGATGCTCATGTCGGTTAACCCCTTTTATGAAAACCCGTTTACCATTAACTAAAAAATCAGCTCCTTTAATTTCTATTTTTTTGAAACCAATACGAAGTGGTACCACTTCCTTCACTACTCCTTTAGCATCTTTTAAAGTGATGTACAAACGATACAAATAAGGCGTTTCCGCGGTCCATTTTTGGGCGTTTTTTATAGTGGTTTGAAATTCAACATTCGTTTTATACTTCCCTAATATGGTTTTAAAATCCTTAGTTTTGTCATGATAAACAACATTTCCTTTGGCATCCTCCAAGCTTACTTCAACCGTTAGACTGTCTTTCTTGCTGTATAATCCTTTTTCGGTTTTGTAACTGGCAATTTCTGTATTAATACTAAGTAATCCATTGGTATACGTATCATCGAGTGTACTGATAATTTTTGTGTCACGAATATTCAACTTCTCGGTGGTATATAAAAAAACGTCTCTTTCAATCCCTGAAAAACGGAACATATCCTGACACTCTAAATAACTGGCATCACTCCAACGATATACTTGAAAAGCGATTAAATTCTCCCCAGCTTTGACAAATTTGGTGATGTCAAATTCGGCAGCCATCTTACTGTCTTCGCTATACCCTACTTTCTTTCCGTTTACCCACACAAACAGACACGATTTTGCGTTACCTACATGAATAAAAACCTGTTTTCCTTTCCAATTGGCAGGTAAATTGATTTTTTTGCGATAAGAACCTACGGGATTGTTATTAGCAGGAATATCGAATGGCGGATTCATTTTTGCATAACGCAAATTATGACCGGCAAAATCATACGGCTGGTTCACATAAATAGGCAAACCATACCCATTCACTTCCCAACTGGCTGGTATGCGAAAATCCGTCCATTTAGTATCATCGTAAGCAAGTTCGAAAAAATTTTGCGGACGCTGGTTCGGGTCTTGTACCCAATTAAATTTCCAACTCCCGTTTAATGAAAAAAAGTTAGCCGACTTTTCCCTATCGTATTGTTTGGCTTTTTCCATATTTTCGAAACCAAAAGCGCTATTTCGCATTGGCATTCGATTCAAGGAAACGATTTCAGGATTTTGCAGTTCGGCAGGCAGCTGCGCAAAAATATTTACTGATACTAACAAGACAACAATCGCCATTCTTGTTTTTTTCATGTTTCCAAAAATGGTGATTCCTTTCGATTTCTGTACCTTCCTACTTTTGCTCCACATTGTTTTCATCATTATATTTATATCCATTTTAGTTTTATGTATTAAGGCAATTCATGCCGCTTCTCTTTTCATTTATTACATTATCCAAATCTTCTTAGACTATATTCCATATTTGCAAATACTCTATTTATAGTGTCTAAACCTATTTTTTACCCATTGTACCTGACTTCTTGAAAACTCAGTTCACGCAAATTTTTGATTTCATTTTTATAAATTCAAAAATATAACAGTTCCTCTAAAATATATACCAGTACCTACCAGTTTTTTTTATGGCATGTGTAAAAAAATTACTCAATTCAAAAGAATCCCGAAATACTATTTTTTAATTTCAAGCTAAAGCCGATGCTACTAAAAGCTTCATATTATCAGTCAAACCAATGGCAATTAATGTATTACAAAAATCAAAACGGCATAGTTTATATTATTTACCCCTCAAAAGATAAACACTGTAAGCTATGCCGTTTTTGTAAACCCAAAAATAAATTTGAGATGTGCTGCGGGACATTATAAACCAATCCTCTTTTATCAAAAAAATGACAAAAAACGACACGTAATACTTCTATTAAAAAAAATCCCACCTGCATAAAATTATTTCTTACCAGAAAAAGGTATACAAAGCAGCTAGGACAGCAACTATAATCAAAGATCCTACAGTAAATCCTGGCGAAACTTTAAACATAGATTTATCAACATCCAAGCCATTTGTTTTAACGCCTCTTTGTGTTTCATAAATACTTATCACATACATTCCAATGACACATATCAAAAACACAAATCCCATACGATCCATGAATGGTATTTCATAAACACCTTCTGCATTTGGCACTGAAAAGCCCATGCCATTTAGAAATGACAAATCAACAAAATGAGGCATGAATTTGAACACTATCGACATTAAGAAACCGCCAATCATAGCAAACATAGCTGCATTAGATGTGGTTTTTTTCCAAAAGAATCCTAAAATAAACATGGCAAAAACACCCGGACTTACAAAACCGGTATATTCTTGAATGTATTGAAAACCCCCTTTTTTGTCAATTCCTAAAAATGGCGCTACAATAACGGCAATAATCATAGCCGCAATAATGGTCATCTTCCCAATGTTTACTAATTTTTGTTCACTTGCTTCAACGTTTAATTTTTTCTTATAAACATCTAAAGTAAAAATAGTAGCGATACTATTCGCTTTTCCTGCCAATGAAGCAACAATAGCCGCGGTCAAAGCGGCAAATGAAAGCCCTTTTAATCCTGTAGGCAACAAATTCAACAATACTGGATAAGCACGATCAGGATTCAAACTTCCATCTTGTAATAATTCTGTCTGAAAACTTCCATTTTGATAAAGAACATAAGCAGCAATACCAGGTAATACTACAATAATTGGCATTAATAATTTTAAGAACGCAGCAAATAAAATACCACTTCTGGCCGTTTTTAAATCAGCTCCAAGGGCTCGTTGCGTTATATATTGATTACAACCCCAGTAATTAAAATTCATAATTAACATCCCTCCTATTAATACGGATAATCCGGGAAGATCCATATAATTCGGATTTGATTTATCAAAAATCATGTGAAAATGGCCATCGGCTTTTTCAGTCATTAAATTAAATCCGTTGATTACTCCAGTAGTTCCGAATTTTTCAGAAACCAAATTAAGTGCCAAATAAGTAGTTGCCAGACCTCCTAAAATCAAGAAAAACACTTGAACAACATCAGTATACCCAATTACTTTCATTCCTCCAAGGGTAATCATTACAGCAAAAAGAGCTAGAAAAACCATACAAAGGGTAATATTTAAACCTGAAATACTACTCACGGCAAGTGCACCTAAATAGAGAATCGATGTTAAATTGACCAATACGTAAAGTAACAACCAGAAAACAGCCATAATCATGGCAACATTACCATTGTAACGCTGGTTTAAGTATTGTGGCATGGTCGAAATTTTATTTTTCAGGTACACCGGCATAAAAAATATTGCTACAAAAACCAAGGTTAATGCCGCCATCCATTCATAAGTTGCAATGGCCAATCCTAATTTGAAGCCACTCCCGCTCATTCCTATAAATTGCTCGGCACTAATATTACTGGCAATCAAAGAGGCACCAATTGCCCACCATGTTAGCGAGCCTTCAGCAAGAAAATAATCTTTGCTACTGGCTTGCTCTTTCTTTTTTCGGTTGTAAATCCACAATCCATAACCAACAATGGTTATGAAATAGAGGAAAAAAACAATGTAATCATTGGTTGACAATGTTTTATGCATAATTTCGGTTTAAAAGTTAATTGATTTATTTGTTTTTATAATGCGTATCTGAAATCGCTTTCAATATCGAAGCACTCTTCTCGGGTGTAATATCCCTTTGTGATTCGCCGAGCATTTCGTAACCCACCATGAATTTTTTTACCGTGGCAGAACGCAACAAAGGCGGATAAAAATGCATATGAAATTGCCATTCCGGATGCGATACCCCATCGGTTGGAGTTTGATGAATTCCTGACGAATACGGGAATGATGTCTCGAAAAGATTATCATATTTGGTAGTCAATTGTTTCAAAATCGTTGAGAAAGCGGTTGTTTCGTCCAAAGTGAAATCGGTAATTTTCCCAAAATGGCGCTTACTGATGATCATCGTCTCGTAAGGCCAAATGGCCCAAAAAGGAACGAGCGCCACAAAATGATCGTTCTCGATAACAATTCGTTCGTCTAGCTTTAATTCCTCCTGCAAATAATCCTGCAACAGATTGCTTTGGTGTAAATCGTAATAGGTTTTCAGGTTGTTTTGCGTTTTCTCCACTTCGGTAGGCAAGGACGATTGCGCCCAAATTTGACCGTGCGGATGTGGATTACTACACCCCATGACGCTTCCTTTATTTTCAAAAATCTGGACATAATTGATATAATCAATCTTGCCCAAATCAATGTATTCTTTTTGCCAGGTTTGAATGATATTTTCAATGCCATCTACCGTCATTTCGGGCAACGTCAGGTTGTGCTTTGGCGAAAAGCAAACCACTCTTGAAATACCTCTCTCGGGTTGTGCTTTGAAAAAAGTCTCCTTAATACTGTCCTCAAAAAGAATTTCCTCCTGCTTTAGTGCGGCGAAATCATTTTCGAAAACAAAACTATTTTCATACTCAGGATTCGTCATGCCATTGGCCCGAATATTTCCCGGACACAAATAACAGGTGGGGTCATATTCAGGCAATGCGTCAGAAGCTACCGTTTCGTTTTGGCCTTGCCAAGGTCGTTTGGCACGATGCGGAGAAACCAAAACCCATTCGTTAATTAATGGATTGTAGCGTCTGTGCGGATCTTCGTTGATATCGAAATTTTTCATTTTTAATTATAGGATATAAAGTGATGTCCCGTTTCCGATTTTGACATCATAATTTTTTAATTCTATTCCAAATGCATGATGGTACAGTTTCGAGAGTCTATTTTTGATATCCTCTTCATGTCCCTTTTTTACCAAATTAATGGTGCAACCGCCAAAACCGCCTCCCATTAGTCGGGATCCAATCACGGCCTCTTCATTCTTAACAGCGTCAACCAGAAAATCCAATTCATCACAACTCACTTCATATTCTTTGGATAATCCTTGATGCGTTTCGAACATAAGCTGCCCTAAAACTTCAATTTTTCCGTTATCCAGCGCTTCACAGGCTTTGGCAACACGACCAATTTCTTGTACCACAAAATGGCTTCTTTTGAAGACCTCTTCACTCATCTGGTCTTTCAGACTCAAAACCTGACTTTCGTTACAGTCCCTAAAACTGCCAACCTCCGGGAAATTGCTTTTGATAATCGCAAGCCCTTCTTCGCACTCTTCCCTTCTTTTGTTGTAAGCCGAAGTAAACAAAGAATGCTTCACATTGCTGTCAAATAAGATCAGGGAATAATCCTTGAAATCCGCATCGTGGTATTCGAATTCCAACGTTCGGCAATCGATTTTTATCACTTTGTTTTCTTGTCCCAAAACACTCGAAAACTGATCCATTATACCACAATTGATTCCCACCCAATGCTCCGATTTTTGTCCCATCAAGGCGATATCAATTGGTTTTATGTTCAAATTAAAAAGTTCATTTATCCCATATAAAAAACCACATTCTAAAGCTGCCGATGAGGACAATCCAGAACCAACGGGAATATTGCTGCTAAAAACGCAATTAAAACCTTCAAAAACAAACCCATTAATTTTCAACTGGTTGATAACACCACGGAGATAATTTGTCCAAACCTTTTCATTCAACTCAACAACAGCTGCAAGATCTATTTCAAACTCATCATCAAGATCTACCGCGATTATTCTGGATTGGTTAGAGTTGTTTTTTTCGAAAGCAAAACAGATAATTTTGTCGATAGCCGCGGGCAAAACATAACCGTCATTATAATCGATATGTTCTCCAATAATATTGATTCTCCCTGGAGAAAGAACTACTTTTTCTGGAGCCAAACCAAATTTTTCTTGAAAATGACTTATCGTTTTTTGTATTAAAATATCATTCATTATGTAGTAATTGTAAGAGCATTCTTTTTTAAAAAATTTCAAATTTATATCTGGTCTTATGACAATACATTTCTCCTGTTTTTAGGACTGCATCCGGGAAATGCGCTTGATTGGGAGCGTCCGGGAAATTTTGTGCTTCAAAACAGATGCCGCTCGATGAATGGTACAACACTTTTTCTTTCCCGAGTATAGTTCCGCAATTCCCTCCAACATAAATATGAACCGCAGGCTGATCTGTATAAACGGACATTTTCAGATTATTCTTTTTATTGAAAAGAGCCGCCGAAAGTTCGTTTTTGTATTCTAAAACAAATGTATTATCAATTTTTAGAGGACATTTTTTAGGCAAACTAAAATCAAAAGGATGATTCTTTAAATCTACGAAATTCCCTGTTGGAATATTCTCGGTTGTTGTTTCCAATATTTTTTTAGAATTGATAGTCAATTCCTGATCTGAAATATTGGATTTATGTCCATCGAGATTAAAATAACTGTGATGCGTCAAATTCACAATAGTATCCTCAGTCGTTGTTGCGCTGTATTCAATAATCAACTCGTTCCCTTCAGACAAGGTATAAATTAACTCCACAGACAGATTTCCTGGGTAATTTTCTTCCTCATTTGGGCTAAGATAGGTCAAGGTTATGGATGGATTTTCTCCATAATTTACGTTTTTCACCTTCCAAACTACCTGGCTAAAGCCAATAGTACCTCCGTGAAGCGAATGCTTATTGTTGTTTTTATTGAGATGGAATATTTTATCATTTAAGCTAAAAGTCCCATCGCCAATTCTTCCTGCAAATCTTCCGACAGTTGCTCCCAGATAAGGTGCACTTTCTAAATCGAATGATTTTAAGTAGGCTCCCAAATTGTCAAAGCCCAAAACGACATCTGCGACTTCGCCATTTTTCAGCGGAATTTTCAACGAACTAACCGTAGCGCCATAATTGATAACTTCTAATTTGATTCCGTTTTTATTGGAAATTTGGTAAGCGAAAATTGCTTCGCCATCCGGCATTAAACCAAATAATTTTGTTTCGGAATTGGTAATAAAATGGGATTCTTGTTTTATTTTCATTGTTTTATTAAGAAAAATGAAATTCAAAATTATACTAAATTTCAAAAAAAATATACCAGTACCTACCAGTTTTTTGTAACTTGCACAAAAATCATTTCTTATTATGAAAATCATTTCTATTCAAAATAATCTTGGCATACCCAAATACAGGCAAATTGTTTTATCAATCGAGAAGGCTATTGAAAATGAAAAACTGATAAAAGGCGAGCGACTTCCCTCGATAAACAAACTCTGTTTGGAATTTTCATTATCCCGAGACACCGTTTTACAAGCGTATGAGGAGTTGAAAAAAAGAGGCATCATCTATGCCATTCTTGGCAAGGGCTATTACGTAAAGAGCATAGAGGTAACCATAAAACAAAAAATATTCCTGTTGTTTGATGAATTGAACAGTTTCAAAGAAGATATTTACAATTCGTTTTTAAAGAACACCGGAAAGGATGTTCAGGTAGACATATATTTTCACCACTTTAACATCGAAATGTTTAGAAAATTAATTACTGAAAGCAACGGTAACTATACCAAATACATCATAATGCCAACCAATTTAGCAGATGCCGCTTCAATCATTAAAACCCTACCGGTAAACGAGGTGTTTATATTGGATCAAACCAATCCCGAATTGGAATCCTTCCCTGCGGTCTATCAAAACCACAAGAAAGACATTTATGACGCTTTAATAAAAGGCAAATCCCATTTAAATAAATATGAGAAACTGATCTTGATTTTTCCTGGATTTCGCGAACCGTTAGGAATGAAGGAAGGCTTTATCAATTTCTGTCACGATTTCTCTTTCGAATATCAGGTAATTACGGAATTTGGCGATAGAGAAATCACGATTGGCGAAGTGTACATTATTCCGAACGACAGGGATTTGGTGGCCGTCATAGAAAAATCAAAACTTCAAAATTTGAAATTGGGGAACGATTACGGAATTATCTCCTACAACGAAACCCCATTGAAAAAAGTGGTAGAAAACGGAATAACAACCATTTCTACAAATTTTGTGGCCATGGGGAAGATTTTATCCCAAATGATTTTGAAAGGAAAAAAAGAACAAATAGAAAATAAGAGCGCTTTACTCATTAGAAATTCTTTGTAATATATTAAAATGAATAACCTTAAGTACTAATTAATTATTTCAGCCAGGAAACAAGTGAAGCGAACTGACGAAGTAATTTTAAAAAGGCACAAAAAATCCATATTGTATGTCATTTCGACGAAGGAGAAATCACATAATCTGAATAACTTGATGTGATTTCTCCTTCGTCGAAATGACAAAATCACATTCTATGAACTAATTTGTTTTAAAAGTGTTTGTCCTGATAGCGATCTAATTTACAACATGGATTTAAATAAATTATAGTACGTTTGTAATGGAATACCACCAAACTTTTTAAAAAGCCTAAAGATGAGTTTAAAAGATTTACTAGATAATAACACAGATGATAGCCTTTCTGGGCAAAAGTGGCGTATTCTAAGACAGTCAATCGTAAAACGTTTGTTATCCGCCGGAAATGCGACAATAGCAGAATTAAGTTCTGAATTACAATCGAGTGTTCCAACGATTACCAAAGCCATCAATGAATTACTATTGGAAGGTTATGTGGTCGATATGGGAAAGATTACCAATAGTGGCGGAAGACGTCCCTCACTGTACAGCATTAACCCAACCTGCGCTTTCTTTTTAGGCGTTGAAGTAAGCAGAACCAGCATATCCATTGGTCTACAAAATATTAAAAATGAATTCATCAGCATAGACTTAAGAACATCCTTTGCTTTAAAAAACTCCCAGGAATCCCTTTTAGAATTTTGTGATTTGATAAACTCTTTTATTGAAGACAGCTCGGTCGAAAAAGAAATGATTGTGGGCGTTTGCATCAACTTTTCAGGTCGTATTAATTCAATGGAAGGCTTCAGTTATAATTACTTCTTTAGTGAAAACAGACCTTTAACAGAAATTATTTCAGAACAATTGAACTTACCGGTTCATTTAGAAAATGATACCAGAGCCATGGCTTTTGGTGAATATTGTGAAGGAGTGGTTGATGATGAGCAAAATATCATCTTTTTAAATTACAGCTGGGGGGTCGCTATAGGAATTATTTCCGATGGCAAACTTTATTATGGAAAATCCGGTTATTCCGGAGAATTTGGACACAGTACTATTTTTGACAACGAAATTATGTGTCAATGCGGCAAACTGGGATGCCTGGAAACCGAAATTTCTGGCTGGTCACTCGTAAACCAGTTCAAGGCTGCTTTGAAAGAAGGAAAACAGTCAAAAATTACCCTCAATGACAATTCTGATTTACAACATCTTGATATTATTGCAGGAGCCATAAATCTGGAAGATAGTTTATGCGTGGAGTTAGTTACAAAACAAAGTGAGAAAATGGGACGTTATTTATCTATTTTACTCAATATATTTAATCCAGATTTATTAGTGATTGGCGGTGATTTTTCACAATTGGGCGATTATGCTCTTTTACCAATCCAGTCTGCTTTAAAAAAACATTCTTTAGGTTTGGTGAATAGAGACATGAAACTCAAAAAATCCACTTTAGGACTTCGTGCAGGAGTTATAGGCGCTTGTTGCGTTATAAAAGAGAAAATGCTATCCCCTTTGGTTAATAATTAAAATTAATGTTAAATTTTAATTATTAAAATTTTTTAATAAATACTTCAACTTATTAAAAAAATTTATATATTTACAACCTGACAGTTATCTTTTAGATAAAAAGCATTGGCTCTTTTAACCATCTGCTCTTTCTTTTTAATAAAAATGTTACGAAAAATCATTTTAGTTCAATTGGATGAAATGGAAATGAAATTACTATCGCAAAAAGGGAATTCTCCATTTTAGCAATAGTTAGCCTTCAGTCTTATTTCTTTATTTGAATAACTTGACATAATTGCAAATACATCATTTGAAAAAAGAAGTTTTATTTGAGAACTTTTGAATGGGATTTACAATTATCAGAAATGATAGAGACATTTAAAAAGAAACGATGCCTATTTTAAAATTACAGGTGAATTTTAAAAGTAATGTCATAATAGTTCGACTAAAACGGGGAAACCCTTTTTTATAAATATTTTTTGTTTCCCATAAAAAAGCCAGCAGATGCTGCGAACACTACTGGCTGACTCCTTAATACTAAGGAACATAGACTGGAAAACAAATAAATAAGACCACAAAGGAAAAATTATTATTAACCAAACCATTACAAAAGTATGAAATTACTACCAAAAAGCAAGCCTAAAAATTATTGGCTTACGCCAAAAATCGGGAATGTTATCAAATTAACACCCCTGTTTTTAATACCTTTCACCATACAGGTATCGGCGGCAGAAACCTCACGAACAGTTACTTTCCCCGAAAAAAACGGAATAGTAAAAATAGAAAATGACAGAACGACAATTAAATTATCTCTAATTGAAAAACAAATTAAGGGTAAAGTATTGGATGAATCCGGAAATCCTTTACCGGGGGTTAATATAATTGTGAAAGGCACAAACATTTCAACACAAACTGATTTTAACGGTAATTTTACGTTGACCGTTCCTGATAATGCTACAAAGCTTATTGTTTCTTATATTGGCATGGTTCAACAGGAAGTAACTATTGGGAACTCCCCAATTACTGTTGTCTTAAAAGAAGCAGGCCAGACCTTGGACGAAGTTGTTGTTACTGGTTATGGCAAACAAAGTAGAGCCACATTAACAACTTCTATCTCTAAATTAGACACAAGAATTTTAGAGACGTCGAGCAGGTCGAATGTAGCAACGGCATTACAAGGTACTATAGCAGGTTTAAGAGTGACAAATAACACAGGACAGCCTGGTTCAACTCCTTCGATTGTTTTGCGTGGAGGTACCAATTTTAACGGAACAGGATCCCCTCTTATTTTAGTGGATGGTATTCCTGGTGATTTCTATGCTTTGAATCCTGATGATGTTGCATCTGTTGAGGTACTGAAAGATGCAGCAGCTACAGCTATTTATGGAGCAAGATCAGCTAATGGGGTTATTTTAGTAACCACTAAAACAGGTAAAGCAGGCAGATCTTCTATTAATTACAAATATAGATATAGCATAAATAAAGAAAGAAACGATATGCAGTTTTTAAGTGCTGCTGATTTTATAAAATACAACAGACAAGGGGTAGCCTATCAAAGACAAGCTGCTAATAATCCAACTGGTTTTGGTAATTTTTTAGATGGAGCAACCGCTTTTGGTACAGGGGGAAACACAACAAATTCTCCTTATACCGTGCAGTTTCTAACACCTGCTAACACTCATTTATTGAGCCAACCCGGATGGAAAACCATAACAGATCCTTTGGATGCCAGTAAACAAATTTTATTTTTAGATAATAATGTAAATGATCTTATCTATCAAAACAGCGAAACCAAAGATCATTATTTATCATTTGATGGCGGTAACGACAAAGGAACATATTATTTAGGCCTAGGCGCTTTAGATAATGACGGTTTGGTTTTAGGGTCTGGTTTTAAAAGATACTCTGGAAAATTTACAGGTTCATATAAGATTACTGACAAGATTAAAGTTAACTCTAACATCATATATTCTCATTCTAACCTAAGTATAAGCCCATTAGGCGGCACTGAAAGCGATATATTTCACAGGTTTGCAGGGCAAGCACCAACTTCTAGAACATATGACAATAATCCTGACGGAACTTTATCTACTGTTTTGAGTCCGGGTATAAATAACTCTTTCGGTAATCCATTGTATTATCAAGACAAGTTTATCAGAAAAAATTTAGAACAACGACTGTCTGCATCCGCCGGCTTAGATTGGGATATTATTGACAATTTAGCGTTATCTGTAAAAGCTAGTCATTTTACAATTAACAATCATAAAGAAAATTTCAATAAAGCTTATGTACAGGGACCTAGCTCGACTGCACCCATAACAACACGTTTTGCTTCTGTAAGTTTAGATAGAACACTTAGAAATCAGTTGACTGGAACTTTAAATTACACCAAAAAGTTTGGCAGTCATAATTTCAATGCCTTGATAGGTGCTGAATATTTCAAAGACAATGTCTTTTTTAGCGATGCAGGCACTAAAAATTCTCCAACAGATTTAATCGAAACGCTTAATGCAGGTTCAGAAGTTAATGGCATTCCATACAGTTTTGAATCAGAACAAGTTATCGTGTCAACATTCGGAAGATTAATATATGATTTTGACAATAAATATTTATTAAGCGCAACGTTTAGACGTGATGGGGCATCAAGATTGGGAAATGAAAAATTTGACTTTTTCCCTGGGGTGTCTATTGGTTGGAATGCGCACAATGAGAAGTTTTTAGAAGGTGTTAGCAAATATGTGTCAAAATTAAAACCAAGATTAAGTTATGGGGTTAATGGTGACGTTAGTTCGATAACTAGACCAGGACAAAAAGATTATACCGGGAATTATTCAGTCTTTGGATCTTATGCCTCTCAAGACGTTTATAATAGTCAAACTGGCTATGCTAACACAGCCTTACCTACTTTGGATCTTGGCTGGGAACGCTCAACTACAATTAATGCAGGTTTAGATGTATCTTTTTTTAATAACAGACTAAACTTTATTACGGATCTGTACTCAAGAGATGTTAAGGGTAAAATATCAGATCTTACCTTGCCCTATTGGACAGGATTCTCTTTTATAAGAACTAATAATGGAGTCATTAGAAACAAAGGATTCGAGCTTGAAGTAAATGCAGATATTATTAGAAATGATAATGTAACATGGAATGTTGGCGCAACTTATACCGCCAATAAGAATTATGTGATAAAACTTCCTAAAAATAATAATGCTTTAAACAGGCAAGGAGGTACAGAAATTTATGATCCTGCTACAGGTTTAACAAAGTGGGTAGGAGGATTAGAAGAAGGAAAACGTGTTGGATTGGATGAAATTGTAGTTTATGTACAAGATTACATTTATGCGGATCAGGCAGCTGTAGATGCACATGCGACACGATCAGATGTATTGTTACCAAATCCTCTCAAGCGTTATCCTGGAGATGTTGCCTGGAAAGATTTGAATGGAGATAATATCATTAATAGTCTGGACAGAAAAGTTATTGGGCGTAGTACACCAAAATTAGTAGGTGGATTCACTTCTAACGTAAGCTATAAAAACCTTAGTTTATTTGTTAAAACTGACTTTGCCACAGGTCATTTAGTTTATAATCATATTAGAGGTAAAGGCTATGCACAAACACAAGGAAATCAAAATCAAACATTAGAAGTATTGGATTCTTGGACTCCTCAAAACACCAATACCGATTGGCCACGTGTGGTTTTTACTGATACGCAAAGAAATATCCTTAGAGGGGATGGTACTGTTTCAAGAAATAGCCAGTTTTGGGAAAAAGGGGATTATTTAGCCCTAAGAGAAGTTACCCTGAACTATAATTTGCCTGCAAAAAAATATTTTAAGGGGGCTATACAGAATTTTAATCTTTATGTAACAGGAAGTAACTTGCATTACTTCAAGAGTTTTAGCGGTGACACCCCAGAAATTGGAGGAGCGCAAGAAGGTGCGTTTCCTATGCCTAAAACAATGACAATTGGACTTAATGTAACTTTTTAAATATTATAAAAATGAAAAAATATATATCAATATTACTAGTTGCTGTTTTTTTTAGTTCATGCGAAAGTGAGCTTGAATTAACGAGCCCTAGTGAATTAACAGCGGCTGGTTTCTGGGATACAGAAAACGGCGCAAGAGCTGCACATACAGGATTGTATGCTAATCTTAGAGGGTCTTATAATAATTTGTTCTTACTAGGAGAGATGAGAAGTGATATTTGGGGAGGTCCAACATTCGAAACTCTGGCCGATGAAAACCTCATAAAATCAGATATAACGACAACTACGGCACCTTTTGGGGGTTGGGCTGGACTTTATGGCAACATTCATAAAGTAAATGATTTTTTGAAAAATGTGCCTAACATTAGCTTTACAAGTGTGGCAGATAAAAATCATCTTATGGGCCAGGCTTATGGTCTAAGAGCTTTATACTATTATACGCTTTTAAAAACATGGGGTGATGTGCCTATTTCTTTAGAGCCTGTAACAAATGTAGATCCATCTTCTTTGGGCAAGGCGAGATCCTCTCAAAATGAGGTAATGACTCAAATAAAAGCTGATATAACAGCCTCTTTAAGCGCTTTTGGCTCTAATAATAGCTTTTATCAAAACACCAGAGTATATTGGTCCAAAGCAGCGACATTAGCTCTTAAAGGAGATGTGTATATTTGGTCCGGTAACTTGCTTGGTGGTGGAGCCGCTGATTTCAATGAAGCAAAAGCCGCTTTGCAACAGATTGCATCATTAGATGTAAGCTTAGCACCTAGTTCTGGTTTGTGGGGTGTAGCGAATGAAAACAACAAGGAATTTATTTTTGCGTTGCAATACAAACAAAACGAAGCTTCAAATATATACAATAGTTTTACCGGTAGAGGTACAGAAATTAATCCAAAATTTGACGACAAAGGTATTGCAATGACAAGTTTCGTAATAGCCGGATCAAATAGATATGGTCAATCTGAGAAAACTATATTGTTGCTAGACGATAATAAGGACAGCCGAAAAGATCTTACTTTTATTAGATTGTATAAAGATAATTTAGTTTATCCTACGTATAATGCCACTAAATATTTTGGTAATATACTTAATAAATTTTTAGGAAGAGTAGCCGGAACTGAGCGAATATTTGAAAATGACGTACCAATTTACCGATATGCAGATGTGGTATTACTTTTGGCTGAAGCTAAAAACTTATTAAATGAAGATCCTTCTACGGAAATCAATGATATAAGAAAAAGAGCTTATGGCATCGCAAATTATAATGCTAATCCAACACTTGCATATGTTAATGGAACTAAATTAGACAACACCAACGCTATCTTGAACGAACGTTATAAAGAGTTTATTGGAGAAGGTAAAAGATGGTGGGATTTAAGGAGAGCAGGAAATAGCTTTGTCTTTAGCAACGTGAGCTATTTATCTCCAGCCAACGAGTACAAATTATTATTACCTATAACTAGCGATATGATGGGTAGAAATCCTTTGCTTGTGCAAACGCCAGGTTATACAAATAATTAATTTTTATATTTTTTACTGATAGAACCGACAATGAAAACTTTGTCGGTTCTTTTTAAAACAAGGTAACCAATTCCTATAAATTGGGTATTTAAGTTAGTCCAAATAAATGATTAAGCAAACTAACATGGACACCAATTAAAAAAACACAATAAAACTCATATTTGAGATTTAAAGATAAAGCTGGAAATTCAATAATTTCCATCCTAATTAAAAAGCATAAAAAAATTATAAAAAGATATCTCATGAAAATTGAACACTTACAAGGGCTTATTTCAGCTCCTTTTACACCCTTTGACAGCAATGGAAAATTAGATGTAAGCCTCATTCCAGCCTACTATACTTTTCTAAAACGAAACGGAATAACGGGTGCTTTCATTAATGGTTCAACCGGAGAAGGTGTTTCTATAACCTTACAGGAGAAAAAAGCCGTGGCTCAGGCTTGGGCAGATTGTTCTAACCATGATGCTGATTTTAAAGTAATGGTATTCTTAGGCGGAACTTGTCTTACGGATTGCATTGACTTGGCTAAACACGCTTATGAAATCGGATTGTATGCCGTTTCTTTGACCGCACCGTTTTATTTCAAACCTGCAAATGTTGATATGTTGGCGCAAGCTTGTATCGAAGTGGGTAAAAGTGTTCCTGACATGCCCTTCTATTACTATCACATTCCAGTTTTAACAGGCGTAAATTTACCAATGTTTGATTTAATAAAAGCATTAGATGGAAAACTTCCAAACTTTGCCGGTGTCAAATATACGCACGAAGATTTTATGGATTTCCAAAGTTGTATGAGCTATGAAAATGGCAAATTCGACATGCTTTGGGGACGTGACGAGAATATGTTGTCCGCATTAGTATTAGGTGCCAAAGGGGCTGTTGGAAGTACATTCAATTATGCAGCTCCATTATATTATGATTTGATAGCGGCTTTTAATGCCAATGATTTAGTTAAAGCGCGTGTCTTGCAACAAAAATCAATTGATATGATTCGCTTATTGGGTAAATACGGCGGAATATCTGTAGGTAAAGCCTATATGAAAGTGGTAGGACACAATTTAGGTGAATTTAGATTACCGGTTAAAAACATGAGTGCCGAACAATTTGAATTGTTTAAAAAAGATGTGGAAAGTCTGAATTTTGAAAATTTTAAATCGAAATAGTTCGTTCGTTTTATTAGAAAACAAATGCTATGAATAAATATATTTTTCCTCTAATCCTCTCTTCTCTATTTATGTCGACAACAGATGCCCTTTCTCAAAAAAAAGCTGTAAACCAGATTGAATGGAAAACAGCTGCACAACTCCAAAATGCCGATAGCAGTACCTCATTAGGTTTTGCCGGTGCTATTAATGGCATCAGTAACGATGTTTTAATTGTTGCCGGTGGCGCAAATTTTCAAGATAAAATGCCTTGGGAAGGAGGGAAAAAACACTATTCTAAAGAAATTCACGTATTGCAGAAATGCAATGATAAATATAGTTGGAATAAAGAGGTACAAAGCACACTAGCAGAACCTATCGCCTATTGTGGCAGTACCGCTACAGATTTAGGCGTGGTATATGTAGGCGGAGAAAATGAAAACGGTCTTTCGAATAAAGCCTTTATATTAAAATGGAATGCGGACAAAAAAGAAGTGGAAACAAAATCCTTAGCTAATTTCCCTTTGGCTGTAGCCAATGTAGCCCTTACACACATTGGTACTGTTGTCTATGCCGTTGGCGGTGATGAGGCTACGAAATCGTCCGACATTTTCGTCAGTCTTGATCTAAATGACGCAAATCCGGAATGGAAAATATTGCCCAAATTACCCTTGGCTTTAGCCAATTCAATTGCAATTGTACAAAAAGGAAAAAATGGAACTAGTATTTATGTGGTAGGCGGCAGAACAAAAACAGACTCCGGGATAAGTGATTTACACAACACCACTTTTGTTTTTGATGTAAAAAAACAAAAATGGGAAAGTGCAGCAACCATATCCGATGGAAAAAACACCACTAACTTTTCTGCAGGTGCAGGTGTTGCTGTAGGCAATCATTCTATCCTAATTCTTGGCGGAGACAATGGCGTTATTTTTCATCAAATTGAAACTTATTTAGCCCAAATCGCCAAAGCCGAATCGGCAGAGGAAAAAGCAGACCTCATCACTAAAAAGAATCAATTAGTCACCAATCATCCTGGATTTTATAAGGGCATCTTATTATACAATACACTAACAGACCAATGGAAAAAAATAGGTGATTTGCCTTTTCTCCCTCATGTTACTAGCCCAGCTGTACTATGGAATAAAAAAATAGTCTTATCTAATGGAGAGATAAAACCGGGTATTCGTACGCCAAATGTTATGTTAGGAACAATAAAATAATGACTCTTAAAAAGCAATTTTTAAAGTACATCTAAAAAAAATATGAAAAATACTAAATATTATCCTTGGGTAGTAGTAGGCTTGCTATGGCTTGTTGCCTTACTAAACTATATGGACCGACAAATGCTGGCCACTATGCGTCCTTCAATGGAAGCGGACATTCCTGAATTGGTATCCGGTGAGAATTTCGGGCGTTTAATGGCTATATTTCTTTGGATCTATGCTTTAATGAGCCCTATATCGGGTATTATCGCTGATAAATTAAACAGAAAATGGTTAATTGTAGGCAGTTTATTTGTTTGGTCAGCCGTTACTTATGCCATGGGTTACGCCACAAGCTACAATCAGGTATATTGGCTAAGAGCTCTTATGGGAGTCAGTGAAGCTTTATATATTCCAGCCGGTTTATCGCTAATAGCTGATTATCATCAGCAAAAATCAAGATCACTTGCCATTGGTATCCACATGACCGGACTTTATGTGGGATCGGCCTTAGGAGGTTTTGGTGCGACAATTGCCGCTACTTATTCTTGGCATTCTACTTTTCATTATTTCGGAATAGCGGGTGTGGTTTATGCTGTCGTTTTGGTTTTCTTATTAAAAGAGAAAAAAACGGTTGAGACAAAAATCATAGACCTAAATTTTGTTGGAACCAACGAAAGACCTTCTATTTTGCAAGGTTTGGCATTATTATTTACTAATATTTCTTTTTGGATTATCTTATTTTATTTCGCCATAATAAGTTTACCGGGTTGGGCTACTAAAAACTGGCTCCCTACTCTATTTTCTGACAACTTAGGAATCCCGATGGAACAAGCGGGGCCACTAGCAACCATCACCATCTCATTTTCATCATTATTGGGGGTTATTTTTGGAGGAATTTTATCCGACAAATGGGTACAGAAAAATGTTAAAGGCAGGGTTTACACCAGTGCTATTGGTTTGAGTTTAACCATTCCGGCTTTATTGCTAATTGGTTTTGGGGATTCACTATTTCATGTTGTTGGAGCTGGGCTTTTCTTTGGTATTGGCTACGGAATGTTTGATGCCAATAATATGCCAATCCTTTGTCAGTTTGTTTCTTCAAAATATAGAGCAACTGCTTATGGTGTTTTAAATATGACCGGAGTAGGTTGTGGTGCTTTAGTAACCTCATTGCTAGGCAAATCCTCTGATAGCGGTACTTTAGGCTATGGTTTTGCGCTAATGGCCGGCGTGGTCTTAATTGCTTTGGTTGTTCAAATCAGTTTTTTACGTCCAAAAGTAAATGACTTTGTTGATGCATAAAAATTCTCAAACATAGCTTTACTATGTTTTTATAAATTGTTTGGTTTTGGTTAGTTTTTATCCGTTGGGGCGAAACTGCTATGTTTCGCCTTGACTGATAAATTGTCAAACCCTTTGAAATACCTATCTAACATGATGAACTATTTGAAAAGGAATCTTCCCTTATTCGTGTTTTTAATTTCTATATTCAGTCATTTTGAACTAGCTGCACAAAAAACCGCTATCAAAGTGGCCTGTATTGGAGACTCTGTAACGGCCGGTTATCTTTTGGCTAATCCCACAACCGATTCCTATCCCTCACAGCTCCAAATTATGATGGGGGAAAAATATGAGGTTAAAAACTTCGGACATAGTGGTGCAACGCTTTTGAAAAAAGGTAGTAAACCCTATTATAAAACAAAAGAATGCACCGATGCCATCTCCTACAAACCGGATATTGCTATTATTCATTTGGGTTTAAATGATACGGATCCTAGAAATTGGCCGAATTACAAAGAAGAATTTGATGCAGACTATTCTTGGTTAATAGATACTTTAAAAAAACAAAATCCAGCTGTAAAAATATACATCTGTAGAATGACGCCTATCTTCAATGAGCATTCCCGCTTTAAATCGGGAACCAGGGATTGGTATTGGCAAATTCAATCCCATATCGAGAATATTGCAAAAGCAAATCAAGTAGGCTTAATTGATTTACACGAAAAATTATATCCTCGTCCGGATCTTTTTCCGGATGCCTTACATCCGATAAAAGAAGGAGCAGCTATTTTGGCCCAGACCGTTTACGGGAATATTACAAAAGATTTTGGAGGATTGAAACTAGCGGCTGTTTTTACAGATAATATGGTTTTACAGCGCAATCAACCTATTCCAATTTATGGAACTGCTAACGGTGGAGATTTGGTGGAAGTGACTTTTAAACAACAGAAAAAAGTGGCAACAACCGACCAATATGGAAAATGGAAAATTACTTTTCCTGCTATGACACACGGTGGACCTTATGAGATCAACATTCGATCTAATGCACGAAATATTGTTTTGAAAAATATTCTGTTTGGTGATGTTTGGTTCTGTTCCGGACAATCGAATATGGCATTTCAACTTCAAAATTCGGAAAACGGAGCAGCTGAAGTAAAAAAAGCAATCGCCAATTCTACCATACGTTTATTCAATTATAAGAATATTCGGGAAACAGATGATACGGTTTGGGATTCGATCACTTTGTTGAAAACCAACCAATTAAAATTCTTTTCAGGAAGTTGGTCCGTTTGTGATTCAACAAGCGCTAAAGATTTTTCGGCAATTGCCTATTATTTTGGTAAAAATATTGTCCATGAAGAAAATGTTCCCGTTGGTTTAATTCAAGTTGCCGTTGGCGGATCACCTATAGAATCTTGGATTGATAGATACACATTGGAACACGATGATAAAGTGGTTGATCTATTGACCAACTGGCGCAAATCTGACTTTATTATGCCTTGGGTTAGAGAACGTGCCGGCGTGAATTTGAAAAATGCAACCAATGCGAAACAACGCCATCCTTACGATCCTTCTTATAATTTTGAAGCCGGTGTTGCCCATTTTACAAAATTCCCGATTAAAGGAGTGATTTGGTATCAAGGGGAAAGCAACGCACACAATATTGAATTGTACGAGCATCTGATGCCAGTGATGGTTCAAAGCTGGCGCAAAGCCTGGGGAACCAACCTCCTATTCTATTACGTACAATTGTCCAGCATCGACCGTCCAACATGGCCGGCTTTTAGAGACGCACAAAACAGAATACAAAAACAAATACCGAATAGCGGCATGGCCGTTAGTATGGATTATGGTGATGTTACCAATGTTCACCCAATTAAGAAAAAAGAAGTGGCGGATCGTTTGTCACTTTTAGCCTTGCGCTACACCTATGGAAAATCGGTTACTGCCAATGGTCCTTCTCCATTGAAAGCGGTACAAAAAGAAAATACTATTATTGTTTCATTCGCATTTGCAAAGCAATTATCTACAGCAGATAAAAAAGAATTAATTGGTTTTGAATTAGTTACCGATAAAGGAATTCACATTCAAAGCAAAGCAACCATTATCAAAAACCAAGTGATTATTGGCATTCCAAAAGATGAAAAGATAAAAGCAGTTTTATACGCATGGAAGCCTTTTACTATAGCTAATTTGGTGAATGAAGCCCATTTACCATGTTCGACATTCAGATTAGAACTAAATCCGTTAGCTGAGAATTAACAGGTTGATTTTATAAATTTTAAAATAAGTAGTCAAATACTTTTGACTAAGCGACATATAATTAACGACTAGTGTAAATTAAAAAATACAAGTTTCAAAACACATATTAAAAAATGAGTTATTCAAAAACAGATCTCCAAAACCTGAAAGAGTTTTATCAGAATCAATTACTAAATGACACAGTACCTTTCTGGTTTCCTCGTTCTATTGATACCGAATTTGGCGGTTATTTATTAATGCGGGATCAAGACGGAAGTTTGATTGACGATGATAAAGCGGTTTGGATACAAGGCCGTGCCGCTTGGTTATTGTCCACACTTTACAATACTGTCGAGCCAAAACAAGAATGGCTGGAAGGTTCTAAAATAGGCATCGATTTTTTAAACAAGCATTGCTTCGACACTGATGGACAAATGTTCTTTCACGTTACCCGTGACGGACAACCGATACGCAAACGCCGCTATTATTTTTCGGAAACCTTTGCAGTAATCGCCATGTCAGCTTACGCTAAAGCAAGCAGAGATGAGGCGACAGCAGAAAAAGCTCGTTTTTTATTCGGAAAATGTATCGAATATTCAACTACATCAGGTTTATTAGAACCTAAATTCACCGCTACCAGACCATCAAAAGGAATAGGAACGCCTATGATTATGATAAACACGGCGCAACAGTTACGTGAGAATATTGGAGACCCACGTTGTGATGAATGGATCAGCAAATGGATTGCTGAAATTGAGCGCGATTTTGTAAAAGACGATATTAAATGTGTGATGGAGCAAGTGGCACCAGATGGTTCAATTATAGATCACATTGATGGCCGGACATTGAATCCCGGACATGCCATTGAAGGCGCTTGGTTTATTTTACATGAAGCAAAATATAGAAATAACGATCCTCATTTAATTGAATTGGGCTGTAAAATGCTGGATTACATGTGGGAACGCGGCTGGGATAAGGAAGATGGCGGTATTTTATATTTCCGTGATGTATATGACAAACCGGTACAGGAATACTGGCAGGACATGAAATTTTGGTGGCCTCATAATGAGGTAATCATTGCAACACTCCTTGCCTATACCATGACCGGTGATGAAAAATATGCTAAATGGCATAAAATGGTACATGATTATGGGTACGTCAAATTTCATGACAAAGAGAATGGAGAATGGTTTGGATATCTACATAAAGATGGAACTATTGCCCAAACCGCCAAAGGAAATATGTTCAAAGGTCCTTTTCATTTACCACGTCAAGAATGGTACTGTTTGCAACTACTTAATGAACATTTAAATAAATAATTTTAAATATATTGGTGAAAATTATTCAAGAACGTCATTTCAATCTTTTTCTGTATACTGAAACAGAACAAAATGTACCGAGAACCGTTTTTAATGCTAATTTTATTCAATAGCCCAGAAATACAAAATAACCTTAAATCTATTTTATCATGAAAAAAATTTTCATATCGCTATTATTAATCACTGCAACGGGGCTTTCCGCTCAAAATAAAACCTATAAAATAGCAGATGGAGTACTCACACATCAGGATTTATTTAATACATCTATGGTTGAGGGTGTTTCCTGTTTTCGAATCCCTGCTATAGTTACTGCTCCAAATGGTGACCTTGTTGCTGCCATTGACGAACGCGTACCTTCCTGCGGCGATTTGAAGTGGAGTAAAGACATCAACATTGTCCTGCGCAGAAGTGCCGATAACGGTAAAACCTGGTCTAAGATTGAAACCGTGGTTAATTTTCCTTTCGGGCAATCCGCATCTGATCCTTCGATGATTGTAGATCAACAAACCAATGAAATCTTTCTGTTCTATAATTATATGGATTTGGATAAAGAAAAAGACGTTTATTATTTACACGTTGTAAAAAGTGCCGATAATGGTATAACCTGGAGTAAACCACAGGACATTACCAGTCAAATAGCGAAACCGGAATGGCATAAAGACTTTAAATTCATCACCTCGGGGCGTGGAATACAAACAAAAAACGGAAAGCTATTGCATACTTTGGTAAATTTAAACAGTGGCTTATATATTTTTGGCAGCGATGACCATGGAAAAACATGGTATTTTATTGATACTCCTATAAAACCGGCAGATGAATCAAAAATTATCGAATTAGCCGATGGAAGCTGGATGATTAATGCAAGAGTAAATAAGGGCGGAATGCGCTATGTGCATACTTCAACAGATGAAGGAAAAACATGGAGCTCCAAACCAGAACCAAAGTTAATAGACCCAGGTTGTAATGCAGGTATCGTTCGATACACGGCGAAAGCAGATGGATATGATAAAAATAGAATCCTTTTTTCGAATGCTAAAACGGAAAAAGGACGCACAAACATGACCGTTCGCATTAGTTATGATGAAGGAAAAACATGGACCGAAGGCAAAACAATATATGGAGGTGGCTCAGCATATTCATCCCTTACAATACTGAAAAATGGAGACATCGGTGTGTTTTTTGAGAAAGATGACTACACTCAAAATACATTTGTAAGCTTTTCTTTAAAATGGCTTACTGACGGAAAGGATAATTTTAAAAAACCTTCCAAAAAAAGAAAATCAACAAAAAAATAAATAACAATTATTGGCCCTCTATGAATTCTGAATTCATAGAGGGCTTTAATTTATATACTAAATAAAAACTTAAAAAATGAAACAGGCTATTATTAATGCCAACGTTCATACTGGAGATGAAATAATTGATAACGGTGTTATTATTATAGAAAACGGAAAAATCCTTTCGGTTCAAAAAGAAATCCCAAATGATATTGAACAAATTGATTTAAAAGGAAAACATATCTCTTCTGGATTTATAGACATTCAAATAAACGGTGGAGAAAAGCATTATTTCAGTCAATTTCCAACTGAGGAAACCATTCAGGATATTTATGATTCGAGTTTAAAATATGGCACCACCCATACCCTGCCCTGCTTAGTGTCCTCATCCAATGAAACTATTCATCAAGGAATTGAAGCCATTCGTAATTATAAAGCAAAATACAATAACGGAGTTATGGGAATGCACTTAGAAGGCCCTTTTCTAAATCCTCTAAAACGCGGTGCACACAGCATTAATCAAGTTCGCAAACCTACTAATTCCGAATTAGAGGAAATCATTCGCTATGGCAAAGACATAATAAAAGTAATCACAATTGCCCCGGAATGTTTTACTGATGAGCAACTGGATATGCTTTTGGAAAGCGGCATTGTTATCTCGGCAGGACATTCAACGATGACTTACAAACAATCACAATATTATTTTTCTAAAGGGATTAAATTGGTAACTCATTTATTCAATGCCATGACTCAGTTTGGTCATCGCGAACCGGGCTTGGTTGGTGCCACTTTCGAAAATGAAGCTGTCTATGTACCAATTATTTTAGACGGTGCCCATTGCGATTATGCCGCTGCAAGATTGGCATATAAATTAAAGAAAGATAAACTCTTTCTAATTAGTGACGCTGCCTTTTTAGGACGCAAAGTTTCTAGTTTTAAATGGGATAATTTTGATGCACATCTGGAAAATGGCTTTTACAGAAATGAAGAGGGTAATTTAGCCGGCGCCAGCATTTCGATGGAGGAAGCAGTGCAAAATGCTTTCAACCATTTGAATGTATCTGCTGATGAAGCTATCAAAATGGCTACCTGTCGTGTTGCAAGCGCTATTAATATGCAGGATCAATTGGGTAAAATAAAGCCTGGATTTCCGGCTAGTTTCGTTACGTTTAATGATGATCTGTCAGTAATGGAAACGTTGAATTTTAATACAATAACACCCTAAAAATCTTTCTCCAAAGTGAAAATTTCTTAAATTTGTATAAAATAGTTTGATTATGGAAATCAGAATCGAAGCTGTTCAAATCGCTGAATCTTTCAATATCAAAAAATTCCGCGGGGATTTTCGTGCCGAAGCACATTCCGGTTCCACTTCGGAAGTTTTCTATGCATTAGAGGAAAGCGAACGTTATTTGTATGTTTTTGATTATGGTGTGGTGGTCTTTGCTAATTATGATGCGGTTGCCAAAAGTGAATTCGTAAACTTTATAAAAAATTATGCCACAACTTTAGTTGACTTGGATTTATCGGAAGAATACCGCATTGAAACCGATGATAAACTACAAAAGGTCACCGTGAAAAACAATTATGTCACCGTTCCCCTATTAGACTCTTCCATATTGCGTATTGTGATGCTTAACATTGGGCAATCAGTAGCATTGGATTATTATGAGGTATTGACCAATGAACTCATTACATCTTCAAAAAACTATATTCTGGAATTGGAACAACGCGGTAAACTCAGTATTTCCAAAACCAATTTGCTTAAATACATCGGAAAAGTCCTGAATGTCAAAAATAGTATTGTAGACAATTTATATATTCTTGACGACCCAAATCTCGTTTGGGACAACGAAGAACTCAACCTGCTCAACCGCCACCTCAAAGCTAATTTTGATATCAATACCCGCTTCAAAGACCTTGATTACCGTCTTCAAATTGTAGAAAACAATCTTACGTTGTTTACAGACGTACTGAACGTAAGGGAAAGCTCCCGTCTGGAATGGGTTGTTATTATATTAATTGCTCTCGAGATTGTAATTGCTTTGTTTTTTCATTAAAAATTTATAAAAACCTAAAGCCTGTTGCATCCGATTTTCTCTTACTTTTCTAAAGAATGAAATGGTGCTGTTATTTTTAAGAAGTTTCATTTACTAAGAAATAGGTCTTGCCGTTTTTTTTGATTATTATACCACAACAATAATTCCCATTGATTTTCCGGTAGGCTTTTTTTGTTTTCGTCGCTTATAATGCAGTATTTTGGAGAAGTAAAATTTTCGATATGAAAATGAACATAACGCAAATGAAGATATATGCGAGTTACATATGACAAAAAAACATCCACAATATGAATAAAATATGGAATATATTAATTGCATGTTTGATAACAAGTATAGTATTTGCCCAGCAAAAACCGAATATCATTTATATCTATGCGGATGATTTGGGCTATGGAGAATTGGGCTCTTACGGCCAGCAAAAAATAAAAACGCCCAATTTAGATAAGATTGCCAAGGAAGGAATAAAATTCACGCAACATTATACCGGAGCGCCTGTTTGTGCGCCTGCTCGCTGCATGCTTATGACGGGTAAAAATAGTGGGCATTCTTATATTCGGGGAAATTATGAATTAGGAGGATTTGAAGATGAGAACGAGGGTGGACAAATGCCATTGCCGGAAGGAACTTTTACGATTGCAAAATTGATGCAACAGGCGGGTTATATTACGGGAGCTATTGGTAAATGGGGATTAGGAATGAACACGACCACTGGCAATCCAAACAAACAAGGCTTTGATTATTTCTACGGTTATCTCTGCCAGAAACAAGCGCATAATTTTTATCCGACCCATCTTTGGGAAAACGGAAAATGGGATACATTGAAAAATCCGTACATTCAAGTGCACAAACCACTGGCTGCAGCTGCTCCGGATACCGCTTTCGATTATTTCAAAGGAAAAGAATATTCGGTAACAAAAATGGCGGAGAAGACTTTGGATTTTATTAAAAAGAACAAAAAGAAACCATTTTTTTTATACCTGCCTTATACCGGACCGCATGTTTCGCTTCAGGCACCAGATGAAGCGGTGAAAGAATACATTGGCAAATTTGAAGAACAGCCTTATCATGGTGAAAAGGGATATGCTTCTACATTGTATCCCAAATCGACCTATGCAGCCATGATTACCTATATGGATGAACAGGTGGGTCGTATTATGAAGTTGTTAAAAGAACTTGGATTAGATGAAAACACGATAGTGATGTTTTCCAGTGATAATGGTGCCACATTTGATGTAGGCGGAGCAGACACCAAGTTTTTTAATAGCGTTGGTGGATTAAGAGGAAGAAAGCAAGATTTATACGAAGGCGGAATACGTGAGCCTTTTATTGCGCGTTGGCCGGGTAAAATTCCTGCCGGAAAAGTAAGCAATCATATATCGGCACAATTTGATATGATGGCAACCCTGTCTGAAATAACAGGAGTGAAAGCATGGGACAATGATGGAATTTCGCTTTTGCCAACTTTGATGGGGAATGACAATAAGCAAAAAAATCACGACTATCTTTATTTTGAATTTCCTGAAAAAGGAGGTCAGGTAGCTGTCCGTATGGGAGACTGGAAAGGGGTGAAAAGCAATATGAAGAAAAATAAAAACGCCTCTTGGGAAATTTATAACCTTAAGACAGACGAAAAAGAAACGACTGATATTGCTGCCCAGCATCCGGAGCTTGCAAAGAAATTTGAAGAGATACTAAAAAAAGAACATCAGTCATCGCATATAAAGGATTGGGAGTTTATAGATCCGAAGTTTTCTGAAAGATAAAAAAACAACCAAAAGACTCGTTTTAAAATGGGCTAATAAAACAATTAATAAGCTTGAGTTATGAGTAAAATAAGAGTGATGCTAATCGCATGTTTGATAACGAGTGTACTGTTTGCTCAACAAAAACCAAATGTTATAGTCATTTTAACGGATGATTTGGGGTATGGCGATCTAAGTTGTTATGGTGCGACAAAGATCAAGACACCCAATATTGATAAGCTGGCAAAACAAGGCATTCGGTTTACCAATGCGCATTCTACCTCGGCGACCTGTACACCGTCTCGTTATGCAATAATGACGGGGCAATATCCTTGGCGAAAAAAAGGCACGGGAATTCTACCCGGAGATGCCGCTTTAATTGTTCCAACGAATAAAACAACTTTACCTTCCTTGTTTCAGAAGGCTGGTTACCAAACTGGTATAGTTGGAAAATGGCATTTGGGATTGGGTAATAGTTTAGAAAAAGAATGGAACGGGGAATTAAAGCCAGGACCTAACGAAGTGGGCTTTGATTATTCGTTTATATTTCCGGCTACTGCGGATCGTGTGCCCACGGTTTTTGTAGAAAATCACAAGGTAGTCGCATTGGATCCTGCTGACCCTATTCAGGTTGATTATAAAAAAATAGTTGGTAATGATCCAACAGGAAAAGAACATCCTGAATTATTAAAAATGCAGTCTTCTCCCGGACAAGGGCATAACAATACGATTGTAAATGGCATTGGCCGTATTGGATATATGAGCGGCGGCAATAAAGCCCGATGGACCGATGAAGAAATGCCATTGACTTTTTTATCAAAAGCGGAAGAATTTATTGAAACGAATAAACGCAATCCGTTCTTTTTGTATTATACGTTGACTGAACCACATGTGCCCCGCATGCCTTCCACGATGTTTAAAGGGAAAAGTGAGTTGGGCTTTCGTGGCGATGCGATTTTGCAATTAGACTGGACGGTAGGCGAAATTATGAAACAGTTGGAATATCTTGGCATTGCCAAAAATACCATTATCATTTTCAGCAGTGATAATGGCCCTGTACTTGATGATGGCTATCAGGACGAAGCGGTCACAAAACTAAATGGGCATACACCTGCAGGCGTTTTACGTGGCGGAAAATACAGTTTGTTTGAAGCCGGTACAAGAGTTCCATTTATAGTGAGTTGGCAAGGAAAAACAAAACAGGCTGTTTCTGATGCTTTACTTTCTCAGGTTGATTTATTTAGTTCTTTTTCTAAGATGTTGAACATTAAAATGCAGGAAAATGATGCCTCGGATAGTGAAGACATGTTGAATGTAATGTTGGGAAAATCAACAAAAGGCAGGACTGTTTTGGTTGAGCAGGGATTAGTATCATTGGCCATCGTTGAAGGCAACTGGAAATACATCGAGCCAAATAACGGGCAGGCGATGGATATGGCTACCAATACAGAGTTAGGTAATAACCAACAGCCACAGTTATATGATTTAAGTGTTGATATTGGTGAAAAAAATAATCTTGCGGATAAACATCCGATGAAGGTAAATGAGTTAGCGGCTTTATTGCAAAAAATAAGGGATAAAAAGTGGTGAGATTAAATGATTTCTTTAAAATTTGGCTATTAGATTTAATAAAATATAAAAATGAAGTATAAAGCGGTCATTCTGGGATTACTATTGTTTTCACTCGGGGCTTGTGATAAGAAGTCTGACAAAACTTCTAACGCTACTAATGATGCGATGAGCTGTGAATCGGAGCTTCCGTCCCGTTTTTCAGCAACAAAAGACACTATTGCCATCAATAAATCAGGGAAGGTTTCTTATGAGGGAATGGTACAGATACCCACGAGTGAATTTATGATGGGCGCTTCAGATAATGAAGGAAAATCTGATGAATATCCGCAACACCGTGTAAAAATTAATAGTTTTTGGATGGATGCAACCGAAGTTACCAATGCCCAATTTAAAAAATTTGTGGAGGCAACGGGTTATGTCACCACTGCCGAAATAAAACCGGATTGGGAAGAAATGAGAAAACAATTACCGCCGGGCACGCCAAAACCAGACGAGAGTTTATTTGTCACAGCCTCGTTAGTGTTTAAGCCAACTTCCACGGCGGTTAATTTAAGTGATGCCTCCCAATGGTGGAGTTGGACTCAGGATGCCAATTGGAAACATCCGCAAGGACCCGCAAGCAGTATCAAAGGAAAAGATAATTATCCCGTGGTACATATTTCATGGGACGATGCCAATGCGTATGCAAAATGGTCGGGTAAAAGATTGCCTACGGAAGCCGAATGGGAGTTCGCCGCTCGAGGCGGATTGGTTGACAAAAAATATTTTTGGGGCGATGAAGATCCCGAAAAAGGAAAGCCAAAAGCAAATATTTGGCAAGGAAAATTTCCATACTTAAATACGTCTGTTGATAAATTTAAAGGAGCTGCTCCTGTAAAATCTTTTGCGCCAAACAAATTCGGATTGTATGATATGGCGGGCAATGTTTGGGAATGGTGCAGCGACTGGTATACACCTGACTATTATAAGGGGTTGGGCAGTGGTATTTCGATTAACCCGCAAGGACCTCCAAAAAGCTACGATCCCATGGAACCCACCGTTCCCAAAAGAGTGGTGCGAAGTGGTTCTTTTCTTTGCAATGCTTCCTATTGCAAAGGATATCGGGTTACGGCACGAATGAAATCATCTCCCGATACCGGTTTGGAACATACCGGTTTCAGATGTGTGGCTGATGCCAAATAATGAAACTTTACTTTGTTCATAAACTTCGAAACTCTTATACTATTATTTTATAACTTTGCTCCAACCTTTGGTTTTATGTGTTCTTTTAAATACTTCTGAGACTCAAAAGACGCCATCGATAAATAATGAGATGTAAACACTGAGCTGCTAATTTCTGCATCGGGAAGTAAAACTATAAATGGATTCATTAACACAAATCGCTTTAGGAATTGCCATTGCCGAGGTATGTCTAGGCACAAAACTTAAAAACAGAACCTTTTTATATGGTTCGATTTTAGGAACAATTCCTGATTTAGATGTAGTAATCGGTTTATTTTTGAATCCGGTTGACGGGATTATGATTCATCGCGGCGTAAGTCATTCTCTTATATTATTTCTGTTTCTATCTCCTTTTTTGGGTTGGATTATTTCAAAAATAGAAAAGGAAAAAATTAACTTTCTTGGAGCAACATTGATGGTGTTTTGGTGCTTATTCACCCATGTATTGCTCGATATGTTTACTTCCTGGGGCACACAGATTTTATGGCCACTTAGCCATCGATTTGCATTAAAAACAATATTTGTAATTGATCCTTTATACACTATTCCGTTACTTATTTCATTGCTAATGGTTTGGAGGACTAACAAAGTATTACTCCGTAAAAAATATATCAGGAGAGGCTTATACATCAGCAGTGCTTATTTGTTCTTGTCCTGTTTTATAAAACTATATGCTTTGAACCAATTTGAAAAAGCATTAACGAAACAAGGAATCCAATATTCTGAAATTATAGTAAAACCAACAGCTTTCAACCTAATTTTATGGAATGCGAACATAGCAACTTCTGATAATTACTTATTAGGGGATTATTCCCTTTTTGACAGTCAGCCTATTTCATTTACCGCCTATGTTAAGAATGCCGATTTAGAGCGCCAGTTAATAAGAAATTCTGACTTTGAAAAGCTAAAAAAAGTAAGTGAGGGCTGGTACATCGTTTCTAAACAAAACGAAACCTTATACTTCAATGATTTACGCTTTGGTTTGTTAAATGACAACCCAAAACAGCCACAGTTTGCTTTCAGTTATAAATTTGTCCAAACCAATTCAGAATTAAAAGCTGTTGAAGTAACCAAAGAAAAACGAGATGGTAAACGATTACTTCAGAAGATTTTCAAACGATTAAAAGGAAATTAATCATACGGAATAGAAATGAGTATTCATATGCAATTCGCATCTATACTTTTGACGATCCTGGACGTACGCACTATCGTTGTTCTATTTGAAGCAAGTGTAATTTCAAAAAATTAGGGTTATAGTACAATTAAAAAAAATAAACTTCGGTACTTTTTTGTAATCTTTTCTGTAACTGAAACAAATCCAAAACAATACCTTATATTGCAGTAGCCATAAAATCCATTACGATGAAAGATCTAAAAAAATATAGTAATAAAATAAAAGCCGCTTTTGTTTTACTTATTGTTATGCTTATTATCCTGTTGAGTAATTTCAATACGCTACAAAACTCAAAAAAGGCAAATGAGAATATCAATGCAATCTATAATGACAGATTGGTCGTGGCTCGATATATCTTTCAATATGCAAATGAGCTTCATTACATAAAAGCAGACGCAGTAGAAATTAAACTAAATGATATCCAAAAAAAGGATAAGATTACGGCAGCATTAAAAAACATTCAAAGCATCGATAAATTATATTTAAAAACGGTATTGACGTCCAAAGAAAAAATATCCTTTGCTGCATTTCTGGCTTCTTCTTCAGCGATTAATAAACAAACCAAAAATAGAAATTGGCATCAAGTAGTTTACTCCACTAATCAGGCTTTACAAACACTGGAGCAATTATCACAAATTCAAATTAAGGAAGGCAAATCAAAATTATCAAACTCAAATGCCTTGCATAACGGTAATAACACGCTGGGTCAACTTCAGATTACTTTACTGGTTATTTTAGGTGCGGTATCCTTGTATTTGTTAATGGCGAAGAAAAATAAGATCAAAATACCTCAATCTCCAAGTATGAATTAAGTATATGCAAATATATTTTTATACTATGAGAATTAATAATTGTCATTCAACCAGCACACAATACAAAAAATCCAACTGTAACGCAATTAATGGAAATACAATTATTTAAAAACCAACAAATTAACATATTCTATCAAATACTAAATCGAGAAAAAATAGTAACTTTAGTATATGAAAAAGCATCACACTATTATTGTTGCCGGAGCAGGTGGAATTGCCGAAGCTGTCGGTTTGTTATTGATGGAATGGAGCGAAGTCCCCCCTACTCTTTTTATTGGTGACAGAACCCTTTCAAAAGCAAAAAAAGTGGCTCGTTGGATTGAAGAAGGAACAACGAAACCCTGCTCCGTTACCGACTTTCACCTTGCTGAAAAAGGCCTAACGGAGGAAATGACAGCAATTTTGCATCAAGGAGATATCATTCTCGACTGCCTACCGGGCAGCCAAGCACCAAGGATAGCCCAATTTGCAAAAGATTTTAATCTGCATTATGCTAATCTCACAGAATATGTTTCAGAAACCGAAGAAATAATGACTCTGGCAAAAGATACCAAAACTGGTTTTGTGCTTCAAACGGGTCTGGCTCCCGGCTACATAGACTTGCTCGCCAATGGTCTTTTTCAACAGTTTTGCATTGACTTTGGAGTAGATAAAGTGGATAAATTAGAAATGAAAGTTGGCGCTCTGACCAATCATGCTGTTGCTCCGCATTACTATGGATTTACTTGGAGTCCGGTGGGTGTTGCTACCGAATATCTGAAAGAAACCATAGTCTTAAGGGATTTTAAAAAAACTACGCTGCCTTCATTGTCGGAAAGAGCTACTATTATTATTGACGGCATTGCTTATGAAGAGGATCTCACCTCTGGTGGCGCAGCAGATTTGCCTGATGCATTGTTAGGAAAGGTGCGTTCACTTGATTACAAAACCTTACGTCATCAAGGGCATTATGCTTGGGTACAAGAACAACTTACTACTTTAGGGAATACATCTGACGCAATTAAAACTCTTCAAGAAAAAATGGAAGCTGTAATCCCTCATATTGAAGACGACAAAATTGTTTTGTATGCTGCCGTAGAAGGCAAAGATGCAGCTGGAATTTTGCGCAGACGAGAGATTGCGAAATGTATACTTCCTCAAAAAGTAGGAAAACATCAATTGAGGGCCATCCAAACGACCACGGCAGCACCCTTAGCGCAAGCAGCCCAATTATTACTCGAAACTCCTCATAGCGGAGTTGTTTTGCAAAGCTCAATTGATCCAATACAATTTTTAAACGGGAATTATATTGCACGTGTTTATGGGAAATTATAAACATTAACGAATCCGTAACTTCATCTTCAACGAGGGTTCTCGATGCTTCCCAAAGGTTTTCTGCCGTAAACCTTTGCTTAACTCGAACTGACGACTGTGCTGAGATGTCACTTTGTCTTCTAATACGTATCAGGACTCTTCATAAGATTCACAATAACGCTTGTAGTAATTATTTACATTTGTAGTATGATAAAATCATAACCTATGGAAAAACAATATTCTGTTGCGATATACCCTTCTGAAGCAGTTGTTGCTTTGGTTAAGTCGATGAAAGAACAATTAGCCAAGGAAGTAGGTTGGTTTCACAGTAGAAATTCTGTTGCTCATATTACCATTTGTGAATTCAAAGCAACTGATAAACAAATTGAAATCATTAAAAATCAATTAAACCGATTGTGTGATACTTTGGAACCCGCTGAAGTTTCTCTAAATGAATTTGGCTCCTATCCTAATGGTGCTTTTTTCATGTCGCCCAACGAGGATTCTAAAAACCGTTTAAAACTCCTAATGAAACAGGTTCACGAATCGCTTCGAAACTTGAACATGCAAAAAAGTAATGATCCACACCTGTCCATTGCACGAAGATTAACTCCAGAAAATCTTGAAAAAGCGAACCGTTTATTTACCACAATTGGCATTCATTTCTTGTGTGACAGTATCGTTTTACGAAAGTTTGATGAGAACATAAAACAATTTTTTGTGATCCATGAGTTTAAGTTTAACAGTAATACACAACCCAAACTTGTACAAGGAACACTTTTTTAGTCATCAATCACTCTTCAACCATCCCGTAATGCTCATTCTGGTATTTTGAGTTACCAAAACTTCATGAACCAGCTCGTCGCTTTTAAAGAAAACAGTCTTGCCTTGTGTAGGTGAAATTTTCTGATTGTTGTCTAATTGATGAATCAGCAATTCTCCTCCATCACTTTCTTGCCAATCGCTATTTAAATAACTAATCATAGAGTATTTTCGGCTGGGATTGTTCTTGAATTGATCCAAATGTTTTAAATAAAAATCCCCCGATTCATACAACGAATAATGAAATTCATACCCCGTTATTCCCGCGTAACAACTTTGGTTCAGATAAAGAATAAATTCTTCTATTTGAGCAAAAAATTCATTTTCGAATGCATTATTGTGTTTTTTGTCAAGCCAATAAATGGAATCGCTTCGTATCGCACCATCATAAGAAACTTTCTCTGAGTTGCCAATTCCTGCTTCTTTCAACAAACTTTTCTGATTCAAAGCAATCAAATTTTGTTTTAGATTATTGGCCAAATTAGTACTCAAAAAATGTTCGGATATACCTACTTTATTTTCAATATAAGTAGCAATCAAAGCTTCAAAGCTATTTTCCATGTCTGTTTTCATTGGCTGCATAAACTGCCAACGGGACAAGGTAGACTAAATAAAACTGTTAGACTCTCATTATGAAATAAATAAAATTATTTCTTTATCAAACATTCCTTAAAAAGACTTGTTGCATAAAATAAACCGTCAATTCGCTAATTAAAAACGGTTCTCGATACATTTTTTGTTCCGTTTTACTCCACAAAAAACACTCGAACTGACGTTTTAAACAATTACACCCAAAGAGTTGAATTTAATATCCTTCAAGCAAACGTTTATTAATTTTTAGCAAAACTGTCGCAAAAAAAAAATCACAACTGAGCTGTGATTTTTTAATCAGAATGATTAAAATTAATCTACTTTTTTGAATATCAATTCAATTCCGGATTGATTTTTCAACGTTAGTTTCATATTTTCAACGCTATAAGAAGTGGTACTTTGCAAAGAAGTAAGAAACTCACTTTCTCTATTTTGTGGTTCACAAGCCATCATAGTAGAAGCTATGTTTGTGAATCGTAAAAGTCCTTTCTCAAAAAATAGAGATCCATTCATGGTATTACAACCTCCAAATCCAAAAAATTTATTTGTAGTTGCATTAATTTCAATTCTTGGAAACTCTCTTTTGAACTTCGTACGAGTTACATTCTCTCCATTCATTTTTTCTAACACCCAAATATCATGTAACTTAGCATCTGTAATGTAGGTTCCACAACCATTAAAAACAATACTATTATCTGTTTTTCCTTTAGTTATTTCGATTTTAACAACATAAGGAGAAATAGCACCCGACATAGAGTTAATGCATTCTTCCTGCCTAATTTCGATATTCATATTTCCAGATTCTGTAGCAACACGATACATTTTCACATTGGCATCCATGGCTCGTATTGGTGCTACAAATGGCGCATTGAAAGATTCAAATCCCGCATTCAATGATGCAAAAACGATATTATTGTCTGATATTTTTAAACTCCAAAAAGGTTCATTACCTGTAGCTCTAAAATAAATCATTTGCTCTAAGTTTTCCATTTGTTCTTTGTAGGCTGGAGTTGACTCGGTTTCAGAGCTAATTTGAATTGGTACTTTATTGGTTTTACAACTTACAATAGTTAATAAAACAATACTAAAAAAGACATTTCTAATCATAATACCATTTTTTATAATTATTAAATAGAGAACATACAAAAGCTAGATTCAATCAAAAAACTTCCCATCCACATAAAACCAACTTCCATTTTCGAATTTAAAAGTAGACCGTTCATGATGTAGTTGTTTCTGTAGTTTATTGTCCAAAAAGTAGGCTTTGAACTCCACCGTGTTTTCTGTAGCCTTTATAATTTCTAATTGAAGCCATTGATTTGAAGTAGCCCAATTAAGAATATCGGATTTCGAATAGTATTTTCTCTCTGAAATATGGGTTGTTGCCAATAAATATTCAGCTGCATGTGTTGCATAAGCCGAATAACGGGAACGCATTAAAGCTTCAGCAGTTGGTGCTTTTTGAGTTCCATTAATAAATGGTTCACAACACTCCTTAAAATTTTCCTGAGAGCCACAAGGACATTTTATTGTTGTCATTTTATCTAAAAACTATTGAAATCTATCGGTTATAATTGACCATTAAGTGCAATTATTTTTTGTTGCAATTGATTCAACAGTACTTGATACTTACTGATTTCGATTAGATCTTCATCATCTTCTGCAAAATCAAGTAATTCATCCAGATCCTCACTGACTTCAGCCAATTTGTTATTAGCCTCTTTCCCATTTTTACTGGCAATCAAATCAATTATTTCCTGAACACCTTTTTTTAGATCCGTAAATTTATTGTTTTCCATCTTTAATTATTTTTCTGAAGCCTTATCTTCATTAAACTTTTTAACAATTTGTTTTAGTTTTTCTTTGCGGAGAATCTCAGCCTGTTTTACTTTATCCTGAGCCTTATGCAACTTATCATTGTGCTTTTTTATGTTTCTTTCGTTATTTCTACTCATGGCATTTATCTTTTAACTCTCAAATCAATTATCCGATTTAGGAACTCCTGCAAAGTTCGGCTTATTTATTGAAATTCAAATTGTTTTTAATTTGATAATTTATCATTTTAGATAATGATCCATTTTATTATTCCCTGTGTTTTCTCTAATTATTTATATTTTTTTAACAAGCTAACACACTTTTTTTTTACAAATAGTAGTTTTTATATACATTTGATGTTACAATCAATAGGATTAAACATTTTAATACCCTAAAAATTAATAATTTAACCATACTAATAAAACATTATGCCGTTATACTATTTTTATATATATTTATTTACAAAAAAATTGAGCATTCTGAATTCTTCCAAATAGTACAAATGGACAATAAAAAATACCCTAAATTCATCAGATGGTTCTTAGACAGGCCAAAAACAACGGGTTTTATCACTTTCATATTCCTGAGTTATGTAGCAGGATTTATCGTCTCTCAGCAATATCAACTTATAAAAGAAGGTGAGCAACGAGAAATGAATAATACACTTCGCATTGTTAATCAAAATATAGAGCAATCACTAAAAAACTGTTATACGACTACATTAACATTAGCATTGACTATTAATGACCTGGGCATTCCAGAAAATTTTGATGATGTAGGTAAAAAACTGATGGAATCAAATACCAATATTAATGCTGTCCAATTGGTCCCTAATGGAGTGATAAAGTACATTTATCCCATAAAAGGGAACGAAGCTGCTATAAATCTAAATATTTTAGCTTCTCCTTATCTTAAAGAAGAAGCCTTAAAATCAGTTTCCTCTCAAAAGATGTATTTTGCCGGTCCACTTAAATTAAGACAAGGCGGAATGGGAATTGTAGGAAGGTTTCCCGTTTTTCGGAACAATAAATTTTGGGGATTTTCAGCAGTTATAATTAAATTAGATAATTTATTGAAATCTTCAGGAATAAATACTGTTGATGATTCAAAATATTATTTTCAGTTTTCAAAGAAAAATACAACGACCAAAAAGGAAATTTTTTACTTACCAAATAAAACTGATTTTTCTGAAAAATACAATATCTCAACAATTATTCCGGATGGTGATTGGAAATTATACCTAATATCTAAGCATCCGAATTATTTTTATGCCCAGATTCTAATTCCAGCAATTATTGGATTTATATTAGCCGCACTTTTTGGTATTTTGATATACACTTTATTAAAAATACCGGAAGAATTACAATTTTTAGTAAATACTCAAGCAACAAAACTCTTGAATAGTGAAATAAAATTTAAAACCATTTTCGATCAAGCCTCTGTAGGAATAGCACTTGTCGATGCCAGTTCCGGTACTTATATCGAAATTAATAAACAATACTGCAACATGCTAGGCTATACGTCACAGGAAATGAGGGAGCAAAATTTTCAACTGGTAACCAATTCCAATGGAGTATCGAACAAGGAAAGAAAGGATAAAAAAATTATTCCGGAAAATTCTGGCGTAAAACAATACCGCACTAAATCAGGAAAAATTGTTTGGGCAAACTTGACCGTTACGCCACTTTTGGAAACAAGTGCAAGACCAAGTACCAATATCATTATTGCTGAAGATATTACTTTACAAAAAGAAACCGATGAAATAATCAAAAAAAGTGAAATACGATTTAAAAGTCTCTTTGAAGATTCTCCAATACCTTTGTGGGAAGAAGATTTCTCGAAAGTAAAAAACTATCTTGAAGAATTGAACCTTATCCATAAAGATTCAAAAGAGGTTTTACTTTATTTAAATGAGCATCCTGACGTTGTAAAGGAATGCATTTCCTTAGTTAAAGTAATTGATGTCAACAATGTATGTTTAAAGCTTCATGAGGTCAAATCTAAAAAAGAATTAATCGCAGGACTTGATCAAATCATTTCTAAAGAATCTATTGATGGTTTTACAAAACAGCTCATTGCGATTACTCAAGGCGAAAAACAATTGATTACCGATTCTACAATAAAAAATTCTTTTGGTCAATACCGAGATGTAAATTTAAGATGGAATGTCATTCGAGGTTATGAAAAAACATTGGAAAGAATTATTGTCTCTACTGAAGATATTACAGACCGTAAATCATCGGAAAATTTAATTCTTAAATCACAGCAAAGAGTTGAATCCCTAATTAATACTATTGATGGAATAGTTTGGGAATGTGATGCTAAAACCTTCGCTTTTAATTTTATAAGTCAAAAATCAGAAAAAATATTAGGATATACTTCTGAGGAATGGTTAGCGAGTAAAACCTTTTGGGCTGACCATATTCATCCTGAAGATAAGGAATGGACCATGAATTATTGTGCTTTAAAAACTAAAGGGAATTTAAATCATGATTTTGAGTATCGGATGATTGCAAAGAACGGAGCTGTTGTTTGGCTAAGAGATATTGTAAATGTAATTTCCGAAAATGGTCAGGCTTTTAGTTTGCGAGGTATAATGATTGATATTACAAAGACAAAAGAAGCAGAGAAAGATTTAAATGACTCTTTCAATTTAGTGACTGAACAAAACAAAAGGCTACTTAACTTTTCCTATATTGTTTCTCATAATTTAAGATCACATACCAGCAACATTGCCTCTATTATGTCTTTGATAGAATCTTCTGAATCAGAAGAAGAGAAAGATGAAATGATACAATTATTGAAATCTGTTTCTAATTCCTTAAATGAAACAATGGTTCACTTAAACGAGGTCATAAATATAAGGGCTAATATAGGTTTAGTATCTGAATCTTTGAACTTACAGCAGTATTTAGATACTGTTCAAAAAGTGCTTTCGGAGCAAATAACCTCAAAAGATGTTTCCATTTCTACTATCATGCCAGAGAATGTGATGATAAATTATAATCCAGCCTATCTGGAGAGTATTCTTTACAACATTATTTCTAACTCAATCAGATATAGTCATCCGGAACGAAAACCAATTATAGTCATTCAATGGATAGAGGAGAACGACACAAAAGTACTTCAGATTTCCGATAATGGTATCGGTATTGACCTTGTTAAAAACGCGGATAAAATTTTCGGGATGTACAAAACATTCTCTACTAATTCTGATTCAAAAGGAATTGGATTATTTATTACAAAAAATCAAATTGATGCCATGGGCGGAAATATAACCGTGGAAAGCAAACCCAATATAGGAACAACATTTAAAATCTATATTCAATGACAAAAAAAGCAATCTGGGTAATCGATGATGATCCTATTTATCAAATCATCATTAATAAAATCATTCAAAGATCTGAAATGTTTTCAATCGTTACTACTTTCAAAAACGGGAAAGAAGCTATAGACGCATTGCACGACACAGTACATCATAAACTGGATACTACTGAAATACTTCCAGATATAATCCTATTGGATATCAATATGCCAATCATGGATGGCTGGGAATTCATGGAAAAAATGGGGTTAATAAAATCTAAATTCAGCAAACCAATCACCGTATATATCGTAAGCTCCTCTATTGCAGCTGAGGACAAAAACAAATCGAAAACCTATACAGACATATTGGGTTATTTATCTAAACCTGTCACTATAAATGATTTAGTATTGATTGCTTCGAATGATTAAAATGTAACGTTTGTATCAATCATCCCTTAGATTTATTTCAATTCTTTTTTTATTTCTTCCAAAGATTTATTGGTAAAGATTAATTCATCAATTATTTTCTTTCTCAAAAAATCCAAATCTTCATAATCAAAATACTTAGCCCAAGAAGTCAAATTAAATAAATTTCGGACTTGCTTGATTCTTTTTGTAGTTTCAAAACTGGTTCTAAGTATGGCTTTTTTATCATAGCTTGGATTGTTCCTATGTTGATAATTGACCGTTTTCTTTAGATAATTGGCTTCTAAATAATATAATTCATCTAGAGCATTATCTGGATAAAAATTGATCCAAGGCGCAAAACCTAATTTTATTTTAGAATCTATTTCTGGTTCTAATGGTTCTAAACGCCATTTACTGTTAGCCAATCGTCCCCAGTGATTCGACAAGCGATACATTCCCACTTTAGTATAATAATATTTACTTCCCGATTTACTGTCGTATTGAAGTTCTAATCCATTTATGCTGTCCAAAGACGCTTCATGAAAGACACAAAAAGTATTTTTGAAGGAATTGGGGTTGGGACGAAATATTTTTTCCATTAAACAAAGGTAATCAGAAAGTCTAAAATAGAGCAAGACAAGTAATATTTGATTAACTTTGCCAACTAGAATTAGTAAAAATAAATTGATTATGACCAAAGCTTCTGAAGAAAGAATGTTACAAAAAGGTGTTTACACCGGAATTATGGAAAAAGATGAAAACAACAACTTTTTTTGTGGGGAATATCTTTTAGATTATAAAATGGCCCAAAAACATACTGTTGGTGATTGGATTACAATAAAATCAATCATTGAAAATCCAAGCGATATCAGTTATAATAAATATCCGAAAAAGTCTAAAAATTTCGACAAAGCCAATAATAAACCACAACAATAGTACATTTTTATCTTACTTTTTTAACAAAAGAATAGAATTTAAGTTCTTTTTTTTGAATATTTTTTTGTCACAAACTAAAAAAATAAAAAAAAGTGTACCTTTGCAAAAAATTTGTCGATTTTGAAATCAAATTACATTGATTTAATACTAAAAGACAAGTAGTTACCTTATTTATGAAAAAAATAGTTGAATACCGCAAACTGCTAAATGTAGATAAAACTGCAGAGCTAAAAGATTTGAAAACGATTTATCGTAACGCTATGAAAGAAGCGCATCCTGACAAATTTCAGGGCGATGAAACCGGATTGAAAGCTGCTGAAGAAAATAGTAAAAAAATTATTGAAGCATATCATTTCTTGGTAAGTATCAATCCTGAAACTCTTAAACAAAACTTACCTGAATATACTGAAACTATAGCAACTGCTACAATTTCAGATTACAAGTTTGTTGAAGGAAGATTAATTATTAATTTTTCAAATGGTAGTGTTTACGAATACATCAGTGTGCCTAAAGCAACTTATGTAAAAATGGTAAATGCTGATTCTCCTGGAAGATTTGCAAAAAGACATATCTTGAATTCTTTTACTTGGAGAAAAACAATCAACCAAGACTAGTTTTTACAAGAGCACAAATAGCTAAGCATCCTTCTAAAGGGTGCTTTTTTATTTTCACCTATTTTCTTTATAATTATTTTGTAAAAAAAATAATTAATTATCGTTTATAATCAACTTGTTTTAAGTATTTTAGCAAGCCTAGAAAACTACTCCTTAAAGCGACCAATCATGAAAGACTCATGTGTTCTGTACCAATTTCAATATAAGAAAGCTAAAGAAACGCTTGCTGTTCTTGAAAAACAAAAAGCACAAATTGATTTTAATCTCAAAACGAATCCCATTTGTTCCATTTTGCATAAAGAATTAAGAACTGTAAACCTGAACATAAAGATTACGGAAAATGAGATAGAACATACAAAATCTGCTATACTGAAGTATGAATCAAAAAATGATTTTTCAATAAAAGAGACACAACCATAATTAAAACAAGATTCTTTTTTTCGGAACAAACTATCCTTTCAAACAATGAATACACCTCATTCATTATGATACAGAATGACTACAAATAGAATACAGATCAATTCCTAATTAAGAATGAAAAATAATAACAAAAATTTAGGCTGTAAAATTATTAATAATTTATAATTTTAAATACTTTTGCAACCTTAACTTAATTAACTAATTAATAATGAAAAAAATAATTTTATTACTTTCTGCTGCTGTTGTTTTAATTTCTTGTAGCAAAGTTGGCAAAGATGAATACATCATTTCAGGGACTGCAACAGGAATTGAAAATGGTAAAACAATTATCTTGGAGACACAAGATGCGAATGGCATGGGATTGCTTGCAAAAGATACCGTAAAAGTTGAAAATGGTAAATTTGAAATGAAAGGGACAATTACTGAACCATCATTTTATACGATTCAATTAGAAGGAGCGCAAGCTAAAATACCTTTCATACTTGAAAATGGAGAAGTAACTATCGCTATTAACAAAGACAGTATTCAAAAATCTAAAGTCTCTGGAACTTATAATAACGACGAATACGTAGCATTCAATGAAGAAATCACTAAAGTTCAAAAGAAACTTATGGATTTTCAAACCAAAAACATGAAAGCTATGGAAACTGCTCAACAAACTAAAGATACAGTAGTTATCAATAAGTTGATGCAAGAATTTTCTAAAATTCAAGAAGAAGTTGGTGTAGCTTCAAAAGCTAAATACGTAACTTATGCAGAAACACATCCTAAAGCATTTATTTCTGCTTTGATTATACAAGGTATGTTAAATGATCCAACTGCTGATGTTGCAAAATCTGAAAAATTATACAACAGCTTAGAAGAATCATTGAAAAAAACAAAACCAGGTATTGCCATCAAAGCTAAACTTGCTGAAATGAAAATGCCTTCTGTAGGAGCTGCTCCTGCTCCATCAGCTCCGGCTGCTGAAGCTAAATGAAGAGCCGATTTTTCAGGTCCTAATCCCCAAGGGAAAACAATTTCTCTAAAAGAAAATTTAGGAAAGGTTACAATCGTTGACTTTTGGGCTTCATGGTGTGGACCTTGTCGACAAGAAAACCCAAATGTTGTAGCTCTATACAAAGAGTTACACAGCAAAGGTCTAAACATAATTGGTGTCTCTTTAGATAAAGATGCCAAAGCCTGGAAAGATGCTATTGCAAAAGATAAACTAACATGGAATCATGTTTCAAATTTGAAATTTTGGGATGAACCTATAGCTAAGCAATATAAAGTAGAATCGATACCGGCTACTTTTATTCTTGATGCATCAGGAAATGTAGTCGCAAAAGATTTAAGAGGTGCGGAACTTAGAGCAAAAGTTTTAGAACTTTTAGCAAAATAACCCCATTTATCGCTATAAAACAAAAAATCTCCCTAGTGGAGATTTTTTTATTTTATTCAATACCAATGCATTAAAAATAATAGTAAAATTAAGTGCAAATATAGTTTGGAAACTTCAAAAGTGTTTCTATATTTGCACCCGGTTAGCACAATAAGCAATGCTTATTGAGTCTTGGGGAGATACTCAAGCGGCCAACGAGGGCAGACTGTAAATCTGCTGTGTAAACTTCGCAGGTTCGAATCCTGCTCTCCCCACGAAAACTCTTCAAGCAATTGAGGAGTTTTTTTTATATACAATAATTGATACTTTCGTATTGCAGTTTATTCAAAAAAAAAATCCCATCTCATTTTTGAATCTGAGATGGGATTTTTTAATTATGATTTTAGCTTCTTTATTCTAAAATAAAACTTACAGTTACATTAGCAGTAATATTGATTTCTCCAATAGCCAGCGTTTCTCTTGGAGCACTAGCATCACTTCTTTCCATTGTTTTCATTGCAGCATACATTGGTTGCGGATAATAGGTTTGTGAATTATCAGATATTGTCATGGCACGCCCAACTTTTTGTCCTAAAACAGAAACATAATCCTCTGCTTTCAATTTAGCCTCTTTCATCGCTAATTTTCTAGCTTCTGATTGATATTGTGCCAACTTTGAAGATTGAAAAGTAACATTGTCAATTCTATTAATTCCTTCGTCAACTAATCCTTCCATCAATTCATCATACGTTGATAAATCTCTCAATAAAATTTCGATTGTTTGAGTCGCATTATAACTGTGTTTCTTTTTTTCATAATCGTATTGTGGATTCAATGAAACACGTTGCGTTTTATAATCTGCCGGTGCCAAGTTCATTTTTTTGATAAACTTTAAAACCGCTTCAATCTTTTGATCATTTTGCTTTTTTACGTCTTTGGCATTATTCCCTTTTGTCTCAACAGTAACTGCTATAGTAGCCTGATCCGGAATTACCTTTACTTTTCCTTCTCCACTTACGTTTATTTGAGGAACTTGTTTAACTTCTTGTCCATAAGACATCGAAACAAACAGAATAGACAGAATTAGTAGTGCTTTTTTCATTTTTTATATAATTTAATTAATTGAATTGATTTCTAAACAAAAGTTGTGCCATTATAGCTTTCCCATTTTTTCCATCATAAAAAGAATAACTATTGGAATAGCTAATAATATCACCATCAAAGTGTGATCTACTAACAAAGTAGGTTCTTTGAGCAATGTAATCAAATAACCTCCTACAGCGCCTCCAAAATGAGCCGTATGTCCAATATTATCATTCTTAGCCTTCATACCGTAAATGGAATACAATAAATAAAGGATTCCAAAAATATAAGCAGGCATTGGGATAATAAAAAAGATTCCCAACATCATATCCGGCTGTAATAATATTGCTGAGTACAAAACTCCGGTTACCGCTCCAGATGCACCTACAGCTCTATAACCATAATCATTTTTATGAAAAACCATCGTCAGTAAACTTCCAAAAATTAAACTTCCAAAATAAATCAATCCAAAAGAAAAAGCACCTAAATAACTAATGACTACTGGCGCAAAAAACCAAAGCGTCAACATATTAAAAATCAAATGGGTCATGTCAGCATGAAGAAAACCTGAGGATAACATTCTAATTTGTTCTCCTGCCCGAATACTCCCAACATGAAATTCATATTTTCTAAAAAAAGAAAGGTCGTTAAACCCCTTGTAACTAATTAAAACATTTACTACAATTATTGCTATTAAAACGGTATTCATAAAGTGTGTTTATTGTGAATTGTAAATATAGTCATTCTAAAATACCGATACAGTAAGCGGTCAAAATTAATATCAATCTACATTTTTGACTTATATTTGCAAGAAAAATAACGGCATGCAATTTCTTGTTTTTATCTTGACCTTTCCGCTTTTATGGATTATTTCCATTCTGCCATTTAGGGTTTTCTATTGGTTTTCTGATTGTATCTATTTAATCGTTTATTATATTATTGGCTACCGCAAAAAAACGGTTAAATATAATTTAGCCTTGGCTTTCCCCCATCTTAGTGACAAGGAACGTCTTGTCATCGAAAAAAAATCATACCACCATTTGTGTGATATGTTTTTAGAAATGATAAAAACGATGACTATTTCATCAGATGAGATGAATAAAAGATTTGTGATTACCAATATTGAATTGGTGAAAGAATTCGAAGACAAAGGAAAAAGTACCGTTTTATTGGCATCCCATTATGCGAGTTGGGAGTGGTTATTGTCTTTCAACGCTAAAACAAATTTTAAAGGAATAGGCGTTTATAAAAAAATTGCCAATAAATACTTTGATAAACTGATACGAGACATTCGATCCAAATACAATGCTGAATTAGTGGAAACAAAAAAAGCGATTCCGTTGATGGCAGAAAATCAAAAAAAGGGTATTCTTAGTATGTATGGATTAGCCAGTGATCAATCTCCAAAATTGAATAGAGCCTTTCATTGGGATAAATTTATGGGTGTAGAAGTGCCTGTTCATACCGGTGCCGAAATGCTTGCCAAAAAATACGATTTGAATGTTCTTTTTGTAAAAGTAAAAAAAGTAAAAAGAGGTTTTTATGAAGCTACTTTTGTACCCATTACAGATAATCCCAGATCAATTCCTGATTTTGAAATTACCAGTACCTTTTTACGAGAAGTAGAAAAACAGATTCTGGAAGCTCCTGAATATTATTTCTGGACGCATAAAAGATGGAAACACAGAAGATAGTGTTCCGTTAGCAGTATTCAGTCAAGGTGTTCAGAAAAAAAATCACTTATCATAAACAATAGTGTTGTATGATAAGTGATTTTTTTTTAACTCTTTTAAAACGGCAACAATTATAAAGAAAACCAGTTTTTTACCAATTCATCTTCTAAAGGTTGTGCATTCTTATTTATAAACTCATTGGTGGCAGGATTATAATCATAATCCAAAGCCCACGTTTTATGATTTTCAGCCAATGCTTTTATTCCGTTACAAACAAATTCAATTTCGGTATTTGTAGTTGTAGGATGAATAGACATTCTAATCCAGCCCGGTTTTCTGATTAAATCTCCAAGAGTAATTTCGTCAATTAATTTATGGGATGTTTCCTGGTCTACGTGCAATAAAAAGTGACCGTAGGTTCCTGCACAACTGCAACCGCCACGGGTTTGAATTCCGAATTTATCATTCAGTAATTTCACACCCAAGTTAAAATGCAAATCTTCCACAAAGAAAGAAATCACCCCTAACCTATCATGGTGCTGTCCTGCAAGAATTTTAATATTGGAAACATTTCCTAATTCCGAAAAAATATAATCTACTATTTCGTGCTCTCTTTTTAAGATATTTTCAATTCCCATTTGCTCTTTCAACTGAACAGCCAATGCAGTTTTTATTACCTGAAGAAACCCCGGAGTACCACCATCTTCCCTATCTTCAATATTATCGATGTATTTGTGTTCTCCCCAAGGATTCGTCCAACTTACTGTTCCGCCACCCGGATTATCCGGAACTAAATTTTGGTATAATTTTTTATTAAAAACCAAAACTCCACAAGTTCCAGGTCCGCCAAGGAATTTATGAGGCGAAAAGAAAATCGCATCCAAATAACTTTCCGCATCTTCAGGATGCATGTCGATTTTCACATAAGGTCCTGAACAAGCAAAATCCACGAAACAAAGTCCGTTGTTTTGATGCATTATTTTCGCCACTTCATGATACGGAGTTCTGATTCCCGTAACATTCGAACAAGATGTGATCGAAGCTATTTTAAAAGGTCGCTCTTTATATTTTTCTAATAACAATTCAAGATTTTCTATACTGAATAAGCCATCTTCTGAAGAAGGAATAACTTCAACATCAGCAATGGTTTCTAACCAAGACGTTTGATTCGAATGGTGCTCCATGTGCGAAATAAAAACAATTGGTTTCTTTTCGGCTGGGATAGTGATGAAATTTTTTAAGTTTTCAGGAACTTTTAAACCCAAAATACGCTGAAATTTATTAACAACACCTGTCATTCCTGTTCCGTCAGTAATCAAGACATCGTCAGCACTGGCATTTACGTGATGTTTGATAATATGGCGCGCCTGATGATACGCTTTCGTCATTGCTGTTCCCGAAACCGTAGTTTCTGTATGGGTATTGGCCACAAAAGGACCAAATTGATTCATTAATTTTTCTTCAATAGGACGATACAAACGACCACTCGCCGTCCAATCCGTATAAATAATTTGTTTTCGTCCGTAAGGAGATTCAAACTCTTGATCTATTCCGATTATGTTATCGCGAAACTGTTGAAAGTATTGCTCTAATTGTGTTGGTGCTACTTTAGTAATCATTCTATGTCTAATTTGAGTTCAAAGATATTGATTTTTACTAAATAGTCATTTTCAAATTTTGTTAATACTGATGATTAAGTAAATTTATAAACATGGTCCAAATGAAAATCATACTTTGACCACGAAAAAAACTGTTTTTATATTACCAATTCTCTTTATTTTACTTTCGAAAACACTTAAAAAAATGCCCAAGAAATTTTCTTGGGCATTCTATTTTTAAAGCTATTTAAATTACAAATCAAACCCTAATGAGAATTGCCAAACTCTGTTTTGTGCTTTGCCTTCATCATACAAATCTCCTAAACCTAAATGATAGCGCACTCCTAAACTGATACCAGAATCGGTTTTAAATCCTCCTCCAAAGTTAACTCCCCAATCAAAATTATTAGGATCATACTCTTGTGAACTACTAAAAAATCCATCATATTCTTCTTTATGCGAAACTGCCAAGCCAATTTGTGGACCCGCTTCCAAAAAGAAATTTTGAGAAGGATAGGCTTTAAGCATTAGCGGCAAATTGATGTAATCCAATTTTTGCGTAAAAGTCCCACTGCTATTTGTTATTTCATAGCCTTGTTGAGAATACATTAGTTCAGGTTGGATAGAAAAGCTTTCGCTAATAAAAGACTCGCCATAAACTCCTATATGAAAACCGTGTCGTTGTCCTGTTTCTCCATCTCCGTCAAAACTTACGGCTGCTAAATTATAACCTCCTTTTATTCCTCCATTCGATTTAGGAATAGTATTGTCCTGTGCATTTATTGTTGTTATTATACCAAAGAATAAAGCTATTGTTATATATTTTATTTTCATCTGTTTCGTGTTTTAATTATTCAAATTATACTTTTATTTTCCTCCGTTGGCTCGAAGGTCTGCAATACATTGCGCATCTAATTGTGGAGCAGCATCACCTGAAACCATATTTCCAATACCGCTTCCAGTTTCGGATGACCAATACATTAAACAGGTATTTACATTACAATGTTTTGGATGTTCTGCATCTTCATGACTGCTTTGCAAGGCTGTACCAAGGTTCGTCAGTCCAAGAATATGTCCAAATTCATGGGTAATCACTGTAGTCTCTAATACGTTTCTACTGGGTTTAAATGGACTGTCGCTCAAACCTTGAATAGTTTGTTCGAAAATAACAAAAGAAGTATTTCTATAAGCCGTTCCTAGAATAACTCCTGTATCAGTGTCTTTCGAAGATTTCCCATCTGCAAAAAATGCCCAAACTGCTATTTGATCCGAAGTGTTGTATTTTGTTCGGTTAGCATCTTCAATACTTACAATCTCTGCATCAGTATAAGGTGAATTTCCCGGTGATGGTATAGATCGCTTTATAACATTAATACCGTTTGGCTTGTAGGTTCTTGCCGTAAGAAAGGTCACAAAATTACTGATCGCTGTACTGCTTGGCTCAAAACCGGCTACATACACCACTTCAATAATCATACTCTTAAACTTTTTATCAGATAATAAATCGTTAGAAGAACTTCCCGTTTGCTGTTTATTCGCGTTAGGATTTACTGCAACTGAGTTATCTATGGAATCATCTTCTTTTGAACAGGATGCTACTGACAGGAACAAACCTATAATTAGTAGAGTAATTACTTTTTTCATTATTATTTTTATATTATATATTTATTTTAAAGAACAGCTACAATGCGTTTAGTAGCTGTTCTTTGAAAAAACTAACCAATCTAAACCAACTTATATTTGTTTCAACACTAATGTTAATCCTGCATTAGTTGTACTTTGCAATGTGATTGTCGAAGCAGTAAAACTTGTTACTTTCCAAGTATTATTCAATAAAGCAAACGAAGCATTTCCTGAAAAATTTAGTTTTAGAAAAACATTTAATTCCGATTTTACCGCATAAGTCCCATTTACTGTTGTATTCAATAGATTTATGGCTGTTACCGATAAATTATTTGCAAAATCTATCGTAAAATCTTTATAGTTTGTTGCTGAGTTTACTCCTGCATTTACAAATGAATCTACTTTAAACTTACCGTTAACCAAAATCGTTTCTAATTTTTTTCCATTTTGAACTGCTTCTGCCATCGCTGCTTCTGTTTTTAGAGATGCAGTAATAGCTGCTTGTAATTCAGCATCACTTGAAACAGTCAGTTTTGTTCCATCCGCAATTGTCACTGAAACTGGGTAGTTTACCGAAAATAATTCCGTGCTGCTTACATTAGACATATACGCATATAATTGTTGTTCGGATGTGATGACAACACTTCCTGTTTGTTGAAAACTTAAATTATACGTAAAAATTGTAATTGGGAAACTGATATTTACAGAAGAAATTGCATCTTGACCAGAAGCCTCGGCAGAACTACAAGCATTAAGAATAGCATTATACTCGGTTTGATTAGTAACGGTGACCTCTGTATAATTACTTAATTGAACTCTTAAAGGAAATTGTAATATTACTGAATCTTGGTCATTATTAGACTGTGCCAAAATTTCAATAACCCGTTGATAATCTAATTTAGTCGACACAGCAACCTGAACTCCATTCACTTTTGCAATAGCGGGTAATAGGATAGAAGAACATGATGCTCCATCCAAGAAATCATCAAATGAACCATCATACATCGAAGTACGTTTCAGATTACTTGTTGTAGTTGAATTAGCCGAATTGGTATTTGGATTTTCTCCTTCTACCTCATCTACTTCACTTTGGCATGATGTAAAACCTAAGATAGCCATCAATGCAATTCCTGTAACAATTTTTAATGTTTTCATAATTTTCAAATTTAATGTATTTTTATATTTACAAGCGATGTTTTTAGCGCCTTTCTATTAGTAAGACAACTACGCTTATTTTTACCCTACCAAAATTTTAAAAAAAATATAAAATTTTACAAATAAATTCATAAAATACTACAAATCAATCAATTATATTTTAAACTATTTTTCATAAAAAAGCAATTATAATTAACGCAACTGCTTTTTGAAAAAATAATTTACATTTACAACCTACAAAAAATGAATTAATACTCAATGAGCGACGAAAAAAGTACACTTTGCGAAGAAAATCACTTTAGAGACTTTTACTTAAAGCACGTGCAATCAGCAAATAATTTTGCGTATTACAAATGTGGTGATGATGAAGCTGCATTAGATTTGGTACAAGATGCGTTCACTAAAATTTGGGAAAATTGTTCCAAAATCGACTTTAGTAAAGTCAAAACGTATTTGTTTACCAGCATTAATAATTTATTCCTGAATAACATAAAGCATCAAAAAGTAGTATTAAGGTATGCTAAAGATGCGCCTAACTTAGATACGAATAATCAAAGTCCCGAATATTTATTCGAAGAAGAAGAATTCAAACAAAAACTCACAAAAGCAATCGCATCATTAAGCGAAGTACAACGGGAAGTATTTTTATTGAATCGAATAGATGGAAAAAAGTACCGGGAAATAGCTGAATTACTCGATATTTCTCAAAAAACTGTAGAAAAAAGAATGTCTGGAGCACTCCAAATTTTAAAAGCCCAAATAGAAAATATATAATTAGTCATTTAGCTGTAGGGTAATTTAAAAGTTAGTTGTCTTATAAACATAGAGAGATAAAATGAAAACCGAAAAAGAGATATTAAAATGGTTGAATAATGAGCTTTCAAGCCAAGAAATTGAAGATTTGAAACAATCCGAAGATTTGCAAACACTTGAAAAGATAGCTCATTATGCATCACAATTGGAAACTCCAAAAGTAGATGCCCACGCTGCTTTGGAAGCTTTTAAAGCCAGAAACCATTCTAGAAAGAAAACAAAAGTCAGAACTTTAAACTTCAAGGCATTCTATAGAGTTGCCGCAGTTCTGGTCGTTATGTTAACCTCTGCTTATTTCTTGTTTTTTAATAACATTACCTCATTTGAAACCCAAATAGCACAAACAAAATCAGTAACATTACCGGACAATTCTGAAGTGATATTAAACTCCGCTTCAAAATTAAGTTTTAACGAAAAAAAATGGGCTGATAAAAGAGCTTTAACGTTAGAAGGAGAAGCTTTTTTCAAAGTTCAGAAAGGCCAAACTTTTAGTGTAAACACAACTGCGGGAGTCGTTACCGTTTTAGGGACACAATTTAACGTAAAAGAGCGCAAAAACTATTTTGAAGTAAATTGCTACGAAGGTTTGGTGAGTGTAACATATAATAACGAAACTATTAAATTACCTCCCGGAAAAACATTCCGAGTTATAAATGGCACCATCGAAAATGTTGAAGATTTTGATGCCCAAAATCCTTCGTGGATTCAACAAGAATCAAGCTTTAATAAGATTCCATTAAATCAGGTTATTGCAGAATTGGAGCGTCAATATGATATAAAAATTAAAGTGGAGGGTGTCGATACTTCAAAACTCTTTACGGGAAGTTTTACACATACTGATAAAGAAATAGCGCTTCAGGCGGTTACAATTCCGCTTAAATTAAGTTACAAGATTGAAGGCAAAACCATTATATTTTACAACTATGGTGTTAAATAAATGGCTGATTTATTTTCTCCTTTGCATTAGCAGTATTTGTTATGGACAAAATACAGCTAAAAAAACACCTTTGACTGAGGTTATCATTTCCATCGAAAAACAATTCAATATCAAATTTTCGTATGCCGTTGAAGATGTGGCCACCATTACAATTGACAAACCAAATGCTTCTTTTACGTTACAAGAAACTATTGATTATCTAAACTCGAAAACGCTTTTAAATTTCAAAGCTTTAGACAATCGATATGTTACCGTTTCAGTGTTAAACAAAACAATATCAGTTTGTGGCATTGTTTTTTCCGATGAAAAAAAATCTCGTTTGATTGGTGCTTCAGTACTTGTAAATGACATCGAAAAAAGTACAATAACCGATAAAAACGGTACATTTAGCCTGCAAAATATTCCGATTAATGCAACGCTGACCATTTCCTATTTGGGTTTTGAATCCAGACAGTTTTCTGCTAACGAATTGTTTTCGGCACAAAACAATTGCAAAGACATTGTTCTTTCCACAAAAAACGAAGAGTTGAATCAGGTTTTGATAAATGTCTATTTAACGCCTGGATTACAAAAATACCTGGATGGAAGCACCGTTTTAAACACTAAAAAATTCGGTATTCTTCCCGGATTAATAGAACCTGACATTTTGCAATCCGTTCAAGCGCTTCCCGGTGTTGAAAGCACCAATGAAAGTATTGCTAACATCAACGTACGAGGCGGAACTAATGATCAGAATTTAGTGCTTTGGGATAATATAAAAATGTATCATTCCGGTCATTTCTTCGGGTTAATATCTGCTTACAATCCAAATCTTACCAATAAAGTTATCGTCAGTAAAAACGGAACAAGTGCTGAATACAGTGATGGCGTTTCCAGTACTATCAATATGTATACGAAAGATCTGGTCACCAATACCTTTTCTGGTGGCGCAGGAATTAACTCCATTAGTGCCGATGCCTTTTTAGAAATTCCAATAACTAAAAAATTAGAACTTCATATTTCAGGACGTCGATCGATTACTGATTTGTTTAAATCACCAACCTACACTAAATACTTTGACCGTAGTTTTCAGGACACTGAAATCAATGCCGATAGTGACCAGAATAATACGTCTTCTGATTTTTACTTTTATGATTATACCGCTAAATTACTTTTCGATTTGAATGAAAAACATCAATTCAGAGCGAATATTATTGGTATTAATAATGCATTGGATTATTCCGAAAGCCGCATTACAAATTCAAACGAAACCCAATCTAAAACCAGTAATTTATCCCAGAAAAATATCGGTTACGGAGGAAATTGGAAAGCGCAATGGAATCCAAAATTAAGCTCAAACGTCATCACTTACTTTTCCAGATACAATATTGATGCTACCGATTACAGAGTAGAAACGGATCAGCGCTTAACCGAAGCCAATGAAGTTTTGGAAACTGGAGCTAAACTCAACACCTATTACAAAACTAATGACAACTTAAATTTCTTGTTTGGGTACCAATTCAATGAAACGGGAATGTTAAACCAAACCACCGTTAGTGCTCCGTTTTACTCTAGCACTAAAAAAGATGTTTTGTTGAATCATGCCTTATTTTCTGAGGTGGAATACAATAAAAACAATACCTATTTAAGAGTTGGATTGCGTTTGAATTATTTTCAAAAATTCGAAAAGCTTTTGGTCGAGCCAAGAATAAACATTCGACAAAAATTATCAGATCAATTTGCTTTAAAATTAGAAGGGGAATTTAAAAATCAATCTACTACTCAAATCGTGGATTTTGAAGATGATTTTCTTGGTGTCGAAAAAAGACGCTGGGTTTTAGTAACCGATAAAGACATTCCAATTGCAACGAGTAAACAAGGCTCTTTTGGTGTGGAATTCAATAAAAACAAACTAAATATTGAGGCTACAGGTTTTTATAAAATTGTTGACGGCATTACGGCTTCTAATCAGGGTTTCTATAACAGTTTTCAGTTTACTAATGCGAATGGAAGTTACACTGCTAAAGGTTTTGAATTTTTAGCCAATAAAACAGCGCGTCAATATAGTGTTTGGGTGAGTTACACGTTTAGTACAAACGACTATGAATTTGATGCTTTTATACCTTCAACTTTTCCTAATAATGTAGATATAAGGCATTCAGTATCGCTAGGTTTTTATTACGACATTCTTAAAAATCTAAAAATAGCTGTTGGCGGTGTTTGGAGAAATGGGCAGCCGTATACAAAACCAATTGAGGGAAATGAAACCGTACAAAACGGAAATAATACCATGGTAAATTATGATTCTCCAAACAATGAAAACTTAGATGATTTCATGCGTTTAGACGCTTCTTTAAATTACAATTTCAACCTGTCACAATCTATTAAAGCTTCGGTTACTGCCGGTGTCATTAACGCAACAAACCAGAACAATCTGATCAATCGCTATTATAAAGTCAATCCAAATGACTCGAATGATGCTATTCAAGTAGACAATAAATCCCTTGGCTTAACGCCAAATATAAGTTTTAGGGTGAATTTTTAATATTTGCCTTAACTTTTAAGTAAATTTATAATTTTACCCTTTGTCAAGCTCAAAACTGGCAACAATCGGTTTCAAATGTATTCCAATAAATTTTATGATGAATTATAGAGATCGCTTTGTATATTCGCAAATTCTTACTTTTTATAAAAGGTATAGCCCTCGATTTACACAAGCAATTATACTATAAGTAAAGGAGACCTTAGCCCATATTGAAATCAAAACACAGAAATTAAAATGACCGAAAATAATCAAAGGAAACAACAAGCTAAATTGCTCAGGGTATTCAGGAAAATTCACCGAACAACTGGAGCTTTTTTATTTATTTTTTTCTTTTTTGTTTCCGTGACCGGAATTCTGTTAGGTTGGAAAAAAAATAGTGGCGGGTTGCTGCAATCAAAATCATTTCAGGGAACTTCAGTACATTTAAAAGACTGGCTTCCTATTGACAGTTTACACAAAAATGCCTGCAAAATTTTACTGGACTCTATTTCAAAAGACGCAACGCTGGAACTGGAACGAATTGAGATTAAAAAAGATAAAGGAATGGTGAAATTTATTTTTGCCGAAAACTTTTGGGGAATTCAACTTGACGGGGCAACAGGGCAATTATTACATATTGAAAGAAGACGGTCTGACTTTATTGAAAAGGTACACGATGGATCAATTCTTGACGATTATTTCAAGACTGGCAATGGACTTATTAAACTGGTTTACACCACCATCATGGGACTGGCACTTTTGATATTTACCATCACAGGATTCTGGCTCTGGTATGGACCAAAGAGGATGAAACGAAAATAACGAATCTGTAATAATCTAAATTCAAATCCGGTTCAGGATAAGACAAAAAAAAGCCTGTTCAATTAATCGAACAGGCTTGCTATATTTAATTTTTAGACTACTCTTATAATCCAGCCACTGCTTTAATTTCGTCAATAATTCTAAGTGCCAAAGCATCCGCTTTTTCTTGTGAAGCCGCTTCGGTATAAATACGAATAATAGGTTCTGTATTCGATTTTCTTAGATGAACCCAGTTTTCAGCAAAATCAATTTTCACACCGTCAATAGTGGTAATATCTTCATTTTTGTATTTCTCAGTCATGGCAACAAGAATCGCATCAACATCAATTTGTGGTGTCAATTCAATTTTATTTTTACTCATATAATATTCAGGATACGAAGCACGCAAAGCAGAAACTGTCATTTTTTTGTTGGCCAAATGCGTTAAAAACAAAGCTACTCCCACTAAACTATCACGTCCGTAATGCAATTCCGGATAAATGATTCCGCCATTTCCTTCACCACCTATTACAGCATTATTCTTTTTCATCAATTCCACTACATTCACCTCACCCACCGCACTGGCTTCATAGCTTCCGTTATGCATTTTAGTCACATCACGCAAAGCACGGGAAGAAGACATATTCGAAACGGTGTTTCCTGGTGTTTTACTCAAAACATAATCAGCGCAAGCTACCAAAGTATATTCTTCTCCAAACATTTCTCCGTCTTCGCAAATGAAAGCCAAACGATCTACATCTGGATCAACTACAATTCCTAAATGTGCTTTTTCTTTTACTACCAATTCTGAAATATCAGTCAAATGCTCTTTCAACGGTTCCGGATTATGAGGAAAATGTCCGTTTGGTTCGCAGTATAATTCTACTACTTCAACGCCCATTAATTCCAATAATCTTGGTATAATAATTCCTCCAGAAGAGTTTACGCCATCAACAACTACTTTAAATTTAGCCGCTTTTACCGCATCGATATCCACTAAAGGTAAATTCAATACTTCATCAATATGAATATCCATGTACGCATCGTTAATCATAATGGCTCCTAAATCATCCACATCCGAGAAATCGAAAGCTTCCGCTTCAGCAATTTCAAGAATTTTAAGTCCTTCTGCACCATTCAGGAATTCTCCTTTTTCATTCAATAATTTCAAGGCATTCCATTGTTTTGGATTGTGGGAAGCCGTAAGGATAATTCCACCTTCCGCTTTTTCTAACGGAACAGCAACTTCAACAGTTGGCGTTGTTGAAAGACCCAAATCAATCACGTCGATTCCTAAACCAATTAAAGTGTTTACCACCAAATTGTGAATCATTGGTCCCGAAATACGGGCGTCACGACCTACAACAACTGTGATTTTTTCTTTTCCAATATATTTTTTCAACCAAGTTCCATAGGCCGAAGCAAATTTAACTGCATCAACAGGTGTCAGATTATCACCAACTTTACCTCCTATTGTTCCACGAATTCCTGATATTGATTTTATTAAAGTCATTGATTATTATTTTAAATTTTGAATTATAAATTTTAATTTGTCCACAAATATAATAATTGGCGGTTTATAAAAGTCATTTAGAATTCAAAATTCATCATTTAAATTCCTAAATTAGGCGAATGAATTTTTTAGCACACATCTATCTTTCCGGTGACAATGATTTAATCAAAATTGGCAATTTCATGGCCGATGGAATTCGTGGAAAACATTTTGAAAGTTATCCTTTAGAAATTCAAAAAGGAATCATTCTGCATCGTGCCATTGACACTTTTACCGATGCGCATCCCATTTTTAGACAAAGCACCAAAAAACTACATGAAAAATACCATCATTACGCCGGTGTTATTGTAGATGTTTTTTATGATCATTTTTTGGCTAAAAATTGGAACACATATTCTGATGAGAGATTGGAAGATTTTGTAGCACGTTTTTACCAATCTTTACAGGATAACCATATCATTCTTTCGGAAAGAACCAAGGGAATGATGCCTTACATGATTGAACATAATTGGCTGGTGAGTTATCAAACAGTCGAAGGTATTAATCGAATTTTGACGCAAATGGATCAACGCACCAAAAACGAATCTAAAATGCGGTTTGCTACTAATGAACTTTCCGAATTTTATCTTGAATTTGAAGATGAATTCACCAATTTCTTTCAAGAATTAATCCTATTTTCGAATACTAAAATAACCACCTTATGAAAAAAATACTTTTTCTCCTTGCCTTTGCCGTTTTAGGTTGTAAATCGAATGAAAAAACGGTAGAACCAACTGGTTTAGTAACTTCAAAAGCCATGGTAGTTTCAGCTCGTGAAGAAGCTTCGCAAATAGGAGTTGAAATCATGAAAAAAGGCGGAAATGCTTTTGATGCGATGGTTGCCACAGAACTGGCTTTGGCAGTTTCACATCCACAGGCAGGAAATATTGGTGGTGGCGGTTTCATGGTTTTCAGAAAAGCCAATGGCGAAACTGGAGCTATCGATTACAGAGAAAAAGCACCTTTGGCAGCCTCAAAAGATATGTTTCTGGACGAAAAAGGAAATGTAATAGAAGGCAAAAGTACAGCAACCGCTTTGGCATCTGGAATTCCGGGTACCATTGCAGGAATATTTGAAGTACACAAAAAATACGGTTCTTTACCCTTAAGTGAGATTCTGAAACCTGTAATTGCCTTGGCAGAAAGAGGCGTTGTTGTCACTAAATTTCAAGCCGAAAGTTTGGCTTATTACAGAGCTTCCTTTATAAAAAGCAATGGAAAGAATAGTTTGTTTTCCAAAGCATATAAAGAAAATGATACCATAAAATATACTGCATTAGCAGCAACATTAAAACGAATTGCCAAAAACGGTCGGGATGAATTTTACAAAGGGGAAACAGCTCAAAAGTTAGTTGCTTTTCTTGCTAAAAAAGGTGGCAATGCTACATTAGAAGATTTAAACAGTTATAGTGCCAAATGGAGAACTCCAATTACTTTTCAATATAAAAATTTAAAAATCACCTCGATGTCTCCACCAAGCAGTGGCGGAATTTGCCTGAATCAAATCATGGAAATGATTGAGCCTTTCAATCTTTCACAAATGGGACACAACAGCGTAAAAACGATTCAAGTTATTACAGAAGCAGAACGTAGAGCGTATGCCGACAGGAATTATTTCTTGGGTGATCCTGATTTTGTAAAACTTCCGATAAAAGAATTACTAAGTCCATCGTATTTAGAAAAAAGAATGAGTGATTTTTCATTCGATAAAGCTTCTAAATCTTCTGATATTGCCCCTGGAGAAATTAAAGGTTATGAAAGCAAGCAAACCACTCATTATTCCATTGTAGATGCTGCTGGAAATGCTGTTTCGGCAACAACCACTTTAAATGATAATTATGGTTCTAAAATATATTGCGATGAATTGGGTTTCTTTTTGAATAATCAAATGGACGATTTCAGTGCCAAACCAGGAGTTCCAAATTTATACGGATTGACTGGAAGTGAAGCCAACAGCATTGCTCCCGGAAAAAGAATGTTGAGTTCCATGACACCAACGATTGTAGAGAAAGACAACAAACTGTTCATGGTTGTAGGTACGCCTGGAGGTTCCACCATTATCACATCGGTTTTACAAACGATATTAAACGTGTATGAATTTGATATGAGCATGCAAGAAGCGGTAAATGCACCACGTTTTCACCATCAATGGTTACCGGATGAAATTACTTTTGAACCAAATTCATTCGATAAAGAATTATTAACCAATTTGAAGAAAAAAGGATACATCATCAATGAAAAAAACAAAGAAATCATTGGCGAAGTCGATGCTGTTTTGGTATTACCAAATGGTAAATTGGAAGGTGGCGCAGATAAAAGAGGTGATAATAAAGCCGTTGGTTTTTAAATTTTAATATTCGAATGAAAAAAATTATTATTCTATTGAGTCTTCTTTCTATTGGTTGTAAAACCCAAAATGTAATGGTCCAACCCACTGGACTTGTTGCCAATGAAGCAATGGTTGTTTCGGCACGCGAAGAAGCTTCCAAAATTGGAGTTGAAATCATGAAAAAAGGCGGAAATGCTTTTGATGCGATGGTGGCAACCGAATTGGCTTTGGCAGTAGCTTATCCTTATGCAGGAAATCTTGGCGGTGGCGGTTTTATGGTGTATCGCAAAGCAAACGGTGAAATTGGTTCTTTGGATTACCGGGAAAAAGCACCATTGGCATCCACAAAAGACATGTTTCTGGACGAAAAAGGAAATGTTATAAAAGGAAAAAGCACAGAATCTCCTCTTGCCATTGGAGTTCCTGGAACGATTGCCGGAATTTTTGCAGTTCATGAAAAATTGGGTTCCTTGCCTATCGAAGAAATTCTGAAACCTGTAATTGAATTGGCAGAAAGAGGGGTTATTGTTACCAAAAAACAAGAAGATCGATTGGCTGCTTATCGAGCAAAAATCATAAAAGTAAATGGTGATAAAACGTTATTTGCAACTGCTTTCAAAGAAAATGATGTAATAAAATATCCTGCGCTGGCAACTACATTGAAAAGGATTTCAAAAAATGGCAGAAATGAATTTTACAAAGGGAAAACTGCTGAAATATTAGTCAAATATCTTCAGGAAAAAGGAGCAATAATCACCTTGGAAGATTTGGCTAAATACGAAGCCAAATGGAGAACGCCACTCACTTTCGATTACAAGGATTTAAAAGTGATTTCTATGCCTCCACCCAGCAGCGGCGGAATATGTCTCGCTGAAATATTCAAAATGATAGCGCCTTTCGACCTGGCTAAAATGGGACATAACTCAACGGAAGCCATTCAAGTTATTGTGGAAGCCGAAAGAAGAGCCTATGCAGACCGAAGTTATTATCTGGGCGATCCTGATTTTGTAAAAATTCCTTTGAAAGCATTAATGGATGATGATTATTTGAAACAAAGAATGTCAAATTTTAGTTTTGAAAAAGCCACTTTATCATCGGATATAAAAGAAGGAAAAGTAAATTATAATGAAAGTACGGAGACTACCCACTATTCGATTGTGGATCAATTTGGTAATGCCGTTTCGTCAACTACAACATTAAATGACGGTTATGGATCCAAATATTATTGTGATGAATTGGGCTTTTTTCTCAACAATGAAATGGATGATTTCAGTGCCAAACCAGGTGAACCGAATATGTTTGGATTAGTGGGAAATGAAGCCAACAGTATTGCGCCTCAAAAAAGAATGTTGAGTTCCATGACGCCAACTATTGTAGAGAAAAACGGGAAATTATTTATGGTCGTGGGTTCTCCGGGCGGTTCTACAATTATTACATCAGTATTGCAAACGATATTAAATGTTTACGAGTATCGTTTGAGTATGCAAGAAGCGGTAAATGCACCTCGTTTTCACCACCAATGGTTACCTGATTTAATTACTTTTGAACCTAATACTTTCGATACAAAAACCTTTGAAAACTTGAAATCAAAAGGATATATCATTAATGAAAAAACAACACCTGTAATAGGAAAAGTGGATGCTATTTTGGTTTTACCAAATAAAAAACTCGAAGGTGGTGCTGATTTTAGAGGAGACGATAAAGCGGTGGGGTTTTAGGTTATGGGTTTTGAGTTATCGACTATGTTAAGCATTTTAATTGATATTGCTATTGAATTTTGCCATTGAAATTTACTATTTATGAACTTTATACTTGCCTTAGAAAACGCTTTTGCAACAAATCAAAATCCTGAAAATGCTTTTGCAATGGCAAAATACATGAAGAATAACTTTCCTTTTTTTGGAATAAAAACAGAGGAACGAAGACGCATTTTCAAGGAAATTTGGAAAGAAAACAAGCAAGAAGTTTCAGCAAACGCAAGAGCAATTGCATTGGATTTATATTCAAAACAAGAACGGGAATTTCATTATTGCGCGATTGAAATTTTAATAAAAGAACTCAAAGGGAATTATAAAAAAGAAGACATTCAACTGATTGAAAAACTGATACGCAACAATTCCTGGTGGGACAGCGTGGATACGATTGCTAAGTACATTTTGGGTGAATATCTATTGGAATTTCCATTGGAAACCAAAAATGTAATAGAACGATTTTCAAAGTCAGAGAATATGTGGTTGAATCGAAGTGCCATTTTATTTCAATTGGGCTATAAACAAAAAACGAATACTGATTTTTTGTTTTCAGAATGTTTAAAGCAGGCTCATTCTAAGGAATTTTTTATTCAAAAAGCAATTGGCTGGGCATTACGGGAATATGGGAAAACAAATCCCGAAACGGTGAAGAACTTTGTTCTAAACAATAATTTAAAACCATTAAGTACAAAAGAAGCGTTGAAAAATATTTGTTGAAATTAAAATAATAGTAGTTTTGCACCCCTTTTAAAAATTGTCATGTTCAAAAAATATTTTTCGAAATTAGAAACCATAATAGCTTTTGCGCAATCCATGATGACGCCAAAGCAGTTTATATTTTTATCGTCGGTTTTGGTTGGTATTTCTGCCGCTTTTGCTGTAATTGTATTAAAGTCTTTTGCGCACTGGGTATTTTCTTTTGCTACGTATGTCAGTGGAATTTTAAAATTAGGCTTCATCAATAGTATTTTGCCCATAATTGGTATTTTGCTTACTGTTTTTGTTGTCAAAAGAGTTTTGGGAGGAACAATCCAAAAAGGAACTTCGCAAATTTTATATGCTGTTGCCAAAAAAGCGAGTATTATCCCCAAAAAACAAATGTATGCTCAAATCGTCACAAGTTCCCTGACAGTTGGTTTAGGAGGTTCTGCAGGTTTAGAAAGCCCGATTGTAATTACCGGTGCTGCTTTTGGTTCGAATTATGCCCAAAAATATAAATTAAGTTATAAAGACCGGACGTTACTTATCGGTTGTGGAGTTGCTGCAGGAATAGCCGCTGCTTTTAATGCACCAATTGCCGGAGTTTTATTTGCTATCGAAGTGCTGTTGGTTGATGTTAGTATTGCAGCATTTACCCCCATTATGATTGCCGCTGCAACAGGTGCTTTAGTTTCAGTAATTGCATTAGATGAAGAAATTTTGCTTTCGTTCAAACAACAACAAAGTTTCGATTATCATAACATTATTTTCTATGTCCTTTTAGGTTTGTTTACCGGATTTATTTCGGTTTATTATTCCCGTAATTTTCAGAGAGTAGAACATTTTTTCGCAAGACTTAAATTATCTCCTTATAAAAAAGCTTTGTTTGGTTCTTCGATTTTGGCTATTCTTATTTTTATTTTCCCGACGCTTTTTGGTGAAGGTTACGAAAGTATTAAAACATTATCTGACAATGATCCAGGGAAATTATTGGAAAACACATTATTTAGCGGTTTTCGAGACAATAGTTGGGCTTTATTGGTATTTGTTGGCTTGACCATGATGCTGAAAGTTTTTGCAACTGGAATAACTTTAGGCAGTGGTGGTAATGGAGGTAATTTTGCGCCTTCCCTATTTCTGGGATCTTATGTTGGTTTCTTTTTCTCTAAATTTTTAAATCTGACAGGACTTACTAAATTACCAGTAAGTAATTTCACATTAGTTGGAATGGCAGGAATTTTAAGTGGTTTGTTTCATGCACCCTTGACTGCGATTTTCCTAATTGCTGAAATTACTGGAGGGTACAATTTGATGATTCCTTTGATGATTGTTGCTTCAATTAGTTTTGCGATTTCAAAACGATTTGAAAAACATTCTATGGATGTAAAGAATTTAGCCAAAAAAGGACATGCTTTTACAAGTAATAAAGATACCAATATCCTTTCGACCTTAGAGACCACTTCCATAATTCAAACGGATTATTTAACGGTTTCACCTGATGAAAATTTAGAAAGGCTGGTGGATTTAATTTCTCATTCCAATCAGGTAATATTTGCAGTTGTGGATACTGAAAAAAACTTATTGGGTATTGTTCATTTTAATGATATTCGAGAAATAATATTCAATACGTACCGAGTAAAATATACTTTGGTTAGAGAAATAATGATAGAACCTACAGAAATCATTTCTCCTGATGACAGCATGGAAATAGTCATGAATAAGTTTGAAAAATCGAAAAAAGCCTTTTTACCCGTTCTCAAAGAAGGGAAATATTATGGTTTTATTTCGAAATCTTTTGCGCTAGAAGCCTATCGAACAAAACTAAAATCAATGACGATTGAATAAATTAAACATCCGACATTAGTTCGAACAGGAGAAAAATGATACTTACAAAGAAGGTCGAAACTGGCTTACGACCAGAGAAGCTGTCTAGGATTATATAGCATCCACAAAAAGAAAACGCTAACTTAGGTTGGTGTTTTCCTTATAAACTGAAGGAACAAAAAATATCAGAGCATCAAAGTATCCAATAATACAAATTATGAGTTAACATTAAAATAATAAGAAATAAAAGAGATAAGTATTAAGAAAGTAACTAAAGAAAAAGCACCTAGATAATTGATTAATTTCCTTTGCTTATTTTGAATTTTAACAAAGTGTTCTTCTGATTTTGAATTTAATAATTCTGGAATTAATACTATTTCTTTATTATTTTCAATATTATTAACGTTTAATTTAGCATTTAGTGATTCTTGAATTAATGCTATTTTTTTATCATTTTCAATATTGATAGCATTTAAATTTTTATTTAACTCTTTCAAATTGTCATTAATAATACCAAAATTAAATTCAATTCTATCCGCTTTATTTTTCTCTTCCTTGATTTTATTAATATGAGCTAAAATAACCCGTTTAATTTGTCTGGCCTGTTCTGTATTACCGCTAGAATTTTGTTCGAAATTCTTAGCCATTTCCTCCAACTGTGCAGTTGTTTCACTGTTTTTCTCAAAAGACAAACCTGAAAGCATGGCTAACTTACCAATCATTTCGGCTAGTAGTTTTGAATTATCATTATTATTTTGAATAAGCTTAGAAATTGAAGAAACTGAAGAATGCGTTGCATTATTACTTTCGATAATAAAACTAAATAATGTTTCCGTTGACCATTTAAATACTTTTCTAGTTATGCTATTGTCATTCTTTGCTTTTTGTAGTAAATTGGACGATTGATTAATATTTTCAATTAAATTTTCTGCTGTTTTTTTTGATTCTTCTATTTTATTATTTATTACTGATATAGAATCAATAATTTTTTTCGCATTGACAATACTCGTAACACTTTCTGAAATATATACTTCTTTCATTTTTATATGCTTTCTAATAGATTTAACAAATCATCATTTTCGTCAATAATACTTTTTGTTTCTAAAATATTGTTAGTTATCAATAGATTTGAGTTTTTAATATTTACTAAATTTTCTTCAATAAAATTTTTAAACGATGCTATTAAAGGCATTGAATTATCAAAAATAACTATTGCCTGAATTACAGTTTCTGTAGTTTTTACATTACTTATACCTAATTGAGCTAAATTAACTTTAGCAATTTTTTCTAAGCCAGAATTTTCAAGCCCTTGAAGATTTCTAAATTCTATATTATTCTGATATTTCTGAAACGCTTGAAGTACCAAGACTGAACCAATTCCCACAATCAAACCACTTAGTATTGAAGAAATAAATCCAGCAAATGGAGCAGTAAAAGGCAATGCTGCAATTAATGCTTTTTCAATTGTCTGTTCTAACGCTACACTTAGCATTCCTAAAACAGCTACTCCTAGAATTTTAAGTGCCTCATTTATTCTTTCTTCTATGGTTGCATTTGAAGATAAAAGAGTTTTAATTGCACTTAAAATTGAGTTGAATGCCATTTTTATAAATTTGAAAATATCCTTAGCAATTTTAAAAAGACTATTTAACAAAGCATCTACCAAAGTTGAAACAAAACCATTAATTGAATGATTTTTAAAGGTATCCAAGACATCTTTAGCTTTTATCATTATACTATTTGTGATATTTTTTATACTCTCTTTTATGTCCCTTTCCTCTTCTTTTTGATACTCATTAATTATTTCAACTACAGTAATGGATAATAATTTACCCACAGCAGCTTTTGCGACACCTTTCGCTACATTTCCTACAACTATTTTACTTTTAGTTTTTAGACTATAATCAACGATTTTGCTTTCTTTTATGTCATTTACATTATTAACTGATTTATTAATAGTTTCCTTGATTAATTCTTCATCTGCTTCATGATACTCTTTATTTGTTTTATTAGGCTCTTTACTTGACATCTTTCCAGCCCATTGTGGTTTGTCATCTACTTTCGTTTTGCCTAAAGATTGATTTACTTCACGACCAATTACAACTATATTTTCAGAAGAGTTAGTAATTTCTCTTCTTTCTTCAACATTTGCAATATAATTTAGTACTCTATCTTGGCTAATTTCGTGAGCAGATATTACATGTTCATAATCATATTTTTCCCCATGTTTATAAAATTTTCCAGTGTAAGCACAAATAAATCCATCAGGATTTTCTATTCTTTTATTTTTAATTGCTTTTTTATAAACATCACCTGTAAGTTCATCTCTGTTGTAAACTAAGTTATTTGTTTGATCTATAAATTTTTTGAATTCATCTGGATGAATATTTGTAGCCTTATACTCTTTAGATTTTTCATTTGCTGGTTTTTTTTCCCATTCTAAATAATTTTTATATTCCTTTTCTAAGTCAAGCCCATTCTTAGAAGAAATACCATCCATTACATCTGAAACTCCTAATGATAATGCAATTGTTTCTATAGCTTTGTTTTTAATAGAGTCGAGAAGTTGTCCATTTAACTTTTTCGGGTCTACATCATCCATTTTATCTCTGAGATCATCAATTTCTTTTAATAATTGCACTTCCTCTTTATTTAATTCAATTTCAATTTTTTCAAAATCCATTTTTTTCACTCTTTATAAATTATTTTAATAATTTGAATTGTTCATCTTAGATTTTTAATTGATTTGCAAAATCAATTAATCAAATGTAGTATTTTTTTTGCAAGTATTTTTCAATTAATAACGCTCAAATGCCTTTCTCTGTTCTTCTTTTATTTCTTCCGCCAACCATTTTGGTTCCAGAACTTTAACTAAACTTCCATATTTTAAAATTTGTTGTCTGAATTCAAAATTGGGATGAATACGTAATTCGATATCAAAAGTTTCTCCATTCTCAAGATTAATTTCCTTTTGAGAACGGTGCAAAGGCAGTGATTCCAAATACGGTTTTTGAGAACTATGGAATGAGAGTTTTATGGTTTCCAACTTATGATCCACGTAGTTCAAACCAATAACATTACTGAATTTTTCTTTGGCTTCTTCTGTTTTGGGTTTGAATTTTTTGGTACCTATTGTGATATTTTCGATTCTGTCAATTCCAAAAGTACGATAGCCTTTTTCGGTTTCGCCAATCGCATACCAACGGTTTTGATATTGCTTGAGAAAATAAGGCTTTAGTGTATATTCTTCTTCTTTACGATGATAAAAACTGTTGTGAATGAAGCTTATTGGCAAGTTTTTTTGAATAGCTTCTAAAACAATTTTAAAATTGGGAATAGTTGCTGTTATCGCTTTTGTTTCAAATTCAACTAATGAGAGTGGATTACTTTTATCTTCAAAATTAGAAGTAAAAAGCTCTGCTGTTGCTAATATTTCAATATGACTCAAAAATGATTCTGTATTACTGCTTTCTTTTTCATCAATAAAATAACCACCGATACTATAATCAAATCTTATTTTAATTCCATAAATAACAAATAGTTTGTCTATAAGTCTGTAAAAAGTACGTTCGCTGATTTCGGGTTTTGTGATGCCTAACTTAACTACCAATTGTCCTATTTTCTGATAGGGTCTTTTCTTTAGACTATCAATTAAAATACTTGTTTGTGCTACTTGAGTTGAATTAAGAGGTTTATGCTCTGTGATGTCTTTTTCCATAACTCAAAAATAGAAAAACAAACTGACAATCTCTGTCGTTATAGTTGATTTTTAAATTCATTTAATACTGCCACAAATTGTCATTACTGGGTTTTAATTTCACCCCGAATTTTAAAACATATATAATGAAAAATCTATTTAAAAAGCAAAACACCGAAATGGACTTTAGCAGTTTAAGTACCATTCTAACTTCGGGAGCGGCTGCTGGGATTGCAATTGCAAATCATCTTGGTAAAAACCCAAAAACGGGTGGCATTATTGGCGTTGGGCTGTCACTGTTAGTTACTGGTTTAATCACCGCTATGGACGACACAATTCCTAATCATAATTCCAACAACTAAAAATAGTTATTCTTATCCAAATTTATCATTTTTAACCAGACGAAAGTCACAACACATTCACAATTATGTTATTTCAAGTATTATTAAATTTCATCGCATTTATTATAAAATGCATTGTATGGTTTGTATTCGTATTGGCTGCAATACCATTTGGTATTTATATGTTATTAAATAAAATGTTTCCCGTTTTTACCCAAGATGCTGGTTTTTGGTTTTGGTCAGTCTTCTCCATATTGTCAATAATAGGTTTTATAGTACTTTGGAGACCTATCATGTGGATTGTTGGAGTTTTACAGGTATTGGGAGCTGGTGCTGAATAAATTCAGCTCGCTCTAAACTAGAAAATCAATTCAAATCAACAAAAAACGCTAACTTAGGTTGGCGTTTTTTTATATCCTAATTTAACATAAACTTCTAAAGTGTTCCATCGAAAGAATAAATCAAAATGTGCTTTTCGAAGAAATATGATAGGTGACTGACCCCCTAACAATCACATACTGTTATAATTATATTTTCTTTGTTTCATACTTTATTAATTAATATCTTTAAACATAATTATAATCTCTAAAATTAATTAACAAGAATATCATTTCATCTTGTAACTTTTTAAAATAAATTTATACTAACACAATAAACCAAACAAAAAATTATGAAAACATTAAAATTATCGATCGTTGCATTCTTATTTTCTATTGTAAGTACTTCCGTTTTTGCACAAAGTGCAGATGAAGTTATCTCTAAATACTTTACAACTATTGGAGGTGTAGAAAAATTAAAACCCCTTAAAGGTGTTAAAATGGAAATGAGCATTAATGCTCAGGGTATGGAAATTCCAGTTGAAATGGTACAATTAGCTGGAGGTAAGATGTATGTTAAAATTTCTTTACAAGGAAAAGAAATCACTCAAATGGCATCGGACGGTAAAACCATTTGGAATACTAATTTCATGACGATGAAAGCGGAAAAAAGTGATGCTGAGACAACAGCCAATGCTATTCTAAGCAACAACGACTTTCCGGATGCATTGTTAGACTATAAAGCTAAAGGATACGCCGCAGAATTTATAGGAAAAGAAACTAAAGAAGGTACGGAATGCTTCAAGATAAAATTCACAAAGAAACCAGTCACTGTTGATGGTGTAAAAATGGATGATATATCCTATTACTATTTTGACACAGAAAACTACTTAGCAATAGCAACAGAAACAGAGATTAAACAAGGCCCAATGAAAGGTCAAAAATCGGTTTCAACAATGAGTGATTATCAAGAAGTTGACGGTGTGTTTTTTCCATTTTCAATGAATATGGGGGGACAAGATATGAAAATTAAAAAAGTAACTTTAAACCCTACAGTTGCTGACAGCGCTTTTGCTTTTCCAGCGCAATAATATCAAGCTATAACCATCAATCCTCAACCTGCGTTGGGGATTTTTTTAAAACTCTTTTTATGAAATAGCCATGTTTCTTAAAACACAAATTGTGTATAAAGATATTTCCTCATGGTGCATAACCTATTCCTATAAAAAAAATAGTATCAACATATGAAAAAAACTAATCTATTAATAGCAACTTTACTTCTTTTTGCATCATCAGCAGTTAGTGCACAAGAAAAAGTAATCCTTAAAGGAAAAGAATTATTTGGTGACATTTCCGCAAGACATCTTGGTCCGGCGTTGATGAGCGGTCGTATTACCGACTTGGAAATGCACCCAACCAATAACAAAATAGTCTATACGGCTACCGCTGGTGGTGGTGTCTGGAAAAGTTATGATGGAGGAGCCTCATTCGCTCCAATTTTCGATGGACACATTCAGTCTATCGGTTGTGTAGCCATTGACCCATCAAAACCCGATCAGAATATTTGGGTAGGAACTGGTGAAACCTGGACACGAAACAGCGTATCCGTAGGTGACGGAATTTACAAATCTACAGATGGAGGACAGAACTGGAAAAATATGGGATTGCCAAAATCGGATCGTATCAGTTCTATTGTAGTCGATCCAAAAAACAGTGATGTGGTATGGGTGGGTGTATTAGGAGCCTTATGGGGAGACAGCGAAGAAAGAGGTATTTATAAAACTACAGACGGCGGAACCACTTGGAAAAAAGAATTTTACGTTGATGCAAAAACAGGTTGTTCGGATCTAATTATGGATCCAAAAAATGCTAACATCATGTATGCCAGTTTTTGGGAATTCCGTAGAACGGGATGGTCATTTAGTTCTGGAGGAACACAATCTGCATTATACAAATCGGTTGATGGTGGCAAAACATGGAACAAAATCCACAATGGTTTTCCTCAAGGCAAATTAGGAAGAATCGCAATCGCCGTTGCGCCTACAAATTCAAATATTTTATATTCCGTACTTGAAACTGAAAAAAGTGATAAGAATGGCTTATACCGTTCCGATGATGCAGGTGCAACATGGAAACATTTAAACAGTGATTTTGGTTTGGTGGTGCGTCCTTTTTATTTTTCAAGAATTGTGGTAGATCCAAAAAATCCTGAAATCGTGGTTAAAGCCGGATTAATGGGTTCTATTAGCCGAGATGGCGGAAAGACTTTTAAGAGTTTAGGAAATATGCATGGCGACATTCACGATGTTACTTTTGATATTAATGACAGTAATCGCATGTATTCTGGAACCGATGGCGGTGTATATAGAAGCTGGGATGGTGGCTCAACCATGGAAATGGTAAGTAGTTTACCCGTTTCCCAATTTTATCATGTAAGTATAGACGATAATGAACCTTATAATGTATATGGCGGATTGCAAGATAATGGTTCTTGGTATGGGCCTTCAAAAAGTCCGGGTGGCATTGAAGCAAGAGATTGGACTCGCGTAGGTTATGGAGATGGCTTCAGAGTAGTGAAACATCCATCCAAAAACATTATTTATAGCGAAATGCAAGGTGCCGAAAATGTTTGGCGTTTCAACATTGACAGTCAAGAACTTATTACTATACAGCCACTTGCCGTAAAAGGAGATCCTAAACTGCGTTTCAACTGGAATACCCCTATGGAAGTCAGCAAAAAACAAACTGACCGCCTTTATATCGGTAGTCAATTTGTTCATAAATCGGAAGATATGGGGCGCACCTGGACAAAAATATCACCAGATTTAACTACAAATGATCCTAAGAAAATGAATCAGGAAAATTCAGGTGGTTTATCCAAAGATAACTCGGGAGCCGAAAATCATTGTACGCTTTTCACCATTGCAGAATCACCGCTAAACGAAAATATCATTTGGGCAGGAAGTGACGATGGTAACATTCAGGTGACAAAAGATGGCGGAAAAACATGGACAAATGTTGTGGCTAATATCATAGGATTACCAAAAAACACTTGGTGTTATCATATTGAAGCCAGTGTTTTTGGAGAAGGAACAGCTTATGCCGTTTTCGAAGGGCATACCAAAAACGATTATGCGCCATACACCTATAAAACAACGGATTTTGGTAAAACTTGGAAATCTATAATCACGGCTGATGTGGACGGATTTGTACGCAACATTCAGGAAGACTATATAAATGAAAATTTATTGTTTTTAGGAACCGAAAAAGGATTATATATAACTATTGATGGTGGAAGCAATTGGTCGCATTTTACAAACAAAATGCCATCAGTAGCGATTCACCACATGGAGTTAAACAAAAAAACCAACGATTTGGTTATGGCTACCCACGGAAGAGGAATTATCATTCTGGACGACATTAGCCCGCTGCGTCAAATTAACCAGGTAGTATTAAATAAAGACTTGCATTTCTTTGATTTAAAACCAGCGGTAATAGAAGAACAGTCCAGTTTTGGGACAACGGCAACCGAATTAGAATTTGTTGGAAATAATCCATCTTCGAGTGCCCAGATTATTTATTACCTAAAAAAACGTCATACTTTAGGGAAAATGGATCTTGAGATTCAAGATGAAAATGGCAACAAAATAACTACTCTAACACCTGGAAAACAAAAAGGAATCAATGTTGTAAATTGGAATTACAACATGAAAAACCCTAAAATTGCAGCAGGAAAAACGCTCTCCTATTATGGATTTACAGCACCAAGAGTAGCCGAAGGGAACTACAAAGCGGTCCTTACAAAAGGAAAAGAAACCTACACGTACATGCTAAAAGTAGTAAACGACCCAAAAAGTAGTATTTCTGCAGCAGACCGTCAAAAAGAAAGAAAAATTACGCGTGTATTATTCAACATGAACGAGGAATTGGCCTACACAGTATATGAAATTGATCAGACTAATAGTTTGCTGACCGAACTTATGGCAAAAGACAAAGCATATACCAAAGAAGCTACCAAAATAAAAACCGCTTTTGATAATTTAAAAGCAAAATTGGTGGTGACAACTGGTGATAACTACGTAGGTGCGGCAGAACCACAATTAAGAGAAAAATTGGGAGAATTATATGCTAATATCGCCAGCAGTTTTACGGCACCGTCCCCTTCACAACTGGAGAACATGGAAGCGATAAAACAACGATTTGACAATTCAATAAACGAGTTTAAAACGTTAAAATCAAAACACGAAGCTTCTTATCAAAAGAAAGCAAAAGAAAGTAATATTCCTTTCGTGCTTAAGCCTTTTAATGAATTTGTAACCGAATAATATTTATCAAAATTCTTCAAAGAAAGCGTTAACAATTATGTTGACGCTTTTTTTATATGCTGAACTTTTTATTTGCGCAAATCTAATTTCAGAAAGAATCTTTAACAAAATCTTCCAAACCGTTGGGTGAAAAGAACAACTCAAAATTGTAACTTTGCTTTTTTGCAAAAATTATGTTAGATAAAGACAATACCATTGAAGTTCAAGGCGCTCGCGTTCATAACTTAAAAAATATAGATATTTCCATTCCTCGTGAAAAACTGGTCGTAATTACCGGTCTTTCTGGTTCCGGAAAATCATCCTTAGCTTTTGATACCATTTATGCCGAAGGGCAACGCCGCTATGTAGAAACTTTTTCTGCTTATGCGCGTCAATTTCTGGGCGGTTTAGAACGTCCCGATGTCGATAAAATCGACGGGCTTTCGCCTGTAATTGCTATTGAACAAAAAACGACCAGTAAAAGTCCGCGTTCAACTGTGGGAACTATTACTGAGATTTATGATTTCCTGCGTTTATTGTACGCGCGTGGTGCTGATGCATACAGCTACAATACCGGCGAAAAAATGGTTTCCTATTCTGATGAGCAAATCAAAGATTTGATTATTCAAGATTTTACAGGAAAACGAATCAATATTCTAGCACCTGTTATTCGTGCTCGAAAAGGACATTATGCCGAGCTTTTTCAACAAATTGCCAAGCAAGGTTTCCTAAAAGTTCGAGTAAACGGCGATGTGCTGGATATTACTTTGGGAATGAAATTAGACCGTTATAAAACACACGATATAGAAATTGTTGTGGATCGAATGGTGATTGAAGACACGCCAGATAATGAAAAACGTTTGATTGAAAGCATCAATACGGCCATGCATCACGGAGAGAATGTGTTGATGGTTTTAGACCAAGATTCTAATGAAGTACGTTTTTTTAGCAGGAATTTGATGTGTCCAACCACCGGAATTTCATACCAGAATCCCGAACCTAATTTATTCTCTTTCAATTCCCCAAAAGGTGCCTGTGATCATTGCAACGGATTAGGAACAGTAAATGAAATTAACCCCAAGAAAATTATTCCAAACCCGAAATTATCCATAAAAAGTGGCGGTTTTGCTCCTTTGGGAGAATATAAAAGCTCCTGGATTTTTAAGCAACTGGAAATCATAGGAGAAAAATATGGTTTCAAATTGACCGATGCCGTAGAAACTATTCCGCAGGAAGCCATGGAAATGATTTTGAATGGCGGAAAAGAAAAATTCACCATCAATTCTAAAGATTTAGGCGTTGCCCGCGAATATAAAATTGATTTTGAAGGAATTTCGCATTTTATCAAAAATCAACATGACGAAAGCGGTTCTACAAGCATAAAACGTTGGGCAAAGGAATTCATGGACGAAATAAAATGTCCGGTTTGCGAAGGTTCTCGTTTGAAAAAAGAAGCCCTATTCTTTAAAATCAACGAAAGAAATATTACCGAATTGTGCGATATGGACATTTCGGATTTGACAGCTTGGTTTTTGGATTTAGAAAATCATTTGTCTGATAAACAAAAACGTATTGCTACTGAAGTAATCAAAGAGATTAAAGATCGACTGAACTTCCTGATGAATGTAGGGTTGGATTATTTGGCTTTAAGCCGAAGCTCGAAATCCCTTTCGGGTGGTGAAGCACAACGTATTCGATTGGCAACACAAATTGGTTCGCAGTTGGTTGGTGTTTTGTACATTTTGGATGAGCCAAGTATTGGTTTACACCAAAGAGACAATGATAAATTGATTCATTCACTCGAACAATTGCGCGATATTGGAAACTCGGTAATTGTGGTGGAACACGATAAAGATATGATTGAACGTGCCGATTATGTAATTGACATTGGACCAAAAGCAGGAAAATATGGCGGTGAAATTATCAGCAAAGGAACGCCAGCTGAAATTCTGAAACATCATACTATTACAGCGATGTACATGAATGGGGAGATGAAAATTGAGGTTCCTGCAAAACGTCGAGAGGGAAATGGAAAATTCCTAAAACTGACCGGAGCAACAGGAAATAACTTGAAAAATGTTTCGATAGAATTGCCTTTGGGCAAAATGATTTGTGTGACCGGAGTATCTGGAAGTGGAAAATCAACTTTGATTAATGAAACGCTCTACCCTATTTTGAATGCCTATTATTTCAATGGTGTCAAAAAACCACAACCGTATAAAAAAATAGAAGGATTGGAACATATCGACAAAGTGATTGATATTGACCAAAGCCCGATTGGTAGAACGCCAAGAAGTAATCCGGCAACTTACACCGAAGTTTTTACCGAAATCAGAAATCTGTTTACGATGACTTCTGAAAGTATGATTCGGGGATATAAAGCAGGCCGATTTAGTTTTAATGTAAAAGGCGGACGTTGCGAAACCTGTGAAGGTTCGGGCGTACGAACGATTGAAATGAACTTTTTACCTGATGTGTATGTAGAATGCGAAACCTGTCAAGGGAAGCGTTTTAACAGAGAAACACTGGAGATTCGATACAAAGGAAAATCCATTTCAGATGTGTTGAATATGACGGTAGACGAAGCGGTCCCCTTTTTTGAAATGATTCCGAAGATTTACAGAAAAGTAAAAACCATTCAGGATGTTGGTTTGGGTTATATTACGCTTGGACAACAAAGTACCACACTTTCCGGTGGTGAAGCACAACGTATCAAACTGGCGGGTGAATTGTCTAAGAAAGATACCGGAAACACGTTTTATATTCTGGATGAACCTACAACAGGATTGCATTTTGAAGACATACGGGTGTTGATGGAAGTGATTAATAAACTGGTTGACAAAGGGAATACGATATTGATTATCGAACATAATATGGACGTGATTAAACTAGCCGATTATATTATAGACATTGGTCCTGAAGGCGGAAAAGGCGGCGGACAGCTTATTGCCAAAGGAACGCCAGAAGAAATTATAAAAAATAAAAAAAGCTATACGGCGCAATTCTTGAAAAAAGAGTTGTCTTAATTCCCCTCCTCTGGAGGGGTGCCCGTAGGGCGGGGTGGTTTTTCGTTACAACTACCATTTTTCTGTAAATTCAACCGTAAAAAACGTTCAAAAAGGGAAAAATAAAAAGTGAATTGTATGGAAAACAATAGAGAAATAACAGCTTATATAAATGGACTGCCCGTATATAGAAACTTTATTGAAAACCTACCTTACAACATAAAACTAAAGTCCCGATCCCGATCCTTACGCAAGGCAGGTGTATTGTCGGAAGTCATTTTTTGGTTGCAAGTTCACAAAGGGATGTTTTGGAAGATTGACTTTGATAGACAAAGAATCATAGGTAATTATATCGTAGATTTTTATGTAAAAACCTTAGGATTAGTAATCGAAATTGACGGATCGAGCCATGACAATAAAGAAGCATACGACCAAAAAAGAGAAGATTATCTCATTTCATTAGGATTAAGGGTATATAAAATTTCGGATTTAAGAGTGAAACACGATTTGAATAATGTGATGATGGAACTAGAGAAATATATTGTTGTAGAATTTGGAAATAAAGCGACTAATATCTGAAAATTTTCGACAATAAAGCCACCCCGCCCTCCGGGCACCCCTCCAAAAGAGGGGAAAAGCAGGCAGAATAATTATAACGAAAGGAACTCCCGAAGAAATTATAAAAAATAAAAAAAGCTATACGGCGCAATTCTTGAAAAAAGAGTTACTTTAGTAAAAGTTGAATTTCAACCCTGTTAGGGTTTTGAACCCTAACAAGGTTAAAATAAAAAATAAAATAAATATGAGATTAGAAGATTTTGACAATGATGAGGATAAAGTAATCCAAGACCGACTGAAGAGAAAGACTTGGAATGAGATTAGAACCAATGACAGTTGGGCGATTTTTAAAATTATGGCCGAATTTGTAAACGGTTATGAAAGTATGGGACGTATTGGTCCGTGTGTGACAATTTTTGGTTCGGCACGAACGAAACCGGAAGATGCGTATTATTTGCTTGCCGAAAAAATTGCCTATAAAATCAGTAAAGCCGGTTATGGCGTGATTACTGGTGGTGGACCCGGAATTATGGAAGCAGGAAATAAAGGCGCACATCTGGGTGGAGGAACATCAGTGGGATTGAATATTGAACTGCCTTTTGAGCAACATTTCAACCCGTATATTGACAGCGATAAAAACCTGAATTTTGATTATTTCTTTGTTCGAAAAGTGATGTTTGTCAAATATTCCCAAGGTTTTGTGGTGATGCCGGGAGGTTTTGGAACGATGGATGAATTATTTGAAGCGATGACCTTGATTCAAACTAAAAAGATTGCACGATTCCCGATAATATTGGTTGGTTCCAGTTTTTGGGCAGGATTAATCGATTGGATCAAAACGGTTTTAGTAGAAAAAGAAGCTACTGTAAGTGCCGAAGATTTGAATTTATTTAAAATTGTGGATACCGAAGATGAAGTCGTTGATGTGTTGGATAAATTCTATAAAAAATACGATTTAACTCCAAATTTTTAACATAAAAAAGCTGTCTAACCGACAGCTTTTTTATGTTAATAAGATAATTTATATAGTGTTTTAATCTAAAAAAAAGTATATTTATTTTTTTAATAAAATTAATACCGGAATTTGAACTCATTCTTTAAAATTACGCTTTACACTCTTGTTTTATTACTTTCTATAAAACAATATGCACAACATCATTCTGATATAAAAGCGGAGTTGAATGCCGAAAATAAGACATTGAATATTCAACAGGAAATTACTTTTTTTAACCAGTCAAATGATACGCTAACCTCGATTGTATTAAATGATTGGAATAATGCTTTTTCTACTAAAAATACCCCTTTAGCCAAACGATTTTCTGATGAATTTTATAGAGGTTTCCACTTAGCCAAAGAAGAAGAGCGCGGTAGCACTAAGAAACTGATCCTTTTAGACGCAAATAAATCGGTTTTGTTATGGGAAAGAACGGATAAAAATCCTGATTTAATTGAAGTTAAATTAACTGAAAATTTACTTCCGAATCAAAAAGTCGTTTTACAGCTGACTTATGTCACTAAAATACCCAGCGATAAATTTACAAAATATGGGTACAATAATAGCGGAACTATACATCTTAAAAACTGGTTTCTTACGCCAGCCCGTTATGAAAACCATAATTTCATCCGATACAGCAATACTAATTTAGATGATATTGCCAATGCCTATTCCAGTTTTGAAATTGATTTAAAAGTACCTAAAAATTCAGAAGCCATTTCTGATTTAAAAAGTAGTAAATCAAGTGCTAATGAAACTTTTTTAAACTATAAATTATCCGGGAATAACAGAACTAATTTTAGCGTGATTATAGAACCAAAATCCAGTTTTGAAAGTTATAAAAATAGTGCTGTTGAGGTGCTGACTGATTTAAAAAACAATAAATTGAATACTATTCAAAAAGCGATTGTAATAGACCGAGTTGTGAATTTCACAAACGATTTAATCGGAAAATATCCGCATGAAAAAATTATTGTTTCTCAAACCGATTACGAGAGAAATCCTTTTTATGGATTGAATCAACTTCCTTCTTTTATAAGTCCGTTTCCAGATGAATTTCTTTTTGAAATTAAATTTTTGAAAACCTATCTGAATGAATACCTAAAAACAAGTTTACAATTGGACCCTAGAAAAGACAACTGGATCTATGATGGGTTACAGGTCTATGCCATGATGAAATATATGGATGAAAATCACCCCAACACAAAAATGATGGGAAGTGCTTCTAATATCAAACTGCTAAAAAGTTTCAATCTTGTCAATATTGGTTTTAATGAACAGTATAGCTATTTCTATATGTTAATGGCTCGAAAAAATCTGGATCAACCTCTTGGAGATTCTAAAAACACTTTAATTAAATTCAACGAGCAAATTGCCAGTAAATATAGGGCTGGATTAAGCATCCTGTTTTTAGATGATTATTTACAAAATGATGCTGTTACCACTAGTATAAGACAATTTTACAATCAAAATCAGATCAAACAAGTTTCCAGAACTGATTTTGAAACCATACTAAAATCAAATACCGATAAAGACATTAACTGGTTTTTTAATATCATCATTAATTCCAGGGCTATTATTGATTATAAATTTTCCAGTGTTTCAAAAACTAAAGACAGTATCACTTTTTCAGTAATAAACAGAACCGGAACTCCTATTCCCATTCCTATTTATGGTACAAAAAAAGGAGTTGTTGTTTTTAAGCAATGGCTGGATATTGAAGAACGCGACAGTACTTTTACCATCCAAAGAAAAGGTGCTGATAAAATTATCTTAAATTTAAAAAATGAAGTTCCTGAATATAATTTAAGAAATAACTGGAAAAAACTAGATGGTTTTTTTCCAAACAATCGTCCGGTAAAGTTTGTATTTATGAAAGATTTAGAGGATCCGTATTACAATCAGGTTTTATATGTGCCCACTTTATCCTATAATTTATACGACGGTTTGACTCCGGGAATGCGATTGCATAATAAGACTATTTTAGACAAACCTTTTACTTTTGACCTCAACCCATCCTACTCTACTAAATCCAATAATTTATCCGGATCAGCTTCTTTTGTGGTAAACCAAAATTATAGAAACACTACACTATATAACGCAAGATATTCGTTAAGTGGCTCCTACTTTCATTATGCACAAGATGCCACTTATCTAAAACTAAATCCCACAATCCAATTGCGGATTAGGGAACCTAATTTCAGAGACAACAGAAAACAACTGATTCTATTCCGACAAGTTATTGTAAACAAAGAAAAAAGCGCATTTGTTACTGATAACTCCCCATCCAATTATTCGATTTTTGATGCCCGATATGTGAATTCAAAAACGGAGGTCACCAATCATTTTAACTTTAGTTCTGATGTTCAAATCTCAAGTAATTTTGGAAAAGTTACCGGCGAAATAGAATACAGAAAACTCTTTGAAAACAATCGTCAAATTAATCTGCGGTTTTATGCCGGAAGTTTTTTATACAATAAAACAGCATCCGATTTTTTTAGTTTCGCACTAGACAGACCTACCGATTACCTCTTTGATTATAATTATTTTGGACGATCTGAAAGCACCGGTTTTTTTAGTCAACAACACATAATGGCTGAAGGCGGCTTTAAATCAAAAATAGCAACACCTTATGCAAATAAATGGATTACCAGCTTAAATGCAAGTGTTAGTGTATGGAACTGGATAGAAGTTTATGGTGATGTAGGATTCATCAAAAATAGAGGTCAAAATGAAAAATTTGTATACGATAGCGGTATCCGTCTCAATTTAGTGACGGACTACTTTGAGTTGTATTTTCCGATATATTCGAACAATGGATGGGAAATAGCCCAAAACAATTATAATGAAAAAGTACGTTTTATAGTTACTTTTTCTCCTAAAACATTAATCAATCTTTTTAATCGAAAATGGTTCTAATCCAAAACAATTATCCTCATTTATTAAACTATTCTTATTAAAACGTAAATAAAATTACACATAGTAAAAAAATAAAGTTCTTTTTATTAGAATAAATCGAAATAATTTAATTTTATTTTTTCAATGAACTATGAAAATAGCTAGTTTTTAAGTAAATTTGTCCCATAAAGTTATACTTTTCAATTATGATAAAAGAAAAAACCAATACTACATTGACATTTGAAGATTTCAAAATCGAGGTGTTGAATGACTACAAATTAGCTATAACAAGCCGAGAATGCAGTCTTTTAGGACGTAAAGAAGTATTGACTGGAAAGGCTAAATTTGGCATTTTTGGTGATGGAAAAGAAGTTCCGCAACTAGCGATGGCGAAAGCCTTCAAAAATGGAGACTTCCGTTCTGGATATTATCGCGATCAGACTTTTATGATGGCCATTGGCGAATTGACTATCCAACAATTCTTTGCCGGATTATACGGTCACACTGATATTGAACAAGATCCCATGTCAGCAGGAAGACAAATGGGAGGCCACTTTGCCACGCATAGTTTAAATGAAGACGGTTCTTGGAAAGATTTAACAAAACAAAAAAATTCAAGTGCTGATATTTCTCCTACAGCCGGGCAAATGCCTCGATTATTAGGACTCGCTCAGGCTTCAAAAATATACAGACAAGTTTCCGGAATACCAAATGCGGCTAATTTCTCTAATGAAGGAAATGAAATTGCATGGGGAACGATAGGAAATGCAAGCACATCTGAAGGTTTATTTTTTGAAACCATAAATGCTGCAGGTGTATTACAAGTACCTATGGTTATGAGTGTTTGGGATGATGAATATGGAATTTCTGTCCATGCAAAACACCAAACTACCAAAGAAAATATTTCTGAGATTTTAAAAGGATACCAAAAAGAAAAAAATACGAACGGTTTTGAAATACTAAAAGTAAAAGGTTGGGATTATGCTGACTTGATTGCTACGTATGAAAAAGCAGCTGATATTGCCCGAGAAAATCACATTCCTGTCCTGATTCACGTAAATGAATTGACGCAACCACAAGGACATTCCAGTTCAGGTTCCCATGAAAGGTATAAAGATGCAAATCGTTTGGCATGGGAAAAAGATTTTGATTGTATCCGTCAAATGAAATTATGGATGATTGCCATCAATATTGCTTCGCCAGAAGATATTGAAGCGATTGATGCTCAAGCCAAAAAAGATGTTTTAGAAGGCAAAAAAGCGGCTTGGAATGCATTTATTGAACCTATCGTTGAAGAGCAAAAAGAACTTGTCACTTTATTACAAAAAATTGCTGAAACCAGTAAAAACAAAGACATAATTTTACAATTCACATCTGATTTAAGTAGTATTAAATCACCTTTGAAAAAGGAAATTCTGGTTACCGCCCGAAAAGTATTGCGTTTAATACTGAATGAAAATAGTAAAGAAGAATTGTCGCATTGGATAACATCATATACTACTAAAACTCAAAAGAATTTTAGCAGCAACTTATTTTCAGAAACAGATTTAAATGTATTTTCTGTAGAAAAAGTTTTACCGGTATATCCTGAAGATGCTAAAGAAGATACGGATGGTCGCATGATTTTACGTGATAACTTTGATGCCATTTTTACAAAATATCCTGAAACATTGATTTTTGGTGAAGATGCCGGAGCCATCGGAGATGTGAATCAAGGTTTAGAAGGAATGCAGGAAAAATATGGAGAGCTGCGTGTTGCCGATGTTGGAATACGTGAAGCAACCATATTAGGTCAAGGTATAGGAATGGCATTAAGAGGTTTACGCCCTATTGCCGAAATTCAATATTTGGATTACTTATTATATGCCATTCAAATCATGAGTGATGACTTGGCTACGTTGCGATACCGAACTGTTGGAAAACAAAAAGCCCCTTTAATTATACGTACACGTGGTCACCGTTTAGAAGGAATCTGGCATTCCGGTTCACCTATGGGAATGATCATAAACGCCATACGAGGAATTCATGTGTTGGTTCCAAGAAACATGACACAAGCAGCCGGTTTTTATAACAGTTTGTTAGAATGTGACGAACCAGCTTTAGTAATCGAATGCTTGAATGGATACCGATTGAAAGAAAAAATGCCTTTAAACTACGGAGAATTCAAAACTCCAATTGGGGTTGTGGAAACGTTGAAAAAAGGAACTGACATCACACTCGTTTCCTATGGTTCTACGTTGCGATTAGTTCAACAAGCAGCAAATGAGCTTCTGGAAGTAGGTATTGATTGCGAGATTATCGATTTGCAATCGTTACTTCCATTTGATGTGAATCAAGATGTTGTAAAAAGTATTGCCAAAACAAACCGTCTTTTAGTGATTGACGAAGATGTTCCAGGTGGAGCTTCGGCTTATATTTTGCAACAAATTATTGAGCAACAAGACGCCTATAACTATTTAGACAGTAAACCGCAAACCTTAACAGCAAAAGCACACCGACCTGCTTATGGTACAGATGGTGATTACTTCTCAAAACCTTCTGCAGAAGATATTTTTGAAAAAGTATACGGAATGATGCATGAGGTTAACCCTTCGAAATATCCAAGTTTGTATTAAAACATCATAAATAATTAAAAAAGCCAGACAAAATTCATTTTTGTCTGGCTTTTTTTATTGTGAATCAAAATTATATTTTAGCAAAAATAATGGTGTACTATTTTTTCCGGTAACAGGGTTTTCTCTTATTGAAATTCCAAAATGAGTATAATCATTCCTTACATTGTTTATAATTTGAACAATTAAAAAAAACTCATTTTCACAATTAAAAGTTATAATGCTACTCTAAATTCTTTATGTTGGCCTATTTTATTTTAAATTTAGAATTTATAAAAATTTACAAAAATATGACAGTACTGGAAACTATCTTAAAAGACATACAAAATGTAAAAGTGATAGCCGAATCAATTGATTATAGCCAATATACTCCATTGGATTTATCCATTACAAATGAAGCTTTTAGAAAACAGAATGTAGATAATGCAGCCGATTTTGAAAAACACATCGAAAACCATTTAGCTGAAAGTAATGCCAAAGTGGCTTTTGGAGGTTACAATGAAGTTAGAGATTTGTATAAAAGAAGTGAAATTTTTAACGGATCTAAAACGGAAGAAAGAAATATCCATATTGGTTTAGATTTATGGATTAAAGCCGAAACTCCAGTATTAGCAGCACTTGATGGATTTATACATAGTTTTAATTACAATACTGGTGTGGGTGATTATGGTCCAACTATTATCTTAGAACACAAAATAGAAAATCAGGCTTTTTATACTTTATACGGACATCTTTCGTTAGAAAGTATCACTGAAATTGAAATTGGAGACGTTGTCAAAAAAGGGCAGCAAATAGCCACTTTGGGTGATGCATCCGTTAATGGGGATTATGCACCACATTTACATTTTCAGATTATAAAAAACATCGAAAATAATTTTGGAGATTATCCGGGAGTTTGCAGCAAAAGCGATTTGGATCATTATTTAGAAAACTGTCCAGATCCGAACTTATTATTAAAAATTACATAAATTATGAGAAAGATAATTATCATTTTAAGCATTGTTTTGCTAGTCGGTTGCAAATCTAAAACTGTTGTTACAGAGCCAGAAGAAGCTAAAATCGTAAAACTACTGTTTTCTGAAGTCAGTGAATCTCAAAAAAACAAAGCCTACGAATTAGGGAAGAGAGTTCTAATGACCTGCAATACTTCTAAGTTTAAACCTTTTAACGAAAGTGAAGCAACAGCTTCTGTCATTAAAAACACAACCGAGGAAAGACTGACAAAAACATGTACACGATTTCGTCAATATTATGGGACTTTTATAGACCTACAATTAGTTGAAATTTATAAAGACAATTTTGACAAGTCAACTATTTACCGTTATAAAGCACAGTATTCAAAGAAAGTAGCTAACAAGGAACTTCGGGTTTCAATGAATCAAGAAAACAAAGTTTCGTCTATTAAATCATTGGATTGGGCAACTCCATTCTCGATGAAATAATTTCAAATAATAGAACTGAATTCATAAATCAAAAACATTTTTTTTAATGTTTTGTATGTAGTAATTTGTTCCTCATATTTCAAGATTATTACAATTCCACAATACTGCTCTTTTTATTAAAACTCAAATCACCTTTCTTTCTCGCTGTTTATTTGTAAATTTATGCACATAAGAACAGTGATTAAGTGAAACTGCTTTAAAAGCGGTTCTTTTTTAATTGCCTATTTTTTCTTCGAAAACTACATTATTAGAGATATATTAAAATTAATAATGTGTGAATTATATAAGTTTTTTTTTTAGTTATATAAGTTTTTTTGATAAAGTTTATTCGATTTTTACATAATCTGTTAAAAAAAATAATTTGAAACTATACATAAAATACATGGTCAGTAATCGCTGTAAAATGGCGGTAAAAGAGGAATTAAAAAAACTTGGACTACACTTCATTGTTGTTGATTTAGGCGAAGTTGAAATCATGGAAAACATTTCTATGGATCAGAGACAACGATTGAAAATTGCACTTTTAGACTCCGGACTTGAATTGATGGATGATAAAAAAGCCATGCTCATCGAGAAAATAAAAAATGTGATTATTCAGATGGTTCACCATTCAACTGAAAATATAAAAATCAATTTTTCTGATTATTTGAGTCAACAATTAAATCACGATTACACGTACTTATCCAATTTATTTTCGGAAGTACAAGGTACTACTATCGAACAATTTATAATTTCCCATAAAACAGAGCGCATAAAAGAACTGATTATTTATGGAGAATTGAACATCACTGAAATTGCCTGGAAAATGAATTACAGTAGCGTTGCTCATTTATCAAGTCAATTCAAAAAAGTTACCGGCCTCTCTCCTTCCCATTTTAAGCAATTAAAAGATAAAAGACGCAATCCGATTGAAGATATTGGAAATTAGTAAAATTCGAGACTACCAATTTATATAAATTTTATAAATAAAAATAGAAATCATAAAAACTCAAGAATCACAATACGCCAGAAGTTTAATTGAAGCTAGTTTAGATCCCTTAATTACAATAAATACGGAAGGGAAAATTACGGATGTAAATCAAGCAACAGTAAATATTACGGGACTCAATCGAGATCGTTTAATAGATTCTGATTTTTTCAATTATTTTACCGAAAAACAAAAAGCACGTGAAGTATATCAGGAGGTGTTTGAACAAGGTTCTGTTTGTGATTCTCCGCTGACACTTAAACATAAAGACGGGAAATTGACAGATATATTGTTCAATGGTTCCGTTTACAAAGATCATATGTCAAATGTGCTAGGAGTAGTACTTGTTGCCCGAGATATTGCCGAACAAAAATGGGCTTTAGATTTACGAATTGCGAACACAGAACTGGCACATCAAAACAATGAGAAAGAAAAAAGAGCAGCCGAATTAGTCATTGCTAATGAAGAGCTTGCTTTTCAAAATGATGAGAAAGAAAAAAGAGCAGACGAATTAATTATTGCTAATAAAGAGTTACTATTTCAAAATGATGAAAAAGAAAAACGGGCTGCTGAATTAGTCATTGCCAATGAAGAATTGGCGTATCAGAATGATGAAAAAGAAAAACGGGCAGCCGAATTAATTATTGCAAATAAAGAGTTACTATTTCAAAATGATGAAAAAGAAAAACGGGCTGCTGAATTAGTCATTGCAAATAAAGAATTGGCCTATCAAAATGATGAGAAAGAAAAGAGAGCAGCTGAATTAGTTATTGCAAATGAGGAACTTGCTTTTCAAAACAAGGTAAAAGAAAAACGGGCAGCTGAATTAGTCATTGCCAATAAAGAATTGGCCTATCAAAATGATGAAAAAGAAAAACGAGCTAACGAATTAATCATTGCCAACAAAGAACTTATATTTCAAAATAAAGAAAAAGAAAAACGGGAAATTGCAAATAAAGAACTGGAAGAACTTAGCTATACCGCTAAATTAGCGTCGCAATATTCTCTTAGTTTGATTGAAGCAAGTCGGGATCCATTAGTAACTATAAATACCAATGGAAAAATTACGGATATGAATGAGGCATTGGTAAACATTACGGGTATGACTCGGGAAGAACTTACAGATTCTGATTTCTTCGATTATTTTACCGAACAACAAAAAGCCCGTGAAGTATATCAGGAAGTGTTTAAAAAAGGTTCTGTTGCAGATTCCCCTCTTACACTTCGCCATAAAGACGGTAAACTAACAGATGTATTATTCAATGGTTCCGTTTATAAAGATGACCGAGGAAATGTGCTCGGTGTTGTAATTGTGGCAAGGGATGTAACGGAGCAAAAAATAATTGCTGATGAGTTGATTGAAGCAAGAGTTTTTGCAGAGTTAGCCACCGGAATTGCTGAAGAAGCTAAAATAAATGCGGAAAATGCAACTATCATAGCGGAAAATGCAGTAAAAGCAAAGCAACAATTTTTGTCGAATATGAGCCATGAAATTCGTACACCGATGAATGCTATTATCGGATTTACAAAAGTGGTTTTAAAAACAGATTTGACAGCAAAACAAAAAGAATATTTAAACGCAATTAAAATGAGTGGTGACGCTTTAATCGTACTCATAAACGACATACTCGATTTGGCAAAAGTAGATGCGGGTAAGATGACATTTGAAAAAACACCTTTCAAAATGAAATCTTCCATATCAGCGATGCTCCATTTATTTGAAACAAAAATTCAAGAAAAAAATTTAAGATTAGTTAAGGAATATGACGACAATATTCCTGATGTTCTTATAGGTGATCCCGTTCGTTTGCATCAAATTATTTTAAACCTGGTCAGTAATGCCGTAAAATTCACAACAATAGGAAAAATTACGGTAAGTGTTCATTTATTACACGAGGATGACGATAAAGTAATTATTGAATTTGCAGTGACTGATACGGGAATTGGTATATCCAAAGAAAAAATAGGAAAAATATTTGAAAATTTTCAACAAGCTTCCAGCGGTACATCCAGATTGTATGGAGGAACAGGATTAGGTCTGGCCATTGTAAAACAATTAGTAGAACCCCAAGGTGGAAGTATTCGTGTAAAAAGTATCGTTGACGAAGGTTCTACATTTAGTTTTACATTAAGTTTTCAAAAAACAAATGCCGATGCAGAATTAGAAAATGAAATGATGGAATTGGATACTGAAATAAAAAATATTAAAGTATTGGTTGTAGAGGATATCCCTCTTAATCAATTGCTAATGAAAACATTGTTAGATGATTTTGGATTTACCAGAGATATTGCCGAAAATGGTAAGATTGCTGTCGAAAAACTAAAAGAAAATGACTATGATATCATTCTAATGGACTTACAAATGCCTGAAATGAATGGATTTGAAGCTACAGAATACATTCGCAATACGATGAAATCAAAAATTCCAATTATTGCCTTAACTGCTGATGTCACAACTGTTGATTTAGCTAAATGCAAGGCGGTAGGAATGAATGATTATATTGCAAAACCTGTTGACGAAAGGCTGTTATACAGTAAAATTGTTGGGATATTAAAAAAGCCTAAACTGGCAAAACTTACGACAAAGCTTAATGAAAATTTAGAAGATAATAATACCCAGAAAAAAATAAAATGTATTGACTTGGTTTATTTAAATCAGAGAACTAAATCGAATCCAACATTAATGATGGAAATGATATCGCTGTATTTATCCCAAACACCTTCTTTAATTAATACTATAAAACAAAGTTTAGAGGAAAAAAATTGGCCATTATTAGGAGCTGCAGCACATAAAATGATTCCGTCTTTTTCAATAATGGGTATCAGCACTAATTTTGAAAATATTGCAAAAAAAATTCAGGAATTTGCAACTGCACAAGAAAAATCAGAAGGAATAGATGACTTAGTACTACAACTTGAGGAAATTTGTTTGCAAGCTTGCATTGAATTAGAAGAAGAACTTAACTTAATTAAAAATACATAATGACAAAAAACGAAAATAAAATAAAAATTTTCCTGGTAGATGATGATGCGTTATTTTTAAAATCTTTAGAAATTGAATTTTTAGAGAATGCAGATTTTACCGTTGAAACTTATGCTACAGGAGAACTCTGTATAGACAATATATCAAATAATCCAGATGTAGTAATTTTAGACTATCAACTTGATGGTATTGTAGAAAATGCTATGAACGGAATTGAAACATTAGATAAAATAAAAGCGTTCAATCCAGAAATTCCAGTTGTAATGCTGTCTTCACAAGATAAAATTGAAGTAGCTATAAACTGTATGCATCATAAAGCATTTGATTATGTAGTGAAAAGTGAAACTGCTTTTGTTCGCTTGCAAAAAATAATCACCACCATTTTTAAATATCAAAAAATGGAAAAAGAATTAAGTTGGTATATGGACAGGATGTAAATTCCATTCCTAATTACTTGTTTTTATATTGTAAAAGCCATAATTTATTAAATCTCTAAAAGTATTACCTGAATCTTTATATTAAATATTCGGGAACACAATGCGTTCAAATTTGATTTTATTTTCAAATCGAAGTTTTCAAGAGTGACAAAGTATAACAGTTTAGACAACATTTCATAGGTCATCATCAAACTATGAATTAAAAATACAAAACTAAAAAATGAAATTAGTTCAAAAGTCCTCTCCTAAAAAATTGATACCCGAAAAAGAAGCAACAAAAAAATCTTTTACGGTTGTAGCAATAGGTGCCTCAGCGGGAGGACTGGAAGCTTTTAGCCTTTTATTAAAAAAATTACCTCCAGATACTGGTATGGCATATATTTATGTCCAACACCTAAGTCCTGACCATAAAAGTTTACTGACTTCAATTCTTTCTAAGATTACTAAAATGAAAGTGCAGGAAATTGATAATATGGAAAAAATGGAGCCCAATAATATATATATAATTCCTCCTAATAAAGTAATTGAAGTAATTAACGGCCACATTCAATTGCTTCCACTTATTAAAAAAAACATTCCTAACCTCACCATAGACTTTCTTTTTTCCTCACTGGCTGAAACTCACAAAAAAAATGTTATCGGGATAGTACTTTCGGGTTATGCCAGTGATGGTATGATTGGGCTCAAAGCGATTAAAGATGCTGGAGGAATAACCTTTGCACAAGACGAAACGGCTCAAGCCAGCAGTATGCCTAAATCTGCTATTGCATCAGGAGTGGTAGACTTTATTTTATCACCTGAAAAAATTGCCGATAAATTAGTCCAGATTAGCAAAAATGATATTCTTGAAAATGATGTCAAACAAAAAGATAAAAAGAAAGAAATTGCTGTTGAAAATAACAACTATGATTTAAATACCATTTTTGAACTTTTACTCAAACAAACCGGTGTGGATTTTAGTCATTATAAAATGCCCACCATTAAGAGACGAGTAAGCCACAAAATGCAGCAATATGGAATAAAAACAATAGAAGAATATGTAAAACTTTTACTTAAAAAAAATAATGAAATTGAAATTCTTTATACTGACTTACTGATTAATGTAACCAGTTTTTTTAGAGAAACCGAAACCTTCAAATTTTTAAAAACGAATCTTTTTCCAAAACTTTTAAACAGTAAATCTTCCGAAGAAACATTGAGAATATGGGTTCCCGCCTGCTCCACAGGACAAGAAGCCTATTCTATTGCAATGATTATTGCCGAATTACAGAATGATAAAACGAATAAAATACCTGTCCAGATTTTTGCAACTGACCTAAGCGAAGAAGCAATAAGGGATGCTCGTATAGGAGAATATTCGCAAAGTGATATCGATGCCATTCCCAAAAAATATTTGTCCCGTTTTTTTACTAAAGAGGGTGATAATTATCGTATTGTAAAAGAACTTCGTGAAATGTGCATATTTGCCCCTCACAATATTTTACGTGATCCTCCTTTTTCACGGATGGATTTTGTTAGCTGCTGTAATCTTCTTATTTATTTTGATTCAGCTGCACAAAAAAAAGTCTTCGCATCCCTACATTTTGCATTGAATGATGGTGGATTTTTAATGCTTGGTAAAGCAGAAAGTATAGGAACATCATCTCTACTTTTCACTCTAATAAATAATAAATTTAAAATCTATTCTCGAAAAATTAATTTGGGAGTGAGAAAGATACTTGAATTAACACCTCGTTTTACGCGTACTAATATGTCCAGTAAAAAAACAAACACTACCTCTAAAAATATAAGTGTGAATCAAGAAAGTTTAGAAAACGCTATTGATTCAACGCTTCTTTCTAATTATATGCCTGCATGTGCGGTAGTTAATAAAGACATGGAAATCTTGCAGTTTAGAGGTCCCGTTTCTTCCTATCTTGAGCATGCTTCAGGTAAAGCCAGCCTTAATATTTTAAAAATGGCACGGCCAGAATTTGCTTTTGAACTTCGCAATGCGATTAATAAAGTAATAGAAACGAAACATTCCGTATACAAATCAGGCATTGAAATAAAAATAGACTCCGTTTTAAGATTGATGTCTTTTGAAGTTTGCCCCCTTAAAATTGAATGGGACGAACCCTTGCTGCTTATTGTTTTTAAACCTCAAGAACAGATAGAAAAATTTATCGAAAGTGATTCCGATAAAAAAAATAATACGACACTAAAAGACATAAAAATAAAAAAACTGACCGAGGAGTTAAATACTACCCGCACAGAAATGATTACTATCATTGAATCGCAAGAAACTATTTATGAGGAATTACAGGCTGCAAATGAGGAGATAGTTTCCTCAAATGAAGAATTCCAAACCTTGAATGAAGAACTGGAGACCTCAAAAGAAGAAATTGAAGCCACTAATGAAGAGCTTATTTCGACCAATCAAGAATTACAAATGCGACATGATTTATTAATAGAATCACATGAGTATTCTGAAGCCATTATTGCTACCATACATGAGCCTATGCTTATTCTGAATAAAAATTTTCATGTAATCTCAGCTAATAAATCTTTTTACAAAAAATTTCTGGTTGATAAAGACGAAACGGAAGGGAAATTACTATTTGATTTAGGAAATAAACAATGGAACATTATAAAACTCCGTGAAGTTCTAAATGAAATACTTTCGAAAAATAGCAGTTTCGAAAATTTTGAAGTAACGCACACTTTTTCTGGAATTGGGGAAAGAATAATGTTGCTCAATGCTCATTTGATTATTCAAAAAACAAATAGTGAACAATTAATTCTTCTTGCTATAGAAGATATTACGGACCGTTCTCGCTATTATCTCAAAGAAAAATATTTCCTTAATCTTATTGAAGCTAGTCTCGACCCTTTAATGACAATAAGTAATGAAGGAAAGATTACAGATATGAATCGAGCTACAGTAAATATCACTGGCATATCCCGTGAAAAATTAAAAGGATCTGATTTCTTTGGATATTTTACTGAACCTGAAAAGGCCCGAGCTATTTATCAGGAAGTATTTGCTAAAGGCCTTATTACTAATTCTCCACTCAAGCTACTTCACAAAAATGGCAAACTTACTGACGTATTATTAAACGGATCAGTTTACAAGGATGATAGCGGAAACGTTCTCGGTGTAGTTATTGTTGCCCGAGATGTAACGGATCAAAAAAGAATTGAATCCGAATTAATAGAATCAAAAGTATTTGCAGAATTGGCAACTTTGATAGCTGAAGAAGCTAAAAGTAAAGCAGAAGATGCCACAAGAATTGCTGAAGATGCGATGAAAGCAAAACAACAATTTTTGTCAAATATGAGTCACGAAATCCGGACTCCAATGAATGCCATCATTGGATTTACCAGAGTGATCTTAAAAACCGATTTATCTGATAAACAAAAAGAATATTTAAATGCAATAAAAATGAGTGGTGATACATTAATTGCATTGATTAATGACATACTTGATTTAGCAAAAGTTGATGCAGGTAAAATGACTTTTGAACAAAAACCATTTAAAATGGAAGTTTCTATAACTTCAATGCTTCAATTATTTGAGACAAAAATTCAAGAAAAAAATTTAAAATTAGTTACAAATTATGACCAAAAAATACCTGCTGTACTTTTAGGAGATCCTATTAGATTGCACCAGATTATTTTAAATTTAGTAAGCAATGCCGTGAAATTTACTTCTCAGGGTAAAATTATGGTTAGCACCAGTTTATTGTTTGAAGATGAAGAAAAAGTAATTATTGAATTTGCAATTACAGATAGTGGAATTGGTATTCCAAAGGATAATATCGATTTAATATTTGAAAACTTTCAACAGGCTGCCAACGGAACTTCAAGTCTATATGGAGGGACCGGTTTAGGGCTTGCCATTGTTAAGCAACTGGTCACATCGCAAGGAGGAAGTATTCGTGTCAAAAGCAAAATTAATGAAGGTTCTACATTTAGTTTTACTTTGCCTTTTCAAAAAACAAAAATAGATACTGAATTAGAAACTACCCTAAAAGTAGTAGATACAGAAGTAAAAAATATAAAAATATTGGTTGTAGAAGATATGAAACTCAATCAACTCTTGATGAAAACAATATTGGATGATTTCGGATTTGAACGTGATATTGCTGACAATGGAAAGATTGCCATTGAAAAGCTGCTGGTAAAATCGTATGATATTATTTTAATGGACTTGCAAATGCCAGTAATGAATGGATTTGAAACCACAGAATACATTCGTAACACTATGAATTTAAAAATCCCAATCATTGCTTTGACAGCTGATGTTACAACAGTTGATTTGGAAAAATGTAAAGCTGTAGGAATGAATGATTATATAGCTAAACCCATCGATGAAAAATTATTATTCACCAAAATTGTTGAGCTAACAAAATAAAATCCTATTTAACTGAACCTCAAAAGGAATTTAGCAATTCTCAATTATTTTTAATGTAACATTTGGTTCTAAATATTAGATTCCCATTTTTTAAAGTGTGTGAATGATGTAACTTTTATTGGCAATTATGTAACATTTTTAAAGTCAAATCAAAATACATTTGTTTTGTAATTAATTCAAAAATAACCATTTGAAAATAATTAATTCAAAGTATTTCTCGTTTTATCAAGTAGACTTTGAAAGTTTAACATGAAAATAAATTACACTATCAATCTTTAAAAAATAAAATTATGAATCTTAAAAGAATCTTTGGAGCATTACTTACTGCACTTGGAATAGGTGGTCTTATTTATACTGCAGTATTATTTGCTGGAACCTCTGGCGACATGACAGATATTAAATCGTTAATTATTTACGGTGTACTTGGCATTATTTTCTTTGTTTCAGGAATCAGCCTAGTTCGTACAACAAAAGACGAATCATAGAATATCATTTATGATGTACATTTTTTAAAATCACACATAACCATCTTAAAATAAAATACTTACCTCTATAATATTAAATTTATTTCGTAAATTTATTCTTCAAAAAAATAAAAACTACAGAAACGGGAATGAGCAGAGCGCTAAACTCAAACAGACATCTATAGTCTTAATAGACAATGGCCTGATATTTAAAGAAGACAAAAAAGGAAAAGTGCTTGAAAAACCCCAAAATCAAGCATTGGTAAAATAAAAAAGAATTACATCAAATTATTGCAGCGGTTTAATCATTTCCCTTTTGAGAAAGATACCGTTGCAGAAGTGTTCGTTAAACAGTATTTTTTTATTGTTTAACAAAAAATAAATCTATAAAAACCATCCAAAATGAAAAAAGCAACGACATTTTTTTCTGTAATCACAGTGATGATTGCGGTACTAATTTCCAGTCCTTCCTTCGGTCAAATGAAAATGGAAAGTAAAAAGACAGTTTCGACAGTAAGTGCTGCAGCACTCAAAACCAACATGCGCAAGCTTTGGGAAGATCATGTTACATGGACTCGTAATGTAATTTTGTGTCTTGTTGACGAACTTCCCGGAACGGATCAAGCAATAAAACGACTACTTCAAAACCAGGTTGACATTGGTAACGCCATCAAACCATTTTACGGAGAAGCAGCCGGAAATAAATTGACAAAATTACTGAAAGAACATATTATCATCGCTGCGGATGTAGTCAACGCGGCAGAAGCCGGTAATACTGTTGCACTTAATAAAGCAAATAAAAAATGGTATGCCAACGCTGACGAGATATCTGAATTTCTCTGCAAAGCAAATCCTAAATGGGCTTTAAAAGATATGAAAATGATGATGAACGATCACCTCAAACTAACTACGAATGAAGCAGTACAACGCATCAAAAAGAATTACGATGCTGATGTTATTGCTTATGATAAAGTACATAATGAAATTCTAGAAATGTCAGATATGCTTGCTAATGGTATCATTAAACAATTTCCGGAAAAATTTAAAACAGGAGGCAATATGAAATCTTCGAGATAAAATTGAAGATTACTTTCAATAAAAAATCAAATATACTTTCGAAAAAAAGAATTTTCTAATAGTTTCTAAAAAGGATACAATCATTCAAATCAAAGTTAAAATGAAAGATATAGCCCAATTATTAGCTTTATTAGGCGATGAAAAAGACTCTTTATTGAATCACGTCTGTAAATCAATTTCGAAAAATCAAATTCATTTGCCCAATCCATCACATATAGATACTGTTTTTTTACAAAGCAATCGGAATGGGCAAACGATTCGGAGTTTAGCGCAGTTGTATCATCATGGCCGGCTTTCGGATACTGGCTATATTTCTATTTTACCCGTAGATCAAGGCATTGAGCATACTGCGGGAAGTTCCTTTTCTCCAAATCCAATTTATTTCGATCCTGAAAATATTGCAAAATTAGCCATTGAGGCAGGTTGTAACGCTGTAGCTTCTACAATGGGAGGACTTGCAATGTTATCCAGAAAATATGCCCATAAAATTCCGTTTGTAGTGAAGATTAACCACAATGAACTCCTGACCTATCCCAACAAATACGATCAAATTATGTTTGGGAGTGTTCGAGACGCTTGGAATATGGGTGCTGTAGCCGTGGGCGCGACTGTTTACTTTGGTTCCGCCGAATCGGACAGGCAAATCATAGCAGTGGCAAAGGCTTTTGAGGAAGCGCATAATTTAGGTATGGCTACCATTCTTTGGTGTTATTCCAGAAATGATGCATTTATAAAAGATGGCATGGATTACAATACAGCAGCTGATATTACCGGTCAAGCCAATTATTTAGGGGTTTCTATTCAGGCAGATATTATTAAACAAAAGCTACCGACACATAACGGTGGTTTTACTTCGATAAAATTTGCCAAATCAAATCCAGATATGTATACCAAATTAGCCAGCGATCATCCCATAGACTTATGCCGCTATCAGGTAATGAATTGTTTCTCCGGACGTATCAGCATGATTAATTCAGGAGGCGAATCAAAAGGCGAAACTGATTTAGCCGAAGCCATAAAAACAGCCGTTATAAACAAACGAGCTGGTGGTGCAGGAATGATTATGGGTAGAAAAGCTTTCCAACGTCCCTTTGGCGAAGGCGTAAAACTTATAAATACTGTACAGGAAATTTATCTGGCAAAAGAAGTTTCAATTGCTTAAAACTGCATTTTAAAAAACTTCCCAAATAAACTAAAACATTGATTCTATAATTTCTACACTACTTCAAGGTGTGAATCATGTAACTTATTTTCACAATTTTATAATACTTTAAGAAAGGAATAAAATGACCTTTGTAATAATAGGATACTTTCTTACTTGTTGCATACCGTTTAAATAATTCCAAAAAAAAACTTGTATGAAGTCATTAAAAAAGTAGCACCAATTAAATAAAAAAATACAGAAAATATGAAATTACAAATTGGAATTACACAAGAGCATTTAAAAAATAGCATTTCTATCCTGTCCTCAATTTTAGCGAATGAAATGACACTGTATGTTAAATTACGAAAATTTCATTGGAATGTTTCCGGCGAAAGTTTTATGGAATTTCACAAATTATTTGAAAGCCAATATACGCAACTGGAAGCTTCAATCGATGAAATTGCAGAACGCATCAGCAAATTAGGAGGAAAAACTATTGGAACAATGAAAGAGTTTTCAGATTTGACTATAATCAAAGAATCGCCTAATCATTATCCATCTCAAAAAGATATGGTTAAAGAATTATTAGAAGATCATGAAACCGTTATTATTCATTTGAGAAAAGATGTTGACCTAAGCGCGGAAGAAAATAAAGATGCCGGAACGGCTGATTTCCTTACGGGTTTGATGGAAGCACACGAAACAATGGCTTGGACACTAAGACGATATTTAGAATAATAAAAAACATAAACAGATGGAAAATTCAGAAAACGAAGTTTATTCAGCTTCTAAAAGTCATTGTAGAGTTGGCAAAATAACTCCAAAAAAAATAGAAGAAGATAAATCTATAACAAAGGTGGACATACAAAAATATTAAAATTAGGTTGGTTTTCTTGTTTGGTTAAGGGCTATTGTTTTTGCAATAGCCTTTTTTAGTATTATAATTAATGCTCGTTAAGAACGTATTATTTCAATCGTTATTCAAATTAAGTTGATTCACTATCCAATTTAAAACATGTAAATTATATAATCTTTACCTAAAGTAACATAACATTTTTTTAGATTAAAAAACTGAACTTTAAATAGTTGTAATTAATTATAAAAACAGTTACATCACACAACACTAAAAAATAACTATGAAAACAACAAAAAAATTAGGCATTTGGATGGATCATTCCATGGCCCATTTAATGGAATTTACCACTAAGCATTTTGAAATAGAAACTATCGAATCTAAACTTAGCAACCAAGAAAAAATTGCAAGTTTAGCAAAATCCGAAAACTCAAATTTCAGTAAAGAGAAAAAACAACTCTTTGATTACTATAAAAAAATTGGAGAAACGATAAAAAATTACAAACGCGTAATTCTCTTTGGACCAACGAATGCAAAAATAGAACTTTTTGATCTTTTGAGTGAAGACATCCGTTTTTTAAAAATTAAATTCGAGATTAAAGATACCGATAAAATGACACAAAATCAGCAACATACTTTTGTGAAAGAATACTTTTCAAGAGCTTAATTCAAAACTTCCTCAAATTATATATCAACTTAAAAACTTTAAAAATGAAAATAAGAACTATAGGAATCGTTATGATTATTTTAGGAATAATTATGTTGCTGTATAACAGTTTTAATTATGTGACAACTGAAAAAGTGGTTGACATTGGCCCAATTCAAATCAACAAAGAAGTTAATCATCCCATAAAATGGTCTCCAATTATAGGAATTGTACTCGCTGTGGGAGGTATCGTTTTGATAGTAGCAAGCAAAAAAGAAGCCTAATTCTGATGCAAAAATACTAATCCACTGAATGTGTGAATAATGCAACTTTAAATAATAGTTATATAACACATTTACCTGCAATTATAATGAATTTTGTAAAGCAGATTATTTTAAATAAAATATTGTTTAGTTACTGTTAAAAAAGAATAAGATGAATAAAGAGAAATCAATCGTGGTATTAAATAATCTTATTGAAATCAATAATGATAGAATTCAGGTTTATGAAACTGCAACAATAATTACTGAAGAAAGCGATTTAAAAGATTTGTTTTCTGAATTCCAAGAAACAAGCAAAATTTTTAAATCAGAATTGGCAGAAGAAGTTCAAAAAATGGGTGGAATTCCTGTTGATGTAATGAAAAAAAATATTTTTTTGGTGCGGCTTTGGATTAATTTCAAAGCAAGTCTTATCGATAAAGACCGAGAAGATATTTTGAATACTCTTGAATACAAAGAATTCGTAGCCATAAAAAACTATAAAGACACCTTGGCAGAAAATTTTGATCATCTTACCGCTGAACTCCTTATTATGCTTAAATCACAACAAGTTTTATTAACTGCACATCATGATAAAGTCAAAAAACTGGGAGATTTAATGTTGTCTTAAACAAAATATTTTCTTCTCTGATTTACTTTATGTAACGGATTAATTCGCGTCCATAAAAAACACAATAATAAATGAATAATATAGTAACAGCCAAAAAAGAAAGTATAATCATCTATTTGAAAGAAACTTTTAATGATGTAGGCAAGATTACATTATTTGCAATGCGTTTTTTTAAAGAAGTGATTAAGCCTCCTTATGAAATCAAGGAATTCATAAAACAATGTTATGTTATTGGGTATAAATCTTTGCCATTAGTAACCATAACAGGCTTCATAATGGGATTAGTGCTTACGTTGCAATCAAGACCTACATTGGCCAAGTTTGGTGCAGAATCCTGGTTACCAAGTATGGTTGCTCTTTCTCTAATCAGGGAAATTGCCCCCGTAATTACCGCTTTGATTTGTGCCGGTAAAGTTTCATCCGGTATTGGTGCTGAGTTAGGTTCCATGAAAGTCACAGAACAAATAGATGCGATGGAGGTTTCGGCCATAAATCCATATAAATATTTAGTCGTTACAAGGATTTTGGCCACTACGCTTATGATTCCGCTTTTAGTGATTTATGCTGATGGTATTGGTATTATCGGAGGATATGTAGGTATAAATATTCATAGTGATGTTAATTTATACCGTTATATCTCTCAAGTTTTAGAATCCATTACATTTTTAGATATTTTTCCGGCGACTATAAAAACCTTTTTCTTTGGTTTCTTTATTGGAATGATTGGTTGCTACAAAGGTTTTAATGCCGTTAATGGAACCGAAAGTGTTGGAAAAGCCGCTAACTCTGCCGTAGTGACTGCATCGCTTACAATATTTATTATTGATATGCTTGCCGTACAATTAACCGATTTATTTTTCTAAAATGATACAAGAAAAAACAATAATAGCTCCTGCTCCTATTTCTAAAACGAATGCTCCAGTTATAGAAATAAAAAAACTTTATAAATCCTTCGGGAATAATGAAGTTTTAAAAGGAGTTACTTTCTCTGTAAAAAAAGGCGAAAACCTAGTGGTATTGGGAAAATCAGGTTCTGGCAAATCAATAGCAATAAAATGTTTAGTTGGTTTAGTAATAGCTGATAAAGGCGAAATAAAAGTACTGGGTACAGATATCACTAAACTGGATACTAATGAGCTTAACAAAATTAGAGTTCGAATTGGTTTTCTTTTTCAAAATGCCGCTTTGTATGATTCCATGAGTGTTAGAGAAAACCTTGGATTTACCTTAAAAAGACATGCTAAAGATTTATCTGCTGAAGAGGTAGAAAATCAAATTAAAGAAGTTTTAGAAAGTGTCGGTTTGAGTGAAGTAATTGATAAAATGCCTTCGGAATTATCAGGAGGAATGCGAAAAAGGATAGGACTTGCCAGAACTCTTATTCTGAAACCCGAAATAGTATTATATGATGAACCTACCACCGGATTAGACACTATAACGTCAAGAGAAATCAGCGAATTATTGTTAGAAATCCAAAAAAAACATAAAACCTCTTCCATTATTATTACTCATGACATGGCTTGTGCAAAACACACCGCTGATCGACTGGTGATTTTAAAAGACGGTATAATACATGCCGAAGGAACTTATGAAGAATTAGAAAAAAGCGACGACGAATGGGTTCGTTCTTTTTTCCTATAACCAATAAAGAAAGAAAAAATGAATAAAGAATCTGGATACCAATGGAAATTAGGAATGTTTGTAATTATAGGGTTGGTACTTTTTGTTACAACAATTTATTTTGTTGGAAAACAGAAAAATCTATTTGGTGCTACATTTGAATTAAATTCAAAATTTAATTCGGTGAACGGACTTGAAGTAGGCAATAATGTTCGTTTTTCCGGTATCAATATCGGTACAGTGGAAGAGATTGAATTTCTTACGGACACCTCAGTGGTTATCAAATTAGTCATAAAAGAAGAAGTCCGTAAATACATAAAAAAAGACGCTATTGCAAGTATCAATTCAGATGGTTTAATGGGCGATAAAGTACTCACAATATCCTCAGGAAAAAACTCTAATATCATTGTAGAAGACAATGATAATATTGCTTCAAAGCAAGCTATAGAAATGGATGATTTGATGGTTAGTGTTAAAAAAAGTGTTGATAATGCAGGTGTAATTACAGCTCAACTTGCCCAATTCAGTTACAGCATGAATAATGGAAATGGAGCTTTGTCTAAATTAGTCTCCGATGAGGAATTTGGAAACAGTATAAAAAATATGGTTTCTAATCTTGAAAAAAGTTCAAGTGAATTCGAAAAATTCACAATCAAAATGAATAATGGAAAAGGAGCGCTGTCAAAATTAGTAAGTGATGAAAAAATGGGTCGAATGATTGACTCTACCTTAACAAATGTAAAAACAGGAACAGAAGGCCTTAATGAAGTTATAGAAGCTGCAAAACATAATTTTCTGTTGAGAGGTTATTTCAACAAAAAGAAAAAAGCAGAAGATAAAAAACTAGAGGATCTGGAAGATCAGGAAGAAATGGAAATGAAAAAGGAATTAAACATAGGTGTGAAATTTGATACCATAAAATAATCCTCAATAAAAACTTTCTGAAACGGCAAACTTATTACTCTCAAAACAGTAACAGCCAATAATCTACGAAAAGCCTTATTGTTTTTATATCAAAAGTGTGAATCCTATAACTTTATGGCAAAGTTCTATAACACTCTCTTTTAAAGCCGGCATTATCTTTACAAAACTATAAATATTTTGAACCCCTAAATTAAAATGAAAATGAAAAAAATGAAATTTATTCTGTCTTTCATCATGCTTGGATTATTAATCTATTCATGTAACGATGATGATACCAATGCGAGTTACCCATATGCTGTGAGATTGACTGACGCTCCGGGACCATATGATGAAGTGAATGTAGACATCCAAGGTGTAGAAGTTATTGGTGCAGATGGCAAAACTGTAGCACTAAATGTAGAAAAAGGTATTTATAACTTACTTGAATTTTCTAATGGTGTCGATACATTAATTGCAACTGATTCACTAGAAATATCCTCAGTAAAACAAATTAGACTTATTCTAGGTGCTGATAATACAGTTGTTCTTGATGGCGTGAGTTATCCTTTGAGTACTCCAAGTGCGGAACAAAGCGGATTAAAACTTCAAGTTAACCAAACACTTCAAGAAGGGATATTGTACACTGTTCTTTTGGATTTTGATGCCAATAAATCAGTTGTTAAATTAGGAAATGGCGGGTATCAATTGAAACCGGTTATCCGAACAATAGAAAAAGCAATTAGCGGTTCTATAAAAGGTAAAATTACTCCAATAGGAACAATGGCGGTAGTTGAAGCAACTTCATCAACAGCTGTGAGCTATACGAGCAATGTAAATGAAAACGGTGATTTCTTAGTAATGGGACTTCCTCCAGGAACTTATACCATTACCATCACTCCTGCTCTACCGTTATTGCCTGTAACAAAAACTGACATAGTAGTTACAGCCGGTATTACAACTGATATAGGAGCTTTTATTTTATTATAAGAGGATTGTTTAAACTGTTGGTTTTTAACTAAAAAACAGCATTTACATACAACCTGATCAATCTAAAATCATTAAAAACATCATTCAATATTACGATGTTTTTAATGATTTTATTTTTTTAGGTTCAAATAAAAATACCAATCTAAATAATCTCAATTTTAATTCAACATGAAAACCGAAAAAGAACTCAATGAAGCTATTCTTAAAATTACAATGAATATACGGAATGACTATCCTGAATTATCTAAATATTTATTAGAGATGCCCGTAACTATTCCGGACATTTCAAATCCTGAAATAAACAGTAAAGCGCTAACGGATTATTACGAATCATTAGAAAACATGTTAAAAAAATACATCCCAAATCATAACAAGACTTCCTAATTAATCCGTAAATTAAGTATTGATTTTCGATGTCTTGAAAAATGTTTTTTTTAGTCTACTAGTCTTTTTTCCAGGAATTCTGTTAATTTTTATAAAATCAGTGAATAAAACAACTTATTCCAAAAGTTATATAACCGATTTAATCCCTAAACACACCAACTTTGTAAAGTGAAAACTATTTCGCATACAATACATAAAAAAAAATGAATTCAATAGAACTAACAGGAAATTGGGAAGAGCAAAAAGGAAAATTAAAACAAAAATTTGCAGCTTTGACCGAAAATGATTTACTTTTTACAGAAGGTAAGAAAGAGGAAATGATCGGTAAACTTCAAATCAAATTAGGCATAACAAAAGAAGAATTACTTAAGATTATTGAGTCCATCTGATACTTGAATTTCAAAAAAAAACCCTTGTTTGTCCCTATTACTACATTGTTTACTTTGGTTAACCGTTGCATAATTCAAACTAGCTGCATAAAATTCTACTAGTTTGAATTATAAAACGGTATTTTAAAAAGCCTTTTAATCACATCCAAAAATTTAATATTAAAGTTATATAAAATGAAAAAGACACTTTTTACCCTTGCAATAACAACCTTCATGGCTGGAACCATTTTAACAGGTTGTCAAAATTCTTCCAAAAAAGAAGAAGCTGCTCTGGATAATGTAGAAGACGCCAGAGAAAATCTTGATGATGCAAAAGAAGAATTGACAGATGCGAGAAAGGCTGCAACTCAGGAAGAATGGGATGCATTCAGGGAAAGTACTACTGCTACAATTGCTCAAAATGAAATGCGAATAGCAGAAATGAAAGCCAGTATGAAAAAAACGGGCAAATCAATCGATGAAGAATATGCTAAAAAAATTGTGGATTTAGAACGAAAAAATAATGAAATAAAAGCTAAGATTCAAACTTATAAAAATAACGCTAATAGTGATTGGGAATCTTTTAAACAGGAATACAATCGTGATATGGACGAACTTGGTCAGGCATTGAAAAACTTGACAGTAGATAATAAATAGTGGATTAAAAAGACAAGTTTTTCAACTTGTCTTTTTTTTGCCTAATTATTTTTTTGATTAAAAAAAAACCGCTGGAAAATATTTGATAATAAATCATTTAAGGTGTGAATAATGTAAACTTAACCAAAAGTATTGTAACAAAATTAGAGCGTAAGATGTTGATATTTGTAGTATAGTAATTCATAAAAAACAAATAAAATGAAAAATTCAAAAAAACTGATTTTTACCTCATTAGTCATAACGTTCATGACTTTAACTAATGCTAATGCTCAAGAAAACGTTGCGAAATTTGGTGTAAAAGGTGGTGTAAACTTCTCTAATTTATATACTGAAGATGTTGATGACAATAATATGTTGACAGGATTTAATGTTGGTTTTTTTGCCAAATTACCTATTGCGAATAATATCGCTTTGCAGCCTGAAATCTCCTATACTGGAAAAGGAGCAGAACTAGTTTACAATAACGCTTTTGTAAGTGGAACTGCTCAGTTTAAATTAGATTATATTGAAGTACCTCTTTTATTGGTGGTCAATGTTACTAAGAATTTTAATATCCATGCTGGTCCTTATGCTGCTTATATGGTTAGTGCCAAAACGACTAATAAGTCAGATAGTGGCAGTTATAATTTTGAAGACAACATTGACACAGATGATTTTAACAAGTTTGACGCAGGTCTTGCCGGTGGTGTTGGGATTGATTTAGAACCCGTTAGTTTTGGAGTACGTTACAATTATGGATTGACTAAAATTGGGAAAGAGGACTCATCGACTAGCTTTAGTTCTCCGGATGCTAAAAATAGTGTCTTGAGTTTCTACGCTGCTTTTGCATTTTAATTAATTGCAATGAGCCTATCTTAATTGCATTAAAATTCATCATAACAAACACCTAAAGCTTTGCAAAACAATACGATACGTGTTTGTTTTATTTGTAACTTTACTAGATTTCAACTAAAAATTAATCATTAAAAACTAAAAATCATGAGCAATCTTCTTTACACTATCGCAGTAATTTTGGTCCTTTTTTGGGCAATTGGATTCTTTGCATACAGCGTAGGATCTATTATTCACATACTTCTCGTTATTGCAGTTATTGCAGTTATATTGAGAATTATTCAAGGAAGAAAAATCTAACACTTCTACCTATCAATTGAACTACGAAAACAAATAGAATAAAATACAAATCATTAAAAACTAGAAATCATGAGCAATCTTCTTTACACAATCGCAGTCATTTTAGTCATTTTTTGGGCAATTGGATTCTTTGCATTCAGCGTAGGATCAATTATTCATGTACTTCTTGTTATTGCAGTTATAGCAATACTATTTAGACTAATACAAGGTAGAAGCATCTAATAAAAACAATCAAATAATAAAAACAATAAAATACATAATTATGAAAGCAGATAAAATAATATTAGGAGTTTTAGGAGGCGTAGCCGTTGGAGCATTATTAGGAGTATTGTTTGCACCTGAAAAAGGGGATAAAACAAGAAAAAAAATTATGGATAAAAGCAACGATTATGCTGATGAATTAAAAGACAAATTAGATACTTTATTGGGAACAATCAATAAAAAGTATGAAAAAATTTGGAACGAAGGCGAGAATTTAATCGCTGAAGGAAAATCAAAATTGAATGATGCAAAGCATGAAATTAAAAATACAAGTCTCTAAAAAGACACTTCAATATTAAAATTTCACAGTAAATACCTTTACAATTGATACCATGGAAAACAACGCAACTACAATAGAAATGCTTTTTGAGAAAGCGGAGGACTATACCCGAACTACCGTAGAATTGGTAACGTTAAATGCAGTAGATAAAACTGCTGATGTTTTATCCTCACTTCTTTCTCGATTAACTGTTTCTATTGTTTTTGTTATGTTTGCTTTCCTTGCTAACATTGGTCTTTCCTTATGGATAGGCGAATTATTAGATAAAGTATATTATGGTTTTTTTATAGTATCCAGCGCTTATTTTCTGATTTCAATAATGTTATACATTTATAAAGATCAATGGCTTAAAATGCCAATCAGCAATTTTATTATTGTCAAAATGCTTAAAAAAAGTTAATATGAAAACGATTAACGAGACAGATCTTCTTAAGGAAACGATACAATTACTGAGAATAAAACAAGCAAACGAATTAGTACACCTCAAAGATCAGTACTATTATACGTATGAAAGTTTAAAACCTTTGAATTTAATCAAAAATGCCTTTGGCCAAATGGCTACCTCATCTGATTTTAAAGGAAATATACTTGGTAATGTTATTGGCATATCAACAGGTTATTTGACTAAAAAAATTTTATTGGGGTCAACCCATAATCCCGTCAAAAGAATATTAGGTACACTACTACAATTCGTGATTACTAATGTTGTCACAAAACATTCCGATACTTCAAAATCATAACTACGATTAGAACTTTAGTTTTGAATTGATTTGTTCAAATACAACATTCTCAATAAATCGATAAATCCTGTATAATAAGGATAAACTATTTATTTGTTCTCTTTTAAATAAGCTCATAAACAAAGGTTTTTAACTTGATGATTTATTTAATTTAAGATATATGGCTTGAAAACTAATTTGAAAGAGCATGGAAAAAAGAATAAAAAAAGAAACCTTACTATTAGTAAATAGAGAACTTGCTTTTCAAAACTCAGAAAAAGAAAAACGAGCTGCTGAATTAATTATAGCCAATAAAGAACTTGTTTTTCAAAACTTAGAAAAAGAAAAACGAGCTGCTGAATTGATTATAGCCAATAAAGAACTTGCGTTTCAAAACTTAGAAAAAGAAAAACGGGCAGCTGAATTAATTATTGCCAATAAAGAGCTTGCGTTTCAAAATCAAGAAAAAGAAAAACGGGCCGCTGAATTGATTATTGCCAACACGGAACTTGCTTTTCAAAATGATGAAAAAGAAAAACGAGCTGCTGAATTAATTATTGCCAATAAAGAACTTGCCTTTCAAAACGAAGAAAAAGAAAAACGTGCCAATGAGTTAATTATTGCTAATAAAGAACTTGCTTTTCAAAACGAAGAAAAAGAAAAACGAGCTGCTGAATTAATTATTGCTAACACAGAACTCGCTTTTCAAAATGATGAAAAAGAAAAACGAGCAATTGAACTGATTATCGCTAATCGAGAACTTGCGTTTCAAAACCAGGAGAAAGAAGAGCGTGCTAAAGAATTAGACCTTGCAAACAAAAAACTTGCGTTTAAAAACAAAGAAAGAAGAATTCAAACAGCGGAACTAAACATTGCTAACAGAGCACTTCTTTTTCAAAATGAAGAAAAAGAAAAGCGATCAGCTGAATTAATTATTGCTAATCAAGAACTGAAAAGAGCCGAAGAATACCAAAAAGAATACATCAATGGACTGGAGGAAATGATGTTCATGACTTCCCATAAAGTGAGGCAGCCCGTTGCTAATATTTTAGGTTTATCATATTTGCTAAATAATCAATCTGTAAATTCACCCGATGAGCTGAAAGAATCGTTAGATTACATCAAACAATCTGCTTTGAGTCTTGATACTTTCACAAAAGAACTTACCCAGTTTATTTTTAATTTGGGAGAAAAAGGGAAAATCGTATTCAAATAAAAACATTTCGGATATTACAATTCAATAATAAACACTACTAATCAAAGTCTGTCAGTTTAAAAATAACAGGGTTTAACTTTTTCATTAAAGTTGAACCCTTTTTTCATAAATAGTTAAGAAGTGATAGAGAATTAATTTTCAGTTAGGAATTGGCATCAACTATTATTTTTTTATGCTTTCCAAATATTTATATCAGTTCTTTTCTTCAAAAGCACTTCTGCTACAATACGTTTCGGATTAAACTTTTTTGACATTTCTAGCCTTTTGTAGAAAACAAATTTAAGCACTATAATCTATTTTTAAGATATTTAAAATTATAATAAATTGATTTACAGTAATGTAAATAAAATTTAACATTTTAAATAAGTGAATCTTACAACTTCCATTTTTAATTATGTAACACTTCTAGCCAATAACTAAACAATCTTTGCTGTACAAAATACTTAATCCCCTAAAATAAAAAAAAATGAAAACTAAAAACGTACTATTAACCTTTGCAATACTATTTATTGCATTAATTTCTGGTTGTGCAGAAGACAATTTTGAAGAAATCGAAGGCGTATGTCCAGTTGTGCTATCAACAGATCCTGACAATGGCACCATCAATGTTCCACTGGACAAAACTATTACAGTAATCTTCAATGAAGAAATGAATGCGGCAACTTTTAACCAATCCTCTTTTACTTTACAAGGGACGGCGGCAGTTGCAGGAACAGTTTCATTTAGCGGAACAACTGCTACGTTTGACCCAACAAGCCCACTTGCTGCAAATACTACTTATACTGGCGTAATTAAAACATCGGTTAAGGATATAATGGGTAATGCTTTACAAGCCGATTATGTTTGGACATTTAGTACTGGTTCAACTATAACACCTATGGTGATTTCCACAGATCCAGCAAATAATGCTACTAATGTATTCCTTAATAAAATAGTTACTGCTAATTTTAATATGCCAATGAATCAGGCAACTATAAACGCAACAACTTTTACATTAAAACAAGGAACAACAACAGTTGCAGGATCAGTTTCCTACAATGGAACAACTGCCAATTTTTCCCCTACTGCTCCTCTAGCAACCAATACTATTTATACGGGTACCATTACAACTGGAGTAAAAAATGTTCAAGGAACAACAATAGCCAGTAGCTATACATGGACATTTACTACAGGATCTGTTACGGCTCCTAATGTAACTGCCACTGACCCTGCTGACAATGCCTCGGGAGTTGCGCTTAATAAAAACATTACGGCTAATTTTAGTATGGCAATGGATCCTTTGACTATTAGCACTACAACTTTTACTTTAAAAAATGGTTCAGCAATAATTACAGGAACTGTTTCTTATTTAGGCACAACAGCCACATTTAATCCAGATAGTGATTTATTACCCGGAACTACTTATACTGCTACAATTAATACAAGTGCTAAAAACGTTGCCGGTGTTTCTTTAGCTAATGATTACGTTTGGAACTTTAATACTAATGCAGCTGTAGTTGGAAATATCGTAAATCTTGGATCAGCTGAAAGATTTGGAATTTTATCAGGTGTTGGAGTAAGCAATAACGCTGGTTTCAGTATAATTAATAATATGGACGTAGGCATAAGCCCAGGTGTTCGTTCTTCAATTACAGGATTTCCTCCTGCAGTTATAGTGAATGGTGCAATTTATGCTTCTGACGATATTGCTCCTGTAGGGATTGCTGCCATGCTAACGCAAGCTAAACTTGACCTTACCAATGCCTATCTTTTTGCCGAAGGAGCTTCTTATAGCGCGCCAATAACAGTATCTGGTGATCAAGGTGGAAAAACACTTGTTGCCGGTATTTATAAATCAACATCTACACTTTTAGTCCAAAATGGTGATTTAACTCTTAGCGGTAGTGCAACTGACGTTTGGATTTTCCAAGTAGCATCTGCTTTCACCACTGTTGGTGGAGCTGGTGGAAGTATAAAACTTGCTGGAGGGGCACTTGCTAAAAATGTCTTTTGGCAAACGGGAAGTTCTGCAACTATTGGAGATTACACTTCATTTGTAGGTAACATATTGGCCTTACAATCGATAACAATGGGATCACATTCAACAGCCCAAGGTAGAATGCTTGCCAGAAATGGATCCGTAGTAATGACTCACACTAACATAATCACTAAGCCTTAAAAAATGAAAACTAAAACTAATTTTAAAAGTGGATCATGCATTGCATGGTCCTCTAATAAACGGATCCTTAAAAGTGCTGCAATAATTGCTTTAGCATGGCTAAGCAATCAAACTCCGGTTCAAGCTCAAGAAGTTCAAGCAGTTAAATATGCAAAACCTTCTTGGTACTTTGGAGTAGCAGGCGGAGCCAATTTTAATTTCTATCGTGGTTCTACTCAACAATTAAATGCTGGTTTTACAGCTCCAGCTGCGTTTCATGATGGAAACGGTACAGGACTTTTTATTGCGCCACTTTTAGAATATCGTCCTGCGGATTCAAGATGGGGTGTAATGTTACAGGCGGGATATGATAGCCGTAAAGGTTCTTTTGACCAAATAGTAACGGCATGCGACTGTCCTGCTGATTTAGCTACTGATCTTAGTTACATCACCGTGGAACCAAGCGTACGTTTTGCTCCTTTTAAATCTAATTTTTATCTTTATGGTGGGCCGCGATTGGCTTTCAACATAGACAAATCATTTACGTATCAATTAGGTATTAATCCGGCTTTCCCTGACCAAGCTCCTTCTCCTGCAGTGACAGGTGAATTTAGTGAGATAGAGAAAACTATTTTGTCAATGCAAATTGGTGCAGGATATGATATTCCGCTTTCTTCAGATAATAACAAAACACAGTTTGTATTGTCTCCTTTTGTTTCTTTCCAACCTTATTTTGGTCAAAATCCACGTTCAACAGAAACTTGGAATATAACAACCGTTAGAGCCGGTGTTGCACTTAAATTCGGACAAGGAAAAAATATTCAAGAGGCTACTGATATGGCTAAAGACCGTGAAGTTCAGTTCTCCGTAAATTCTCCTAGTAATGTTCCCGGAGAAAGAAGAATGACTGAAATTTTTCCACTTAGAAACTATGTTTTCTTTAATGAAGGATCAACGGAAATTCCAAATCGTTATGTTTTATTGACAAAAGATCAAGTGAAAGACTTCAAAGAAGATCAATTGGAAACATTTGCTCCAAAAAATTTATCAGATCGTTCTAAACGTCAAATGACTGTCTATTACAATGTGCTGAACATCATTGGAGACCGCATGCAAAAAAATCCTTCTGCAACTATTACTTTGGTGGGTTCATCAGAGAAAGGTCCTGCTGACGGTCTTGTTATGTCAGAATCAATCAAAACGTATTTGGTAAATGTATTTGCAATAAATCCATCTAGAATTACCACTAAAGGTCAAGATAAACCAAATATCCCATCAGAACAACCCGGTGGAACATTAGAATTAGTTCTGCTACGTGAAGGAGATCGCAGAGTTTCTATTGAAAGTAATTCTCCAGATTTATTGATGGAATTTCAAAGTGGTCCTGATGCGCAATTGAAACCAGTTCAAATTGTTGCACTACAAGAAGCACCAGTTGAAAGTTATGTTACGTTCAATAATAAAGGCGCTAACGAAGCTTTATCTTCATGGTCATTACAAGTAACTGATGAACAAGGAAAAGTACAGTCTTTTGGACCTTATACTCAAGATGAGGTAAGCATTCCTGGAAAAACAATTCTAGGTAGTCGTCCAGAAGGAGATTACAAAGTAAAAATGATTGGCCAGACTAAAAGTGGTAAAATTGTAGAAAAAGAAACTCCTGTACACATGGTACTTTGGACTCCTACAAAAATGGAAGAAGGGATTAGATACAGCATTATTTATGAATTTAATAAATCAAAAGCGATTTCTATTTATGAAAAATACCTTACCGAAGTGGTTACACCAAAAATTCCTGTAGGAGCAACAGTCATTATTCATGGCCATACTGATATCATTGGTGAAGAAGTCCACAATCAGGATTTGTCTTTAGCTCGTGCTAATGATGTTAAAAAAATTCTTGAAAGTAGCTTATCTAAAGCGGGTAGAAATGATGTTAAATTTGAAGTAACCGGAGAGGGTGAGAATGAAAACAAATCACCTTTTGAAAACAAAACTCCAGAAGAACGTTTTTACAATCGTACCGTAATAATTGATATTATTCCTGCCGTTAAATAAGTCGGAATAATACCGTATACAGTTTAAAATAAATTATAAAAGAGGATAGAAACTTAAAAGTCTATCCTCTTTTTTTGTTTAAATGTCCCGTCCTGAAATAATGAATCACAACCAACCAACACTATTGATTGGTCCAAAGTAGAAATAAACCACATCTATTTTTTTACATTAGTATTTTAAAACCTAAATTTTAACAAAAAAATTATTATTTTTACTACTCACTTTATGTAGATATGACCCCAAACGAAAAAACCCTCATTAAGTTCTATACCGCTTTTGCAAATGCCGATGCTTCAACAATGTGTGAATGCTATCATTCTAAAATTGTGTTTCGTGATCCTGCTTTTGGTTTGTTAAAAGAAAAGGATGTTTGCCGAATGTGGAAAATGCTTATTGAAAAAAGCAAAGGAAATATAAAAATTGAATTCTCAGATATAAAAGCAGATGAATACGTTGGTTCCGCGCAATGGATCGCTACCTACAACTTCAGTAAAACCAATAGAAAAGTAGTAAATGTTATTCGTTCGCAGTTTCAGTTTAAAGATGGATTAATAAAGAAACACACGGATGATTTCGACATTTGGAAATGGTCCAAACAAGCTTTTGGAATTACTGGATATTTATTAGGCTGGACTGGTTTTTTTCAGCAAAAAATACAACAACAAGCACTGTTATCATTGAAGAAATACAAAGAAACTAAAAATGCTAATTGAAAGTTTAAAAACACTGTTCAACCGAGATTTAAATCAGCTAAAAACCGAAATTGAGTCGTACCAAAATGAAAGTGATATTTGGAAAATTCAAAAAGGAATAGCTAATTCAGCCGGGAATCTATGCTTGCATTTGGTGGGAAATCTGAATACGTATATTGGCGCCGAATTTGGAAAAACCGGATATATCAGAAATCGAGCACTAGAATTTTCACTGAAAGATATTCCAAGAGCAGAATTAATACAAAAAATCGAAGAAACCATTGTTGTCGTTGACAATTCGCTTAATAACATCTCAGAAGAAGAATTAAAGATGGAATTTCCACTTTTAGTTTTCGAAAACAAGACTTCAACTGAGTTTATGCTTATCCATTTGACCACGCACCTAGCCTATCATCTGGGACAAATCAATTACCACAGGCGATTATTGGAATCTTAGAACATTCGCGAAAACAAACAATTTAGTGCCCTGTTACACGTTTTAAATGTATACTTTAATTGCAAATAAAAGCATAGAAGAGTAAGAAATAACGGTTATAATACAAATTTGTATGTTACAATCTTCTAAAACACCCGTTCCTTTTCAATCCAACAAGAGATATTCTGTTTTAGAAATACTTCAGTTTATAGTAGTATCTTCTTTGATACTCTATTTTGGCAAAACACTATTTATTCCATTGAGTTTTTCATTACTCATTGGCTTCATTCTGTATCCAATCTGTAAATGGATGGAAACAAAAGGGATCAATAAAGGAATTGCAATTGTTATTTCTATTTTAGGAGTCACACTTTTGGTGGGAGCTGTACTCTATCTATTATTCGCACAGTTCTCAGAGTTCTTGCAGGAATGGCAATCTTTAAGAACCAAACTAACCGAAACGATACATCAATTGAGTCTTTTTATTTCGGAACGATTTGATATTAGTTTGGAAAAACAAACGGAATTTATCAATAACACACTCAACAACTCCGGTTCTCAAGCTTTTTCAATAGTACGAAACACAGCTTATTCCCTGTCTGAATCTGTGTTTTTTCTATTAATGATTCCTGTTTTCTCGGCATTGATACTTTTCCATCGCCGGATGTTATCGAATGCTTTGTATGAACTTTTCCCTCCGGAGCGAAAAAAAACCATTCACGAAATCCTCGTTGAAACCATTCACGCGTATTACAATTTCATCAAAGGAATGTTAGTGGTCTATTTAATCGTTGGATTATTAAACAGCATTGGACTATTGATTATAGGAGTGCCACATCCTTTTCTGTTTGGTTTTATAGCCTCAATCCTGACTTTTATTCCTTATGTAGGTATTATGATATCCTCGCTCTTGCCCATTGCAGTTTCCTGGATAACGTACAATTCGATTTGGTATCCTTTAGCCGTTATTGCCGTTTTTTCTATTGTTCAAGCACTCGAAGCCTATATTATATTTCCTTTTGCTGTAGGAAGCCGTTTGAAAATAAACACACTTGTCATTATTATTGTGGTAATCGTAGGAGGTATTATTTGGGGCGCTGCAGGAATGATTCTGTTTATTCCGTTCATCAGTATCATCAAACTGATTGCGGACCGCACACCAAGCTTAAAGACGTTATCCGTGTTATTGGGAGATGGCGAACAAAAGAAAACTACAAAATAATCTATTTCAAAAGGGCAAAATCGAACGCCCAATCCAGCTCCTTTTTGTACCACAATTGCCCTTCTGAAACTTCCAGCGGACAGTCAAAATTATTCGTGTAAAGTGCTCCGGTTCCTAATCCCTGAGGCATCAAATTGTACTGCAAAAAAGTCCATTGCGCGATGGCATTCAGTCCAATATTACTCTCCAAAGCAGAGGTAATCCACCACCCGATTTTATGCTTTTCAGCCAATGAAATCCACTCTTGTGTGCCTCGAAAACCGCCTATAAAACTAGGCTTCAAAATGATGTATTGTGGCTTGATTTTCTCCAGTAATTGCTCTTTTTCGGCTACTGTAAACACACCAATTAACTCTTCATCCAACGCAATGGGAAAAGGAGTGGTTTTACACAGCTCTGCCATCCTGTCAGTATGGTTTTTTTGTATCGGTTGCTCTATACTATGCAACTCAAATCCAGATAATTGATTTAATTTATCTAAAGCTATATTTTCATCAAAAGCACCGTTTGCATCCACCCTAATTTCAACTTGTTCCGAAGAGAAATGCTGTCGAATAAACCGTAATAATTGCAGTTCTTTATCGAAATCTATCGCTCCGATTTTGAGTTTAACACAACGAAAACCTTGAGCTAGTTTTTCCTCGATTTGTTGCTTCATAAATGACTCCTCACCCATCCAAACTAAACCGTTTATCAAGATTGATTTTGTACCGTTTGTAAAGTCCGAAGGAAACAACAAAAAAGGGTTTTCACTCTCCAAAGATTGGAACGCCATTTCGACTCCAAACTGTATCGAAGGAAAGGCTAATAACGCTTCCCAAAGTTGGTCTTTTCCTAAGTGAATATTATCGCAAGTCCATTGTAATTTTTCTTCATAATCCGAACGATCATCAATACTCAATCCGCGCAGGATTCCACACTCTCCTATTCCTTTTTTACCGTCTTGTTCCAAGACAATAAACCAAGTTTCTTTTTCGGTCATAACGCCACGGGAAGTTCCTGATGGTCGTTTGAAATCCAGAATATATTTGTGATATGTTGCTTTCAAGAAAAATCTTTTTTTTGATAATTTACCGTAAGTGATTATTATAATTGAGAATCTTTTGTGAAACTAATTTTACGAAAATTGTTCTATATAATTTTCAAATAACAATTTCCTCCATTCCATTACAATTTTTAAAACTTCAAATAAGTTCCATTCATTATTCAAAAGATCTAAACCTTTAAAAATTGGCGACTTATCAATTTCATCAAAATTATTTAAGCCAAAACATTCAAGAATTACTTTTGTTCCATTGTGTAATTTTTCATCTTCTTTATGTTTTATATAATTCGCAAGTCCAATAATCAGTTCAATGTTTGATTTTTGAAAATTTCCTAAGTTTGGTTGTAATCTATAATATCTTATTTTTTCATCTGTAGTTTCATAAAAATCCTTTATAGTGCCATTTATATAATTTTGAAATGCAATGAAAGCTAAGCCATATATTGGCTCACTATCTTCTAAAAACCACAATGCATCATACCAACCATTCGCTTCAGTTCGAAGTTTAAGAGAATTGATTGAATTTTCAAGTCCTGAAATAATCTGAGACAAACTCTCTGCTCGATAATCTCCCCTAAGCCAATGATGTTCTATTATATCCATTTTACGAGCTAACTTCAATATTAATTTCAAATATCACATTTCAAGCTATTTACCCATCAACTTCAGAATTCTTTCAAAATCACTGGAAGCTATTCCTACCTTTTTGAAAGCAGCAAAATCTTGTTTTATTTTTTGAGTCCAACTCAAACTATCCGTAACGTTTTGAGATTGATACTCTTTATAAATGGCTTTTGCCGAAGCGTAATTATCATTCAATAAATAAGCATGCGCTAAATTCATCTTTATCAATAACTCCGTATCATCAAGTTTTTCGCCTTCTTTCAGGAATTTAATCGCTTTTCCGTATTGCTTCGTCAACACATAACTATTTCCTATCGCATTGTAATCCAAAACGGTTGCTTTGCCATCATTGATAATTGTTGTCAGTTTCAGGATGGCTTCGCCTTGTTTTCCTTGTTTTGCTAATACAGCGGCTTGTTTGCGCAAATCACCATAAACACTTTTTGAAAGACTAGTTTCACCAAAACAACTGTTGCCAAAATCCTTGAACGCTTTAGCGCGCTCTACAGCCAATAATTTCTGGAATTCCTTAAACTTGTACTTAGATTGGATTTTATCGAGAATACAAACGCAAAAATCATCTGAATTGGTCATTTTTTGAGCCAAATTGGAGGTTTTGCATTGATCGATGATTGCTTTTCTGTTTTCAAACGTCCAGCCACGACTGAGTTTATTATCAACCCACGGCACAACTTCTAGAATAATTTTTTGATTCATGATCCAGTTTTTACTTTCAAAACCAAACCATAAATTCCCAGAATTCGATTGCATACAAGCTGATTTCTCAGTAGAAAGTCGCTTAGCATCTTTGCTAACCGGCGTATCTTGTACCAAACACGCATCATCCGTTTTTCCGTTTTCTTTGTATTTTATAGCCAAGTCAGCACTAGAAAAAACGGCATATTTGCATTTGTCATCTCCAGAGATTTTAGACAAGATAAAAACCGCTCCTGCCGAACCTTGACTAATTCCCGTAGGATCCGGAATAGCTTTTAAAACAGAAACCAAACTACCAGCCATTTGCTGATTTTTATCCAAAAGTGTTATCCTATACACCACTTCAGTGGTGCCTTCAGGGAAATCTTGGGTTTTTATGATGATTCTGTCTCTGGCTGAAACCGTTATTTCTTCCGTTGTAGCACGGGTTTTATCCCAATAGCCGTCTTTTTGAGAGAAAACGGTATTTGCAGTAAATAGAAACAGAAATAAAACGATGAAATTCTTTTTTTGCATAATTGTTTTAGAATTCTTTAAAATTTAAACACGAAGTCCACAAAGTTTTTCGCAAGGTTCACAAAGTGTTATGTCAACAATAACCCTAGCCCAGATTACTTCACTTATTTTTTATTTACATAGGAGTTCAGTGAACTTCGTTTGAAGTGGAAATCCTTTTTTAAAGCTTCCAGCCTTTTGAAGACTGGAAGCTTTAAAAAAGATTGCAACGGATAGCTGGAGATTGCTTCGAAAAACTCGCAATGACATTACAATTCGATGGAATTTCCTATTTCCAGCAACATCAAATCTTTACCTTTATTGAAGAATTTACGAATGGATTCCTCGTGGTCGATTTCGATATATCCAAAAGTATCGTAATGATAGCCCAGAATTTTATCGCAATCCAAGAAATCAGAAGCAACAATAGCATCCTCGACATCCATGGTGAAATTATCACCAATTGGCAGAATAGCTAAATCTAATTTGGTGCGCATAGGAATGAGCTTCATATCCATAGAAAGTGCCGTATCACCAGCAATATAAACATTTTTATGCTCGCCTTCGATTACAAAGCCGCCCGGATTCCCTCCGTAACTGCCGTCAGGAAAAGAACTGGAATGAATCGCATTTACATATTTCAGTTTCCCAAAATCGAAATTCCAGCTTCCGCCGTGATTCATAGGATGTGTCTGAAAACCTTTTTGACAATAATGACCAGCAATCTCAGCATTGGAAACAATTACCGCATTGGTTCTTTTGGCAATTGCCTCGACATCCAGAATATGGTCTCCGTGCGCATGTGTCACTAAAATATAATCCGCTTTTAAGGCGTCAATATCAATATGCGAAGCATTTGGATTAGCAGAAATATAAGGATCTACAATGATGTGTTTTCCGCCAACTTCTATCCCCAATGCTGCGTGACCGTAAAATGTTATTTTCATTTGAACTTAATTTTTGAAATTTAAAAAACTTAAAGATTGAAATTGATTTTTGAAATTGTCATTGCCATTGAAATTCACTTCAATAATTATTCACAATCAAATCCGAAAAGAAGAAAATCATGCACAACGCCAACAATACTGAAAGTGCAAAAGTACTCAATGCCAGTTTTTTCAATTCTGGATCTAATTCCTTAGGGTTGTTGTTTTTATAAACGGTAATTAAATGTTTAGTTAAAGGGATGTAAGCCAATAAAAACAAGTATTGATCAAAGTGAAAATCGTCTATAATTGCAAAAATCAACACCAAAACCATCGCTGTTACAATCAGAATATAATGGTATATTTTAGCTTTGGCTCCGCCAATTTTCACGACAATCGTATTTTTATTTGATTTTCTATCCGAAGCTTCGTCTCGCATATTATTCAGATTTAAAACACCGACACTCAATAATCCAATGGCTATTGCAGGTAAAACCAATTCGAAATCCAACTGTTTGGAGTATAAAAAATTCACTCCTAAAGTGCTTACCAAACCGAAAAACACAAAGACAAATACATCGCCAAATCCACGGTAGCCATACGCCGTATTCCCGACCGTATAGCGAATCGCAGACACAATTGAAAGAATTCCTAACACTAAATAAAACAAGGAATACCATAAATTAGTATCGGTAAACGCATAATAAATCAACAACATCGCCGAAAGCAACGTTAATGCCGAAGTAATTATAATTGCGCGCTTCATAGCCTGCGGAGTAATCACACCGCTTTGTATGGCACGTTTTGGACCTACTCGATCCTCATTATCCGTTCCTTTCATGCCGTCACCATAATCATTCGCAAAATTGGAGAGTATTTGCAATCCTAATGTTGTCAATATGGCAAAGCCAAACAGTCTCCAGTTAAAAACTTCTGTAGGTGTCAAAATCGTATCTGTTGGGTGCGCCAAAGCATACATACTCCCAACTATTATTCCAGATACGGATAATGGTAATGTTCTCAATCGTGCCGCTTCAATCCAATGTTTCATTTTTTTTATGTTATGTGTTATTCGTTATGAGTTATAAGTTATGGGCTATACGTTATGCGTTATAGACTATACGTTATGGGTTATTGTTATTGTTTCGAAAAACAGCCTTTAACTTCTAACCTCTAACCTCCAATTTCTTCTTCACATCCAATTACTATCGGAAGTTTCTATTTCATACAACCAAAGGTTGACTTGTTGTTTTAGTATTGAATAATTTCCTAGCTGAAAAGCTATATTTCCTCCTGCAGTATGCAATGTTATTGAACCGATATTCAACCTTTTATGCCAGAAAAGCTGCGAAGTTGTAATCGCTTGTATTTTACTGGGCTCAATAATATCATTGCTGACATCCCAAGCGCCACTTTGTTTTATTATAAAATTCTCGTTAATGAATAACCGGTTATTTTTAAATTTAAAATATTGGATCAATCCAATAAAAACAACATAAACCGGCACTACATAACTGTATTCAAAAAATACGGGTTCAAACCAATGCCCAATCGCCATAAATCCCAACAAAGGTAATCCTATTGAAAGAAAAACAGAAAAAACAAGTTTACGAAAATTAGGCTGAAGCATCAATCCTTTTTCCGGAATTTTATGGAACAATAACTTTAAGATAGAATCTCTCTCCGTCTCGCTGCATCCCGGAATTTCTATTACCGACTTGCGTTCTTCTTTTTCGCCGCTGGTCGCTTGTCTGATTTTTAGTTCTAAAATCCCTATTTTCTTTTGGAAATAATTTCTGGTAACGGTCGTAATCTGAACTTTTTCAGGTTTGATGATGGTGCTTTTAGTATTCAACAACCCAAAAGACAATAACAAAGATCCTTTTTGTCGGGTTATTTTATAATTATAATACTTAAAAACTATTCGTATTACATTTATAACCAAAACAATACCGAACAACAATACTATCGATATTAAAATAGTTTGCAACACTAAGTTTTCATCTATATAAGACCCCACTTTTTCTTTGTAAACATTGCTTTCGTCTCCAAAATTTTGAAAATTCTCATAAATTGTACTAAAGAAAATAAGCAATAAGGCGATACTTCTCTCGTAGTTCGAAGTTATTCCAACTTTTAACAAACTCAAAAAACGTATCTTTATGAAAGGATGCGCAGCTTCAAATAGTTTTTGCTCGGTTTCCTCCAATGAAATTTCTTCAGTTTCAATGATGCTCTTCTTTCCTTCATTCTCTAACAAACGAGATTTTAATTCCAAAGCCAATTCATGCGAAATCGCTTTTATGGCGCCTTCTTTTTTATTGCTTCCTGCGGTATCCACATCCAATTCATAAACACCAATTAACTTTTGAATAAAAGACTGATTGATATTTACCTGTTGGATTTTACGCAACTGAATAGCAGTTTTGGTTTTATTGAAAACTCCATCTGTAATGATAAATTCTTCGTTTTCTGAATCTAAAGTAAATGTAAAATTCAGATATTTTAAATAAGAAACGACTCCAATACTTACAAAGACGGCAATCATTCCAAGGAAAAGATACAATTTGTTAATCTCATCAAATTTAAAAATCCAAATCACAATCATAGGCCACAACGCTCTGGCATATTGCTGAAGCGTGTAAAAAAACATCACCAAAATTCCTATTACAGATTGCCTTTGTGGCTGACTAAAATCGGCTCCCATTACAATTGCTTTTGTATTTTACCCATCAACAACTGTTTGATATTTTCGGCTTGTTCTTTTCCGATTCCCGGAATTTCAATATCACTTGAACTTCCGCCGGCAGTAAAAATTTCTATTTTGGCCAGACCAAAATAACGTGGAACTAATCCTTCATGCAAAGCTACATGTTGCACTCTATTATAAGGAATTACAATGGTGTTTGTAGCGATAATTCCGTGTCTGAAAAGCACATCATGTTCCCTAAATGCAAATCCTTTTTTCTGGAATCCAATATAAGAAAACACAATAATCAAAAGTGAAAGTATCGGAATTACAACTCCTAAAATCAACCAGACTCTTCCTGAAAACAGCTCTGGCTCGAAAACAGAAATTAGTACCGGAACAAGAATAAGTATTCCTATTATTATGGCGACATTGATTAAAACCACTCTTATGTATTTAGGATGCAAATTCGTAAAAGTGACTTCCTCAAATTTAGGAAGTTGGCCGGTATCAATTGTTTCGTTTGTGAAATTTTCCATTTAAACTATTTTTTTTACCGCAAAAGCGATACTTTTTTTTTTGCTGCAAAGGCGCTAAGTTTTTTTAATGCATTGTTTGAGCCTGAACACTAATCCCAAAGTGTCGGAACTGAACACTGATTACTAAATTACGGCAACCATTTTTTCTCAAAATTCGGTTTTCTTTTCTCAAGAAATGCATTTCTGCCTTCTTTAGCTTCTTCGGTCATATAGGCAAGTCTTGTGGCTTCACCGGCAAAAACCTGTTGCCCTACCATTCCATCATCCGTAAGATTCATCGCGAATTTTAGCATTTTAATAGCCATTGGAGATTTTTGCAAAATTTCCTGCGCCCATTCGTAAGCCGTATCTTCTAATTCAGCATGCGGAATCACAGCATTCACCATTCCCATATCCATAGCATCCTGAGCCGAATAATTGCGTCCCAAGAAGAAAATCTCGCGCGCTTTTTTCTGTCCCACCATTTTAGCTAAATAAGCCGAACCGTATCCACCGTCAAAACTCGTTACATCGGCATCCGTTTGTTTGAAAATCGCGTGTTCTTTACTCGCCAAAGTCAAATCGCAAACCACATGCAAACTGTGTCCTCCGCCTACAGCCCAACCGGGAACTACGGCAATAACTACTTTTGGCATAAATCGGATTAAACGTTGTACTTCCAAAATGTTCAAACGATGTTGTCCATCATCGCCCACATATCCTTGATGTCCACGTGCGTTTTGATCGCCGCCGCTACAAAAAGAATACACGCCATCTTTAGAAGAAGGCCCTTCGGCAGAGAGTAAAACGACACCAATAGACGTATCTTCCTGCGCGTCATAAAATGCATTATACAATTCGGCAGTCGTTTTTGGACGGAACGCATTGCGCACATCCGGCCTGTTGAAAGCAATTCTGGCAACGCCATTGCATTTCTTATAAGTGATATCTTCGTATTCTTTAGCAGTGATCCAATCCATTACAATTGATTTAAATTATTTTAGTGTAAAAATAAATCATTTTTTACATTTTATCTATTCTATTTAGACAAGCTTATGGTAATCCTTCTCTGATTAAAGGCTTTAAAATGTTAAAAAACAATAAAAAAGTACCATTTTAACAGTCGGTAATTCAAATTATTTTTAAATTTAAATAATGCTAATCAGATGAATACAAATTGTTTATCTTGATTAATTATTGATTCTTCACTGATTTATTAACCTAAAAAAAGAATGTATTGAATGTAATTAAAAATGTTGTCGCTCCTTTTTCTACGGTAATAACTTATAAAAATATTTTTAAAGCCCCGATTAACGAGTTAATGCTACAACCATTTGCCCCAGCAGTAAAAAATAAAAAGTAACACCTACGGTTAAATAAAGATTTATTTTTCTTGTTCTTGCAAAAGTGAGACATTAATAAACAATTGTTTTAGAAAATTATCTTCCAATATATACAAAACCAACGGCTTTATCGTGAAATTATTTCTTAACTCCTAAGCAAGTGATTGGACATTTAAAGACAAACTATTCTTTAAAGTACTTTACGCTTAAGTTAATATTTTTAAAATAGTATAGAGCATACTATTATTCTTAAAGGCGGATAAAGCTACTTTAAACTTCAAATTTATTTTAGTGCTGCTAGAATTTAATATTCTAAAACAGCATTAAAAAGAGAAAGACTAACCGTTACGATTAGTCTTTCTTTTTTTTTATTCCTTAACCAAGTAAATTCCGTCTTCCTTGATTTCGATTAATTTCTCTCGGTACAAAGCACCAATGGCTTTCTTGAAGGTCTTCTTACTCATTTTCAAAACAGTTTTAATGTCTTCCGGATGTGAATTATCAGTCAAACGCAAGAAACCTCTGCTGGCTCTTAGTTCGTCAAGAATTTTCTCGGCATTCGGCTCTATACTTTGATATCCTTGAACTTGCAATGCCACATCAATTTTATTATCGGGACGAATCGTCTTAATATAGCCACGCATGCGGTCTCCCGTACGAATCGCATCATCATAGACTTCATCTTTGTACAGCAAACCTTTGTACTTTTCGTTGATGATCACGTTAATTCCTAATTCAGTGATATGGGAAACGATTAAATCTACTTCTTCTCCTTTTTCAACTGTAAGGTGGTCATTTTTTAAAAACTGATTCAATTTACTGGAAGCCACCAAACGATTGGTTTTTTCGTCCATATAAAGGTACACCAAGTAGCGTTTCCCTTTTTCCATAGGACGCGCCTGCTCTTTAAACGGAACCAAAATATCTTTTTCCATTCCCCAATCCATAAAAGCACCAATCTGATTGGTATAATTCACACGCAAAAGTGCAAATTCATTCAATAATATATACGGCTCTAATGTCGTGGCAACGGGTCTTTCTTCGTGGTCCAAATACACAAAAACAATCAACTCCTCACCTATTTCAAATTCGTTTGGCACGTATTTGTTTGGCAACAGAATGTCATGAATTCCTTCGGGATCTTCTTCTGGATTTCCCAGAAACAAACCCACTTTGGTATCGCGTAAAATGGTAAGCGTATTGTATTTTCCTATTTCAATCATTTTCTTTCAATTTCTAAAGCGCAAAGGTACGAAGTTTGAAAATAGTAAATTAAGAAACTGTCCACAAAAAAATAAAGCCCAAATCCGCTGGATATTTTCTTTTTTAGGAGCATAACTTTCCGTTGTTTCATCACGAGTTGTCCCGCTGTCCGCAGTATCTTTTTAATCGCAACCCTTTCAGAGTTCAAAACTCTGACAGGGTTAAAAGCGTTTATAAAAAGGATACTTGCTCCCATCGGGGCTAGATTAGAACGTTTTGTTTATCAAAATGATTAATTCATAAAAATCTTGAACACACTAAGGATGAACAAATCCTAAAATCCAATTTCCCCACAATTTCTTTTTCCCTAACTTTGAGAAAACTAAAAAAATCCTATTAATGAAACCAACCTCAATTCTCTGTTTATTCCTACTACTATTCATTTCTCATACCAATTACGCACAAACCATAGTCGATGACCCGGAAATTAAAAAAATGATAGCCGAAGTAAAATCGGAAAACATGGAAGCTACAGTTCGAAAACTCGTGTCTTTTGGAACCCGACATACGTTGAGCGATACCAAAAGCAACACACGCGGCATTGGCGCGGCGCAACGCTGGGTAAAATCGGAATTTGATAAATATGCTTTGACATCTGACGGAAGACTGACTTCGGTTATTGATTTTTTCACCATCAAAGCCGATGGAAAACGTATTGCAACCGACAGTCAATTGGGTAATGTGATGGCAACCTTAAAAGGAACTGATCTTACGGATGACCGCGTATTAATTATAAGCGGCCATTTAGATTCCCGTGCTTCCGATGTAATGGATGCTAAATCAGATGCGCCTGGTGCCAATGATGATGCTTCCGGAGTAGCTGCCATGATGGAACTTGCCAGAATAATGAGCCTGAGAGAATTCCCTTTTACACTGATTTTTGTGGCCGTAGTTGGTGAAGAGCAAGGATTGTACGGAGCCAAACATTTAGCTGATGTGGCCAAAGATGGAAAATGGAATGTTATTGCCATGATCAATAATGATATGATTGGAAACAGTTTGTCCAGTGGTACTTTATTGCGAGACAATACTAAAGTTCGCGTTTTCAGTGAAACAATTCCATTCTTAGAAACGGAAGCCGAATCAAAAATGCGTAAATCGACCAATCGTGAGAATGACAGTCCATCCAGACAATTAGCCCGATACATCAAAACGGTTACCAATCAATATGTGGAACAACTGGATATTAATTTAGTGTATCGCAACGACCGTTTTTTACGTGGTGGTGACCATACGCCTTTCAGTCAAAATGGATTTACGGCCATTCGTTTTTGTGAAATGAATGAAAACTACGATCACCAACATCAAAATGTGAGAAAAGAAAATAACATCCAGTATGGTGATCTTGCCGAGTTTATGGACTTTGAATACCTGAAGAAAGTAACCTGTTCTAACTTGGCTACTTTCAGTAATTTGGCTTGGTCTCCAAAAGCACCAACAAACGTAGGAATTGAAGTAAAAGACCTGACTAATTTTTCAACTTTAGTTTGGACTGCTTCGGAAGGAAAATCGGTTTACGGATACAACATTCTTATCAGAGAAACAGCATCGCAACATTGGGAAAAAACAATATTCGTGAAAGATACTAAAGCTGAAATTCCCTATTCTAAAGATAATTTTTTCTTTGCTGTACAAGCTGTAGATGCATTAGGACATTCCAGTTTACCAGTTTTCCCAGTGCCTATTCGTTAAAACGCAAGAAGATTTTAAACCATTAAGACATTTAGAAAATTACGTTTTTCTCTATGAATCTTAATTTCAAAATAGTTTAGATGTATAGTATTAAACAAAAAAGCGTTTGCTGAGGCAAACGCTTTTTTTATGGGTACCATTTACAAATTAAGTATTAATTGTAAACACTTTCTTTTTTGAAATGAACAGCCAATAAATAATAGATCACTGCTCTATATTTATTTTTATTGGAACGACCGTACAGTTCCATAACAGCTTCTATTCCGGCATCTAAATGGGCTCCGTCAACTAGCTCTAATTTTTTGATTAAAAAGTTGTTTTTCACCGTATCCAATTCTGATTGCTGGCTTCCGGCGACAGTGGCTGAATCCGCATTATAAATGGACGGACCACAACCAATAGTTACTTTTGTCAACAAATCCATGTCTGGATTTACGCCACATTTGTCTTTCAAATCGGCAGCATACTTTACAATTAATTCGTCTCTTGCACTCATAAATAAAAGTTTAATATTTGATTAATAGATTTTTACACTCTCAAATTTAAACATTTAATCATGCCTTTTAACGGACACCAAAAAAAATTAGACCAATTCTTTAAAATATTGCAGTAAAATGCTGTTATTTTCCAAAGTGGGTGTGAAAATTTCCAAAATACTCGGCTTTTCATTTTGAGCATACAAAGCGTTCAAACTTGTTTCTAAACCCGTTTCATTGCTGGCAATACTATAGTCAAATCCATACATTTTTGCCAAATGTTCCGCGGTTAGACAATGGGAAGTTTCAAAGAATGTATTAAAAACGGGACTTTCTTCATGACCGGGTAAAATCCTAAAAATCCCTCCACCTCCGTTATTGATTAGAATAATCTTGAAGTTTTTTGGAATGTAATTGTTCCATAACGCATTGCTATCGTACAAAAATCCAACATCTCCCGTTATGAAAACGGTTTGTTTTTCATTGGCAACAGCCGCACCAATTGCAGTAGAAGTACTTCCATCGATTCCGCTGGTACCGCGATTGCAATACACTTCAATCGAAGGATGGACATCTATTAATTGTGCGTAACGAATGGCCGAACTATTGCTGATTTGCAATTGACTGTTCGTAGGCAAACGCTGAATCACTTTTTCGAAAACTTTAAAATCCGAAAAAGGAATTTTAGAAAGATACAAGTCACTTTTTAGCTTTCGCAACACTTTTACGGCGTCTAATTGCTTAAAATAATTACTTTCTATTGAATTTGTAAGTGGCAAAAAAGTATCAAAAAATACATTTGGATCTACTTCAAAATGTTTGGTCAAAGCGCCAAAAGTGTCATACGCTCTCCAAGAATCAACATGCCAATGGTGTTTTGGTTTGTATTTTCTTAAAAAAGCCTTGATCCGTTTCGAAACGACCATTCCGCCAAAAGTGACTAAAATTTCCGGACGAAAATCCTCAAAATCGGCATTTGTAAAAGGCGTAATTATCGTATCTATATTTTTGATGAAAGTATCGTGATGCAAGTTAGAAGTCGTTTCAGTCAAGACTACAACCGACTCGTCTTTCGCAAAAGCTTCAATTATTTTTTCGTTGATTGCATTGGGTTCATTTACGCCAACTAAAATCATTTTTTTAGTGGAATTGTTCCAAATTGTTGCAAATTCCGAAACGTCTTCGATGGAAATCGTCTGAGTTACATTTGCGGAAGCGATAGTATTCACTGCAACGGAAAGGGCTGAAACGGTTTCGTACAAAGGCTCTTCAAAAGGCGCATTGATGTGAACGGGACCTTTTTGAGTAATTGCCGCATTGATGGCTTCGTTGATTTTTAAATTATTTTCGACCGAAACGTCCTCATGCAAATTAGCATTGTATAACGAATGCTTTTCGAATACATTTTCCTGGCGAATCGTTTGTCCGTCGCCAATATCAATTTTGCTTTGCGGTCGATCTGCCGAAATCACTATCAAGGGAATCTGACTGTAAAATGCTTCCGCAAAAGCCGGATAATAATTCAATAAAGCAGAACCTGAAGTACAAACCAAAGCCACTGGCTGTTTGGTTTGTTGCGCCATTCCCAATGCAAAAAAAGCAGCCGCACGTTCATCGGCAATACTATAACATTGAAAGGCTGGGTTGCTCACAAAACCTATTGTTAACGGTGCATTTCTAGAACCCGGAGAAATAATTATGGTGGTGATTCCTTTGGCCAAACAAATTTCAATAATGCTTTGTGCTAAAGGTATTTTGGGGTAAATCATTGTTTCAGTTTCAAAAGAACAAAGATACAAAGTTGCAAAGGTTTTTCTCTTATCTTAAATAGTTTTCTTAAATTTGATGGAAAATAGATTCTATATGGAAATCAAGATAAGACCGGCTGTTTTTACCGATTTAGATACAATATTGGAAATCATCAATCACCAAATACTTCACAGCACTTCGATTTATGATTATGAGCCACGTGATTTTGAAACCCATAAATTGTGGTTTGAAGAAAAATTGGCCCATGATTTACCTGTAATTGTAGCTGAAACTGAAAACGGAACTATTGGATACGCTACTTATGGCTCTTTTCGTCATAAAATAGGCTACCGTTTTACAGTGGAACATTCTGTTTATGTTGCGGAAGAATTTTTAGGAAAAGGTATTGGAAAATTATTATTGGCTGAACTTATCCAATTGGCAAAAAAACAAGGATATCACACTATGATTGGCGTTATTGACTCCGAAAACAAAGGTAGTATTGCTTTTCATAAAAAATATGGTTTTGAAACCGTTGGCGTTATTAAAGAATCCGGTTATAAATTTGATCGTTGGCTGAGCTCCGTTTTTATGCAGTTGATTTTAGAGTAAATCAATTTGTACCACAATTTGGTTCATTTTCTACTATGTTTGACTTTAAAAACTTTATGACTTTAAGACCTGAGACTTTATAGTATATTTGCACAACTAAAAATTTAATGGACTATACCTTACTCTCATCGCCTTTACAGGGATTTACCGACTTTCGTTTTAGAAATGCCCAAAACAAAATTTTTGGAGGAATTGACACGTTTTACTCGCCCTATATCCGTTTGAATGGAAAAATGGTTATTAAACCGTCTTACGAACGCGACCTGCTTCCTGAAAATAATCTTGGTTTAGAGGTAATTCCGCAAGTAATAACGAACGATGCCGATGAATTTTTGTTTGTGGCGAAATACGTTCAAGAATTGGGTTATAAAGAGTTAAACTGGAATTTAGGATGTCCTTATCCTATGGTTACCAAGTCTGGCATGGGTTCCGGTTTGATCAGCAATCCCGAAAAAATTAATAATATCCTTCACAGAGCGCACTCAGAATCAGACATTATTGTGTCTATGAAAATGCGTTTGGGTTATGAAAACAGTGAAGAAATTCTGGATGTTTTGCCTATTTTAGATACCTATCCTATTAAAAATATAGCGATTCATGCGCGTATTGGGAAACAACTGTATAAAGGTGGCGTGAATCTGGATGCGTTTCAGCTATGTATTGATAATACCAAGCATAAACTGTATTACAATGGTGATATCACTTCGGTGGCTAAATTTCATGAAATGCAACAACGATTTCCAAGCATTGACCATTGGATGATTGGTAGAGGATTAATTTCGGATCCTTTTTTACCAAGTATGATAAAAAACAATACTTCAGAATATCCTGCCAACAAAATGGAACTATTCAGTGCGTTTCACGATACTTTGTATGCAATTTATAGTGAATCGCTTTCTGGATCAACACATATTTTATTGAAAATGTACCATTTATGGGAATATTTTTCCGCTACGTTTTCAAATCCGCACAAGGTGTTGAAAAAAATAAAAAAAGCGCAAAGTATCCGAAATTACGAAGCAGCTGTTTCGGAAATTTTCAAAAATGAAAAGTTTTAATTAAAAATAAACCATTAAGAAATTAAGGTTCATTTAGACTCTCTTAATGAACCTTAATTTCTTAATGGTTAAATTTAAAAGATGCTCAATTCTTACTTAAAAAGTAAAAAAAATGAGATTCTCATTTGACTGAAAATCTCATTTAAATTATTTACTTTCTAAAAATTAGCAAATTAGCGGTAGTAAATTATGCTTTTATCCAGTTTACCACTTCAGGATCTGTAGGTAACGTTTTTGGAGAAATCACTTTTTCCAATTCCCCTTTTTCGTTGATTAGGTATTTTTTAAAATTCCATTCCACAGTTGAATCTTGCAATCCGTTTTTAGATTTTTGAGTCAAAAACTGATAAATAGCAGCCATATCATCGCCTTTTACAGAAACTTTGTCCATCATAGGAAAAGTCACTCCGTAATTCAACTGACAGAAAGTAGCGATTTCTTCATTCGTTCCTGGCTCTTGTGAAGCAAAATTATTAGCAGGAAATCCAACAATCACCAATCCTTTATCTTTGTATTCTTTATATATTGCTTCGAGATCTTTGTATTGTGGCGTCAATCCACATTTGGAAGCAGTATTCACAATCATAATTTTTTTCCCTTTCAAAGAAGCAAAATCAAAAGTGTTTCCGGATAAATCTTCCACTTTAAACTGATAAATATTCTGTTTCGTTTGAGCTTCACTTTGAATACTAAAAAGGAATATGGCGCAACTGGCTAATACTATTTTTTTCATATTTATTTTTTTATAAAATTAAGTAATAAATTGTCTTCTGAAAATTTATTTTGGTTAAACACACGTTAAAAAACAAAGAAGCCTGACATTATGAAAATGCCAGACTTCCAAACAAATAAACAACAAACCTTAATGTGGTATTTAAAAGGTATAGGTAATTTTTCCTTTCATAAAGAAAGGCGTTCCTGGAGTTAAATGAATTTCTTCTACACTTTGTGGTTCATTTTGTAATCTAGATTCAGTGGCAAACTGCGTTTCATTCCATTCGGTATCAAAAATATTCTCTACTGCTATTCCAAAATTCACATTCTTATATTGATAATTAACATTTAAATCCGAAATAAAATAGCCTTTGGCAACAATGGAATTATCTTCATTTGCCGGACGATTTTTTAAATAACGATACCGTATTCCACCTGAAAAACCATTCACTTTTTGGAAACTTAATCCTCCAGTAGTGGTGAAATCTGGCGCTAACGGAATGTAATCCTGACCTTTTGGTTCATCACTACTTCTGGCGTAGGTATAATTGGCATCAGCATCAAAATACAACCAATCATTCAGTTGGTAACGCAATCCAAGCTCTGCTCCCATACGTTTTGATTTTCCGCTTGGCTCAATGATTCCGGCATCTCCCACGTAAACAAATTCCTGCTCCAAAAATAAATACCATAAAGCTGCATTCACGATTAACTTTGGAAATGGTTTCCAAATAGTACCAATATCGGTTCCGATAGCGGTTGGTAAAATTTGTTTTCCACTGTTTTGAACCACCACTCGGGCATCATTGGAATGAAAACCCATTCCTGATTTTATAAAAAACTGCAAATTGTTATTTTGTGAATAAATGAAATTCAGTTTTGGAGAAAACTTAACTTTCGATTCCGATTGTGTTTTATAATTCTCAGTCAACTTATCTTGATAATTGAATTTGAAATAATCCAATCGAATGGCCGGATTAATCATCAATTTTCCAAAATTGAATTCTGAATTCAAGTACGAAAACAAATTTGACTCATCAATATCTCCTAATTTTATATTCTCAAGAACCGTTCTTCTGTTCAAAGTGTGTGAAAGCTCCGTATCTTTTGTAGCATCAGCACGAAAACCAGCTCCAAATTGCAACAAAACATCCACCTCATTTAATTTGATTTTCTTGTTCAACTCGGTATTCATTCCGTAAATACCCCTGTTTTCTTTCTGTTTAATTTGGTCTCCGTTTATTGGATCTTCCAAAAAGAACGTAAAATTCGAATACAATTCAAATTGATAATTCGAATAAAAAGCATTGGCCTTCAAGAACGTATTTTCATCAATTGGCTTGCTCAAACTCGTATTGAAGTTCGTTCGGGACGTATTTCCGCCTTCGGTATCATCAACGGAACCAAATCTTGAAATCGTTCCATTGTCAATCAGTCTTTGAGGAATTTGACCCGAAGCATCCCATTTGCTGGAAAAGCGAGAAGCCAAAATTGAAAACTTACTGTTATCATTCAAAATAGCGGAATATTTACCTAACAGATTGATTCGATTAAAATTTTGGGGAGAATCAAAAGGACCATCCGTTAGAATATATTCCGTAGCGATGTAGGCACTTTGTGTTTTTTGGTTTCCCAAAAGATTAAACAATCCTACCGTTCTCATCGTGTTGAATTGTCCTATTTCAAGACCAATACTGCTTTTTTCTATTTTATCTTTAGTTTGAAAAGCAACGTATCCTGCCGTTGCAAAATCCCCTTTGTTAGCATAATATGTTCCTTTTCCAAAATCTATTTTTTCAACTGTTTCCGGAATTACAAAATGCAAATCGGCATAACCTTGACCATGCGCATGAGAAACCATATTTACTGGCATTCCGTCGACTGAAATGGCAATATCTGTTCCGTGATCGATATCAAAACCCCTCAAAAATATTTGCTCCGCTTTTCCCCCGCCGGCATGTTGCCCGATGAATAATCCGGGTACTTTTCGTAAAATTTCCTGCGAAGAATTAACCGGAGTGGTTTCTAAATCTATCTTTGAAATCACGTTCATCGCTGAAAGTTTTGGCTGAATTACTATTTCATTCAATCTAAAAATATCATCTTCCATGATAATTGTATCATCCGAAGAAACAATGGTAAAATTTGACTTTTTATAGCCTAAAGCAGTAATTTTGATAACATCTCCCAAAACCGTTTTATCTAAACTGAATAATCCAAATTCATTTGTATGGGCATGACTTTCAGAATTTGTATTCACTAAATAAGCGTTTTCAACAGGATCCCCATCACTATCCAACACTTTTCCTTTTTGGATTTGACCATAAGAAGACAACCAAAAAAAGGTAATCATCACTAAAATAATATTTTTCATACGCTACAGTTGGTTTACCTTTTTGTCAAAATTAGGGCCCAATTCATACAAACTGGATAGTAATTCTTCTTTAATAGGTTTCGTTTTGAGCGCTAAATTATTCGATTTGTAAATCATTGCCAAGTGGTATTGTACCTTCGGTTCAAAGGATTTTCCAACCACATGGTTCTGAGCAATTTCTAATGCTTTTTTATTTTCGCCTACATTTAGGTACGCCCAAGCCAATAAATCATAGGAATCAGCAGTAGGTCTGTGCTCCACTTCAATTTTTGCAATTTCTAATGCTTTTGAAGCTGTTTTTTTGTCATCGGCATAAATCAAAGCATTGTATTTGTTGTACATCGCGCCATAATTATTATTTTTCATCATAGAAAAATAAGCGTTTCTGTTTTTTATTTCCTCGTTTTTATCTCCTTTAAATTGGGCAATTTGAGATTTCAACAAATAAAAATCAGGCGTATTATGAGTTAAAGCAATAGCATCAATAATTCTATTTGCCTCCTTTATATTTCTTTCTTTAGAGAAAACTATCCAAGCAATTCCTTTTAAAGCATAGGAATAATTAGGGTCTAATGCCAATGTTTTTAGGAAACTGTCATACGATTCCTGAATTCTTCCGGCATGACCATAAAAATCTCCCAGATTAGAATAGGACCAAATTTTAAGTGCTTTGTTGTCTTCCTTTTCAGCAATATCTCTGGCTTTTTCCATGAAAGTTATGGCCGTATTCAAATCACCTTTGTGATCGTTCCATTTTGCCAAACGAATCAAATAATCAAAACTATTCATGTCTCTTATCGCATTCAGATTTTTAACCGCTTCAGGATAATTTCCCAATTCCATTTGAATGTCGAACAATAATTTTTGAGTTTCTTTTTTTCCTTCGCCTATTGCTAATGCTTTATTTGCTAACACTAACGCTTCTTTAAAACGGTGTTGCGAAATATAATTTCTGGCCAAAGATCGAACAGTTGAAACTCTGGAATAGTTATACGCTTCATTTGATTTTGTCAATAATTCTTCTGTTTTATATAGGTTTCTAATATCACCTGTATATTCAAAAAGTGTGTTATAGTTTGATGCTAATTGACTTAAATAACTAATTTGATTTGGAGCAGCATCAAATTTTTTCTGCCAAAAGTTAATTTCTTTATGTACAAAAGCCACTGATTTATTCTCTTTTAAAGTCAAATATGTATTGTAGTCTTCCGTATTTGTAATTTGTTCTGATTTAGTCTCGCAACCGAATAGGAATAGGGTTGTGAAAACTAAAAATGATATTGTTTTTAAAGTTTTCATACTCTAATTGTTTATTTGTTTGTTTTGTAAAAAAACAGAGCGAAGATTATTACATACACTCTGTCTTTTTTTTATAAAAATATTACCAAGCTGAAGCTAAGTAAGGGAAAGTTGTTCCAAATGCTTTATCATTTGCATTTACATTATCCTTTGTAAGAGTAGGATTTGAAACACCTGTAGATCCTCCAAAAATCAATAATAATTCCACATCAATTACATCATCGGCCAAAGCTCTTCCTGTTAAAACATTGGTTCCGTCAAAGAATGTTGTTTTTTTAGTTGTAGAAACATTTAATACATCAGTAGCCAAAAGACCCGTAAACTGAACAGCCGTTTGTCCTAAAGCATTAGTTGTAAAAGCTGGGTTTAGAGCCAATAACCTGGATTGAAAAATAGATTGGTATTTAGCTCCCATTGCTGAAGGAATTGCAGCATTAAAATCATCTTTAGGTTGCCCTGAAGCAACGAATACAGTGTTGATTGCCGGTCTTGCCATTTGATCTTGCTGAACATAAGTTCCTGAAAAATCAAGACTTACCCCAGAACCACCGTATGAATCGTCATTATCACAATTTACTGAAACAACTGCAACTACTAGTGCGATTGTTATAATTTTGAATTTATTTATTTTACTCATGATGTTTATATTTAAGTTTTTTTTGGAATTGCTTCGCCTGTTCGCAAAAGTTCGAGTCGTGAATCTCGATTTCATGTTTTTACTTTTTTAAATAAAATTAATTATTGTTTTTTCTTAGTTTCAGCCCAAACATTTACGGTACTTGATGAACCCAACATTGCTTTTGGAACTTCGACTACTATTGCCATTACATTCGTTCCTGCAAATGTGTCTGTACCGGGATTATTAAATCCTGAAGCTGTTCCGCCAAGAATTGCTTTAAATTGACCTAAATCAAAAAAGAAAGGATCGTCTCTTGGTCCTGCAAAAAATTTCATTCCGTTTTGCTCAGCAGTTAAAGCAATTGCACCATAAGAAGATATTGCAACACTTCCTGAAGCAGCAGCAGTTTTAACCATACTTGATGTTCCTGTAGTTCCCGGAGCAACCGGTCCAAAGAAATACATCTTGTCACCTCTCTTGATTGCTTGAATCACTAAGTCTTCAACATTGTCACCTGTGTTATCAATGTTGATTTCGACCATCACATTTTCTTTAAATGTAGCAGCACCTGTAGCATTAGGACTTAACAATCCTTGAGTATTTACAGCAAATACTAAATTGTTAGTGTTTTGTCCTTGAAAAGCGTACACATCAGTAATATCACCTGCATCACCAGACATTGTTGCCGGAGCATCGATGTGATCCGCAGCTACTAATATTAAGCCCGAAATCGCCACTAGCGATAGACCTAAAATCATTTTTGTTTTTTTCATTTTGTTATGAGTTAAAAGGTTATAAAAGCATTTACGGGATTGTATCTGTTTTGGTTTTAAAAATCATAACAAAAAATTAATTTATTTTTCAAATTACTGATAATCAATATTTTAAATATTTAAAAAATTCACAACTATTTTACTTTTAATTATTTTTTTATGTTGACAATCATAAAATCAATCATTTGTAAATAAGAATGTATAAGTTTGTAATAGTAAAATATAAGTATATGAGTCAAGATGAGTTATTAGTATTAATTTATAAGAAAGACGAAAGGGCATTTACACATCTATATGATATGTATTCCAAAAGTTTATTTTCGGTTATTAATGTTCTTGTAAAAAATAGAGAAGAAGCAGAAGATGTGCTTCAGGATGTATTTGTAAAAATCTGGAAAAACATTGATTCCTACCATGAAAGTAAAGGAAGATTCTACACTTGGATTCTTAATATTGCCAGAAATACTTCTATTGATAAGCTGCGTTCCAAAAACTTTAATAACAGTCAAAAAAACCTTTCCTCTGATAATTTCGTAAATTATTTTGAAGACAGTTCTAAACTGGTTGACAAAATGGATACTATCGGATTGCAAGAGTTTGTAAAAAGACTAAAACCGAAATGTATTCAAATAATTGACTTGCTTTTTTTTAAAGGCTACACCCAGCAAGAAGCTTCGGATGAATTGGAGATTCCTTTGGGAACGGTAAAAACACAAAATAGAAATTGTATTAATGACTTAAGAAATTATTTGAAAGTATAATGGAAACAAAAGAATATATAGAATCAGGCATACTAGAACTCTATGTTTACGGTTTACTCAGTGAAGCCGAAAACGAAGAAGTTACCACTATGGCAAAAAATAATCCGGAAATTAACGACGAAATTATAGCGATTGAAAAAGCAATTGTTGCTTTGTCTTCCAGCTTTTCGCCGTTTCATTCTGTGGCAAATTTTGAAAAAATAAAAGAAAAACTAGAACTTAAACATGCTAAAGTAATCGAGTTGGAACCATCCAAAAATTGGTCTCAATACATTGGTTGGGCAGCGGCAATACTATTATTAGTGGGAATTGGTTACCAATACAATCAATTGGATCAAACCAATACACAAGTAGTCAATACTGAAATTGAGAAAGCCAAATTAGAAAAAGAATTTAACGCCTTAAAATTAAAAAACACAACAAACGAAACCAGTTTGGCGGTTGTAAGAGATACTAAAAACACTGTTGTTGCTCTAGGAGGGCAAGCAGTTGCTCCAGAATCTTTTGCAAAAGTATATTGGAATCAAGAAACTAAAGTAGTTTATATTGATGCTGCCGGTTTGCCGGAACCACCTAAAGGAATGGTATATCAGGTTTGGGCATTGAAATTAAGTCCATTGACTCCAACAAGCATTGGATTATTGGAAAACTTTGAAGGGAATGAACAAAAATTATTTGCGGTCAATAATGCTAATGAAGCAGAAGCTTTTGGAATTACATTAGAACCTGCCGGTGGAAGTTTGACTCCTACAATGGAACAATTATATACTTTAGGAAAAGTATAAAGAATATCCGTTGGGTGCAATTGATTTTTACCACATAGAAACATAGAAATTATAGTATTTAAAAAGAGTTTGATAGATGTTTTACTTTTCACATAGTCAAACTATGCGAAAAATAGTACTATTTTCTATTATTTCTTTAATTATAAGTTTTATTTCTATGTTTCTATGTGGTAAAAAGAAATGTTTTTTGGAATTACACCCAACGGATTAAATAATATCTTTTTCTATACTACTAAAAAAGGTTCAACTTTGCAGTTGAACCTTTTTTTATGAGAATAATCAAATTTTATTTCTTGTAATACTTCTTGTATTTTGGATACGAAACAGCTCCAAATAAAGCTATTACTCCTAATGAATACCAAATCCAGTTTAAGGAATGGGCTTCTCCGCTTGCGTAAGAATGCAATCCTACTAAGTGAAAATTCACACCATAATAGGTAAACAATGTAGAAATAAAAGCGAACATACTCATCAAATTGAAAATCCATTTACCTCGTAAAGAAGGAACAAATCGGGCATGAATGACAAAAGCATATACCATAATAGTAATCAATGCCCAAGTCTCTTTTGGATCCCAACCCCAATAACGCCCCCAACTTTCATTGGCCCATTGTCCTCCAAGGAAATTTCCAATAGTAAGCATAATCAAACCTACTGTCAATGCCATTTCATTGATATACGTGATTTCCTTAATATTCAAATCCATTTTGGTTTTGTTTTTTTCATTGGTAAACAAAATCAGTAACAGTGAAACAGCTCCTAAAATCATTCCTAAAGCTAATGGTCCATAACTTCCAACGATAACAGCAACGTGAATCATTAACCAATACGAATTTAAAACAGGTTGCAAATTTGCAATTTCTGGATCAATCCAATTTAAGTTAGCTGCAAATAAAATCATTGCAGTTACAAATGCTGAGGATGCTACAGTAAGTTTCGATTTTCGGTCAAAGGCCAATCCAAAAAACATAGTTGCCCATGCAATATAAACTATAGATTCATACGCATTACTCCAAGGCGCATGTCCTGAAATATACCAGCGTGCAATTAATCCTACCGTATGTAGAATGAATAGTAAACCTATTATAATATGCATAGCATTCACAGAGAATTGCAACCACTTACGTTCTTTGAAAATTTGTAAAATGGTAAAAAGCAACATTGCAATAGCTGCTAAAATATACCAATTCGTTAATTTACTAAACACATCATATGTATTATACAATATTTCCGTCGTGATTCTTTCCTCGCTTGGTCTCACTTTGCTGCCAAATCTTTTTTGGAAACCATTCATGCTTTCCAGTAATTCATCGGCTGTTTTATAATCATTGGAAACGGAAGCATTAGCCAAAGAACCAAAATACAATGGCAATACATTTTTAGTATAGGTAGCTTCCATTCCTTTCAAGCCTGATTCATTCAATTCTAAATAAGAAATCCACTTATTATTTTTATCCTCCGGAATTGGGAAAATTTTCAATATTCGTCCGCTTAGCGCAGATTCCATTAGATTTACTTTTTTGTCAGTTTCGATAAAACCTTTTTCAAAACTATTCGGATTCGCTGATTTGAATGATTCTTCTAAATACTTAGAAAGCTTGTAATTTCCTTTTTCGTCAAAAAAGGATACAAAAGGAGCGTATTTTGCTTTTTTATCGATACCAATAATTTTTCGGATACTATCGTTTTCCGGTTTGATATAGATTATTGGAATTTCAATCCAATAACTTGCGTATTGTGTCATGGACAAAAATACCTGATCAGAATTCATTCCGTTATAAGAATCATCATGACTTACTTTTCGCAACAATTCAGATGAAAACGTATTGATAGGTTTCATTCTTCCACCAGCATCCTGAATAACTAATCTTCCAAATTTTGCAGCATGCACTTCCGGAACTTTATATTTAGTAATTAAAGCATTCAGTTCGTCTTGACTCAATACTTTTTTATTGTGATTTGCATGTGTTGCAGGCGCAGCTTCGGCTTCGGTATGTGCGTGTCCTTCATGATCTGCGTGATTGTGTTCTTGTTCTTGCGCAAAACTATTGAAACCGAACAACAAAATCAAAATCGTCAAAAGCTTCGCTTTCTTCATTTTTACAACCTCCAATTTTCTTTTTACATCCGCAAAACGGGAATATTTAGTAAACATAATCGCCATCATTGCAAAATATAACATAAAGTAGCCAATATAGGTAATTGTAGTTCCCCAGAAATCGTGGTTTACAGATAATATTGTTCCTTTTTCATCAGGATCAAAACCCGATTGAAAAAAGCGATATCCATCATGATCCAAAACATTATTCATATATATTCTGGCGTCAAAAGGTTCTTTGTCCATAACAGTAACTTTACTCTCAAATGAAGAATAACTTTTCTCTGTTCCCGGATATTTCTGAGCAATAAAATCATTCAATTTTATCTTGAAAGGCAATACATACGCTTTACTTCCGTAGAAAAAAGTATAATCAATTTTGCCAATTTTCACTGTTTTAGAATCGCCTAATTTACCTTTAGAACCTAGAACAGTAACCGTTTTTTCTTGACCGTCGGCAGTGATTTTTATCGATAATGCATCTTCATGGTTCTTTGCTTTAAAATCATTTTGAGATTCATAATCAATAACACCTTTTACCGCAGGATCAGGAAATACAAATCGCATTTCACCAATGCTGTATAACGAACGCATCATCAACGGTTGTGCATTATCCTTAGTCACTTTTCCTTGCAATTTATCAGCCATTCTCATGAAGTTTCCTTCAAAAGGTGTTAGAATCGTATAAACACTTCCTGTAGTATTAATATTTATGGCACCGTCCGTATATTTATTTAAAGCAAATAATACATTATGAATATTCTGAACTTCACCATCTTTCAAAAAATGCTCGTGACGACCACCGTCTCCGGCTTCTACAATTTTTAAAAATACAGTTCCATTAGGATCTGGTTTGATGTATTCTTTGGCTCCCATGATGAAATTTTCATATTCTACTTCAAATGGCGTATCAGCAAACTTACCTGAAATACTGAAATCATTGTTGGTCGCTGGAGAAAGCAGTACTTGTTTTTCAAAAACCCTGCGTTTCATTTCCCCTTTAAATTCCCCGTCTGCAAAAACAGTCAGGAACGTTTTATCCGAAAAAATTTGATTTTCAGCGGCGCCTTCGCGAATGGGCATCATCCCTTCATAACTGATGTAACGTGTTACAAAAGCACCAGCAATAATGAAGATAAAAGATAAATGGAGTAATAAAGTAGCCCATTTTTCTTTTTTTAATAGCTGATAACGCTTGATATTTCCAATGAAATTAATCATAAAAAATACATGTATGGCCTCAAACCACCAGGCATTATAGATTAAAATTTTTGCTGTGTCGGTATTGTACTTGCTTTCGATAAAAGTTCCGGTAGCCATTGCAACGGCATAAGAAATAAATAAAAGGGCCATTAATCGAGTAGAAAACAAAAAAGAAAATATTTTTTTATCCATTTTTATGGGATTATGTTTTGTAAAAGTGCCACAAAAGTACTTAAAATTGTTGACTTCTATATTCGCGCATTTGTTAATTTAATCCAAAATTAAATGACTCCGTTTTCTGGGATAAAAGTATATTTTAATTGGAGTTACAGTTTGTTACCCAATCGAAAATTGAATAAAACTCTTAATATTTTTTTGCTAATTTTGTCACATGACTAAAGTTATTATTATTGGTTCCGGAAATGTAGCGCAACATCTGATTGCGGCATTTCAAAATTCCCAAAATCTGGGAGCTGAAATCGAATTGGTTCAAGTTTTCGCAAGACAAACAGCAAGCGTCTCTCACCTACTCGATTTAAGTCATATTACAAATGATTTAGATGCTTTAGCTGAAGCTGACTTGTATATTATTGCCGTTTCTGATGATGCTATTGCTAGCATATCTTCGCAACTTCCTTTCAAAAATCGCTTGGTGGTCCATACCTCCGGAAGTGTTCCTTTGAATGCTTTGGATGACAATAATCGGAAAGGAGTTTTCTATCCTTTGCAAACTTTTACCAAAAACAAGGCGGTTGATTTCAGAACAATTCCAATCTGTTTAGAAAGTGAAAATGCAACGGATTATCAATTATTGGATAAAGTGGCCAAATCAATTTCTGATAAAATCTTCGCTATCAACTCCGAACAGAGAAAAGCATTGCATGTTGCAGCGGTTTTTGTCAATAATTTCACCAATCATTTGTACCAAATAGGTCAGGAAATTTGTCAGGAGCATCAGGTTCCTTTTGAAATTTTAAACCCTTTGATTGCGGAAACAGCTCAGAAAATAATGTTACTTTCGCCATCCGAAGCTCAAACCGGCCCGGCTAAACGCAATGATACTGCAACTATCGAAGCACATGAAGCTTTTTTGTCCAATGAAAATCACCTTAAAATTTATAAAACACTAACACAATCAATACAAGAGAATGGCAAAAAGTTATAAAGAAATAATGAATGATATTACTACGTTTATATTTGACGTAGACGGCGTACTTACTGACAGTTCTGTTTTTGTAACCAATGAAGGAGAAATTCTTCGCACCATGAATATTCGTGATGGTTACGCCATGAAAGCTGCGGTAGAAAGCGGTTATAATGTTTGTATTATTTCGGGAGGAAGCAACGAAGGTGTTCGCGTTAGATTACGAAATCTGGGCATTACAGATATTCATTTGGGCACACCAAACAAAGTAGAAACATTTGATGAATATACTGATGTTTACAATATCAATCCAGAACATGTTTTGTACATGGGCGATGATATTCCTGATTATCACGTGATGAAATTAGTGGGATTACCGGCTTGTCCGCAAGATGCAAGCCCAGAAATTAAAGCTATTTCCAGATATATTTCACATAAAAACGGAGGAAAAGGAGCTGCACGAGATGTTATTGAACAAGTGATGAAAGCACAAGGAAAATGGATGGCGTATTTTGATGGGAAACACGATTAGTTATTATTTATAAATTTTAAATGAAATAAATGTTTCCATTTCTAAAACTAATCCGATACCAGAATCTACTTATGCTTGCTTTTATGCAACTTATTTTCAGGTTTGTTTTTTTTAAATTTCAGGATATTCCTTTGGCATTAGCCGATTGGCAATACGGATTATTGGTTTTATCAACTATTTTAATCGCTGCTGGAGGGTATGTTATCAATAATATTTTTGATCAAAATACGGATACTATCAATACTCCGAACAACGTAATTGTAGGCAAAACCATTTCTGAAACCAATGCGTATAACCTGTACATTGGACTTACAGTTACCGGTGTCGCTATCGGCTTTTATCTTTCAAATGTTATAGTAAAACCTGGCTTTGCGTCTATTTTTATTTTGATTGCAGCCACGCTTTATTTGTATGCTACAAGCCTTAAACAAATGATGCTTATTGGCAATATTATTGTGGCATTGTTGCTTTCTTTTAGTGTGATTATCATTGGAATTTTTGATTTATTCCCAACGATTCATGAAGGAAATCAACAACAAATGGGAGTTGTTTTTTCTATTCTTTTAGATTACGCGCTATTTACCTTCTTTCTTAATTTTATGAGGGAAATAATTAAAGATATAGAAGATGTTGATGGCGATTATAACCAAGGAATGAATACTTTGCCAATTGCAATAGGCAAATTGAAAGCCGCAAAAATAGTTTTTGGATTGAGCTTTATTCCTATTCTTTTTATGCTTTATTACATCAATAAATACCTACTTGAGTTAGTATTTACAACTGTATATTTATTGCTGTTTGTTGTGGGACCATTGCTTTATTTCACCGTGAAAATTTGGACTGCAAAATCTAAAAAAGAGTTCCATACGCTGAGTCTGCTGTTAAAATGGATTCTGCTATTTGGAATCCTATCGATTGTTGTTATAAGTTTAAATATCAAATACAATGCTTAAAAATAAATTAAAAAAATACACTTTAATTCTGGCTTCGGGTTCACCGAGACGTCAGCAATTTTTCAAGGATTTAGACCTGGATTTTGAAATTCGATTGAAAGAAATTGAGGAAGTTTATCCTCCGGAATTGAAAGCGGAGCAAATCACCAATTATTTGGCTGAATTGAAAGCCAGCGCTTTTGAAGGAGAGTTAAAACCGAATGAAATTCTGGTTACCAGCGACACCATCGTTTGGCATAACAATACCGCTTTGGGCAAACCAAAAGATGAGCAAGATGCTTTTGAAATCCTGAAATCATTGTCAAATGCAACGCATGAAGTAATAACTTCTGTTTGTTTTAAAACCAATGAAAAAATTGATTTATTGCATGAAGTTACCAAAGTTACTTTCAATAAATTAAGCGACGAGTCTATTCGTTATTATTTAGAAAACTACAAACCTTATGATAAAGCCGGTGCTTATGGTATCCAGGAATGGATTGGTTTTATAGGTGTTTCAAAAATTGAAGGTTCGTATGCAAATGTGATGGGAATGCCTACGGATAAAGTGTATGAATATTTGAGTAAATTAGCGTAATTAAATTATGAATATGGCCTTTTTTCAAGAATACACAAGAGAACTAATTGCTACAGGAATTCTGGGAATTTTGCTGATTATATTCCGTATCATTTCAACAAAACTGGTACGACGCTATGCAAAATCAAACCAAACTCTGGAGCATAGAACCAATTTAGTGATTAAATATATTCACTTATTTATCAATATTTTGGTAATTATTGCTTTAATAGTAATTTGGGGAGTTCAGACTAAAGATATTACTATTGCACTTTCTTCTATCACAACCGTTGTGGGTGTTGCCATGTTTGCCCAATGGTCTATTTTGAGTAACATTACATCCGGTGTTATTTTGTTTTTTTCTTTTCCGTTTAAAATTGGGGATGTCATAAAAATCCATGATAAAGATTTTCCCATTGAAGCAGAAATTGAGGATATTGGTGCTTTTCATGTCTACTTAAAAACCATTGATGGAGAAAAAATCATTTATCCTAATAACCTGCTTTTGCAAAAAGGAATTTCGATACTGAAAGATCATTTTGAGGATAGAGAATTCATGGATTAATTGTAATTTTATAAAAAATTAATTATCAATTCATTCTATTTTGCAAATCAATTGATTAAAAGTGATAATTTTACAACTATTGATGAGAAATATATAATACTTTACTTTCTTTAATGCTTCATATTTGTCAATTAGAAACCGTACGATTCATAATTGAATAGTAGATTCTTATATTTAAAAAAGTAAGAGAATATGAATGAGATCTTAAAACTTCCATTTTATGCTAAATTAACCCTGATTTTATTGGGATTGATGGCTCTTCTTTTTATTTTTTATATTGGTCAGGATATATTGGTTCCCATAATGATGTCGTTTTTATTTGCAATATTATTGTATCCTATCGTTCAGTTTTTAAAATCAAAACTCCATTTTCCGCATGTTCTGGCGGTGATGATAGCTGTAATTTTATTTGTATTCGTTTTTATTGCTCTTTTTGTATTCCTCTCCTTTCAGATTAGTGATATTGCCAATGATTTTGATAAAATTGAAAGAAATATAAATATTCATATTAGAAATATTCAAGGGTTTATCAAAGATCATTTTCATTTAAGTTCTAGGGAACAAAAACAATATTTGGATACTGCCACCGAAGATTCCATGGAAAAAGGAAAAGAAATGATTGGTACGACTATAATGTCATTTACGGATACCTTAGTCAATTTGACTTTAATACCCATTTATACTTTTTTAATACTGCTGTACAGAACACATTTCATGCTGTTTTTATCAAAACTTTTCAAGAAAGAGAATCATGAACAGTTAAAAAATATTTTAACTAATATTAAAATAGCCATCAACAGTTATATTGTTGGATTAATTATAGAAATGATTTTAGTTTCGGTAATGACTACGCTCGGATTCATGCTTATTGGTGTTAAGTATGCTATTTTGCTAGGTATAATTACAGGGATTTTAAATCTAATTCCTTACATAGGTATACTTTTTGCCGGAGTGCTGAGTATTGTGGCTTCGCTTACGGGTTCACCGGATTTATCCATAATAGTTGGGATAATTATTATTACCATAATTGTTCAGTTAATTGATAATAACATTTTAGTTCCTATGATTGTAAGTTCTAAAGTAGAGATAAATGCGTTTGTATCGATTATTGGAATTATTATCGGTGGCTCAATTGCAGGAGTTTCCGGTATGTTTTTAGCACTTCCGGTTCTGGCTGTGCTTAAAGTAATTTTTGACAGGATAGAATCCTTAGAGGCTTGGGGATACTTGATGGGTGATCATTTGCCAAAAACGTATACCTGGCGCAATATTAAATTACCGCTGTTTGATTCTGAATCTACACCAAAAAAAACTATCATTAAAACAGATATTATAGTTCCGGTTTTTACTGAAACTACAACAGAAAAAGACGCTAATAAAACCAATGAATAGCTTCTAAAAATAGTAAATTCGAATATTCAAATTCTGAATTTTGTTAATTCGAACCAGTACGTAAACCATTTTTTCTTTTGTTTCGTTAACAATGTTTAAAATTAATTTTTTTATAATGTTTAAAAAACAAAAACTGATTCTAACTATTTTGATCTGCTGTTGCTATCAGATTTCTTTTGCTCAAGTTGACAAAAAGGAAAAAGATTCTTCAGTAGTGTATAAACAAATTCAAACCTATTCCAAAAAAAATAAATTCACCAAACTTCTTCATAAATTAGTTTTCAGACCTGTTAATGCCAGAAACAATAAGGAAAAAGTAGTACCAAAAAAATTTGATCTCTTTGAAGGAAAAATCATCAGGAACATCACTATTGTCACTTTAGATCCATTTGGCTATTCTGAAATTGACACTACAAAAAAACCTAAAAATTGGGCGGAGCGAACCGGAAACAGAATTCACATCAAAACGAAAAGGCTTGCCATTAGGAATTTATTGCTTATCAAAAAAAATAAACCCTTGGATTCCTTGTTAGTAAAAGAATCGGAACGTTTAATAAGAACTCAAAGATATATCGGTCGGGTTGATGTAACCCCACAATTGATTCCCAATAATAAGGATTCAGTAGATGTTTACATTCGGGTTTTAGATACCTGGAGTATTATTCCAAAAGGGTCTATTTCAAGTTCAAAAGTCAATTTTGAACTAAATGATCGTAATATTTTGGGTTCAGGCCATGAATTTAATACTGAATTCACAAACAGATTCAGCGATGGCAAAAATGCTTATCGCGTAGGGTACATCATTCCCAACTTCAAGAATACATTCATTAAAACCACCGTGAATTATCATATCGATTTAGATGATTATTATAGTAAAAGTATAAACATCGAACGACCATTTTATTCTCCGTTCACAAAATGGGCTGGCGGAATTTATTTTGACAAACAGTTTAGAAAAGATTCACTTCCTGATAGTAATGCAACATTTGCTATACAAAATTTCAAATACAATTCGCAAGATGTATGGTTTGGCCGTGCTTTTAGGATTTTCAAAAGTAATACAGAGAATGACAGAACAACAAATTTAGTAGTTGCAGGTCGGTTTTTGAATGTAAAATACATGGATCGTCCACTAATTGATTACGATCCTAATGCTTTTTATTCCAATGAAAAATTTTCGTTTTTAGGAATTGGTATCACTTCCCGTAAGTTTGTTCAGGACAGCTATATTTTCAAAAATGGAATTATTGAAGATGTTCCTATTGGAAAAATATTTGGAATAACTTCGGGCTATCAATATAAAAACAATCTCGGCCGTTACTATTTAGGAGCTCGGGCAGCCTTTGGAAATTATTATAAATGGGGATTTCTAAGTGCTAATTTTGAGTTGGGTACTTTTTTTGAAAAATCAAATACTAAACAAAATGCTTTTTCTTTTCAGGCTAATTATTTTACTAATTTAATGAGTCTTGGAAAATGGAAATTACGACAGTTCATTAAACCACAACTAGTTATTGGTTCCAATCGTGTGAATATTATTGGCGATCAACTTAATATTAATGAAAACTACGGTATTCAGGGATTTAATAGTGCTGACTATGGAACCGAAAAAGCAATACTGACTTTGCAAACTCAAGCCTATGCCCCATGGAATCTTTGGGGATTTCGTTTAAACCCCTATTTTAACTATTCAGTTGCGATGCTGGGAAATCCCGAAAAAGGATTACTGGAAAATAAAGCATATTCTAAAATTGGGATTGGATTAATAATAAACAATGATTTTTTAGTATTTAGTTCTTTCCAAATTTCACTTTCCTATTATCCATCGATACCGGGTAATGGCGAAAATATTTTCAAAACGAACGCCTTTGAAACTACTGATTTTGGTCTTCAGGATTTTGAATTAGCCAAGCCGCGTACCGTGATTTTCAAATAACAAAAGGTCTGTTTAGCACTCTTAGCTTGGCGTAAAAAGCAACTTAAAACTCTAATTTAAAAAACATTACAAACACAACCAATAATCCAATAGTGTAAATTATGTAATTTAATATCATAATTATATAAGATTACATTAAGTAATATTGTTTACTTTTATAGTACAGAAATTAATAACTAAAAACCTATAAAGAAATGAAAAAAGTCACTTTTTATTTAATGATGATGGTATTGTCATTAAGTATCATTCCAACTCAAATGTTAGCAGCTGAAAAAAATCCAACTTCGGTTTCAAACACGCCAAAAGAAGTTCCTCCAGAAGTTAAGGTTTTGCTTAACCGTCTTAACGAAATAAAAGCAATGGACAAGTCTTCTTTGAGTTCTTCAGAGAAAAAAGAACTACGTAAAGAAGTACGTGCCATCAAAGCGGAATTAAAATCTACAGGAAATGGTGTATACTTATCTGTAGGTGCAATTATAATAGTTATTCTTTTATTGATTCTTTTATTGTAAATAAATTTATAGCTGTAGAAAAAGGAAATGAATCATCGTTTCCTTTTTTTTATGAAATCTTACAGAACCCAATTAAATGTTAATGAGTTGCTATTGGCACAATTGTTGGCTTTACTATAAAATGGAATAGAAATAGTAATTGAAAAATTACTATAAATTGATTACTAATTAAAATTTTGAAAAATGAAAACATTAAAATTAATCATCGCAGGAATTATACTTTTAGTATCAAGTAATACGATGCAAGCACAAGTTTCAGTAAATGTAAATATAGGTAGTCCACCAGCATGGGGTCCAGTTGGATACTCATCTGTAGATTATTATTATTTACCGGATGTTCAAGCTTATTATGATATAAGAGCTACTCAGTTTATTTATTTTGGTGGAGGAAAATGGATTCGTTCCAGAAACTTGCCGTATCAATACCGAAACTATAATTTATATAATGGTTACAAAGTAGTATTAACCGATTATCATGGTTCAAGACCATACAGTAACTTTAATACACATAAAGTAAAATATTACAAAGGATACAAAGGTAAACCTCAAAAATCAATAGGTTCCAATCGTAGTCGTAACAACAAAGTGTATAAAAATAATGGGAACAATGGAAATGGGAATAAAGGAGGAAAAGGAAATAATGGCCATGGAAATGGGAAAAATTAATACTGATTTCATATAATTTAAAAAGAGAGTTCCAAAATTGGGACTCTCTTTTTTTTAAAGCAAAAAGTCTTAATTAAATGGTATTTTTTTTGTTTTGGCACAGTTGTTGGCTTAATAAAAAAAGCACCGTAATAACGAGTTATTATAAAAAGCTATTACTAATTAAATATTTGAAAAAATGAGAACATTAAAATTAATCGCCGTAGGAATTATCCTTTTTGCATCAAGTTCAATACATGCACAAGTCTCAGTAAGTGTAAACATAGGTACGGCTCCATCATGGGGACCTGTAGGATATGCAGAAGCTGAATATTATTATTTGCCAGATGTTGAGGCGTATTACGATGTAAGAGCAACTCAATTCATTTATTTTGGAGGCGGAAGATGGATACGTTCAAGACATCTACCTAATCAATATAGAAACTATGATCTCTATGGTGGATACAAAGTAGTATTAAACGATTATCATGGTTCAAGACCGTATAGCCACTTTAACAATCATAAAGTAAAATATTACAGAGGATATCATGGAAGAGAACAAAGAAATATAGGCTATAACAATAACCGTAGAGTATATGTAAAACAAAGAGGGAATGACGATCATAGAAGATATGATGACCACAGAGAATATAGAAAACATGATAATCGAAATAATGGAAATGGAAATGGACGTGGGCATGGAAACGGACGTGGAAATGGACACGATAGAGACTAATCACAAGTTTATTTAAAAAGAGAGAGAACCAAAATTGGTTCTCTCTCTTTTTATATAACAGTCCCGTAACTAATATTAATTATTTCAGCCACGAATTACACGAATTGCCACGAATTCCTATTTTAATTTTTAAAAAATTAGTGTAATTCACGGTTAACTTTTTCAAAGCGTTTGTATCCTGTAAATTTAGTCCGCTTTGCGGACAGTCCTATTTTTTATTATTAAAGAAAACCCAAAACATTTCAGAAAAAATTATTTAATTCCTACATTTGAAGTTACTGCAAATTAAATTTAAAAAAATGCAAAAAAAATACGTATCAGCTATTTTAATATTTCTTCTCTGTTGCCAAATAACAAATGCGCAACAACCACAAAAACCAAATTCTGTTGAAATTTACAATCAAATTCAAAAGCTTAATTTTTTAGGTTCTGTACTTTATATCGCAGCACATCCTGATGATGAAAATACCCGATTAATTTCTTATTTATCCAATGAACAAAAAGCCAGAACGGGCTATTTATCTTTGACACGCGGTGATGGTGGCCAAAACTTAATTGGTACACAATTACGGGAATTATTGGGAGTGATACGAACTCAAGAACTTATTGAAGCCCGAAAAATTGATGGAGGAGAACAATTTTTTTCCCGTGCCAATGATTTTGGATTTTCTAAAAATCCAACAGAGACTTTAGAAATTTGGGATAAAGAGAAAGTATTGGCTGACGTTATTTGGGCAATCAGGAAATTTCAACCTGATGTAATTGTCAACAGGTTTGACCATAGATCTGCCGGAACTACACACGGTCATCATACGGCATCGGCAATGTTGAGCGTAGAAAGTTTTGAACTGGCCAATAATCCTGCTATTTTTCCGGAGCAATTACAATTTGTAAAACCTTGGCAAACCAAACGCCAGTTTTTTAATACCTCTTGGTGGTTTTATGGAACTGTCGAAAAATTTAATGCCGCCGATAAAACGAATCTAATTGCCCTGCAAACTGGAGTTTATTATACCGGATTAGGAAAATCAAATCAAGAAATAGCGGCATTAAGTCGCAGCCGTCATCAATCGCAAGGTTTTGGAAGCACTGGTACGCGTGGCGAAGAAACGGAATATTTAGAGTTTATAAATGGAGATGCTTTAAAAGATAAAAAATCACTTTTTGAAGGAATTGATACCTCTTGGAACCGAGTAAAAGGAGGAAAAGCCATTGGAGAGTTATTGACAACTATTGCAGCTGAATTCGATCATAATAATCCTTCGGCAAGTATTCCAAATTTGGCGAAAGCCTACTCCATGATGAAAGCTTTGGACGAAAATCACTGGGCACCACTGAAATCCGCAGCCATAAAAGAAATTATAGCGGCCTGTTCCGGTTTGTATCTTGAAGCCGTAGCCCAAAATCAGGAAGCGACTCCCGGAAGCATTATTAAATTAAAACTTGAAGCTATTAACAGAAGCTCTGCGTCAATACAATTAATGAGCGTGACCGCTTTGCCAGAACAAATAAACACCCCTCAAAATCGCAAGTTAAAAAATAATATTCTAAATAACATCAATTTAGATTTAAAATTACCCGAATCAATTAACTACACACAACCGTATTGGTTAAGAGAAAATGGAACCGTTGGGATGTATGCCGTAAATCAGCAACAAAACATAGGGATTCCGGATATAATTCGGGAAACTAAAGTGGTCTTTAATATTCAAATTAACGGAATCGAAATCCCATTTGAGCGAACCGTTGTTTATAAATACAATGATGATGTAAAAGGCGAAGTGTACAATTATCTCGACATAGTTCCTGAGGTTACCACTTCAATTTTGGACAAAGTATTACTTTTTAAAGACACAAAAATTAAATACGTAGGCGTAAAAATTAAAGCGGGTAAAGATGCTGTAAAAGGAAATTTACAACTTGAACTGCCTCAAAACTGGGGTGTTTCTCCAAAATCAATTCCTTTTAATATTGAAAAAAAGGGAACGGAACAAATTGTTTATTTTGAAGTAACCGCACCAAATAAATCCGAAGAAGCTGTAGCCAAAAGTGTTGCAATTATTGACAATAAACGATTTGACAAAGAACAAATCATCATTAATTATGACCACATCACTAAACAGCAAGTTTTAAAATCAGCTGAAGCCAAATGCATCAAAACGGATTTAAAAACGAATGAAGAGAGAATTGCATACATTATGGGTGCCGGAGATGAAGTTCCTAGCAGCCTGACTCAGTTGGGATATACTGTTTCACTGCTAAAACCGGAAGAAATAACACCCGAAAAATTAGAGAATTTTGATGTAGTTATGACTGGTGTTCGTGCCTACAATACCGTTGCAGCATTGGCAAATAAGCAAACGATACTTTTTGACTTTGTAAAAGGAGGAAAAACAATGCTCGTTCAGTACAATACTGCGGGTGATCTTGTAACCGAAAATATCGCGCCTTATCCGTTGAAACTGTCCCGCGACCGTGTAACTGAAGAAGATGCCGAAGTCCGATTTTTAGCACCAAACCATCCCGTTTTGAATTTTCCAAACAAAATTACCGCTAAAGATTTTCAAGGTTGGAAACAAGAGCAAGGATTGTATTACCCAAGTGAATACGACAAAGCCTTCACTCCTATTCTATCTTCAAATGATAAAGGGGAAAGTCCTAAAAATGGTGCTTTACTGATCGCTCCTTACGGAAAAGGATACTATATTTATACGGGTTTAAGCTTTTTCAGAGAATTACCCGAAGGCGTTACCGGTGCCTATAAATTAATTTCCAATATCATTTCGTTACAATCATCCGAAAAAATTCCTGTTCAAAAAATCAAGCCCTAACCCAATCTAAAATGGAATCAAAAAAAGTAAAAACCTGGAAGAAGAACTATACCTGGGTACTTGTAGCCAACGTTATATACATCCTGATCTTTTGTCTCATCATGAAATTATACTCTTAAATTATGCAATTATTTGATTGGATTATACTCATAGTTACTTTATTGTTCATTGTAATTTACGGTGCTTGGAAAACCAAAGGAAGTAAAAATGTGGAAGACTTTATTCTGGGTAGCAATGAAACGCCTTGGCATATTGTGGGACTTTCAGTTATGGCAACACAAGCCAGTGCGATTACATTTCTTTCCACTCCAGGACAGGCCTATCATGACGGAATGGGTTTTGTACAATTCTACTTTGGATTGCCAATTGCCATGGTTGTAATTTGCGTCACATTTATCCCTTTGTACCACAAATACAAAGTATATACAGCTTATGAATACCTCGAAGAAAGATTTGATTTAAAGACCCGTTCCCTTGCAGCCATTCTTTTCCTGTTCCAAAGAGGTTTAGGAACTGGATTAACCATTTATGCGCCAGCGATTATTTTGTCGGCAATATTGGGTTGGAATCTTACCTACATGAATATTATTATTGGTGTATTGGTCATCATTTATACCTTTTCGGGCGGAACCAAAGCAGTGAATGTAACTCAAAAACAGCAAATGTTTGTGATTATGTCAGGAATGCTAATCACCTTTTTTCTGATATTACATTATTTACCTAATGATATGACATTTACCAGTGCGTTGCATATTGCTGGTGCAAATGATAAAATGGATATTGTCAATTTCTCTTTAGATCCAGAAGAAAAATATACTTTTTGGAGCGGAATCACAGGCGGTTTTTTCCTTGCATTAGCTTATTTTGGAACCGATCAATCTCAGGTAGGGCGTTATTTATCAGGGAAATCAGTTCGGGAAAGTCAAATGGGACTGATTATGAACGGTCTTTTAAAAGTACCTATGCAGTTCTTTATTTTACTTACCGGAGTTATGGTTTTTGTTTTTTTCCAATTCAATCCTGTTCCGTTAAATTTTAATCCAAACAACAAAGCCATGATTGAAAAGTCGGCTTACAAAGGCGAATACAATGCTTTGGAGAAAAAATTAGACGATTTATCCGAGGATAAAAAAGTAATTAATCTGTTGTACATCGATCAGCTCAATCAAGATTATGACAACCCAATCCTTCGAAAAGAATTAGTGGCTTTGTCCAATAAAGAAAAAGATTTAAGAGATCGAGCCAAAGAAATAATCCTGAAAGCCGATAGCAACAGTGAAACCAACGATAAAGATTATGTGTTTTTCCACTTTATCTTAAATTATCTACCCAAAGGACTTATCGGTTTATTGCTGGCTGTTATCATTTCAGCCGCCATGTCGTCTACCGCTTCGGGACTGAATGCATTGGCATCTACAACAGCAATTGATATTTACAAACGCAATCTGAAAGAAGAAAAATCAGAACGGCATTACCTCTATGCTACAAAATTCTTTACATTATTGTGGGGAGTTATTGCAATACTATTTGCTTGTATTGGAACGCTGTTTGAAAATTTAATTCAATTGGTAAATATCATTGGATCTATATTTTACGGAACTGTATTGGGAATTTTCCTGGTTGGTTTTTATTTAAAAAATGTACAGTCCAAAGCTATTTTTTACAGCGCCGTAGTAAGTCAGATTACTATTTTTATCATTTACTATTACGCTATTTATATTTTCCCTAGCGGTGAAGAAAAACTGGGATATTTATGGCTTAATTTCATCGGAGCGATGTTAACGATTGTAATTTCCTTGCTATTGCAATGGACCATCTTCAGAAAACAGAGAGCGATTACAGCCTAAATTAAAATGTTAAAACTAAATGATTGTTTAGTTTCTAAAAACTATTAACCGCAGATTCACAGATTATCAATATAAAAATCTGTGAATCTGCGGTTATTTTTTTAACTTCTGAATGTTCCTTATGTGACCTATATTAAAAGAATCTCTCCTTCTTCGGACACGATCGGCAGCGAACTGGCGAAGCAATGATAATACATATAGATCATTAATGTTCTACATTTAAAATCATAATTCCTTGTTTTTCAAACAAAAAAAATCCCGTCTCGATAATTCAAGACGGGATTTTTTTGCAAAACAGTTAGAATAATTAGTTTTTACTCCACTCTGCAATACTATCTTTATTCATTTTTACGTAGTCTTGGTTTTTAGCAATTTCAGCCGCTGCAAGAGATAATTTTGCCGTTTCGATCGCTCCTTTTTTATCTCCAAGTTTTGCTTGAATCAACGACTTCAATCTGTTATACCAAAACGGTTTGTCATTAGACATATCCAACGCTTTGTTTACATAAACCAACGCTTTTGCATTGTCACCATTCGATTGAAATAAAAATTGGGCTGCAGAAAAATAATCCGCGGCAGTTGGTCCCGCTAATGCTTTCTCGATATTAGCCGTTGCTTTTTGTTGTGTAGGCACTTCAAATTTCACAGCTGCATACGAATTCTCCCAGTACATTTCTAAAAATGCAAAATTGTTGTCTAAACCACTAACTCCAATAGTAAATGTTTCCACACTTCTATTTAACGTTTCCGTTTTAACAGTAGCTCTAAGGGCTACATTTTCTTCTTTCCACTCTTCTGGATTACCCCAGTTATCAGTAGTTTTATAAAATATTATTTCCCAGCTTTCTATTTTTGGAATCGTATACAATGAATATTTTCCTTTTTTCAAGGTTTTACCATCAATAACAACATCGTCGCTAAAAGATACTGTTGTATTTTCATTAGCTCCCGTTCTCCATACTTTTCCAAAAGGGATTAAATTACCAAAAACTGCTCTTCCTCTTGCACTTGGTCTTGAATAATTAATTTCTACATCTGTCAAACCTACTGCTTGCATGATTGTAGATTTTGGACTTGACTGAGGTGTTTTAACTTGTGCCTCAATGGTGAAATTTGCTATAATAATGGCAAATACAATGATTATTTTTTTCATGTTCTAATTTTTTTATGATTTCCAAATTTACAAATTCAATGGCTTTCAAATGTTAATTATTCCTTAATTTAGAATCAATATTCTTAACGGCATCAAAACCTAATTCGTTAAAATGATTAATCACAACATCAGCTTCCGATAAATCTTGCGCCTCAGAGTGAATACTGTTGTACCCCACGCACAAAATTCCCGCTGCTTTCGCCGCTTTTATCCCATTTGTGCTGTCTTCAATCACAATACAGCTTTCTTTTGGCGCAACTGATAAACTTGCGGCATGTTCAAAAATAGCAGGATGTGGTTTCGATTTAGGAAAATCTTCCCCGCTTACCACATGTGTAAAATAGTCATGCAACTTAAACCGGCTAAACACACGTTCAATAGTAACTTTGGATGCCGAAGAAGCCAAAATCAATTGCATTCCGTTTTCGTGTAATTCTTTAATCAGATTTTCAACACCTTCCAATAATTCCAAATCAGCTTTACTATCAAAAGCGTCATTAAAAATATTGCGTTTTCTTTGAATCAAATCTTCAACTTCGTGTTCAATCACAAAAACCTCTTTCAATTTCTGAAACGTATTTCTAGTAGAAAAACCGGTAAATGAAGTGTACATTTCCTCTGTAACAGTAATATTTAATTCATTGAATTGTTTGAAATAAGCATAACGGTGTACGGGTTCTGTATCGACAATTACACCATCCATGTCAAAAATTACGGTTTGTATCATTTGAGTTTTTTGGGGTTATGGGTTATGGGTTAAAAGTTATGGGTTACGCTTTCTTTACACTTAACTCTTAACTTATAACACTGAACACTATTTTTTAAGTAAATAGCGAATCACGGTTTCTGCAGCATACAAACCAAATAATCCCGGCATGTAACTGTTTGTTCCGTAAAATGATTTTTTAAAATTGGATCCATCAGTCATTTTCAAACTCGTTTCGTCTTGAATTTCAGAAGAAAAAACCACTTTCAGTTTATCAATTTTTACTTCTTTCAATCGTCTTCTAATGGTTTTAGCAAAGTAACAATTCACGGTATTGGTAATATCTGTCACTTTCACTTTAGAAGCTTCCATTTTTCCGCCAGCGCCCATACTGCTGATAATTTTTACTCTTTTTCGCTTGGCACCAATAATCAAATTCAACTTTGGAGTTACACTGTCAATGCAATCCAAAACATAATCAAATTCCTCTGAAACAATTTCAAAAGCACGCTCAGGCGAAAGAAATTCTTGCACACGAGTCAATTTCAATTCTGGATTGATGTCCATTAATCGATCACCGACAATAGTCACTTTGGGTTGTCCCACTGTCGAATGTAAAGCAGGTAATTGTCGATTTATATTGGTAATATCAACTACGTCACCATCTACAATAGTCATGGTTCCCACTCCTGCTCTTGCCAAAAATTCAGCTGCAAAAGAACCAACACCGCCCAATCCTACAACCAATACATTTGCATTTTTCAAATTATCTAAACCTTCTTTTTTGAATAAAAGTTCGGCTCTTTCTGTCCATTCTGCCATTTTTTTTTGTTTAAAGTTTAATGTTTAAAGTTCTAAAACTTCAACTCTTATAATATCTAAATTCTAATCTTGAATACTTCCAAAAAATTACTATTCACCTGTTCCTGTATTTCTTTGATAGAAACTCCTTTGTATTTTGCTGCCAATTCATAAACTGCCTCAATTCCCTCTTCAACCGTATCCGTTTCCAAAAAAAATCGATTATCAGGAACGCTTTTAAAAACCGTTTCTAATTCCTTATTTAGCAATAAATATTTTCCAAACGAAATATAAAATCCATTATCCACTAATTGTTTAGCAACTTGAGTATTTTTGGAAAACCCATGAATCAACATTGGAACTGAAATATTCATTTTTTTCTTCATGGTAATCAATTCCTGAAAAGCCGCAACACAATGTATTACAACCGGTTTTTGATATTGCTGCGCCAAAAGCAATTGCTTTTCGAAAACCATTTGTTGCATTTCCATTGGAATACCGATGCGTTTATCCAATCCGCATTCGCCAACAGCGAGACAATTTGCCTCATATAATTTACTTTTGATTATCGCCAAGTCAGCTTCTATTCTTTCTTCAACGATAAACCAAGGATGAATCCCGATGGAATAATACGGAATTGTTGCATCAAATTCCTGTGGATATTGATTCACTAATTCCAACACATTGGGCTGATTAGTCCATTTATGCGTATGCAGATTAAAGAATTCCATTAGTCGTGAAACTTTTTAACCCCAGCTTTTATTTCAATATTCAAATCGTTTTCCAGCGGGACTTTTGGGCAGGAATACTTATGATTATAAGCGCAATACGGATTGTATGATGTATTAAAATCAATCACAATCGTATTTCCTTTTGGGATTCTTAAATCGATATATTTCCCGCCAATGTAACTTTCGGTACCTGAAGTCAAATCAGAAAACGGCAGAAATAAATAGTCTTTGTATTCCTCCTTTTTCGAAAGCTCAATATTCTTGTACACATTCAGTTTAAAATCCCGACCATCGATTGTAAAAGAAAGTTCACCATATTTTACATACAATGGTTTCCTGTCCGTTGATGTTTTCATTTCAAAAGGCTGCTCGTTTTCTGTTCTGAGAAATGCAGCTGTCACAAAAAACTTTTCGTCAATAGGATAAAAATCAAGTGTTTTAAATTCTGCTAAATCTTCTGTAGTCAAAGGACTTGTCTTTGCATCCGCATATTCTGTATTTAATTCCTTTTGAAATTTGGCTACAGCCGAAACGTCAAATTGTTCTTGGCCAAAGCCAAAATTCAATTGTACTAAAAACAACAAAGTGAATAGCGTTCTCATGTTCTGATTTTTATGCAAAAATAGTTTAAAAGTTACTAGGACACAAAGACGCATCGGTACAAAGTTTTCTACCTTTGTGAAATTATAACTTTAGATATGCTCAAAACTGCTTTTCAACGCTACATAAATAATTTCAGAGGATTTACAAGAGAAGTTTGGATTCTTACGCTGATTACTTTTATCAATCGTGCCGGTACGATGGTTTTGCCTTTTTTATCCAAATATCTGAAAGAAGATTTAAGCTTTTCTTATGCTCAAGTAGGATGGATTATGGTTGCTTTTGGTTTTGGTTCTATGTTAGGATCTTGGCTTGGTGGCAAATTATCCGATAAAATAGGTTTTTACAGAATCATGGTTTTCAGCTTATTCACCAGCGGAATATTACTGTTTTTAGTACAATACATACGAACTTTTTGGGGATTGTGTTTTGCAATGTTCTTCATAATGACCGTTGCTGATATGTTTCGTCCCGCTATGTTTGTATCTCTGGGAACGTATGCAAAACCTGAAAACCGTACCAGAGCATTGACTTTAGTTCGATTAGCAGTGAATTTAGGGTTTACTGCCGGACCGGCTTTAGGAGGTTTAATCATCATGAATTTGGGCTACAGCGGATTATTTTGGGTAGATGGAAGCTCTTGCATTGTATCTATTTTGATTTTCACCTTATTGGTAAAAGAACGTAAAAAACCAGCTGATTTGAATACGGCAAATAGTGAAACTGAAATACCTGCTTCTGTTTTCAAAGACAAGATATTCTGGATTTTTCTCTTTATCTGTTTTATAACGGCAATGCTTTTCTTTCAACTTTTCACCACTTTACCCTTGTATCACAATGAAAAATTTGGGCTGACTGAATTTCAAAGCGGACTTTTATTATCCTTAAATGGACTTTTGATTTTCTTCCTGGAAATGCCAATTGTGAGCATTAGCCAAAGAAAAAACATCGATAAACTCAAAATTATTCTTTGGGGTTCGCTGTTAATGTCCATTAGTTTCTACGTTTTAATGATCAATATTTGGGCGGGAATATTAATTGTCAGTATTCTTTTTATCACTTTTGGAGAAATGTTCATCTTCCCTTTTTCCAATTCTTTCGCTTTAAGCCGTGCACCAAAAGGGCATGAAGGCCGCTACATGGCTTTGTTTACGATGAGTTTCAGCTTGGCGCACATTGCAAGTTCCAAAACCGGACTGGAAATCATTGCTGCCTTTGGCTACCAAACCAATTGGTTTGTCATGGGAAGTTTAGGAATTCTCTCGGTAGTCGGTTGTATTTGGCTGCAAAAATTAATCAAACAGGAAAACAAATAGTTCTTCAATTTACTTGTTTGATTTTGCTGTTTTTGTACTAAAACAAATTTGATTTTAGCATGAAACCTGTTTTTTTAGTTAATTAACTATGTTTTTAGTTGTGTAACTAAAAATATAGTTGTAAGTTTGATTCAAATAAAAAAATCATGCAAAAACTGACGAACAAAGAAGAAGAAATCATGCACATTTTATGGAAGCTCAAAAAAGCATTCGTAAAAGAAGTCATGGCAGAAATCACAGAAGAGCAACCCCATTATAACACGCTTTCTACTATTGTGCGCAATCTGGAAGAAAAAGGTTTTGTGTCGCACAATGCTTTTGGAAACACACACCAATACTATCCTATCGTGAGTTTAGAAGACTATAGAAAACGCTTCATGAATACGGCAATCGATAATTATTTTAACAGTTCCTATAAAAATATGGTCTCCCATTTTGCCAAAGAAGAGAAAATTTCTGCAGCCGAATTACGTGAGATTTTGGCAATGATTGAAACCCAAAAAGAAGAAAAATAATCCTTCTTTAAAAAAACAACTCCAGAATAAAATCAAGAATCGTTATGGAAGCACTATACATTTACCTCATCAAATCCAGCGGATTAATCGCACTGTTTTATTTGGCTTATTATTTTATGTTGCGAAAAGAAACCTTTTTCACAAGTAATCGTTGGTTTCTGTTATTGGGTTTATTCACTTCTGTAGTTTTGCCGTTAGTCGTTTATACCAAAATAATAGTGGTAGCATCAAGTTCTAAAAACATTGACTGGTCTAGGATTCCAGTAACAACAAGTATCACAAATGAAGCTTTTGAGATCAATTGGTATTTAATTTTTGGAATTGCATACGGAATTGGAATAGTTTTATTTCTGATCAAATTTGCTTTTGATTTTTATAGCTTAAATACCGTTTTGAAAGGTAAAACTATTCAAAATCAAGCAGATTTTAAATTTATTGATACAACTGAAAACGTTGCCCCATTTTCTTATTTTAATATTATCGTTTACAATTCGTCATTATACAGCAGCTCCGAATTAGAAAATATTTTGGAACATGAAAAAGTGCATAGCGAGCAAAATCATACCGTTGACGTATTGATTTCAAGACTATTTTGCATCCTTTTTTGGTTCAATCCGTTAATTTGGTTGTATAAAAAAGCGATTCTACAAAACTTGGAATTCATAGCCGACAACGAAGCCACAAAAAAGATATCCGACAAAAAAGCATATCAATTCACGCTTTTAAAAATAACAACGCATGAGAATTGTGTTGCCATTACCAATCATTTTTATCAATCCTTAATCAAAAAACGAATCGTTATGTTAAACAAAAATCAATCAAACAAAAGAAATTCTTGGAAGTACGCCTTGGTAGTTCCAGTATTAGTGGCATTTATGCTTTATTTTCAAGTGAAAGTTGTGGCGCAGGAGAAAGCAGGGACTATATCAGATAGCCCGAAAAACTATGACATGTTAGGAATCATAATTGAAAATGATTTTAAAGATGATGCTTTTGAATATTTTTCAAAAAAAATTAAAAAAGAGAAAAATATAGATGTTAAATTCTACGCCATAAAAAGAGATGAAAACAATAAAATAATTGCCATTTCTATATCTTGTAACAATAATATTGATCAAAAAACTACTCATGAAATCAAAGGAGATTTACCAATAAAAGCCTTTGAATTAAGTTTTAAAAAAAATAAATTAGGCCAAAATAGCGTAAGCTTCAAAGATGTCAATATAGATGAAATAAATAACGCTCCAAGAGGCTATGCTGCTCCTATTTCTGACACAGAAGAAGGCATCATCAAAAATGAAGATTTTGTTTCAGATATTAAGGCTCCTAAACCACCAACGACTCCAACGCCTCCTAATCACAGTAAAATACCTGTTCCAGCGGTTAAAATGCCTGTATTACCAAAAACAACAGCAGCAACAAACCTTACTTATAAAAAAGGGGGTAAAACAATCCACAAACAAATTACTATCGTCAACGATAAAAAGGAAGTAAAAACAGAAATAGTTTCAGATTCTGACCCACAAACTGTGGAATTGAATACCGAAGACGATGCAACACAAGTAAAACGCGACATCGAACAAGCAAAACTAGACAGAATTCAAGCAAAAAAAGATATTGAACAAGCAAAAAGGGATAGAATTCAAGCAATAGAAGATAGAAAACAAGTAATAGAAGATAGAAAACAAGCAATAGAAGATAGAAAGCAAGCATTACGAGATAGAAAACAAGCGTTAAAAGATACCCAAACAGCAATTATGAAAGCAAACTAGAAAAAATCCGCAAATTTAGCTTTAAAAAAGAACAAGGAGTGGAACTTCAAATCCGCAAAAATATAAATCCAATAAAGACGGTCTATCAAGACCGTCTTTTTTTATATCTTTGTCCAAAACAACACCTTATGTATAAAATCCTGGCACAAATCAACAAAGTCATTTTACCTAGTTTCACCAAGCAGCGATTGGATTTGGCTAAAGCCAAGAAATGGCAAATGGCAATTATTGGTTTTAGATATTACGTAACCACACGTGCATTAGATTAATACGTAATCGCAGCAAAAATTTCATTTCCTTTGATTTTTGCTCTTCCATTTAAGAAAGCTAATTCCATCAGGAAATTGCATTGCACGATTTCGCCACCCAACCGTTCCACCAATTCGCAAACCGCTTTGGCTGTTCCTCCGGTTGCCAAAACATCATCGTGAATCAGAATTCGGTCTCCTTTTTGAATCGCATCGGTGTGAATTTCTAAAGTATCCGTTCCATATTCCAAATCATACGTTGCAGAAATGGTTTCGTAAGGCAACTTGTTAGGCTTTCGAACCGGAATAAAACCAACATTTAATTCCTGTGCAATCAGCATCCCAAAGAAAAACCCTCGACTCTCCACTCCTATTACCTTGTCTATTCTTTTATCTGCAAGGGATGAAACCAATATATTCAAGCATTTTTTCCTTGCTTCGGGATCAATTAGCAAGGGAGTGATGTCTTTAAACAAAATTCCTTCTTTTGGAAATCCCTGAATATCACGTATATACTTTTCTAGTGGCATATTTTTTAATTTTTATCTAAAATTAGTCTTGCAATTTACATATTTATTCCTATATTTGCACCCGCATAAAGGCCTTGTGGCGCAACTGAATAGCGCACTTGATTACGGCTCAAGAGGTTACTGGTTTGAATCCAGTCAAGGTCACTCTAAAAATCCTTAAACACACTGTTAATCAGTCGTTTAAGGATTTTTTATTTCTTAACTTGTACGATTTTTGTATTGTGGCTTGGAAGTTCCTTTAAAAAGTACCTTTTCAACAAAAATAAATGTTTTGTTTAGAGTGCATATTTTACACTTTTTGCACTAAACAAAAAAACCGCTCATTTCTGAACGGTTTCAATTTATTAAAAAACATCTTTACTCTACTTTCATTATCATATTTCCAAGAATATCATTTTTGATACGATAACCATACACACGGCAATTTTCTGAAAAATCAAATAAATGGTAGTCCACTATTAATCCAAGTTCTTTTGCCCTTGCAATATCCTTAAACATCCGTTGGCATAGTTCATAGGCTTCAATTTGCTTATCTGAATTGGTGTAGATACGGTGCTTTTCTTTAATCGCTTCAATACTTTCAGACGTTGGCTTTTCTTTGCTCCAATCGTTGGTATTTAATATTTTGGTGGCTTGGTTGTAGTAGGCTGTAAATCCTAATGATTCAAGATTAAACTCTTTTGATGCGTTCGGGAATTGAAATTTATCTTTTAACTTTTCATTCAGTTGGTCAATACTTTCAATATTCTTTGCATCTAATCCCATTTTTACCAATAGGCTTTCTAATTTGTTCCAGTTTTCGTGCTGTCTTTCTGCTATTCCAATGTATTGATTAGCTGTAAACTCATTCTCATTTAATAATATTCTTTTTTTCATTTTTTTAATGGTTTAAGTGTTGATAATAATTGCTTAGTTTTAATTGCTTTTAATCTGTCCCTCCACGGTAAAGGGGTTTTTCTCTTTTCTGTCATTTTTTCAATTTTAAATTGTTATTTTTATTCATCTAATTTGTTAATTGCTTTTGCCCTTTCTATTAATTCGGCTGTAGTCATTAAACTAAGGTCTATCGGTTTTTGTTTTATTTCGGTTTCAATCTCGATATAATTTTGCTTTGGTATTAAGTAAGGCAGTAACTTAATGACTGCATCAAAACGATCTTTGGGTTCTAATTTGTCCAGTAAATCGCTTATATTGTCCAATTCATTACCAACTATCTTTTGAAGTAGTTCTTTTGTTTCTGCTGTGGTTTTGTTTACCGTCCCAACGGTTCGCCCGCCTGTTTTAATTCTTTTTGTCATTTATTATAATTTTAAGGTTCTACTTTTATCTACTTTAGATAATAATCTGCTAAATCAAAACCGTTTTCAAAATCGGTTTGCTCAATCAATTCACTAACTGCAATTTTAAAACCTATTGCGTTTAACTCGGTGGCTTTGTTTAACCAGTTGAAATATTCGCCTTTGTCAGGAAACAAAACAATGTTTCTTTTTTTGATAGGTTTCAATAACTCAAACTTTAAATTTTGTTTGCTTCCTGTGGCTATCCAAATGTAATCAGGAATAAAAAGGCTCATTATTATTGCTGTCTTTTCACTTTCCACAATTGCAACGGTCTTTTGATAGTCTTCATTAACTCGGTGCAACCCAAACAAACATTGGCAAAGATTAAAATCAGGCTCTTTGATTGCATTATGTAGCCAGTTAATGTGATTGTAAGGCTTTTTTATTCTTTTGCCCGTATGCCTATCGTATTGCATAATCTTACAAGCGTGAATTTTTTCTTTGTCATCAATTTGCCAAAACGCTGTTGAGTTGCTCCAAAAATGGTTTGTTCCTGTAATGAAATAATTTTGCGTTGCTTTGAAAACCTCATCTTTTGAAAAATGGATTTTTAGAAACTCGGTTAAATTGTCAATATGTGGCTTTTCAAAATACATATTGTCTAATAATTCCAAACTGTGAAAACTCGGGGCAATCTTGGGCGGTGGTTCTTTGGCTGTAATTACATTTACAAAACCTATTTCATCAGTATTAAAATATTTACTTTCGTTTGCTAAATATGGAATAAGACTATTTTTTAAAAACCATTCCGAAATCCAGCAATCATTTTTTGTTTGCTCCAGTATTTGTGAGTTTGGCACTATCGAAATAATTCCGTTTTCATCAGTCAATTTGTATGCTTTATCTGAAATACTTTTCAAAGACAAAAAAGGAATATTAAAAACTTTTTTACCCTTTGGTGGTGCTTTGTGATAACCGCAATTTGTCGAGCGGTCACAACGTCCAAAGTCATCAGTTAAATGATCGCCCATTTCATTGTCCACATACAAAACAAAAGCACGTTTGTTACAAGCGGGGCAAATATGTTTTTTACTGCTTTTATCGAGGGTGTATTTATATTGTTCCATAAAATAAATGTTTTGTTTTGAGTTCACATTTTACACGTTTTACACTTTTGATTTTTGCAGTAGTGTAAGAAGTGTAAAATATGCACCTCAAAAAACAATCTTTTTTTTGCGTTAATTAGATAAATAAGCTACATTACCCACGTTAATACGATTGACAAATATTTTATAATGATTCAATCGTTGTATAAACTTGGTCTTCCCTACGGGTCTGTAACCGTCTTCAATACAAAATGTTTTATACCTTGGGTACAATTCCGAAATTAAAATATAGTCAGTAGTTGAGGTTTTATATTCCATTTCAGTAATGAATAACTGAACACTATCACTTTGCTTTTCGTAATCGCTTCGGGCATTGTCAACGGCTTCGCATTTACTGAATTTTTTTTGCTCCATTACCCTGTCAAGTCCTTGCAAAATCCAGTTGAATACTCCCGAAAGTTCGTTTTGTATTATTTTGTTTGGCAGTTGTTTGTCCTGTTTGTCTTCGGGAATAGTAACATCAAAACCAATAATCATAAACCGTCTAAAATAGGCGTTCGTGTGTTCTACATCCTTTGGCAATTCGTTACAGTTGAATATTAACTTTGCGTATTCAGTCAATATGAAAGGTTCGCCATAAGGTAAACGTGCCTCAATAGGTTCGCCACTTGCCATTTGTTTAAAAATATCGGTTTCAAGTTTGCCGTTTATTTCACTTGCATAATTCACTAGCTTATTGCCTATTTTGGCACGAAAATAACCGTTATCATTAGTAAGACTTTGTAATGAATAGTTGCTTATGTTTTCAGTTCCCAAAAGGGCGTTAAGTATCTCAAAAAATACACTTTTGCCGTTTGCTCCAGTTCCGAAAAGGATTAACATTTTTTCAAGTTTTAATACACTTGGTTTGATAAAAATGTAACCGCAATATTCTGCAAATATTCTTTGTTTGTCTTTGTCGGGCAAAACCTCATCCAAATACTTTTGAAATAGCGGGGCGGTTGCTTCTTGGTCATATTCAAAGGGCAATTGGTGGGTAATAAAATCTTTTTGCTCAAAGTTCCGTAAACCTCTATTGTTTGGTGTTATTTCAAATGTACCATTCACCAAATTGATTAAAATACAGTTCAATTTTCCTTTAGGTGTTGGCAAATAAGCATCTGCCATAAATTGTTTAAAAAGATCTTCTTTGAACGTGTGAATTTTACCTTTGAATTTTTCAACTCCCATTTGTAACGCTACATTACCCAAAAAGAATTGAAAACGTTCTTTGTCTATTTCATTCCAGTAACAACCATTATACAAATAAATAAAGCCGTTCTTTTTGCATAAACCCCATTTATTTACTGTGGCAATTTTTAAAAGTTGCTCAATACAAAGGATTAGATAATGATTTTTTGTGAGTTTGAAAGTTTTTAACTTTTTAGCCAGTTTATCAAACTCAGCTTGTTGACTTTCGGACAATTCACCACTTTTTAAAAGAATTGATTCTAATACTTTGTATTGTTTTTGAACGTCTTCACTATCAGGAAACGCCAATAATTGAAAATCTATTATTCCGATACTTTTTATAAGTTCCTGTAAAATATCATCATTAGAGTTTTTAACTACTTCAATATTATCAGTTAATTGATTAGTATTTTTAATAATTAGGTCTTTTAGATTATCTTTGTCTTTGGTTTTTGATAAAGATTTTACGGGGGTTTGGGTGCTACTACTCATAACCCCTTATTTATTTAATGGTGTGATTGTAGCCATCAACTCGGAACGCTTATAATAACACTTGTTAGCAAATTTATAGACGGTAATACGTCCTTTATTCTGCCAATGCCACAAAGTTGAAGCGTTTATTTGTAATAGTTCCAAAACCTGTTCCCTTGTCATCAGGGTTTCGTTTTCGGTTTGAGTAGTAAACTCTTTTTTGAAGTCTTCCAATTGGGTTTTGAAGACGTTTGTAAGTAGTTCCGTTAATTGGTCAGTACTTACGCTTTGTAGGATTGTTGATGTTGTCATAATGCCGTATCATTTAATATTGATAGGGCAAAATTGCACTGATTTACAATGTTTTAACGGCACGTTTTTGTGCTTTTATTGTGCTTTTATCGTATTTGGTTGATACCTCTCTTTTATTGAATTGTACAACTTTGTTTTATTATTCTTTCCACTTTGTCGGCTGTCTATTTTTTCAATTTCTATATTGTATTTTTCTTCCCTCAAAAACTTAAAAAATTCAGTTCCAGTACAAACTAAAAAATCTTTTTCCATTGCATAAAATAAAAAGCTAAAATTTGCGAGTGTATTTTTATTGTCTTTATGAATTTCAAACATTTTAGTAAATATTGTAAACCCAATATCATTTTTAAAAATATCGTCAAACTCATTTTTAAAAACCTCATTGTTGTCGGATTGTTTAGTTTTTGGCATAAATTTAGAAAGTTGATTTTCTAAAAAGTATTTTATTTTTAAAACGTCCAAATACATTAAACACAACAAATAAACTCTTTCGTGTTCCGTAGTCCTGTTTATTAAAATCATTACACTCTTTAATCTTCTAATTGTGCTAATATCTCGTTTATTCCCTTTAAAATCATCAACAAAATTAACCAACCTACTATTATTAAAAATTATATCTTCTTCCTCTATATGTTTTTTGTAGCTTTCAATTTCGTGTTTACTAATTTGACGAAATTCAAAAACATTTTCAATCCATTTTTTATAATATTCTAAAACTTTTAATTCATTAATAATATAACTGTATTCACCATTTTTATTAATTTCTAAATCATAATAAAAAATTGAATTTGTATAATTTTCAAAGTTTAAATTGTTAATCCAAATGCCTAAATAGGTTTTGTTTTCCAATTTAATAACATTAGTATCTTTTGTATGTGGACAACCGTAAATATTAAATCCCATTTTTTTTTAATTTATGTATTCGTGTAAAAAGTGTAAAATATGCACCTAAAATAAAACTTTTATTTTTGTTAAAAGTAACTCGTTATTCCCATTGCTAAATCCTTGTTACTTTTACCTAAATAATTTAAAAACATTGCTTCGGTGCTATGCCCTGTTACATTCATTAAATAGGTTGTTGGGATTGTTCCGTAAAAATTAGTTGCAAATGAACGTCTTCCGATATGCGAGGTTATCAATTCCCATTTAGGGAACATTCCCGATTCTTTACGATACTGTTTAACGTCCTCTTTTTTACTTTTCTTTTTGTCTTCATCTTTATTAAGGTCATTTAATTTACTGCCTTTTATCTTTTCGGTAATTTTGGCAATTCTGCAAACTTGCTTTATGTACAAATTATATTTCGGGTCTGAAATTACCTTTGGGAAATTACCGTTTCTTTTCTCCAGTATCTCAATAACTTTCGGGTGTAATGCAACGGTCATAATTTTATCAGTCTTAACTTGAGTAAACTCAATAAACGGCTTTAAAACCCCGTCTTTGTTTTTCTCATAACGTATCATATCTTTTGTAAAACGCATAAAATCTGAAATTCTTTGCCCTGTATAGCATGAAATAATTAACCAGTCTTTTGCATTGTCATAATTATCATTTAACCGCCTTTTGTCAATTTCTTCAATCTTTAAAAGTTCCTCAAAGGTTAAATAAATTTTTTCTGTTTTATAGTTCGGGGTTTTAATTGTTTCAAGTTGGTGGCTTGTTTTTATCCCGTTATGTTTGGCATGGTTGCAAACGGTTTTTAAAGTCCTTAAATCCTTTGAAATTGTGTTTGGTGCGTAATTATGCTTTAAACAATATTTTTCAAAATCTAATCTGAATTTGTCATTTACATCAATTATTTGAATTGCTGTTTTTTTCTCCTGTTCGTACCGTTGCAATAAGTGTTTAGAAACATTATACTTTTTTAATGTACCGTTTGTAATTTCATTTTTTTTGCATTCAATAAAATAATCAAAGTATTTTAAAAGTCCTTTTGGTAGTGGTTCGGCTTCCTGTGGTGGGTTGTAGTAATGGTCAATTTCGGTTTGTAGCCATTCTTTATTTATTGCATCAGGACTGAACGCATTGAAAGAGTTTAAAACGTGGTTTTCAATTTTATTGAGTTCCGTATTAACTCGGGTCTGTTCATTGGTTATAATTATATCCCTTGACTTTTTTTTATGGTCTTTGCTCCAATAGTCTTTTGTAGTTTCAAACTTTGTATTTGCACCAAAAACAAAATCATTATCATTGAAACGGTAAAGTAATCTTACTTGCAAATTTGCTTTGTCTTTTGTTGAACGGTATAAAAAATTAACTGTTGCCATAGTATTGATATTTTGAACAATACAAAAATAGTAAATTTGTACGATAACCGTACGATTAAATGCAATTAGTTACATTTTAAAACAATCTATTGAACAAATTTATTTTTATAAAATCGCTGTAAGCATTGTATTTATTGGTGTTTTTTCAATAATCAAAATGCAATTGATTTTAAATGATTGCAATCTTTGTAGTTCAGTCAAGGTCACAAAACTAAAATCCCATTTCTAGCGAAATGGGATTTTTTTATGTCTTTTTCAGTATATTCAACAAACTTTTGTTGGATCAGGAAGCTCAATTGTACGGATGCAATAACGAACTTATTTTATCAGTACCCTTTTATATTTAGGTATGTTTTTTAAGACAGTACCAGTACCTCTAACCACGGCTCTTAAAGGATCTTCTGCGATAAAGACTGGCAAATCCGTCTTCTGCGAAATCCTTTTATCAAGACCGCGTAGCAATGCCCCACCTCCTGCGAGATACAAACCCGTATTATAAATGTCCGCAGCCAGTTCTGGTGGTGTCAATGAAAGCGTTACCATAATAGCGTCTTCAATTCTCTGTATTGATTTATCCAAAGCTCTTGCAATTTCTCTAAAGGCAATCCTGACCTCCTTAGGTTTCCCGGTAAGCAGATCCCTTCCACGAACCGTTATGTCATCAGGAGCCTCCTCAAGTTCTTCCATTGCAGCGCCAACATCAATTTTTATTCTCTCAGCAGAAGCATCTCCAACATACAAATTATGCTGCGTTCTCATATAAAACAATATATCATTGGTAAAAACATCCCCAGCAATTTTTATGGATTTGTCACAAACTATTCCTCCGAGGGCAATAACCGCAATTTCCGTAGTCCCGCCTCCAATATCAACGATGATATGTCCCTTAGGCTGCATCACATCTAAACCAATTCCAATAGCAGCAGCCATAGGCTCATGAATTAAATACACTTCTTTCCCGTTTACACGTTCGCAGGACTCCTTTACGGCTCTCATTTCCACCTCGGTAATACCACTGGGAATACATACAACCATTCGCAGTGCGGGAGTGAAAAAATTTTTCTTTAATTCAGGTATATTTTTTATAAACCAGCTGATCATTTTCTCTGAGGCATCAAAATCAGCAATAACCCCGTCTTTTAACGGCCGGATTGTTTTAATATTCTCGTGTGTCTTACCCTGCATCAAACTGGCCTCATTACCTACAGCAATAATTTTCCCATTTCTAATATCTCTGGCCACCATAGATGGACTATCCACTACTATTTTTCCGTCATAAATTATTAAAGTATTAGCTGTCCCTAAATCCATAGCTATTTCCACTATCATAAAATCAAATAAGCCCATAATATAGTTTTGTTTAAGAACGTTATTGTTGCTGTTTTATTCTCTACAAAGATGAAAATTCGAATATCGCGATTAAAGTCCTAATTTTGCTTTATATCGAAGGCGGGTTGATCGCATTAGTGGAAAATAACGATCAGATTGAGATCGATGCACTGAATAATACGTTTAATCTAAATGTATCTAGCGAGGTGATCGAAGAGCGCCGAAGAAGATGGATTATACCTCAAGCAAAAGTACAGAGTCTGAAGGATGTGCGACAGATGAGGCACATCACGAAGCTTTTCAACTTGCTCTTTCGTGTCAGATATAACCTATTTGTGCAGAGATGACGTAAAGGCCGAAACCATTATTGAGTTTTTATTAGAATCACCGAAATTTATTCATTGTATATGCTTTAGAGATATTCGAATCAAAATAATTTACAATCTAGCAATCCTAATTCAATAGTACGTTCTACTCAATTTTCTCAAATCATCTAAAAAAAGGTTCGAAAATTGTCCCGACAGAGTCACAAAACCCCAACAAAAGTTGGTTTTTTTTTATGCTTATACCCCAGTACCCTTACTCCAGTTAGTACTGCCAATTTAAAAAAAAGTAAACCAAAAAACAAATACGATTCCTTTTTCAGATGAAGGATATATAATCCAAACATATAAACAGTAATTTTACAGCATAAATATATAAATCTATGTTATTTCTAATCTTAAGTATTATTTGCAGTGTAACCGTGGGCGTGATATTTAAAGTCGCCCGTAAATATACCATCAGCCACACCCAAATAGTCACTTGGAATTATGTGTTTGCATGTATACTTTGCTATCTGTCATTCAGCCCAGATTTAAATACAGTTAAAACTACAGCGCCATGGTGGCTTTATATAACCATTGGTATTTTATTACCTTCCATTTTTCTTTTTTTGGCTGCATCCATTAAACATATGGGAATTGTAAAAACAGACGCTGCCCAAAGACTCTCATTATTCATTCCTATTCTTGCGGCTTGGCTACTATTCAAAGAACAATTCAGTATGCTGAAAATTTCGGCTTTCGTATTGGCAATCCCGGCACTCTTGTTTATTCTCACTAAAAACACCGAAAACACTAAAAACAAATGGGGTTATCCAGCAGTAGTTTTGATAGGCTTTGGAGTTATAGACATTCTCTTCAAACAAATTGCCACTTATACTAGTCTGCCTTATACCACTTCATTATTTGTCATCTTGGGAATAGCAATGGCTATAATGATTACTGTGGTTGCTTATGAAGTGATTTTAAAAAAAGCAACATTAAATATCCATAACATTCTTTTTGGCGGTTTAGTCGGTATTTTCAATTTTGGAAATATTCTTTTCTACCTTAAAGCACATCAGGAATTTTCAAAAAGCCCCTCAACCGTTTTTGCAGGCATGAATATGGGAGTGATTATTTTAGGCAGTCTTGTGGGTACTTTAATTTTTAAAGAAAAACTGAGTAAAATGAATTTTATAGGTCTTTTTCTGGCTTTAATAGCGATTGTCTTAATCGTGCTTTCACAACACTAAAAAATAAGATTTACGAACTTACTACTAAACTGTAATCACATTCATTAAACCTTCTTTCGGGCTACTATAAACCTATCAAACAGTTAAAAAATCAATTCGTTTCTTGAGTCTAATGAGATACCTTTGGGCTTACTACCTCTTTTTAAAGACTTGACTAAACAGTACAAAAAAACCGTCAAGTTCTTTTAACGAGACGGTTTCTTGTATGGTATATTAATTTTTTAAATTTCTATAGTATTCAACTTACTGTTTTTATGGCTAAAGCTAAAATAGACTACTAATCCAATTAAAAGCCAAATCCCAAAATAAATCCAGTTCCAAACGCTAAGCTCTGCCATCATATACAAACAGCAAATCAAACCTAATAATGGGATTAAAGATAAATTTTCTTTGTAAGACCAAACCATCAATCCAGCCAAAACAATTAGAAAAATCCACATTGGGATTTTATGCTTAAACAAGTCAAAGCCACTTTCATATTTAACAGAATCTGCAATTGGCAAACCAGCAATTACTGAAGCATATTTTGCATCATCTTGTTGGTACTGACTTAACAAATGCTCTAAATCCGGCGTTTCATCTGTACTGTTTTTAGCATCGATACGTACTAAATAGTCGTATACTTTTTGGGTTTCCTCTTTATTTAAAGATGTAATTATATCCGCAGAATTATTGATTTGAGTTTCATTAGTAATAAAATCCATAGTCGCTTTCTTATTGTATCCAAAAGCAAATACCAATCCGATAAGAAGTAAAACCGGCATAATAAATTTTGAATTTACATACGGTGTTTTGAATTTCCCTCTTGGAATATCAGTCTTATTTTGCAAAGCCAAAACTCCCGCACAAACCAATACAAAAGCAAATAGCGTTCCTATACTACACAAATCTGTAACCAATGTTAAGTTCAAAAACAAAGCTGGAACCGCCACTACAAAACCAGTAACAATTGTCGCATAAGAAGGAGTTTTATATTTTGGATGTACTTTTGAAAAACGTTTTGGAAGTAATCCATCACGACTCATACTCATCCAGATACGAGGCTGTCCCATTTGAAAAACCAATAAAACACTTGCCATAGCCACAACCGCACTAACCGCAATAATTCCTGACATCCATTTCAGGTCTAATTTTTCAAACACAAAAGCTAATGGATCTCCTACATTCAATAGGTCATAACTCACCATTCCTGTTAGTACCAATGCTATAGCAATATATAAAATGGTACATATAATAATAGCCCACATCATTCCTCTTGGCAAATCACGTTGCGGATCTTTACACTCTTCGGCTGTTGTTGAAATAGCATCAAACCCAATGTATGCAAAAAACACTGCAGATACTCCTTTTAAAACTCCTGTAACACCATTAGGTGCAAAAGGATCCCAATTAGCGGTATCTACATAGAAAACACCTACAGCAATAACCAAAAGAACGATACATAATTTCACCACAACCATGATATTACTGGCATTTCGGGATTCTTTCATTCCACGGTAAATCAATGCAGTAATTAAAACAATAATCAATAAAGCGGGAAGATCTGCTACAAAATGAAACGAACCAATAACTGGTGAAGTCGTCCAAGCGGTATAAGCATCTTGCAAAGCAGGACTCAAGTTCACAAATTCTTTTCCACCTTGCATCAATGCAGTAGCGTCATCAAATCCTCTGGAGGCGGATAAAAAATCCATTTGAACCCATTTTGGCAAATGAAGACCACCACTTTCGAGTAAACTTGTAAAATAATCACTCCACGATATGGCAACCGTTATATTACCTACTGAGTATTCCATAATCAATGCCCAACCAATAATCCAGGCTATAATTTCACCAAAAGCAACATAAGAATACGTGTAAGCACTTCCTGAAACGGGAACCATCGAAGCAAATTCAGCATAAGCAAAAGCAGCAAAACTACACGCTATAGCAGTAAACAAGAATAGAAAGATAACTGCAGGACCTCCATCGGCACTCGCTTTTCCAATGGTACTAAAAATACCCGCTCCTACAATTGCCGCAATACCAAAAGCTGTCAAATCACGCGCTGTCAAGTGCTTACCTAAAGCATTATGTCCATCGGCATCCCTTTTTTCAACCTGTTTTAAAATATCTTGTACTGTTTTCTTTCTGAATAAACCCTTTAATGCCATATTGTAAATTTTATCATTAAAAATTAATATACTGTAAATTATATGCTCTTATCTTAAAAATAATGCAGATTATCTTGAAAAATCAAAAGTATAAAACAAATTGAACTAATAAAGTTTCTCAAGCTTTTTTTTTATATTATTTTTTAAAAAAGACAAAATGATTTTTTTTGTTAATTTAAAAAGTCAAATCGAATATAATTCACCCCATAAAAGAAAAACCCTTTAAATAGACAGAGAATTACTATTTCTTTTAGAATTCATTTCAGGCTGAAAATTATTTCACACAACTTCTTAGAATAGTAATCGGATGCAAGGCCTTTCTACTGGTTCCGTCAAAAATCTGGTGACGACAACTGGTTCCTGCAGCAGCAATGGCTACATTAGGATCTGTAGCTCTAATTTTAGGAAATAAAGTATCTTCACCCATTTGCATGCTGATCTCATAATGTTCTTTTTCATATCCAAAAGAACCTGCCATGCCGCAACAACCCGAATTATAAATGGTAACCGAACTGTTTTTGGGTACATTCAACATCGCAAAAGTCGCTTCAATCGTACTCAATGACTTTTGGTGGCAATGTCCGTGAATTTTTATTGTTTTCTCCTCATCAGAAAATTGCTCCGGATGAATTCTACCTGAAGTAATCTCATTTTTGAAAAATTCTTCAATAGTAAATACATTTTTGGCTAATTTTTCGGCACTTTCTTTATCATCTGCCAATCGAATGTACTCGTCTCTAAAAGTCAATATCGCCGAGGGTTCAATTCCTATCAACGGACAATCAGCCGTAATATAATTCGAAAAAACGGCAACATTTATATTCGCAATTGCTTTTGCTTCTTCGAGAAAACCTTTAGAAATAAAAGCTCTTCCGCTTTCCTCGTGATCAACCAGAATCACTTCATAACCTAATGCAGTCAATAACTCATACGCATCAATTCCAACCGAAACATCATAAAAATTAGTGAATTCATCACAAAACAAACATACTTTCCCGTTTACAAAAGAATCACTTGGCGCCTGATTCCAATTTTTTTCATACCATTTTCTAAATGTCATTGGAGCCAAAAGCGGCACTTCTCTTTTTGAGGCAATTCCCATGCTTTTTTTCACCAAAGGCAAATTCACCATGAAATTAGTAATCGATGGAAAAATACTTCCTAGCCCATTCAATTTAGCATTAAAAGCAAATACTTTATTTCGCCATGAAAATCCATTTGCTTTTTGATATTGGTACAAAAACTCCGATTTTAAAGCTGCCACATCCACATTACTAGGACATTCGCTGGCGCAAGCTTTACAACTTACGCACAATTCAAATACTTTATACAATTCTTCGTGATCGAACTTGTTGTCTTTCTCTGAATGCGTCAGATATTCTCTCAGCGCATTGGCTCTGGCACGAGTCGTATCTTTTTCGTTTCGGGTTGCGCGGTAACTTGGGCATAAAGTCCCGCCAGCCGAAGGTAATTTTCTGCAATCGCCGGAACCATTGCATTTTTCGGCAGCGCGCAAAATCCCCATACTATCGGAGAAATCCTGAATTGTTTGTATTTCCGGCTCCTCCCTTCCGGCTTCCACCCGAAGGTTTTCGTCCATTTTGAAAGCATTTACAATTTTCCCCACATTCAAAATGGTGTTGGGATCAAAAGCATGTTTGATTCTTTTCAACAATTCATAATTCTGGTTTCCTATCATGAAAGGCAAAAACTCGCCGCGAACAATTCCGTCTCCATGCTCCCCGCTCAATGAACCTCTATATTTTTTTACCAAAATAGCCACTTCGGTTGCAATGTTTCTAAATTGATGTAATCCTTCTTTTGTCTTTAAATTTAAAATCGGTCGCAAGTGAATTTCTCCAGCTCCAGCATGTGCATAATAAATGGCACTCTGCCCGTGACGCTCCATCATGGCGGAGAATTCAGCAATATAATTGGGTAAATCACTCAACTCAACAGCGGTATCTTCAATAGAATCTGCGGCTTTATCATCGCCAACAATACTTCCTAAAAGCCCGAGACCTGCTTTTCGCAACTCATTTATTTTATCAATATCAGCTCCATAAATTTTAGGCAAAGCATACCCGAAATTATTTCTTTCCAAATCTGCAATCAAATCATCAGCTTGTCTTTCGGCATCTTCTATACTGTGATGCGATGCCACTTCGAACATCATAACCGCTTTTGGTTCACCTTGTATAAAAAATCTGTTTTTGGCTTGTTCCCTGTTGGTTTTGGTACAATCTAATATCGTGTCATCCATCATTTCGCAGGTATACAAATGATGTTTCATAGCTGTAACTACGGCTTCTAAACTTTCCTGAATGGTATGAAAATGGGCCACTACCATAACATTATACATTGGTGGTAGATGGTCCACTTTCAGCGTAATTTCTGTGGTAAAGGCAAGAGTCCCTTCGCTTCCGCAAAGGAGTTTCCCTAAATTTATAGTATTTTCTGTTCCTCCAAAAAGTTCCGATTTTAATAATAAATCGATCGCGTATCCGGTATTTCTTCTGTGAATTTCAGGTTTTGGAAATTCCTTTATAATCTCTTTTTGGTTTTCTGTATTCGAAAGTTCCTCATAAATGGTCTTATAAATGGAGCTTTCGAGCGTGTTTCCTTTTGTTTTTTCGATGAATTCCGCCGAAGTTATTTCTTTAAATACTGCCGAAGTTCCATCACTCAAAACCGCTTTAATCTCTACTATTTTATCTCGGGTAACGCCATAACGAATCGACGTAGTTCCCGATGAATTATTTCCCACCATTCCTCCTATCATACATCGATTTGAGGTCGAAGTGTTGGGGCCAAAAAACAATCCGTGTTCTTTTAAATATAAATTCAGTTCATCCCGAATCACTCCTGGCTGTACTGTAACCGTTTTTTTAATGGAATCAAAAGCAATTATCCTCGCAAAATGTTTCGAAACATCTACAATTATTCCGTTACCTACTGTTTGACCAGCTAAGGAAGTTCCGGCAGTTCTAGGCGTGATTGAAATCTTGTTTTTTGCTGCAAAGCGAATAATTTTGACAATATCTTCTTCTGATTTCGGAATCGCAACAGCAAGTGGCATAATTCGATACGCGGAAGCATCTGTGGCATACAATGTCTTATGGAGATCATCATATAAAAGTGTCCCTTCTAATGATTGGGATAATTGCTGTAATTCGAGAGAGTTTGACATTATTGATTCATTGGTATTAATTCAGGCAAGGATGTATATTTTAGGAAAATTAAATTTATAAAATCCATACAGCAACTACTATTTAAGCTGTTGTTTTTTCTTTAAGACTCCAATTACCCCATAATCATTGCCTGTACTAATTAAGGTTACTATAGCAAATATAAAAAAAAGAAAAATAAAACAACGCTAATTTATGCGTTAATTAAAATAAAACCACGTAATAACGCACAATAACGCATTACTATTGTTAAACATTACAATACATGGACTCCTGCCTTGACATATTCTTCTAATCTTGAGTCCTTAGGATTCAAATCCGTAATTATTGTATGCAGTTGATTCAGCTCACAAACAACATAAGGCATCTTGGTGTTTAGCTTTTCAGAGGTAACCATAGATACCACTTTATCTGAAGCTTGCATCATCGCTTTTTTTACAACCGAAACTTCATATCCCATCTCTGTAAGCCCTAATTTCACATTGATACTACTTGCCCCCATAAAACAAATATCTGCTTTTAGTGTTGACAATACCTGCACCACATCCATACCTATAGTAACCATTGCATTTTTTTGCAGTTTACCCCCAATAAATATCAATTCTACATTGGGATGTTGTGACAATTGCATCGCTATCGGCAAACTATACGTATATATAGTCGCCTTTAAATCGGATGGTATTAGTTTTGAAAAAGCCAAATTTGTAGTACCTCCACTCATTATAATCACCTGTCCATCAGATAATAAAGAAAGCGCTTTACTTCCTATTATTTTCTTTTTATCTTCGTTGACTATAACTATATCAAAAATATTAGCAGGCTTATCCGTTACAGGAAAAGCCCCTCCATATACTTTTACAAGCAGTCCTTTATCATTCAATTCATTCAAATCTCTTCTAATAGTATCTTCTGATAACTTCAATTCTTGAGCTAATTCAATAGTATTGACTTTCTGCTCTTTAAGAATTTTAGCCATTATATAATTGTGTCTTTCTACTTTTAGCATTTTTATAAAATAAATTATGATATTACAAATATATCAAAAATATGCTTTATTATTCTGCTTTTAGTTTTTTAGTCACTTTATATGCTTATATATGATCTAAAAATGTGAAATTTTTAATAATAAATAGATTAATTAATGCGTTATTTTGCGTTATTTAAAAATAAAATGTGAAATATTGCATTTATACGCAATAAATAAATATATTTGCTTTATAACCATAAAAAACCAACTAATTATGAAAAAATCATTCCTAATTTTATTGTTGTTTTTATTCGTACAAACTGCATTTGCACAAACAAAAACAATTACAGGAACTGTTAAAAACAAAGCTGATGGAATTCCTATACCAGGAGCTTCTGTGATTATTCAAGGAACAAAGAATGGCAGCGTGACGGACATGGATGGGAAATACAGTATCACTGTTTCCACAGGACAAACACTTAGCTTTAGTTCTATGGGTTTTACAACTTCAGCAATTAAAATTTCAGACAACACTACTTCTATAAATGTTAGTTTATCCGAAGAATTAAAAGCTTTGAACGAGGTTATTGTTCTCGGTTCTACGCTACGCGCAACTCGTAAAGAATTAGGAAATGCAGTGACTAGTATTAAGGCTCAGGACTTAACCAGAGCCCAACCCATAGGAATAACATCTGCTTTACAAGGGAAAATTGCAGGAGCTCAAATCTCCCAAAACTCAGGAGACCCTTCAGGAGGATTTAGCATCAAATTGAGAGGTACTTCTTCTATTCTTGGTTCCTCTGATCCTTTATATGTTATTGATGGTGTTGTTATGAATAATTCAACAACTAATGTTACTAACTTAAATGTAACTTCAGGAAACTCAAATATCCAAATTGGACAAAACAGATCTTCTGATATAAACCCGAACGACATTGAAAGCATTGAGGTGTTAAATGGTGGTGCTGCTGCGGCTATTTATGGTTCCCGCGCTGCAAATGGTGTTATCTTGATTACTACCAAAAAAGGAAGGTCTGGAGCTACAAAGTATACTTTTTCAACAAGCTTAACTACAAATTCATTGCGCAAAAAAGTATATACAAATTTGGTAGGCAAACAATTCATGAACCCACTTACTGCAGGGCTTTATCCTATCAATAATGCTTCTGCTACGCCAACAGCGAACACTGTAAATGTATTAGGAAGAAATTTAGACACGAGAACTTTTGATGTGACAAGACATGATTATCAAGATGATATTTTTACAACGGGTTTAGGAAATGACACCTATTTTTCTCTACAAGGGGGAGATGATAAAACAAAATATTCGGCTTCAATTGGATACATGAAAAATGAGGGGATTGTTAAAAATTCTGATTTTAAACGATTGGGTACTAAAGTAAAGTTACAACATGAATTCAACTCTAAATTAACGGCTTCTTTTGGTATTAATTATATTAATTCGAGTTCAAATGAAAAACCAGACGGAAATGTTTTTTGGAGCCCTATAAACTCTGTAATAATTACAAATAACATTTACGATTTAAACGAGAGAGATGCAAATGGTGATTTAAAAGCCGTAGAGTTGGGTAGAATAAATCCTCTTTCTGTAATTGAAACTTTTAAAATTACACAAGAAACGGACAGAATAGTTTCGGATTTTCAATTAAACTACAAACCTTTTAAAAATTTCACTGCTGACTTTATTGTAGGGGTAGATAATTTTAATCAAAAAGGAAATGTATTTATTCCAAGATATCCTTATGCAAATGTAAATCCAAGTTTTTTTGACAACGGATATGTTTCTGAATCTTCCAATAAAGTAAATCAATTAAATAACGACTTAAACTTAAGGTATTTATGGGAAATCAACCCAGATTATAAACTAACAACATCTGCTGGTTATAATATCCAGACTTACAGAGACAAATTTTTTGCTGTAGAAGGCAGGGATTTAAAACCATTTGTAGAAACTATAAATGCTTTTAATACTTTGATTGCCGGTTCACCAAGTTCAGGAGAAGCAAAATATAATGTTTGGGGATACTATTTACAAGAAACAATAGGAATTAAAGATAAATTATTTTTTACTGCGGCTGCCAGATTGGATGCCTCAACGGTATTTTCTAAAGAAAATCGTTCTCAATTTTACCCGAAATTAAGTGCGAGTTACGTATTGTCTAACGAAGATTTCATGAAGGATGCTTTTGTCAGTTCTGCACGTTTGCGTGGTTCTTGGGGTGAATCCGGAAGTTTAACTGCAATTGGGCCTTACGCCCGTTTTACAAATTATGCTACAGGAAACTTAGTTGGTAACACTACTTTTACTATTGAAGGAAACAAAAAAGGAAATTTAGATTTAAGACCTGAAAAAAGTTCAACTTATGAAGTTGGTGCTGATGTTGGATTATTCAATGACCGCATAAATGTATCTTTAAGTTATTACAGGGCAGATATAAAAGATTTATTGTTACCGGTTCAATCTGCGGCATCAACTGGATCTACAAATACAATCCAGAATGTTGGAAAAATGAATAACAAAGGAGTAGAAATAGGCTTTAAATACAATGCTATCAGAAAAGAAAATATTAATCTTGATTTAAGTTTTAATTTCAGCAAAAATAAAAATGTTGTAACAGATTTACCGCAACCAAGATTTCAATTGGATAGTAATCCTGCTGGAGCACCCGTTTTTGTTGAAGTTGGCAAGCCTATAGGCATATACTACGGAACTTATTATGCTAGAAATGATGATGGAAGTTTTTTACTAACACCGTCAGGATATCCACAAGGTGAAAAAGGAAATCCTACAACAGGAGCAGCGCAGAGAGATGCATCGGGTCAGCCTACAGGAACTTTTCTTAACAAACAAATTGGAGATCCAAATCCTGACTATATCCTATCATTTGGAGCAAATTTAAATGTAAAGAAATTTAATTTTTCTGTATTATTTGATGGTGTTCAGGGTGTAGATGTTTTTGATGCAGATTATAGAACACGTCAAGGTGTTGGAACTGGGGAATTAGCAGCAAAAGAACTTACTGGTGAATTGCCAAGGGGATACATTTGGTCTATCTATCAAATACAAGAATTTAGAGTAGTTGACGGAAGCTATATAAAATTAAGAGAAGTTTCTTTGAGTTATTCTTTTGGTAAATTAAACAGCTTTTTTAATGATTTGACTATAAACGCTAGTGGTAGAAATTTATATTCTTGGGACAAATTTACTAGTTATGATCCAGAAACGAACTCTGGTGGGCAATCATCTGTAGCAAAATACAACTTTGGATCTATTCCAATTCCTAAATCATATTCATTAGCATTAAAATTTCAATTTTAATTTAAAACAACACTATCATGAAAAAAATAATTTTATTATTCCTATTTTTAGGTCTCTCTTTAACCTCATGTGATGATGAGTTTTTAGACCCTACAAAACCAACTGAAGAAGATGTATTTTCGAGCAGATCCGGTTTAATAGGAGCAGCAAACGGATTACAAAGTAAATGGAGCGTAGGAAGACAAAGTCCTGTATATACAATAATAACTGGAAGCGGCTTTACCACAAACGAATTTCGTTTATTAAACGCAGGTAATGCTGATGAAGCTGAACTTTTAGCAGGAGGCGTATCTGTATCTTCTAAAAATGCTTTGATCAATAACCTTTGGTCTCAAAGTTTGGTTATTAATGCCGAAGCTCAAAAAGTATTAGATAAAATTGATATTATTACTGTCCCTGCTGAAAAAGCAAGTGTGTTTGTACATGCTTCAATTTACAAAGCTTTAGCAATTGGAACACTTGTTCAATTCTTTGAGCAAGTGCCATTGGAAACCATGAAAAATGCGACATTCAGCTCAAGAGCCGAAGTTATTGCAGCAACTATTGCTACTTTGAAATCAACCGAACCGTATTTAGCAACTGCGAATGGCTTTTCGGGCTTAGTGGGTAATATCAAATACAAGAATACGGTTAATGCTCTTTTGGCTCGTTTTTATTTAATGGCCGGCGATAATGATAATGCTTTATTGTATGCAAACTTGGTTGATTTAACCTCTAAATCTACTTTTTTATACGATGCCATCAGTAATAATCCTATTGCAAACGTTGCTATCTTGACACCCAATAATTACCAACCTATTGATCGTACTTTTGGTTTGCCAGCAGCACTTGCCCCTACTTCATCTGATGGTCGAGTTAATTTCTATATAACACCAGGTTCTAATCCTACAACTGGAGCCGGTTTTTTTGATTCAAATTCAAAGCTGATTCCTTTATACCTTCCTGGCGAAATAATGCTTATTAAAGCGGAGGCATATGCACGAAAAAATCAATTACCAGAAGCTATTCTAGAGCTAAACAAAGTGCTGACAAAAACAGCAGCAGCTGATGCATTTGGTGTTGGCGCTAATTTACTTCCTTATACCGGTACTGTTAATCAAACCAGTATTTTGACAGAAATTTATAGAAATCGTTGTATCGAATTATACATGTCTGGTCTAAAACTGGAAGACAGTAAAAGATTTAATCGTCCTAATACCGAAAGAAATCGCGATTGGTATCCTTATCCCGATTCAGAAAGGTTTAACAACCCAAATACTCCAGCTGACCCGGCTAATTAAAAATGTAAAACACAAACGAGGCATTTAATCCGTTATTTCGCCTCGTTTTTTCATACAATTAACACCTTAAATGGCTATTTTAGTATACAAAAGTTAGCAATAACTTTCTATAAAAAATAGTTTTTAGAGGTCGTTTATGCCATTTTTTTTACAAAAAAATGAACATCCATTTTCTCCAAATCAATTAATTTACAAAGAAATGAAAAAGAACAACCCTGATACAGAACAAGAATCCCTTTATTCGAATTTAGATAAGATGAGTACTCATGAATTACTTTTAAACATCAACAAAGAAGATAAAAAAGTAGCGGATATCATTGAAAAACAAATCCCTAATATTGAAAAACTGGTAGACAGTATTGTATCCAAAATGAAGCTGGGTGGCAGACTATTTTATATTGGAGCAGGCACATCCGGAAGAATTGGCATTCTTGATGCATCAGAATGTCCTCCAACTTTTGGGGTTCCTGACAATTGGATTATTGGCATCATAGCCGGAGGGGATTCAGCCATTAGAAAAGCCGTAGAAAATGCCGAAGATGATATCAATCAAGCTTGGAGAGACTTATCAGCTTATGCCATTTCAAGTTTAGATGTAGTAATAGGAATTGCCGCTTCTGGAAATACACCTTATGTTATTGGCGGTTTAAATAAAGCTCGAGAAAATAACATCGTTACAGGAAGTATTTCTTGTAATAGTGAAAGTCTGATTTCTAAAGAAGCTGATTTTCCCATAGAATTAATTGTAGGTCCTGAATTTCTTACCGGAAGTACACGAATGAAAGCCGGAACATCTCAAAAACTAGTCTTAAACATGATTTCAACATCCGTTATGATAAAACTTGGACGGATTTATGGAAACAAAATGATTGACATGCAATTGTCTAATAAAAAATTAGTTCAAAGAGGTGTCGAGATGATTGTAGAAGAATTAAAAATTAATGAAAAATTAGCTTCTCAATTATTAAAAAAACACAAAAGCGTTAGAGCAGTTTTACTCGCTGAAAATAAAAATCTGGAGATTTAACCTCCACTATTTAAAACACTAACCATCTAAAACTTATAAAATGACTCCAAGTGCAATCCTAATCCTTATCATCATTTACTTTGGTCTATTGTTTTACATATCGCATAGAGTCAGCAAAAAAGATGACAGTAACGAAGCGTTTTTCAAAGCTAATAAAAATTCAAAATGGTATTTAGTAGCTTTTGGAATGATAGGAACGGCACTATCCGGAGTAACATTTATATCGGTTCCTGGAGAAGTTGGTGCTCCAAGTGGGGAACAATTCAAATATTTTCAGTTTATATTGGGTAATGCCATAGGATTTATAATAATTACAAAATTACTATTACCACTCTATTACAGAATGAATTTAACCTCAATATATGGTTATATAGAACAAAGAATGGGATCCTATAGTTACAAAACAGCAGCAACTATTTTTTTAGTGAGCAGAACCGTTAGTTCTGCATTCAGACTTTATCTAGTAGTAATCGTACTGCAACGCTATGTTTTTGATTTCTATAAAATTCCGTTTTCTTTGACAGTATTACTATCGTTGCTTTTAATTTTTTCTTACACCTACAGAGGAGGTCTTAAAACAATAATCATTACAGATACTTTGCAAACTTTTTTTCTGGTAACTTCTGTCTTTCTTACCATTTATTTCATTTGTGACAGTCTTGATTTAAATGCAATTGGCGCTTTTAATGAAGTAAAAAACAGCGACTATTCAAAAGTATTTTTCTTTGATGATTTTATGACGAGTAAATTTCATTTTGCAAAACAAATCTTAGGAGGCATGTTTGTTACGATAGCAATGGTAGGTCTTGACCAGGATTTGATGCAAAAAAATCTGAGCTGTAAAAACATTGGCGAAGCTCAAAAAAACATGTTTACCTTTACAGGAATCTTTGTTATTATCAATATTTTCTTTCTAAGTGTTGGCGCACTACTTTATATATATGCTGATAAAAATGGAATTGCAGTTCCTCTTGATCTCGTTACAAACAAACCAAGAACTGACTTGTTGTTTCCTGAAATTGCATTAAATCATTTATCAACAATTCCGGCCATTGTATTTTTACTAGGAATTATTGCGGCTACTTTTGCAACTACCGATTCTGCATTGACAGCACTTACAACCTCTTTTTGTGTTGATTTTCTGGGTATGGATAAAGCCGAAAATAGAAGTAAACAAAATGTGGTAAGAAGAAGACATTTAGTGCACATAGGATTTTCAGCATTAGTTTTTTTAGTAATACTAATTTTTAATTCAATTAACGACAGCTCTGTTGTAGGGATGATATTCAAGGTTGCTTCCTACACTTATGGCCCATTATTAGGGTTGTATTCTTTTGGTTTATTTCTAAAGTCAAAAAAAGTAAATGACAAACTAGTTCCTTTAATCTGTATAGTATCGCCTGCTTTAACTTATATCATTAGTGAAAATTCTAAAACATTATTTTTTGGATACGTATTTGACAATGAATTAATCCTACTAAATGGGCTAATTACATTCATTGGGCTTTACCTGATCAGTAAAACTTCTGATGAAGTGTTAGATTTTTAAAAAGTGGTATTTTAGACAGAAATATATTAAATTAAATAATGCCCGAAAATAAAAATAGTCCTCTAAAAATTTAATTATGAATGTAAATCTAGAATTGCTATATAAAATTGCTCAAAAACCTGCCCGTATGATTATCGGTCTTATGTCTGGTACTTCAATGGATGGCCTCGATGTCGCTTTATGCGAGATTTCAGGTGCTGGAGAAAGTACAAAAGTTACAGTAGTACAATTTGATACGGTTGAGTATTCCGAAGAAATAAAAACAGAAATTCAAAAAGTTTTTGCAAAACAAACCATTGATTTTCATGATCTTGTACTCTTAAATGAATGGATTGGCATACTGCATGCCAATATGATTTTACAATGCCTGAAAAGTTGGAATGTATCGAGTCATGACGTAGATTTAATTGCTTCACACGGACAAACAGTATTGCATCTCCCTAAAATTTTGCACCAGCAAGAAAAATTCCCAAATGCTACGTTACAAATTGGTGATGGTGACCACATTGCTGTAAAAACAGGAATTATAACCCTTTCCGATTTCAGGCAAAAACACCTCGCCGCAGGTGGTGAAGGAGCTCCTTTGGCGGTTTACGGTGATTATTTTATTTTTGGAAAAAAAGGCGAAAATCGTATTATGCTGAACATGGGCGGTATTGCAAATTTTACATACTTACCCTCAAGTATGAACCCCGAAGAGGTTTTTGTAACAGACACAGGAACTGGAAACACTTTAATTGATGCCTGTATCAGGCTATTTTATCCTGGTAAATCCTATGATAAAGATGCCGAAATTGCAAAACTTGGTGCTGTAAATCAATCGCTTTTGGAGGCATTAAAATCAAATAAATTCTTCAGGGATTCTTTCCCAAAAACTACGGGTCCGGAACTTTTTAATATCGAGTACGTTAGAAAAGCCCAAGCCCAAAGTAATACGGAAAACATTTCTCTTCCTGATGTATTGGCAACATTAACCAGATTTAGTGCCGAAACTATAGCCGAAGCAATTCAATATGCTATAGAAAACACAGAATACGATTTAGAAAGTTTTACTATTTATATGTCAGGTGGCGGCATGCACAATCCATTATTAGTAAGTTGGTTAAAAGAACTATTGTCTTGCCCTTTTTTAACGACTAATGACTTAGGGATTTCTGGTGATGCAAAAGAAGCAGTATTATTTGCTGTTTTAGCCAATGAAACGATTTCGGGCGGAGGCTCTGATTTTGGTTCACGCAAAGGAATTCCTTCGGTTTCTATGGGGAAAATATCATTTCCAAATTAAGAGCTCAACTGAAAATCTATTTCATTCATAAAGGAAGATAGAATTTTTACAGTAACAGAGGCATCGTAAATGATTAATTCAAAACAAACTAATTTTTAAAGTGTAACATTTATAGCTCATCCAATAGTAAATATTTTGAAAGAAAATTTACTTTAAACCGACATAGAAAAATTTTGGCAAAGAAATTGCGCTAATGAAATAAGTCAAATTTTATCTGGATTTTAACTGATAAATTTCGCTAAAAAAACTATTTTTGAATACTTTATAAACACAACAATAATGAAGAATTACAAACATATAGGATTTCTTACCATGTTTCTTTTACTTTCGTTTTCGAATGTAAAAGCGCAAATGATGGCTACAAATCCAAAAAATGAATTTAGAGCAGTTTGGATTGCCACAGTTGTTAATATTGACTGGCCAAAAAGTAGTACGGACAATGTTAACAAACAAAAAGCGGATTATATTGAGATTTTAGATACGTATAAAAAACTAAATTATAATGCCGTAATTGTTCAGATTCGAAGTGTTGGTGATGCTTTTTATCCAACAAAACTAGCACCTTGGTCTCGTTTTTTGACCGGGAAAGAAGGACAAGCCCCAAAACCTTATTTTGACACATTAGCTTGGATGATTGCTGAAACTCATGCCCGTGGATTTGAATTTCATGCCTGGTTAAATCCGTACCGCGCTACAATGGATTACAATACCTCGCTTTTAAGTCCGGAACATGACTATTTTAAGTATCCGGAATGGATGATCAAATACGGCGGAAAATATTATTATAATCCTGCATTACCCGAAGTTCAAAAGCATTTATTGACGGTTGTCGAAGAAGTTGTTCAAAATTATGACATTGATGCCATTCATTTTGACGACTATTTTTATCCGTACAGAATAAAAGGAGAAGTATTTAACGATACGGATTCTTTCAAAAAATATGGAAACGGAATGAGTTTAGAGGATTGGAGACGTTCGAATGTGAATACTTTTGTGAAGGATGTTTCGGTTTCGATTAAAAATATAAAACCTTGGGTACAATTTGGTATCAGCCCGTTTGGAGTTTGGAGAAATAAATCAGTGGATCCAAAAGGTTCCGAAACAGAAGCGGGACAAACTAATTACGATGATTTATTCGCTGATCCGTTAGCGTGGATGGAAAACAAATGGATTGATTACCTTGTTCCGCAATTGTACTGGAGCATGGACCATCCTAAAGCTTCGTATTCAAAATTATTGCGTTGGTGGTCTGAAAATTCAACAAATACCGCAATCTACATTGGAAACGGGACTTATAAAATCAACACTGATTCTGATAAAAGATGGAATAATCCAAATGAAATTCCGAATCAAATAGACATTACAAGATCCTACAAAAACATTCAGGGAAATGCTTTTTTTAGTGCCAAATCATTTTTGAACAAAAATCAAAGTGTGACTAAATTACTAACAGAAAACCAATACAAATATCCTGCTCTTCCTACTGTGGTGCCTAGTTCTGTAAAAAAAATGGCCATCGTACCCACAGCGAACAACATTTTGATAGATCCTATTTCATCAAGATTTAATGTCACCTATCCTTTATACAGTAAAGTGCGTTACGTTATGGTTTATGGCGCAAAATTTAATTCAAAAATTGATGTCAACGATCCAAGCCAAATTATTGATAAAATAGCATTTAAAGATAACATTGATACTGTTGAAGTTGTGATACCAACTTATAAATTAGACAAAAATACAACCTGCGCCATTACATTCATTGATTTTTATGGTAATGAAAGTGAAGCAACTTTAGTGAACTTTACGCTATAAAATTTAATCGAATATAATACGCTAAAAATGAAAACAGACAATAGACCTTGGTATTGGATTCCCGTTTTAAACTTTGCTTCCGGCTTGCCTTATGCCATCATTATTTCGGTATCGGTGATTATGTATAAAAACCTCGGAATCAATAATAAGGACATCGGAATTTATACCAGTTTACTCTATTTACCGTGGGTAATTAAACCGTTGTGGAGTCCGTTTATTGATCTCTATTCGACTAAAAGAAAATGGTTTTTAAGCATGCAATTGCTAATTTCCCTTGCTTTTTTAATTGTGGGTTTAACAATTCCTTTGAGTAATTTTTTCGTTATCAGTTTAGCCGTTTTTTGGGTTGCCGCATTTGCTTCGGCTTCTAATGATGTGGCCAGCGATGGATTTTATATGTTGGCTTTAGAAAAAGACCAACAATCCTTTTTCCTTGGGATTCGAAGTACTTTTTATAGACTTTCCATGCTTACCGGAAACGGATTAATCGTGGTTATTGCCGGTTATCTGGAACAAGAATATGGCGATAAACAAAAAGCATGGTCGTATACAATGGTAGTTGTAGGATTAATTATGACCGTAATTACAATTTACAATTATTTTTCGACTCCAAAAACCGAAACAAAAATCGTAGAAACAAAAACGGAATCTGTTCCAAGTAAAAGTTTTGGAGCCGTTTTCGCTACTTTTTTTCAAAAGAAACAAATTGGTTTAGTTTTGGCTTTCATTCTATTATTCAGATTAGGGGAATCTCAACTATTAAAAATGCTAACTCCTTTTTTAATCGATCCGATAGCTGCAGGCGGAATGGGTTTAACCACTCAGGATGTTGGCGTTATTTATGGAACTTTTGGAGTGATTTCACTTACTGTCGGTGGTATTTTGGGCGGCATCGTCATTTCTAGAGATGGATTAGGAAAGTGGATGCTACCGATGATTTTAGCCATGCACTTACCCATAATAGGATTCATTTTATTGTCTCATTTTCATCCTGGCTCTGTTTTCTATATTTATGCAACGGTAATTGCGGAACAATTTGGTTATGGTTTTGGTTTTGCTGCTTTCATGATGTACTTGATTTATGTAGCCGATGGCGAATCTAAAACGTCCCACTACTCGATCGCAACCGGATTTATGGCTTTAGGAATGATGCTTCCGGGAATGTTGAGCGGGTTTATCCAAGAATATTTGGGCTATGGAAATTTCTTTATTTGGGTGTTTTTGGCAACCATTCCAGGATTAATACTTTCCAGATTTTTAATCTTTCCTGCCGATTTTGGAAAGAAATCCGAACAAGAATAAACAAACTAGCTTTTTTTTTAACATATAAGTCATATGAGTTTATTTAAGTAAGTAAGACTCTCTTAAAATAACTGTTTTTTTACAACCACTTTTATGTAATTATTTATTCTGTATAATTTAACTTACATGACTTATATGTTTAAAATTAATATCATATTCATTTCAAAATGACATTAGAACAAAAAATAGGACAATTTTTCTTCCCAGCCGTTTTCATCAATGATACAGAAGAAAACATTCAAGCTACCGAACGATTAATTAGAGAGTATAATATAGGCGGACTGACCTTTTTTCACAGCCGAGCCAGCGCTGCGACGAATTATGAAACCAAGAAAAAAATAGTCTTGAATGATGATAGTTTTAAGCGTCTAAAAGAACTCATCGTCAGGTATCAAAATTGCGCTACGACTCCGTTATTAATGAGTATTGATGCCGAATGGGGATTAGCCATGCGCGTCGAAAAAACACCTCAGTATCCGTATGCGATTACCCTTGGCGCTTTACCGAATAGTGAAAAACATTTGGTTTACGAAGTCGGGAAGCAAATTGGTTTAGACTTAAAATCGGTTGGGATTCATTATAATTTAGCGCCATTGGCGGATATCAATAATAATCCTAATAATCCTGTAATTGGATACCGTTCTTTTGGTCAAAACAAAGAAAAAGTAGCTGATTTTGCTCTTGAATATCTCAGAGGAATGAATGATGTCGGGATTTTAGGTTGTCTCAAACATTTTCCCGGACACGGAAATACGAATGTCGATTCACATTTAGGACTACCAGTTTTAAAAGAAACACTGGAAGAATTATTAGCCAATGAATTAGTTCCTTTTATAAAAGGAATCGAGAATAATGTCGATTCGATTATGATTGGTCATTTGGCAGTTCCTGCTTTAAATGAAGGAAAAGACACTTCGGCGACATTATCAAAATCAGTAATCGAAACACTTTTGCGAAAGCAATTGGGGTATGATGGTTTAGTGATTTCGGATGCGTTGAATATGCACAGCGTTTCTAAATTATATGACCAAAAAGGACAACTGGAATGGGAAGCTTTCAATGCCGGAAATGATGTGTTATGTTTTGCCGAAAATGCGCCCGAAGGAATCCAGGAAATCCTAAAAAATGCAACCTCCGAAAGAATTGAAGCCAGTTTTCAACGCATCTGGAAATGCAAAGAAAAAGCAGGAATTGTAGATGGAAAACTAAGTTTGCCAAACCTTTCAGGAAATGACTTTGATTTTGAAACTACCTCGAAATTAAATCTAAAAATTGCTCAAAACTGCATTACAAAAATAAAAGACAATCACAATACCGTGACCGTTTTTGATGCTAAAAACAGAGAGGATCTTGCCAAAATCAGCATCTATAAGAATACCGATAATTCATTTTTCAAGAACTTATCTGCTGCTTTACCTTCACCTGAATTTAGTTATGAAACTGGGGGGAATTCCGTTCTGAATGAATTAGAAAAAAACCTGAATAAATTTGACACGCTAGTCATTTCTTTATTTGTTCCAAAGGCAAAACCTTTAAATAATTTTGATATTGAAGAATCCGTACTTCAATTTTTAGGCAACTTATTTACGACCAAAAAATGTGTGTTGTATGTTTTTGGGAATCCGTATGCCCTACAAGTTATCCCAAATCTGGAACATGCTTTAGGAATTGTAGAAATGTATCAAGATTTTACAGAATTTCAAGAAACCGCTGCTGAGCAACTTTTAGAAAACACAAAATGCAAAGGAACTCTACCTGTGGTGGTTAGTGGTCTATAGTTTACCGTTTACATTTCGCAAAAAAACAAGCATAAGAAATACTTATTTTAAAATAAATATTTATAATCATAATTTATAACAATTGCCTTTTGTTTGAGCTATTTTTGCACCATCAAAAAAAATAACTAAAAAGTAAATAAAATGTCATTAGTAGGTAAAAAATTTCCAAGTATTGCAGTAGACGCTATTTCTGAAATGGGTGATAATTTAAAAATCAACATTTTTGAAGAAGCTACAAAAAACAACAAAAAAGTACTTTTGTTTTGGTACCCAAAAGATTTTACATTTGTTTGTCCAACTGAATTACATGCTTTTCAAGCAGCTTTACCAGAATTCGAAAAAAGAAATACAATTGTTATAGGTGCATCTTGTGATACGAATGAAGTACACTTTGCATGGTTAAATACTCCAAAAAATAATGGTGGAATTGAAGGAGTTACGTATCCAATTCTTGCTGATACTAACAGAAACTTATCTAATATTTTAGGAATCCTTGATATTGAAGAAACTGGTTATAGTGAAGAAACAGATTCTATCATTATTGAAGGTTCAAATGTAACTTACAGAGCTACTTACCTTATCGATGAAACTGGAAAAATTTTCCACGAAAGTGTAAACGATATGCCATTAGGTCGTAATGTAAATGAATATTTACGTATGGTTGATGCTTACACGCACATTCAAGAAAAAGGTGAAGTTTGTCCTGCAAACTGGGAAGCTGGAAAAGAAGCAATGAGCGCTGACAGAAAAAGTACTGCAGAATACTTGAGTTTAAACTAGTTCAATAACAATTTTAATGGCAATAATCAATTTCAATACTACATATTGATTATTGCTATTGATTTTTGAAATTTTAAAAATATGTTAATCGAATTAACCGAAGATACGTTACAGGATTTAATTACAAAAGACGAAAAAGTAGTCGTTCAATTTTCGGCATCATGGTGCGGAAATTGCCGAATTATGAAGCCTAAATTCAAAAAATTAGCTTCAGAAAACGAAACAATCACTTTTGCTCTTGTTGATGCTGAAAATTTTCCAGAATCCAGAAAATTAGCGAATGTGAGTAATTTGCCAACTTTTGCCACTTTTGTAAATGGTAAACTGGTAAACGAAACACAAACCAATAAACAAGAAGTGCTGATTGAATTAGTAAACGAAATCGTTTAAAAAAAAGTTAAAAGTTAGCGGTTAGGAGTTAGATGTTTAAATATTCCCCACTTCTAACTCACAACTTATAACCTCATAACTTACATCTAATGAAATTACCCGTAATTAAGCATTTAACGCAGTTTATAGAAGAAAATGATGAAGATTACATCATAGAAACAATCGAAGTTCTGGAAGCAATGACTGAAATTTCGTCATTGAAAGATGAAGAATTAGATGTTATTGGGGAATTAATTTCTAATATGTATGGCGCTTTAGAAGTTAATAAGCTGGTAAAAACCGGAACTGATAAAAAAGAAGCTTTAAACACTTTCATGAAACGTGTTCTGGGTTCTATCGATAAATAAAAGAATTTTTAATTCAATATTTCTAAAACGCACTCCATTTCTAAAACGCACTCCGCAACGAGTGCGTTTTTTTATACAATAAATTAAAAACACATTGGAATCTTACGGTTGATAATTTGAGCCAAAATGATAAACTTATCGCGACATTTGAGAACAAATTCTTAAATAATTTTCATACTTTTGAACCTCATTAAAAAACAAACATTATGGCTTCAATAACATTAGGAGGAAATCCAATACATACTTCAGGGGAATTACCAAAAGTAGGCACAAAAATCGCTGATTTTAAATTAGTTAAAAGCGATCTTTCCATTGCTACATTAAGCGACTTTGCCGGTAAAAAATTAGTATTGAATATTTTTCCAAGTATCGATACCGACACCTGTGCCATGTCAGTTAGAAAATTTAACGAAAGTGCAAGCAAATTAGAAAACACTAATGTATTATGCATTTCCAGAGATTTACCTTTTGCCCAGAAACGTTTTTGTGGTGCTGAAGGACTTGCAAATATTGTTAATTTATCTGATTTTCCAGAAGGAAATTTTGGTAAAACTAATGGTTTAGAAATCACTGATGGTCCATTAGCAGGATTGCATTCCAGAGCTATAATTGTAGTTGATGAAAACGGAACAGTTACCCACACGGAACAAGTTGCTGAAATTGCAGATGAGCCAAATTATGAAGCTGCATTAGCAGTACTTTAAAAAGATCTGAATGGAATTTCAAAAAGATACTACTTTCTTTACCGGAAGATTAAAAAGCGTCACTTATGCTATTAAGGGTGCCGGAAAATTGATTACTACTGAGCACAGTGTTATGGTTCAATTTTCGATAGGAATATTGATGACTATTGCTGGTTTTTATTTTGGCATTTCTAAAACAGAATGGCTTTTTCAGACCTTGGCTATTGGTTTAGTTTTAAGTGTTGAAGGTTTAAATACAGCAATTGAAAAAATTGCTGATTTTATTCATCCTAATTACCATGAAAGAATTGGTTTTATAAAGGATATTGCTGCAGGAGCTGTACTTATGGCAGCTATGACGGCAATAACAATCGGTTTAATCATATACATCCCAATATTACTTTAGATAATAGTATAATCAAGAATGGCAAAAACAAAAAAAACAGCACCTTTGGATAAAAAAAATGATGCTAAAGCTGAGGGAAATAATCCGTCAAAAATCACCAAACAACACAAAATTGTTTTTGGTTCTCTTTTGGTATTGTTTTCAATAGCGTTACTATTTGCGTTTATTTCCTTTTTCATTTACGGACAACAAGACCAAAGCGCTGTTAGAGAATTAACTAATAGAGCTGAAATAGTTCACAATTGGTTGGGGAAATTTGGCGCTTTTTTAGCCGATTTACTTGTTTATAAAGGTTTTGGAATTGCCGCATTTATATTCGTACGCTTATTTTTCCTTACCGGCATATATATGATTCTTGGTATTTCTTTAGGAAAGCTTAAGAATATTTGGTTTTGGGATTTATTCGTGATTATAATCTTATCCGTTTTATTTGGATTTTTTGCCACTTCAGTCCCAGAATTAGGAGGAACTATTGGATATGAATTGAATTTATTCCTGCAAGATTACATTGGAAAAACAGGAACACTATTGATTTTGTTTTTCGGACTAATCATCTATATAATTTTCAAAATCAAGCTTTCACCGGAGAGTATTCAGGCCTTTTTTGATACCACCAAAAAAGAAATGAAAGCGGTTTCAATCACCAATCCGCTAAATAATGGAAAAAGTGGTTATAATCTGGAAGAATTTGCTGTTGTTGAGGAAAATCTGGATGACATTCATTTAAAAATGAATGGTTCACAATTCGAAATCAACAAAGAAGCGTTGAAACCAACCATCAGCAATTCATCTGATATTAACAGAGATCCCGTTGCAAAACCGCTTGCCATGCAAGTTACGCCAGTTGCAACTCCCGAAGTTATTTCGAATGCTGACGATTCTTTTGTAATAGAAACGGCTCCGGAAGAAGATATTATCGAAGAAAATTTAGCCTCTCGATTGGTCGCTGATTTTGGATTATTCGACCCAACTTTGGATTTATCCAATTATAAGTTTCCTACGATTGATTTGTTAAAAGAATATTCGACCGGTGGAATTACCATCAATCAGGAAGAATTAGAAGAAAATAAAAACAGAATTGTCGATACGCTTCGCAATTATAAAATTGAAATTGCACAAATAAAAGCGACCGTTGGACCATCGGTTACCTTATATGAAATTGTACCGGAAGCGGGAATTCGTATTTCAAAAATCAAAAGTTTAGAAGATGATATCGCGTTGTCACTATCCGCATTAGGAATTCGTATCATTGCTCCTATTCCAGGAAAAGGAACCATAGGAATTGAGGTTCCTAACAAGAACCCAACGATGGTTTCTATGAAAAGTGTCATTGGCTCAGCTAAATTTCAGGAAGCTGAAATGGAATTACCAATCGCTCTTGGAAAAACAATTTCGAACGAAACTTTTGTGGTGGATTTAGCCAAAATGCCTCACTTATTGATGGCAGGTGCTACCGGACAAGGAAAATCGGTTGGATTGAATGCCGTTCTGACTTCGCTTTTGTACAAAAAGCATCCAGCCGAAGTTAAATTTGTATTGGTCGATCCTAAAAAAGTAGAGTTAACACTTTTTAATAAAATTGAAAGGCATTATTTAGCGAAACTTCCAGATATGGATGATGCTATTATTACCGATAATGCAAAAGTGGTGAATACCCTAAATTCGCTGTGTGTGGAAATGGACAACCGCTATTCTTTATTGAAAGATGCGATGGTGCGTAACATCAAAGAATACAACGATAAATTTAAGGCTCGAAAACTGAATCCTGAAAACGGTCACCGATTTTTACCTTATATTGTTCTTGTTGTAGATGAGTTTGCTGATTTGATTATGACCGCTGGAAAAGAAGTTGAAGTTCCTATAGCCCGTTTAGCACAATTAGCGCGAGCTATTGGAATCCACTTAATTATAGCAACACAAAGACCATCGGTGAATGTAATTACAGGTTTGATAAAGGCAAATTTCCCTGCGAGAATAGCTTTTAGAGTTACCTCAAAAATTGATTCCCGAACCATTCTGGATACTCAGGGTGCAGATCAATTGATAGGGCGTGGTGATATGCTTTACACTAACGGAAATGATGTGGTGCGTGTACAATGTGCCTTTATCGATACTCCCGAAGTAGAAAAAATTACTGATTTCATAGGTTCACAAAAAGCGTATGCAACGGCTTATTTACTTCCGGAATTTGTAGGAGAAGAAAGTGGCATTAATCTTGATATGGATATCTCCGACAGAGATACTTTGTTTAGAGAAGCCGCCGAAATTATTGTAAATGCACAACAAGGCTCCGCTTCATTGTTACAAAGAAAACTAAAATTAGGCTACAACAGAGCAGGTCGATTGATTGATCAACTGGAAGCTGCAGGAATTGTAGGCCCGTTTGAAGGAAGCAAAGCACGTAGTGTAAATATTCTGGATATGAGTTCTCTTGATCAATTTTTCAACAATGAACAAAATAATTAATACCATGAAATCAAAAATTCAAGAATCTAAAAAAAACAATACAGAAAGTATGGGTAAAAAACTCCTTTTAATTGCAGCATTATTATTTTTTAGTTTCTCAATACAAGCACAAGACAAAAAAGCAAAAGAACTTTTAGATCAAGTTACCGCTAAAGTTAAAAACTACAATACAATCGTAATCGATTTCAAGTATTCTTTGAATAATGCTAAGGAAAACATCAATCAGGACAGTAAAGGAAATGTAACCATGAAGGGAAATCAATATGTTTTGAATTTCATGGGAGTGACTAAAATTTTTGATGGCAAAAAAACATACACTATTGTTCCCGAAGATGAAGAAATTACTATTTCTAAAGTTAACGAAAAAGACGATAATGCCATTACACCTTCAAAAATGCTAACTTTTTTCAATACTGGCTATAAATACAATATGGATATTTTACAGAACGTAAAAGGTCGAAAAATTCAGTATATAAAATTAGTTCCCACCAATTCGAAAGATCAAAGAAAAGAAGTTTTACTAGGAATCGATATCCAAACAAAACACATCTATAACTTAATAGAAATAGGTAAAAAAGGTACAAAAACAACTTTAACGGTTAATTCTTTCAAAACCAACCAACCTTTGTCAAAAAATCAATTTACATTTGCGGAAAGTAAATATCCAAATTACTACATCAACAAATTAGATTAATCTATTCGGTGAAAATTCTTGACAAATACTTATTAAAAACATTCTTGACTACATTTACCACGGTATTTGTAATCCTATTTTTCATTTTTATACTTCAAACAGTCTGGTTATTCATATCTGAATTGGCCGGTAAAGATTTAGACTTACTAATGATTATTAAATTCCTGGCATTTTCTATGCCTCGAATTGTACCATTGGTATTGCCTCTTTCTATACTATTGTCTTCAATAATGACTTTTGGTAACTTGGCCGAAAATTATGAATTTGCAGCGATGAAATCCTCCGGAATTTCGTTGCAAAGAGCCATGAGAAGTTTAACTGTTTTTATATCATTATTAAGCATCGTTGCTTTTTTGTTTGCAAATAATGTGATTCCTTATGCTGAATATAAATTCATTAATTTCAGAAAAAACATTGCACAGGTAAAACCGGCATTGGCAATAGCCGAAGGTCAGTTTAACGATGTGGGTTTTTACAATATCAAAGTGAATAAAAAATCCGGTGAACAAGGTAATATTCTTACCGGAGTAACAATTCACAAAAAATCGAACATTGGTGACGGAAGCAAAACCGTGATTAAAGCAAAAGATGGTGAGTTAATCAGCAGTGAACAATCTAGTATTTTACAATTAGTCCTAAACGATGGATATTACTACGAAGATATTGTTCCAAAAAAATATGAAGATCGCAGTAAAATGCCTTTTGCAAAAAGTTCCTTTAAGAAACACATCATCAATATTGATTTGTCTGAATTAAATAAGACAGATGTAACAGATGAAAGTGTTGCTAATACGAACACCATGCTAAACGTTAATGAATTAAAGTATACCTTGGATTCCTTAAATAAGAACATAAAAAACGACATTATTTCATTTTCTGAGAACAGCAATCTGCGAGTTGGTATTCCTTTAAATAAAAAACTGGAGAAAGCAACAAAAAGAAAACCACTTCCTAAAGATATTTTGTCATTATATACTTTAGAACAAAAATCGGATATTTTAAAAATAGCGGTTAGTAATCTTACCAGTACAACCTATTCCATTGATACTACTAAAGCAGAATTAGACAATAAACAAAAGAATATCAATAAACATTTATTGGCCTTTTACGATAAATTTGTAATTGTTTTTGCTTGTTTTCTAATGTTTTTCATCGGAGCACCATTAGGAGCAATTATCAGAAAAGGTGGTTTGGGACTTCCAATTGTTTTTGCTATTCTAATCTTTATAACATTTCACTTTATAAATACTTTTGGAAAAAGAATTGCGCAGGAAAATGAAATGACTCCTTTTATGGGAGCTTGGTTATCCTCATTAATTCTAACTCCATTAGCTGTTTTATTAACCTACAGAGCCACAAACGACATTGGATTAATAAACATGGATGTTATTTTAGCTCCATTCCAAAAAATAATTAAAAAAATACTACCATCACAAAATTAACAACACAAATGGTTATAAATAACATACAACTCAACACAATTGAAGAAGCGATAGAAGATATTCGTCAAGGGAAAATTATTATTGTTGTTGATGATGAAGATCGAGAAAACGAAGGTGATTTTTTGGCTGCAGCCGAGAAAGTAACCCCTGAAATGATTAATTTCATGGCAACACACGGACGAGGATTGATTTGTGCTCCACTGACGGAAAGCCGATGTAAAGAACTAGGTCTTCATGTAATGGTAAGTAACAATACTGATCCAATGGAAACCGCTTTTACCGTTTCGGTAGATTTAAGAGGTAATGGAGTAACTACAGGAATCTCTGCCGCTGACAGAGCAAAAACTATTTTGTCATTGGTTGATTCTAAAACTAAACCACATGATTTAGCACGTCCAGGACACATATTTCCTCTTATTGCAAAACAAGGTGGCGTATTAAGAAGAACAGGGCATACCGAAGCTGCTATAGATTTCGCAAGATTAGCAGGATTTAAATCAGCAGGTGTGATTGTAGAAATCATGAACGAAGATGGTTCGATGGCTCGTCTCCCGCAATTAGTGGAAGTTGCTAAAAAATTCGATTTGAAATTAGTTTCAATTGAAGCTTTAGTGGCGTATAGAATGCAACACGATAGTTTGATTGTTAAAAAAGAAGATTTTGACATTGAGACCCGTTTTGGTACTTTCAGACTACGAGCGTATCAACAAACGACCAATAAACAAATACACATTGCTTTGACCAAAGGGACTTGGAATTTGGGAGAATCGATTTTAACAAGAATCAATTCCTCACAGGTGAATAATGATTTGTTAGGCACATTGACTAATAATGCAGACCAACAACTGGATGACATGTTCCAAGTAATTAATGAGGAAGGAAAAGGTGCTGTTATTTTCATCAATCAGGATATGCAATCCGTAAATTTACTAAATCGCATAGCTGAACTTAAATCATTACAAACTCAAGGAGTAATGAAAGCACCAAAAATTATCATCGACAGTAAAGATTTTGGAATTGGAGCTCAAATATTGCATGATATTGACATCTCAAAAATTAGATTGGTATCTAATGCTGAGCAAACCAAACGTGTTGGAATGATAGGATACGGGTTAGAAATAACAGAATATGTAAAGTATTAAACCCATTTATTAATTTTTTGCAAAAATAAGTTTCATCTAAAGTAAAGAAAATGAAACCTTTAAAAAGTAGTCCTGAAAATAGATGCTTTTTTTATAAAAATAGATTTGCATAACCAAAAAAGGTTCTTATATTTGCACTCGCAATCAGGTAATGAAAGCGACATACTGGAGAAATGGCAGAGCGGTCGAATGCGGCAGTCTTGAAAACTGTTGACTGTAACAGGTCCGGGGGTTCGAATCCCTCTTTCTCCGCAAAAAAAACCCGAAACGAAAGTTTCGGGTTTTTTGTTTTCAAGCCTGCGCTAAAAGTAGACTTGAAAACAAAAAACAAACCAAAATTCATTTTGGTTTAGGTTTTCTTTGCACGGTTCTCCATTCACAGGATCAACGGAATCAATGTCTCTCCACCAGTAGAAATAATAAAAGGGCTTCTCACATTCCCCCTCCTTCCTATTCCGGAAGAATTAATTCTGAAATATGCCAATCATCCACAATGCATAAATGAAGATAAACTATTACCCGTTCTAACCAACCAAAAAACGAACAGCCATCTAAAGGAAATAGCGGATGTCTGCGGCATCAAAAAAGATCTAACCTTCCACAATTTCCAGACATACTTTTGCAACCACTGTAACACTTACAAATGGCTTTCCCATAGAAAGTGTGAGCAAAATATTGACAACAACGTTTCTTTATCCTGCTTTGCAGTCCCCGAATGAAAAGTTGTCACTAAAAAGCCAGTCACTAAAAGATTTAAGCATCCGGAATTTCCAGCTCAACTAATTTTGCCAATTTCTCTAATGATTCCTGCCAACCTAAATAACACATTTCTGTTGGTATAACTGAAGGAATACCTTCTTGAATAATTTTAAGTTCTGTGCCGCAAGAAACCTTTTTGAGCCAAACCGAAGTCTTCATTTCACCAGGCAAATTAAGGTCTTCAAATTTGTCAGTATATTTAATAAATTCATTCGGCTTCAATTCCAGATATGTTCCGCCAAATGAGTGCCCATTTCCTGTGGAGAAATTAATAAAAGACATTCGGTAATTCCCGCCTTGTTTTACATCCATGCTATGAACAACACATAAAAAACCATAAGGAGGAAGCCATGATGCCATAGCATTAGCATCAGTAAACGCACGATAAATTTTTTCGGGAGATGCTTTAAGAACTCGATGTAATGATACGCAATTATTTGCCATAGTATTGATTTGGGTTAGTGATTATTAATGAAGAGGATGACTTGAAACATTAAACATCCAGCTGATTCCGAATTTGTCTTTGCAAGTTCCCCAGTAACCCCAGAATTCATCATGAGGTGCAACACTGTCTGTTCCACCTTGAGAAAGTTCTCTATACAAGCGGTCAGCTTCTTCTTTAGTATCTGGATTTAAACTGATTGTAACATTATTACCTTCAATCAATTTATGTCCCATGCTTTCAGGCATATCGGTTGCCATAATTTCTGTCCCGCCAAGTATTGGTAATGCAACATGCATTACTTTGTTCTTGTCAGCTTCTGAAAGTTCAGGCATACCCGGTTGAGCTGGAATGTCTTTCATTCTCATTATCGGAACAGAAAATTCTGTTTTGAAAACTTTTTTGTAGTAGTTAAATGCTTCTTCAGCGTTTCCCATGAAGTTGAGATAAATTGATACATGTCCCATGATGATTTGTTTTGCTTATCGTTATTGTAAAGATAAAGAATAATATCAAATGAATTATGCAACTGACACTGAGAACTATATGATTTATTATTTGTGAAATAAAAATATTTTATCTTGAAAGATGTGTAATAAAAAAAGGGAATTCCATTTTTGAAACTCTCTATTTAATTAGATAAATTTTTATCCAAATGCGTTTTACTATAACCGTAATTGTTTAATTTTTTCTAATGGAAGCGAAAAAGAGTTACAGTTTTTGATTTTAATTTTTCAAAGAAGCTACTGGAATAGGTTTTTATTTTAAACATTATAATAATTTAAAAAAACAACCAAAATATTACTGAATAAAGAAAGACAGAAATAAAAAGCAACAATAGTTTAAGGTTTTATATATTTATATAGGAGAGTTAATGATTCGTTAAAACTATGATTTACAGTTATTATGGAAAAAGCAAACTGTATCTTTGAGTGTGGTTTTGATTAATCACTTGAGTAAAACTATCTGAAAAGAAAAGCTAATTCAAATAGTCATTTCATACTGAACGGTATGAGTTGATAAATGGTAAATCAGAATCTACAATCGGAGGCCCTTTAAAAAGGCCTCCTTTTTTTAGGATTAATGTTTTCCCATTTCATGACTTTTCTTCGTCAACAATTAGTTTCAAAGAATTGATATAATCAGTATCAAATTCTATAACTCTTATTTTGTTTTGCTTGAAACTCATTTCACCCTCAAATTTCCCTTCGGTTCCCAAAAAATCTATTACCAGTTCTTCCTCATTTTGTGCTATGAGTTTACCGAGATAAACAGCTTTATCTGACTTTGTTGCAATCTGAAAAATCTCATATTTATTCGCTAGAAAATTTATAATTGAAGACAAATCTTTAAGCGGAATTATTTCGGCTGCGCTTGTTTTTAAACCTTTAAGTTTAATTACTCTTTCTGTGAATTCATGATCCTTGTCTTGAATAATTGACTTTACATTTTTGTTTTTTAATATCGTATAGCCATCAATTATAAAATCAACAGGATTATTTTTCAGTAAAATCCAATCTTCAGTCCAATCAATAAGAAAACCACTAAAAATTTCTTTTTTGTCGTCAAATTCTATTGAAATTAATTGTCGTAAGTATTTTTCCATTATGCTTTTTTAAGTTTCAAGAGCAGTTTTCCGCCAACGTCAGTTCTCCCGAAGCGTCGGGATAAAAACCTCTAGCCGAGTCAATTTTTGTTCACCAGAGGGTGAATACATTTAATTTAAACTACAATTATATCCTTTGTAAAAAAGACTTTCAATTAAGGCAATAATAATAATAATAATAATAAGGACGTCTAATCAGTTCCGTTCAACACAGGTTTACCTCATTAATTTTATTTATATTGATATTCGGTGATTGCAATTCATTCTTCATTTGCTACTTAGCCGTTGTGTACAGTTATTTTTGAACCCTTGCTAATAGCATTGAATTATTTTCTGAAAAATTTCTAGGGCTGTTTTCCTTAACCGTTTCGATCTTAAAAGAATTATCATCAATTATTTCTGCAATAAATGATAATTTTTCAGTTTCTTCATAACCTTCTGAATGCATGATAAAATCAATATTGATCGGTTTTGTTGTAGTATCGATACTATAAGTAATCGTTGCTTTTTTTCCGTTTATATAATAATCTTTACCGCCTAAAATGTTATCACCAATTTTTATCGATGCAGTTCCATCTTTTTCAAAAATAATATATCCGGTTTTACCTTTGTCGGTGCCTTTCCATTTTCCAATGAAATTGTATTCTTCTATATTTTTATAGGAAAAAGATAAAACGGTAAAACAAATTAAAAGTAATAAAATTCTTTTCATAGTTCAATTTTTCTAATTGTACACAACCCGTATAGATGCGAAATAAACCTTCCCATATACACCTATTTTGAGGTAGATTAGCGAAGGTTTGTTTCGCTTTATACATTTTCAAAAATAATCAAAAAAAAGATTACAAATCATCAAAAAGTTTTTGATTTCTCTACATCTTTCACCACCCACACAATTTGAGTCGGTGTTAGCCTAGAGCTGTCTTTCTTATTTGCCTTGTCCATAGATTTAATTTTCATTGGGATTTTATTAACAGCTTAGCCTCCTTAAACTCCAATAGTACCTGTCTTGACCTCACCAGCTCGCTTGTAGTTGGCAATAATCACTCCAGTTGGCGTAGCCAAACTCTCCGTTAATGTAAATGCTGCCGGAATCGTGCCATCGTCAAACAACTTTTTTCCTGTTCCAAGAGTCAATGGGTAAATTTTGAGCCTGAGTTCGTCCACTAAATCATTCTTAAGTAACAGCTGAATAAGTTTACCGCTGCCCCAAACTTGAATATCAGAACCTTCTGAATTTTTGAGCTTTTTAATATCTTCCAAACTTTCGATAAATACGGTATTTTTCCAGTTTGCCTTTTTCATAGTCTTGGACATAACGTATTTTGTGCCATCATTGATGCCAGGCCAAATATCTGCATGTTCAGGCCAGAAGGAGGCCCAAATCTCAAACGTTTTCCTGCCCAAAAGATAATCTGCTGATTGTTTCAGCTCTTTTTGCACCACCTTACCTCCAACTTCGTCATCATAAGGAGCAACCCAACCGCCATATTTGAAACCGCCTGATGTATCTTCCTCAGGTCCTCCGGGTGCTTGCAGTACTCCATCTAATGTAATCATTGATAAGACGATTATTTTTCTCATGTAATTACAGTTTTTAATTGTTAGTAATTATTGTTTGAATCTAAATTGCATCTTGCAAGCGGCAGCCAAACGGCTTTGCAGAAATTGTCTGCGGTTACTGTCCGCTGTCAAATTTAAAAGTTGAGCTGTCGTTATACGGTTGGGGCTAACTTATTTACTTACTCCATTTTTAGATTAAAAATGGAGTATATCTGTTTATTTTTTGTTACACACACAACTCTCTAGCTGAGTTTTGTATTTCAAGTCCACAAAACCATTTCTACTATGCTCATGGTCTTTCTCATTACCTTAAAGACACTAATTTTATGTAAAAAAAGACACCTCATAGCCTCATTTTCATATATTCTTATTACAGTCTACGAAATCCAGTAGCTTAAAAACAAACCTCGCTTAAAAGGACTTAAACGAGGTTGTTTTTATGTTGGTTTGTACCGATTTAGATTTTTAGAACGGCTGTACAACAGCTACCGATGTTGTGCGTTCGGCTTTTTTTCACGCCATTACCGCTATCATTTTTAAAGTCTGTTCGCCCAAAGTTCTGTCCCCTATGATTTCAACTGTATCAAATACTTGTTCAGGTTTCCAACTTTTTGAAAACAGTTTCCAAGCTGTATTTGGATCAATTGTTACTTGACAATTAGCATCAAGATTATCGTCTTTGCTTACTATCCAGCTATCATCTGTTTTTATGATGCTCCACAGTCCACCAATATCTGTTGAAACTTTGAGTGATACAACTGTTCTAATTTCTGCAGAAACATCACTAAAAGTATAAGGAAAGGCATACATAAATGTATCAAGGAATGGATAATATAGTTCTTTAGTCATAATTCCTGGCTTCCCAACTGCATCTCTAATTTGTTGTTGATGCAAAAATTTTTCGGTGTATTCCCTTGCAATGTGAAACCAATTTTGAGATGTTTCTTGTCCTGCCCAAGCAACTGAAAACACAGAGTTATCATATGGATTTAACGTTTGAAGATGTTCAAAATATTCATTTCCTGTTATTTCTAAAAGATTTGTCAATACTTGTGGACTTAATCTTTTTGTAGCATTTGTCCAAGTCGCATTCAAATGATTTAAAAAGGCAACAAGATCTTGATAAGAGTTTATGTTTTCGGGTTTTTCTCCAAAATAGCCGTCCCTTGATGTTGATAAGGATCTCAGATTTCCGTCAAGCAGGTGAGAAGCTACATCTTTTACTTTCCATAGTTTTGCAATTGTTTGAGCATTCCACTCTTCCTCTGTTAGAGATTTTAAAAGTTCAATTAGCATCTTGTCCAATATTGGAAAAAGATGTAAAGTCTGTATTTTGATTTCATCTTTCATTTTCTACGCTCTCGTTTTAAGCTGACGCACAACGTCAATCCGTCTAAAAACCTTCAAACGAACTGATTTTATTAATTATAAAGTAAATATATGAGATTTAAACTATATTTTTTTTCTTTCTGGAAAAAGTCACTTTCTCGTTTTTAAAAGACAAACGCCAGAAAAAACAACCATTTATCACTGCGAAAAAAAAAGACTATAAATCCTCTTGATATTTTATCCGAAAACTTTACGAAAACACCATAGTGTTAACGGACTTGTAACTGGTTCCATTTAACACGAGTTTCATTGTTCGTACTGCGCACGCAACAAAACTCTAGCTGTTACCTGTAGGCATTTTAATCTCACTCAATTTATGTATCAAAGAATGTCTATTAATTCTCTATATTTTTTGTTTGTCATATCTGTAAAGACCATAAATAACTATACCAATTATAATTTCAATTAAGCCTCCTGTCAATGCAGAGGGAAAGCCTCCTGCTTCCATTCTAAAAAGAGTATAAGCTGCCAATCCCAGAATAGTTCCCAAAACCCAATAAAGGCGTATACCGTAAATACTTGCAAAGGTTAGGTATCGTCCAGCAATTATCATCAACATTCCTTGAAAAAACCATTCAACTTTAATCAGAGACAAACCATAAGCTAACGGAATACACATAATCATCCATATTGTACCTTCCATTGCAAGTTTTCCAAGAGGGTTATTCTTATTATGTCCGCCTTTAATACCCATTAGTTTTCCAATTAATGCTGCCATTGGGAAGATGAACATTCCTCCAATAATTAAAGTCCAGATACCTTTTTGTGATGAATGGTAATTCACAATTAAGCTCGAAAATACCCAAACAATCCCTGAAACAAAAACACCGATTGAGCCATAGCCGTAGCCATCTCTCATATCACCTTGAGCATCTTGTAAATTACCGATATTTAAATTTTTATTTGTCATAGTTACGTTAGATTCTTGAGTCTGTTTTTTGCTTGAAGTTTGACGTTCCCTTGCTACAATAGGTTTAGGACTAAATTAAGATTTATTTTTCGGTTATAGCTAAACTTCCAAACGTAAAACCAACTTTAAATTAAGCCTAAACCCGCCATATTGCCAAACAGCGGTTGGCGATAGTGTTTATTAATCTGTTGTATTTTTAATTTAGTCAATTATTCTGTTAAATATTATACTTAATACTACTAAAATTGGCAATGCTAGCCAAGCAGTAAACACTAATTCGATTCCATTTTGTCCGCCACTTCCATAACATAATATTTTACTATTAGAAAATAAACTTCCAATGCTTGATTGAATACAAACATATTCAACTAAATTAAATATTATCAATTTTGTTTTTAAAGTTTCTAATTTCTCAATAGTAATGTTTCTAATATATTTTATGAAAGTAATTGGCAAAGCTATTCCAATAATTGTTGTTAAAGTCCAAATTACTTTCCACGAAATAGAGCATTCTATTCCACCTGAACTCAATAGCATTTGCGTTCCAATTAATCCAATAGCAGTAAATCCAGGAACAAAAATTCCAATTACAGAAAAAATAATTGTTGGTTTTAAAAAGTCAAAATTTATGTTTTCCAATTCTATTGTATTTTATAGTTTTTTCGAGTAACATAACTGCCAACTTGTACATACAAGCCATAAAATGGCTTTTTTATTGTTTAGCTAATATATAGTTTTTTTATTACAAATGATTAAACGGACTTTTTATTTGTTGCATCCTTTAGGGTCGGGGTAAAATGAAAATTTTATAAGGTATAGAGAATTACTCTTTTATCATGAAAGTAAAAAACAATTCACTGTCATTCTCAGCTTGTCAAAGGACACCACTCGCAATTCACTAAAAAATACCTAGTCAATTCTCGAATCACACACTATACTGTTTGTTGCTACCATTATAAAACTATAGGTTTGAGGTCTTAATCAAATCTATAGTCACAATCCAGTGGTACGAAATTCTAATAGCAATACCGGTCATAATCGCTGGTACCTACATACATGGTAAAATTTATGAGCATAAAAAGAACTGGTTTAAAAACGATAGCTGGAGAACTAGACGAAAGAAATGAAAATATATTGGTAGCGTCTTTGTTTATCATACATTTTTTTCTGATAATGTGGAAAACCATAAAGGATAATAGAAATGTTTTTGTATGTTTGGTATAGCCCAATAAAAAACCATTTTATGGCAAAAAGTCAACCTAATTTGGATGGATTTAAGCCAATTTGTGGCTGGTATAGACAAGTTGACAATAATTATGAACCGTAATAATACCAAAAGAATATAATAAATGGATAAGATTAATTTATTAGTTATTGTGACAATAATCTCCTTGTTTATTTCATTATTTCTTGCATTTTTTCTGGTTACAGTTAAAACAAAGCACAAGATAAGTAATTCTCTTTTTGCTATTTTTCTACTACTAAGTGCAATAGATAACATTGATCCTTTATTAAGCTTAGTAGTTAATAATCCCTCAAATTTGGGAATGCTTAGAAATACATTTGCTTTTTTCCAAATTCCTGTTTTTTATCTCTATGTAGTATCGGTTTGTTATTCCGATTTTAAGTTTAAACCAAAATACATCATACATCTACTTCCGTTTTTAATTGCGAATGTAATTTTATTACCTCGTTTTTATATAGTAGATCTTGCTTCTAAAATTAGTTTTCTTAAAAACCGTCAAAATATGATAGAACTACAGTTCACTCATATTCTTATACATATTCAAATAGTTATCTATTTTATTGCCGTTTTTATGATATTGAGAAAAGCCAAAAAGCTATATCTTGAAAATCATGCAGGTACAAGTGTTAATTCCTATAATTGGTTGTTTCAGTTTACGATTGTGCTGACTATTTTATATTTGATTACCCTCGTAAAAAACATTTTTAAATTTTCGGATTATCCAAACATCTCTGAATGGATAAAAATTGGGCTCCTGGTATTTCAGCTAGTTATTGTTTGTTGGTATTTATTTAAAGCATTAAATAATCCTGGTTTATTTAGAAATATCGATTCAAAATTAAAACTTGTTTCCGATATTATTTTAGAAGAAAAAAATAGTTTGCCATTAGCTATAAATGAAAAAGAGTACAATGAGGAGTTATTGAAATTGCAGCAGTATATGATTGAAGAAAAGCCATTTCTTAATCCTTCCCTAACAATTCAAGATATTTCTAACAATATTGAAATTCCTGTTCGAGACTTATCTCTTTTAATTAATCATAAATTAGAGCAGCATTTTTACGATTTCGTTAATACCTATCGTATAGAGAATGCTATGGATATTTTAAAAGATGTTACAAAAAGTAAGCTAACTATTTTAGAAATTCTATACGATGTAGGTTTTAATTCAAAATCTTCTTTTAATACGGCTTTTAAAAAACACACCGGTAACACACCTACTACTTACCGCAAAACATTACAAAACAACACTTTGTAATTACTCGTACTTCCTTTATACATAACTCGAACGCATTCTTTTGATTAAATGCGTTCGAGTTATTTTATTCGGTCGCACAGCACCAGACTCTTTCTCAAATTTGTATCGAAATAATTTTTTAACCTAAAACACGATACAATGAAAACTTCATTAACATTTTCGGCAGTGCTATTATTAATAAGCACATTTTCTTTTGGACAAGACATCTCTAAAAAGATTGATTCAATAATAAAGGATAATTATCAAAAAAATCCGGACGTAGGTATTAGCGTTGGTTTTATCAAAAATAATGAAGAGTACTATACAGCATATGGTAAATTAAATAAAGAAAGTCAAATTGATATTAATAAAAATTCCATATTCGAAATTGCATCTATTACTAAAATTTTGACTTCAAATTTAATTGCTCAAGCGGTTATTGATAATAAAATAAATTTAGACGATTATATAGACAACTACCTTCCTTCTGCCTATGTTTTACATGAAAATCTTAAAAATAAAATAAAAATATCAGATTTAGCTTCTCATCAATCCGGTTTACCTGATATAGATTTTGGAAAGTTAATAGAACTAAATCCGCAACAACCTGTAAGTAATGTAACAGAAGAAACATTGACCACTATAATCAATAATTGTACTGAACTAAAAGATTATGGAAAATATCGTTATTCAACCATTGGCTATACTTTACTTGGGCAAATTTTAGAAAAGGCTTATGGTAAGAATTATGATGAAATAATTCGTAAAAAAATAGTAAAGCCATTACAAATGACAAATACATTGACTAAAGATTTTAATGTAAAAAATAGAACAACTGGTTACAACCCCAATGGCGGTATTCAGGAATTCTTCAATTGGAATGTTACTGCATCTGCCGGATTAGTAAAATCTAATGCTTCTGATATGGTTACCTATTTGAAAGCGGTCTTAAATAAAGAAACTACAATAGGTAAAGCTGCCATGGTTACGGAAAAAATCTTCTATAAAGATGAAAAAAGAGAAATGGGATTAGGCCTGAATATTAGTACCGATGACCAAAACACCATTTATTTAAAATCAGGAGATTCTATGGGACAATCTTCGATTATATGTTACAATAGAACTAAAAATTGGGGAATTATCATACTTCTAAACCAAAGGAACTCAAAAATGAGACAAGACCTGTTGAATAAAATTAATGATACAGTCTTGAAATAAATACAATCGCCAGATAACAGCGGCTTCACACAAAATCGCAAATACAATTTTAACCTAAAACACAATACAATGAAACATATTATTTATTTACTACTTCTTATAGTAACAATTGCAAGTGGTCAAACAAACAAAAAAGTATTGTCAAAAGAAAGAGACTACAGCTTTCTTACGGACAGTTTAAATATTGAACAACAATTAGAAAAACATAAACTAGCAGGATTTAGTCTTGTGGTTTTTGAAAACTACGAGATCGTCTATTCAAAACAATTTGGTGTGAAATCAATCAATTCTAAAGAAAAGATAGATCAAAATACTGCTTTTTCTACAGCATCAATTTCAAAACCAATAACAGCACTTCTTTGTTTTATGCTTGAAGAGAAAGGATTGGTTAATTTAGACGATCCAATAGATGGTTATCTAAAACGTTGGCATTTGCCAAAGAGTAAGTTTACCGAAAATAACAGCCCAACCTGGAGACAATTTCTTAATCATACCGCTGGTACAACCCAAGGTGGATTTGCAGATTACTATGAAGGCGATACAATCCCGACAATAAAACAAAGTCTTTTAGGAAAGATTCCGCGATATGATAAAGAAATTGAGTTCTTGTTTACCCCTGGCACTAATTGGGAATATAGTGGTGGTGGTTATGTAATTGTTCAAATGGCATTAGAAGATACTTTTAATAAACCTATTGCAGAACTTGCTAAAGAATATATATTTTCACCTCTTGGTTTGAAAAACACAACAATGATACAGCCTAATGAAAATGGATTCCTGACAAATGTAGCTCTAGTTCACGATGAAAATGAAAAAGTTATTAAAAACAGGCTTGCCAATCACGCCACAAGTTGGAGCATCAGGAATGTGGTCCACGCCGACTGATTTAGCTAAACTTTCCATTGAGATACAAAATGCTTTACGCAATAAAAATAACAAAGTGATTTCTCATAGTGTTGCAAAAAAAGTAACAGAAGTAACCGCTTTAAAAAATGCTGTTGGTGGCTGGAGTTATGGATGGCAAAAGTCTTTTGGTTACAATAACTATGATTGGTTTTCGTGTAATGGTTCCAATACTGGAGTTGGTGGTAACATTTTGGCTACGATGACAGATGGCAACGGATTAGTATATCTTGCCAATGGCGAAAAACCGAATCGTTTTCCTGTGATGAACTATACTCGAAATAAAATTCTGGCAGTGATGAACTGGAACAAAACATCTAATGATGACATTCAAGAAATACCTTTAAGTCTAAAAGAAAAACTAATTGGAACTTATGACGATTTTCTTTATGGACAGAAAATGGAAACCAAAATAGTAGAAAAGAATAACCGTCTCTATGTTGAATCTCCAATATTGGAACATTTTAAGGGAAAAAATGATAATGAGTTGGTGTATCTGAAAAATGGATCATTTAAAATTATAGATTATCCTAACTTGCTAAAATTCGATTTCAGCGCTGGAAAACCAAATTCTGTAATCTTAACAAGAGATAATCTGAATACTAAAATCCAACTAATTGATAAAGTAAAATAACTAGTGC
>NZ_SMLG01000006.1 GCF_004349195.1 Flavobacterium rhamnosiphilum
AAAGAATCCTCATCATGAATTTGATGAGGATTTTTTGCGTTTATAAGTTTTTTAATTATTTAAGTAACTAGTTAATAAGTAATTGATGCTTTTACTTTTTTATCCTTATTTGCATAGCATAATCATAAGGATCAAGTTGTGTAAATGATATTTTCTCCCGTTTTACAAATTTAAAATAGTGATATATTTTTTCTTTTGTAAATCTTTGTGACCAAAATCTTTCTTTTGTGGCTGTAAAACTATCTTTGGCATCAGTTATTACAGTCATTCCCATTTTCTGATACGATAGTTCTTGCTTTTTTCTCGTATTCTCGTTGTCAATATAGCAGGCTCCAATTAAAATTTCTCCATTAGCATTCAGCATTTTATAGGCAAAGGTGAAAATAGTATCAAATTTTTCATTTTTTGATAAATCAATTTTTTCGGATAATAAATTATAATTTTCAAAAGGGAAGTTTTCAGGATAAAAATTACCTGCCGTAAACCAAGTTGTAATAATCAAATCATACTGCTTTTGTAATTGATTTAATTCTACAGCATCTAAAAAATAAACGGTCACTTTATCTTCAATATTTAATTCATTTGCTGTGTTACGTGATAAATTAACACATGTTTCGGCATTATCAGTACCGTCATAGAATTTAACCATATTCCACATTTCGGGAATTGCACTTAAATGTTTTACTATTCGAGCATTACCAATTCCGATGTCTAAAATGGTTATTGGACTTCCTTTTTTAAGGTATATTTCCGCAATTACTTTCTTTAGTTCTATAAATTCCGCCCATTGTGCCTGTAACAATTCTTCTGATAAATAATTTTCATCGAATGATTTTTGAGCAGTATTTTTATTGTCATACATTTCCATAATTACTTTATTTAGAAATCTACTCAAATTTAGTCTTTCATTTTGCAATTGCAAGTAAAATATACGTTTGCAATTTTTAATTAATTTTAGGCATGTTTTTTTGATGAGTTAAGAATAGATTAATTTATTATTCTGAAGTATTTGTTCAGAGTTTGATTAAACTTTATGTTGTATTTTTGTTTTAAATATAAAAATATAATATGAAAAAAATTATTTTGTTTTTGGCATTTATTATGTCTTTGAACTCACAAGCTCAGCAACGCCCTAAATTAGTGGTAGGTATAGTGGTTGACCAAATGAAAATGGAATATCTATATCGTTTTTCAGATGATTTTTCTGCAAATGGTTTTAAAAGATTAATGAATAATGGGTATACATTTCACAATATGCATTACAATTATGTACCTACTTATACTGCGCCGGGTCATGCGAGTATTTATACTGGAGCAACCCCTTCTACTCATGGTATTGTAGGGAATGATTGGTTTAATAAAGCTATAGGAAAAGATATGTATTGTACAGATGATGCTTCTGTAAAAACAATAGGTGATGGTACAGAAAAGGAGGGAGCAATGTCTCCAAAAAACTTGCTAAGTACCACCATTACTGATGAGTTGCGAATGGCGACAAATTTTAAAGGAAAAGTAATCGGGATGAGTATCAAAGATCGTGGTGCTATTTTACCAGCGGGTCATTTTGCTAATTGGGCATTTTGGTATAGTAAGACTGGAGCCTTCATTTCTAGTACTTTTTATGGTTCAACATTACCAGCTTGGGTAACGCAATTCAACCAAGAAAAGCGATATATGAACTATATCAATACAGGTTGGGATTTGTTGAAGCCTGCTGCTACTTATAACGAAAGCCTTTCAGACGATAATCCATATGAAGGTAAATTAGATAAAGCAAACCCACCTATTTTTCCATATGATTTAAATAAGATATACAAAGAAAAAGGTGCTGATGTTTTGCGTACAACACCTTTTGGAAATGATATTTTGGCAGAATTAGCGATGAAAGCTATAGAAAAAGAAGAGTTAGGGAAAGATGAAATTACGGATTTTTTGACGGTTAGTTTTTCTTCAACGGATTATGTAGGACATACTTTTGGACCACGTTCTATGGAGTTGCAGGATACTTATTTGCGTTTAGATCAAACGATGGCTCAGTTTTTAAACTATTTAGATAAAACGGTTGGAAAGGATAATTACTTGCTTTTTCTGACCGCTGATCACGCAGGTGCTGAAAATCCAAATTATCTAAAAGATAATAAATACAATGTAAAAAATATTCCTTCAAAAGACATTGTTGAAGCATTAAAAAAACATTCTAACGAAACGTTTGGTGCTGATTTAATATTGGATTATTCTAACTTTAATCTTTTTTTCAATAAAGAAATAATAAAACAAAAAGGGGTAGAATTGACGAAAGTGAAACAAAGTTTCAAAGACTTTTTGATGACTCAAGAACAAGTTAAAAGAGTGTACACTGAAGAAGAAATTTTAGCTTCGTCGGGGGATGATTATTTCTTGAGTTTTATTTCAAAAGGTTTCGATCCAAAACAAAATGGCGATATAGTTATACTTGATAAAACGGGTTACATGCAATACCAACCTACCGGAACTACTCACGGATCACCTAATAGTTATGATACTCACGTACCGTTACTTTTTTATGGATGGCAAGTGCCAAAAGGAGAATTGCACACTAAAAAATATATTACTCAAATTGCACCAACGCTTTCGCAAATGTTGAAGATTCCATTTCCTAATGGAACTGAATCTGAAGTTTTGGAAACGTTGTTAGATAAAAAATAAATAGTATTGTCATTATTAAAAAAATCCCATTCGTTTTGCAAATGGGATTTTTTTGTTTTAAACTGTAGCGGCTGATACCGGTAACGGAATTTGGTTTCTCAACAAATCTTCAAAGGTTTCATGTGCTCTGATTAAATGTCCTTCACCATTTAGCCATAATACTTCGGCTGGTTTGTATCTAGAGTTGTAGTTTGATGCCATGGAGAAACAATATGCTCCTGCATTTCTAAAACATAAAATATCGCCTTCTTTTATTTCTGCTATTTTTCTATTATTGGCAAAAGTATCGGTTTCACAAATGTATCCTACTACGGAGTAAAAACGTTCTTTCCCTTTTGGGTGTGATATGTTTTCAATATGATGTTGTGAACCATAAAACATTGGTCTAATCAAATGATTAAAACCACTATCTATTCCTGCAAAAACAGTCGAAGTAGTTTGTTTAACGACATTAACTTTAGCCAAAAAGAAACCTGCTTCACTTACTAAAAATTTCCCTGGTTCAAATATTAACGTTAATTCTTTTCCGTATTCGGCACAAAAAGCATTGAATCTTTTGGATAATTTTTTGCCTAGTTCCTCAATGTCAGTTTCGATATCGTCTTTTTTATAAGGCACTTTAAATCCGCTTCCAAAATCTAAAAATTCAAGATTTTTGAAGTTTTTAGCAGCATCAAATAAGATTTCGGCAGCATATAAAAATACTTCGATGTCCAAAATATCAGAACCGGTATGCATGTGAATACCTACGATATTCATTTTTGTGTTTTCAACAATACGAACCAAATGAGGTAATTGGTGTACAGAAATACCAAATTTACTATCAATATGACCAACAGATATATTTGCATTTCCGCCTGCCATCACGTGAGGATTTATTCTGATGCATACAGGAACATTTGGATATTTTGTGCCAAATTGCTCTAATATCGACAAATTGTCAATATTTATTTGAACTCCCATAGCTGTAACTTCCTCAATTTCTTCAAGAGAAACACCATTTGGAGTATAAAATATTTTTTCTGGTTCATAGCCGGCATGAAGCCCTAACAATACTTCTTGAATGGAAACAGTATCTAACCCTGATCCCATTTCTTTTAATAACTGAAGTATAGCAACATTCGACAAAGCCTTCATAGCATAATTGATGCGCAACTTATCTACTTTAGAAAAAGCTTTTGTTAATCTATTGTATTGAGATTGTATTTTTTCGGCATCATAAACGTATAATGGACTGCCAAATTGTTCTGCTAATTGTACTAAGTCTTTTGATTGCATGATTATTAATTTTGAGCAAATTTATTATTCTTTATTTAGTCCCACAAGCTAATAAATGAATTCTAACAAATTGTAACAAAAAGTTATAAATCAAACATTTTATTAATTCCTAAAATAGTGCAAAAAATATTATTAATAAAGTGTGAAAATAATTTTTATTTAGAATGAATAAAAATTATATTTGCTAAATAAAATATGCCAAAATTAAAAATATAATAGAAACCGCCCTTATGAACAGAAAGAAAATAATTTATTTGCTTGTTTTGATACCTTTTTTTGGATTTGCTCAGGAAAAAATTAATGAAGTAGAAAAAGTTACCGAATTGGATGACATCATAATAACTGCCAGTCGTAAAAAAGAGAGTATAAAGGAAGTAACTTCCTCAGTGACCATTGTTGGAGAAAAAAAGATTCAAAACCAGTCATTGGTTAATTCAAACATTGCTAGTATTTTACAATATACCGTTCCTGGTTTGGCAACTTCTAGTAACCAAACGTCAAATTATGGACAAACCTTGAGAGGAAGGCCATTTTTGGTCATGATAGACGGAATACCACAATCTACGCCGTTGCGAAATGGTGGAAGAGATCTTCAGGTTATCGATCCGGCTTCAATTGAAAGAATTGAAGTTATCAAAGGAGCCACGTCGATTTATGGAAACGGTGCAGATGGAGGAATTATCAATTACATAACCAAGAAAAACCGTAAGGAAAAAATTATTATGGGTTCTGTTGCATCTAGTTTTACAGCACAACCTGCTTCTTTTGATCAAACTCTGGGCTTCAGAACTTCGATTTCTTTAAATGGTAAACACAATCGTTTTGACTACGTTTTGGGCTTGACCCATGAGCAAACAGGATTGTTAAAGGATGCCAATTCTGTAAATATTTCTCCAACGTATAGTTTGGCCAATATGAATACTTATAATGGATTGATTAAAATAGGTTACGAAATATCCGAAAATCAAAGAATTGAGGCATCGTATATAGGTTATGCATCAAAATCGTTTTTGAATCAAGATGTCAAAATCGGCAAATGGGGAGTGACTCCTACTATTGGGATAGCAGCAGCAGATAGATTAGGAACTCCTGAGGGAACTCCAAGAAATCATAATTTGAGGTTAAGCTACTCTAATTCTAGTATCTGGAATGGGACTTCGCTAAATGTAAACGCTTATTCACAAGACTTTAGAACTGTTTTTTACTATGATAAAATACAATTCCTTAACGGAGGACAGTCAAATGTAACTTCAAAAAAAATAGGACTTCGAGCAAATTTTGATTCTCGTCTTTTTTCTAAAGAAAATTATAAAGCCGATTTAATTTACGGAATAGACTTACTTCAAGATGCCACGGTGCAAAAACTGGAGGACGGTCGTTTTTGGACACCACAAATGAATATGCAAAATACAGCTCCATTTGCATTAGTGAAATTTGATGCGTGGAATAAATTTACCTTAAAAGCAGGTGCTCGATATGAAAATATTAAAGTTGAAGTTGATGATTTTAATACGCTTCCCGTATTAAACACAAAAACGAACACATATACCCCAAGTATTTTTGTTGAAGGCGGTAATTTAGAATACAATGCGCTGGTTTGGAATGTAGGAGTTCGATATAATGTTTTGCCTGCATTAAATGTTTTCTCGAGCTATTCACAATCGTTTTCCATTAATGAAATTGGAAGAATATTAAGAAGTGCAACCACAAGTGTTGTTTCAAAATTACCGACGGATCCCATAATAGTGAATAACTATGAAGTTGGATTAGCCGGATCGCCAAAAAGATGGTTCAATTATGAAGTAACAAGCTTTTGGAGTACTTCAAAACTAGGGGCATCCTCAGTCCAAAATACTGATGGTTCTTATGCTATGCAACGCGCTCCTGAATATATTTGGGGTTATGAGGCGATTATCAATTTCAAGCCTTTGGATTATCTAAGTTTTGGTGGTGCATTTGCTTGGATAGAAGGAAAAGTTGATAATGATAACGACGATTCTTATGAAAAATATATTAATGGCTCTCGAATAATGGCACCGAAAGTGACTGGTAACGTTCAAATTCAGCCTTTGAAAAATTGGGATGTTGAATTAAGTGTTTTACATAATTTTGAAAGAGACCGATTCAGCTCAGATCCAGCAACAAATAAATATAGTTTTAATGAAGGGCCTGTACAAAAATATACTATTTTTAATTTTAGTAGTTCGTATGTAATTAACAAACATATTAAAACATCGTTTGGTGTTGAGAATTTATTTAACAAAGATTATTCTCCAAATATTGCATGGTGGATGGCGAGAGATCAAGATTATGTGAAATCACCGGGCAGAAGAGTCTCTTTGCAATTGCAATATAGTTTTTAGTCTCTAATTTTTTTTAAAAGTCGATGCTAAAGTTGCAGTTTTAACCTTTTATACGTGTAATGAAATTTAAAAAAACAATTCGGAAATTGCATCTTTGGCTCGGCTTGGCTTCAGGGATTATCCTACTTATAGTAGCCGTAACAGGTTGTATTTATGTTTTTGAAGAAGAAATAACAAGCTGTACCCAACATGATTTTGATTATGTGAATGCGCAAAATTCAAGCCGTATGTCGCTTGATGTTATTATTGATTCTTTCAAGAAAAATCATGGGGATAATAAGTTGCTTTTTATCAAGCAAAAAGAGAGCGTTCCCAATGCAACAATTGTGCTGGGGGATAAAAAAACTCAAGTAGCCTATAATCCCTACAACGGGAAGGAAGTGATGTCTCTGGATAGTAAAGATTCGTTTTTTGCCATAATTTTAGAGATTCATCGTACGTTACTTTTAGGTGATATTGGTAAAAATATAATTGGAGTTTCGACTTTTATATTCCTTTTTATGTTGATTTCAGGTTTGGTTTTGTGGTTTCCAACCAATTTTAAAAAGTTGAAATTTTATTTTACTGTAAGTAATAAGTCTGCCAAAAGATTGAATTTTGATTTGCACAGAATTGGAGGTTTTTACGCTTCTTTTATTCTGGTTTTTATAGCGAGTACGGGTTTGTTTTTTTCGTATGATTTTGTAAAAAAGGCAGCGTATGCAGTTACCAATAGTAAACCGTACACCAAATGGGGGCCCAATTCTGGAATGCCAAAAACGACGGAAACGAACATTGCTGCAATTTATGCACAAATACAAAAAGAATACCCCAATTGCATAGAGTCAACTATTTATTATCCTAAAGAAAGTAACGGTACCATTCGTATGAAATTGAAATATGCATATGAATATATCCCAAAATACAATACCTTTTTTGTAGATCAATTTTCGGGAAAAATTGCGCAAACAGATTTAGATAAAAACGCATCGACGGCAGAGAAAGTTAAAAACTCAATTTTCGGTATTCACACAGGTTCTATTTTTGGAATTTCGGGTAAAATAATTGCCTTTTTGGTTGTTCTAATAGCTGCAAGTTTACCAATTACTGGTTTTATAATGTGGAGAAGGAAGCGAAAAGCAAAATCGAAACAAATCAAACCAAATGCTTTTATCTATGAATCAATTGTTGAAAATTAGGTAGATCATTATTCTTAACTTGTCAAGTCTGTTTACAAATTGACTGTAATTAAAAATCCCCTTTGGAAAATAATATTTTTCAAAGGGGATTACTTATTTCTATTAAATACTACAAACTTGGCAAATCTCCCTTGCCTTTTGTTGGTAGATTGGTGTAACCCATTAAGTATAAATCAACTTCTCTAGCGGCTTCTCTACCTTCGGATATAGCCCAAACGATTAAGGATTGTCCTCTTCTCATATCACCAGCGGTAAATATATGAGGAACATTTGTTTGATAATTTGTTGCTTTATAGTTGCTTCTCATATCAATTTCTAATCCCAATTGGTTGCTTAACGTTTTTTCAGGGCCTGTAAAACCAAGGGCTAATAAAGCCAAATCACATGGCCATATTTTCTCTGAACCTTCTTTTTCTATTAGTTCTGGTCTTTGCCCTGGCGTTATTTTCCACGCTACTTCAACGGTTTTTAATCCAACTACTTCTCCTTTTTCATTAGCAAGGAATTCTTTGGTATTGATTAACCAGTTTCTGTCACAGCCTTCTTCATGCGAAGAAGATGTTTTTAGCTGCAACGGCCAAAATGGCCATGGCGTAGTTTCGCTTCTTCCAACTGGAGGTTTTGGCATGATTTCAAAGTTGGTAACTGATTTTGCTCCATGTCTGTTGGACGTTCCCACGCAATCTGATCCTGTATCTCCACCACCAATCACGATTACGTCTTTACCGGTTGCTTTAACTTGGTTAGCAATTGTTTCACCATATAAAACTTTGGTTTGTTGTGTAAGGAAATCCATAGCTTGAACCACGCCTTTGCTGTCAGCACCTTTTGTTGGCAAACCTCTTCTTTCGGTAGCTCCACCACATAATACGATAGAATCAAAAGCATTTAATTCATCGACGCTATAGTTTACACCTACGTTTACATTGGTTTTAAAAACTACACCTTCTGCTTCCAATACTTTAACGCGTCGGTCAATAATTCCTTTTTCTAATTTAAAGTTTGGAATTCCGTAACGTAATAGTCCACCTATTGCATTGTCTCTTTCAAAAACGGTAACGGTATGTCCAGCACGATTCAATTGTTGTGCAGCGGCCAATCCAGCAGGACCAGATCCAATTACGGCAACTGTTTTTCCAGTTCTCACTTCTGGTGTTTGTGGTTTGATCCAACCTTCTGCAAAACCTCTTTCGATAATATTCTTTTCAATATTTTCGATAGCTACAGGCTCACTGATAATTCCCAATACGCATGATTTCTCACAAGGCGCAGGACATAAACGACCCGTAAACTCAGGGAAATTGTTTGTTGATTGTAAAATCTTCAAAGCGCTTTCCCATTCTTCTTGATGCACCATGTCATTAAAATCAGGAATTAAATTCCCTAAAGGACATGAGCTGTGACAAAAAGGAATTCCGCAATCCATACATCTGGAACCTTGTTCTTTAATTTTATCTTTTGCTAACGGAATTGTAAATTCATTATAATTTGATACTCTTTCTAGAACAGCAACATTACTTTCGTCGGTTCTATTATATTCCTTAAATCCACCTATCTTACCCATGACTATTGTGCTATTAGTTCTTCAATTTGCTTTTCCTCTGATATTCTTTGCAATGCTTTTTTGTAATCGGTTGGCATTACTTTGATAAAATGCTTCTGTTGGTTTTGCCAGTCTTCCAAAATTCTTTTTGCCAAAGGACTGTTGGTGTACATAGAATGATTTTTTATCAAACGTCTCAGTTTAGTAAAATCATCTTCTTCCAATGTTTCAAAAGCGACCATTTCCATATTGCATAATGTAGCATCGAATTTTTTATTTGGATCAAAAACATAAGCAATACCACCGCTCATTCCAGCTGCGAAATTTCTTCCGGTTTTTCCTAGTACCACAACAGTTCCACCAGTCATGTATTCACATCCGTGATCTCCAATTCCTTCTACAACTGCTGTTGCACCCGAATTTCTAACCGCAAAACGTTCTCCAGCCATACCATTAATATAGGCTTCACCAGTAATTGCACCATAAAGCGCTACATTACCAATGATGATGTTTTCTTCTGGTTTGAAAGTAGCAGTAGGAGGGACTTTAATAATCAATTTTGCACCAGAAAGTCCTTTTCCTAAATAGTCATTGCAATTTCCGTGGATTTTAAAAGACAAACCGTTGGTTGCAAAAGCACCAAAACTTTGCCCCGCTGAACCTTCAAAGTCAACCAAAATAGTGTCATCAGGTAATCCTTGTGCACCATATATTTTTGAAATTTCATTACTCAAAATTGCCCCAACAGAGCGATCTGTATTTTTAATTTTGAAATTAACCCTGGTTCTTTCTTTTCTGTAAATAGAAGGAATAGCCGCTTTTATAATTTCAAAATCAAGCACATTGTCCAATGCGTGATCTTGAGTTGTTGTGTTATGATTTGGAACCGTTTTTGCTTTTTCTGGTTTATATAAAATTGAAGATAAATCTAATCCACTTGCTTTATAATGTTTGATGGCTTTGTTGACATTCAATTTTTGTGATTGTCCCACCATTTCTTTAAGTGTTCTAAAACCTAATTGAGCCATGATTTCTCTCAATTCTTCGGCAATGAAATACATGAAGTTGATGATGTGTTCCGGAGTTCCCTTGAAATTTTTTCTCAATTCAGGATCTTGGGTTGCAATACCCACTGGGCACGTATTCAAGTGACAAGCTCTCATCATGATACAACCTGAAGCTACTAATGGCGCTGTTGCAAAACCAAATTCTTCGGCACCAAGCAGAGCGGCAATTGCTACGTCACGTCCTGTTTTTAATTGCCCGTCACATTCCAGTACCACACGACTTCTTAAATCATTTAAGATTAAGGTTTGTTGGGCTTCTGCCAATCCAAGTTCCCAAGGAATACCGGTATGTTGCAATGAAGTTAGTGGTGCAGCACCGGTTCCTCCATCGTATCCAGAAATCAAAATCACATCGGCTTTTGCTTTGGCAACACCGGCAGCGATAGTTCCAACACCTACTTCCGAAACTAATTTTACGTTTACTCTTGCTTCACGATTGGCATTTTTTAAATCAAATATTAATTGTGATAAATCTTCAATAGAATAAATATCGTGATGTGGAGGAGGGGAGATAAGTCCAACATAAGGTGTTGAGTTTCTTACTGCCGCAATCCAAGGCACCACTTTTTCGCCAGGTAATTGTCCACCCTCTCCCGGTTTTGCACCTTGAGCCATTTTTATCTGAATCTCTTTGGCATTGGTCAAATAGTTAATTGATACACCAAATCTTCCTGAAGCCACTTGCTTGATGGCACTATTTCTAGAATCACCATTGAGGTCTTTTTGGAAACGTTTAGAATCTTCTCCACCTTCTCCAGAATTACTTTTTCCGCCAATTCTGTTCATGGCAATCGCCAAGTTTTCATGGGCTTCCTGACTGATTGATCCATAAGACATGGCACCAGTTTTGAATTTTTTTACAATTTCTGTCCAAGGCTCCACTTCGTCAATTGAAATAGGATCAAGATTATTGAATTCAAATAAACCTCTGATGGTCATTAAGTTTTCACTTTGATCATTCACCATAGTAGAGTATTCTTTGTAACTTTCCGGACTATTTAAACGAACCGCTTGTTGTAATTTTGAGATTGTTGTTGGGTTAAACATGTGTTTTTCCCCGTTTCTTCTCCATCTGTAAATACCTCCAATTTCTAATGGCAATAAACTTGCAACTTCAGAATTTGGAAATGCTTTTTGGTATCTTTTTTTGATTTCTTTTTCTACCTCCATTAAACCAATTCCTTCAATTCTGGAAGGAGTATAAGGGAAATATTTAGAGGTGAATGTTTTATTTAATCCTAAAATTTCAAAAATTTGTGCAGCTCTGTATGAATGTAAAGTAGAGATGCCAATTTTATTCATGATTTTTAGAATCCCTTTTGCAATCGCTTTGTTGTAATTTTTAACGGCGTAATCCGCTTTTACATTGGTGATAAAACCTTGTTTTACTTGATCGTGAATGATTTCATTTACCATGTAAGGATTGATTGCACTTGCACCATAACCGAATAATAATGCAAAATGATGGGGTTCACGAGGTTCAGCAGATTCGATTATGATTCCGAATTTCGAACGTGATTTTAGAATATTCAATGAATGGTGAATATAAGAACAAGCCAATAACATTGGTATTGGAGCCATTTCTTCGCTAACTCCTCTATCAGAAAGAATCACAATATTGTAACCTTCTGAAACCGCTTTGAAAGTTGCTTGTACACATTTCTCCAAAGCACGTTCCAAACCATTTACCCCTTTTTCAATTGGATATAAAGTAGAAATAGTAACCGATTTGAAATCGGCATGATCAATGTTTTTTATTTTATCTAAATCCTCATTTGAGATAACTGGATTTTGAATTTTTAGTTTTTTACAATGTTTCGGGACAATATCAAAGATGTTATAATCACCACCAATTGCTAAACTAATATCAGTAATAATTTCTTCACGAATACCGTCCAATGGCGGGTTGGTAACTTGAGCAAATAATTGTTTGAAATAGTTATATAGCAATTGTGGCTGATCTGATAAAACTGCCAAAGGCGTATCGTTACCCATAGAGCTTAATGCTTCTGCACCTTCAGCGCCCATTGGGTTTATGATTGTTTTTAAATCCTCAATTGTATATCCAAACAAACGTTGTCTGGTTTCAAAATCAATTTTCTCAACTGGAATTGGATTGTCTGTATAAGGAATTTGAGCTAATTGAAGTAAATTGGCATCCAACCATTGCTTGTATGGTCGTTTAGTAACAACGGAATTTTTTATCTCATCATCTTCAATAATACGGCCTTCGTTCATGTCAACCAAAAACATTTTTCCTGGTTCCAATCGGCCATGTTGTACCACATCTTCTGGTTTAATGTCTAGAACACCAATTTCTGATGACATAATTACAAAACCACTTTTGGTCAATGTATAACGAGAAGGACGTAATCCGTTTCTATCCAATAAAGCACCAATCACATTCCCATCTGTAAACGGAATAGAAGCTGGCCCATCCCATGGTTCCATGATACAGGCATTGTATTCGTAAAACGCTTTCTTGTCTTCCGACATGGTTTGGTGTTTTTCCCAAGCTTCAGGAACTACCATCATCATGGCTTCCGGCAAAGAACGTCCAGTCATCAATAATAATTCGATAACCATATCCATAGAAGCCGAATCGGATTTTCCTTCTAATATAATTGGGAATAATTTTTTGATATCATCTCCAAATACATCACTTTTCATAAGTTCTTCACGAGCACGCATTCGGCTAATGTTTCCACGAAGGGTATTTATTTCGCCATTGTGACACATGTATCTAAACGGTTGTGCCAGTTCCCATGACGGAAAAGTATTAGTCGAAAAACGTTGGTGAACCAAGGCTAATCTGGTTACCAAGTCATCATCTAACAAATCGGTATAATACCTGCTAATATCCTCAGGCATCAAAAGTCCTTTGTATATAATAGTGGTAGTGGAAAAACTGGAGAAGTAAAATTTATGACTTTCCGAAATTCGTGAATTTATAATAACATGTTCCGCTATTTTTCTTGCAGCAAACATTTTGGCGTTGAATTGTTGTTCGGTAAGATCCAAACCATTTTTTCCAACAAACACTTGTTTTACGGTTGGTTCTTTTTCGGCTGCAATTTGACCTAAATTAGATACATCAACAGGAACGTCTCTCCATCCTAAAATGCTTAAATTTTGGTCTTTTATGGAAGCTTCAAAAGTTGATTTACAGAAAGAAACCTGGTTGATGCTTTTTGGCATAAAAACCATTCCTACTGCATATTCTCTAGTTTCTGGAATTTCGAAATCACAAACTTTTTTGAAAAAATCATGAGGAATATCAAATAGAATTCCTGCTCCATCTCCCGTTCTTCCATCTGCACTTACAGCTCCACGATGCTCTAGCTTTATTAAGATATCGAGTGCTTTATGTATGATGTCATTTGACTTAATTCCATTCAAATTACAAATAAATCCTGCGCCACAGTTGTCGTGTTCAAATTCCGGCAAATAAAGGCCTTGTTCTTTAACTCTCATGCTGATATTTTTTTTATACAAAAATAAAGATTTCGTTAAATATAATACATCAAAAATGCAGTACAGACTATATTTTTATGGTAAAAGAATAAAAAGGTTGAATAAAAATCAATACTATCATTTAAATACCTTGAAATTGATAATTTGACAATTCGATTTATTTTTAAATGAATAAAACAGTAATAATAGGCTACAAATAGCCCTTTTTGTTAGTGCCATTTCAATCGTTATAGTAGTTTTTGTTTCTCAAATTCTGTATAGTATCACATCATAAAGAATTGAAAAATGCATGCATAAATTTCATTTATTTTCTACCTAATATTATCTTAGTTTTAAATAGGAAAAAAGATTTCTCTATTTAGATGAATTTTGCTATTTTTGTGCCACTTTTATTCTGAAATAAATTCAGAATCCAGACAAATTCTATATTATGAACATACACGAATATCAAGGAAAAGAGATTTTAGCTAGCTACGGAGTTCGCATTCAACGCGGAATTGTTGCTAATAGTCCAGTAGAAGCGGTTGCTGCTGCAAAACAATTAACTACCGAAACGGGTACAAGTTGGTATGTTGTAAAAGCCCAAGTTCATGCAGGTGGACGTGGAAAAGGTGGTGGAGTGAAGCTTGCCAAAAATTTACAACAAGTAGAAGAGATTTCAGAGCAAATCATCGGAATGCAATTGATTACACCTCAAACTTCTGCTGAAGGTAAAAAAGTACACAAAGTTTTAATCGCTGAAGATGTTTATTATCCTGGTGAAAGTGAAACTTCTGAGTTTTATGTTTCTGTATTATTAAATAGAGCTACAGGTCGTAACATGATTATGTATTCTACTGAAGGTGGAATGGATATTGAAGAAGTTGCGGAACACACTCCTCATTTAATTTTTACTGAAGAAGTTGATCCTTCTGTTGGATTACAAGGTTTTCAAGCAAGAAGAATTGCTTTTAACTTAGGTCTTTCTGGAAATGCTTTCAAAGAAATGGTGAAATTTATCGATTCTTTATACAATGCATATATTGGATCTGATGCTTCGATGTTTGAAATCAACCCGGTTTTAAAAACATCTGACAATAAAATTATGGCTGTAGATGCTAAAGTAAATATCGATGATAATGCTTTATACAGACAAAAGAAATATGCTGATATGCGTGACGTTCGTGAGGAAAACCCAATCGAAGTTGAAGCAAAAGAAGTAGGTTTAAACTATGTTGACCTTGACGGTACAGTAGGATGTATGGTGAACGGAGCTGGTTTGGCTATGGCAACTATGGATTTAATCAAGTATGCTGGTTTTGAGCCTGCTAACTTCCTTGACGTAGGTGGAACTGCTGACGCAAAACGTGTTGAAACTGCTTTCCGTATTATCTTAAAAGATCCAAACGTAAAAGCAATTTTAATTAATATTTTTGGTGGAATCGTTCGTTGTGACCGTGTGGCGCAAGGAGTTGTTGATGCTTACAAAAATATGGGTGATGCTATAAAAGTGCCAATTATTGTTCGTTTACAAGGTACAAATGCAGCTATTGCAAAAGAATTAATTGATAATTCAGGAATGCCAATTTTATCTGCTGTTGAATTTCAAGAAGCAGCTGATCAAGTAAAAGCGGCTCTTTCTTAATATAATATTTTGTAGATACGTACTGCGGTGCGTTTTTATCCAAAACAAAAATCCTGAGTGAAAGCTCAGGATTTTTTTTATGCGGTAAAAATAAAATTTATTTAATACCAATTGCTTCATGTCCTCTTAATAGAATCGTATTTTTAGAATCTAAATTTTCTTTGGTTTTCCCCAAGATGTTAATGATGTCAAATTTGGTATCATTTTTTCTTAAATTGTAAAAGGCGTTTGAATTGGTAACTTCTACGGTCAAAATATAGTTGCGGTCTAATTTGAAAGTTTCAATATTGTCTTTTATAAGTACTCCATTTACCATATAAATGACATCGTTGCTTTTGATTTTGGTAAATTCAGATTTGATTTGGTCCAAACTTATGAAATCATATTTCTTAGGATTTTTGGTTGTTATGAATATCTGTCCATAATATAAAACACCATTTATTGTGGTGTTCTTTTTGATAATATTTATAGATTCAATTTCATTGGGGTCAATATATTCCATTGTATTTGTAGCAACTAAGGTTGAATCAAGAAGCATTGCTGGCTCTTCAGTTTTGTTATTTTGTCCAAAAAATACTGTTGTAAGAAATAATAGAGAGAAGGTTAGAATACATTTCATTCTGGAAGGGATAAATTAGTAATGCTAAATAAATATACAAAAAATCCTGAGTGTAAGCTCAGGATTTTTTTGTTATTTTAAAACATCTTTTAATTCTATAATTTCAAATTCTGGATCGTATTTTATAAACTCGCGCAGCATAGCTGTGTGACCTGCTCCAAGCAATACCATTATTTTATCGTCTTTATTTTCTGTTAGTTTTTGAATTAAAGAATACATATAAAGGTTTCTTCGGTACCATTCTGAAACTAAATAAGCACCCACAAAATTGTCTGTTTTTCCAGCTTTGTTGGCAGTTTCAAGATACCAATTTACATTTTCGGTATTCGATTCTTTTGTATTGCAATCTATAAGTAGCTCGGTTAAGGAATATTTAGCAATTTTTTGATTTTGAGATTTTTCATAAGCTGCCATTTCTTCTTTGTTCTTTTTGATCAAATCAAGTTGATTGGCTTCTTGCATGCCTTTCACCAAACTATCGTACGGAAAACCTGCTTGATTGTAATCAATTGCAAATAGCTTTTTATGGCCTAATTTTTTAGCTGATCTTAATGCCAATTGTACTCTTTCATCGGCATTTTTTTGAAACAAACTGTCTGTGTTTTTAGCATAGAATTTATCTAATTTGTCTTGTTTCTCATAGTTCCATTCTACAAAAATTTTGTTGGGACCAAATCTTTTAATTTTATTAGTAATGTCTTCGAGTTCTTTTTGACTTTTGTGCGACATTACATTGAAAGTATTTATCTGAGCAACATCGAGTCCTGGATTTTCAAAATGAAAGGTTCCAATTAATAGAATTTGTTTCTTTTTTGATTGTGCAAATACAGGATTAATAGAAACTGTAAATAAAAATAGCAGCAGTAATTTTTTCATGATAATTAAGGTTTTAAATTTATCCCGAAAGTAGAATAGTTCTTAAGGCTAATTTTGAATTTTTGACAAATACCGAATTACAAATTGTAAATTGTCAAAATCAGTTGATGAAAAATTTTGTGTACTGATTATTGCAGTTCATCTCAAAAAAATGTGATTTCCTATAAATAATGATTTTGATTAAAGACATAATTGTATTTTTGAATATATTAGTACCCAATTATGAAACTAAAGCCCCCTTTTTATTATCACATTATTCTGTTTTTAGGATTATTTGTTACTTTTTATCTATGGAACATTGGTGTCAATAAAATGGAAATTTTATTCATTTTCAATAGGATGGATTTTTTGTTTTCGGTAAGTGGATTTATGGCGATTTTTGCAATTTATATTTTGAATTTTTATACTTTTTGCAATTGGTTTTTAAGTAAAAAAAGGATTTTATTTTACTTGTTAAGTATTCCTGTTTCATTAATTACTTTTGCTGGGGTACGGTATTTTTTTCAAGAAATTGTTCTTTTTGAAATCACAGGAATTCATAATTATGTTGAAAAATCAAGAGAAATTGAATTCTATGTTCGGGATAATTTTTTCTTTGGATTGCCATCTGTAATTATTAGTACTTTGGCTTATTTATTTTGGCAATTTCAAGAGGCTGAAAAACAAAATCAGCAATTGCTTTTAGAGAATAAAAAGGCCGAATTTCAGTTGTTAAAATCACAAGTCAGTCCACATTTTTTGTTCAATACTTTAAATTCTTTTTATAGTGATTGGATTGAAAAAGATGCTGAAGCGGCATCTGATTTATTAATTTTGTCTGATTTACTTCGTTATGTGATTGCGGAAACTGAAAAAGAACTGGTATTGCTTTCCAAAGAAATTCAGTTCCTGCAAAATTATATTCATTTGCAGGGGAAAAGATTTGAAAATCAACTCTTTTTAAGTTTTTCTATCGAGGGGAATTATAGTAATGAGTTGATTCTTCCTTCAGTTTTAATTCATTTTATAGAAAATGTGTTTAAACATGGAAAACTGAATGATTGTGATAAAAAAGCATCGATTTTGATAAATGTAAAAGATGGTTTTGTAGAAATTTCAACGTTTAATTATATCATTCAAGGAGAAAATTATTCTTCGACAGGAATTGGATTTGAAAACCTGACAAAACGTTTAGAATATACTTATAAAGAAAAATTTGTGTTAGAGAAAACACAAGAAAATGATACCTTTAAAACGTATTTAAAAATTCCTTTAAAGATTGATTATTTATGAAAATTAAATGCATCATTGTCGATGACGAACCGCCTGCAATTCGCATCTTGGAAAGCTATTTCCAGAAAGTTTCTTTCCTTGAAAAAGTAGGTGTTTTTAATGATTCGATGAAAGCTTTAGAATTTCTGAATTCTCAAAGTGTTGATTTAGTTTTTTTAGATATTCAAATGCCACAACTAACAGGTTTACAGCTTTCAAAAATTATTTCTAAAGATATAAAAGTCATTTTTACAACGGCATATCCTGATTTTGCTTTAGAAGGTTTTGAGCTCAATGCGATTGATTATTTACTAAAACCAATTTCTTTTGAGCGTTTTTATCAAGCGGTTTCAAAGGTGAATATTGTTCCAAAACAAGCAATTAAAAGTAACAGTCAACTTGAATTTATTTTTATAAAAACGGATGGTAAAAATAAATTTTCAAAAATATTCTTAAATGATATTTTGTATGTTGAAAGTCTTCAAAATTATGTTTGCATTCATACTACTGTTCAAAAAATCATCACACATTCTTCGTTGAAAAACGTAATTGAATCATTGCCACAAAATGAGTTTGTTCAGATTCATAAATCATATGTGGTTTCTTTAAAACAAATTGTAGCAACTGACAATTTTTCTGTTTTTATCAATGAAAAGGAATTGCCAATCGGTGCTACTTTTAAAGATGCTTTTTTTGAACGAATTGGCAACAATAAGATATAAAAAAAAATCCTAAGTCTAAACTTAGGATTTTTTATTCTTACCGAAATTAAATTTCACTTTCTCTACGACTTGTATTTTGTTATTCCCTTTTGGATATTCTTTTTTTGAGGTTTTTTTAGAAGCGGGCTTTGATTTAGAAGGACTTTGATCTCCTCTTGATTTTTCTTCGTCTTTTGGCTTTGCTTTAAATTCCGTTCTTTCTGAAGCGCCTTCTTTTACAGGAATTTGAGCTTTGTGTTTGGCTAAAACATCATTTGGATTTTTTGGATTTTCTTTCGTTCCACGCAAGTGAATTACCAATGCATTTAGGAAATTACGCAACACTTGGTCACCACATTCCATATAATTTTCATGTTTTTCATCACGAAAAAAAGCACCCAATTCTGATTTAGTGATTCTAAAATCCACCAATTCTAATATTTCAACTATTTGATCGTCACGTAACATTAACGCTACACGAAGTTTTTTAAAGATATCGTTGTTTGTCATCATATTCTAATTTTTTACAAAGGTACGGTTAAAAAGCAATTGCACCACAATTTTCGATTTAGAATTGATTTTGGTTCAGAATGTGAATTATTTTATCCAAATCTTCTTTTTTGTGATTGGCAGTAATTACAATTCGATTTAAATCCTTGGTGTCTGTTGGATATTTAAAATTAGTCACTATGATTTTATTCGCAGTGAAAATTTCATTTAGTCCTTCGATTTCTGGATAAATTAGCGGATAATTGGGGTCAAAATGAACAACTCTGTTTTTAATCAAATGAGTATTAATGTAGTTTAAACTGTCTTTTAATTTTTGATGCTGTTGCAAATAAATCGCTGCTGCATCTGCCATGGTTTGTACAAATGCGGTATTCATCCCCGCACTGGAAACAAAAGTATCGTGAGTTGCAATCTGATTAATAAATTCGGAATCACTGGCAATTACACCTCCCGTCAATCCAAAAGCTTTGCCCAAAGACGATACCATGATTTTTCTTTTAATATTGGGAATGTTGATTGTCGAATAAATCCCACACCCATACGTACCCAAAATTCCAAGCGAATGCGATTCGTCAATAACCAAAGTGATTTCTTTATTGGAAGGAATCGAATTTAGAATAGAAAGATCTATAGGTTTTATATGAAATGATGGAACAGAATCAGTTAGAATCGTGATTTTTTCAGTTACGTTATCCAGCAAACGAGGATTTAATTCATTTCCAATAAAAACAGGTAAACTATTTGGCACTTTTATGGCAGTATGCGTATCCGGAAAATGAAAAAAGCAATCGGTTTCAGGTGTTAATGCCTCTACTATTAATTTCCCCGCCAACATGCCGGAAGAAAGGGTAAGTGCATCATCTGCTTTGATGTAATTAGCTAAAAATCGTTCACCGTTTTCGTAGGCGGTTAGTTGAATATTGGCACTTCTCGAGCTTCCATATGCCGTTCCCCATTGCAAAATATTTTTGAGGAGCAGTTTTTGGAATTCGGGATGCGTTGGTAAACCCAAATAAGCCGTTCCTCCAAAATAGAGGTATTCTTCATTTTCGATTTCAATTATTCGGTCTGGAAATTGATTGACTTTCATTTAAAACTACATTAAAGTTACACCGGTTCCATTGATTTCAGAATAGCTTATTTTACCAAAATCTATTGTTATTCCAGAGGCAATATCTTCAGCCAAAAGCAATGCGCCATCCATATCTACATAATCCAGTTGCGGCAATAAATGAGCAATCGCAGATATTCCTACAGTTGATTCGGTCATACAACCCACCATAGTTTTCAATCCTAATTTCTTGGCTTCCTGAATCATTCGTCTTCCGGGAGTTAGTCCGCCACATTTTACTAATTTGACATTCACTCCATGAAAATGATGGTGACATTTGGCTACATCTTCCTCAATAATACAACTTTCGTCTGCTATTATTGGCAAAACCGAATGTTTGAAAACTTCCTTGTGTCCTTCCCAATTGTCTGCTTTCATGGGTTGTTCCAAGAATTCCACACCCAGTTTTTTCAGTTCAACAGCATTGTTTATGGTTTCTTCAACTCCCCAACCACAATTAGCATCGATTCTAAAAATGGCATTGGTATGTTTTCGAAGTTCTGTAACAATGGCGATGTCTTCTTTAGTCCCTAATTTTATTTTATAAATTGGCCAAGGCAGTTCCTTCATTTTTGCCACCATTTTTTCTATGGATGCAATTCCAATCGTGTAATCAGTTAATGGATTTCTCTCAGTAGTATAATTCCACAATTCGTATAATTTCTTTCCTTTTTTACGAGCATACAAATCTGTATATGCCATATCCAAAGCACACAATGCAAACATATCATCTTTTAAATAGGGGTGAATCTTTGACCAAAAAGCTTCCGGAGTTTCATCTGTAGTGGTTTCGATTATGGTGCGAATTTTTTCTAAATCCTGCATCATCACCGGAACTGTTGTCTTGTAATATGGATTAGAAGTTGCTTCGCCAAAACCTGAAAAACCATCACTATTTAACTCCACAATCAAAGAAGGCTGAAAGTCGATCGATTCTCTTGAAATCGTGAAGGTATGTTTTAATTTGAGGTTGTATTCTCTTAATATTAGTTCCATTTGAATCTGATTTTTACACTTTAAATTAATGAGTTTCTTTAAATAGGAGGTTTAGTAACCAAGCCATAACACTGCTTTCACAAAACCATCGCGCCAGAGTTTTTCGTTGTGTTGCCCGCCTTTTACAATTTTCTTTTCATTCAAATTAAGGCAGTAACATCTATTTGAATTTAATAAATATTCCATTTTGTTCATATCCGAAACCATATCGTCACTTTCAGTATCGCCACATAGGAAATAGATTTTAGACTTTATCTTTTTAGATTTTTCAGTCAGATTATAAATGTCTTTACTGTACCAAAATGAAGGAGAAAACACACCCGCTTTTCCAAATATTTCAGGGTATTTTAAAATGGCATAATAGGAAGTAAGTCCGCCAAGGGAACTTCCCATAATGATGGCGTTTTTCTTGTCAGTTTTGGTTCTGTAGGTTTCATCTATTTTTGGTTTTAATGTTTTACGATAAATTCTAAATAACTGTCCGCTTTTCCACCACCATATTTTTCGTTTTTAAAAGGCGTTAATTCATCGATTCGTTTGTCATTTCCATGTTCGATTCCTACAACAATAACTTGTGCTTTTAGGCTGTCCAGTTTTTCATCGACATTCCATTCACCCGAATAGGAAGTTTTAGCATCAAATAAATTTTGAGCATCATGCATGTAAATTACTGAGAATTTCTTTTTTGACGTTTCATAATTTTCTGGCAAATACACCCAAATTTTCTTTGCCGTTTGAAGTTGTGGTGCTTCAATAGTAAAAGTAGAAACTTGTTTTGAAGCAGTGCTTTGTTTCGACTGTTCAGAGTCCTGAGCAGCAATTTTTACTATTGTAAAAAAGAAGAGAAGCAGTAGGAACTGTGGTCGAATCATTATTAGTTTTTGTATTTTGATTTAAAAACAATATTTTAGCTAAAAATAATAATTTGATGAATACATTCGAAGAAAAGAGGAGTTTACTTTTGGAGATGATTGCTTTTTCCACTGTTGATGGATATTTGCATAAGAGAGAATATGATTTTTTAGCAATTATAGCTAATGAGTTGAGTTTCGAAATAGATGTTTTTAAAGATTTATTTCATCAGGAATTACCACAATTACCAATTAAATCGGAGTTTTTACGCATTCAACAATTTTACAGATTGGCCTTGTTGATGTATTGTGATGGGATTTTGCATGAAAAAGAAACGACTGCTATTCTGCAAATAGCTATTGATATGGGACTTAACCCTATAGCCACAAAACGAATTCTTAAGTTGATGAATGGGGCACCAAACGCGATAATTGACGGCGAAGTTTTATTGAATGTTTTTCAGGAGCAACATAATTAAGACAATTGCCCTTGTAGCGCTTTTATTTCATCACGTAATTTTGCCGCCTGCATAAAGTCCAATTCTTTAGCCGCTTTCTCCATTGATTTACGTTTTTCACGAATGCGTTTCTCAATATCATGTTTTGATAAATATTCTGTACCAGGTTCGGCTGCATTTGAAAGAGTATAGCCTAATTCATAATCGGCTAGAGGATTTTTGGTAAAGCGACTTCAATTAGTAACAGTATTTTTTATAATATTGGTTCTTCAAATCCATTTGTAAATCTTTCAAAATATTTTGCAATTTCGAGTAGTTTTTTATCATTCCATTTTTTGGAGTGAATTTGAATTCCGACGGGTAATCCGTTTCTCTTTTTTCCAATTGGAATTACAAGAATTGGATGCCCTGAAAATGCGGTTGTAAAATTGAATGAAGCCATCGCTTCTGTATAACCAACTTTTTTATTGTTTACCATAAATGACTTCCGTGTATTTTGGTGTGGGTAAGCTTCAAAAGAACAAACTGGCGTAATCCAAATGTCATATTTTGACAAAAAACCTTGATAAATAGCACTGAATTGATCTTTATAATCGATTGCTTTGGCGTAATTAATATTGCTAAGCCTTTGTCCTAAAGCCATACCTTTTGCCCATAAAAAATCTCTGTATTTTAGATAAATAAAGCCAAACATAAAACTTGCTAATAGCGGAACTTTGGGATTGTTAATTCCTATTTCAAAACCTATAATTTTCTGACATTCTAAATAAGCTCTTTTTTCATCGTAAATAGGGCTTTCTTCTTGAATATGATGTTCGGTGTTTTTAAGTTTATTGATGAAACCATTGAAAATAGTTAAGTATTCATTATCCACTTCGGTACTATTAATGGTTTCAGCATAAGCGATATTTAGTTTGTCTCCATTCCAAAAAGTTGAATTAAAATCTACATTGGGAATTTCAGGAAGTGGATGGTTTTTGAAATTGGTTAAAACTTGCATCATCAATAAAATATCCTCAACATTTTTTGCTAAAGGGCCTGGTGTAATAATATGTCTTCTTCCTTGAGGTTTTTTTGGATGTTTCAGATGCCCTCTATTTGAAAGTAAACCTTCAGTAGGTCTTAAACCGCAAATCCCATTAAAATGAGCTGGTACTCTTATTGAACCGCCGGCATCTGCTCCCAAATCTAGAGCTCCAAACCCAGAAGCAACAGCAACTGCAGTACCACCAGAACTTCCACCTGCAACCCTATTTAAATCATACGGATTATTAGTTCTTCCGTTCCAGAAATTATTGCTTTGCCAATCGATACAATATAAAGCAACATTTGTTTTCCCAAGAATTATCGCGCCTGCTTCTTTCAGCCTTTTTACAAGTTCAGCATCTTCAGTTGCAACATAATTTCTCAACATTGGGTCTCCATTAGAAGTTTTTAAACCTTTAACTAAAAAACTGTCTTTTATATTTATCGGAATTCCGTGAAGTAAACCTAGTTTTTCTCCATTTGCAATTTGTAAATCCTTTTCTTTGGCTTCCTTGATAATTTCTTCTCGATCCCTTAACTGATAAATTGCATTAACTTTAGGATTATGTTTGTCGATCTGATTTAGAAAAGCTTCAGCTATTTCTACAACACTTATTTCTTTGGATTTAATTTTTTGACCAATATTTATAGCACTTTCAAATATAATGTTTTTCATTTCAAAAATTATTTTGACAAAGTTACGTCCATCTGAAATGATATCTTTTTGACATATATCAAAATCCTATATTTATTTTTCTGCTCTTATTCTACTCAATGTTTCTTGGGTGATCCCAATATAAGAGGCTATATGCCCTAAGTTTACTCGTTGTAAAAGATTTGGAAACTTGACTGTAATTTTATCGTATCGTTCTTTTGCAGTGTGGAAAAGTAAATCTTCAATGCGTTCTGCAATATCAATATATATGTTTTCGAGAAAAATTCTAGCGTATTTTTCATAATGTGATTTCTCCGCAAGTAAATTTTGCCATTCGTTATAACTTATAAATGACAGAGAAGTATCTTCTAATAATTCAATGTTATATCTGCTTTTTTTCCTTTGAATAAAACTATCTATGGCTGTAATAGAAGTGTTTTCAACGGCAAAATGGGCAGTAATATCTTTACCGTCTTTATAATAATAGGCTCTGGCTAATCCTTTATGGATGATATAAATTTTGTCGCAAACTTCGCCTTCGGTGTGTAAAATATGCTTGTTTGAAAATTCCTGAAAATTCATTAGCTTACTAATGTCTTGAAAAAATTCTGCAGAATGTTTGTCGGATAGGTTAAGTTTTTCAAATATCAATTTCGTTTCTTTTGGGTTAATATACAACTTTTAAAAAATAATTATACCAATTGTCCTTGCAACGCTTTTATTTCATCACGTAATTTTGCCGCCTGCATAAAGTCTAATTCTTTAGCGGCTTTCTCCATTGATTTACGTTTTTCACGAATGCGTTTCTCAATATCCGGTTTTGATAAATATTCTGTAATAGGTTCTGCAGCAATTGAATTAGTATAGCCTAATTCATAATCTGCCAAAGGATTTTTGGTAAAAGCACTTTCTATTTTTTTATTCAAGGCTTGTGGTACCAAATTATTTGCAGTATTGTAATTAATTTGTTTGGTTCTGCGATAATTGGTTTCATCAATGGTTTTTTGCATGCTTGCCGTAATTTTATCCGCATACATAATTGCTTTTCCGTTCAGGTTTCTTGCTGCACGACCAATGGTTTGCGTAAGCGAACGATGACTTCTCAAAAAGCCTTCCTTGTCTGCGTCTAAAATAGCAACCAAAGAAACTTCGGGTAAATCTAAGCCTTCACGAAGTAAGTTTACACCAATTAACACATCAAAAATTCCTTTTCGCAAATCTTGCATGATTTCGATTCGTTCCAAAGTATCTACTTCGGAGTGAATATAGCGGCAACGAATATTGACTTTGGTTAAATATTTAGCTAATTCTTCCGCCATTCTTTTGGTTAAAGTGGTCACTAAAACACGTTCGTCAATTTCGGCTCGAACCTGAATTTCTTCAATTAAATCATCGATTTGGTTTAAACTTGGTCGGATTTCAATAATGGGATCCAATAATCCTGTCGGACGAATTACCTGTTCGACAACGACACCTTCAGTTTTTTGTAGTTCATAATCGGCTGGCGTTGCCGAAACGTAAATAACCTGATTTTGCATCGCTTCAAATTCTTCAAACTTCAAAGGACGGTTATCCATCGCTGCGGGAAGTCGGAAACCATATTCCACTAAATTTTCTTTTCGGCTTCTGTCTCCGCCATACATAGCACTAACTTGTGAAAGTGTCACGTGGCTTTCATCTACGACCATTAAGTAATCTTTCGGGAAATAATCCAGCAAGCAAAAAGGCCTAGTTCCTGGTAAACGACCATCGAGGTAACGGGAATAATTTTCGATTCCGGAGCAGTAACCGAGTTCGCGAATCATTTCCAAATCAAAATTGGTGCGTTCTTCCAATCGTTTTGCTTCTAAATGTTTGCCGATTTCCTTGAAATAGTCGACCTGTTTTACTAAATCCTGTTGGATTTCCCATATCGCACCTTGCAACACATCTGGCGAAGTCACAAACATATTGGCAGGGTAAATCGTCAGTCTGTCAAATTTTTCGATGACCTGAGAATTCTTTGTGTCGAAACTTTCAATTTCCTCGATTTCGTCGCCAAAGAAATGGATTCGGTACGCTTCATCCGCATAACTTGGATAAACATCTACTGTATCGCCTTTTATCCTGAAACTTCCAGGATTAAAATCAGCTTCAGTTCTGGAATATAAACTTTGCACCAGTTGATGCAATAATTTGGTTCGGGAAATGATTTGTCCCTTCTCAATCGGAATTAAGTTTTTCTGAAATTCGATAGGATTTCCAATACCATACAAACACGAAACCGATGCCACTACCAAAATATCTCTTCGTCCGGAAAGCAACGAAGCAGTTGTTGACATTCGCATTTTTTCCAGTTCTTCATTGATGGATAAATCCTTTTCAATGAAAACGCCGGTTACAGGCATAAAAGCTTCGGGTTGGTAATAATCGTAGTACGAAACGAAATATTCCACGGCATTATTCGGAAAAAACTGCTTGAACTCCGAGTACAATTGTGCTGCCAAGGTTTTGTTGTGTGCCAAAACCAATGTGGGTCTTTGCACTTCCTGAATGACATTGGCCACCGTAAATGTTTTTCCGGATCCGGTAACTCCTAAAAGTGTTTGGAATTTATCACCATCAATAATCCCTTGAGTCAATTTTTCAATCGCTTGTGGTTGGTCGCCTTTCGGCTGGTAATCGGATACTACTTGGAAATTCATTTAATTAAGGGGCAAAGTTTTAGAGCTGCAAAGGTACAAAGTTTGGATTCTTTTTTAACCAAAGTTTTAGCCAAAAAAAAACCATTCACCTAAGCGAATGGTTTTTTTAAAATAAACTAAATTTTTAGAAACTGAAGCTTAATCTGGCAAAAACAAATCTTCCGTTTTGACCAAATTGAGATGTATTTCTGGAATATACAAATTGGTTTGCATTTGATAAATCAACCGTTGATGCGGATGTATTATATGCAATATTTCCGCTTGTATCCAAACCAGAAGCAGGGGTTAATGATCCGTTAACTATGTTTGTAGGTCTTTTTGCTGAAATTGGACCTAGATTTAAATCTGGATAAATATCAAAAATATTATTGGCACCAATAACAATTTTTGCAGCCTTAGTAATTTTGAAACCTACTGATAAATCAGTAATGATTTTAGCTCCCCAAATTGGATGCTCATTTTCGATTGCTTGCCCATTTATAATCGTTGCTCCAATAAATCCGTCGCCATTTACGTCTGCAGTATTTGGATCAGTAACTTTACCAAAATAAACATTTCGCAAGAAGAAATCGATTTTTTTGTAGGAAAGAGAATTGGTTAAATTTGCTTTAACTCTAGGAATTGCTTCTTGTAAGTATACTCTACTTGCTTCAGAATAGTATCTGTTTACCTGACCAGCAGCTTCTAATACTGGTGAAGCGTGAATTTCTCCAACTCTGTAGGTTTTAGAAAAAGTTCCTGATAAATCTGTTTTTAGAGAAACGTTATTTCCAAAACTTGTTTTATGACTTATTACAACATCAATTCCTTTTGATTCCGTGTCAATTGCATTAGCAAAAAAAGTTGCTGCTGTGGCACCGGCAGTATCAAATAATGCATTCAAAATTGCATTTGGCGATCCAGCTGCAGGAGTTCCGCCCGGTCTTGAAAATTGATCCGTAAGAACAACTCTGTCGTCTATTTTTACAATATAAGCATCCGCTGTAAAGGTTAAATTGGCTTCAGGTATTTTTGCTGTAAATCCAATACTGGCACTTTTAGATTGTTCTTCTTTCAATTTAGGAATTCCTAATAATTGCGCCGCTTGCGAATCATTACTGAAAGTTCCAACTTCAAATGGTACACCACCTACAAATTGTGTAGCAGTTGAATTGAAATAAATTTGGTGTAATGATGGTGCTCTAAACCCTGTTGAAACGGCACCACGTAAGTTGATGTTGTCTGTTATTTTGTAACGGGAAGCTAATTTAAAATTAGTGGTGTTTCCAAAATCAGAATAATTCTCAAAACGAACCGCTCCGTTTACTAACCATTTGTCAGTAACGTCTAATTCTAAATCAGTATAAATAGCTACACTGTTACGGTCTTTGTCAATTGCATTTGCAGGTCTGAAACCTGGGAATACTTGTGAGCCATTTGGTCTTGCTGCACCAAAAAAGTCAGTAACTTTAATGTTTGCAGGAGTTGTTCCGGTTACTATACCTCCATCAATATCATATAAATTATATGATTCTGGCTGACCTGCAGTGATGGCGAAGTTTTCATGACGATACTCAGCACCAAAAGCAACGTTCAGTCCTTTTAGTACATCAAATTTTCTGTTCATGTCAAAATTTGTTGTGTTTTGGGAAAAAGCCAAACCACCTGCGTCAAACTCAGTTGGAGAATTTTCTCTTAAAGAAGCATTTACCGTATTCTCGATATTGTAATCAAAAGCATTTCTTCCAAAAGTATTGCTTAAGTCAAAATTCCAATTTTCGAATAGCATACCTCTAAGACCAGCAGCAACTGAGACATCGTTGATTGTAGAATGTATCTCTGGCAAAAATCCGTTTGGATACAATCCCGTGTATGATCTGGCTTGATTAGGTCTTCTGTAAAAACCGGCTGCTTCTCCGGTTCTATAACTAGTCCCACCAAATGTATAGGCTTCCAATTTATCATTGATTGGATAAGCGGCATTCAAAAAGAACTGAGCACTTTTCAAGGAAGATTGTCCTACTCTCATATTGAAATTTTTTCTTTCAAGACCTCTATAGCCTAATTCTCCTGCAGTAGCATCACCAATACCACTCAAGATATTTTGCATTCCTGTAGTGCCATATAATGAAGTTGCTCCCGCAATTGATGCTTGTTGAGCAGTTGTAAAATATCCTACTTGTGGAGCATACGTTTTTATTGCAGAAACAATTTGTGATTCATTTGCGGTAGGACTTGATGCAGTACCAATATTTCCAAAAAGAGCATTGATATTTGTTCCTGCCTCAGCAGCTCTTTGTTCTATGGCATTGTATGCATTAAACAAAGTTCCTGTAACTTCTTTTGCTCTGCTTGTAGCATCACGCAATTGAAAACTACCAGTCACATTTATGAAACTTTTCTCTTTCCCAAGACCTGTACCGTAGTTTAAATCTAGTTGGTAGTTGTTACCGTCATTCCCTCCTGTGTGGTCGTTTGCATTTTTAGAAAAGTTACTTCCGGCAAAAAGAGCAACATCTAATTTATTGGTGTTTTTCTTTACGTTAATATTGATTACACCCGCAATAGCGTCAGATCCATATTGTGCAGAAGCTCCATCTCTTAATACTTCAATTTTTTCGATAGCAAAAGCAGGAATAGCATTTAAATCCGTTCCTACCGATCCTCTTCCCGGTGAACCATTAATATTTACTAACGAAGAAGTATGTCTTCTTTTTCCGTTAACCAATACCAATACTTGGTCTGGTCCTAAACCTCTTAATTGAGCAGGGTCAATATGATCCGTTCCGTCAGCTACAGTCGTAGTATTTGATGTAAACGATGGCGCAACCATGTTCAAAATTTGATTTAAGTTAACTTGCGGACCTTGTGAAGCAATGTCTTTCATAGAAATCACATCAATAGGCACTGCAGATTCTGTTACAGTTCTTGCAGGATTACGGGAACCTATCACGACAACATCTTGTAGTGTTTCGCCACTTCCCGTTAAAGTAACGTTTAATGTAGTTCCTGTTACAGTTACCGATTTAGTTTCTAATCCCACATAAGAAAATTGCAATACATCTCCAATTTCAGCACTAATAGTATAGTTTCCATCTATATCTGTTGTTGTGCCTTTTGTAGTTCCTTTTACAAGAATAGTTACGCCAGGTAAAGATTCTCCTTTTTCATCAACTACACGACCTTTGATTATTTCGGCAATCGTATTTTGATTTAAAGTTGAGAAAAACTCTCCATTCATCCCAGCTTTAGCAATACCTTCCTTTTGTAAAATAATCTGATTACTTACTTCGGTATAATTAATTTTTAGTGGTTTTAAAATGCGCGTCAGTACACTTGATAATGCTTCATTATTAGCATACACACTCACTTTTTGATTCAATTGTGACATTCTCGAATTATACGAAAACTTCACATGTGCCAATTTCTCAAGTTTAGTCAGCGCAGTATCTAAGTTCAAATCGGTCACGGTAATCGTTACCTTTGTGTCCAGTTTTTTTTGACCTCTGATATTATTCGCTATTGTTACACTTGAAAAGACAAGGGCTAAAACAAATTGAAATAAGGTTATTTTCATAATTCGAATTAGTAGTCGTTGTTTAAGGACGGTTTTTTTCATAGTTTTGGTCTGTTTTTATTAATATTCGTTAGTTAGGGTATTGGTAGAACACAGCAATTACTCTTTACAGAGAGCGATTGATTTTATTCAAGGCGTCGAGAATGTTACAGCATTTTCGGCGCTTTTTTTATTGTATACTTTAATTCATAGGCAAGATAATGTTAGTTACATCCATCTGATATAATAATAATTTGGTTTCCATTCATTTCGTAACTCGTATTGTTTCCAAGGCTTTTACAAATAATTTTAAGCTTTTCAGGCAAAGGCTGATCCGTTAAAGATGTTGTGAGATAGCAGTCTTTTAATTTTGTTTGAGGAAAATCAATTTTCACTAAATACCCCTGCTCAATAGTTTTGAAAATTTGTGCCACAGGAATATCTGTGAATTCAAATCCCAATTGCTCTATATTGCTGGTCGAACGACTCAATGATTCATCCTGTGTGATATCGGTAATTTTATTAAAACTTAAATTTTTTCGAACGAATCGTAAGGCTTGATTGGGTAATAAAACAATCAGTTCGTCTTTTGGATTTGAGATTAATTCATTAGATCTTACTTTTACTTTTCCAGTTCGAACTACAACTTCCACATTTGGCTGATTAGCGTATGCTTTTATTTTAAAACTGGTCCCTACTACTTTTGTAACTATCTCATTCGCAAAAACAAAAAATGGTTTTTTAGGGTCTTTACTGATTTCGAAAAAGCCTTCACCGGAGAGGTAGACTTTTCTTTCATTGCCCACAAATATTTTAGGATAACTTAGTTTACTGTTGGGCTGTAATAAAACAGAACTACCATCGGATAATGTTATTATTTGTGGTTTGTCTGAATTATTAGTTTGTTCAACCAGACCTTCTTCATTTTCATGGATAAGTTCACTATAAGTAAGTGCCGAGTTTTCAGCGGTGTTGCTTTGATTGTACAGCCAACCGGATAAAAGACTTAAAATCAAAACAGCAGCAACTCCATTAAACCATCTTTTTCTCAATAGTTTAAGAACTGGCTTTTCCTTTTTATTTTCTTCTTTTCTTTCAATTTTTTCCCAAGTGGCTTCCAGAGCATCTTGAACTTCATCCGAAGATAAATCATCATTAGGAACTTTCATCGCTAACAACCATAATCTGGCTTCTTCTACCAATTTAGCACGACTGGAATTTTCTAAAGTCCATTCTTCCCAATCTTGTTGGTCGTCTTTGAAACACACCCATAATCGGAATGATTCATCAGCTAAAAAGTGTTCTATCTCGGTATAATTGTTACGTTGTTGCATCAAAAAAAGGGGTTACAATTATATAGAGGACCATTTTCTTAATTGATACTCATTAAATGCTATATTTTTTTGAATTTATTTTTTAGAAAACTAAAATGCGAATGAAAACAGTACTAAAATAAAGAAGATATTTCCTTTCCACTCTTTGCGTAAGCTCAACAAAGCGCGGTGTAAAAGATTGTTTGCCGATTGATAATTAATGTCAAGTGTATCCGCAATTTGGTCTACGGTAAGTTCTTGGTTGTAACGAAGATATAAAGCCTCTTTTTGTCGAGACGGCAAATCATTAATCAGATGATTGAGATGTGACACTTTTGACGCTGTCGTTTCATCTGAGATAAGGTCATGTTCAATTGAAAAATCAAATAGAAATTCAACGGTATCTATGGAACTGCTAAGGCGAAAAATACGATCTCGTTCTTGTGATCTGGTAATTCGCTTACGAACACATGCTAATAAATAGGCTTTTACGACCACTTTATCATGCAGTTTGTCTCTGTAAATCCAAATATCTGTAAAGACATCTTGAACACAGTCTTGCACTTTTTCAGGAAAAGGAAGAAAGGAATTTCCATAACGCACTAAATGAGCATAATGTCTTTTAAAAAGTATTGAAAAAGCATTTTCATTCCCTTCTTTTAGACTGTTCCAAAGTGTGGAGTCCTCAAGTATTTCGGTATGTAGTAGTTGCTTTTTTACCATTTAGTTTGAATTAGTTCATTGGTTTTATGCGAAATTTTGATAAACGTATTTTGATATTAAATGCAAAAAAAATAAAATAAAAAAGAATAATAAATGGGGTGTTAGTATCTTATTTTAATATTTTTTTGGTTTAATAATTACGATTTTCAGTTAATGGTTTAATGAATCGAAAAGGAATATCTTTATGATTATTTAAAGATTTATTTATCAAACTTACGTAAATTTAAGTTAAATTTTATTTTTTTTCTTAAAAACATAGAGAAATACAACTATTTATGAATAGCTGTATGTTTTTTTCGGTAAAATAAATTTTTAGAGGTTTAATTATTGATTTAATAATGGAAGTTTTTTGAAGACTTCATTTTAAATAAATAATATGAAAAAGTATTGGAATATAGTGATTATCCCTACTGTCAAGAATGATTTGTGGGATTGAATGCTAAAACGGAATAAGGTTTGTTTTAAAACTTCCAGGCTTTTTGTTGTGCTTCACTCAGGAAAGTCCAAGCTACGATTCGGCTTGTTTTTTGGCCTTGAGCCATATCAATGGTTTTAATTTCGACAGCACTTACCTTGTTTAGCGTTTTGTAAAGACTGGAAAGATTCTCTTTTTTAGACACTAAAGTGGTAAACCATAAACATTGCATCGGATATTTTGCACTTTCGTAAATCATCTGGGTAACGAAACCTAATTCACCGCCTTCACACCATAATTCAGCATTATGACCACCAAAATTTAAAACGGGTTTAGCTTCGCTCCGTTCGGCTCCGCCTCGGGTTGTGGTTTTGGTGTTTTCTAAATTATTGATTTTTCGAACCGTGCTTTTTGTAGCTTCATCTTGTGAGGCATGAAAAGGAGGGTTGCAAATGGTGAACGTAAATTTGTCTTCGGGAGTGATTATATTTTTAAAAATGAAACGCGATTCTGTTTGTTGTTGTAAACTGATGGCATCAATCAGTTTTGGATTATCTTCAATAATAGCGCTGCAATTTTCAATTGCCTTTAAATCGATATCAGTTCCAACAAAACTCCATCCGTAAGCTGAATTACCAATTATAGGATAAATGCAATTGGCACCCACACCAATATCTAAACCTTGAACAGTTTCTCCTTCAGGAATAATTCCGTTGTTGCTTGAAGCTAATAAATCAGCGATATAATGGATGTAATCGGCTCTTCCGGGAATGGGCGGACAAAGATAATTTTTAGGAATATCCCAGTTTTGAATGTCGTAATGTGATAACAACAATGCTTTGTTAAGTGACTTTACAGCATCAGGATTACTAAAATCAATAGTTTCGATTTTATGTTCATTGATAGAAACAAAATGCTGTAATTCAGGAGATTTTTCTATTAATTGCTCAAAATTATATCCAAATCTGTCAAGATTTCGGGGATGTAAATTAGTCTTTTCGGTAATCGTTTTCGGTTTCATTTTCTATATTTCGATGCAAAGATAGGCATTACTATTTTGTAAAAGCATAAAGACGACTTTGACCCATTAAACAGATGAAAAATAAATCATAAAATCAGAACGTTGCGTATTTTTTGAAACATAAAAACGGTTACTTTTATATAAAAAATACAAATAGAATGATTTTTATGCCTGCTACATTTAAATTCAAAAAGAGATACATAGCCTACAGTTTTATGGTTTTTTATTTTGTAATGTGTCAGTCTTGCATGATGATGCGATTTTCGAATAAGGAAACAACAAAATTTTTTGCTGATTCCCAGACAGTGTTTCAAGATAAAACAATTGCTTTTGAAGAGTATAAAATACATTACGTAGAAACGGGTAATATTCAAAATCCGACTTTGTTTTTTGTACACGGTTCGCCCGGAAGTTGGAATGCCTTCAAAGAATATCTTAAAGATACTTTATTGCTGAAAAAATACCGTATGATTGCTATCGACCGACCGGGTTTTGGATACAGTGATTTTGGGGATGCTCAAGATTTAAAGGAACAGTCCCGAAGAATATCTGAGTTTATAAAAAAAATCGATAATACAAAGCCGCTGATTTTGGTGGGACATTCCATTGGCGGACCAGTTGTGGCTAAGTTAGCAGTGGATAATCCATCTTGGTACAAACGATTGGTGATACTTGCAGGATCATTGGACCCGAAAGCTGAAAAACCCGAGAAATGGAGAACGGTTATCAAAGTATCGCCTTTGCGGTATTTAATTCCCGGAGCATTACGGCCTTCTAATGATGAGTTGTGGTGGCTGAAACAGGATTTAGTAGACTTAGAGCCAGAATTGAAAAAGATTACTTGTGATGTCACAATTATTCATGGAACAAAAGATGCTTTGGTGCCGTACAGTAATGTTGCCTTTATGGAAAAAAAGTTTGTCAATGCTAAATCAATGGATACGATAACGATCGAAAAAGCGAATCATTTTATCCCTTGGAGTCACTATGAAATTGTGAGAAATGCTTTGTTGAATATTCAATAAATGCTAATCCAGACATTCCATCATCAATAAATCACCTTCATCATGTTCTATTGTCACGATGCCGTCTTTGATTACATGATTGCTGCTTCCGGTTCTGTAACCAATGGTCAGACTATCATCTTTCAACGGATAATATAAATTATCAGAATGAATTCCGGTGACGTGACCGATGGGAATTAATGAAATAGGAGTGTTCGCCGTGTACCATTTTTCGAATTTCTTAGGCAATAAAAACACTTTCGAATGATCGTCCAGAATAACAATTTTCAATAGGTTTCTGTATCGTGTGATGTTGGTAAGATTGGTAATCGTATGATCGGCTCTTCGTCCGGTTGCCCAAACGACGTTTACAGCAGGAATCTTTCTTTCGATTAAATAATCAAATGCTTTTTCTAAATCGGTTTTATTTTGGTCCGGCGTATGAATGATTTCGATTGGATATTGAGACGTTTTATAAATTTCAGGATCAAACCCTCTGTCAAAATCCCCTAAAAGCACATCGACTTTGATGTCTAATTCCATGACACGAACCATAGCCGAATCCAATACAAGGACAAGCGGTGACCACTCCAGTAATTGACCCAATAGTTCCGGATTACAGGAAGCGCCGTTGGCAATGATTAAAGCAGGTTCTTGGTCGTCGCGAACGATATGGTGTGAAGACATTAGGATTTAAGATTTAAGAATGTTGATTTAGGATTTATGATGTAAAGGTAAAAAAAGAAAGGTTATGGTTTACAGTTGCGATTGTAATGAAAAACAAAATAGTTTGCGTGAAAATTAAACGTTATTGGGTTTGAATAGAGGCATTTGTAGCGGTAATAATTTATTTTATAATCATTTCTTAGATTTTTATTTCCAAATTTCACTACATCGAAGTTGATTCTTGTTTGAGAAATGTTGATATATTACTAAGATAAAAAAAAAGACAACCGTTTCCAGTTGTCTTTTTAATATAGTTTAGAAAAAATTAAGCTAGTTTAGCTTCTAAATTTTCTTTTATGGCTGCCAAGAAATTTTCGGTAGTTAAGTAATCAGCTTCAGTCAAACCTTCTGGTTTTACTAACATTGCTAAATCTTTAGTCATTTTTCCGCTTTCAACAGTATCAATACAAACCTGTTCTAAGGCATGACAAAAATCAATTAAAGCTTGGTTTTCGTCAAGTTTACCTCTGTGTTCCAATCCTCTTGTCCATGCAAAAATAGATGCAATTGGGTTAGTGGAAGTTGCTTTTCCTTGTTGGTGTTGTCTAAAGTGACGTGTTACAGTTCCGTGAGCCGCTTCCGCTTCTACCGTTTTTCCATCAGGAGTTACTAATACAGAAGTCATTAGTCCAAGTGAACCAAATCCTTGTGCCACAGTATCTGATTGTACATCACCATCATAGTTTTTACAAGCCCAAACAAAACCACCGCTCCATTTCATTGCAGAAGCAACCATGTCGTCAATCAATCTGTGTTCGTAAATAATACCTGCTTCAACAAATTTTGCTTTGTAATGTTCTTGATACACTTCTTCAAAAATATCTTTGAAACGTCCGTCATACGCTTTCAAAATCGTATTTTTTGTAGAAAGGTATAAAGGCCATTTTTTTGTCAAAGCCATTTGGAAAGAAGAATGGGCAAAACCAAAAATACTTTCGTCAGTATTGTACATTGCCATTGCAACTCCGTCCCCTTGAAAATCGTAAACTTCCCAAGACTGAGTTTCTCCAGCTTCGTTAGTAAAACTCATTGTCAAAGTTCCTTTTCCTTTGATTACCGTATCTGTCGCTTTGTATTGGTCTCCAAAAGCGTGACGACCAATAACAATAGGTTTAGTCCAACCCGGAACCAAACGTGGTACGTTACTCATAATAATTGGCTCACGGAAAACAGTTCCGCCTACAATATTACGAATCGTTCCGTTTGGTGATTTCCACATTTTTTTTAAACCAAATTCTTTTACTCTGTCTTCATCAGGAGTAATGGTAGCACATTTGATACCTACATTGTATTTTTTTATCGCTTCTGCAGAGTCAATAGTGATTTGATCATTGGTAGCATCTCTGCTTTCCATTCCTAAATCGTAATATTTAATATCTAAATCTAAATAAGGAAGAATTAATTTTTCTTTAATAAAGGACCAAATAATTCGTGTCATTTCATCGCCATCCAATTCAACCACAGGATTGGCTACTTTAATTTTTGTCATAGTGTATTGATATATGTAATTCTTATTTTTAAACGTAGCTACAAATGTAATAAAACGTTATCGTAAAAGAAAATACGTTTTCATTAAGTTTTTAGTAGTTTAAAATGAATTGCTAAATTGTTATTTTAGGGTATTCAAATTAAGAATATGGAAAAGATATTCCTTATTTATTGTCAAATACGAAGCGCTTGAAATCAGTTAAATTCCTGTCGGATTTAAAGAATAGCATTGAGTACCTTGGTTTTAAACTAAAAAAAAGTCCCAACAGTGTTGGGACTTTTATAGTAAAGAGACAGTAAACTATCTTCTTTTATCTTTAATTTTTGCTTTTTTACCAGTAAGTTCTCTGAAGTAGAAAATTCTAGCTCTACGTACAGCACCTTTCTTATTGATTTCAATTTTTTGTAATGCAGGAAGATTTACCGGGAAGATACGCTCTACTCCAACAGCTCCTGACATTTTACGGATTGTAAAAGTTTCTGTGTTAGCAGAACCTCTTCTTTGGATTACAACTCCTTTGAAAAACTGAGTTCTAGTTTTTTCACCCTCTCTAATTTCGTAGTAAACGGTGATAGTGTCTCCAGCTGCAAAAACTGGGAAATCTTTTCTTGTTACGAATTCGTCTTGAACGAATTTCATTAAATCTGCCATGATAATTTTTTTAATTATGGTTTGTATTAAATCAACATTCACGGATCTCGCCAGAGGTTGAACTAATGTGGGCGCAAAAGTAAATAATTATTTTGAATTATAAATTATAAATTTTGAATTATTTGTATCCTTATGCTGAGATGTTTAGAGTTTAAAATGCAATAGTTGTAATAATTTACCTGTTCCTACTCAGTAACCTGCTATCTAAGTACTGCAACTTAATCTATTTTCTTACCTAGGCTGTTGTTGAGTAACACAATGAATCATTCCTCCATTGGCATACAAATTACGGACATCAATACCAATCACTTTTCGAGTAGGGTACAAACTCTGAATTAATTTATTGGCGACGGCATCATTTGAATCATTATAATTGGGAACTAAAACAACAGTGTTTCCTATATAATAGTTTACATAAGACCCTTTGTATCCTAGTTTTTTACCATACGTTGTCACAACATCATTTTGAGATAATGGGAGTTTTAGAAAAGTATAACTTTTGTCGTTTTTGTCTTTTGAATTGTATAAGATGTTAATATCTGTTTGTGGTACTTCCCAATACAATAAATCGCTTTCATTCATAGTAACAATCGTATTCGTATTTCCAAAACGTGCAAATCCATCAATATGCATGTCTGTTATTTCTCTTCCTGCTTTCCCTACCAACCAAATAAAGTTTGTTGTGCCAAGGTTTTTCTTGAAAATAGCTTCGGCTTGTGCTTGGGTCATTCCAGGGTTACGATTGGAATTTAAAATAGCACTTTTGGTAGCCAATAATGTCCCGTTTCCATCTATTTCTATAGCTCCGCCTTCATTGATCATAACGGAGTTTAAATCTATTACTGTATTTTTTTGATCGGTTGCAATTTGAGTTGGAATGGTATTGCAATTTGAAAATGCTGCTTTTTTACCCCAACCATTAAATCCCCAATCTTGAATTACCAATTGATTATTTTTGTCTCTTACATATATAGGTCCATTGTCTCTAACCCAAACATCATCTGTTTTGTAGATTTTAAATTCGATATTGGATAAAGAAACTCCTGCGGTTTCTAATAAGGAAATGATTCTTTCTTTTTCGGTAACATCGTAGGCAACGATATGGACTTTCTCACTTCCTATCAGCGATTGAGTCATTGCAACCCAAGTGCCATCTAGGTCGTTTCTATAGTCAATTCCATATTGGTATTGATGAGGCCATTGCAACCAAGTTCCTTCATGAGGAGCAGATTCTTCGGGCATAGTATACATAATTTCGGAATTGATTGGTTGATCTGGAATAGTAGCTTCAGTATCTTCTTGACAAGATGTAAATAATGGAAATAGTAAGGGTATAAAAAATAATTTGTTCATCTTAGTTTGGTATTAAATTAAAACATTAAATGTCGTTTAGTACTAGTAGTTTGACATGGCAAATGTATTTCTAAATTGAAATCAATAAGTTGTCCAAAATGGACAAATTACAAAAGCGGAATAAAAATAGCCGTAAGATAGTCGGCTTCATTATCGCAATTTGCCTCATTTTTTAAATAATGTTCAATAACGGGGGAATGAGAGCACTCAAAATCATTATCCAAAAACCAACCGCCATATATTTGTTGATAGGTCTCTTCTAAGGTTTCGTAACTTCCTTGATGAAAAAACCGAGCATAGTTGCCTCCAAATATAGATTTAGTTGGTAAGTTTTTGATTAAGGAGCTAGTAGCAATACAAGCATCGTAGGTGCATTTAGATTTTTCGGTGATTACAATATCATCGGCAACAACACCATAGTATTCTGTATTACTATCTGGAAAATCATTTTTTAATATTGCATCCCAAAGAATTTCTATTTCTGGGTTGATATATGAGGTCTTGCAACTCGAATAATAAACAGCTTTTTCGGGAATGAAAATTATTTCAGGTTTTAAAACACAAGTAATAGTTTGTATAGGATGACCTTCATTCAACAAGAGTTCTTTTTGGTTTCTCGCCAATGAAGGGGAGCAGTTAAAATGTTTTTTGAATGTTTTCGAGAAAGATTGCACATCGGCAAAACCTATTTCAAGAGCAATGTCAGAAATTTGCTTATTAGAATACAAAAGTTTTTTATACCCATTTTCAACTTTCAAACGCGTTTGATATGCGCCAATTGTTTCATTAAAAAGAGAATAAAAAATACGCTGTAAGTTTCTGTACGAATAACAAGAGATGGTTTCTAGAGAATCAACTGAGATTATTTGGTTATAATGGGTCTCAATGTAATTTCGAGTATTGTAAATTCGTTTTTTATTGAAATCACTCATTGATTAGGTATTTACAACACTGAAAACTACTCTTCAAGCAAATCGGGTCGTCTGTTCTTGGTATGTTCGTACGCCATATCTTCGCGCCATTTGTCGATTTTTGCAAAATTTCCGCTGGTCAAAACCTCCGGAACTTTCCAGCCGTTGTAATCAGCCGGGCGTGTGTATATAGGTCCTGACAATAATCCGTCCTGAAAACTATCCGTCAATGCTGAGGTTTCATCACTCAAAACGCCAGGAATCAATCGGATCAATGCATCGGATAATACCAAAGCTCCTAATTCACCACCGCTCAATACATAATCACCAATTGATATTTCTTTGGTAATAAAATGATCGCGTACGCGTTGATCCACACCTTTATAATGTCCGCAAAGGATAATAATATTTTCGTACATTGACATAGTATTCGCCATTTTCTGGTTCAGGGTTTCCCCGTCCGGCGACATATAAATGATTTCATCGTAGGTTCTTTCGCTTTTCAAATGTGTAATACAGGCGTCAATAGGCTGTACTGTCATTACCATTCCAGCGCCACCGCCATACGGATAATCATCTACACTTTTCTGTCTGTTGGTAGTGTAATCCCGTAAATTATGAAAATGAACTTCTACCAAACCTTTGTCAATAGCACGTTTCATAATTGAGGCCTCAAACGGACTTCGCAATAATTCTGGGAGAACGGTAACAATATCGATGCGCATAATTTCTTTTATAAGTTTCAATCCCGAGGATTCGGGAGCAAAGGTACAAAGTTGCAGAGGTTTTCAAATAACCAAATCAACGATTAAACTTTTTCAGGATACTATTTTAGCTTTTAGCTTAACTAATGATGCTTTTAGCAGGAATTAATTCTTAACGGCACTATTTCATACTATACTTTTTTCAACTACTTTTATGTCTTAAAAATAAACCACTTAATTATGCAAATTTTTTCGAAAATAATCGTTGCTAGTTCCTTGTTTTTAGTTGCTTCTCTACAAACTGAAACACTCTATGCACAAAATAAATCCGTTAAGATGACGAATCCTCTTTTACAAAAAAGTACGTTGCAGTATCAAGCACCGACTTTTAATTTAATTAAAGATGAACATTTTAAACCTGCTTTTGAATACGGTTTAAAAATTCATGATCAGGAAATTGAAAAGATTGCAAACAATCCAGCGAAACCAACTTTTCAAAACACGGTATTGGCATTAGAAACCAGTGGCGTGGACTTAGGCAGAGCAACAGGTATTTTTTATAATTTATCGGGGTCTAATACCAACCCGACATTGCAAGCGATCGACGAGGAATACGCTCCAATTTTTTCAGCTCACAATGATAAAATCTATCTGAATAGTAAGCTGTACAATCGCTTCAAGGCATTGAATATTGCTGCTTTAAAAGGGGAAGACAAAAAATTGACACAATATTATTTGCAACAATTTGAATTAGCCGGAGCAAATTTGTCAGCTGCCGATAAAGATAAAATGAAAAAAATCAATGAAGAGCTCGCAAGTTTGAGCACTTCATTTAATAATAAACTGTTAATAGCCCGAAAAAATGGAGCCGTTTTATTTGATAATGTAAATGATTTAGCGGGTTTAAGTGCTGATGAAATTGCCGCTGCAAAGGCAAAAGCTACTGAAGCAGGTCAAGACGGAAAGTATTTAATAGGATTGTTAAACACCACTCAGCAACCATTATTACAAAGTCTTACCAACAGAGCCACAAGAGAAAAGATATTCAAAGCATCTTGGAATCGTGCCGAAAAAAATGATGATGGCGATACTCGTGAAGTACTAGAGCGAATGGCAAGATTGCGTTTGCAAAAAGCAAATTTAATGGGTAAGAAAAGTTTTGCCGAATGGAAATTACAAGATCAAATGGCACAATCACCGGCACCAGCGATGGATTTATTAGCAAAAATTGCAGGTCCGGCAGTTGTAAAAGCAAAAGTAGAAGCCAAAGAAATTCAAGATTTGATTGATTCACAAAACGGAGGATTTAAATTAGAGCCTTGGGATTGGAACTTTTATTCAGAGCAAGTGCGCAAAGCAAAATATGATTTAGACGAAAGTCAAATAAAACCGTATTTCGAAATTGCTACTGTTTTAGAAAAAGGGGTGTTTTTCGCAGCACAACAAATGTATGGCATCACATTTAAAGAAAGGAATGATTTGCCGGTCTATCATCCGGATGTAAAAGTGTATGAAGTATATGATAATGACGGAAAATCAATTGCGATATATTATTTAGATTTTTACACTCGAGACAATAAAAATGGTGGTGCTTGGATGAGTAATTTTGTGAATCAGTCGCATTATTTAAAGCAAAAACCAGTTATTGTCAATGTCTATAATTTCTCAAAACCAGCCGGTGGAAATCCATCGTTGATTAGTTTTGATGATGTAACCACGCTGTTTCATGAGTTCGGACATACTTTGCACGGATTGTTTGCAAACCAGCAGTATGTAACGCTTTCTGGGACATCCGTTCCACGTGATTATGTGGAGTTTCCTTCCCAAATCAATGAGCATGCGGCATTGGATCCTTTGGTCCTGAAAAATTATGCGATACATTATCAAACCAAACAAGCGATTCCTCAGGAGTTAATTGAAAAAATCAAAAAAGCCGATACCTTCAATAAAGGATACGTTGTAACCGAGCTTTTAGCAGCGGCAACGCTGGATATGGCTTGGCATAGCGTAGAAAAGGAATCCGATTTCAAACCTACTTTAGTTTTCGAAAAAGAGGCGCTGCAAAAATACGGATTGTTGGTAAATGAGGTTCCAACAAGATACCACACGCCTTATTTTGCCCACATTTGGGGCGGAGGGTATTCCGCAGGATATTATGCGTACACTTGGTCAAAAACATTGGACTATAATGCTTTCGACTGGATGCAGGCCAATGGTGGTATGACAAGAGCCAATTGTGAACGTTTCAGAAAATACATTTTATCAGTGGGTAATAGTGTCGATTTAAACAAAGCCTTCAAAGATTTTATCGGGCATGACATGCAAATAGAACCGTATTTGAGAAATGCGGGTTTATTAGTGAAATAATAAAATTTTGACGCAAATAATTAAAATGACATTCGTAAGGATGTCATTTTTTTTAGGATTTATTCTGTCCCGAAACGTCGGGATTGTTTAGGAGTATTTTCCAGCTTCCCGATGGCTATCGGGACGTTGCAATCTTTCTAGTCCTAAACTTGTTTCAGGATCCTGAAACAAGTTTAGGACTAGAAAGGATTTTCACTGCTATCTGGGCTAGGGTTTAGTGGGATTATTAGGTTTTGAATAGCTAAAATTAGTGCGAAAAGTATTTCTAAAATAAATGGTTCTTTGTAAGGCTTTTGAACTATTTTTGGGTAAATTAGCGCAACGACAAAAAAGCCTCTTATCGCGTGTATACGTCCAAATGGCTGTATATGCGCAACTGAGTGGCGCATATAAACGAGTTATGCCTCATTGTAAAAAAACCAACCACACGAATAGCACATTTGGTTTTTTTCGACACACGAGCCAATTCTCAAAAAACAAAAGAGACCTTTTTTGCCAACAACACAGACAGACAAATAGAAAATTATTCAAACATTTTATATCTTGAAAAACGAGATATTGAAAAATAAAACTAAATTTGCGACTTGACATCTTTTGTAATAATGAACAAAATCAAAGAAGTACTTGAAGAAAAAGGAATTAAGCAGACTTGGTTAGCCGAACAGCTTGGTAAGAGCTACAATATGGTTAACGGTTATGTGCAAAATCGACAACAACCAAGACTTGAAGTGCTATACGAAATAGCTAACATTCTAAAGATTGATGTAAAAGAACTTTTAAAAACTAACGAAGAAGTATACAAGTGCAAGTAGTTATCGACATATTAGAAAACGAGTTAATCGAGAAGTACCCTGACGTTCTCGGAATACTACTGCGTGACCAAACCACTCAAAAAAATATTTTTTGGGCGACAGACAATTACGAACATCTCGGAGATTCATACAGATTTAATTCTGAAATTTTACCTGATTTAATCACAGGAGAAAAAGGCAATGTAATAATGCCTAGAGTTCAAAAGGACAAAACTTTACAACTATCACGCTCCAAAGAAATGGCTGAAGTTTTCACTCCTTCTTGGATATGCAATGCACAAAACAATTTGGTTGACAATCCTTGGTTTGGAACAGAAGGTGTTTTTAATAAAGAAATCTTGTTAAAAAACGGAACAAAATCTTGGGAAATAACAAAAGAAAAAATTGCTTTCCCAAAAGACAAGACTTGGGAAGACTATGTTCGTGATACTCGATTAGAGATTTCTTGTGGAGAAGCACCTTATCTAGTTAGTAGATACGACACAACAACGGGAGAATTTATTAAGATTGAGAATAGAATCGGAATTTTAGACAGAAAATTAAGAGTAGTAAATGAAAATTTGGACTCAACAGATGAATGGCTAAAAGCAGTTGAAACCGCATTTAAAAGCACTTACGGTTTTGAATGGCAAGGAGATAGTTTGCTTTTGGCTCGAGAAGCATTGCTTATAACATTCATTGAAAACTTTACACACAAATTTGAAATTGAACCAACTCTTGAAACCATCCAAAATATTGCACAAATTATTTCTTGGAATATCTGGCAAATGGACGGTCTAAAAGGAATTATTCCTAACAGTTGTAAAAATGAAATTCTAGAAATTCTAGATTTTTTTGAAACTAAAACAGAAATAAAGAAATGCAAAGGTTGTGAAACACAAAACATAAAGCTTCACAATGGCATTTATTGCTACATTATGGATTGGGAGGAAAAAGACAAAGAAACAAGTAAAGCAGGTAAAGTAATAAGGTTTATTGACTTGTTAAAGAAATAAATATGGCAGAAGCAAATAATATAAATGTAGCTATACTTGACGAAATAATTATCGGTAGAGTTGAACCTCAAATCTATGCTTTTACCACGGAAACCATTCCAAATTATTTGAAAGTTGGTGATACTTATCGACCAATTGAAACAAGATTGAATGAGTGGCGTAAATACTTCCCCAACCTTGAAAAGAAATTTGGAAATGTAGCAAAAGTTGATGATGAAATTTTTTTCAGAGATTATGCAGTTCATCTTTTTCTTGAAGTCGAATTAAAAAGAAATAGATTAAAACCTAACGCTTTAAAAGACATTCCATATTACTCCAATGAGTTTTTTGAAAACGCAACAGAAAAAGACCTGCAAGAAGCAATAAAAGACATAAAAAACGGACATCTTAACAACGAATCCAAATATCAATATTATCGTTTTGATGAAAGTCACATTCCAATTACGCATACATACAATAGAACTGAGAATTACAATCCAAGACCAAACCAACAAAAAACAATAGATAATTTTCGAGAATCCATAAATAAAGGTCAAACCAATTTATTGATGTATGCTGTTATGCGTTTTGGCAAATCATTTACATCAATGTGTTGTGCCGTTGAAATGGGTGCTAAACTAGTGGTTGTGGTTTCAGCAAAAGCTGATGTGAAAGAAGAATGGAAAAGAACTGTTGAAAGTCACATTAAATTTGATGAATATTGTTTTTTAGATAGTACCTCTCTCCTAACAAGCGATACGATTATTGCCGAAAAACAAAAGGCAAATGAGAAAATTGTTTTGTTTTTAACCTTACAAGACCTTCAAGGAGATGAAATAAAAACAAAGCATAAAGAAGTATTTGAAAATCAAATTGACTTATTGCTCATTGACGAAACACATTTTGGAGCAAGAGCCATTGAATATGGAAAAGTCTTAAAAGAGGAAAAATTTAGTGCCAAAGAAATAAAAAGTGAATTAAAACTAAATGACAATACTTTAGACGATTTAGAAATTACCAATAAAGTTTTTAATGCTAAAATTCGCATTCATCTTTCCGGAACGCCTTATCGCATTTTAATGAATAGCGAGTTTACCAATGATGACATTATTGCATTTTATCAATTCACAAATATTGCAGAAGATCAAGAAAAATGGGATGTAGAAAATCTAAACAAAGACGAAGTTAAGGAATGGGATAATCCTTATTATGGATTTCCTCAAATGATTCGTTTTGCTTTTAACCCAAATGAATCTTCCCGAAAAAAAATGGAAGAATTGAAAAAGCAAGGCGTAACCTTTGCTTTTTCAGAACTTTTCAAACCGCAATCAATAATCATAGACAAGGAAAATAAACTCCACAAAAAATTCAAGTACGAAAAGGAAATTCTTGACTTGCTAAAAGTAATTGACGGCTCAGAAGAGGATGCCAATTTATTAAGTTTCCTAGATTACGATAAAATAAAAGAAGGCAAAATGTGCCGTCATATTGTTTGTGTTTTGCCTTATCGAGCATCTTGTGACGCATTGGAAGAATTAATCAAGAATCAAGATTTTAAACATCTTAGCAATTACGAAATTATCAATATTTCAGGTGTTGAGAACGAAAAAAACTTCAAAGACACACAAGCAGTTCAAGCCAAAATCAAAAAGTGTGAAAGTGAAAATATAAAAACAATCACTCTAACAGTAAACAGAATGCTCACGGGTAGCACAGTTCACGAATGGGATACAATGCTTTACCTAAAAGATACATCATCACCACAAGAATACGACCAAGCCATTTTTCGTTTACAAAATCAGTACATCAAGGTTTTCGCAGCCCCGACAGGTGATGTGGTAAAATTCAATATGAAACCACAAACTTTATTGGTTGACTTTAACCCAAACAGAATGTTCCAAATGCAGGAACATAAATCACAGATTTACAATGTAAATACGGAATCTAACGGAAACAACAAATTAGCCGATAGAATCAAAAAAGAACTTGAAATATCTCCAATTGTAGTTTTGCACCATAACAAAATTGTTCAAATACAGCCAGCTGATATATTGGATGCTGTTCGCAAATATTCGAGTAATAGAAGCGTATTTGATGAAGCAACAACTATTGCTATTGATTATGCTTTGTTAGATATTGAAGCCATCAAAGCCGAAATTGAAAGACAAGGAAAAATCGGTTCTCGTCAAGGCATCGAAATTAAACCAACAGAAGGTGAAGGAGATGAAATTGATATAGAAGATACCCCTGATAATGACGATAACGAAAATGAAGGGAATACAAAATCCAAATCAAAAGATGATAAAGCTGTAAATGATTATAAAGGTCAGTTTGCAATGTATTATGCAAGAATTTTATTCTTCGCATTTTTGACAGATTCAAGAGTTAAATCACTACAAGAAATAATTAATCACATCAAGGGTAATCCTGACAATTTGCGAATTGCTTCAAATTTGAATTTAGATGCGATAATACTTGAGTTGTTTCAAAAACACATCAACCCGTTTATATTAAGCGAACTTGATTATAAAATTCACAATATTAATTCATTATCGAACGATACTGAAATTTCTCCAATTAAAAGAGCTAGTAATGCACTGAAAAAATTTGGTCGTCTTTCTGAATGGGAAGTAGTTACTCCTGAAAACATTACCGAATTGATGATTAATTCTTTGCCTGACAACACTATTTCAGATTCGACATTACTACTGGACATTGCCTCTAAACAGGGAGAATTTGTATACGCAGTTTATAAAAAATTCGGAAAAATAACTGCAAGCAATTTTTATTCCATACCCACGTCAAAACTTACTTATGAATTCACGAGAAAGGTATACAAGCTACTTGAATTAGATGTTAATCTAATTGAACAGAATCATACGTCCTTAGATTTAATTAAAGAAAACAATTTGATTCAAGATGAAACCATTAAAATAAACAATAAGCATATGAAGTTTAATGTAATTGTAGGCAATCCGCCTTATCAAGATAGAAGAGAAGGTACGAGCGATAATCCTATTTATCATCTATTTATGGATTTAGCTTATCAGTTAAGTGAAAAAGTGGTGCTCGTAACCCCTGGTAGATTTCTTTTCAATGCAGGTAAAACGCCAAGTCAATGGAATAAGAAAATGTTAGATGATAAACACTTAAAAGTTCAATCTTATTTCAGTAAGAGCAGTGATGCATTTCCTGAGGTGAACTTAATGGGCGGGATAACAATTACTTTAAGAGATAAAAAGCAAAATTTTGAAAAAATTGGAGTTTTTTCAAAGTTTCAAGAAGTAAATTCTATTTTACAAAAAGTAATTATAGCTCCTAAATTTGAGTCAATAGCCAGCAATATATATACACAGAATAAATTTGATTTAGAAACTCTCTACAAAGATTATCCAGCTTATAAAAATATTATTGGCAGTGAGGGTAGAGAGAAACGATTAACAACTTCAATTTTTGACCAGTTATCAATATTTGCAGAAGAACCTGCTAGCAAAAATGATATTTGTGTTTTTGGTTTAATTAAAAACAGCAGAACTTATCGCTTTTTACCAGCCAAATATATTGAAGACCACAAAAATACAAATAAGTTCAAGGTATTACTTCCCAAAAGTAATGGTTCAGGAGCTTTAGGTGAGGTTGTACCGACTGCATTGATTGGCGAACCTGTAATTGGAAATCTAGGAACTGGATATACTCAGTCTTTTATAAGTATCGGAGCATTTAATACAGTTAAAGAAGCCCAATCTTGTTTGAAGTACATTAAGACAAAATTTGTTCGTTCAATGCTAGGAGTATTGAAAGTAACTCAAGACAACAATAAAGATGTATGGAAATATGTTCCGCTTCAAGACTTTTCAGAAAACTCGAAAATAGATTGGACAAAATCAATCGCTAAAATTGACCAACAATTATATGCAAAATATAAATTGACCAAAGCTGAAATTGAGTTTATTGAAAAAATGATAAAACCAATGGCAGACTAAAAAGGATAATTAATTTGAGTAAAAATGAGCCTTCACTTCACAGCCACACATATTGCCAACATCACACCAGCGCTTGTCAAAGAGTGTGTCTGTCCAACCACACTGCAAAACCGACAGACAATCAAGCGGACGAAAAAGAACAACGAGGCATAACACTTGCTCACAAGAGATTTGGGCATTGGGCTTAATTTTAAAACGGTTTTGTACTTACATTTTTAGTGTATAACCGAAGATTAGGCTTTTTTAGTCCCAAACATCTTGTAGCAAGGGAACGTTAGATTAGTATTAAAACCCAAAAAAGCGCAACGGATTGCTACGCTGCGCTTGTTTTTTTTACTATTCTGAGATGCTATTTCAATATGTGATTATGGTTTTTACTACATGAGTTTACTAAAGAAAACCGCATTCCAAAATAATTTTTCGGTTCCCAACCAGAAAGCTCTGAAATTAGTGTTATCAGTAAAAATTAAGATATTCCCTTCTCCTTTTCGTATTGCTTGAAACGGAACGGTTTCTTTTAATAATTCCAGTTTTGGTTTCGAAATGTAACCGCTCAGTAATGGATTTTTAGTGTATTGTATCGGGTTGTTAAAGCTGTTTTTATTGGGTTCAATAAAAATCGATGAATTCCTGAAAATGGGCATTGTATTTCTAGGCATTCCATAATTAATTGGGTGGGACAAATCTAATTTAGTTTCAAATATGGCTCCGCCAATCTCTTGTGCTCCTTTGTAATCGCTAGTTTGTTCAAAGGTAATCGCTTTGGCTTCACTTTTATTGGTTTTTAAAGTCAACTCAATTAATTTGGCATCGTTCAGCCATTTAATGGCATCCTGATAAGCAATTAAAGTCCCTCCGTTTTGTGTCCATTGTTCTATTTTAGTTATTGTGGCCGGCGAAAGTCCAGCATAATTTCCATTCACCATGATTAAAGTAGTGTAGGCGCTTAGATTCACTTTTTGCAGTTGTTCCACATCTATTTTAGTTAACGGAATTGCTGCTTTTTGATCAAATAAATGCCATAATTCTCCAGCATCTGATGGATCAACATTACGGCCCACAACCATGGCTACTTTTGGCATAGTGAGATTAACTAAATTAGGATTTCCTAAATTGGCACCATCGGTAAAACCCGTTTCTACTGCGGTAATTGCAATAGCATAGTTTGGAATAATTTTGTTGAGGTAAGCATGAATTTCATCCGAACTCAGCGTTTGATTTTGAATAGGCAATAATAAACTTCCATAGGAAAAAGTTTTCCCGTTGTGTACAAATGGTTTTTTGGTCGTTTTTACGCGCAGTCCTTTGGCCAGTAATTGGTATAAAAGTTTAGGAGAATTGTAATCGGTCCATTCAATTAAATAACCCACATCACTTTTTTGATTCACCATTCCGGATTTGAACGGGCTTTCGTAACGCGCTCCAGCCTGTGAAAGGGAATTCATTCCTTCAAAATTTAAATTGAAAGCCAAATCAAAATTCCATGCTGAAATGTCATAAAATAAGCTGTCTTTGAACTTGGTTTGTCTGTCGAAAATAGCGTGTATCAGCTTTGAATTTTTTTGTTCCATTGGAATAATAACACTCAAGTCTTTGCTGAATTTCTTTTTGTTGATGGTGATGTCTTCTTTCAAATGAAGCATCTCAATCTTATGTTGGCTAAGGATTTTAGTCAGTTCTTTAACTTTAGTGGCATCTTTTTCGTCTCCAAAAACGTAGCCTTTTATTTTATTATTTTTACTTTCGATACTGGAATTAACAAAAAAATCGTGTTGGTATTTCAATAACTCTTTTCGCATTTCATACGTAGCCTGCAGCGTAGATAAGCTGGTGGTAAATTGATTCCTGATGGTAAATGGGAAAGTGATTACTCCGTTTACGCTTTGTTGGGCATGTCCTCTTGAACTCGCTTGTTCGAATAAAATGCCTATACCGCCATTGATGTCTGGATAAGTAGATCCTTTACCGTAATAAAAGTCATCAAAACCGTCTTCGACAAAATAAAAACTTCCAATTTTATCCAATGCTTTGGCATGGTAGCCTGCAATTTTTTCAGTAAGTTTTTGGTTCAATTCAGGAGTAAGCGGATTAGTGCGGCTTTGAACTCCTGGTTGAAAAAAGTAGGTCGAATTAGTTCCCATTTCGTGGAAATCACACAATACGTTAGGCATCCATTTTCTATAAGTTCTAATGCGTGCCTGACTTTCCGGAAGTTGAACAGGAAGCCAGTCTCTGTTCATGTCAAACCAATAATGATTAAATCGACCACCCGGCCATGTTTCATTGAATTCTCGATCATTAGGATCAGTTACTAAATTTTTACTTTTATGGCTATTTACCCAAGTAGAAAAACGATGTAGTCCATCTGGATTTAAACTGGGATCTAATAAAATGACCGTATTGTCCAGTATTTTTTCAAGTTCAGGACTTTCAGATGCTGCAAGATAATATGCCAAAGCAATCGCAGCTCCCGTTCCGCTGGACTCATTACCATGAATGGAATATCCTAAATAGACTACAATAGGTAAGTCAGATACGTCCTGAACACTGGCATTTGATTCCGTTAGTGCGAGATGTCTTTTATGGATTTCATCAATTTTCGCTAAATTTTTAGGACTCGAAATAGTAAGTAATTGAAGCGGACGGTTTTCATAAGTGTAACCGGTTGTTTCTATTTGTACTCTGTCTGAGGCTTTTGCAATTGCATTCATAAAATGAACCACTTGATTGTGATCCGTGTGCATTTCTCCTAATTCAAAATTAAATATGCTTTTTGGAGTCGGAATTTTTTCATTGTATGTAGAATTTTTTGGTAAAAAATACTCTAATGTCACCAACTGCTGTTGCGCATTACAAATGAAGCTAGTAAAGAATAAAATGCAATAGATAAATTTCATGAAAAAATAAGTTTTTATTGGTGATGGTATTAAAAGTATCAATTGAATTCAAGTTGATTTATAATTTATTCAAAGGTTAAATTTCAAACTACTTTAAATAAGATGTTTTTAAGGCTATAAATTGGACTAAATATCATGATAATTTATCAAATGTAACATTTTAGCGAATAGGTTCAAATAAATTAATTTCGTAAATTTGCCTTTCAATAAAAATTAAACAAAAATGGAAAACGGAATATATGCTAAATTCAACACTGCAAAAGGTGCTATTTTAGTAAAACTAACACACGATTTGACTCCAGGTACAGTGGGGAATTTCGTAGGATTGGCAGAAGGAAACTTAGAAAATAAAGTAAAACCGCAAGGGGTTAAATTTTATGACGGATTAAAATTCCACAGAGTAATTCCTGATTTCATGATTCAAGGTGGTTGTCCACAAGGAACAGGAACTGGAGATCCAGGGTATAAATTTGATGATGAATTTCATCCAAGTTTGAAACACGATCGTCCGGGAGTTTTGGCAATGGCTAATTCAGGACCTGGAACAAACGGTTCTCAATTTTACATTACACACATCCCAACAGAATGGTTGGATAATAAACATACTGTTTTTGGTCATGTGGTAGAAGGTCAAGATGTTGTTGATGCTGTTGCTCAAGGGGATGTTTTGGAGTCTTTAGAAATTGTTAGAGTAGGAGAAGAAGCTAAAAATTGGAATGCAATTGAAGCTTTTATCACTTTCAAAGGTTCTCGTAACAAGCGTGATGCTGCTTTAAAAGCAGATGCTGAAGCCGCTATGGAAAAATTGGCTGCCGGTTTTGAAAAAACAGAAAGCGGTTTGCGTTACCAATTCATCCAAAGAGGGGAAGGTAAAAAAGCGGAGAACGGAAAAACAGTTTCAGTACATTATACAGGACAACTTCCTGACGGAAAAGTTTTTGACAGCTCCTATCCGCGTAAAAAACCAATTGAATTTCCATTAGGAAAAGGAAACGTTATTGAAGGTTGGGACGAAGGTATTGCGTTGTTGCGCGTAGGTGACAAAGCACGTTTCGTTATTCCTTCACATTTAGGTTACGGATCTCGTGGTGCTGGAGGAGCAATTCCACCAAATGCTACTTTGATTTTTGACGTAGAATTAATGGATGTTAAATAGTTTAAACTATTTATTAGCATATAAAATTAAAACTCCCAAAACGAAAGTTTTGGGAGTTTTTTGCAATAAATGAATTTGTTACTACTTATGAATTTAAAAATTCAATCAAATCCTTGTTTAATTTATCTTTTTCAATGTAAAATAACCCGTGTGGCGCTCCTTCATAAACAATAAATTTATTGTCGGGTATTAATTTTGCCGCTATTTCTGAAGTAATTTCAATAGGTACTGTTTTGTCTTCGTCCCCATGAATAATTAATGTAGGAACATTGACAGATGCCATTTCACGACGGAAATCGGTTGTTGAAAATGATATGGCACATTCTAAAGTGGCACGTGGTGAAGCAAAAGAGCACAGCATTCTGTAATAATCCAATAATGGTGTACTGATAGGTTTGCTGATAAAGCTCACTCCAAAAAATGTTTTTCCAAAACTATCCAGAAAGCCAATTCGATCTTCCTTGATTTGTGCTGCCATAGCATCATATTTTTCTTGTGGAACACCATTTGGATTAGAATCCGTTTGCAATTGAAACGGTGTCACTGATGCAATAAGCACCGCTTTAGAAACCCCTTTTCCGCTGTGACGACTGAAATAGCGTACTACTTCGCCACCACCCATTGAAAATCCAACAAGTGTGGCTTCTTTTAAATCCAATTGGTCAATAATAGCCTTTAAGTCGTCGGCTAAAGTGTCATAATCATAACCATCCCAAGGTTGTGAGGACTTTCCAAAACCACGACGGTCATAAACAATAACTCTAAAATTATTTTGAACTAAAGTATCAATTTGGTATTCCCACATTTCATTAGATAGTGGCCATCCGTGAATAAGAATAACTGGTTTTCCTTCACCATAATCTTTAACATATAATTTTACATTAGGCGCTGTTTCAATGTACATGTCTAATCCAGTGTTGTTTTCCTTTCTCGATTCGCTACTGTTTTTCTGACTCATTTCCATAATAGTTACTATTTACAAGATGAATTTAATATTCGTCTTTTGTAAAATTAGTGGCATAAACTGAAAATAGTATTACATAATTAGTGTAAATAGTTGTAATTTTTTTGTTTTCGAAGATGAAAAGAAAGAATTTCCGCTTATAGATAAAAAAAACACCTTCATAAATGAGGTGTTTAAAAGAGTTGGTAATTAGTTGTTTGGAGTATTCGTTACGGCAATTATTTTTAAATTTTTAATTCCGGCAGGCAATTGCCATTCCACTTCGTCATTTTCTTTAAAGCCAATTATTGCGACGGATAAAGGAGCCAAAATAGAAACTTTTCCTTCTTTAATGTTGGATTGTGAAGGCATAACAATTTGAATTTTCATTTGCTGTTTGGTCTTGGTATCTTCGACTGTTGCATGAGAATTCATTCGGATAATAGATTCGTCAAGAACACCTTCTTTGTTGACAATTGTCCGATCTAATTCTTGTGTAAGCAAAGCGATTTCTCTAATATTCGTACTGTCTTTTGCATTTTTCACCAATTCCCGAAGAATGTGATAATCGGTAATTGTTAAAACTGGAGTTGGCTTCATTTGGATTTAGTTTAAGTTTATTTTTTCGGTTTTAGCTTTATTTTCAAAATCGTTAAAAAATAGTGCTGCAAAACTTTCATTCGTTTTATGGTCAATTCTGCGGTAAAAAACATCTGGAGTAATGGCTTTTGGGGAATCAAATCCACAAGCTCCAATGAATTCTGCAAAAGCTTTTAACGTGTTGTTGTGAAAATGAGCAACGCGCACACTTTTTTCAGTAATATCCAATCCTTTGTATAAAGCTTTATCCTGTGTTGCAATACCAACAGGACATTTGCCACTATCACATTGCAGCGCTTGAATACAGCCTAGCGCAAACATCATTCCTCGTGCGCTGTAACAGGCATCGGCGCCAAGTGATATTGCTTTAGCGATATCAAAACCAGTGATGATTTTTCCAGAAGCCATAATTTTAACTTGATCCCTGAGTTCAAATTGTTTTAAGGTTTTGGTAACAAATATCAAAGCATCCGAAAGTGCCATTCCCATATAATCAATAAATTCTAAAGGTGCTGCTCCAGTTCCTCCTTCTGCTCCGTCAATGGTAATGAAATCAGGAACAATTCCTGTTTCTTTCATGGCTTGAACAATTGCTATGAATTCATCTTGACGCCCAATGCAAATTTTGAATCCAACCGGCTTTCCGTTAGATAAGTGTCTTAATTTTTTTAGAAAAAACAATAATTCAGTACTGTTTGAAAAAGCAGTATGGGCTGCTGGCGAATGTACAGCCACATGAGGTTGGATGTTTCTGATTTTAGCAATTTCAGGCGTGTTTTTTTCGCCTGGTAATAATCCTCCGTGTCCAGGTTTTGCTCCTTGCGAGAGTTTTAACTCAATCATTTTAACTTGTGGAAAGTTGGCTTTTTCTGTAAATAATCCTTCTGAAAAGGTACCATCGTCTTTTCTGCATCCAAAATATCCAGTTCCGATTTGCCAAATTAAATCACCGCCTTCTAAGTGAAAATCACTGATTCCTCCTTCGCCTGTATTATGTGCAAATCCGCCTTTCTGGGCTCCTTTATTCAAAGAAGAAATGGCAGTTTTGCTCAATGCGCCATAACTCATGGCACTGATATTATAAATACTGGCACTATAAGGCTGCAAACATTGGCTGTTCCCAACGGTGGTTCTGAAAAATTGTTTGTCGGCTCTTTTTGGATAAATAGAATGCGCTGCCCATTCGTACCCAATTCTGTTGGGGTCATCCTGCATTCCGAAAGAGATAGTTTGCTTTACATTTTTGGCTCTTTGATAAACGATAGTTCGTTGTCTGCGATTAAAAGGTTTGCCGTCTAATTCGCCTTCAAAGAAATATTGACGCATTTCCGGACGAAAAGATTCTAAGAAATACCTGAATCGACCCACAATTGGGTAGTTTTTTTTAACGGTATGTTTGGATTGGAAAGTATCCGAAAGGAGCATATAAAGTAATAAAAGCGGAATAACCAAAAATAAATAATCAAGATAATCGAAATAAATCAATACACTACTGATTGCTAAAAACGAAAGGGTTGACGCCCAAATAATTTGGTGCGCAGCTAATTTTTTTAAAAACATGTTTTTAAATTTGATTGAATTTTAAAAAGATAACTTTTAAAATTTCTGATTAAATAAATGATGTAAAGAAAAACCTTCGTCTCGAAGTAGTTTGTTTTTATATAGACGAAGGTCTAATCAACAAAGGCTTTTGAATGCGAAAATTTTGCGCCAAACACAAAAAACTCTTTGAAAAGAGTGGTGGAGGTTGGTGTTGTATTTGGAAATATTTTCATAAAATTTTAAATTCCGCAATACAAAAGTACATTCATTTCTTTTAGTTTTAATATGTTTAACGTGTATTTAACATGCCAGATTGGCTTTTTCCTGCTTTTAATTATGAAATATCTTTTTCTAATATGTAGGTTTTTATTTTGTAAAATGTAACTTTATGCTTCAAAAGTAAAACTAAAATTACATGGAACTGACCTGGCCTGAATTTGAAAGAGTAGAAATGCGTGTAGGAACTATTCTGGAAGTCAATGATTTTCCTGAAGCTAGAAAACCAGCGTACCAACTTACCATAGATTTTGGTTCTGAAATCGGAATTAGAAAAACATCGGCGCAAATAACCAAACGTTACGAAAAAGAAGATTTACTTAACCGCCAGATTGTAGCGGTGGTTAATTTTCCTAAAAAGCAAATCGGGAAATTCATGAGCGAATGTCTGGTATTGGGTGCGGTAGGAGATGAAGGTGACGTAATTTTGCTGGCTCCCGATTTCAAAATAGAAAACGGGTTGCGAATTGGGTAATATTGGATTCATAAACAAAAACGAACTGCTATTTAGAGTATCACCATAAAAAAAGTCCAAAAATCTTCTGATTTTTGGACTTTTTTTATGTGTAAGTAAGGAATTAAAAATTAAATATCATCAAATTCAATATCGGTAAAAGTTGATGTTTGTGGTATAATTTCATCATCTGATTTTTCAGAAGCATATTCCTTTTTGAAATCTTTTTGGTGTCTTTCAGAAATTACTTCTTCGCCTTTGTGGTTCAAAACATAAGAAGTCATTTCGCCAAGAATTTCTGCAAAAGCTGCAAAATCTTCTTTATATAAATAGATTTTATGTTTTTTGAAATGGAATGATCCATCTTCTTCAGTAAATTTTTTGCTTTCGGTAATGGTAATGTAATAATCATCTGCTTTTGTCGCTCTCACATCAAAGAAGTATGTTCTTCTTCCAGCTCTTAAAACTTTAGAAAATATCTCTTCTTTTTCTAACATGTCATGTTCTCTCATATTCCTTTCTATCAATTTATGGTTGTTAAGTAGTATCCAAAAATCTAAAAAATATATGTATTATCCAACAATTATAGCATTTCTTTTTCTGAAAGTTGTTTCAAATATAAAGCGGCGTAATAGCCTTCTTGATTTATCAATTGATTATGAGAACCTTGTTGTATAATTTCCCCCTTTTCAATGATGATAATTCGGTCTGCATTTTTAGCGGAAGAAACGCGATGGCTTACAATAATGGTGGTTTTATCCTTACAAATTTCATGTAAGTTGTTTAAAATTGCTTCTTCGGTCTCCGTGTCAACTGCAGATAAGCAATCGTCAAAAAGTAAAATAGGAGGATTCTTGATAATTGCTCTTGCAATGGAAACTCTTTGTTTTTGACCTCCTGAAAGTGTAATTCCTCTTTCCCCCAGGATTGTTTCGTATTGTTTGTTGAAACCCATAATATTATCATGTACAACGGCACTTTTTGCGGCAGCTTTTACCTCTTCTTCCGTTGCATTCTCTTTGCCAAACATAATGTTATTCTTGATACTGTCCGAAAACAAAAAGGCATCTTGTGGTACAATTCCGATACTGTTACGTAAATCAAACAAGTTGATGGTGCTTATTTCATTTCCGTCAATGTTTATTTTCCCTTCTGTAACATCATACATACGTGAAATCAAGGATAAAATAGTCGATTTACCAGATCCGGTTTTCCCTAGAATAGCTAAAGTTTCTCCTTTTTTTACTGTAAATGAAATGTTTTGTATCGCTTTTATATTAGTGTCTTCATAAGTATAGCTTACATTTTCAAAAGAAATAGAACCTTCAATCACTGATTTGTCCAGATTTTTATTTTTTATCTCCGGTTCGATTTTTAGGAATTCATTAAGGCGTTTTTGGGAAGCCTCAGCTTCTTGAACCATCGAAGAAACCCATCCTAATGAAGCTACCGGCCAAGTAAGCATGTTGACATATAAAATAAATTCAGCGATGGTTCCAATACTTTTTATAGTGCCGTCAATGTACATTAGACCACCAAAATAGATTACCACTAAGTTACTAATTCCTATCAGCGCTAACATTAACGGACCAAATAAGGATTGCACTTTGGCTAAGTTTAAGCTTTTGCTTTTGCTTTCATTGGCTAAATTAACCATATTTTGTTGATGCTGGTCTTCCAGTGAATAGGCTTTTATCACTCGGATTCCTGAAAATATTTCTTGTGAAAAACTGGACACTTTGGATAAATATTGCTGGAAAATAGTACTTCTTTTATTGATCTCGGAGCTGAGTTTAAAAATGACGTACGACAAAATTGGTAAAGGCAATAGCGTGTATAAAGTCAATCTTGGGGATACATTGTACATATAAACGATTACAATTGCAAAACGGATAAAAGTATTAATCGAATACATCACAGCAGGCCCTACGTACATTCTTACTTTTGAAACATCCTCACTGATGCGGTTCATTAAATCTCCGGTGCGATTTTGCTTATAAAAGTTCTGCGACAGGTTTTCATATTGACGGAACACTTCGTTTTTTAAATCGAATTCTATGTGACGTGACATTACAATTAAGGTTTGTCTCATCAAAAAAGTAAGAAAACCAGCAATGATTGTTGTGGCAATAATCAGTAAAATATTTGAAATTAATTCTTGATGAATAACTGATTTGGCAATGGTTTTATCTTTGGCGAAAGCTTCAATTACCTTAAATGATTTGCTAATCAACTTGGGAGTGAAAAGCATGAATATTTGTGCGATAATGGTGAAAATAATTCCCAGTAAGAAACTGTATTTGTATTTGACGAAATATTTATTTAAATAACGTAATTCTTTCATTTTTTTAAGATATTCTGTGTTGAAATGGTTTCATTTTTTGAATAAAACCTTAGTTTTAATACTTGTTAGTGATGAAATAATAATCAATTAAATTATTGAATTGGTGATTTTTAGACAAAAATCTACTGCATGTTCATTTTTTATGTAAATTTGAATTGTCTTTTTGACAAATTCATAATTCATCACTATAAAAAATCACACTATGAATGCAGCTTTCACAACTGGAAAGGAACTTAAAAAAATGGATCCCGTTTTTGGTCAATTATCATTTGATGATCACGAACAAATTGTATTTTGCAATGACAAAGATACAGGTTTAAAAGCAATTATTGGTATTCATAATTCGGTTATGGGCCCTGCTTTAGGAGGTACGAGAATGTTTAATTACGCAAATGAATGGGAAGCGCTGAACGATGTATTGCGTCTTTCACGTGGAATGACTTTTAAAGCGGCTATTACAGGATTGAATATTGGTGGAGGTAAAGCAGTTATTATAGGTGATGCCAAAACACAAAAAACTCCTGAGTTGATGCGTAAGTTTGGCGAATTTGTGCATGGTTTAAGCGGGAGATATATTACTGCTGAGGACGTGGGAATGGAGACCGCAGATATGGATATCGTTAGAGACGTGACGCCTTATGTTACCGGAATTTCTGAATCAAGAGGAGGTTCTGGAAATCCATCGCCAGTTACAGCTTACGGAGTATATTTAGGAATGAAAGCTGCTGCAAAGCAACAATTTGGTTCTGATGTTTTGAGTGGTAAAAAAGTTTTGGTTCAAGGAATCGGCCATGTTGGAGAAACTTTAGTTGATTATTTGACAAAAGAAGGTGCAATTGTAACGATTGCTGACATCAATGAAGAAAAATTAAATGAAGTGGGAGCGAAGTATAACGCACAAATTTTCAGAGGTGAGGATTTGTACAGTGCTGATGTTGATATTTATGCGCCTTGTGCCATGGGAGCAACGTTAAATGACAATACAGTTTATAAAATTAAAGCAAAAGTAATTGCCGGAGCTGCCAATAATCAATTGGCTGATGAGAATGTTCACGGTGCAATTCTACAAGAAAGAGGCATTCTATATGCTCCTGATTTCTTGATTAATGCGGGTGGAATTATCAATGTTTATGCGGAATTAGCGCATTATGACAAAGCGGAGATCATGCGTAAAACAGAAAATATTTATAACACAACATTAGAGATATTTGATTTTGCCATTGCTAACAAGATGACAACACATCATGCCGCTTTGACTATTGCTCAAAATCGCATCAATCAAAGAAAAATAGAAAATAGTAAAAAGTAAAAAAAACGTTCAGTTATCAGTATTCAGTGAACAATTTATTAGCGTTCACTGAATGCTGTTGATTGAATACTTTTAAAATAAGCGATTATATATTTTATTTTAAAAAATGAAATACTTATTTTTGCAGACTAATTAATAAAAGTTCTTACAAGGTGGTAAATAGAAGACACATTCGCGTTAAAGTAATGCAATCCATTTATGCGATGCATCAAAGCGGTTCAGATAATCTGGAAAAAGAAGAAAAATTCCTTTTTTACAGCATCGACAATATTCAAGATTTATACCTTATAATGCTTTCTTCCCTGATTGAAATTTGTAAAACAGAGACTGTCTTTTTACATAAATCCAGTTTGAAACATCTTGCAACTCCTGAGGAACGTAAACCCAACGAAAAGTTTATCAAAAACAGAATCTTTCAAATCCTTGCCGAAAATAATTCACTAAGCATTGCATTGGAAAACCGTAAAATCAATAATTGGTCTTTAAACGACGATTATATTTTATTACTTCTTAATGATGTAAAAGCAAGCAAATTGTATGCGGATTACATGAGTAATCCAGTAAATACATTTGAAGAAGACCGACAATTTATCGTTGATTTATTCATGGATGTAATTGTTCCAAACGAGAAATTGTATGAATATTTAGAAGATGATAAGTTGACTTGGGTTGATGATATTCCATTAGTGAATACGCATATTATCAAGCAATTGAAAGTAATTAAATCTGGAGAAGACGATAATTTTAGAGTGCCAAAATTGTATAAAGACAATGAGGATAAGGATTTTGTTAAAGATTTGTTCAGAAAAACGGTCTTAAACGAAACGGAATTAGCCAAAGAATATCTTGATAAAACACCAAACTGGGACACTGAAAGAATTGCCGAGATTGACACTATTATCCTGAAAATGGCAATCTGTGAATTTTTAAAATTCCCATCCATTCCTGTAAAAGTAACTCTTAACGAATATTTAGAAGTTGCTAAAGAATATTCTACGCCAAAAAGTAGTATTTTTATCAACGGAATTTTAGACAATTTAGTAAAAGAACTGGAAGCCAGCAAAAGAATCATTAAAGCTGGTCGTGGTTTAATGTAATATTAATCAATAAAAAAAAGAATTTAAATTATGGAACAATTAACTCAATTTGCACCGTTTTTATTAATGTTTGTGGTAATCTATTTCTTCATGATCAGACCACAACAAAAAAGAGCGAAAAACGAAAAAGAATTTGAAAGCAGCTTAAAAGTAGGTGATAAAATCATTACAAAAAGTGGTCTTCATGGAAAAGTTTCTGAATTAGCGGATACAACTGTTGTTGTTGAAACGATGTCAGGAAAATTGAAAATGGAGCGTTCTGCTATTTCTATGGAAATGAGTGCAGTATTGAACAAAAAATAATTCTCATTTTAATGAATTAAAAAAGTCCCAACCGATTATTCGGATTGGGACTTTTTTTTGATAAAAAAGAATATCATTATTTTTTATTCTTTTTATTCTTCTTCGCTTTTTTTGATTTTGCTTTGGCCTTTTTAGCTTTTATCTTGGCTTTGACTTTAGCTTTTTTAGCTTTATCCTTTTTGGCTTTTTTTGCCTTTTTAGCTTTTGCTTTCGCTTTTTGCTTTGCTTTCTCTTTTGCGTCGGCTTTTTTAGCCTTTTTCTTGTCTTTATCTTTCATTTTTACTTTTTTTTTGATTTCGTTTTTACTTTTTTTCTTATTTGAAACGTCACTATTATCCTCTAGACTAATAGTAGAAATCTCTATCGTTTCCATTATGATTTCTTCAATTACCGGTTCTATGATTTCAACGGGTTCCGCTACAGGTTTAACGACTTTTGTTCTTCGAGCTCTAATTGGCTTATCAATTTCAGGTTTTGTTGGAGATACTGTATCAGTTTCCGTTTCTTTCTTTTGTATCATAATTTATAGTATTAGCTTTTATTCAATTAAACGAATATTGTTCTGGTGTTATTAAATTGTTAAGTGATTGTAAGTAAATATAGTGATTTATTGCACTGGTCAATGTTAAGTTTTTCAGAACGATTCAGATAATTTATTCTGATTTGCAGCAAATTGTAACCAAGGAAGGAAGTGTTTTCTTTTTTAAAAGAAAGAGATTGTATAAATGATTAGGAAAGTAGAATGTATTATCCTAATGTGGCGTTAAATAAAAAGTCACAACTCTGAGTTTCAGAATTGGGACTTGATTTTATCGGTATTTATCGTTTAAACCAATGTTTTTAAGTATCATTGGTTTTATTTTTTCGATCCGGGAACGTTTGGTTTCTTCTCGTTTTGCAGTTTCAATATATTCTAAGAATTCATATTGTTTGTAAGGAGAGAATTTTAGAAAAGCATCTGCTAAATTGGCATCAGCATCTAATTCCTTTTGAAGAAGTTCAGAAAGGATAGGTTCTTTTTTCTCGGGTTTACTGTTCTTTCCTTGTTTTTCATTGGTAATCGCTTCCTGAATATAATCTAATACTGCCGCTTCATTGACTTCTTCTTTTGATGAAAAGCGCCATTGTCGCAACGATTTGGTAACGCCTTCTTGCGCGTTAACTAAAACTTTTTTTTCATCTTTCAGAAAAACACCGTTAAAAAAACAAATTGTAAAATAATTTTTGAATCCTCCAATTCCGAGCACGTTTTTACCATTCAGGACATAAACAATACCGCCCCATTTGGTAGTTTCCACGAGTTCAGTTTTGACAATAATTGATTTTAGAAATTCTAATTCTTCTGACCAACTGTTGTTTTTATCCCAAGAATGAGTCGTTTTTGAGGATTCCAATAAATTATTTTTTAGATGAATCTTCTGTTGCTGTCAATTCAGCAATTTTCACAATTACTTCAACCGCTTTTTGCATACTTTCTACAGGAACGTATTCGTATTTTCCATGAAAATTATGTCCGCCAGCAAAAATATTGGGACAAGGCAATCCTTTATACGATAATTGAGAACCATCAGTTCCGCCACGAATGGGTTTAATAAGTGGTTTAATACCTATTTCTCTCATCGCTTTTTCCGCAATATCCACAATATGTTTCACAGGTAAAACCTTTTCTTTCATATTGTAATATTGGTCTTTAATCTCAGTGATAACAATAGCTGAACCAAATTGTTTCGCGAATTTTTTATTGATTTTTCGAGTAATTTTTTCGATTAATTCTTTACGTTTCTCAAATTTTTTCTTGTTATGATCGCGAATGATTAATTCCAAAACGGTTTCTTCGATACTTCCGGTTAAATGATGTACGTGAAAAAAACCTTTGTATCCTTTTGTTGTCTCGGGTGTCTCATCAATTGGTAATTCATTGATAAAATCATTGGCAATCAACATAGAATTGATCATTTTTCCTTTGGCATAACCAGGATGCACGCTTTTTCCTTTGAAAATAATTTTGGCACCAGCCGCATTAAAATTTTCATATTCCAATTCGCCTATTTGACTACCATCCATTGTATAAGCCCAATCCGCTCCAAATTTAGCTACATCAAAATGATGCGCGCCACGACCAATTTCTTCATCGGGCGTAAAACCAACTCTAATTTTTCCGTGTTTGATTTCGGGATTGTTGACAAGGAATTCCATTGCAGTCACAATTTCAGTAATTCCGGCTTTATCATCGGCTCCTAATAATGTTGTTCCGTCAGTAGTAATCAAAGTTTGCCCTTTGTAAAGTAATAGATCTTTAAAATAGCTCGGTGATAATACAATGTTTTGTTCGGTATTTAATACAATGTCTTTACCATCATAATTAGGGATAATTTGAGGTTTTACATTGGCACCAGTAAAATCGGGTGTAGTATCAAAATGTGAAATAAATCCAATTACAGGGACTTCATGGGCCACATTACTTGGCAAAGTTGCCATGATATACGCTTTGTCATCTATTGTTACGTCTTGCATTCCAATGGCTTTTAGTTCTTCAACCAGTTTATTGGCTAAATCCCATTGTTTTTTTGTGCTGGGTGTAGTTTCAGAGTTGGGGTCAGATTCCGTATCTATAGTTACGTAGCTGATGAAACGGTCAATTATATGTTGCATTTTAATTTGTTTTTATGCAAATATAAACATTTTTTCAGGAGCTTTTTTGAAGTAAATCAACAAGTAATTTCTCATTTTTTTTAACAGCTTAGATTCATTGAAAATGAGAAATACATTCCTGTTTTTCAATGTACATAATCTTGCAGATATAAAAAAAACCACCCGAAGGTGGTTCAAATTAATCTCTCATTTTAGTTAACTTGTCTTTTGTTTTATCGAGATCTCCTTCCAGCTTATTTATTTTTATTTGTTGTTTACTGATTCGGATATTTTCTTTCTCAATTTCAATAGAACTGAGCTTTCCTTTAGATTTCTTTTGTTCAAATTTTTCTTTGAGTTTAATTAAATTTCTTTCTTCATTTGAAATCTTTGTTTTTAGTGTACTAATTGATTTTTCACTGGAAAGAATTTTGTCTTGTCGTTTGTCAAAAGCTTTTTGTTTTTTTTCAAAATCCTTTTGCTCTTTTTCGATTTTATTAGCTACTCTTAGCGCTTTTTTCTCAGCTTTGAGTTTGTCTTTTAGTAGTTTAGCTTCCTCTTTTAAAGCTTTTTCATTTGCGTTATTTTGTATTGCTGTTGCGACAACCCCAGTTTCTGCAGCCTTAGACACAATAACAGTGTCTTTAATTGTTGTTACAGTAGTTTTTGTCGCTAATTTGGTGGTGTCTTTTTTTGTTTCATTCTTAATTGCTTGCGCAAAAAATAGTTGAAAACTGGAAAGCAAAACAGCTGTAAAGAGTAATTTTATTTTCATATCTGTATATTTTTAAGTTGATAAAAAATTAAATAAATACTAATTTAGTTAGTACTAATATAAGAAAAAACATTGAAAAAAAATATTTTATTTTGAATGAAGCAGTTTGAAAGTGTTTTTTTTTATTTGTAAATAGCGGGGAACAAGTGTTTTGTTTAACTACTGTTTTTTGCTATTTCTTCTTTGGCTACAGCCAAATCAAATGTTGATGTATAATTTTTTTTCGAAATATTTAATTATCGATGAGATAGTTCTATTTTTGCACCAACAACACTACAACTATGTATAAAGTATTCATTCGCCCATTTCTATTTTTGTTTGATCCGGAAAAAGTCCACTATTTTACTTTTTCATTGATTCGATTTTTGTCTAGAATTCCTGGATTTACCTCTCTTTTTAAATTGCTTTATGAAGTTAATGACCCAAGGTTGGAAACAGAAGTTTTTGGTTTGAAATTTAAAAACCCAGTTGGACTTGCGGCTGGTTTTGATAAAGATGCCAAGTTGTATAAAGAATTGTCCAGTTTTGGTTTTGGTTTTATCGAAATAGGAACGCTTACTCCAAAAGGACAGGAAGGAAATCCTAAAAAACGATTGTTTCGTCTGAAAGCAGATAGCGCCATTATCAATAGAATGGGATTCAATAATGGCGGAGTTCAGGAGGCTGTTGAACGATTAAAGAAAAATACTGGGGTTCTCATAGGAGGAAATATTGGTAAAAATAAATTGACACCAAACGAAGAAGCCACTTCGGATTATGAAATCTGTTTTGATGCTTTGTATGATTATGTGGATTATTTTGTGGTGAATGTAAGTTCGCCAAACACACCAAATCTCCGAGCCTTACAAGACAAAGCGCCGTTGACACAATTACTGCAAACGCTTCAAAATAAGAATTTGGCTAAGCCAAAGCAAAAACCAATCCTCTTAAAAATCGCTCCAGATTTGACAGATGAGCAATTATTGGATATTATTGATATTATCAAGGAAACTAAAATCGCGGGCGTTATTGCCACAAATACTACGATTTCCCGTGAAGGATTACAATCGGAGAATAAAACTGAAATGGGCGGTTTGTCAGGAAAACCATTAACGCAACGTTCCACTGAAGTCATCCGATTTTTATCTCAAAAAAGTAAAAAAGCGTTTCCTATTATTGGAGTAGGGGGAATTCATTCTGCCGATGATGCGATTGAAAAATTGGAAGCCGGAGCGTGTTTGGTGCAATTGTACACGGGTTTTATTTATGAAGGCCCGGGATTAGTGAAAGCCATAAATAAAAAGATTTTAGAAAGATTGCAACAACCCATATTTTACTAAAAGCCCTGTCAATAATGCAATGCCAAAACTCAATAAGGTTCCGATAAGAACATATTCAGTAAGTTTTCGGTCTTTGGCTTCTTTTAAATCTCCAAATCGGAAAATAGATTTTGCAGCCAATAAAAAACCAATGGCTTCAAAATGGGCAGTAATGACAAAATAAAAAACGAACAGGCGTTCCAGTATTCCAATGTAATTTCCGGCATTGGATAAGGAATCGTCGCTTGTTTTGTTTTCAGGAGTCCAAATAGAAATAATATTCTTTATAAGTATAGATGTAGGCTTTGTCAGTAAAAGTATTCCAGTCGCAAAGATCCAAAATCGGTTGTCGAATGCTGTAAAATCAATACGTTCGTTATTGTAAAATAGTGTAATTGCTATGAGCACAATAAGATGTAACAGTTGGTCAATTACAAACCAGTTGCGTTTTGTTTTATTTTTTTGAAAATGTAATTTCAAAAAATCAATTCCTCCATGCGTTACCGCCAGTAAAATGGCAAACCAAACAAAATCAGTCCCGCCAACTAAAGCCCAAGCCAAAATAAAATGAAGCAGTGTATGGATATAAAGATAAATACTTTTGTGTTTTCTGCTTTCTTTATCTAAAACCCAAGATGTAGGCTGGAATAAAAAATCACCAAGTAAATGTGCCAATAATAGTTTTACAAAAATAATCATACACTGAGGTTTTTAATTTTTTTTCTGAAATGATTATCTAATTCCAGCACCAAATCAAACTGCGCTCGTTTTCGTCTGCGACTTACTGCGGCTTGATTTATACCGAGTCTCACGCCCATTTCTTCTTGAGAAAGTGATTTGTTTTCTATGGATGCCAAAACAAATTCAGCCGATTGCACCAGCCAATTATCCATAAAGGTCAATCCTAAACGGAGCATTAAATTCATTTCTGTATCTAAATCGCTATTGCCAGAATTAATGGCTAAGGTTGTTTTTTGTTTTTTTAAAGTTTCGAAAAGCTCTCCCGAACGAACGAACGCAGTTCCGTTGCTTTCAGAAATTGTGGCTGCTGTATAGGTTTTATCGCCAAAACCAATACTCATTCTCGCGTCGAGCTTTAATGTTTTTAGATAGGCCTTAATTTGGAAAGCTGTCAGTAGCGCTTCTTCTGGATTTATAATTTCCATCTGAAATTCGTCACCACGATAAATTTCCCATTCACTCGGGTTTTTACCTTTGGTATTCAATAGTTCTTTCAAACCGTCAATCCATATTTTAGAGGGTAGTTTTCTTGAATTAACGATGTCTCCAGTGATTATGCTTGTCATATCCAAATATAATTAAAAAAGTAAAGGTCTACTTTAAAAGTTTAAAATAAATTATTACCAAATAACGTAATAATATTTAATATTACCAAATTATGTAATAATTAAAATTATTACCAAAATACGTAATAATGTCAATTTTCAAAAATTTAAAACTGATAATTTAAAATTCATAATTGTTTTTCTATCTTTGGCTTTCTATGGAGCCAATAAAAATTATAGAATGTCCACGTGATGCCATGCAAGGCATAAAGCCATTTATTCCTACGGCAAGAAAAGTGACTTATATCCAGTCTTTATTGCGTGTAGGATTTGACACCATCGATTTTGGAAGCTTTGTTTCGCCTAAAGCCATTCCGCAAATGCAGGATACCGCTGAGGTTCTGGCACAACTTGATTTATCTCAAACCCGAAGTAAATTATTGGCGATTATTGCTAATACACAAGGGGCAACTTTAGCGTCATCGCATCCCGAAATACAGTATTTAGGTTTTCCTTTTTCGATTTCAGAAAATTTCCAAATGCGGAATACCCACAAGACGATTGCCGAGTCATTAATTACGTTACAGGAAATTCTTGAAATTGCCGATAATACGAATAAAGAAGTAGTAGCGTATCTTTCTATGGGATTTGGTAATCCTTACGGCGATCCTTGGAGCGTTGAAATAGTAGGGGAATGGACTGAAAAATTAGCTTTAATGGGAGTCAAAATTTTATCACTTTCGGATACGGTAGGAAGTTCAACACCAGATGTGATTTCGTATTTGTTTTCGAATTTAATTCCAAAATATCCAAAAATTGAATTTGGCGCTCATCTTCATACTACGCCTGATAAATGGTTTGAGAAAATTGATGCGGCTTACAAAGCGGGTTGCCGCCGTTTTGATGGGGCTATTCAGGGTTTTGGCGGATGTCCAATGGCAACGGACGATTTAACGGGTAATATGCCTACAGAGAAACTATTATCCTATTTTACTTCTCAAAAAGAAAAAACTGACATGAGTCCTATAAGTTTTGAAAGTGCTTACAATGAGGCTTCGAAGCTATTTGGTGAATTTCATTAAAAAATAAAAATGGCAGTTGTGGTTGAACTCAATATTTTGAAAATAATAAGTCTATGATTGATACGTTTGTTATACAATTCCCCAATTTACTTTTAACATACTAATATGATGAAACTACGGGCTGTCCATAGAATTTTAGGCGTACTAATTCTGATACTATTTTCGTCTTCATGTGCAAGTGATTTAGACTATAATCAAGTCTATGATATAAAATTAGAACCGGTTTTTATTGCAAATTTAGCCTATTTTGATATTCCTGCAGATGAATTTGTTACCGGAGGAATGGAACACACCGTTATTACGGATGCGCCAACTGTCGATGTATTCAATGATAAATTTTTTAGAGACAACTTAAAAAGAGTCGATTTATTTTTTGAAGTTAACAATACCATAAATAGGGGGTACAGAATAGATTTAGTATTTCTGGATAGAAATAATCAGCCTGTTCATTCCACAAATTTTACCGTGCTAGCGTATACCGGTGTAGAAAATATAGTTACTAAAACTGAAGTATTTGAAAATGCAACGCTGGACTTATTAAAAAGAACGACAAAAATTACTTTCACGCTCACCATGTTTGCCGGTCCACCATTAAACGAAAATAGCACAGGAAGTTTAAAATTACGTTCAGGAGTAACCGCTTATTTTGTAGTAGAATGAAAAAAATAATTGTAGTCTTTGTTCTATTTTTATCGGTTAAAAGTATTTCTCAAAACAAGCAAATTTTATATAATTTCACTTCAGTGCCTCAGTCTTTGCTGACTAATCCGGGTTCTGATGTGAAGTACAATTGGTATTTTGGGATTCCTTTATTGTCTGGTATTTCTACAAATGTTGGTTCGAGTGGATTCTCCGCGTATGATTTATTTGCTGATAATGGAGTAGATTTTAACGTGAAACTGCGAAATGTAGTATTCTCCACAACAAGAAAAGATAGAGTAGTCCTAAACGAACAAATAGAATTATTTAACGGAGGCTTTAAAATAGCGGGAGATCAAGGGGATTCCTATGTTTCTTTTGGTATGTACCAAGAATTTGATTTTATGAGCTATGTGCCTAAAGATATTGCAATTTTGGCTTTAGACGGAAATAGAGATTATTTGGGTAAAGTATTCAATTTAGGGGATTTGAGTGTAAAAGCAGAAATGCTCTCCGTTTTTCATCTTGGATTTCATAAAAAAATAAATGAAAAATTAATTCTAGGAGCGCGAGGAAAGATTTATTCCAGTATTTATAATGCTAATTCAACTAGTAATTCAGGATACATTTATACTATTCCTTCCACACAAGGGGTTTATGAACAAATGATTTATTCGGATTTGCAACTCAATACATCGGGAATTGCTAAATACGATGATGAAGATTATGAGCCAAATGCAGTAAAAGACATTACTAAAAGAGCCTTTCTAGGAGGTAATTTAGGTTTGGGATTTGACGCTGGTTTGACTTATTATCCAAAGAAAAATATTCAATTAACTGCAAGTGTCATAGACCTTGGTTTTATAAAACATACCAAAGAAGTAGAAAGTTTGACTTTTAAAGGGGCTTACAAATACGAAGGTGTTATTCCCAAATTCAGTTCTGGAAATTCAGCAGAAAATGGATACCAAGAATTTAAGGATGCCATTCCTTTGGATACTTTGTATGCTGATTACACTACATGGCGACCTACGAAATTCAACACTTCCATTCAGTTTTCATTTGAAGAGGAAGTATCCGAAGATTGCAACTGCCTTAATTATGATCCTGAAACTATTTATAAAAGCGCAGTAGGTGCCCAATTATTCGTAATGTCCACTCCGAGAACGCCTTTAGTTGCTTTTACGACCTATTACAGAAGAAAAATTTTCAATTCGTTGCAAATGAAAGCAACCTATACGATAGATTCCTATTCTTATAAAAATATAGGGTTGGGATTATCCAGTATGTTTGGACCGGTTAATTTCTATGTTCTTGCCGATAATCTTTTGGAATATAAGGATGTTACCAAAGCCAATAGTCTGTCTTTTCAGCTAGGGCTTAATGTTATTTTTAAGAATAGTAAAAAATAAATTATATTCTAAAATTGTACTTTTCTTCGTTTAAATCGTTTGAAAATTTCTATCCAAAGTACCGAAACAAATCCCACTAAAATACTCAAGCAAATTTGATAGCCAGAAACCCTTTCGAACTCGAAGAAATGGGCAAATAAAGGAACAAACAGCAATAGAACAGTGATTAGAATGGTTGCGCCTATAATCATCGGAACTAAATTATTTTTGTAGCGTAAAGTTGTAAATATAGAATAGTAAAAAGAACGGTTGGTGAGTGTCAAGAAAATATTGGAAGCAATCAAAGTGAGGAATACAACAGTTCTTGTGGCACTTTCGGAGCAATTATCAGCCACACAATATTGGTAGACAAATAAAAGTCCCAACGTAATTACAAGTCCTTGAATAATACTTATCGTTATTTCTTTCAGTTTAAAAAAGGTAGTGGTAAATGGTCTTGGTTCGAGTAGCATCAAATTGCGTTCCATGGGTTCATTTTCATAAATTATAGAACACGTAGGCCCCATAATTATCTCCAGAAAAATGACATGAACCGGAGAGAAAATATTTGGATAAATCCATCCTAAAGCCAAAGGAATAAACACAATCATGATAATTGGAATGTGGATGGAAATGATGTATTGAATCGCTTTTTTTAGATTATTATATATTTTTCGGCCCATTGCAATCGCATCAATCATTTTAGAAAAATCATCGTCAATAAGGATAAGATTGGCGGCTTGTTTGGCAATTTCGGTTCCCTTTTTACCCATTGCAATTCCTATGTGTGCTGACTTTAAAGCGGGTCCGTCGTTTACACCATCACCTGTCATGGCTACAATTTGATTGTTGTCTTTCAGTGCTTTTATGATTTTGAGTTTGGCTTCAGGAAACATTCTTGTGAAAATTGCAGTTTCCATTACTTTTTCTTTCAAAGTGGCGTCGTCCATTGCCATTAGTTCATCTCCATTGAGTGTTTTTTCTGCGTTTCGAAAACCAATTTGTTTGGCTATGGTAGCTGTTGTCGCTGCATTGTCACCTGTAACTATTTTCACTTGAATCCCAGCCTTATAAAATGTTTCAAAAACTGCTTTTATATTCTCTTTTGGCGGGTCATAAAAAGCGACCAATCCTTTGAAATCAAAAGAAAATTCTTGTTGTGTTTTTGGATAATCAGTTCCTGAAAATTTAGCAACGCCAACACCCAGAACGCGAAATCCTTCCATTGCCATAGTTGTCATTGCAGTAAGGATTTGTTGCGTTTCTTTTTCGGATAGATTAGAGCATGCAATTAATGCTTCGGGAGCACCTTTGGCAGCAATAATTCTCGTCCCATTTTGGTTTTCAAAAATATGGGTCATCATGGGAGGTTTTCCACACAATGGATATTCATGTATTAATTTGAAATTGGCTCGTTCATCTGGGATTTCTATTTTTGAATAGGCTTCATGTAATGCAATTTCCATTGCGTCAAACGGAATGGGTTCGCTGGCCCACATGGAGAGCGTTAATAATTCCTGCTCATCATTATTTAACTGCTTCTTTGGATTAGATATTTCATTCGATGAAAAAGTATACCATTGCGCCAAACTCATTTTGTTTTCGGTAATTGTTCCCGTTTTATCGGTGCAAATTACGGTGGCACTGCCCAGAGTTTCTACAGTTTTTGTTTGCTTGACAATTATTCCCATATTCATTAAGCGCCAAGCACCAAGTGCCATAAAAGTGGTAAAAGCCACTGGGATTTCTTCAGGAATGATACTCATTGCCAAGGTCAAGGCTTTTAATAAACTGTCTAAGACATCTTTGGAATTATAATAATTAATAATCCAGACGATACCAAAAATTGCCAGTCCTACAAAAGACATCTTTTTTACAAAGTTCCCAATTTGTATTTGCAAAGGCGTTTTTTCTTCGATAATCGTTTCCAGACTTTTTCCTATTTTGCCTAATTGGGTTTGGTTCCCAATGGCTGTTACTTCACAAATGGCTAAACCACTGGTGACAATTGTTCCAAGATATACCTGATTGTTTTCGGACGTTTCATTTTTAAAGACAGCCAGCGATTCACCAGTAAGAACAGACTCATTTATGGAAAAATCATTAGATTTAATGATGATACCATCTGCGGGGATAAAGGTTCCTTCTTCGGTTTGAATGAAATCACCCAAGACAATTTCCTCACTTGGGATTTCTATAATTTTGCTATTGCGAATGACTTTACTTTTAGGTTGAGATAATTTTTTTAAAGCTTCGATTGCGTTCCTGCTTTTCGATTCCTGATAAAGTGATATCGTAGAAACCAATATAATGGCAATAGCCATGAAAATTCCATTGCCAAAATCGCCTGTAATAAAATAAATGCTGGTAGCAGTCAAAAGCAACAAAAACATGGGTTCTTTAACCATTTCGATTAAAGAAGTGAAGAAGTTACTTTTGTCCTGATGCACTATGGAATTTGCACCATATTTTGTTCTTGATTGCAAGACTTCATCATTTGAAAGTCCTTTTATTTGTTGTTGAGGTTCTGTCATAGCAAAAAATAAATGAATCAAATAGTATCGATTATAAAAACACGGAAAGATGTATTAGAGAAAAACTCTATAATGCAATTTAATCATTTATTATAAAATTTACTCGTTTTTTTGCTTAAGATTGTTTATATTTGCACGCAATTAAACTCCAACTACAATTGCAATGATCGCACACAACTCTAAGATTATCGGTGAAGGATTAACTTACGATGATGTTCTATTAGTTCCTAACTACTCAAATGTGCTTCCTCGCGAAGTGAGTATTCAATCAAAATTTTCAAGAAATATAACACTTAATGTTCCAATTGTATCTGCTGCTATGGATACTGTTACCGAAAGTGCAATGGCAATTGCTATGGCGCAAGAAGGAGGAATTGGTGTTTTGCATAAAAATATGACTATCGAGCAACAAGCTGCGAAAGTTAGAAAAGTAAAACGTGCGGAGTCTGGAATGATTATCGATCCAGTTACTTTGCCATTGACTTCTACAGTTGCAGATGCTAAAAATGCGATGAAAGAATTCGGTATTGGAGGTATTCCAATTGTCGATGAAAATAAAAAACTGAAAGGTATTGTTACGAATAGAGATTTACGTTTCGAAAAAAACAATGCCAGACCTATCGTTGAGGTAATGACAAGTGAGAACTTGGTTACAGTTGCCGAAGGTACTTCTTTGGAACAAGCCGAAGTAGTTTTGCAAGGGTATAAAATCGAGAAACTTCCAGTAGTAAATGCGGATTATAAATTAGTTGGTTTAATTACGTTTAGAGACATTACTAAATTGACTCAAAAACCAAATGCAAACAAAGACAAATACGGACGTTTACGTGTTGCGGCTGCATTAGGTGTTACTGCAGATGCTGTTGAAAGAGCTACTGCTTTGGTTAATGCCGGAGTAGACGCAGTTATAATCGATACTGCCCATGGACATACAAAAGGAGTTGTAGATGTACTAAAATTAGTTAAAGCTAAATTCCCTGACTTAGATGTTATTGTTGGTAATATTGCCACTCCTGAAGCAGCCAAGTATCTTGTTGAAAATGGAGCTGATGGTGTGAAAGTAGGTATTGGACCAGGTTCTATTTGTACTACTCGTATTGTTGCTGGTGTTGGTTTTCCTCAGTTTTCAGCTGTTCTTGAAGTAGCAGCAGCGATTAAAGGTACTGGAGTTCCCGTAATTGCTGATGGTGGGATTCGTTACACAGGTGATATCCCTAAAGCGATTGCTGCGGGTGCTGATTGTGTAATGTTAGGTTCACTACTGGCAGGTACCATGGAATCTCCTGGTGAAACTATTATTTTCGAAGGAAGAAAATTCAAATCATACCGTGGAATGGGTTCTGTTGAAGCGATGCAAGAAGGTTCAAAAGACCGTTATTTCCAAGATGTGGAAGATGATGTGAAAAAACTGGTTCCGGAAGGAATTGTAGGTCGTGTTCCTTACAAAGGAGAATTGAACGAAAGCATGCAACAATTCATTGGTGGCCTTCGTGCCGGAATGGGATATTGTGGTTCAAAAGATATTCCAACGTTACAGGAAACAGGGCGTTTTGTTCGTATTACTGCAAGCGGAATCAACGAAAGTCATCCTCATAACGTAACGATTACGAAAGAAGCTCCGAATTATTCTAGATAATTTATCGCTTAAAATCATAAAAAAAAAGGCATAATTAATTCCATTTTAGGGGATTAATTATGCTTTTTTTTATTGGTGTAAACTAAATTAGTCCTGCAATTCAGATGAGTCAGACAAGTCAGCCAGATTGTTTTTCAAATGTTGACTGTCCCAACTGTGATTAGTTGCTGCAACTTGGGAATAAATATCACTCTTTAATAACTGTTCCTGTAATTCAATTTCTTCTTTAATCGTAATCAGATAGGCCATTTTATCGTGGCGTTTTTCAGCCAGTTTACGCGTGGTAATTTCATCGTATTTTATAAATTGCTGTCCTTGTCTGGTTGCCGTATATTTTCGAAGGCCTAATGCTACCAATGCATCAACACCCATATTTACAGCACTGTATAAAGTTTCCCTGTAAATATGTTCGACTTTATGATCGATTAATTCATAGGCATCATTTCGATTTCGGGCACGAGTTAAGATTTTTAAATTTGGAAAATGTTTTTTTAAGGTTTCAATTACTTGAAGATTTACGGTAGGATTATCTATTGCGGCAATAAAAATTTTCGCATTCTCACAACCCGCAGCTTTCAATAGTTCTAATCGGGTAGCATCCCCATAATACACTTTGTACCCCATCTTTCGTAATAAATCGATTCGGTCTGAATCATAATCCAGAATGGTTGATTTTATTTGGTTAGCTCTCAATAAGCGACCAACTGTACTTCCAAAATGCCCAAAACCAGCAATAATAACGGGGTTATCCTCGTCAATATAATCATTATCTTTTTTTATTTCTTTTTCTTGAATTCGGGTGTTGGGATAAATTATTCGTTCATTTATTAGGAGCAGAAAAGGTGTTGCAACCATACTCATGGCAATAACAGCCATAATTTGATTGGCTAAAATATTGGGAACAATATTCAATTGCATGCTGAAACTCATGATTACAAAACCAAATTCTCCCGCTTGGCTCAAACCGAAAGCGAATAATAAATTTTGATCTATTTTATTTTTATGAAATCTGCTGATTACAAATAAAACTGCGAATTTCACAAGAGTTAGGATGGCTCCAAAAACAAAAATGAAAAGAGGATTCTCAATAATTAATTGGAAGTTTATGGATGCACCAACACCAAGAAAAAACAGCCCCAAAAGCAATCCTTTAAATGGCGCAATATCGCCTTCTAATTCATGACGAAATTCGGAATTTGCCAATACGACTCCAGCCATAAAAGCACCAAGCGCAGGACTTAATCCAATTAATTGCATTAAATAGGAAACACCAACAACCAATAATAATGCCGAAGCAGTGAACAATTCCTGTAACCGAGTTTTTGCGATTATATGCAATAATGGAACAAATACAAAACGACCGGCAAAATAGATTGTCGAAATAATTCCAATGACGATTACCGTTTGCAACCAGCTCGCATAGCCTGTAATTAATGATTGTGGTGCGTTATTTGTTGCCTCAAGATTTACCGTTGACAAAAGAGGTAAAAAAGCTAAAATTGGGATTACTGCAATATCCTGAAAAAGTAAAACCGCAAATGAGGAACGTCCAACGGAAGTGTTTGATAGTCCTTTTTCTTTTAAGGTTTGCAAGACAATGGCAGTTGAAGACAAAGCTAAGGCCAACGAAATTGCCAACGTAGTTTCCCATTTCCAGTCCATAAAAAATAGACATCCGATGAATAGAATAAGAGTGGTTCCGATCAATTGTGCAGCACCCATTCCCAGAATGAATTTTCGCATTTTCCAAAACTTGTTTGGCTCTAATTCTAAACCAATCAAAAACAACATCATTACGACGCCAAATTCAGCAAAATGCATAATATCCTGACCTTCCTGACCAATAAAACCAAGAACATAAGGACCAATAATGATTCCGGCTAATAAATAGCCTAAAATGGAGCTCAACCCCAATTTTTTAGCAATAGGCACACAAATTACGGCTGCTGATAAATAAATGATTGCCTGAAGTAAAAAATTCGTATCCATGTTATGTCAGTATTGTTGCAAACCATTCATTCAGATAATGGTGTTGCAAAATTTCATCCGTATCTAAAGTATTACTTTCTAAATAGTCAAGAAAATAGCCATAAATCAAACCATTTTTTTCATAATCTTCTTTGGTCATATTATGTGTTCCATGCACTACAAAAGGAGGTAAATAAATCATATTGCACACTTTTGCAGTTTGGTTAAACGGTTCCAATAATTCAAGAATACTGTAGCGATCACTACCTGTTTCACAATAATTTTCCTTGTCACCGCCAGTTGTAATCACCTGAAAAATAATTTTATCCTGCAAGGCTTTCCCCTTTTTTCCATAAGCCCAGTTATGTTCCAGCACCATGTCAATCCATTGTTTCATCAATGGCGGGCAACTGTACCAATACATGGGATGGTGCCAAATGATAATATCATGCTGACTTAACAAATCTTTTTCGCGTTTTACATCAATATCAAAATCCGGATATTCCTCATACAAATCATGAAAAGTAATGTTTTCTGAATCGGGAATATTTTGCACCAAAGCTTTATTCGCATGTGATTTCTCGAATAAGGGATGGGAAAATAGGATTAAGATTTTATTTTTTGGCATAAATTTATTGTAACAATTTAAAAGGGTTATCGTGTTGATTTACAATGTTCTTTGCATAAAGAAAACTCCTCTAAGGTATAAAATATTGCTTAATTTTAATGATTTACTATCGTTCAAATACTATTTTTAACAATAAACAGAAAATCCCGTCTGAACAAAATCTAAAGTTTTGCTCAGACGGGATGTATTTAAAATGTCTATTTTGGATTGCACTAATTCAACCAAAATAGAATTGTAAAAAATAAATTTTCTTGTTTAATTTTTGGAAAGATTCGCCAACAGTTTTTTGCTGCCCACAATCCAAAGAATATCATTTTTTTCTAAAATCAATTTTGATTCTGGATTGAGAATTCTTTTTCCTCTTCTTTCCAAACCAACAATCAAGCCACGTGTTTTTTCACGTAATTCAGAATCACGTATGCTTTTTCCAATAAATACTTCGTTTATCAGTTCTAACTGTTGTAAAACAATATCAGATTCAGTTACCAATGGTGAGACATCAATCTCATGCTGGTCCAAATATTTTTTAAATGCTGCCACTTGGGTATCAGTACCAATCACGCAAATTTCATCTCCGGGAAACAATCTTTCGTTTCTGCTGGGAATATTAATCGTGATTTCTCCACGCTTGATGAAAGCGATATTAATTCCTAATTGCTCGCGAATGCTTAACTTTTCTAGTGTTTTTCCGGCAATATTCGAGGTTGGAGCAATTTCAAAAGTGGTCATATGGCCATCCCAGGGTGTTAAATCACTACGACTTCTTACCGCTTTTTTAATTTCTCGGGCATTTAAATTTTTCAAAAAATGGTCTTCAATTTTGTGATATTGCGCATTTAATTTTTTTGGAAAAACAAAATACACGACAACGGCAACAATCAGCATTATAAAAGCGATTCCGGGAGAGAAAAAGATATTTAATAAAAAACCGATGTAAAAAAGGGTCAATACCATTCGCATTAAAATCATCATCAGTATTGGTCCGCGATATTTACGTTCCTCTCTCAAAATGGCTACTTCTTTTACCGCGACGCGACGCAAGGATAGCGCCCATAAAAAAGGAGATAGTATTACGATTGTAATTAATGCCGCAAACAGGTTTCCAAACTGAGATCCTTGAACTAAAGGCAGAATGAATTTAGAGGAAAGTAAAATAACAGCCACTATAATTACGGAATGGATAATTACCTGCGTCAGAAACGCCCGTACGACTATTTGCCAGTTGCTCACTAATTTTATGGATTGCGCATTGGCACTGTAGCGTTCAATTTTTTTAATCCATTTTCGAGGCAGTTTTTTTTCCAGATATTCCGAAAATGGAGTGGCGAATTTCACCATAAAAGGAGTCGTAAAAGTGGTCACTGCTGATACAGCCACTACAATTGGATAGAGAAAATCACTGGTTACATTCAATGTCATTCCCAGTGTTGCAATAATAAAGGAGAATTCCCCAATTTGCGATAAACTCATTCCGGTTTGCACGGATTGTTTCAGTGGTTGTCCGGAAAGTAAAGCGCCAATTGTTGAACTTACGGATTGTCCTATAATCACTACGAATGTCAAAATTGCGACAGGCAAAGCATATTCGGTCAATGTATCGGGATTAATTAACATACCCACGGATACAAAGAAAACGGCTCCAAAAAGGTCTTTAACGGGTTTTACCAAATGCTCGATGTGTTCCGCCTGAGTTGTTTCGGCAATGATGGAACCCATGATAAAAGCGCCTAAAGCAGGAGAAAAACCAACATTGGCAGCAAGAATAACCATCATTAAGCACAAAGCAAGTGAGATGATTAGCAGCATTTCGTCAGTCAATATGTTTTTGGCTTTTTTAAGTAAAGTCGGGATAAAAAAGATTCCTCCAACAAACCATATAGTCAAGAAAAAAATCAGTTTGAAAACGGATTGCAACAGCTCACCACCTGAAAATTGTTGACTTACCGCAATAGTAGAAAGCAATACCATCATCAAAATGGCGACTATATCTTGCACGATAAGCGAACCGATAACTATTCCCGCAAATTTTTGGGTTTTTACGCCTAGTTCATCAAATGTTTTCAGAATAATAGTGGTGGATGAAATAGAAAGTATCACTCCTAAAAAGATACAGTCCATTGGTTTCCAACCAATCCATTGGCCCACTAAATACCCGATGGCAACCATCGAAATAATTTGTGTTACAGCAGTAATCGATGCTGTTCCACCTACTTTCATCAGTTTCTTAAAACTGAATTCCAGCCCCAAACTAAATAATAAAAAGATTACTCCGATCTCTGCCCAAACTTCTACGCTTTTAATATCTTTTACCGAAGGGAAAAAATCAAAATGATTTCCAGCCAAAAATCCGGCGATTAAATACCCCAGAACCAGCGGTTGTTTTATTTTTTTAAATAACAAAACTGCCACTGCAGCTGTCATAAGAATTAATCCTAAATCACTAATTAAAGGTTGTAAATGGTGCGATGCATTTGCTACTGTTTCTGCTGTATTCATAGGCGTTTACTTGTATTATAAGGTTTTTGTGTATCTTGGTAAGATATGAAAAAACTTTAATTTTTAAAGTATAATTCTAGCTAAATACTGCTTTTTATGATTTTTTTAGCAATAAAAATCCCGTTGAAAAGAATTTTTATCTCTTTTTAACGGGATTTTACAAATTTCAATAATTTCTTAAAACTTATATTCCTAAGAAATTACTAGGAGTGATTTGCATCAACTCGGCTTTAATTTCATCCGAAACTTCTAAGGTTGCTATAAAACCGTGAATTGCTTTTTTATCAATCGCTTCATTGGTTCTGGTCAATCCTTTCAACGCTTCATACGGATTAGGATAGGCTTCGCGACGTAAGATTGTTTGAATCGCTTCAGCAACAACGGCCCAGTTTTTCTCTAAATCTTCATGGAATTTTGGTTCGTTCAATAACAATTTGTTCAATCCTTTCAAAGTAGCTTCAAAAGCGATTAATGTGTGTCCCATTGGCACACCAATATTTCTCAAAACGGTACTGTCCGTTAAATCGCGTTGTAATCTTGACAATGGTAATTTAGCCGATAAATGTTCGAAAATAGCATTAGCAATTCCTAAATTTCCTTCTGAATTTTCAAAATCAATTGGGTTTACTTTATGTGGCATCGCCGAAGAACCTATTTCTCCCGCTTTGATTTTTTGTTTGAAATATTCCATTGAAACGTATGTCCAGATATCTCGGTCTAAATCAATGATGATTGTATTTATTCTTTTCAAAGCATCAAAAAACGCGGCGAAATGATCGTAATGCTCAATTTGTGTAGTAGGGAAGGAGTGGTGTAAACCAAGATTTTCTTCCACAAATTTCCCTCCAAATTTTCTCCAGTCAATTTGAGGATACGCCACATGATGTGCGTTATAATTTCCGGTTGCACCACCAAATTTAGCCGCAAAAGGAACATTAAATAACAAACGCATTTGCTCTTCTAAACGTTCTACAAAAACACCAATTTCTTTACCCAAACGAGTTGGAGAAGCCGGTTGTCCATGCGTACGAGCCAACATTGGAATAGCCGCCCATTCAACGCTTAAATCTTTCAGTTTTGATGTTAAAGTAATCAAAGAAGGCATATACACTTTCTCAAAAGCTTCTTTTGTAGAAAGCGGAATCGCCGTATTATTAATATCTTGAGAAGTCAATCCAAAGTGGATGAACTCTTTATATTGGGACAAGCCTAATTTTTCAAAAGCATCTTTGATGAAGTATTCCACCGCTTTTACATCATGGTTGGTCACTTTCTCCGTTTCTTTAATCCAAAGGGCATCTTCAGTAGAGAAATTTTTATAGATGTTACGTAAGCTTTCGAATAAATTCGGGTTTACGGTTGCAAGTTGTGGCAAAGGCACTTCGCACAAAGCAATGAAATATTCAATTTCAACCAATACGCGGTATTTGATTAAAGCTTCTTCAGAGAAAAATGGAGCCAGCGAAATAGTCTTGTTTCTATATCTTCCGTCGATTGGCGATATAGCATTCAATTCGTTTAAAGTAGTCATTGTTTTGTTGTTTGTTCGAAAGGCACAAAAATAGTTATAAGTTACAAGTTATGGGGTATAAGTTTAGATTTTTTGCGGGAATTCTTTATTGAAACTAAAATTTTTCATTGCCATTGCGATTGATTTTGTTATTGATTGAGTAGCCTTTCTTTCAAAAAAGCAACTCCTTCCGTGGCACGCATAGGAATTACTTCCAATGGATTTCGAAGATTTGGAATTTTTATGGGCTTTGGATCAATATAAAAAACAGGCGTTTCCCGGGTTGTGAAATCAATTAATCCAGCCGCAGGATATACTTGCAAAGAAGTTCCAATGACGGCAAAATAATCGGCACTTTGAGTTAGTGTTATCGCTTCATCAAGCGCTGGAACTTCCTCGCCAAACCAAACAATATGTGGGCGCAATTGATTTTTGTTTTCATCGAAATCGCCAAAATTCAAATCGTCCTGCCAATCCAGAATGTAATTCGGGTTTTTGGTACTTCTCACTTTCAATAATTCGCCGTGCAAATGCAACACATTAGTACTTCCGGCGCGTTCGTGTAAATCATCCACATTTTGTGTGATAATGTACACCTCAAAATCCTTTTCTAATTCAGCCAGAATTTGATGACCCAAATTCGGTTGTACTTCTTTGAGTTGTTTTCGTCTTTGATTATAAAAATCCAGCACCAAAGCCGGGTTTTTATGCCAACCTTCGGGAGTTGCAACATCCATAACGTTATAACCTTCCCAAAGTCCGTCACTGTCACGAAAAGTTTTGATACCACTTTCGGCACTTATTCCTGCTCCGGTTAGGACTACTAGTTTCTTTTTCATTTGTAAAATACATTTGTAATGTGAATCAGCTTGAATAGCTGTTTGGCTGTGCCGTTAGGTACTAAATATTGGTAGTAATTAGGGTCAAAATTTATTAGCGTGCCGTTGGTACGCGACAAAACTATAAATGTTGCGTACCTACGGCACGCTAAATCCGTTTCACTTCTTGTTTTCTACCAATATTTAGTGCCTAACGGCACATTTCAATCCTTGATTCGAATTAGTATATAAAGCTACTCTTTTTTAGTATTTTTGCAAAAAAATAACCCGCAATGATTGATATCGATTACCTTAATTTTCTTGAAAATATCTTAACGGATAACCGCAAAGAAAAATTCCTGAAAGTATTGGAAAACAGAACCAAGCATTTTACGATTGCTGTTGAGGATATTTTTCAAATGCACAATACGAGCGCGGTAATGCGCAGTTGTGAGATTTTTGGGATTCAGGAATTGAATGTTATCGAGCAGCGTTACGGAAAAAGTATAGACAAAGAGATTGCCATGGGTGCTCAAAAATGGGTTGACATTAACACATTCGACAGCATTACGAATTGTGTGGATACGTTAAAAAGCAAAGGCTACCAAATCATTGCCACTACGCCACATGAGAATGATTGTTTGATGGAAGATTTTGATATTTCTAAACCGAGTGCTTTGTTTTTTGGAACAGAAAGAGACGGGTTGTCCGAAGAAATTTTGCAACGCGCCGATGGTTTTCTAAAAATTCCGATGGTAGGTTTTACCGAAAGTTTGAATATTTCGGTTTCGGCGGCAATCATCATTCAAAACTTGACGAATCGATTGCGTAATTCAAACATTGATTGGCATTTATCCGAAAATGAAATCTTAGAAAAGCGTTTGGCTTGGGCCAAAAATTCCATAAAAGACATCAAGCGAATTGAGGAACGGTATTTTGAGGAGAATCCAAGATAGATCGGCTATGGGTATGAATTGCAAATTCAAACAATTGTTATAAAAACTAAGTTGGAAAATGGCTTTCAAATTTATGGTATGTCCTTTTCTAATTGGTCTGGATTTTGTCTTGTGTCAAAAACGGTGATAATCTCAATCTCTTTTTTGTCAAAGTTTACTCTATAGTAAAAAGTAGTTTGTTTTGTTACAACACATTTAAAAAGCCCTTTGAATAAGTATGATTCTGGACAACTTTCAGGTTGATTTGAAATTTGTTCAATTTTAGAAGTTAGCTTTTTAATAAAATCATTTCGAACCTTCAAATTCCAATGCTCTAAAAGGAACTCATTTAATTTCAAAAGTTTACTTTCAGCTAATTCGGATAAAAAGACTTTCACTAAGAGATTTTTTTAAGAAAGTCGTTGAACGCAACTCTTTTTCCTTTATTCAATTCTTTTATTCCTTTTTCAATTTCCTCTTGCTCAGCAACACTCAATTCATCCCAAAAATCTACTTTTTCTTTTTGAATAAATTCCGTAATTTTTTCGATAAATTTATCATTCTCAATGTTGAGAATGATTTTTACCAATTCTATTTTAGAAGATTGAATATCCATATCATTTATTTCTTAAATTCAAAGTTACAAAAAATAGTCACAGCTATTCCCATCGCATTGTCTTTTTGAAGAAGAAGGAATCGTAGTAAGTATTTTGACAAAGTTTAGTTTACTCAACTTTGTTTTTTTACCATTAGCTGAGTCATTGCGAGGAACGAAGCAATCACATCTAATATTATCTTTTGATTATGTGCTTATCGTTGTCGGCACGGATTGCAAATCCGCGCAATCTGGTTGATGAAAGTCAGAGACTTTATGACGTTTTAATTTAATATCAAGTTCTGAAAATTGCGCAAAGTCAGAGACATTTGCGCAGCATTTACGAAAAATTTATGTGTTTTCAGGAATAGAATGCGGAGCTGGGTGACAAGTTTGCGGAAGTATATAGTTTTTAGTTTAAGAAACCGCGTTACAAACGCTACGATGGTGTTCCAAATTAAAATGGGTACTCGTTGCAAACGAGCACCAGAGTGGTACCTTTCAACTTTCGGCTTTGCAGAAAAGTTGATACGAAACGGTAATTCCACTAAATCACACACTAGCTCAAAACGGCTGTTAGCACCAGTACTTATTTACCTTTGCACGTTGTCAAGTATTTAGTGTATTCGTCCATAAACCTGTCACGTTGTTTTTTATAGTCGTCTACACTTTCAAAATTTCTGTATTCAGGTTTCATATTGTTAAAGTAGAAATAAACTGTCACACCGTTTCTTGGGAACATAACAAATGTCCCTAATGTACTTCCAGTTTCAATTGTTGCTCTGCTAAACCCGTAAACTTTATAACCATTAAATTCAAGTTCGATTAGGTCTTTAGTTTCCATATTTTGCGAATGTGAATTTAAATACTTCAAGTTCTCTATAAGATTTTTTTGGTCTTTGTCGTAGGATTTGTTTTCAGAAAGTTCAACTTTCAAATTTACGAATGGGGCTTTCTTTTCATTATTATACAAAACTCTGTAACCGTCAATTCTGGTCACTTCAACTTCTCCATTGTCGGTTTTTACAGTCCTTACTTTTTCAGAAGTTTCTGGGAGTCGGTCAGGGTCAGCAGTTGTCAAACTTGTTGCTGTTTTAAATGAAATATAGCATTGTCCAATTTCATTTTTATTTGTGAAACTTAAAAGTAAGACTGTCAAAAGTATTGTTGAAAATAATGTCAGTTTTGATTTCATATTTTGTTTGTTGTTAGATGATTTCTGTGTCGTCATAGTATTGGTGCTAACTAGTATATAGGTCTGACGATATGCGACTTATCACACCAAATTTGGGTAGATAGGTCTGATAAAGGTCAGTCTTTATTTATTTTCAAAGATATAAATTAATCGCTGAAAATACTTATAAATTGGAATTAGTAATTAATTTATTGCTAAAGATATATTCTTTGATTACAGGATCATTACGGGAAACCGTAAACAGAGTTATTTATTGCAAAATCCCTAGCCCCGACAGCAGTGGAAAGCCTATGCCAGTTGAAAACCACTTTTTTCTGGCGGTGGCAGAGCGACCAAAGGAAGCTCCTGACAGCGGCTAGAAAAAGGGTTTGAAACCAAATAGCTTGTAGCGTAGGGCGGGAATTGCTTCTTGAAAAGATCCTGCAATAAATTCAGGATAAAAAAAATTCCCCAACTACTTTCGTAATTGGGGAATTTAATTTTAAGGAATCGAAACGGTTATTAGTTAACGATAACCCATTGTCCTGAAGCGATTAAGCTTTCGGCTTTTTTGTATTTCATTTCTTGAATTTGTCCGTTAGCCACGTTTTGAATCGTTACGTTGTCATTACGATTGATTTTTGGCATATCTCTCACGATAGTTTCGGTTACTTGTCGTTGTTGCATTTCTCCCGCTTCGCGATTCGCACTTTCACTATTTGGAATTTCGTCTTTACTTAATTTATAATCTTCTTGTTGACGAACTTCTTTCGCTTCTTGAATTTGTTGATTCTCTTGAGCCGGTAAATCACCTTTGAACAAGAATGAAATCACTTCTTTATTTACATTGTCAATCATTGCTCTAAACAAATTGAACGCTTCCAATTTGTAAATAAGTAATGGATCTTTTTGTTCGTGAACCGCAAGTTGAACCGATTGTTTCAACTCATCCATTTTACGTAAGTGTTTCTTCCAAGCTTCATCTACAATAGACAAAGTGATATTTTTTTCGAAATCAGCAACAAGTTGAGCACCCTCAGTTTCGTAGGCACGTTTCAAATCAGTAACCACATTCAAAGATTTTATTCCGTCTGTAAAAGGAACTACGATGCGTTCAAATTGGTTGTGTTTGTCTTCGTAAACACTTTTTATGATTGGGAATGCTTCTCTGGCACTTCTCTCGGTTTTCTCCGTGTAATATTCAAGCGTAGCTTTGTATATTTTACCGGTTAATTCCATTTCACTCAATTTACTGAATTCACTTTCAGTAACTGGTGAAGTAATAGAGAAATAACGAATTAATTCGAATTCAAAGTTTTTGAAATTATTTGTTGCTTTGTTTTCATCAACAATCAATTCACAGGTATCATAAAGCATGTTCGCAATATCCAATTTCAATCGCTCTCCAAACAAAGCATGACGACGACGTTTGTATACTACTTCACGTTGCGCATTCATTACATCATCATATTCCAATAAACGTTTACGAACACCAAAGTTGTTTTCTTCTACTTTTTTCTGAGCACGTTCGATAGATTTAGTCATCATAGAATGCTGAATCACTTCACCTTCCTGCAATCCCATTCTGTCCATAACTTTAGCCACTCTTTCAGAACCAAACAAACGCATTAGGTTGTCTTCAAGAGAAACATAAAACTGAGAACTTCCCGGGTCACCTTGACGTCCTGCACGACCACGCAACTGACGGTCAACACGACGGGAATCATGACGTTCCGTTCCTACAATTGCTAATCCACCAGCGGCTTTTACTTCGGCAGATAATTTAATATCGGTACCACGACCAGCCATGTTTGTTGCAATAGTTACCACACCAGGTTTTCCGGCTTCTTCAACAATTTGTGCTTCTTGTTTGTGCATTTTTGCATTCAAGACATTGTGTGCAACGCCTCTCATTTTCAACATTCGGCTTAATAATTCTGAAATCTCTACAGAAGTTGTACCAATAAGAACCGGTCTTCCTGCTTTAGATAATTCAGTTACGTCTTCGATAACGGCATTGAATTTTTCACGAGTAGTTTTATAAATAAAATCCTCTTTGTCTATTCTTGCCATTCCTCTGTTCGTAGGAATTTCAACCACATCCAGTTTGTAGATTTGCCATAACTCTCCCGCTTCAGTAGATGCTGTTCCAGTCATTCCTCCCAGTTTGTTGTACATTCTGAAGTAATTCTGTAACGTAACTGTTGCAAATGTTTGTGTAGCGGCTTCGATTTTTACATTTTCTTTGGCTTCAATTGCTTGGTGCAATCCGTCAGAATAACGACGACCGTCCATGATACGACCTGTTTGCTCATCAACAATCATGATTTTGTTATCCATGATTACATATTCTACATCTTTTTCGAATAAAGTGTAGGCTTTCAAAAGCTGAGTCAAGGTATGAATACGCTCGCTTTTTATACCAAAATCTTGAAATAGTTGTTCTTTTTCTTCGGCTTCGGTGTCTTTATCTAATTTTTTCTTTTCGATAGCGGCAATTTCAGTTCCAATGTCCGGAAGTACAAAAAAGTCAGAGTCCGTATCTCCGGAAAGGTATTTAATTCCGTTGTCACTCAATTCAACCTGATTGTTTTTTTCTTCAATAACAAAATACAATGCCTCATCAATCTTGTGCATTTCTCTTTTGTTATCCTGCATGTATTGATTTTCGGTTTTTTGAAGCAATTGTTTAATTCCTTCTTCACTCAAAAACTTAATCAATGCTTTGTTTTTTGGTAACGCTCTGTAAGCTCTTAATAATTGGAATCCACCTTCTTTAGTATTTCCCTCTTTGATTAATTTTTTTGCTTCAGATAAGAAACCGTTAGCCAATTGTCTTTGTAAGCTAACTAAGTTTTCAATTTTTGGTTTCATTTCCATGAATTCATGACGATCTCCTTGCGGAACCGGACCTGAAATAATCAATGGTGTTCTGGCATCATCAATCAAAACTGAATCGACCTCATCGACAATAGCGTAATTGTGTTTTCGTTGCACTAAATCTTCTGGCGAATGTGCCATATTATCTCTTAAGTAGTCAAAACCAAATTCATTATTGGTTCCGTAAGTGATATCAGCATCATACGCTTTTTTTCTTCCTTCTGAACTGGGTTGGTAATTGTCAATACATTCAACAGTCATACCGTGGAATTCGAATAATGGTGCTTTCCAAGTACTATCTCTTTTTGCCAAATAATCATTCACAGTTACTAAATGTACACCGTTTCCAGTTAAGGCATTTAAGTAAAGCGGTAAGGTTGCCACCAATGTTTTTCCTTCCCCTGTTTGCATTTCGGCAATTTTACCTTCGTGCAAAACCATTCCGCCAATTAATTGTACGTCATAGTGAATCATGTCCCAAGTAATTTCTTTCCCTGCTGCATTCCAAGAATTTGCCCAAATGGCATTGTCACCATCTAAGGTAATGTAGCTTTTAGTAGCTGAAAGTTCACGGTCTTTTGCAGTTGCCGTTACAACTACTTCGGTGTTGTCTTTAAAACGTCTTGCTGTCTCTTTAACAACGGCAAACGCTTCCGGAAGAATTTCCATCAACGTTTTTTCGGAGATATCGTAAGCTTCTTTTTCAAGTGCATCAATAGCAACATAAATATCTTCTCTTTTGTCAATATCTTCAATGCTTTCCACTTCCAGTTTCAGCGCAGCGATTTTAGCATCTTTTTCAGCGCGAGCCTGTTTGATTCTATCCTTAAAAAAAGCAGTGCGTCCTCTAAGATCATCATTAGATAATGCCATCAGAGGAGTTTCAAAAGTTTTGATTTTGTTAAGATACGGTTGTAAAGCTTTGACATCTTTCTGGGATTTATCCCCAACAAAGACTTTAATAATACTATTTATAAAACTCATAATATGTTTTTATTTCTGGTTGTGTAATTCTGTAAATTTAAACAAAAAAAAAGCCTCTTTTGAGACTTTTTCTTGGTTTACTTTTTAATATTCATCCTCATTCCAAAGATAATCTTCGTCCGTAGGATAATCTGGCCAAATTTCTTCCATTGATTCATATATCTCGCCTTCATCCTCTATAGATTGAAGGTTTTCTACTACTTCTAATGGAGCTCCTGCTCTAATAGCGTAGTCAATAAGTTCGTCTTTGTTAGCAGGCCACGGTGCATCGCTTAAATAAGATGCTAATTCTAATGTCCAATACATGTGTTGTCGATTTAGTTTTGTGCAAAAATAAATTTTTTACTGAAAAAGACAAGTAAAAAATCATTTATTTTTAGTTAAAGTTAAGAACGTTTTGTTGATTGCTGATTTTTGATTTCAGATTAACGATTTTTGATTTAAAAAAAATGATTTTTCAATACATCTGAAATAAAAAATCGTTACTCTTCTCCCGAAGCTTCGGGACTGAAATCCTACTTCCTCGGAATCCATTGAACTTCGGCAGCGTTCAAATCATGAGACAACTTCCGTGCCAACACAAAAAGGTAGTCAGAAAGTCGGTTTAAGTACTTGATTGCGATTTCAGCAACGGGTTCATTGTGGCTTAAATGGACTGCTAAGCGCTCTGCTCTGCGACAAACACAACGTGCAATATGACAATATGACACAGTGGTATGTCCGCCTGGAAGTACAAAATGAGTCATTGGCGGCAATGCTTCTTCCATGGCATCAATTTCATTTTCCAATAATTCAATGTCAGATTCTATAATTCCCAGCTTTTTCAAACGAAGTTCCCCGTTTTTCATCACCTCTTTTTCAGGTGGCGTTGCTAATATAGCGCCGACAGTAAATAGGCGATCTTGAATTTCTATAAGGATTTCTTTGTAATGACTGTTCATTTCCTGATCGCGAATCAGACCAATATAAGAGTTCAATTCGTCAACGGTTCCGTAACTTTCTATTCGGGCATGGTCTTTTGGGACTCTGGTTCCGCCAAAAAGTGCTGTTGTTCCTTTATCTCCAGTCTTTGTATATACTTTCATCTACCGTTTATTTGATTTAAAAAACAAATTTAGGGTATTAATTCCACTATTGCGGCAACAAATCGTTCCAGTGAATTTTCACTGAGATTGAAATACAAATCAGGTTCAATGCATTCGATTTCCATTAAATGCAAATCATCTTCAATTACTATTCCGTCCACTCTGGCATATAATAAATCATCTTGAAAAGTATCAACAATTTTTTGTGCTTTTTCAATTAATTCTGGACTGGGTTGAACCAAATTGTATTTTCCTCCAAATTGTGATTGCACCCTAAAATCCCCTTCAACGGGTTTTTTATTGACACAATGGGAGAATTTTTTATTGAAAAATATAAAAGAGGTTTCGCCCAATGTTTGAATCTCGGGCATGAATTCCTGTAAAAGCAATTCTTTTTCTGAAGCTATACTTTTATATTTTTCACTTATTGCTTGAATTTCTGATGCTTCAAAAACTTCTGTGAGATAAGAGCCCGCAGAAAATGCCGGTTTTATAACTGCTTTTTTCCAGTGTGACGGAATACGTTCTGCAAGATTAAGATTATCCGTTTTATCAATAAAAACGGTTGGTAAAATTGTGATTCCCTGCTGCTCCATTTCACGCAAGTAAAACTTATGGATGTTTTGCTTGATTACTTCAATGGGATTTAGTGTTTTGATTCCCAGTTTTTCTATTTGGTCGAGCCAAATTTTAAACTCGGTTTCTTTCTCGAAATAATCCCAAGTATTGCGAAAAATCAGATAATCAAAATCAGTCCAATTAACGCTTTTGTCGCTCCAAATAGCAGCGCTGGCTTCTATATTATGTTTGGCTAATGCCGGAATTATTTTTTGATCTTCGGGATTTAGGTCTGGAAGTTTTTCGCAGGTTAGTATAGCGATTTTCATTTTTTGGTGGATGTTATTTGGAATTTTAAACGCAATCGTAATTTGGATTTCCTAGCCCGGATATAAGCGGTATCCTCTTTCTTGTCATTCAGACGAAGGAAGAATGACAAGAAAGAGATACAAGCGGATAGCCGGAAAAAGCTCCTGAAAAAACTATTTAGTAGTGTCGCTTTCGATAAGTCCGTCACGCAAACGAATGATTCGGTGTGCATAAGCGGCGATTTCTTCTTCGTGCGTTACCAAAATCACGGTGTTTCCATTATTATGGATGTCTCCAAAAAGTTTCATGATTTCTAATGACGTTTTACTGTCCAAATTCCCCGTAGGTTCATCGGCAAGAATGATGGATGGTTTGTTGACCAAAGCACGGGCAATTGCCACACGCTGGCGTTGTCCACCCGAAAGCTGGTTGGGTTGGTGGTCCATTCTATCCGCAAGATTTACTTGCTCCAATACTTCGGTAGCTCGTGCTTTTCTTTCCGATTTTGAAAATCCGGCATAAATCATGGGTAAAGCCACGTTGTCTAATGCGGTTGTTCTGGGTAAAAGGTTGAAAGTCTGGAAAACGAAACCTATTTCTTTATTTCGAATTTCGGCTAATTCATCATCTTTCATCTGGCTGACATCTTTTCCGTTCAGAATGTAACTCCCGGAAGTTGGTGTGTCTAAACAGCCTAATAAATTCATTAAAGTTGATTTTCCAGATCCTGAAGGTCCCATTAATGCTACATATTCACCTTTATTTATTTCTAAATCAATGCCTTTAAGAACATAAACGATTTCATTTCCAAGTACAAAATCTCGTTTGATATTGGTTATTTTGATTAGCGGGTTTGCCATTAGAATATATGATTTTTGACCTTCGACTGTGCGTAGGGTGCTATTAAATTAGATTTTAAAAGTACAAAAGACTTTTGAATTATTAATAAGTAGTTGTTTTTTAAAATTTGTTACATTTTGAGCTTCAATTTTAAGTGGGAACTAACTTTTTTAAAATCAAATACTTGTGATTTTTGCTAATTTCTTTTAAAAGACAATTTTTAATACATAAAATTACTCTGTAATTATTTATACTATTTCAGGGTTAGTTTATATAATTCACATTTTATTGCTCTTTATTTCATAATTATATGTAATATTTATAAGATTTTTGGATTATAATTACGAATCGAATAATGTTGCTTAAATTTACATAATAATATTAATCAAATCAAGTAGTTATGAAAAGTACAAAAATGGTGTTAGGAATAGCGGTAATCGCTTTAGGATTTACTTCATGTAAAGATGAGAAAGCTCAACAAGCAGAAAAAACGGTAGATACATATGTAACGTATGTTGATTCATTAGGAAATGTTACTGCAGAGGATGCTAAAGCAAACTGGCAAGGAATTGAAGCTACGTATCAATTAAGAAGCGGAGATGCTCAAGCAGCTTTAGCTAATATGAAAGATAACGCTGAAGCGCAAGAACGTCTTGATGCTGCAACTGCAAAATATGAAGCTTTGAAAGCTAAATATGAAGCTGAAATGCAAGAGAATGCTCAAGCTGCTGTAGCTGTAAACCCAAAACAACAACTAAGAAATGCTTTGTTTGGTGAAGGAAAAATAGGGGATGACATGAGTTTTACTTGGGTAAACAAAGACAATATCCTTGGCGTTTATCAACAATTTGTTGGTACGGTTGAAACGAATAAAGATGCCTATTCTCGTGAAGATTGGGATGAAATTAAATTGATGTATGAAGCACTTGACAGCAGAAAAAATACTGTTGAAAAAGAAGGACTTTCAGGTGAGGATAACAGAAAAATTGCTAGTTTAAAATTGAAATTTGCACCGATGTATACTGTAAACAGAATGGGAGCAAAATCAGGAGAGATGAAAAGAGCTAAAGAATAAGGAATAATTAATTCAAAGTGAGAAATGACAGTCAGCAATGGCTGTCATTTTTTTTAGGTACGAATCACAAAATGTTCTTTTGGCTGTTCTTTTCTAAAAAACACCAATCCCCATTGAAACGTATCAATAGTTACAGTCACTTTTGGATGTTTTTTTATGATTTTCCAAGCTTCTTCCATTTCTGGCGACCAATGAATGTCATCGAATATCCAAACGGTTTCGTTGGTAATTGTAGGAAGTAATACTTCGAAATAGTCTATCGTTGCTTTCTTGGAGTGATTGCCGTCGAAATAAATAAGTTGAAAGTCGAAAGTCGAAAGTCGAAAGTCACTCAAATAACTACCGAATTCTGTTACGTCTAAATTTATATTGGTTAAACTAAATTGGTTGAATTGATTTTGAGCAATTTTTGCTGTTTCAGGACAACCTTCTAAAGTGATTATTTTTGCTTTTAAATTCCCTAAAGAAAGTGCGGAAGTCGCCAATCCTAAAGAAGTTCCAATTTCTAAAATACTTTGTGACTGAAAATAATTGACAATTCTAAAGAGCAATTCGGCTCGTTTCTGGCTAATTCCAGCAGTTTTGGCAATCTTGGCAATGACTCTTGTATTCGATTTGAAAACTTTCGAACCTGCACCAAAATCAGTGACTTCAATGGTGTTGTTATTTGCTAAAATCGAATCTCGATACTTTTTTAAAATAGCATATTCCGGTTTTGACTTTTTATCATAAAAGCATTTCGTTAGCAAACTAAATACAAACGGAGAATGTACGGCATGCTCATTTTTTGAGTGCCAAAGGAATTGTACGTACGATTTTATTTGGAATAACATAAAGATATTTGCAAGCTAGGCGCGAAGATACTAAGATAATAGTCGAAAGTCAAAAGTCTTAAAGCCGAAAGTCACAAATTCAAAAGCAAAGACTATATGACTTTTGACTTTGAAACTTTACGACTTTAAAAAGTCTATCTTTGCGCCCTTGGAATTTACACCAAGAATAATACCCATTTTTTTAAGATGATGATTGAACAAATAGAACATAAAAGTGCCATAAGTTCGGAGGAAATTGACCGATGCATCGCTATTTTGGCACAATTAAATACCGATACCGACCAAATATTTGATATCCCAAAAGAACAACGAACAGCTTTAATCAAAGCGGCAGGAATGTTTTCCAGACCCGACCGTGACGAGCTTTCCCGAAGAAAAAAAGACGGAAAAGTGGCTGCCAAACGCAAAATGGAAAAACGGGATCGAACCGCCCGAAAGGAAACCGGAATTCGGCATGCCCGTGAAGCAAGTATTTTTGTGGCACCAAAACTATTGGCTTCACATGACCTCGCCCACAAAGAGCAATTGGAACTGGAAACTCCCAGAAATTGTTACGTGTGTAAAACGGAATTTACTAAAATGCACCATTTTTACGATACGATGTGTACGGATTGTGGTGATTTTAATTATGCCAAACGTTTTCAAACTGCTGACGTAAACGGACAAGTTGCCGTTATTACAGGTTCTCGTCTGAAAATTGGGTATCACATTACTTTGATGTTGTTGCGTGGTGGAGCAACCGTAATTGCAACGACTCGTTTTCCGGTGGATTCCGCTTTGCGTTTTTCTAAGGAAGCCGATTTCATGGATTGGGGACATCGTTTGAAAATTCACGGATTGGATTTGCGACACATTCCGAGTGTGGAGATTTTTTGTAACTTTATTGAGCAAAAATACGAACGTTTGGATATTTTAATCAATAATGCAGCGCAAACGGTGAGACGTCCCGCCGGATTCTATACGCATTTAATGGAAAACGAAGAACGTTCCATCGCTTCTTTGCCCAAACAAGCGCAAGAATTATTATTGGATCATACCAATTGTTTGGATGAATTAAAAGTATTGACATCTGGAGCTTCTCCAAATCAAAATATGCCGGTGACTTGGCACGGACCAGAACCCGGAATAGGGTTGCGGGCTTCCGCCAAATTATCTCAGATTCCGTATTCGTTTGATAATGCGCTCGTGGCAAATGAAGTTTTTCCGGAAGGAGAACTCGATGCCGATTTGCAGCAAGTGGATTTGAGAAAAACCAACAGCTGGCGTTTGCGATTGGGACAAATAGAAACCACGGAGATGATCGAAGTACAGTTGGTGAATTCCGTAGCGCCTTTTGTATTGTGTAACCGCCTTTCGGAAGTGATGAAGAAAGATAATACCGGAAAAAAACACATCATCAATGTGTCGGCAATGGAAGGAAAGTTTCATCGTTTTTTCAAGGAAGACCGCCATCCGCATACCAATATGGCCAAAGCCGCCTTGAATATGCTGACGCACACTTCTTCGGGAACTTTGGCAAAAGACGGCATTTTTATGAATGCGGTCGACACCGGTTGGGTAACCGACGAAGATCCGGCAGAATTAGCCAAAAGAAAACAGGAAGAAGAAGATTTTCAACCGCCATTAGACATTGTGGATGGAGCAGCGCGAGTTATGGATCCGTTGTTTGACGGTATCAATACGGGAAAACATTGGTGCGGGAAGTTTTTGAAAGATTACAATCCGATTCCTTGGTAGAAGCCACCTGAAGGGGAAACCGAAAGAAGTTTATAGAATAAAAAACCACAACAGAATTGAATTTTGTTGTGGTTTTTTTAGAATTGCTAATTCCAGTTAAGTGGCTATGGTTTTTACTAATAAGTTTGTATTAAAACTTCTGTCGGAATATTTAGGCTGGTGTGTAACTGTCTAATCATTTCCAAAGAAAGTTTTCTTTTTCTGTTTAAAATTTCGCTAGCTCGACTTTTGAAACCAATGATTTTGGCTAAATCATTTTGAGTATATCCCATTTGTTCCATTCTGAATTTTATCGCTTCAATAGGATCGGGTAAATCTATTGGGAAATGCTCATTTTCATATTGATCTATCAATATTCCTAAAAGTTCTAATTCGTCGCCTTCTTCCGTTCCTTTTTTTGCATCAAAGATTATTTCAAGTCTTTCAAGCGCTTGATTATAATCGTCTTCTGTTTTGATAAGATTTATATTCATTGTCTAAATTGTATTTGCGTTAATTTTGTCATATTCTCCGTGAGTTCCTATGAATCTAATCCAGACCATTTCGTATTCATAATTTATTTTTACTATTAACCTGTAGTTGTTTCCTTTAATATTAAAAACTACTCGATTCTCATTAAGAATACTTGCGCTTGGATAGGCTGCTTTTATGTCATTAGGGTTTTTCCATTCCGCTTTTTGAGCTTCACGAAACCATGATTTTAATTGTTGCTCACAATCAGAATGATTTTCCCAAAAATCCCTCAATATTTTTTTAGCAACTACTCTCAAATCTTTTTTACAAAGATAATAACAATTTACCAATTTGGGAATAGTTGCATTTTTTTTTTACTTGTTTGTGTATCTGTATTTTGTGAAGTATATTTTAGGGACTTTTTTTACCAAACAAAACTTTGCCAAAGTAAACCAGAACTGTAAGATTTTCAACCGTCATTAGGTATTGCAGATGGAGCAGCACGAGTTATGGATCCGTTGTTTGACGGTATTAATACAGGAAAACACTGGTGTGGGAAGTTTTTGAAAGATTACAATCCGATTCCTTGGTAAAATCTTCGAATTTATAAAATCATTCAACTGTCAGTTCGAGCGCAGTCGAGAACCAATGTTGTATCTCGACTGCGCTTGATGTGGCAAAAAAGAGTTGTCTATTATAGTATTATCTATATCATAAAAACCACAACAGCATTTAATTTTGTCGTGGTTTTTTGTTGCTTAATTTTATGGGAACGGTTTACAAATCCGCAATCAAGGTTTACTGTTTACGATCCGGCGAAGGGTGTCCCGAAAAGACCGACTGCAAGTTCTATCCAAATGAGGAGAAGCGCTGCCAGAATAACTGTACAGAGAATGATTCGATGATCGATTTTTTTTACCTTTCTCATTACAAGCTCACAGATAAGCCCTGTACCGAGCAATAGGACACCAGCGACTACAAAATCGGACTGATTCCAGTTTACTTCATTTGTGAATTGCATTGCTATTAATGGGATGAGCAGTAAAAAAACTACTGTGAGGACAATGCCAATACCTCTTTTGTTTTCCATAATCATAATTTTCAGTTTTAGATATTAATTTGGTTGTACATAATCCGAAAGTGCAGCTTTTAATATTTAATAAGCTTCATTTCCAGGTTTTTACTTAGCAAAGATACATGACTTTGAAATACAAAGTACTTTCTGTTTTAAAAATATTTTGATCGTATGTAATTATTTAGAAGAAAAATATTGTTAGAAAAATCTGGGATTGCAATCCTATTCCTTGGTAATATCCTACTAAGCTTATAAATAAAAACCACAACAGAATTAGATTTTGTTGTGGTGTCAATTTGAGATAAATCAGTTTACTTCCGAACGATTTGGGCCCGTCTATTCTATTGGGTGTAGTTGTTGTTCTTCAAGTATAATAGTCAATTGCTTTGGCACGTTATAACTCTTTACTTCACTTGTCAATTGTGATTGATTTAATTGAATTCTTTCATTCATTTCAGAATTTGATATGCTATCTTTTAGTTTTATGTTTGATAATAATGCTTCGTATACTGCATTTCTATTTGTTTCCTTTCCGCCAACGTGATAAAAATGTTCTTTTGTAGATACAAAACAATTTTTCCAAACCGAGAATACATAATCATTTGTTCTATATTTATTGCTCAACCAAGTTGATAGAATAAATGAAACATTTGATTTGTTTAAACCATTGTTCAAAATTATTTCTTCATCTTCTGTCCAAGAGTCAAAATAGTCGACGTGTCTTCCAATATATGGTGGGTCAGAATAAACAAAATCATTTGGTTTTATTTCATTTAAAGTATCTTTAAAATCTTGATGCTTGAACGTATAATCTCCATTCTCAATAATTTGAGATATATTTTCTACTTGATTTGTGATTTTTGTAACTAATGCTTGAGCAAAACGATTTGGTTTTTTACAAAAAGGTACATTAAATCCACCTTTTTTATTAAAACGCATCATTCCGTTAAAGCAAGAACGACTTAAAAATAAAAAATCAAGAGGATTTGCTTCAAGATTAAATCTTGTTCTTACTTCGTAATAGTATCTACCTTCACTTTCTAATAATTTTTTACCTTCTTCTGTAAGATGTCTTTTTACAATTCCGCTAGTAATTTCTTTGTCTTTGATTGCATTGTAAAACCTAATTAAATGAGGATTACTATCACATAAAAGTGCTTTTTTTGGTCTAACATTAAATGCAACAACACCCGTCCCCATAAATGGTTCTACCCATCTTTCATAGGAAACGTTTTCAACATTTGCTGAAATCCACTCGGTAAGTTTAGATTTTATACCTTGCGATTTTATTGGTGGAACAAATATTTTCATTTACTTTTTCTTTTTTTAGCCCCGTTTCCAACTTTATCAATCAAGTCCGTTCTTCCTTTAAATTCGAGGAAATCCCAAATATTAGTAATTGGCACTGCTTTATTATCCCTTATGATTTTAGCATCGCCATAGTTTATCCAATATTCATCAAACCATTCTTCTCCAAGTTTACTGAAAACACCATTTCCAGCTCTTAAATCATCAATGTTACTCACAGATCCAATATTTGCGGTATTTCCAGAACCTTTTCCATCACTTGCTATTTTCCATTTAGCTACAGCGAAAAAATCAAAATCTTTTATTACTGATGTGATAGATTTTAAGTTCTCAACTTTAGTAATTTCTCTTTCTCCTATTGGATCAATTTGATTACCATAATTTTCTTCAAGTTCATTAACCTGAAAAATTTCTATATCAGATAAATCATCGTCGAAATCTATTCTTGTGTAAATTACGCCTAAACAATAATGTCCGGTATATTGGTTATATGGGAATTGAATGTTTTTCGATTTATCTCTTTCTTTGAAATATGCGCCATAACTACCTAGTGTAAATTTTGCGGACTTATCATCTCTCCTAAATGTTGTTTTTAAATCAAGTGCAAATTTAATTTCATCATTTTCTTTATTAACAAATGTTAAATCTGGATAATAATTTTGATGAGTAGCTAAGATAATCTTATAACCTGCATCATTTGCAAATTTTAAAATTACAGGAAAAATATGAATTTCAAGAATTTTCGAAACAATTTTTGTGTCCGAAGAAATTGTATATATATTTTTGTAGATGTCAATAAACCCTTTGACAGTCCACTCTCCAGTTTCGGTAGAAACATGTTTTTTTAATTCTTCAACAAATTTATTTAAGGATTTCTCAAATTCTGTAATGTATTTCTCTCTAATATTCATGTGTTTATTTTCTAGGAACAAATGTACAAAATGTTAATGCGAATGTTCTGTTATATTCGGTTTTTTACAAATACAGTCAGCTTGTATATAAGTCTGATAAATAATATTCTTTATTTCAAATATATAAATATATAGGTTGCAAAATATCAAATAGACTAATTTATTCCAATTTTTCTTATGGATTTATGATAATTTTTTTGCTTTAAATAACAACACCCACAACAAAATCTCATTCTGTTGTGGGTGTGTTTAGAATATTATTTGAAGAAAGTGTTACATGCTGTAAACTGTCACTGAATACTAATTTTATCCTTCTATCTTAGCAGAAAGCTCAAACCAGCGTTCCTCTTTCTCTTCAATTTTATTGATGATGTTTTTCAATTCGTTAGCTTTCTTTTCAATATCGCTTTCCCCAATTTTCCCGTCTGAGAATAATTGTTCTATACTCGCTTTCTGAATTTCTAAATCTTTGATTTCTCGCTCGATTTTCTGGAATTCTTTTTGTTCGTTGAACGTAAGATTTCCAGTTGGATTATTTTGTTTCCAGTCTTTCTTTTCAGCTTTGTTTTCCTCTTTTTGAGCAACATCAGTACTGTCTTCATAGGCTCTAAAATCAGAATAGTTTCCAGGAAAATCTTCGACCACACCATCACCTCTAAAAATGAATAAGTGATCCACAATTTTATCCATGAAATACCTGTCGTGCGATACTACTACCAGACAACCCGGATAATCCAAAAGGAAACTTTCTAAAACATTCAGCGTCACAATATCCAAATCATTGGTTGGCTCATCCAGAATCAAGAAGTTCGGATTCTGAATCAAAACCGTACACAAGTACAAACGTTTCAATTCTCCACCGCTCAATCGATCGACAAAATCGTATTGTTTTTTAGCATCAAACAAGAAACGCTCTAACAATTGCGAAGCCGAAATCAATTTTCCTTTCATCAACGGAATGAATTCTCCGTATTCCTTAATCACATCAATCACACGCTGACCCGGTTTTGGGTTGATTCCGCTTTGTGTATAGTAACCCACTTTTATCGTTTCGCCAATCACCACTTTTCCACCATCAAGCGGAATAGTTCCGGTCAATAAATTCAAGAAAGTCGATTTCCCGGTTCCGTTTTTTCCAATGATTCCAATGCGTTCGCCACGTTGGAAATCAAAACTGAAATTATCCATGATGACATGATCCTTGAATTTTTTGGAAATTTTGTGAAGCTCGATAATCTTGCTTCCCATACGTTCCATATTAATTTCAAGCTCTACTTTATTTTCACGACGGCGACTTTGCGCTTTTTCCTTAATGTCATAAAAATCATCCTGACGCGATTTCGATTTTGTCGTTCTCGCTTTTGGCTGACGGCGCATCCATTCCAATTCTTTCACAAAAAGATTCTGCGCTTTATCCACACTCGAATTCTCGGAGGCGATGCGTTCCTCTTTTTTCTCTAAATAATAGGAGTAATTTCCTTTGTATTGGTATAATTTTCCGTTGTCCAATTCGATGATTTCGTTACAAACACGCTCCAAGAAGAAACGGTCGTGCGTTACCATAAACAACGTAATATTTTCTTTGGCAAAATAACTTTCCAGCCATTCAATCATTTCTAAATCCAAGTGATTCGTAGGCTCATCCAGAATCAATAAATCAGGACGATTAATCAAAATGATAGCCAGTGACAAACGCTTTTTCTGTCCACCAGAAAGATTTTTCACTTTCAATTTGAAATTTTCCAACTTCAGTTTGAACAAAATTTGCTTGTACTGCGTTTCAAAATCCCACGCATTGTGCTGATCCATTCCGTCAAAAGCTTTTTGGTAGGCTTCTTCATCTTCGGGATTTTCTAATGCTTTTTCATACGCTTCAATCACTTTTAAAGTCTCATTATCCGATGCGAAAATGCTTTCCTCAATCGTTAATTCTTCCTGCAAATTATTATTTTGCGAAAGAAACGCCATTTTGATGCCTTTTCTCAAAACCACTTGTCCGGTATCAGATTCTTCTAAACCATTAATGATACTCATAATAGTCGTTTTTCCAGAACCGTTTTTGGCTATGAAAGCAATTTTTTGATCTTTATTAATTCCAAACGAGATGTCTTTAAACAACGTACGTTCACCAAAAGATTTCGAGATATTTTCAACAGAAAGGTAATTCACTTTGTAAGATATGAGTTATAAATTGAAAGCTATGCCTGCGTTGCGAAACATAACTTTTTTGCAAAAGTAATTCATTTACATCAAGTTTCAAGTTTTTGTGGTTTAAGTAATGTTAAAACTAAAAACGGCAGCCTATTTTTTAGGAGCGAAAGATTCGGGTTTATTTGCAGATATCGTTCCCGCTTTACGTTGCAATCTTTGTTCGTTCCTCTCAAAGGATTTTCACTTCAATCGGGGCTAAGAAGAAACATGTTTTTTGATTTTCAATAAAATAGCGTAAATTTGAGTAGTTAAAAATTTGTATCATAAAAACGGAGACTTTAAAAATCAACATTACGCAAAGAATCTTAAATAGTAACGATAATAAGATTCTTAGTAAAATAGCAAAACTTCTTGATGAAGAAAACAGTGTTGGTTATGACGCAGATGGAAATCCAATTTCTGAAAATGAATACGTAAAGGATATTCATGAGGCTTTGCATCAATTGAATGAAGGGAAGTTAGAAACCTATTCGAGTGAAGAAGTAAAAATAAAAATAGTAGGATAATTTTCTAATTTTTTAATTGGCAAGTTTTCTAATTATATTTGCTCAATGCAACTATCCGTCATCATTCTCAATTACAACGTTCGGTATTTTCTCGAACAATGTGTTTTAAGCGTTCAAAATGCATTAAAAACCATTGATGGCGAGATCATTGTAATCGATAATAATTCTTCCGATGACAGTTGTGCAATGATGCAACAGCATTTTCCAAACGTAAAACTCATTCAAAATAATGAAAATGTAGGTTTTCCAAAAGGCAATAATATTGGTGTAGCCCAAGCCAAAGGAGAATACATTTGCATTCTCAATCCGGATACTGTTGTCGCCGAAGATACGTTTATAAAAATTTTAAATTTTGTCACTTCGAGCGCAGTCGAGAAGAATAATTTAGGAATCTTGGGTTGCAAACTTATCGATGGAGCCGGGAATTTTCTGCCGGAAAGCAAGCGTGGCGTTCCAACACCTTGGGTCGCTTTTACCAAAATCACGGGTTTGTACAAATTATTTCCCAAGTCGGGAACATTCGGGAAGTATTACGCGCAACATTTAAACGAAAACCAAACTGGAAAAGTGGATATTCTCGTGGGTGCTTTTATGGTAATGAAAAGAGATTTATACCTTGAAGTAGGCGGTTTTGATGAAGATTGTTTCATGTATTCGGATGATATTGATTTGTCGTATAGAATTTTACAAAAAGGAAAGTCGAACTATTATTTCCACGAAACCACCGTAATCCATTATAAAGGAGAAAGTACCGTTAAGGACGAAACGTATATGAAGCGTTTTCAGGAAGCCATGCATTTCTTTTACAAAAAGCATTTTCGTGTTTCCGTGTTATTCTCACTTTTTATGAAAACAGGAATTGTCTTTTTCTCTTTGGTAAAAAGGTTTCAAGGGAAACCCTCCCGAAACTTCGGGATAAAAAGCGCTCCAAAATCATATCTGTTGTATTCCTCAAATGAAAAATTAGCAAAAAAACTGGCTTTGATTTTGCAAAAAAAAGTCTCATTTCACGATTTAAAAACAGAAAAAATGGTAATTTCGTCTTCGTTAAGAAGTGGAACGGGGACTGAAATTATTCTGGATAACGAATTCATTTCTTTTAAAGATTGTATGTCGATTCTTGAATCTTCAAGAAATAGAGGATTTACCTTTAAAATCATTCCCAAAAACGCTAATTTTTTAATTGGAAGTAATAATAGTAACGAAAGAGGTGAGATTATGAAAATAGAGTAAAAAATTACATTTAATGTAATTTATATTTGAAATATTTAGTAATTTCGCAAACTGAAAATCAAAATCACCTTTTAGGTTAACAATATGGCAAGATTTGAATTAAAGCTTCCAAAAATGGGAGAAAGCGTTGCAGAAGCAACCATTACAAACTGGTTAAAAGAAGTTGGAGATAAAATTGAAGCTGACGAAGCGGTACTTGAAATTGCTACTGACAAAGTAGACAGCGAAGTGCCAAGTGAAGTTTCGGGTATCTTGATTGAGCAATTGTTTGGTAAAGATGATCTGGTTCAAGTAGGTCAGACTATCGCAATAATTGAAACCGAAGGTGGAGAGCTTGTACCAATTGTTAAAGAAGCTGTAGCCGCTGAGGTTGTTGCTGAAGTAACAAAAACGGTGGATGCCGCCAAAGAAAGTGTTGCGGCTCCAGTAGATTTCTCTGATTCTGAAAAATTCTTATCGCCTTTGGTGAAAAATATTGCCAAAGAAGAAGGGGTTTCTGTTGCAGAATTAGCAGCGATTTCCGGAACAGGAAAAGAAGGAAGAGTAACTAAAAATGATATTTTAGAGTACGTAAAAAATAGAACAAGCCAACCTGTAGCCTCGATAGCTATCGGGACAGCTCCGGTTGCAGCAGTTCAAAAACCAGTTGCAGCTCCAGTTGCTCAAAAAGCGGCTCCGGTATCTGTAAGCGGTGGTGATGAAATTATAGAAATGGACAGAATGCGCAAGCTAATTGCGGGTTACATGGTCGCTTCGGTACAAACTTCGGCTCACGTACAATCGTTTATCGAAGTGGATGTGACGAATATTGTAAAATGGAGAGAGAAAAATAAAAATGCTTTCGAAAAGAGAGAAGGCGAGAAATTGACGTATACGCCAATTTTCATGGAAGCTGTTGCAAAAGCATTGAAAGATTTCCCTGGAATGAATATTTCTGTTGATGGAGATTATATCATCAAAAAGAAAAATATCAACCTTGGAATGGCTGCTTCGTTACCAAACGGAAATTTAATTGTTCCCGTTATTAAAAATGCAGATCAGCTGAATTTGGTAGGAATGGCAAAAGCGGTCAACGATTTAGGAGGTCGTGCAAAAGCTGGAAAACTAAAACCAGACGACACGCAAGGCGGAACTTATACGGTTACGAATGTGGGGACTTTTGGAAGTGTGTTTGGTACGCCAATTATCAATCAGCCGCAAGTGGGAATTTTAGCCCTTGGAGCAATCCGTAAAATGCCGGCAGTAATTGAAACTCCTGAAGGAGATTTTATTGGAATTCGTCAAAAAATGTTCTTGTCGCACAGCTATGATCATAGAGTGGTAGATGGAGCGCTAGGAGGAAGTTTTGTAAAAAGAGTCGCTGAATATTTAGAAGCTTTTGATGTAAACAGAGATTTTTAAAGGTATATAATTACAATTTAAACCCGACCGATTTTTAAAAATCAGTCGGGTTTTTATTTTATTACACGGTTTTAATTACACAAAAAGAGAAGGATTCTTGAAGAAATTATTTGGGGATAATTCGTCAAATTCGTGTTTAACCTATATATTTGTATCCACACAAAATTAAAAAATGGAACTTAAACTCAATAAACCAATTTGCTTTTTCGATCTTGAAACCACAGGAATTGACATTGGAAAAGATAGAATTGTAGAAATCTCAATATTCAAAGTTTTCCCAAACGGAAACAAAGAAAGTAAGACATGGCTGGTTAATCCAACGATTCCAATCCCGCCACAGACAACCGCTGTTCATGGAATTACCGATGAAAAAGTGGCGAATGAGCCTACTTTTAATGAACTGGCGACGCAAGTTTACAATATGATTAAAGACAGTGACTTGGCTGGATTTAATTCAGATCGATTTGATATTCCGTTATTGGCAGAAGAAATGCTACGTGCCGGAGTAGATTTTGATATGAAAAATAGAGTTTCAGTTGATGTACAAACGGTTTTTCATAAAATGGAAGAACGTACCTTGAGCGCGGCACATAAGTTTTATTGCGGGAAAACGCTTGAAAATGCACATTCTGCAGAAGCGGACACCATGGCGACTTATGAAATATTAAAAGCACAACTGGATCGTTATCCGGAACTGGAAAACGATATGAAATCATTATCGGAGTTTACGACAAGAAAGAAAATCGCTGATTTTGCAGGAATGATTGCTTTTGATAAGGATGATGAAGAAATTTTTGCTTTTGGAAAGCACAAAGGAGTGAAAGTGGATAAAATTCTGGAAACAGAGCCCGGTTATTTTAGTTGGATTCAAAATGCGGATTTTCCATTGTATACCAAGAAAGTTTTAACGGCAATCAAACTTAGAAAACTAAATACGAAATAGGTATTAGGATATTGGGTGTTAGGTGTTGGAAGTAAGATATTTTCAAACCTAAAACCTAAAAGCTAAAACCCAAAACCCAAGTTATGAAAATAATCTGCATCGGTAGAAATTACACCAATCATATAGAGGAATTGCGTAACGAAAGACCAACGGAACCTGTGGTTTTTATGAAGCCGGATTCGGCCGTTTTGTTGAAGCAGCATCCATTTGTAATCCCGGAATTTTCGGAAGATATTCACCACGAAATTGAAATTATTGTCAAAATAAATAAAGTGGGGAAATACATCGAACCTAAGTTTGCCCATAAATATTATGACGAAATCAGTGTCGGAATTGACTTTACGGCTCGCGATTTACAGGATAAATTAAAAGCAAAAGGGTTGCCTTGGGAAAAAGCAAAAGCATTTGACGGTTCGGCAGTTATAGGAGAATTTTTACCTAAAAATCAATTTAGTTCATTAGAAAATATTACTTTTGAATTAACCAACAACAATAAAACGGTACAAATTGGTAATTCCAGCCTTATGTTGTGGAAAATTGATGAGCTTATTTCGTACGTTTCTCAGTTTTTTACGTTAAAAATTGGCGATATTATTTTTACAGGAACTCCGGAAGGAGTTGCTGCAGTAAAGCCGGATGACGTTTTGGAAGGATTTTTAGAGGGACAACAACTATTTAGAATACAGGTAAAATAATGGCTATAAATTACAACCTTTCAAAAGTGTACGCACTTTCAGACAACGATCCAGAATTTGTGAATGAAATTTTGACTTTGTTTGTTACTGAAGTTCCAGACGATTTACTTCAAATTAAAGAAGGAATAAAAAAGAAAGACCACAAGCATGCTTATGCTTATGCACACAAGATAAAACCTACGCTTGATTTAATGGGTTTAAATATGGCTTTTGAAGAGATTCTCCAAGTTGAAGCCTGGACTAAAGCCGAAGGTAAAAAGAAAGACATTAAAGAAACTTTTAAGAGCGTAAAAAACCAAGTTAACGACGCTATCAAAGAAATCAAAAAAGATTTCGATTTGTAATATTGGGGCGTGACCCGCTGAAAAAGCGGGTCGGGCTATCCGTTACAATCTCCCGGAAAAACGGGAGGATTTTCACTTTTATCCCTCACGCAAAAAAAAACGGAATGTATTATTTTACACATTCCTCTTTTTAGATTGCAATCTCATAAAAAAAAACATCACAAAAAAATGAAAGCAACCATAGTTACCATTGGTGACGAAATTTTAATAGGCCAAATTGTTGATACGAATTCTGGTTTTATAGCTAAGTCGTTAGATAAAATTGGTGTTGAAATCAATGAAATGATTTCGATTAGTGATGATAAAAAACACATTCTAGATACGTTTGCAGCGCTTCAAAACAAAGTCGATTTGGTTATTATAACTGGAGGTTTAGGACCTACAAAAGATGATATTACTAAGAAAACATTTTGTGATTATTTTGAAGATGAATTGGTTGTTGATCAAAAAGTGCTGGCTCATGTTACGCAACTTATAGAAGGTTTTTATAAACGAACCATTACGCAAATCAATAAAGATCAGGCACTGGTTCCGTCAAAATGTACGGTGCTTCACAATCAGGTAGGTACTGCGCCAGGAATGTGGATGAAAAAGGAGAATACCGTTTTTATTTCGCTTCCCGGAGTTCCTTACGAAATGAAGTATTTAGTGGAGCATGAAATTATTCCAAAAGTTGTTAGAGAGTATAAACGCCCTTATATTATCCATAAAACAATTCTCACGTACGGACAAGGCGAAAGTATGGTGGCGGAACGAATAGAGGATTGGGAAAATAACCTTCCTGAATTTATTAAGTTGGCTTATTTGCCTGCACCGGGAAGAGTTCGTTTGCGTCTTTCGGCCCGTGGCACCGATAAAGAAAAATTAGAAGTTGCTCTTGCCGAAAATGTAAACTCGCTGGATGCCATAATCCATGATATTATTGTTGGTTTTGACGATGATGAAACCTTAGAAGTTGTAGTAGGAAAAATGCTGGCAAAGCAAAATAAAACGATTTCCACCGCCGAGAGTTGTACCGGAGGTAATATTGCAGCAGTATTGACATCGGTTTCGGGTTCTTCAAAATATTTTAAAGGAAGTGTGGTTTCGTACGCAACAGCCGTTAAAATAGATGTTTTGGGTATTCCGGAAAGCCTCATAAAAGAAAATTCGGTGGTGAGTAGAGAAGTAGTTTCGGCCATGGCTTTGAACATAAAAAAGATGATGAAAACAGATTATGCAATTGCGACAACTGGGAACGCAGGACCGTTAAAAGGAGACTCAAATGCAGAAGTTGGAGCTGTTTTTATCGCATTGGCAACACCAAGCGAAGTAATTGTTGAAGAATTTAATTTTGGCCAACCCCGTGAAAAAGTGATAGATAGAGCTGTAATTAAAAGTTTAGAACTATTACAGAAAGAAATTTTAAAAAATGTGTAGTAAATTTGTTGCTTAATAGGTTTATTTTTCTTTTCTTTGCACCCTGATTTTGAATAACGATAAAAGATAAGTATAATGTCAAGAGTTTGTGACCTTACAGGTAAAAGAGCGATGGTAGGAAATAACGTTTCTCACGCTATGAACAAAACTAAGAGAAAATTTTCTGTGAACTTAGTTAAAAAGCGTTTTTATCTTCCAGAAGAAGATAGATGGATTACTCTAAGAGTAGCTGCATCTACGATAAAAACAATTAATAAAAATGGAATCGCTGCAGTTTTGAAAAAAGCGCAGTCAGAAGGATTTATTAAATAATCCATTCCAAAATAAAAAAATAGCAAGATGGCAAAGAAAGGTAATAGAATCCAGGTAATTTTAGAATGTACTGAGCACAAGACTTCAGGTGTTGCAGGAACTTCAAGATACATAACAACAAAGAACAAAAAAAATACACCAGACAGATTAGAGATTAAAAAATTTAATCCAATCTTGAAACGTGTAACTGTTCACAAAGAAATTAAATAATAATTAGAGATTTTAATAAAAATCTCAAATGGTCACATTTGAAGATTTTATTTAAATTTAAATAACATTTGAATCATGGCAAAGAAAACCGTAGCATCGTTACAAACATCTTCTAAGAGATTATCAAAAGCCATCAAAATGGTGAAATCTCCAAAAACAGGTGCATATACATTCGTAGAATCTATTATGGCTCCTGAAGCTGTTGATGAATTCTTGAAAAAGAAATAATTAACAATCACATTATATAGAAAAGCTACTTTCATTCGGAAGTAGCTTTTTTATTTTTTATATTTGTCTAAAATTTTATAGAAGCACAGTAAATTGTCCTCTTTAATTTTTCAGACTTCAGATTGTTTGAAAATCTAAGAAGTCTAACAATCTAATAATCTAAAAAGAAATGAGTTTTTTCAAAAGAATATTTTCATCAGAGAAAAAAGAAACATTAGACAAGAGTCTTGAAAAATCAAAAACAAATTTCTTTTCGAAGCTAACCAAAGCTGTTGCCGGAAAGTCAAAAGTTGATGAGGAAGTTTTAGATAATTTAGAGGAAATCCTTGTTGCCTCAGATGTTGGTGTGAATACTACATTAAAAATAATTACCAGAATCGAAAATCGTGTTGCTTCAGATAAATACCTTGGTATAGAAGAACTCAATCAAATTCTTAGAGAAGAAATTGCTGCTTTATTATCAGAGACAAATACTGGAGAAGCCACTGAGTTTGTAATCCCGATAGCTATCGGGACAGTTCAGAGCAAGCCTTATGTTTTAATGGTGGTTGGGGTAAATGGAGTTGGAAAAACGACTACCATTGGTAAATTAGCCTATCAGTTTAAAAAAGCAGGTTATAATGTGGTTCTTGGTGCAGCCGATACTTTTCGTGCCGCTGCCATTGACCAATTGCAAATATGGGCGGATAGAGTAGGCGTTCCTATTGTTCGTCAAGATATGGGAAGTGATCCGGCTTCGGTAGCTTTTGATACGTTACAATCAGCAGTGGCACAAAATGCCGATATTGTCATTATTGATACTGCAGGTCGTTTGCATAATAAAATTAATTTAATGAACGAATTGACCAAAGTAAAACGAGTGATGCAAAAAGTTGTTGGTGATGCACCACATGATGTGTTATTAGTTTTGGATGGATCAACTGGTCAGAATGCTTTTGAACAAGCGAAACAATTTACAGCAGCTACAGAGGTTACTTGTTTAGCCGTTACGAAACTGGACGGAACTGCAAAAGGCGGTGTAGTAATTGGTATCTCAGATCAATTTCAAATTCCTGTAAAATATATTGGTGTAGGAGAAGGAATTGAGGATCTTCAGGTTTTTAATAAGTATGAGTTTGTAGATAGTTTTTTTAAATAATAATTAGAATGGATTTTTCTTCTTTAAAAAACACACCTCCGATGTATCTCTATTTAGTGAGCATCATTTCTTTTATATTGGCAAATCTTATTCGAGATAAAAGTCTTGGTTTTTATTATTTTTTGTTGATAATAGGATTGGTTTTCTTTGTTTTAGGTTTTATGAGACGTTTGAAAACCAAGTAGGCTTATTGGTATAAAGCACTAATTTTTTGCCCCAAAGTTTCATCAAAATCGGATAACGCGAAAGTTGGATTATCAGGAGTTGCAAGATCTCCCATTCTGATAACGACCATTTTCTTGCTTGGAATAACATAGATTTTTTGATCGTTTTTCCCCAGTGCCATATACATATCGGCTGGAGCTGTTGGTATCAAGCTGCCATTGAACTGAAGTTGACTTTGTAGCAAATGATAACTTGATTTTCCATTCAGCCACCATAAATAGCCATATCCCAGATTTATAGTTTGTGAAGTGTTTGTGGCTTCATTAAGATAATTTTCATTCACTAGCGTATTGCTTTCCCATTTTCCTTTGTTGGATATTAACAAGCCAAAGCGTGCCATGGAGCGGGTTGTACTTCCATAAACGGAATTATTACCAAGTTGAAACCATGCGCCATCCATCCCTATTTTATCTTTCAATTTGGTATTGAAATAGATATTCCAAGTTTGACCGCTGGCTTGAGCAATAACATCCTGTAATTTTACATATACATTATGATACGCCCAACGTGTTCCTGCATCGGCTTTGTATTTTAGGTTTACTGGATCAACATCATCCGTACTATCATCTAATCCGGAAGTCATATTGAGTAAATGCTTGTTTGTAATCAAGTTTTCTTTTGCTAAAGGCAAGCTGGTCCAACCGGCTCCTATGTATTGCGAAACTTTATTGTTGATGTTGATTAGGTTTTCTTGTTGAGCAATTCCTGTTACAGTTGCTGTCAGTGTTTTTCCTGCGCTTGCCCAATACCAATTACTTGTTGCGGAATGATCGTTGAAATAATTTTCCATTACGATTCTTCCGTTAACAAGAATGATAAAAGATTTTGAATTTTTGAGTTCCAAATAATCTAATAACGGTTGCACGGCAGTTTGTTTCCAACCTAAACTCGCAATAGATTTTGTTTCCCAAGTTGTACCGGTTAGAGGTGGGAAATAGAGTGTTTCTGCAGGTGTTGGAGTAGGAGTTGGTTCAACAGTATCGGAACTGCAGCTGCTGCAAAAGAATACGATGAGGAAACTGTAGATTATTTTTGACATCTTGCTACTGATTTATTTCTAATTCCTTTAAGACCAAAAATATAGAAAATAGTTTAATGTGTTTCTACTATTTTTGTTTTCTTTGAATTTAATAAGAGTAACTTTGTATTTAGAATAAACATGATTTAACCCGAATTTCCTAGCCCTGATGGAAGCGGCATCCTTTTTCTTGAATTCTGACGAAGGATGAATTTCAAGATAAAGATATAGCGGACAGCAGGAAACAGCTCCTAAAAATAATAATTATATGAAAAACACATTTAGCATTCTTTTTATAGCATTCCTTTTTGTGGGATGTCAGCAAAAGATTAAGCCTACAGATATTTCTAAAATAAACGGATATTGGGAAATTGAAAAAGTTGTTTTTGATGCCGGAAAAGACAAGGATTATGGCATGAATGAAAGTTATGATTTTTTTAAAATAGATAATAATAAAGGGATTCGGAAGAAAGTGATGCCACAATTGGATGGGACTTTTTTAGTGAATGATGTTTATGAAAACGTAACGGTGCGATTTGCCGATGACAAAGTATTTTTGGATTATTCGACACCTTATATGAAATGGAGTGAGGAGTTAATTGCTTTGTCAGCGGAAGAATTAGTGCTGTTGAACAAGGAAAAAATAGAATATCATTACAAGAAAGCAACACCAATAAATTTACTGGGCGATGGCAAAAAGGCTAAATAATCAAAGTACGATAGGGGATGTTTTGAAACAAATTATCCAAGTGAATAAACTGCAACCCGGAATGGATCAAATAGACGTGAAAGATGCGTGGAAAAATCTTATGGGAAATGGTGTGAATAATTACACTAAAAATGTGGTTTTGAAAGGAAGCACTTTGTATGTTGAATTGAGCTCTTCAGTATTAAGGGAGGAATTAAGCCACGGCAGATCAAAAATTGTGGCTATGATTAACGAGGAATTGAGACGTGATGTAGTGAAGGACGTAGTTTTACGATAGACTTTTTTAGACTTCTTAGATTTTTAGATAATTAGACATTTTAGATTTAGAATGTTGTCATGCAAAAAATAGCTTAAAAAAACAAAACCCGCTTCAACGAAGCGGGTTTTGTTTTTTTAAGAATCTAAGTAGTCTAGATTAAAACTGCTCTCTTCCAGCAAAATGGAAAGCACCTTCGATAGCTGCATTTTCATCGCTATCAGAACCGTGAACTGCATTTTCTCCGATAGAAGTTGCGTATGCTTTACGGATAGTTCCTTCAGCAGCTTCAGCAGGGTTTGTAGCACCGATTAAAGTTCTGAAATCTTCAACAGCATTATCTTTTTCTAAAATAGCAGCAACAATTGGTCCTCTTGACATGAATTCAACTAATTCACCGTAGAAAGGTCTTGCAGCGTGAACTTCATAAAATGCTTGAGCATCAGCAACAGTTAATTGCGTTAATTTCAAAGAAACGATTTTGAAACCTGCATTAGTAATCATTGCAAGTATGTTTCCGATGTGTCCGTTAGCAACAGCATCAGGCTTAATCATTGTAAAAGTTCTATTTGTAGCCATTTTGTTTGTGTTTTTTAAATTTTGTGCAAAAATAGACTTTTTTTATGAATGTATTTTAATAAATAAATAATTAAAAGATGATTATTTGATATTAGTGCTGTTGTTTTTAAATCTTATACTTTGAAAATCAATTTGTTCTTGTAGAAATACCATAATAGGATTGTCCAAAAGGCAACATAAATCAATGCGAAAGCTAAAGAAGCTGTCATTGGATTAGTAAAAAATGGGGTCACTCCAAAAGAATATAGATACTCTAAAAGATTAATTTGTTCTGTTGGTATTTTTGGATTCTGAAATTGGATCATCGAAAAGATTCTTGGAATTATTCCCGAAAAGAAAAATACAATCATAGGATTTACTCCCCAAATTAAAAATAGCTTAGTCCATTTTGTATGGTTTTTAATGTCAATTAAATAATATAATAATGCCAAACATAATGTTGCCAAACCAGCGGTATATAGTACATAAGAGCTAGTCCAAATAGATTTATTTATTGGAAATACGATGTTCCAGATTAATCCAATAATTACAAGAATGAGCCCAATTCCTCCCATTTTTTTAGCAATTTCAAGCTTGCTGATTTGAAGGTTTAGCAAATTTCCGATACTCATTCCAATTATTCCTGATGCAATTGCGGGTATTGTGCTTAAAACGCCTTCAGGGTCCCAGGTTTTTGTTTGTGCCCACATATGGTTTTCTAATAGTACGCTATCAATCCAAGCCGCAAAATTAGTTCCCTTTTCAAAGTTTGGCGCACCAACTCCAGGAACTGGAATCAGAGACATTAATCCCCAATAAAGCAATAATAGGGATAAAGCGACCAGAAGTTGTGTTTTTTGATTTGTTTTTAAATATAAGAGTGAAACAAAGAAATAAACAATTCCAATACGTTGTAAAACTCCCGGAATTCTAACGTCTTGATAGGCTTCGATTCCGCTAAAAGCTAAAATTAATAAAATGCCAAAAACAGAAAATGCCAAATAGGTCTTTGTTTTTGAATTGAAGTTACCCATAAGCGCATAAGCTACTGCAAAAGTTATTGCCAATCTACTTAGCAATAGTGGAATTCCTTGGAGTCCGAAGAGTTCTATTTTACCAAAATAATTCAGGAATAATCCTAAACAGAATATTCGTAAGGAACGAACAATTATTTTATTAAAAACTCCAGCATCAAAAATTTTGTTAGGCATTGCAAATGGAATTGCAGTTCCTAAAATGAAAATAAAGAAAGGAAAAACTAAATCTGTAGGCGTACAGCCATGCCATTCTGCGTGTTCTAAAGGTGGGTAAATTGATGCCCAACTACCTGGATTGTTTACAATGGTCATCAATATGATGGTAAATCCTCTAAATACATCCAGTGAAATTAAGCGTTCTTTGGTCATTGTTTTGTGGTTTATTTGGTTTTGACAGTTAATTTTTGTCTGGTTTAAGGAAGTGTTATTATGTTGAAATTATTCTCCAGTGGTTTAAGCTGGTTCATTACTATAGAAATCAAATTTTCTCCGTATTCCAAATAAAATTCCGAAAAATTAGCCTGGCGTTCCTGTAAACTTTGGTTGGGGAATAATTCGTTTTGCAAGTCGGTAATGCGTTGCAATTGTTCCGTATGTTTGCGTTTTTGGGCTTTTAATAACCTTCTTTCCAGATTTTCCAATCCTTTTATTTGTTTCGCTTCCTGAGCTTTTACAGCTCCGGTAAAGGATTTATCGGTTTGATGCACTAATGAGTGTAAATAATGAAATTGATTTTTTAAATGTTCTTTTTGGATGGTTAAATCAATAGGGAATTCTGAGAATACTTTTACTTTCTCATTGATTAAATCGACTTGTTTGCTAAACAAAGCTGCCCAAGTCAAATCTAATTTGCCCGCTTTTTTTGCTTGTTTTTCGGTTGCTAAAAGGACTGAGTTTCTAAGTAAAAGCATTGGAAAAGGTACTTTTACAGATTCAAAAAAGGATTTTAGTTCTAACCAATACGCGATTTCTCCACCTCCGCCGATGTAGCATAAATTAGGAAGAATCACTTCTTGGTACAACGGACGCATAATCACGTTGGGGCTGAATTTTTCAGGATGATTTTCTAAAAGTGATAAAATTTCCTTTTCAGAAAACTCGATTTTGGTGTGATTTACTTTGTAGGTATCGTTTTCAAAGAGGATGCGTTCTCGTAAATCATCTTCGATGTAAAACAAATTGATTTCCCGTGGATTCACTTGAACCGTATAGTCTTTTAATTTATCGGCGGTTTCCAGCACCAATTTATGGGAGGATTGGTGAAGTAATTCTTCTTTTATAAAAGGAATGAAGTTGCGTTTTAAATCGGGATTATCCGCATCCAAAATGACTAAACCATACGCTCCAAAAAGCGCATTAGCCAAAAATCTCGTGGCATCGGCTAAATTATCGTGATTGAGATAGGAATCCTCAAACAGTTTTTTGAGTGTATTTGCATTCGTACTGGAACCTAATTCCAGCGCGTATACTTCAAGGAAATCAGCTAAGCCTTCAGTAGACAATCGTCCAACGGGACCAGTGCTTTCTTTGTTCCAACGGAATTTTTTACCTTTAAAATTGAAATAATTAATTTCTTCAAAATCATGGTCTTCGGTCGCCATCCAGTAAATGGGAACAAAACTATAAGCAGGATATTTTGCTTTTAATTCATTGGTTAAATTAATAGTCGAAATAATTTTGTATAAAAAATACAATGGTCCGCTGAATAAATTCAGTTGGTGACCAGTGGTAACGGTAAATGTATTGGTATTGGCTAAAGCGGCAATATTTTGTTTGGTCAAAGTTGAAGCTTCCAAATTTGAATATTGTTTTTCTAATGTAGAAACTAATATTTGTCTTTTGAAATTGCCATTGCTATTGTCATTGAAATTTTTTTGTTTTTCAATGATTTGTGCTTCAAAGTTTTCTAGAGTTGGAAACCGATGGTATAAAGACTGTAGATTTGGCTTTTGATCTAAATAATCATTCATTAATGAAGAGAAATATCCTGAATTCTGATAGCTGATACAGTCGGTTGGCATAGTTTTGAGTTTCTAAATTTGTCGCTAAAGTAAGAAAAAGTAAAGTTATGTTTTTTTGGTTTAAGATATGTTTAGGAAAAGAGTAATTATCGCTTCAAAGTAAAATGACCTCTATGTTCTTTTCCATCGGCTCTGGTCACTACAAACCAATAATCATCAGACGGAAGTTCTAATCCATTCATAGTTCCGTTCCAACCCGAATCGTTATATTGTAACTCTTTGATGAATTTTTCATAACGATCGATGATTTTAATTTTCAGGCCAGGTTCAAAATAGGAGAGTTTAATCTTCCAAGTATCGTTGAATCCATCTCCGTTTGGTGTGAAGAATTTTGGATACATTAATAAATACACTTCGTCATTTACAGTTCCACATTCATTTTTATCGTGAACATATACGGTATAACTTCCATTATTTAAATCATTGAAAACATTGCTGTCCTGATAGTTAATTCCATCTATAGAGTATTCATAATTGCCCAAACCAGTAGCATAAACCGTAATCACGTTTTCGTCATTGGTCCAATCTTGGGTTGTTATTTTGTTAATGGTGGCCGGATTTGATAAAAAGACATTGAAGTTTTTTCTTGATGTACAAATTAATGGATTATTATTTTCTGTAACATCAACCCAATAATTTCCTGGCTGATTGATTGAAATGGTTTGAGATGTTTCAGTAGTTGACCATGAATAAGTATAGAAGCCCGTACCTGCATCGATAATAACATTTTTGTTTACGCAAAGAGGATAAGCGTCCAGCATATTTATTATAGGAGAGGCAATAAAGTTGAATTTCAATTCCGCTACTTTGTAGCAAGAGGTGGCGGGGTTGGTAACTCTAACGTAAACCGTGTTGTTGCTATTGTTTAAATTACAAGAGGAGATGTTGGTGATTTGACTTGAAACGGTATTGTTTTCCGCACCCAAAAGACTATTGTAATAAGTAAAACGATAATTTGTAGAATTGGGAATAAGATTAGTATTGTAAATAGTTAAATCAATATTTTCCGAGCCATCATTTAAGTTATCACACTCCGTTGTTTGATAATCATTGGCAGGAGGAATAGTTAAATAGGCACTATAGACATAAGCAGTATTTGTTAGAGACTTGCAACTTATACCTTTTTTTACAACAAGTGAATAAGAAGTATTGCTTATTAAATTAGTAATGAAAGGATTAGTAGTCCAATTGATTCCTCCATCAAAACTATATAAATCACCAAGTGTTGTAATAGCGATGCTGGCATAAGTGCCACAACCTGCTGGAGTTAGTGTATATTGCGGGTAGCTATTTTCTAAATTATTCAAATAGACATATACGTTTGGCGACGTACAACCTTGTGCGTTTTTAATTTTTATGATATAACTTCCAGCAGTTAGATTACTTAAAGTATTGGATGTTTGCCAAGTGGTACCACCGTCGAAACTGTATTGATCGGCAGAGCTGGTAATGGCGATGCTTCCTAAATTAGAGCAATAAGGTTGATTGGCAATGTATATAGGGGCTGGCAAAAACTCGCTATAGAAAGTCACACTATTAAAATTTGAGATACAGCCAAATTGATCTTTTGTACGAATCAGATAGGTTCCCAATGGCAGGTTGGTTGCCGTATTGTTTGATGTCCAGGTAACACCATCGTCAAAACTGTAGGCTGCGGCAGAAGTAGTTATTGTAATGCTTCCAAAACCGCCACAACTGGTTGGGTTAACTGAACTATAAGAAGGGAATGAGGATAAATAAGGAATTATATTAATGCTTGTATTGTAAGAAATACAACCTGATGCTGTTTTTATTTTTATGCTGTAACTGCCAATAGCCAAATTGCTCATTGTAGCATTTGTTGTCCAAGTGGAACCACCATCATAACTATATTCAGATGCTGGAGATGTGATGGCTATTGTTCCGGTGCTCACAAAACAAGTAGGTTGAGTAACCTGAATTGTTGGCTGTACAGCAACTTGATTGGCTATAATTGTAACAGATCCATTCGCAACACAACCCGTCGCATCTGTAACGGTAACGGTATAAGTTCCTATAGCGTTTACTACAGTATTTTGGGTCGTGGCTCCATTAGACCATAAATAACTGGATCCGGGAGAGGCGGTTAGGGTAGTGCTTCCGCTACAAACATTCAAAATACCTGATATGGTAGCAGTAGGGTTTTTTACTATCAGTTGAATCGCTATTATTTTAAAACATGTCGCATCTTTAGAAGCCCTCACAAAAATAGTGGTACTCGTACTCTCATAATTTAAAAAATTAGCAATAGCATTTGTGTCATTGGTAGCATGATTAAGAGTAGTAAAATAACTAAAGGTCAATCCGGGTTGAATACCTGCAATAAGTGTATTGGCATTGGTCAAGTTGAAAAATTCTTTTCCATTGTGGTTGGTGTCGCAAAGTTCTAGATTTCCTGTTTGAAGTGTGAAATTACAAGTGCTACTACAATTCATAAATGAAATATCCCAACCTGGATTAGCGTCGTCATCTGTTGCAGAAGCAAAACTTGTCCCATTACAATTGGTTTGTGTAATGCCGTAATTGATAGTTACCCCAACATTATAATTGCCAGTGGTTACATTAACTAAATTGGCAGCTTCCAAATTAAAACAAAATTTATGGTTCACTAAATCCAATGATAAAGGAGTAGAGGTTGTATAAATTACTGTGTTTGTGTTATCATAAACTTTCATTGTAATTGATGTAACTGTAGCAGAAATACCGCCGGAATTAGGTAAAGTATAATTTCCACAAACAGAAATGGGCATGCTTGGGCAGATTTTATATAATGGATCCAGTTCAATACTTCCTTGTGAATTTTCAGTAGAATGTAACAAACAAATATCATCTATGTAAGCATAACCAAAATGTCCCATCAAACCACATCTTGTAGCCATAAACTCAACCGTAAATTCTTCATTGTTAGGAATAGAAGAAATATCTAAAATACCAGATTGCCAATTTTTGGTATACAATACGATACTTCCTCCTTCTAAATTAGGTGCTTGTGTGAAAATACAATTCGTTGGATCACCAATTAGACAAAATTCACTGACAACAACACCATTTTTATTCAAAACCCGGGCTTTAAAATAAGGTTGCTCATTATTATGACCACTTTCTGTAATACTTTGTAAAATGGCTTTGTAGTTAAATTTTAAAGTAGTTTCGTTATTGGTTTTAAAACGCTTTGCCTGAACCAATCCCATATTATAATTAGAGGATTTATAGTTCACTTTTAAAGAATATTGATCAAAAGCATTTATGTTGCCAATGTATTCATCCAAAAAATTTGAAGGTATTGTAGAAACCATCAAATTATTATTATTCGGGTCGAATTGCCTGATATTTTGATTTGCAGTTTCTGTAACTGATTTACATTGTATAGGATTTTGAACAAATCCTTCGGTGAACATGAAGTCTTTTAAAACATTGACTCCTGATACGGTTTCATATTCTTCAAATCCACTATTGGAACACATCTGAACAGCAGTTTGTGCTAATGATAAACGATTACTTATTTTGGTGTCAAAGTCAATGTTTTGTTGTTTTTTTTCAAAATAGGTCTTGCGCTCTATGGAATCAGTTATTAAACGACCATTCTGATCTTCGATTTTTATATTTCTGATAGAGGAAAAACCAGAAACCTTTTTATCATGTAAAGGGTGTAATGTATTTTGTGCAAAGATTGTAAAACAAGTAAAATAGAATAAAACGACAAAGATATTTCTCACAGTAAAAGTATTAAAAGGACCCAAATATAGCTAAATATTTACAAATTAAAACAAGAAAAGGTATTATTTAAAACCGTCTTTAAGTTTTGATAGTTTTTATCCCACTTGTAAATGACTAGCATAAATTTTTACGCAAAAACCGATAAATATCCCTTATTTTTGCACAAAACGTATTCCTTTTGAAAACCAAACTTTTCCTCATTACGCCGCCTTTTACCCAACTGAATACACCGTATCCGGCAACCGCATATATCAAAGGTTTTCTGAATACCAAAAATATTGAGTCTGTTCAGGCGGATTTGGGTATCGAAGTGATTTTGAAATTATTTTCAAAAGAAGGACTTTCAAGTTTGTTTACCGTTGCAAGTTCAACGTTTAAAGTTGGAAAAATCTCAGACAATTCTAAAAGAATTTTTGCTTTACAAGATGAATATTTAAAAACGATTGATCCCGTAATTGCTTTCTTGCAAGGGAAAAACCCAACGTTGGCGTTACAAATTTGTCAAGAAGATTTCTTGCCGGAAGCGTCCCGATTTGCACAATTGGAAGAACTCGATTGGGCTTTTGGAACGATGGGAACACAGGATAAAGCGAAACATTTAGCGACTTTGTATCTCGAAGATATTTCGGATTTTATTGTGGAATGTGTCGATGCAAATTTTGGTTTCAGCCGCTATGCAGAACGTTTGGGACGAAGTGCGAATTCTTTTGACGAATTGTATGAAGCCTTGCAACAGGAACCAACCTATATTGATACCGTTCTTCTTTCTATTTTAAAAGAGAGAATAGAAACCATTCAACCTATATTATTCTTGATTTCAGTTCCGTTTCCAGGGAATTTATATTCGGCTTTTCGTTCCGCACAATGGGTAAAAAAGCATTATCCAAACATCAAGATTTCTATGGGTGGCGGTTTCCCTAATACTGAATTGCGTTCGCTTTCAGATACTCGTGTTTTTGAGTTTTTCGATTTTATCACATTGGATGATGGCGAAATGCCAATCGAAGAATTAATTGCTAACATTGAAAATCCGGATTACAACTCCTATAAACGAACCTTTCTATTGGAAAACGGAAAAGTAGTTTATAAAAATAATTCCCTAAAACCCGATTACAAACAATCGCAAGTAGGAACGCCAGATTACTCGGATTTGCTTTTGGATAAATACATTTCGGTTATCGAAATTGTGAATCCCATGCACCGTATGTGGAGCGACGGTCGCTGGAATAAACTTACCATGGCGCACGGTTGCTATTGGGGGAAATGTACGTTTTGCGATATTTCTTTGGACTATATCAAAGTTTATGAACCCGTTGCAGCCAATTTATTGTGCGACCGAATGGAAGAAATGATTGCTCAAACAGGCGAGAACGGATTTCATTTTGTTGATGAAGCCGCGCCTCCGGCTTTGATGCGCGCTTTGGCTCTCGAAATTCTTCGCAGAAAATTAGCCGTGACGTGGTGGACCAACATTCGATTCGAAAAAAGCTTTACCAAAGATTTATGTTTGCTTTTAAAAGCTTCCGGTTGTATTGCCGTTTCTGGCGGTCTCGAAGTCGCTTCCGATAGATTGTTAAAATTAATAGACAAAGGTGTAACGGTAGAACAAGTAGCGAAAGTGACCCGAAACTTCACCGAAGCAGGTGTCATGGTTCATGCGTATTTGATGTACGGTTATCCTACACAAACCATTCAGGAAACCGTAGACAGTCTCGAAATGGTACGTCAATTATTTGAAGTGGGCATATTGCAATCGGGATTTTGGCATCAGTTTGCCATGACAGCGCACAGTCCTGTGGGAATGTATCCAGAGAAATTTGGTGTTTTGAAAGAAACGGAAGCCATTGGAACTTTTGCCAATAACGATATTAATTATACGGATGCAACAGGAATTGACCACGATAAATTCAGTTTTGGATTGAAAAAATCCTTATTCAATTTTATGCACGGAATCTGTTTTGATTACGAATTGCAGGATTGGTTTGAATTTAAAATTCCAAAGACTAAAATTTCACCTGATTTTATTTTTGATGCCTTACAGGAAGAAGAGGATTTCAATAGTAAACCCACAGCCAAAATCGTTTGGTTAGGCGGGAAGCCATTTGTGGAACATTTTACCAAATCCAAAAAAGGGAATTCTTGGGAAATGATGACTTTGACTTTTCATGATAAAAAGGAAAGTTTCAGCATTCAAACGAATAAAAATGAAGGAGAATGGCTGGTAGAAATGCTACAAAAAATCTCCGTTTCGAATGCTAAAATTTATAATTACCAAGAAGTTAAAGCTGATTTTGAATCACATCTGGAAGACTTTGAATTATTTTGGTACTCAAAACCTATTAAAACCCTTAGAGAGTTTGGGTTATTAGTCTTATAAGTTTTTCCACCTAACTATATCTATTTAGCATAAAACTTAATTTTTGGTTTACGAAAACGTTTTCTTTTACTTATTTTTACGATTCTAAAATAGAAACAAATGAGTATTGGTTATAAAGTTAATGTAAACGACACTTTTCATTTTGATTTGGAAAAGGAAAGTGTTTCACAACTGGATGCAGTGCGTGTGGAAACGAATAAGTTCCATATTTTACACGAAAACACTCCTTATCAAGCGGAAATCATCACTTCTGATTTTCTTCAAAAAAACTACACCGTCAAGGTAAACAACAACACGTATACCGTTGCCATTTCAAACCCTTTGGATATTTTGATTAAGGAAATGGGATTCGAAACGGGACTTACCAAACAAGTCAATTTTATCAAAGCACCTATGCCCGGATTGATTCTAGAAATCAGTGTTGTGGTAGGGCAAACTGTAAAAGAGAACGACAACCTAATTATTTTGGGTGCCATGAAAATGGAAAACAGTTTTCTTTCCCCACGAGATGGCGTTATCAAAACCATTTCGGTACTGATGGGAGATGCAGTAGATAAAGGACAGTTGTTAATTGAGTTTGAATAATAAAATACCGCTAATTCGCTAATTAAAAATAGAATATTGAATTATTCAAAGCAAGTGATTGTAAGAGAATTAAAATTAGCGAATCTGCGGTTAAAAAATAAAAAATGAAAAAATTATTAGTTGCCAACAGAGGGGAAATCGCCATCAGGGTGATGAAAACCGCACAAAAAATGGGCATTAAAACCGTAGCAGTTTATTCAACTGCCGACAGAAATGCACCACACGTAAAATTTGCTGATGAGGCCGTTTGGATTGGGGAAGCACCTTCGAGTCAATCGTATTTATTAGGAAGTAAAATTATAGAGGTTGCGAAATCTTTAAACGTAGATGCCATTCATCCGGGTTATGGATTTCTGAGTGAAAATGCTGATTTTGCTGAAGAAGCGGAGAAAAATAACATCATTTTTATTGGTCCAAAGTCGAAAGCGATAAAAATTATGGGAAGTAAATTAGCGGCTAAGGATGCCGTTAAGCAATACAATATTCCAATGGTTCCCGGTTTTGACGAAGCCATTACTGATGTCGAAAAAGCAAAAGGCGTTGCCAAAAAAATTGGTTTCCCTATACTGATTAAAGCATCTGCAGGAGGTGGTGGAAAAGGAATGCGTGTGGTAGAAAGTGAAGCTGATTTTGAATCCCAAATGGATCGCGCCATCAGTGAAGCAATTGCTGCGTTTGGAGATGGTTCGGTTTTTATCGAAAAATATGTGGGCTCGCCAAGACATATCGAAATTCAAATAATGGCGGACAGTCATGGGAATGTATTGTATTTATTCGAAAGAGAATGCAGCATCCAGCGTCGTCATCAAAAAGTGATAGAAGAAGCGCCTTCTTCGGTTTTAACACCTGAATTGCGTAAAAAAATGGGGGAAGCCGCTGTTTTGGTAGCCAAATCATGTGATTATTTAGGAGCGGGAACTGTTGAGTTTTTATTGGACGAAAACAATAATTTCTACTTCCTAGAAATGAATACCCGTTTGCAGGTGGAACATCCCGTTACGGAATGGATTACCGGAACCGACTTGGTGGAACTGCAAATCAGAGTCGCCAGGGGAGAAGCATTGGCAATCAAACAAGAAGACTTGAAAATAAAAGGACATGCGATGGAGTTACGTGTGTATGCCGAAGATCCATTGAATGATTTTCTACCGAGTGTGGGGCATTTGGACGTCTATCAATTGCCTGTTGGAGAAGGAATTCGTGTGGATAATGGTTTTGAGCAAGGGATGGATATTCCCATTTATTACGATCCGATGTTGGCCAAATTAATCACCTATGGAGAAACCCGTGAAGAGGCCATTCAAATTATGATAAAGGCCATTGAAGACTATCATGTGGAAGGCGTGCAGACGACGTTGCCTTTCGGAAAATTTGTTTTTGAACATGAGGCGTTTCGTTCCGGAAAATTTGACACGCATTTCGTGAAGAACTATTATAATGCCGATGTGTTGAAAAAACAAATGGCGCAAGAAGCCGAAATCGCTGCTTTGGTAGCGTTGAAACAGTATTTTGAAGATCAAAAAATCGTACGCTTACCAATTCAATAAAGTATGGAATCTAAAATAAAAACACTAAACGATAAAATTGCCGAAGCACATTTGGGTGGCGGTAAAAACAGAATTGCAAAACAGCATTCCAATAAAAAACTAACGGCGAGAGAACGCGTCAATTATTTGATGGACGAAGGTTCTTTTGAAGAAATCGGGATGTTGGTGACGCACCGAACGTCTGATTTTGGAATGGAAAAAGAACTGTATTACGGTGATGGTGTCATTACAGGATACGGAACCATAAACGGACGATTGGTCTATATTTTTGCACAGGATTTTACGGTTTTTGGTGGTTCATTATCTGAAACCCATGCCGAGAAAATCTGTAAAGTCATGGATATGGCAGTCAAAATGGGAGCACCTATGATTGGACTGAATGATTCAGGTGGAGCCCGTATTCAGGAAGGCGTACGTTCTTTGGGCGGGTATGCCGATATTTTCTTTAGAAACGTACAAGCCAGCGGCGTGATTCCGCAAATTTCTGCAATTATGGGGCCTTGCGCCGGTGGAGCCGTGTATTCTCCTGCGATGACTGATTTTACGATGATGGTTGAAGATACCAGTTATATGTTTGTAACAGGGCCGAATGTGGTAAAAACCGTAACCAATGAAACCGTGACTTCAGAGGAATTGGGTGGTGCGAGTACGCATTCCACTAAATCTGGTGTGGCGCATTGCACCTCGACCAATGATGTGGAATGTCTGGAAGATTTGAAACGCTTGTTGAGTTATTTGCCACAAAGCAATAAAGAAAAAGCACATAATTTACCTTACGAACTGAATGATGAGGTGCGTACCAAATTAGCGACTATTATTCCGGATAATCCCAACAAACCGTACGATATGCACGAGGTGATTGGTGGTATTATTGATGAAGATTCGTTTTTTGAAATTCATAAAAATTATGCCGAAAATATTTTGGTAGGTTTTGCCCGATTGGGAGGAAAAAGCATTGGGATTATAGCGAACCAACCGATGATTTTAGCCGGTTGTCTCGATGTGAACAGTTCGAAAAAAGCGGCTCGATTTACCCGTTTTTGCGATTGTTTTAATATTCCGTTATTGGTTTTGGTGGATGTACCCGGCTTTTTACCGGGAACCGACCAAGAGTGGAACGGGATTATTGTTCACGGTGCGAAACTGTTGTACGCCCTTAGCGAAGCAACCGTGCCAAGAGTAACCGTGATTACACGTAAAGCCTATGGCGGTGCGTATGATGTAATGAACTCCAAACACATTGGTGCCGACATGAATTTTGCCTGGCCAACTGCTGAAATTGCCGTGATGGGAGCCAAAGGTGCCAGTGAAATTATCTTTAAAAAAGAAATTAACGAAGCCGAAGACCATGAAGCAAAACTTTTGGAAAAAGAAGCGGAATATGCCGATTTGTTTGCGAATCCGTATACAGCAGCGCAACGTGGTTTTGTAGATGAGGTAATCCTACCGCAAGACACCCGACGCAAATTGATAAAAGCTTTTAGTATGCTCGAAAATAAAGTGAGTGTTACTCCTAATAGAAAACACGGGAATATTCCTTTGTAATTGTTGGATAGAATTGAAGAAACCACCTGATGAAGGTGGTTTTTTTTTGGTTTTATGCTTTCTAAATTATTTTTCTAATACGAACCTAAACCCAATCCCGTGTAAATTTTCTATTGCAATTCCTTTTTCGTTGGTCAAAATTTTGCGCAAGCGGGAAATAAAAACATCCAGACTGCGTCCCATAAAATAATCGTCGTCGCCCCAAAGTGAAGTAAGGATTTGTTCTCGTTTTAGAACTGTATTTTTATTGTCTAGAAATAATTTCAAGAGTTCGGATTCGCGTTGCGTGAGGGGTATTTTTTCGTTTTCGTTGTATAGAATAAAATTTTTGGTATCAAATTGGTATTTCCCAATTTCATAAATTGATTTCTCAACAGAATTATTTTTATGGGAACGTTTCAGGAAAACTTCTATTTTTAGGATTAATTCTTCAATGCTGAAAGGCTTTACGAGATAATCATCGGCTCCCAAACGCAATCCTTTAATTCGATCTTCCTTCAAGGTTTTTGCCGAAAGGAATATAATAGGAATATCAATATTGACCTTTCTAATTTCAGTAGCCAATTCGAATCCGTCCATTTTTGGCATCATAATATCCAGAATGCAAATATCAAAATTGCCTTTTTTGAAGTTTTCCATACCTGTTTTTCCATCGCAACAATGTGTCACTTCATAGTGGTTTTGCTCCAAATTATCTTTGGTAAGGAATGCTAATGTAGCATCGTCTTCGGCATAAAGAATTCTGGAAGTACTCATTATTTGTTAGGAATTAAAATGGTTAGGGTAATGCCTTTTTCGGGATTATTGGTGGCGTTAATTTTCCAATGATGCAAATTGCAAATCTTTTTTACATAATACAAACCCAATCCAAACCCATTGACCTCATTACTTTTCTCACTCGGAATTCGGTAAAACTTGTCGAATATGAAAGAGAGGTTTTTGTTTGAAATTCCGATTCCGTTATCAATAAATTCGAGTTTTAACACTTGATTTTCTTTCGATAATCGGATAACAATTTCGGGTTTCGTATCGCAATATTTTGCGGCATTATCAAGGAGATTGTAAACTAAATTATTGAAATGAAAGGAGTCTGCAATTATTGTATAATCAGATGAATCCGTTTTGATTGTTGTTGTGATTTCAGGATATTTTAGTTTGATGTTTTCGATGGCATTTTCAATTATCGGAACTATCGCAATGTTTTCTGTATTCAATTCCAAAGGAGAATAATCGGATTTGGCTATTGTCAAAATTTTCTCGATATGCTGGTTTAGTTTATTGCTTTGATTGATAATAATTTCGGCGTAGGTGTAGAGTTTTTTATCCTTTTTGATGGGTTCTTGCTTGATTAAATAGTTGGAAGCAATCAAAATGGATGATAATGGCGTTTTGAATTCATGCGTCATATTATTAATGAAATCCCGTTGTAATTCGGAGTATTTTTTTTGCTGTAAAAGCGTAAAAATAGAATAGACATAAATCAGTAAAATAAGAATTAACACCATTGAAAGTACAAACCAAAACCGCAACGAACTAAACAAATAAGTGGTTTCATTGGGGAAACGAATGGCAAAATAATATACTAAATTTTTATGTTTTGGGAAATAAATAGACTGTTTTCCTTTTGATTTGTCTGATAAAGAAATATAGTTTCCATACACCATTTCATCGCTTTGGCAATTGTACATAGCATATTCAAAATCGGTCGTGAGATTCATTTTTTTGAATTCGGATTTTAGATAAAATTCTAAAATTTCGGGTTCAAAATCATTATCAATATTCACTACATAATAATCATTTGATATTTTTTTTATCGGATTTTCTGTGGGCAAATCGTGGTTGGTACCTTGATATAATTTTTTGGCAACCTCAAGTAAGGCGATATGTGTTTTTTGGCTGAACTTTTTTTCCTCAATAGTAAAAGCTTCTTTGGTCCAAAGGAGTTGTGCCACCAGAATACCAACGATGGCAATGATTCCAAGAATAATAATACTGTTGAGTTTGTTTAGTTTCAAGTAAAAATAGATTTTAAAGTGTAATATTAATCAAAATTACTTTCAAATATAACCATTAACAAGTCGTTAACAAACATTTGAAACTGCTTAACAGGAGCCAAAGATTTTCTAATCTACTTTTGGTATGTTCAAATGAAATAATCTATTGTATAACTATTATAAAAATCAAATTATGAAAATCATCAAAATTTCAATGTTGGCATTAACTCTAGGATTAATGTCATTTTCAGCCATCGCTCCAGCAAATGCTTTGGTGTCAAAAGTTTCGTCTGTTGCTTCGTCCATTTTATGGAAAAGTGAGAGTATAGATGTGGGGCAAATTCCTCATAACACACCAAAAGCCATTAATTATGAATTTAAAAACACAGGAAAAACAACGGTAATAATCACTAACGTACAAGGGTCATGCGGTTGTACAGCAACCGATTATACCAAAACGCCAATTCTTCCTGGGAAATCTGGAAAAGTTACTGCAACGTACAATGCGGCCAATAAAGGTGCTTTTACAAAAACGGTTACAGTTACAACAAATGCCGAAACCACCCCAAAAACATTGACCCTTAAAGGAATTGTTATTTAGGTTTTAAAGGTTGTTTGTAATGTTAAAAACTCGATTTATCTAAGATAAATCGAGTTTTTTTATGGTTAAATCTGAGCTTATTTTTGCTTGTAATTTGATGTTTTTAGATCCATGATTTTAAATAAAATGTTTATCTTTCCTTTTTTAAATTTAAAAAATGAAATATAACAGATGTGGGAAAAGCGGTTTATTACTGCCACAAATATCTTTAGGATTATGGCATAACTTCGGTTCGGTGGATAATTTTGAAAATGGGGAGAACATTGTCATAGCCGCTTTTGATAAAGGAATTACCCATTTTGATTTGGCTAATAATTATGGTCCGGTTCCGGGTTCGGCAGAGACTAATTTTGGTAAAATACTGAAAAATAATTTTCAGGGAAATCTGCGTGATGAAATCGTAATTACAACCAAAGCCGGTTACACCATGTGGAAAGGCCCTTATGGCGACTGGGGTTCTCGTAAATATTTGTTATCAAGTTTAGACCAGAGTTTGAAGCGTATGAATCTGGAGTATGTTGATGTTTTTTATTCACATCGTTTTGATCCGGAAACGCCTTTGGAGGAAACCATGATGGCCTTGGACTATGCTGTGCGAAGCGGAAAAGCGTTATATGCGGGAATTTCCAACTACAATGCAGAGCAAACCAGAGAAGCTACCGAGATTTTGAAACGATTAGGAACACCTTGCTTGATTCATCAAGTGAAATATTCGATGTTTGTTCGGCAACCAGAAACTGGATTATTAGATGTTCTGGAAGAAAAAGGAGTGGGTTGTGTTGCTTTTTCACCTTTGGCACAAGGACTTTTAACGGATAAATACCTGAAGGGGATACCTGAAAATTCCAGAGCTTCTAATCCAAACGGGCATTTGCAATCAGAAGAAGTTTCTGAGACAAAAGTTGAAAAGATTGTAGCGTTGAATGAAATAGCGAAAGGACGAAGCCAGTCTTTGGCTCAAATGGCATTGGCTTGGTTGTTAAAAGACAACCGAATTACTTCTGTTTTGATTGGTGCCAGTTCAGTTGGTCAATTAAATAATAATATTGACAGTTTGCAAAATCTGGATTTTTCCGCAGCCGAATTGTTGGAGATTGAGAAGATTCTGGGATAATTACAGTGTAGAAATGATCTATTGATTGGATGCATGCAAAAAAGATAAATTAGATTACTTAGTCCGTTTCTGATAAAGAATAAAGATGTTCCATTTTGAAAAAATAGGTAAAGTCTGAAAAAAAATGGAAAAGCAGGGATTTAAATGGTTCAAAGGGCAAGGTTAGGGAGCTTTTACGAAAGTATACCGTTGATAAATAAACCTTTATTATAATAATCTCCGTCAGTTTTAATTGATTGGAGATTCTTTTTATAATAAAAAAAGGTTAACTTGCGCTAAATAAAAAAAGTGATATATCTTACAAAAATGTGTAATGTATTTTAGTTTTACTTTTTAGATTTGACTTTATTCCATGAAGAGATTGATTCATTTAAATACATATTCTAAACTACTGTTGTTGATAATTTCGACAAGTATTTTCTTTTTTCTAATTTACATCTCACTCTACCTTTATACCGTTCAAGAAGAACATCATTTTTACAAAACTACATACAATCAATACGACAAAGAAGTAAAGTCTCTTTTTAGGCTCAATTCCAAAACGGCTACAGCCACTATTATTGATGTTACCTATTGGGACGAGTTGGTCCATTTTACAAAAACAAAAGATAAAAAGTGGTATGATAAATATATTTTAAGTGTATTTGAATCGTATGAATCGGATTATATTGGTGTTTATGGTTTAGATCAAAAAATAATAAATAAAACAGCTTCACCTAAGATTAAAAGTCTTGATTTTATTCCAAAAGAGATGATGTCAGTGCTTTATACATCTAAACTGAAAAGATTTTACATTAAAATTCCAGAGGGTGTTGTCGAGGTTTTTGGGGCAACAATTCATCCTTCAAATGATCCTAAAAAGAATAAAACGAAACCTTCCGGTTATTTTTTTATGGCCAGACTTTTAGACGAACCCTTTTTTAATGCATTGGGAAATATAAGCAGTTCAGAAATTAATTTAGTTTCAAGTGATTATGCGATTGCAAATGAAAATGATTTTGTTATTGTAGGCTTAGATTTAAAAGATTGGAAAAATGAAGCTGTAGCCAAATTACTTTTTAAAAGACCATTCAATTTAAATTACACGAACACAAAAGAGATTCTTTTTATTGTTGTTCTGGTTTCTTTAATTAACATTTTTGTTTACGTTTATTACACGAAAAGATGGATTTATAATCCGTTAAAGTTAATTAAAAGTATTCTTGAAACGGGTAATATGAGTTCCATTAATAGTTTAAAAAGATCCCAAGGAGAGTTTGGATACATTGGAAACCTTTTTGAAGAAAATAGCAATCAACGGAAACAATTAGAAATTTCCAAGCAAAAAGCAGAAGAAAGTGATACGTTAAAATCTTCTTTTTTGGCTAATTTATCGCATGAAATCAGAACTCCCATGAATGCCATAATGGGATTTAGTGATTTACTTTCTGATACAAATTTGAAGGAAGACAAGAGATTAGAGTATTTGAAAATTATAAAAAATAGCGGTAGCAGTTTAGTGTCAATCATCGAAGACCTTATCGAAATGTCTAAAATTGATGCAAAGCAAATTGTGCCTAATTATAAAGGATTTGATTTAGAAAAATGCATCACAGAATTGTATGATTCCATCAAAATTACCATTCCTAAAGACAAAGAAATTCAATTTTATATACTTGAAAATCCGGATAAAATCCAGGGAAATATTCTTACTGATGAAACGAAACTGAAACAGATTATTGTTAATTTAATTACAAATGCAGTAAAATTTACTGACAGAGGTTTTGTCGCTTTTGGATATTCAATAAACAAAGAAAAAGAAATTTTAGAATTTAAGATTGAAGACTCAGGTATGGGAATCAGCGAAAATTATTTAAAAGTAATTTTTGATAGATTTAGAAGAATTGAAGGCGAAGGATCTATCGAATTATCAGGATTAGGGCTTGGTTTGTCTATTACAAAAGCGTATGTTGAATTGTTAGGTGGTGAAATAAAGGTAAAGTCAACAATTGGATTGGGTTCCATTTTTTCATTTACAATACCATTAAAATGGGATCAAACGGTAAAAGCTATAAAACCGAAAAAAGTAAAATCTTTTTCCCAAAATCATGAAAATAAAATGATTTTAGTAGCAGAAGATGATGCAATTAATTTCTTGCTGCTGAAAAAAATTATAGAATCAAAAAATCATATTGTCCTAAGAGCTAAAAACGGACAAGAAGCAGTAACCATTTGTACTGAAAACCCAAACATTAGTTTGGTATTCATGGATATAAAAATGCCTATTTTAGATGGTTATCAAGCCTTCGAAAAAATAAAAGTAATTAGACCTGAGCTTCCTGTAATAGCCCAAACTGCCTATTCCTCATTTGAAGATAAAGAGAAAATGATGCAATCCGGTTTTATGGACTGTATTACAAAACCACTGGATAAGGAAAAAGTATTCGAACTGCTGGATGCTGTTTTTATGGAACTAAATAAAACTCAGGACGCTTAAGCTTGAAGGAATACTTTTGATTGTGTGTCTTTACTTATTTCTAAAGTTTCTCAAAATTTTTAGAAACAGACTTGTCTTCGTTTTTTAGTATTCTTCAAAATAATTTTTAAACTTTTCATCAGATTAATAGATGTAATGCCATTTTTGGTTAGAAATTACTGTAACCCGTTTGCTAAAAATTAGAATCAAACGACTCAGATGAATTGCCGTTGGTTTTAACCAACGGAATTTAAAATTTTAGGCTAGCATTGGCTTTAGCCAAAATATAGTGCTCATTTTGGCTAAAGCCAATCAACTTATTCATTTCAATCCGCTGGTTAAAACCAGCGGCAATTGATAAAAAAATAATACAGTAATTTCAAAGACTAAATGGTATAATTTTACTAGATTTAAAACATTAGTGAGGACAAGTGAATCGTTAATCGATATTGAAAATAATTTCAAACTGTTGATTAATTTTCCAAAACTTATATTTCAAAGAATTTAAATTACAAACACATGGTTTTTAAATCGATAAATCCGTTTACCCAAGTAATTATAGCTGAACACGAAGTATTGACAAATGCGCAATTGAATCAAAAACTGCAATTGTCAGAGCGTGCATTCAAAAATTGGAAACAAACCACATTTGGGCAAAGAGCGGATCTGATGAAAAAGTTAGCCAATATTCTTAGAGAAAAGAAAGAGGAGCTGGGTTTGTTGATAACCAATGAGATGGGTAAGGTACTATCCGAAAGTATTTCTGAAGTGGAAAAATCAGCTGGAAACTGTGATTTTTATGCCGAGAATGCCGAAAAAATGCTGAAAGAGGAGTATTATGATACTCCTTTCAAAAGCATGTCAGTTTATGATCCAATGGGAGCGGTTTTTGCAATAATGCCTTGGAATTATCCTTTTTGGCAAGTGTTGCGTTATGCAGCTCCGGCAATTATGGCGGGCAATGTAACCCTTTTAAAACATGCGCCAAACGTTATCGGTTGTGCAAAAGCAATTGAAAATGCGTTTTTGGAAGCCGGTTTCCCTGAAGGTGTTTTTCAACAAATTACTATTGATATTCCTCAAGTCGAAAGTGTGATTGCTTCGGATGTTGTGCATGGAATTACTTTGACCGGAAGCGAAATGGCGGGTTCATCTGTAGCTGCATTGGCAGGAAAGCACATCAAAAAATCAGTGATGGAATTGGGTGGTTCAGATGCTTTTATAGTTTTGAATGACGCAAATCTTGAAAAAGCAGCAACGGTTGCAACACAAACCAGAATGTTAAATGCCGGTCAGGCTTGCATTTGTGCCAAACGATTTATTGTCACTGAGAAAGTAGCGGATGAATTTGCTGCGCTTTTTACCCAAAAAGTAAAATCTTTGCAACAAGGAAATCCATTACAGGAAGGAATTAATATGGGACCTCTGGCTCGGTTGGATTTAGCTGATAAATTAGCGAATCAATTGGAAAAATCATTGCAGCAAGGTGCTAAATTAATACTAGGCGGGGAGCGGGAAGATTGTAATTTTCAACCAACACTAATTGATTTTGTAGATTCAAATAATATCGCGTTTCAGGAAGAAATTTTTGGTCCATTGGCTACAATTATAAGAGCAAAAGATGAAAATGATGCTATAACTATTGCCAACAATCATAGATATGGATTGGCTGCTGCAATTTGGACTGAAGATCGCGAAAATGCGTATAGATTGGCAAGGAGAATTGAAGCCGGGAATGTGTTTGTGAATTCATTAGTACGGTCTGATTCCAGAGTTCCTTTTGGAGGAATAAAAAAATCAGGTTACGGAAGAGAATTGGGAACAATAGGAATCAAGGAATTTATGAATATGAAATCATTGATTATCGAATAATATCATTTAGTTAATACTATATAAGTAAAGAATCGAGAACAGGAATTGTGTTTAAAACAAACCTGTTCTCGATTTTTTATTCAATCTACTCCTATTTATAAAAGAGTCAAGCTATGAATTGAGAGCTAGATTTTCGTTACACTAATAGGTATAGATAACCGCTTTTAAATCTTTTGGCTTATTGGAAAGAATCACAATAAATGGAGATCCTTTAAGCGCGGCATTTTGTTTTAATCGTTTTTCGCCATTATCTGAAAACGATAAGGGGGATTCTCCTTTTGTACCTCCATAAAAACTAGTTATTATACCGGATTCTTTCAATCCGATAGTTTGATGTTTTTTTAACACAACCACTTTTCTATAATCGGATTTTCCATCTAGTTGAATTTTTTCAGATATGATTTGAGAATCACTGTTTGATTTTTCATTCAATTGAGCCACTGCATATTGACTGATTGTTTTTTCTTTAGCGCTTTTGGGTAAAGTGTAGTACACTAAATTATTTTCTGTTTTAATAAAGTTTATATCCATTGTGCCACCATCATGTTTAATCATTTGATGGGTTTGCGCAATTAATGACGCTGTAAATAAAATAGTGAATGCTGTAAATAAATTTTTCATGTGTTAAGATAATAAGGATGCCCCATTCTTGATTTGGGAAATATGTTGGTGCTTTTTTAGTAAAGAAATAAGAATTAAAAGACTTCTGGTGGAGGAGTCAGATTTTTTAAAACAAACTCTTTGACTACAAATAAATCAAAAGAATTAATGCTGTTTTTATTAAAAGAATAATATTCGAAACAATTAAAAATTTCAATTGCATCTATAAAAAGTAGTTTCAGCTTACTCTCTGTATTGTTTTCTTCGGTATTATTTCCGGTTAGTTCATAAAAATCATATTGCTTCTCATGAATAAGTATTGAAAGTGTATCACTTACCCAGATAAAGGAAAAAGTGAGGAATAGAAGCAAAACGGAGATTTTAAGTGCTAAACGAAACATATTTTAAATTTACTAAAAAAGGAATGTATATGCAATTAAAATTTTCATAAAATAAGCATTACTGATAGTGCGATTGGGTTTCTGTAATTGTTAATCCAGTAGCTTCTGTAATGTCATGTAAATTGTGTTTCAAAAGTTAAAAACGCTCGATATGAAAGTTTTTTTTGAAATATTTTTATGTTTTTGAAAAATATTTTAATTTAAAAATACATATAAATTTAAAGGGGGTATGTTTTAATTGTATTGTAAAATTGTTTAAAAAGTTACTTTTTATTATTTATTTTTTGAATTTGTGTTGAATATTTATGGGGTTTGGTTTAAAAGTGTATTATTGAATTTTTAAAATTGGTGCTTTAAAATACGGAATGTCTATTATTTTTTAACGATTTTTCGTTATTGATAATTCTTCTTAAAACGAGGTAAAAAAGTTATAAATAGTAATTCAAGTGAAATAAAAGTTAATAAATTCGCTTCAGAAACAAGAAAATTTGGCATTAAAAAAAACGCATATAAATGTGGTTTTCTGGATTAGAAGTAATAGAATTTTTTAAAATGTATAAACTAAGACCAAAATAATAACCAAACTAGATTACTAATTAAAACCAATTAAAGATGAAAAAAAACCTAGCTATTATAGCATTAATGCTAACAACAAGTTTGACTTTCGCGCAAGACGCTCCAGTTGCCCCTTCAACTACTTTTGCAGGATCTGCAGATGCCTATTATAAATATGATTTTTCTGGTGTTGACAACAGTTTGACCAGTTTTACAAATTCCCATAACTCATTCGAATTAGGGATGGCTTCTATTGAAGCATCTCACAAAATGGGGAAAGCATCTGTTTTTGTTGATTTAGGATTTGGAAACAGAGCAGCTCAATTTACTTATAATGATGAGAAATCGACTTTTATGATTAAACAATTGAATTTTACTTACGAGTTTTCAGATAAGTTCAAAGTTACTGCGGGCAGTTTTGGAACTCATATAGGGTATGAATTATTGGATGCAGTAGATAATAAAAACTACAGTATGTCTTATGCATTTACATACGGTCCGTTTTTTAATACTGGAGTAAAAGCACAATATACTTCTGGAAAATTCAGTTTCATGGCAGGAGTTTCAAATCCAACAGATTTCAAGACGACAATTGAAGCGGGTTCAAGCCAAAAAACGTTCATAGGTCAATTAGGTTATGTTGGGGATACTGGAAATGCCTATTTTAATGTTACTTCTGGAAGTAGTAACCCTGCTTCTGATGAGAATAAAACACAGTTTGATTTTGTAGGTTCGAAAAAAGTGAGTGATACATTCTCTTTAGGATTCAACGGTACGTATGCAATGACTAACAATGACTTTGACAGTTCATTGGATGGTGAGTGGTTTGCTTTAGTTGGATACGCAAATTTCGCATTGAAAGAGACATTAAGTTTAGCGTATAGACTTGAGTATTTAGATGCTAAAGAGGCTACTGTTGGGCTTGGTTCACTTGCGGGAACCAGTGTTGTTGGTAATACTTTGTCACTAAATTATAAGGTAGGGAACTTGACTATTATTCCTGAATTTCGTGTTGACACGGCATCAGAAGATATCTTCACGAATAGTGATGCAGCTCCAAAAGGTTTAACAGCATATGCATTACTTGCCACAACTTATTCGTTCTAATTCCTATATTTTTTTTTGCTGCCAAGATGCTTTCGAGTATTTTGGCAGCTTTTTTTTGCTTAGATTTTAGTATTACTACAAAAGTGTATTTGTGATAAACTAAAATAGTTATTTAAACAAAAAACGGTTCTTTGAAAGATTCAAAAAACCGTTTTTATATGTATTTGTGAAAACTACTTATTGCTTTTTATAAATAGAATAAATGGTATTTATTGTTTTATCATCTAAAAGGGCATTGACTTCTGTTTGAATATAATGCAATTTAAAAGCAGTTATTGCAGCGGGTAGATTTTTAGTGTCATATCCTATAATTCGCAATCCTTGTTCTGCATTAAAATCAGTTGGAGCAGTCTCTAAAAATTCATCAGACCAAATACCAAAACCTTTGTCAGCTAATATTTTCCAAGGAAATAATTGGCTGGGATCTTTTTTTCTGGTTGGTGCAATATCTGCATGGCCAATAATGTTTTGAGCAGGAATATTGTAATCTTTTTTTAGCTTCGTTAAAAGCGCCAGTAAGCTATTGATTTGTAATTCAGAAAAAACTTCTGATCCATTGTTGTCCAATTCAATACCTATTGATGTGGAATTAATATCCGTATTTTTCCCCCAAGTGCCAGTGCCTGCGTGCCAGGCTCTTAAGTAATCATTCAACATTTGGACCACTTTACCATCATCCGAAATTAAATAATGGGAACTCACTTGGGATTCTGTTTTTGTGAACGTTTTTAGTGTTTGTTGTAAGGAATCCTGTGCAGTATGATGGATGATAATAAAATTCGGCTTTCTTAAATTAAAATTTACGGTTCCTATCCATTCTGTATTAACACCGTTTTGCAAAGGTGTGGATCCCATTTTGAAAATAGTATCTTTATAGGTGTGCAACTGTTTCGTGTATAATGTATCAATGTTTAGTTCTACATGAGGAATGACAGGTAATGGTTGTGACTCTTTATTAGAAATGGTTTCTTTTAATGTTTTGAGCTTGCTGTCATAAATTTTTTCACTCTTTTTATAAGGATTTGTTGAGCAAGAAGCAGCGATAATGACTAAAATAAGGCAATAAAAAGTTTTTTTCATGTAGGTTTACATTTAGCAACAGACTAAAAATCGATTAATTAGATTTTTTTTTGGATTTCGATTTTTTTGGATTTTTAGCTTCTTCATTTAGAGCGATATATTTTTCCTTCTGGTCTTTGTTTAATAATTCCATTACTTTTCTATCAGTAGTTTCTGAAAGTGCTTGGATATTTTTTATTTTGTCTTCCTGGCTAACTTCAGCTTTTATAAGCATACCTTGTGTTCTTATGCTTTCGTTCAAGATATTAGAGATTGCAATTACCTGAAGTTCATCAAGAATGAGTTCTGGTTTTAGTCGCTCCATTATTTTTCCAACCGTTACTTCAACAGGAATTTCTTTTGGTTTTTCCTGAGTTCTGGATTGATCCATTCCACTATTCATTCTGCGATTACTTCCGTAACCGTTCCCATAACCATTATTATATCCGCCATTTCCATATTGTGCAGAAATTATATTTGTAGATAATAATACAAATGCGATGATTAATAGTGATTGAAATGGTTTCATATCTAGTTTTTAAAATGGATTAAAATCGTCTTAAGAAAATTATGCCGGTTCTCCGTACAAATCAAATTCAGTTGCTTCAATAATTTTTATCATTACAAACTCACCCGTTTTTACATAATGTTTTGATGCGTCAATCAAGACTTCATTATCTACATCTGGGCTGTCAAATTCAGTTCTTCCCACAAAATGACCACCTTCTTTTCTGTCGATGATGCATTTGAATGTTTGTCCCACTTTCTCTTGGTTTAAATCCCAAGAAATTTGCGACTGTAATTCCATGATTTCGTTTGCGCGCTCTTGTTTTACGGTATCTGGAACATCATCTTCCAATAAGTAAGCATGCGTATTTTCTTCGTGAGAATAAGCAAAACAACCCATTCTGTCAAATTTCATTTCTTGAACAAAATCTTTCAATATGTTGAAATCCTCTTGCGTTTCTCCAGGATATCCTACAATCAAAGTCGTACGAATAGCCATTCCGGGAACTGCTTCACGGAACTCTTTCAATAATTTTGTTGTTTTTGCTTGAGTTGTTCCGCGACGCATTGATTTCAAAATAGAATCTGAAATGTGTTGCAGCGGAATATCAATATAATTACAAATCTTAGGCTCGCGTTTCATGATTTCCAATACTTCCATTGGGAAACCGGTAGGGAATGCGTAATGTAAACGAATCCATTCGATTCCTTCAACTTTTACTAACGCTTCCAATAATTCACCAAGAGCTCTTTTTTTATAAAGATCTAAACCGTAATAGGTCAAATCCTGAGCGATCAAGATCAATTCTTTTACACCGTTTTTGGCTAATCCTTCTGCTTCTTTAACTAGTTTTTCAATAGTTTGTGAAACGTTTTTTCCTCGCATTAATGGAATCGCGCAAAAGCTGCACGGTCTGTCACACCCTTCTGAAATTTTTAAATAGGCATAATTTTTTGGGGTCGTAGTCAATCTTTCTCCCAATAATTCATGCTTATAATCAGCGCCCAAAGCTTTCAATAATTGTGGTAACTCTGTAGTTCCAAAAAACTGATCTACATTTGGAATTTCTTTTTCTAAATCAGGTCTGTAACGCTCCGATAAACATCCGGTAACGAATACTTTATCGACCAATCCTCTTTCTTTCTTGTCAGCATATTCCAGAATCATATTTACTGACTCTGCTTTAGCATTATCAATAAATCCACAAGTATTTATCACAATAATGTTCCCCTCTTCAGCTTCCGGAGCTTCATGTGTAACGTCTTTTCCGCTTGCGCGAAGCTGTCCCATTAGCACTTCACTGTCATACACATTTTTCGAACACCCAAGAGTGATTACGTTGATTTTATTCTTTTTTAAAGACTTAGTTCTCATAACATTAGAATCCCGATAATTTGGGAATTTTGCAAAATTACAATTTTTTATCCAAACTGAACTTATTTCAGTTTCATTTCAATATTTTTTATGGAGCTATTCCTGCTATCCGCTCTATCTTTTCCTGGCTAAAGGAGCCAGAAAAAGGATGCCGCTGCTATCAGGGCTAAAAAAAATCCGTTCCATGATAGCGAAACGGATTTTAAATTTTATTTTTCGGATTGATTACAATTCAAATAATAATGTTACTGAAACATTGTTGTTTATAGCATCAATACTGGCGCCATCAGTAAATCCTTGATTAAAAAAACCTTGTTGTGAGTTTCTTTTGGCGTAAGAATAGGCTAAATCTAATTTTGTAGAACCAAAACTATATCCTAAACCTGCTGAATAACCCGTTAAATCTCCTATTGTTACCGAGTTTTTATAAGGACTTTGTTCGTAACGATATCCTGCTCTTAAGCTCAAAGCTTCAATTTTATACTCAGCACCAATTCTTAGTTCGCCTGTAGTGTCTAATGTTGAACTCATGTCACTATTTAGACTGTTAAAATAAGAATCGTTTTCAGGTTTGAATTTAGTATTGCTATAATCCTTAATAGCATAGTCAACACTTAACAAGCCGGATTTTCCAAAAACATAAGCAAAACTTCCAGTTAGTTTACTTGGAGTTTGTAGTTTATAGGGTTCGTAAATATTAACGACCTGAGGATCTACTACGTCATTGGTGTTATCCAGATTTGTTGCGCTGCTTACTGCAACCAGTTTTTGAGATAGTTCATCATTTAATTTATACCATGTAGATGATTCGTAAGCAAGGCCTAAACGAATTTCATCAGAAACCTTTGCAATCGCTCCCAGTTGAAAGGAGAATCCTGTTCCGTAAGTGTATAAGTCATTTTCAAAACGTAAATTGGTTACAGTGTAATCAGCTGTTAATGGAGCGTTGTTCTCTTCGTAAAAAGTAGATGATTTGTGAAAGTCAGTGAAATGGGAGTTCAAATTCAGTCCAATATATAATTTGTCTTTATATGATGTTGCGGCATTAAAAGATAATTTTCCGTTGTATCCGGTGCTGTAAATAGAATTTTTCTGATAATAATTACCTCCCGCAGGAACATTCGAGAAATATGAACTGTTTGGGTCATTTATATCAGTAGCATCGATTATAAAACCTTGATTATAAAATGCTATCATTGCTTGTTGCGCTGCAAATCCATTTAAATTTGGATACTGGTTATTAGGAAGATTGCTTCCTAAAAATGAATATAAGTCAGAAATAGATTCTCCTGGCTCTCTATTTACAAACTGTTGCGGAATGGGTGCTCCATTATTAGCGTTATTGGCATGACTCAAAAAATATTGATCTATAGAATTATTTGGGTTGGTTCCGGCAGAAAAAATTCCGTTGTCAAAATTAGTAGTGTTTTCGTAATTAACACCCAATGAAATCTTTTTCCAATTGCTGTTTGAGTTTCTGTTATTAAAAACAAAAACGGCACCCGCCTGATTCAAATCAAAGGAATTGTTTTTCTCGCTTGTTGTGCTGCCAAAATAATTGGACTTATTTTTTGTATCAAAATTACTTAAGGTAAGGGCCATTTGGTTGTTTGTAAATACTGCAGAACCCGCAGGATTTACATTCAGAGAGGATAAATCACCGCCAAGAGCTCCAAAAGCACCGCCCATTGCTCTAAAACGAGCTGTTCCGTTCAGGTTATCCTGCGCGTAACGCATGGCATCTGAGATTTCTTGTGATTGAGCAACGCTTGAAGAGAAGCCTAAAGCTAATAAAAGTATATATTTTTTCATTTTTAATTCGTAGGTTTTAATTTAATATCAAAATAGGAATGTATAGAAAGAATTATTATCCTCTTCCACCTCTTCCGCCGCCACTGGATGATCTTCCGCCACCAGAATTCCCGGAGCTGTTTGATCCGGAACTATTTGAACTAGGACTGTATGATCTGGAATTGTTATCGTTTCTTGAACTTGGAGTATATGATCTGGCAGGAGAGTTGTTTTCGCTGCGGGTACTATTCGTGTTTGATCTTCTGCTTGGATTGTTGTAAGAATTGTTTCGTGATTGTCCTTGATTTCTTGAAAATGTTGGACTTGTTCTATTGAATCCGTTTGTAGTATTTCTTCTGAGATCAGTATTGGTATTTCCTCTGTAATTTGAATTATTAGATCTTCGGCTAACCGTATTGCTTTGGTTTCTTGAATAATTTGCTGAATTTCGGGTGCTGTAATTTCTATTACTGCTGGTGTTGTTGGTGTAGGAGGAACCTCTTCTGCTTGCGTTATAGGAATAAGTTCTATTGTTGTAGTAATTTGGGTATCCCCAATTATTTCCATACCAGTTATTCCAGCCCCAATTGTTTCCGTACCAGTTGTTTCCATGCCAATTATTCCAACCCCAATTGTTACCGTACCAACTGTTCCATCCGAAACCAATGTTCCATCCCCATCCATAACCAGTATTCCAACCCCAGTTATTTCCATACCAATTATTCATTCCCCAACTGTTGTCGTAGACGTTTATACTTACGGTTTGAGGATTGCTGCCCCAGCCGGGGTAGTTTGTGCTATTGTCTTGTAAGCTGTCGTTTTCTAAACTATAATCGTTGTAATTATCTACATCCGTAAAAATTTCAACAGGTTGATTGTTGTTTTGCAAAGACCCAAAGTAGTCTTTATATTGATTATTAGGAGCATTTTGCGTCTCTACTTCAACAGCTTTTCTTGGAGTGTTACCATATATTCCGTCAGAATCATAGTAAGAACTGTTTTGGTAGGAGCCACAAGATGTCAATAAGACGCTCAAAAATCCAACAATGTAATATATTGTTGGGTTTTGGGAGGAAAGAGTACTAGTTTTCATATATATGGAGTTTTTTATTGTTGCACATTACAAAAATAGTTAGTTTTGCTGAACTATTTATTTAAAATTATTAATGCAAAATTTGTGCCAAACTATTCAATATGAGTAAGAACTTAACTACAAGATCAGAAGATTATTCAAAATGGTATAACGAGTTGGTTGTTAAAGCCGATTTAGCCGAAAATTCAGGAGTTAGAGGTTGTATGGTTATCAAGCCTTACGGTTATGCGATTTGGGAGAAAATGCAAGCGGAGTTGGATCGAATGTTTAAAGAAACAGGGCATCAAAATGCCTATTTTCCTTTATTTGTTCCTAAGAGTATGTTTGAGGCTGAGGAGAAAAATGCGGAAGGATTTGCAAAAGAATGCGCTATTGTCACTCATTATAGATTAAAAAATGATCCGGATAAGCCAGGGAAACTTATGGTTGATCCTAATGCAAAATTAGAGGAAGAATTAATTGTTCGTCCTACAAGTGAGGCTATTATTTGGTCTACCTATAAAGGATGGGTTCAATCGTATAGAGATTTGCCTTTATTGATTAATCAATGGGCCAATGTAGTGCGTTGGGAAATGAGAACCCGATTGTTTTTGCGAACAGCAGAATTTTTATGGCAAGAAGGGCATACGGCTCATGCTACAAAAGCAGAGGCTATTGAAGAATCAGAAAAAATGATGAATGTATATGCTGATTTTGCCGAAAACTTCATGGCAATTCCAGTTGTAAAAGGATTGAAAACCGAAACGGAACGTTTTGCCGGAGCTGAAGAAACGTATTGTATCGAAGCTTTAATGCAGGATGGGAAAGCGTTGCAAGCCGGGACTTCGCATTTCTTAGGTCAGAATTTTGCTAAAGCGTTTGATGTTAAATTTGCTAATGCCGAAGGAAAGCAGGAATATGTTTGGGGAACTTCATGGGGTGTTTCAACTCGTTTGATGGGAGCATTAGTGATGACGCATTCAGATGATCAAGGATTGGTATTGCCTCCTAATTTAGCGCCTATTCAAGTGGTGATTGTTCCTATTCATAAAACAGACGAGCAATTAGCTGCTATAACTGCAGAAGTAACTGTTTTGGTTGCAGCTTTGCGAAAATTACATATCTCCGTGAAATTTGACGATAGAACCACTCAGAAGCCTGGTTTTAAATTTGCGGAATGGGAATTAAAAGGTGTTCCTGTTAGAATTGCTGTAGGTCCAAAAGATTTAGAAAATGGAACTTTCGAGGTAGCAAGAAGAGATACATTGACTAAAGAAGTAGTTTCTAAAGATGGAATTGCGACTTACATCAGCGATTTATTGGAACAAATTCAAAAAGAATTGTTCGAAAAAGCATTAAATTATAGAAATACGCATAGTACTGAAGTGAACAGTTTTGAAGAGTTTAAAGAGGTTTTAGATACTAAAGGAGGTTTTGTATCAGCACATTGGGATGGAACCGCAGCAACTGAAGAGAAGATCAAAGACTTGACTAAAGCGACCATCAGATGTATTCCTTTAGACCGAGTAGAAGAGGCGGGAAGCTGTGTCTTTACTGGGAATCCTTCTGTAGGAAGGGTGTTGTTTGCTAAGGCATATTAAAAAAAATAATTTTTTTTTGCCTCTGCTATTGTACGTCTCAAAAATAGTTGTATTTTTGCATCCGCATTAGAGAAGCAGGGCCCGTTCGTCTATCGGTTAGGACGCATGGTTTTCATCCATGTAAGAGCGGTTCGATTCCGCTACGGGCTACTATTTTTTTTGCATGTTAAAGTTTTCCTGAACTTAGAGGGAAAAATGGCCCGTTCGTCTATCGGTTAGGACGCATGGTTTTCATCCATGTAAGAGCGGTTCGATTCCGCTACGGGCTACGATTTCAATATTAGATTGATAAAAACTTAGGGGATAATGGTCCGTTCGTCTAGGGGTTAGGACGCCAAGATTTCGTCTTGGTAACAGGGGTTCGATTCCCTTACGGACTACAAAAATTTGTAAAAGATAAAAAAATAATAAAATGGCAAATCATAAATCAGCTTTAAAGAGAATTAGAAGTAACGAAAAGAGAAGAGTATTAAACAGATACCAACATAAAACTACTCGTAACGCTATCAAAGCCTTGAGAATAGCTACTGATAAAACAGATGCTACTTCTAAATTATCAAGCGTTATATCTATGATTGATAAATTAGCTAAAAAGAACATCATTCATGATAATAAAGCTTCTAATTTAAAATCTAAATTAACGAAGCATGTTGCTAAATTGTAAGTAACACAATTTATCTACTTATAAAAAAAGCTCCCAATTATATTGGGAGCTTTTTTTATGTCATTTGTTGAAATTCGTTTTTTTATTTTTTATTAAAGTATTCAGGTGTTACTAGAGTATGTTAGGTTTAAAAAAAAATCAATAACCATTGGCTTTTAGATTTTGTTTTTTAAGTATTCAAGCATCGTTAGGGTAATAGGTTTCGATAGAAAATCAATGACCATAGGGTAGGTTTTGGATTTCTCCAAGTCCTCGGGGTCTATTGTTGAGGAAAGGACGATAACCTTTGTATTTTTAAATTCAGAAAATGCTTCGCTATTAAAATGATCCAAGAATTCCCATCCTCCCATTACCGGCATGTTTAAATCTAAAAAAATTAATTGAGGGTGTTTTTTTAATTTACTTTCAATGTTAGTGGATTTTAAAGTATTAAAGTAGTTAAGCGCTTCTTCTCCATTTTGGGATGTGATTATTTCATTCGAAAAAGACGCTTTGACGATTACTTTTTTGCATAACATAAGTGTTATGGGGTCGTCATCAATACATAAAATTTGATCTAACATTATTGTTTGTTTTTAAATGTTAATGTAAATGTGGTTCCTTTGTTTACTTCGCTCTCAATACTAATAGTTCCTCCCATAGTTTCAACTTGCGATTTTACCAGATATAATCCCAGACCTTTGCTGTCAGGGTAGTTATGAAAACGTTGATAAAGTCCAAAAATTTTATCTCTATTTCGTGCTAAATCGATACCAATGCCGTTGTCTTTAAATGTTAATACGACAGTATCGTCAATTTCATTGGCGGTAATGGTTATTTTGAGTTTTCTGTTCTCGGATTTATATTTTATGGCATTTGTCAAAAGGTTCAATAATATGCTTTCTATATAGGCTTTATTGATGTTTATGATAGAAACATTTTCAAAATTGAGCTTTATGATGGGTTTGTATAGTTCGATTTGAAAATTAAGCTGGCTGAAAACATTTTCAAAAATTTCTTTTATTAAAACCGCTTCTTTTTGGATGGAAGGGTTGTCTTTTATAATGATAACTTTTACTAAATCATTGATAGTGTCATTCAATAAATGAGTAGATTTATTAAAGCCATTTAAAATTTCCTTTAATTCTTGGTTCTCGATAGGAATGTCTTCCAATAAGTTTAGTAAGCCTGTTAAGTTTGATAGCGGAGCTCTAAGGTTGTGGGAAGTTATATAGGAAAATTGTTTTAAGTCTTTGTTGTTTTGAGTTAATTCCCGAATAAGTTGCTCTTTCTCTTTTTCTTGTTTTTTTTCTTCGGTTATGTCTCTTTGAATGGAAATCCAGTGGGAAAGTTCGTTGTCGGAATTATAAATTGGTATCATAGAGAAACGAACCCAATATTCTTCTTTATTTTTTGTCAGGCTGATTGTTTCTATAAGACATTCTTCTTTGTTTTTTATTGCGACTAATAGTTTTTCGAGTTCATTACTGTCAGAATTTGGACTGTTGAAGATATTCGGAGATTTTCCTATTATATCATCAGATTCATATCCTGACATAATAGAAAAAGCAGGATTTACATAGATGATGTTAGGGATTTTTCCGTCAATAGAATTAGTTTCGGTGATTATGATAGAATCTTTGGATTGGGTAATTACAGTTTCCAGTAATTTAAGTCGTTGTTCTTCCTCTTTCTGTTTTGTAATATCTTGTATGGCTCCAATCATTCTAATGGCTTTCCCGTTTTCATCTTTCAGGAGAAATCCTCTGTCTAGAACATATTTGTAAGTGTCGTTTGCGCATTTGAAGCGGTATTGATCTTGCCAGTTTTCGGTTTTTTGTTCTATAAAGGAGTATAGTTTAATAGACATTTTAATGCTGTCTTCGGGGTGTATTTTCTCAAACCACCATTTGGAACTGTCTCCCACTTCATTTTCTCTATAGCCAAAAACGCTTTCGATTCCTTTATTCCAAGAAAAGCTGTCTTCTTGTATTTTCCAATCCCAAATAGTATCGCTGGTTGCTTTAGCTACAATGTCGTATTTTTCATTCGACTCTTTAATTTCATCATTTGTATTTTTAAGTTTTTCAAAAATGGTGATGTTTCTAGTGTCGTTTTTAGATAAAATAAGTTTGAAAATTATTCCAGTCAAAAAGATAAATAGAATGTCTTTTGCAAAAGTGTAAAAGGGATGATTTGAATCAGAAATATATTGCTGTAATAATCTATGACTAACAATAGCTACAAACATTGCGGTGAGAATGTAGATGATGATTACTTGATTGGTTTTGCTTTTCATTACTCAAATATAATTAATTATTGCTGAATTATTAAACAACATCCGGAACTTATTTTTTGAGATTTTTTTAAAGGTCTATTTTTGTGTCTAATGCGTTAACAATATGTAAACTATTGCATAAATATTTTTTATATCAAAATAAAGTGTACCTTTGCACCCATTAAAAATCACAGATGGAATCTATTAGAAACATTGCAATTATTGCCCACGTCGATCACGGTAAAACAACTTTGGTTGATAAAATTATGTATCACTGTCAGTTATTTCGTGATAACGAAAACACAGGTGACTTAATCCTTGATAACAACGACTTAGAGCGTGAAAGAGGTATTACCATTACTTCAAAGAATGTTTCTGTAGTATACAAAGGAACAAAAATCAACATTATCGATACTCCTGGTCACGCCGATTTTGGTGGTGAAGTAGAACGTGTATTGAATATGGCGGATGGAGTTTGTCTACTTGTAGATGCTTTTGAAGGGCCAATGCCACAAACGCGTTTTGTATTACAAAAAGCTATTGACTTAGGATTAAAACCTTGCGTTGTAATCAATAAAGTAGATAAAGAAAACTGTACTCCGGAAGAAGTGCATGAAAAAGTTTTCGACTTAATGTTTGAATTAGGTGCTGAAGAGTGGCAATTGGATTTTCCAACTGTTTACGGTTCTGCTAAAAACAACTGGATGTCGGATCATTGGGAAAACGTAACTGATAATGTTGAAGCATTGTTGGATATGGTTATTGAAAATGTACCAGCTCCTAAAGTATCTGAAGGAACACCACAAATGTTGATTACTTCTTTAGATTTTTCTGCTTTTACAGGTCGTATCGCTATTGGTCGTCTTGAAAGAGGTGTTTTGAATGAAGGTATGCCAATCTCATTAGTAAAAAGAGATGGTACCGTTATGAAATCAAGAATTAAAGAACTTCATACTTTTGAAGGCCTTGGTCGTAAAAAAGTACAACAAGTAATTGCTGGAGATATTTGTGCAATTATTGGAGTTGAAGGATTTGAAATTGGAGATACTATCGCTGATTTTGAAAACCCGGAAGCGTTGAAAACAATTGATATTGACGAGCCTACGATGAGTATGTTGTTTACAATTAATGACTCTCCTTTCTTTGGTAAAGAGGGTAAATTTGTAACTTCTCGTCATATTAGAGACCGTTTGACAAAAGAATTAGAGAAAAACTTAGCAATGAAATTGGGTGAAACCGATTCTGCTGATAAGTTTATGGTTTTTGGTCGTGGAGTACTTCACTTATCTGTTCTTATTGAAACAATGAGAAGAGAAGGGTATGAATTACAAATCGGTCAACCACAAGTTATCATCAAAGAAATTGATGGAAAAAAATGTGAGCCTATTGAGGAATTGACAATCGACTTACCAGAAACTCTTTCGGGAAGAGCGGTAGAGTTTGTTTCTTTCCGTAAAGGAGAAATGTTGAGCATGGAAACTAAAGGGGAACGTATGATTATAAAATTTAATATTCCATCACGTGGAATTATTGGATTGCGTAACCAATTGCTTACTGCTACTGCTGGTGAGGCTATTATGGCGCATCGTTTTATAGGATATGAGCCTTACAAAGGTGAAATTTCTGGGCGTAACAAAGGTTCATTGATTTCTATGGAAAAAGGAAAAGCTATTCCTTATTCTATCGATAAATTACAAGATCGTGGTAGATTCTTCGTTAATCCTAATGATGAAATTTACGAAGGTCAAGTAATTGGAGAAAACTCTCGTGGCGATGATATGTGTGTGAACGTGACTAAAGAGAAAAAACAATCTAACGTTCGTTCTTCTGGAAATGATGATAAAGCTAGAATTATTCCTCCAGTTATTTTCTCTCTTGAAGAAGCTTTAGAGTACATTCAAAAAGATGAATACGTTGAGGTAACTCCAAAATCTATTCGTTTAAGAAAAATATATTTGACAGAAACAGATAGAAAAAGATTTAAATTCTAATTTTTATTTTTTTTAAATATAAAAGCCATTCGTTAATTCGAATGGCTTTTTTTATGCGTTTTACTTTTTTCTTGAAAACAAATTGTTGTAAAAAAAAATCATATCATTTTAGCATAAAATTTACTGGATTAAGTTGTTGTGATTTTGTCAATTTCGACGAAATGAAACAAACATTATTTTTTATGACCGTCCGTTACTTGTACTAAACTACATCTTATGAATAAAATTAGTTGTTTTGTCATTTCGACGAAGGAGAAATCACATAACGAGAGCAACTAATGAGATTTCTCCTTCGTCGAAATGACAAAACTAAATACATTGGTATTAGTTCCGATAGTCATATTATTTTTATTACCTCTTTAAGCTAAAATGTCCTTTAGCTTCCCTGCCGTCATCCAATTTTATGGTATACCAATAATCATCTCCAGATAAGGGTAGACCCAAAAAGGTACCATCCCAGCCTTGACCGGATGCAATAATTTGTTTTAAAAGCTTACCGTAACGATCAAAAATATAGATGATTGAATTTTCATTGAAATTTGCATTTACTCCTTTTACATTCCAATAGTCATTGTAATCATCTCCATTTGGAGTGAAAAATTTTGGAACGCCAATTACGGCTATTGTTTGACTCACGGTTCCACAACCATTTTTGTCATTAACGTATACTTCATGAATTCCGGCAGCTACATTATCAAAGAAATTTGAATCCTGAAAAGGTCCTGAAGGTGCGTCCAGACTATATTCATATTGTCCTTGTCCTGTTACGTTAACCGTTACTGAGTTAACATCTGATAAATCAATAATTGAAATAGTTCCTATTTCTGCTATATCCGAAGCGGTTACTTTTATGGTTCGGATTCTGCTACAACCGGTTAGTGAGCTAACTTCTACCATATAATCACCTTCTGTATTTACATCTAATGTTGGACCAGTTTCAGCTGTTAAAACAACATTGTCCTTTGTCCAGACATACGTATAGTCAGTACTGGGAGTGCCGTCTTGAATTCCAGCATCTAATTTTACAAAGAAAGTGGGAAGGTTAGAACAAACTAATTCATTCTCATCAAAATCATCGTTTGTATCAATATTAGGTTTTGGATTTACTTTTAAAGTAATTCTTGGGCTCAAGCCATAACAGGCATTGTCTGATGTGCTTTCCACACGGACCCAAATTTTTTGTTCATTTGGATATCCAGTATTTGTATAATTTGATGGGTTTGCTATTTCATCATTTTCTGATAAAGCATCTGCTTCATTTTTATAAAATTTTATCGAATAAGAAGAACTCAATGAAGGAAGTATAGCTGAAATATCAGTGGCTACACTACTAAAATCAAAAGTAGCAATGCCATCCGTATCGTCATTAGTTGCTCCTAAATCATCACAGGCAGAAAAGGTACGAGTGAATGAAGCTGGAATTTGGGTAGTAGAAACCACCAAGGTAATTTGAACTACACTACTACATTGATTAGCATTTTTTACTCTTGCCCAAACCAGCATACCACCCGAGGTTGTATTTGTAAATGCTAAAGGATTAGAAATTAATTTCCCAACATCTGCTGTTTCAGCCCCCGAAAGTGAAGTGTAATAGGTAAAAGTTTCGGATGTGTAATTTGAAGATATCTCATTGTTTTTCACCGTTAAATTAAAATCGGAGAAACCATTTGTATCGTCATCACATTGAACAATGGTAGCAGTAGTTACCACAGGTAAACGATAAACAGTCAATGTTGTTTCAGAAGAAATCAATCCACATGAATTTCCAATTTTATCCAGTTTCACTCTGTATTTATAACCATTCATTGCATTGCTGACTTTTATGAGCATTAAGGTTTTTGTTGTGGCATCTTGATAAGTAGTAGCATTGTTTAAAATATTATTCCAATTTATTCCGTCAGTTGACATTTGCCACTGATAGGTATTTCCACCATTATCAAGGACTGTAATTGTTGTGTTTTCTAATTCGCAAGTTGGGTTTGCCTGAGGTTGAGAAATGATTTCTATTGGCGCAGCAATTATGTAATTGTCATGTGGAGTTAAATAACCCATATCACTCGTAACTTTTCCTTTAACATTAACAGTAACGGGATTGTTTCCTAATATTCCATCATTGTTAGGGTCATTAAAACCAGCTTCAGTGACATCAAAACAAACATCATTATCACTATCCAAATCGATATAATTAAAAGTTCCATCTGAATCGGTATCAGTAATGGTATAATTTAGTTTACCACTATCCGGACTCGTTTCAAGTCCGTCAAATAAACCATTTGCACCAAAAGCAGTAGCAGTGCCATCTATAATTCCATCTTTATTGGCATCAATAACAGTACTGCCAGATTCGATCAAGTCAAAAATCCCATCGTTATCACTGTCTAAATCCAATAAATCATATACAATAGGAAAAGTATTGAAAACATCATTGTCAGTATTAATTCGAATTAATCCAGGTTCAAAAGCATTATCAAGGCCATCTTTATTGGAATCCGTTCCAGAAAAAACTTTAAAACCTTTTCCTTGTGCTTCAATGGTATCAGGAATACCGTCATTGTCACTGTCGATGTCTAATAAATCTGGAATTGTATCAGAATCAGAATCAAAAGTTTCTATACGGTTAATCATGAAAATAGTTTTATTAACAGCTGTTTCGGATAGATTGTTATGCGTTAATGTGACGGAATTAGTGAGATAGGATGAAAACTGGAAGCTACCCAAACCCGGAGTTAATGGTGTAATACTATTTAATCGAAATCGGATTTCGAATGAAGAAAACTCAGTTACGCCACTTTCAAAAATCCCATCATAATTAGTATCCACAAGCAATTGATTTTGTGGATTAGTCAAAGTAATAGTTTTATCTGCCGGTACTTGTAAAATAAAACCGCCGTCTGCGTTTATATATTCTGTAATAGCGGTAGTTTGGGTTGGACTGTCTTGCGATATATAGCTAATGCTGATAGTTTCATTTTTTGTGAGATTCAGAGTGTATACAACACTATTTGTTATACCAGCAGGAACTTCTGTAACAAATCCATAAAATGGTTTCCCCGTAATTGTTCCGCTTCCCGTAATTATAGCTGTATAATCGGAACTTGAGATTGTATTTGACTGATTTAACAGCGAAATATTGGCTTCAAAATTATTTATGATGCCATCATTATCTAGGTCAATATCAATGTTGTTATTTGTTCCGTCATTATCGGAATCTAATGGGCAATCGCTCACTGGGATTTTGTCTGAGAAAATAGGAACTGTACTTGGGCAACCCACAATACTTCCTTTTACTTGATAATAACCAGGTTGTGTAGGTGTATATGAATTTGAATTTGCACCAATAATTGGATTGTCATTGAAATACCATTGAAAAGTGTCATAAGAAGATAAAGTGCTGATTTTTAGAACAACATTTGGTATACAGGAAGAACTGGTGAGTGATAATTTATCGGTAACAATTTCTGGTTTCGTATCAAAACCGGAATAATAACCGCCATAGGTCGCAGCTCCATTGGTACCAAAATAAGAAACATAAACTTGTCTCGTAGATTTTACAGCAATATTTCCCGTCTGATTAAATACGGTGTATCTCACATAATCTGTATTTCCTGTTACAGGAATAGCGGTGCTATTAATCGGATTGTTATTTATGGTTACAGTAGCACCTGCTTCAGTCACAATATTTAAGGGTGGTACAAAAAATAAATTTTGATTGGCAGCGAAATCGTTTCCTCCAATGCTTTGATAAGCAGATACGTTTTCGGAGGTTCTAACATATAAATTTCCATCTATAAATTGGCTTCCATCAATAACGGTATATTGTCCTTTGCTCAGAATGGCAATTGGAGTCGTAGAGCCATTAACGAAAACTTGCGTCATGTCAACATTTGCAATCAATAAAACCCGTTCCAATTCATCCGTTCCAAGTCCTTTTACAAAGATATATTCCTTGCCGGTTTTTTCTGTTGGAACAATTTGGTCAAAACCTACATCTCTACCAAGTGGATTTCCTTGAGCATTTACAATTGTACTGTTACTACCTCCAAAAGATCCCGAATTGACAACTACAGGTTTGTCAGATTCTACTAACGCACCAATCATTTTAGAGCTATTGGAAACAGTATTGTTATAATTCTCCAATGCCAAAACATAACTTTCATTTTTACCTAAAGTAACAGTTATAGGTCCAGCTATGATGGTTCCATCTGATAATATTGATCCTATTGGGATATTCGAAATAGTGACTTTGGTATTGTTCTCTGTTGATAGTATGGAAGCAAAATTTAATACACTTTGATCGTAAACTGGATTTAGCATCGCTCCTAATCTAAATTCTCTCCCCAGGGCGCTATTTCCTTTTGAGACAAGACCGCCCGCATGATTATATGAATTGTTTTGAGTAGAAAACCCGGCATTAACCCTAACACTTACATAAATTAAATCGTCGGCTTCAACTATATATCCTTTATTCGTTATAATTCCAATACTAGTTTTTGGAGTGAACAACTGCGTATTTTGCCCTTGTCCTATAGAATAAATATATGGGGAAGTATTTTTGACCACACCAGTTATTATACTGCCTCCATTTGCTATAATTTTGAAATTAACATCGGTGTTGCTTGGTGTAGAAATATATAAATAATGATCCCCTGCTAAATTTGTAGCGCAGGTTAAAGGCGGAATATAGTGTGTTTTGCTAAACTGCGAGAAACAACTTATGGAAAAAAGGGTAATGAGTAAGAGTAATGTTTTTTTCATTTGCTAAAAATAGCAAAATTTAGATTATCTTTTTAATGAAAAATGACCTTTTATTATTCTGCCGTTTTCTAAATTCAAATGAAACCAATAATCATCAGTGGGTAATGCAAATCCATTGAAAGTTCCATTCCATCCAATGTCTGAAGTTATTAATTGTTTTAATAACTTTCCGTAACGGTCAAAAATATATAAAGTTGATTTGGGTAAATTATCTAGATTTTTAATTTGCCAAACATCATTATAACCATCTCCATTTGGAGTGAAATAACGAGGATAATCCAAAACATATACCACAAACGGAATTGATAAACCACAGCCATTTTTATCTCTTGCATAAACGGAATATTCTCCGGGCGCAATTCCGTTAAACATTGGATTATCCTGAAAAAAAGATTCATCTATAGAAAATTCATAATCGCCAGATCCGGTATATTCTATTAAAACTGAATTTTCATTTCCTGAAAAATCATTTATTGTAGCACCAGTTATCGTTGCTACTCCAGAGGCTGTAACATGATATTTTTTTATTTTTTCACAACCATCAAAATTTGTAACGGTTACCGAATAATCTCCGGGAGTAGTAACAGTTATGGTGTTTGAACTGGCTCCCGTACTCCATAAATAGCTCGAAAAACCAGCATCAACGGTTAAATTGATTGAAGTACCATTGCATAAAAAAGTGTTCTCTTCTTGGAAATTAGGCGGGTCAAAGGTGTTCACTACAAGTGTAATGGGAGTAATTGCATAACAATCGGGACCATTTACGATTCGGGCGTAAATAATTTGTTGGGTTGCAACGGTATTTTTAAAAATATTTGGTAACTGATTCTGTTGGGCAATTGCTTCTGTAGGGCTTAAATAATATTCTACGATTAAACCAGCAGGTAAACCCGTTACTACTTGAGGTGTTACTTGTGAGTTTAAATCAAATTGGGCTAAACCATCATTCGTACCATCGGTATCACATGTTGCAATTGGGGTTTGAGCTGCAATAGCATTATTTGAAATAATCAGATTTACTTCAGCATAATTTACACAGTTAAATGAATTGCTAACACTTGCAAATACGGACTGGTTTATGAATTTGTTGCTATACGTTGCAGGATTGGTAATTGGATTTATTTTTGCTTGAGCATCGACCAAAGTTTCATAATAAACAACCGCACTTAAATTACTCACATTGTTTTTTACAATGGCATCGACTTTGGTTAGGTTGAAAATGGATATTCCATCAGTATCGATGTCACATTGTGAAAGTGTGGTGTCATTCAAATCGATTTCTGGAGTGTATTCGATTATTATTTCTTCGGTAGCGATACAGCTGGGGGTCAATTGCACTTCAACTCTATAAATTCCGGGTCCGCTAACAGTATAAGTGGGAGAAGTATCTGTCAATGCTACGTTATCTTTAAACCATTTATAAGAATAGCCTAAACTCGTTGGTAATTTAGTGTCAATGATAAGACTTTCGCCAAAGCAAACGGGATTATTGGTAGCTATTAATCGGTGTGATCCCAAATCTATTTTTGGTAAAAAACTGCCCGCTTCAAGAAATACTGCCGAGTCGTACGCTTCATTACCTTGATCCGCAATTACTAGTTTTATATGATATGTTTTTCCTGCTATAACATTTGTTTGCGCTGTCAACACTTTAGTTTGTCCGGCATAATTTATAGGACTGTTAGCAGTGTTGTATCCGTTAAAGTAAGTTTCGTTTATTGCTGGACAGCCAGGTTTAAATAGTCCTTGACTATTATACGGATTTATTAAAGGGTGAACATTTACGGATGAAACAGGTGAAGTATTAGGTAACACCGCTAAATTTTGATAATTAGCCGTGCTGCCTTTTTCTTTGATTAAAAAGGCAAATCCATCAGAATATTCACAAGGAAAATAGTCTTGATATTCATTGGAAGCAAAAATATAGTTGAAGCTGATAAAATTGGTCAACGGTATAAAATCAAATTCTAAAAAAGTGGCATTTATTGTGTTCGTTATTCCTAATGCTTGCTGTAAATCGGAATCCCCTAACCAAGAAGAATTTCCTCCTCCCGGGTTTCTTAAAAAAGGGCCTTCAGAATTCTTGCTGCTCCAGGTACTCAAAACAATGCCTTCTGTAAAAGGAAAACTACCACCTTGATTATTAAAATACCCGTAACTGTTTTTACTGCCGGAATATATATCTCCTTTTACGGCAATACCAGAAACATTAGCGCAAGAACTATTTACTAAAATATCTTGAACAAGTTGTTGCGCTGTGTAAGAGTCTGTTACTGAAATAGATTGAGCGGTTGCATCAAATATAACGCAACAAATAAAAATATAAAACAATATTATTTTTACACATTTCATCGTGTGTAAAGATACTACAAATCTCTATTTTTTAATAATCGATAGGAAAGGAAAATAAAAATTACAGTCCAAAATAATACGATAAGAATAGTCGGTAGGTTAACACCATATTCTTTAATATTATCCAAACCAATTTGCGTTCCCAAGTTTTTTACCACTGATAATCTGGAAAAAGGTTCTACGATTAAATTCGACATGGATTGTAAAGGTAAAAACTGAGTAATAGATGCTGCCGTATTGCTATTCGGGAATACTTTAAAAGTTAAAACGCCATTGATAACTCCTTCGATGATATTCCAAACTAAAAGAAATCCCAGTGCAAATGCGGAACGTTTCACCAATATTCCTAAAAATAAACAGAACGAGAAAAAACCAACCAGTTTGATGAAATAGGCAAAAAGGTATTCTAAATCAGCGAAAACGATACTAAACTCAGTGTAGGAAGAATAGCTTAGTCCTAAAATGAGTGACATTATGAAAATAAAAATAGTTGATACTGTTGCAAATAAAACAACAGTCAGAAATTTAGACTGAATAAATTCCTTTTTACTCATTCCATCAATTAAATTTTGTTTTAGTGTTCCATAGCTGTACTCATTTGCCATCATGGAGACGATTACGATCGCTAAAAATAATTTTAATATGGCTGCGATATACGTGTTGAAATGCCATATAAAAGGGAAATTAAAAATTCCCATCTCAGCAAGATGAAATTTAAAAATACCGAGATCAAATTTTATGGAGGCTATTAATGCTATAAAAGTTAAGAGAATAAAATAGGACAATGTTAAAACACGACTGGCTTTGTTTTTCCAAATTTTTTGTAATTCTATTGAGAGTAATCTTTTCATTTTGGATTATTAGATTGTTAGACTATTGGATTGTTGGACTATTAGATTTTTAGATTTTTTTATTGCCATTGAAATTGAAATTGCCATTGCCATTGTCATTGCCATTGAAATTGTTATTGAAATTGCCATTGAAATTGTCATTGCCATTGAAATTGTTATTGATTTTTAGTCAGTTCTAAAAATTGTTCCTCTAAGCTGTTTTTACGTTTTACCAAATGATTTAGTATGATGTTTTTTTCAAAAAGAAATCGATTCAATCCCTTAGCATCTAAATCATTTTTTAAATAAACTAAAACTTTCCCATCCTCGTTTACAACATTTTTAACAGCTGGATGAGTTTTAACAGCTAGGATTAAATTTTCAGTATCGTCAGCTTGTAATTCAAAAAAGCCTTCATTTGCTGACATACCATCCACTAAACCAGTGTATAAAATTTCTCCTTTCCTTAAAACCAAAACATGGGTACATACCTTTTCTACTTCGTCCAGTAAATGAGAGGCGAGTAAAATGGTAGTCCCTTTTGATGCAATTTGTTTGATAATATCTCTAATTTGATGAATCCCTTGAGGATCTAAACCATTAGTAGGTTCATCAAGAATTAAAATTTCAGGATCATTCAATAGGGCAGAAGCTATCGCTAATCGCTGTTTCATCCCCAAAGAAAAAGTACTGAATTTACTGTTTTGTCGATCAACTAAACCTACTAATTCAAGTTTTTCATTGACTTTTGCATAGTTGATTCCTTTAATTTTACAAACCAGTTCTAAGTTTTCCTTAGCAGTCATGTAAGGATAGAAATTAGGTCTTTCTATAATGGCACCTACTTTTTTTAGGGCTTCGTGCGTTTCCATTGAACCACTAAACCAGCTGTATTCTCCGGAGGTTTTATTGACCACATTCAAAGCGATTCCTAAAGTTGTTGATTTTCCGCTCCCGTTAGGACCTAGAATTCCGTATACATTGCCTTTGTGTATGTCGAAAGAAACGTTTTTCAGGGCTTGTAGTGAGCCATAACGCTTGTTGAGATTTTTGATAGAAAGTATAGTTTCCAATGGGTTCATCTTTATTAATTTAATATAGGACGAACAAGACAGGAAATTGTTACTCTTAAACTTGAATTAGTTTATTTTAGCAATTAGTGCGCATAGCTCATTTAATTTTTGGGCTGTAATAGGTTTCATTATATAATCTTTTATCACATCATATTTTTTTGCCATTTCTATATCTGCAGGGTCGATTGAAGAGGTCATGATGAAAATTGAAATTTCTTTTTTTATCGGTAAAAGAATAAATTCATCCAGAAACTGCCATCCATCCATCACAGGCATATTTAAATCAAGTAAAATGGCATCGGGCAGATTTTCATTATCATTCCAATTTTCTTTTAATTTAGCGATTGCTGATTGGGCATTATTAAAGGATTGGATTTCTTCACAAAACTTATTTTTAGAGATGAGAATGCTCATCAATTTCACCGTTAATTTGTCATCATCAATAATGTACGTTAATTTATTTTTCATTTAAATAAATTTTAAAATTTGAACCATAACCCACTTCGCTTTCTACTTCAATTTTTCCATCCATAGCTTCGAGTTGGTTCTTGGTTATAAATAATCCAATTCCTTTTGCATCTTCGTTGCCGTGAAAGGTTTTATACATTCCAAAAAGTTTATGCCCATTTTTTTTTAAATTCAGCCCTAAACCATTATCTCTAAAGTTTATTATGGTGCAATCATCTCTGGTCTCATAGCCAATTTCTAAAACAGCTTTGCGTTCTGGAGATTTATATTTAATGGCATTTGTGATTAAATTCAGCAAAATACTATCTAAGTAGGCGGGAATTGCAATTACAACCAGATCATCTGGGATAGTATGCGTAATTGTTATTTGACTATCTTTAATTACCAAACTCAAAGCCATTTTTGTTTTTTCGATTTCACTCTTTAACCGAATCTTGGTCTTTTCAATATTTGTTTTTTGCTGAATGGTTATAATTTCATTCAAATATTCAATTGATTCTGACAGTTTTTCTGTTCCTTCTTTAAATAAATCAAAATAGGAAAGCTTCTCAGCAATATCATCTGTATTTTCAATCACATCCACAACCATTGATAAATTACTAGTGTGAGAACGTATGTTATGGGAGACTATGTGAGTGAAATTATACAGTTTATTGTTTTGACTGCTGGTAACATCTAACAATCGTTTAAGTTCAAACTCTTTTTCAATTCTTTGGGTTACGTTTCGACCCACTCCAACAAAATTAATGAAATTGTTATTGCTGTCAAACACAGTAGTTATATTTAGTTCAAACCAATATTTCTCTTTGTTTTTATTATAATTTAATATTGTGATTTTTATACTTTCTTTATTTTTAATTGCGTTTCTCATTAATGAGGAAGCGCTTAAATCAGTTTCAGGTCCTTTGGATAAATAGCCGGGTTTTTGCCCTATTATTTCCTCCATATTTAAACCGGTAAGATCTAAATAGGCTTGATTTGCCCATACCGCTTTTCCATTTTCATTGGCAATTACAATGGTGTCCGTAGTTTCGGAAGCTGCAAGTGATAACAAATTTAATTTAGCTTCAACATTCTTTCTTTCACTTATATCTCTAATGAAACAAACCAAATACGTTATGTTAGCGACTTGAAATTTTTTCCCTGAAGCTATTTCTACAGGTATAGTTTCTCCAGATTTTGATTTGATATGCGTTTCATTGACCGTATATTCATTCCGGGTTAAATTATATTTTAAAAAAAACCGAAGCTCTGTTCTAAATTCAACCGGGAATAGTTTCGAATTATGCAAACCCTTCAATTCAGAATTGTTGTATCCTGTAAGTTCTGACGATCTGGGGTTACAGTCCGTAATTATTCCATTTGAGGTGTCAATAATAAAAATGGCGTCATTGGCACTGGAAAAAATCGAAGAAAATTTTTCTACGCTTAACTGTAATTCATTTATTAAATTCTGCTCATTTGTGATGTCCTGAAAAATGCCCAGTAAATTCGCGGGTTTTCCGTCAATAGCTTCTATCTGACAAATACATTCAATATACTTGATGTTGTTTTTAGCTGTGGTGATCTGAAATTTATCATCAAATGGAATCCCTTCATTGATTGCTCTTTCAATAAGTACTTTAATTCGATCTCTATTTTCACCTATTGTATAGAAATTAATACCATTTCCATTAATAGGTTCAAAATCTTCCGGGACTTCAAGAATACATTTCGTAACAGCATCCCAATACACATCATTGGTTTGGAGGTTCATTTTCCAGATTCCAATTTTAGCTGACTGCGCAGCTTTGAAATAGAGTTCAAGCTTATCTGTCATTAGTGAGTTTTAAATGTTTTAATAATCTTGGGGACAACCAAATATAAAGTTAATATCTTGGTGTTAGTGCTTTTTAACATAAAAAAACTGATGTTTATGATTTTATTTTTATTGAATATTGGTTAATTCATTGTTAATTAGTTTATTATGTTTTTGCCTGTATTTGTTTTAAACTTAAATCGGTTTTAAAAAATCGGTTTTTACCTAATAATTAAATAGTTACGTTTTTTGTCTAATTTTTACTCCTTTTAGGTTCTTATCGGATAAAAATAATTTTGACTTAAAATATGAAAATTAAAAACGGTATCTGAAATACTTTTATGCTTCTAATTAAGCAGTACTTTGAAAACATATATTTAAAAAGGAGTACCCTCCAACGGCTTAATTTATTGTAATTTTGTATTAAATTATTTTTCAAATGAGTAGTGAGCCAGTAATGCTTTTTAAAAAACCATCGTATCCAATAAACAAATCACTTTTGGAATACTTGGAACGTTTTGACCGTTTGTCAAAAGTTTCTATTTTTTACGATGATTTATTGCGCTTTTCAGGATCTGTGACCGTTTATGATAAAAACGATGAGGACACTTTATGGATTAGAGTGTATTATAATGAATTTGAAAGGGAAGAAATTGATTTAAATCTAAAAAAAATCTATTCGCTATTGCATTCTGATGGTAATCTGGGGATTCTTAAATTTTTGAATGTGGATTCCATTGATTACTGTACTTTTGGAAACTCGAAACCTTTTCGAATAAAAGTCAGAAATATTCTGAATGATAATTACACTCATTTTTATATCAAGAAAGCAGATGCTTCCCGTATTTACGGCCTAGAACTCGAGCATATTCTGTCACCGGATAAAATCAATTTTTTAGTGTACAATGACACTTTGATAGAGGAACACATCATGGGAATTCCGGGTGATGTTTTTATAAAAACACTTTTGGCGGATTGTACCGAAACTGAAAAATCACAAATTGCAAAAGAATTTGTGAAATTCAACGAGCGTTGCATGATACGATTGTTGGGCGATATGCGTTCTTATAATTATGTAATTGTTCCTACACATGATTTTGACCATGTTGTTTATAAAATACGCGCCATCGATTTTGACCAACAATGTTATGAAGGAAATTTTAAAGTCTATAGACCTCAATTTTTCAAAGAAAACTATCCAATGGTAAAATTGGTTAAAGACAAACTTCAAAACAGTTCAATCGAGCAATACAAAGATGAGGAAAGAGCGGTTCTTGCCAAAAGAATCCATTCTGCCGAAAATCGTATTAAAAGATTATTGCAAATTATGGGGGATGATGTTATCGCACCAGAGGAACATTTGAATCAATTGCAATTAGAATTATACCGTTACACGAATGATTTGAATTTTAAAAAAGCAAAATCCATGGGGAATATTATGAGTGCTGCTTTTGAATTTATTACGAGAAACTTTAAAAACACAAATTTATTTAAAACGGGATTTTAGTCTTTTTATAAATTTATTATTTACATTAATTCAATTATGAGAAACTACATTTTCATCTTATCTGTTTTTACTTTTCTGTCTTGTCAACAAGATTCGGGTACTTTAACAACGGTTTATTCGTTGCCTAAAAAGCTAAAAGAAGTTTCGGGAATTACCTATTTGTCTAAAAGCAATTTGCTTTGGACACTCGAAGACAGCGGTAATGCGAATGAAATTTACGGACTGAATTTTGAAAACGGTAAAATTGAAAAAACGATAACCATCGAAAATACGGAGAATATCGATTGGGAAGATATTACAAAAGACAAAGATGGAAATCTGTATATTGGTGATTTTGGAAACAATGATAATGAAAGAAAGGATTTGAGTATTTATAAAATCGATAAAAATTCCTTAGCTACAGAAAGTGCAATTCCAGCGTATAAAATTTCATTTGCGTACCCGGAACAAAAAGATTTTCCTCCTAAAAAAACAAAAATGTTCTATGATGTTGAAGGTTTTTTTGAGTTTAAAAATAATTTCTATCTCTTCACCAAAAACCGAAGCAAAGGTTTTGACGGTACCGCTTTTTTATATAAAATTCCAAATACTGCAGGTTTTCATCAAGCGGTTTTAATGGGAGAATTTAAAACTTGTGACAATTACAATCATTGTGCAATTACGGCTGCAACAATAAGTCCTGATGGGTCCAAAGTTGCTGTTTTAACACATGATACGGTTTTTTTATTCGAAAGTTTCCAAGGTGATAATTTTCTGAATGGAATAAAAACCAGCTTTGAGTTAAATCATTTTTCACAAAAAGAAGCTGCTTCTTTTATTGACAATGACAAACTTTTTATTGCTGATGAAAAAACTAAAAGCGTAGGCGGGAATGTTTATGATGTAAGCGTCAAAAAACTAAAATCCAAATCCTAAGCCAAAAGCGATTCGGGCTTCTTCATTGAGCGTTTTAAAATAGGTGATTCTGGCTGTGACCACATTCAGGCCGTTGAGCCACAATCCGCCACCAAAAGATTGATGCCATTTATCTGAATTCTCGCCTTTTTGCCAAACTCTTCCATAATCAAAACCGCCTAGAATTCCGTAAGTCATAGGTAAAACACTTCTTCTGATTTTTCCTAAATTCCAACGGATGTCACTACTTTGATAGAAGGATTGATTGCCTAAAAAACGCTCGTTTCTGAAGCCTCTTAAATCATAATCACCTCCCAAAGTTGCTCCTTGATAAAATTCGAAATTGTTATTCAATAGTACTTTTGCTTTCAAAATAGTCGCTAAAACTACTTTACCATTAGCATCAATTTTATGGTTGAAATTAAGTTTACTTTCTACTGAAGGAAAATTTATTTTGGTATCATTCAAATTCATTTTCCATGTTCCAGCTATTGAAAAACCCATTCCCATGGAAGGAAAAGATGGAATATCATAATTTTCAAAACTATATTTAAGTGTTGCTCCCGCAAATTGTTGGCTGTCAAAAACACCAGGATTTACAATTCCGGGAATGTTTATAAATCGATTATTGGTTTCTTCTACGCTGATTTTCTCAAATGAAGTTTGGAAATGTAGTGTACTTCCGTATTTGCCCACTTTTTTGATTGATGGTAAAACCTTCAACATTCGGATGCGAACACGATTGTAATCCATTCCGAAAGTTTCGTCATTATTTGCGGTTTCATTTCCGGCACCAAAATAATTAATTGTAAAATTCGGACTTGTGAATTGGCTTTCTAAATCTAGATCCCATTTGCCGATGGACTTCGGGAAATGTGCATTGTAAACCAGTTCATATCCATCAGTGGCAAAAAAGTAATTCGCTTTCAAAATGTGTTTTTGCGTATATGGATTTTGATTGAATTTATTGATGGTATAGTTTGCCATAAAACCTATTTTGATACCATCATCAGGATTATAACCAATATTTGGTATTCCTGTGAAAGCATTGTATTTGGGCTTTTCATAATCATAATAACTGGTTTCATAGTCATCAGACAAAAGAACTCTGGTTTTTGAATCTAAAGCGTAGGTATTAGTTTTTGATTTAAAATCATGAATTTTCACCTTTTTTCCATTTTCTACAGTATAAGAATCTTCGTCTTGTCCTCCAATTAATCGAATGTTTATATCTGATTTTGATTTTCCTTTTACTTCAAAAATATCGTCATCGTCCAATCCGTAAATCCAGATGTTTTTTGTTTTTCCGGCAACAAAATCTTTTGTGTACAGCAATTCATCTCCTTCGTTTTTTGAACGATATACTTCGATGCCAATCTTATTTTTTGTTGTCTGATGAATTATAAATTTGTCTTTTTTATCGGTACCAACAATCAAAACCGTTTTTTGTAACACATTATAATAGTCAGAAGCATAGCGCTGCAATTGCATTTTTCGTGCTTTTAATTTGCGTTTTATAGCTTCTATCGTTTCATCCTGAACTTCTTTTGGCAGATTATCAAAGGCGCTGTCTATAGCACTATCCGAAAGGTTTTCCTGAATGTATTTGGCTTGTAGTAACCAATCTTTTTCATTGGCAGTTTTAAGAAATGCAAGATCCAAAGGATAAGGTTCTCTATTCAGCCATTTTACATTTTTAATTTTCTCTTTAAAGGTTTGCATGTGACGCAATGCAGGCATATTCATCAAAAGAGAAAGGAATGCTCCATCATATTTTGTAAATGCCTGGTCACGATCTCTTGGAATCGGTTTGTAAATTATCTTTTTACCCACTTTATATTCTCCCCAGCGCCATTGATCTTGATGTCTGTCCCAATCGCCAATGAGCATGTCAAATAAACGTGCTTTGATGTATTCATTTTCATCAATAGTATACTTTTCATCTTTGTGAAGATTCTTAAATAGATCTTCCGTACTGATTATCGCGCTAGGATTTCCAAAGCTTTTTACGTCAATTTGGCTGTCAGTAGGACGTTCTTCCACCATATACAATTCATCCCCAAAATTGGCATTGTAATCCTTTAGAGCTTTATGTTTAGGAATATAATACAATACAGGATTTGTATGTGAAACACCAATTTTTTCGGCCAAATTCCCAATAGCAAAAGGAGTGTAAGGATGTGAAGTGGTATAGAAATCAAATAAAAAGTTCTCAGCATACGTATCTTCAAATTCGTTTTCGATAAATTGGTCTTTAAATGCCACAGCTTGCAGAAAACGAGAAGCACTTTTTTTCAAGGCGCGCATTACATATTCTTTTCCGTTTTTATCTACAATTTGCAATGATTTGGACTGATGTCCGCCACCGGCACGTTTTGGTTTTAAACCTCCAAAAAGAGTATCAATCGTAGTGGTTTTTACTTCTATCGGCAAGCTGTAATACTTTCGATAATGCTTCCCGAAAAGGAATTTATAAAATGCATTTTTATCGGTTTGTTTTTCTGAATAGATAGTTGCAGTGGTAGTTTTGGCAAATGAAGTTGGAAAATTTTTGGTGCTGAAATCGTCTTTTTTAGCTACTATAAATTGTTCGAAAATCAGTTTTTCTTCGTTGTTTTCCTTCCCGTAAAAAGAAACTTTTACGGCTCCATTTTCATAAACAGTTAATGCAGCATACCCATTTCCACCATAAGAAAAATCATTCGGGTAAACGGCTTTTGCGGCCTCTGATTTTGATCCGGCTCCACTTACAATTTGCTTGATGTTGTCTTTTTCAATGTATTGTAAATTATGGTCATGGCCCGAAACTACAATGACATTATCCTGGCTTTGCAATAGTGTTTTTATGCGTTTTATAAAAAAAGTATAGTGTTTGTTTTGAATATCTTGTGGGCTTATTCCAGATGTTTTTCGGATGAGGTTGATAACGGAACCTATGACAGGAAGTGGAATCTTTTGTTCTAATGGGAATAGTTGTTTTTTCAATGAAAATTGACCGCCGTGTGTTCCATTGCTCATTAACGGATGATGGAGCGCCAGAATTATTGTTTTCTCCTGATTTTTATTCAAAATGTCTTCTAACTCATAAAAAAAAGCTTCTCTTGATTTTATCGTGCAATCATCGTTTATGGTTGGGCTTTTATCCCAATCTTCCAGAAACCATTGGCTGTCTATAGTTATCAGTATTAGATTTTTATTGATTTCTAAATCATCAATTCCACAGCTTTTTCTGGGTAAGAATGATTTTTTATCATTTAAATATTCCGTTACAAACTTTGCTTGGCGTTCTAAACCATTAATTCCACTGTACCAATCGTGGTTTCCGGGAATAAAAATGGTTTTACCTTTGAAGTCTTTAGATAGTTTTAGTTGATTTGTGAGCTTAGTTTCGGCAATAATTCGCTCATTTGGATGGTCAGTATTGGGTAATCCTTTTGGATAAATATTATCGCCAAGAAATAACAGAGTCGTATTGTTGTTTGCTTTTTTTAATCGATCTTCCAGTAAACCAATTGTTTGTTGCGCTTTTTCTACATTGGCGTTTCCGGCATCGCCAATTAAATAAAAAGTATGTGCAATTTTTGAGCTGTCTGTTTCGTTTTGTACTATTGGATTCTTGATTTCTTTACCAAATTGTGCGCGATGTGTTGCACATGATTGAAAAATCAATGCCAAAACAAATAACATAAAAGCTACTTTATTCGAGGTAATAAAACAATTATCCAAAAACAATTTCATAATTTAGTAGTATAAAAAATTATTTTATGACTCTTATCGATCAAGCCCAAGATTTTGTGTTTAATTTACTCAAAGATAAACTTTCTGTTTTATATACCTATCATAATTTTAATCATACACTTGGCGTAGTTGATGCAGTTAATACATTGTCCGACAGTGAAAATTTAAATCCTTCTGACAAAGAAATGCTACTATTTGCAGCTTGGTTTCACGATACCGGATATATAAAAGGTTGTGCAAACCACGAAGATTTAAGTAGTGTTATTGCTGCCGATTTTTTAAAAGAAAAAGGAAAATCGGATGATTATATAAAGAAAGTTTCTAGCTTAATCAAAGCAACTAGAAAGGATAGTGTACCTCAAAACCTTTTTGAAAAAATAATAAAAGACGCAGATTATTACCATCTTTTTAGTGAAGATTATGCTTTGGCTTGTGATTTTTTGAGAACAGAATGGGAAAATACAGAACAGAAATCATTTACGGATAAAGATTGGGCAATAGAAAACAGGGATTTTTTAGTAAATAAGCATCATTTTTATACTGATTATGCTTTAAAAAATTGGCAACCTTTAAAGGAAAAAAATATTAAAAAAGTACAGAAAAAAATAAAAAAAGTTGAAGAAGAAGCGAAAGAAAAGCTAGAAAAAGAAATCAAAAAGAGAGAGAAAGAAGAAAAACCAGACCGAGGGATTGATACTTTGTTCCGAATCACATTGAGTAATCACACTCGTTTGAGTGGCATTGCCGACAGCAAAGCCAATATTTTACTTTCCGTAAATGCGATTATTATCTCGATTGCACTTTCTACGATTATTCCAAAATTAGACAGTCCAAAAAATGCTCATTTGGTTATTCCTGTTTTCTTTATGTTGATGTCCAGTGTGATTACCATCATTTTTGCCATACTTTCTACACGTCCCAAAGTGACTAAGGGTGTTTTTACGAAGCAAGACATTGAAGATAAAAAAGTGAACCTGCTTTTCTTTGGAAACTTTTATAAAATGCCTCTGCAGGATTATGAGTGGGCTATGAATGAGATGATGAAAGACAGAGAATATCTGTATAATTCGTTGATTAAAGATTTATATTTTCTGGGATTGGTTCTGGAGAAAAAATATAGATTATTGCGAATTGCCTATAATCTTTTTATGATAGGAATAATTTTGTCGGTTATTGCTTTTGTAATTGCTTTCAAAGCGGTTGGCGTTTAGTTTAATTCGTCCAATAAATCCTGATAAGAATATTTTTTAGTCATTGCTCCATTCTCGACATTGACCACTTTTACTCTTATGGCTCTCAGCCCGGAAACACCTTGTAATTCTTCCACCTCGAATTGTTCGATGGTTGGTTCGAGAATATTTTTGAATTGCAGGAATTTGATGTATTTCAAATATTCTGTCTCCTCTTGATTGTGTGAATATACGATGGTGATTTTTTCTTTTTCGGTAATACGGTCTTTAGTCCCTTTGATGTTGGCTTTGTCGATTCGTTTTTTCACCACTTCATATCTTGCATTGTACGTTCCATCAACATCAAAACGCTTTTCATCCATTCTAAATCGGATGGAAATAGGGGAACTGAATACTAAAATCAACGAAGTGACCTCTAATTTATAGGGTAAAGATGACTTGAGTCGATGATGTTCTAACTCCATTTCACACAAGGTTTGCAATTGCCATAATCTTAAATTGTGAAGGTATAGATTGTCAAAATATTGATTGGGAGCAATTGAAGCACCAATATACAAGTTATGTTCTACCCCGTCAGTTTTAAACCGTTCGTAATAATGCGGAAAAATATTTTGTGCTTCCGTTTGTTTTTTATCAAGAATTCCAGCCAGTTTTTTATTGACAATAGACATTGCATTATCGAATTTCTTTCTGGATTGGTAAAACAGTCCCGTTTTTTCATCTAGTTTTTCAAAATAGTCTTCAACCAAAATTTGGCACTCATGATCCATTTTAGAATTTTTTAAAATGGGATGAATTTCAGTTTCAATATAACGTTGAATCTGTTGTTCGGTATCTGCTTTCAGGGGGGAATCCAATTCGTTGAAAAACGATTGTAATTCAAATTTTCGCTGTTCCAACAATACAAGATTGGTGTTGGATTTTAGATTTTCAAAGATTTGCAAGAGTGTTTTCAGTTGATTCTTCAGATCTCCTTTTACGGTCTCGTTTCTATGTTCGGAAGAGCCTTTAATGTCAATTTGACCATATAAAGGATATACTTCTTTGAAAACAATTTCTTTAAAAATATAACCTTTACTTTGATTGCTGGTTTGGAAATATTTTTGAGCTTCTTTTCTGAATTTCCAATACACACTCGGATGAATCGTAGTATATTCTCTTTGAATAATGGCTTCTATTTGGTGTTGCATATCATTGTTGTAACGTTCCAATGTATCTACCAAATAAGGCAAAATCAAGTCTAGATTGTTTACATTGATACTGTTTAGCTCTCTTGGTTTTGCCGAAACCAATTCTATAATGCCTAAAAGTTTATCATTTTTTATTACAGGAGCAAGAATGCAGCTTTTGATATTTTGTTTCAACAAATGTTCTCCCAGTTTTTCATTTCCGGATGTTAGGGTGAATTTTTCAACATTTGAAATTATAAAAGGTTTATTTTGCTCTAAAATGTTTTTTAAAGAGCAACCAAAAAGGGCGTTTTTACAATCGACTTCTTCGATATCGTGAAGAATAAAACTGCCTATTTTTTTATCATCATAAATTGGCCTTGTAAATTTTTCATCTTCTTCATTATAAATGATGAAACCAACTTGTAAATCGGATACCTTGAAAATGGAACGAAAAATGGTTTCAAAATTCGGGGTATTATCGACTTGTTCCGTTTCTGATTTTAGAAGATTACTTTTCAAGTTTGAAATGGCACTTTCAATGGAAGCATCAAATAGAGATACGATACCAAAGCCTTTTAAAATCCAACTTTCCGATGGGAATTTTTCTTTCCACAAATCGATGTTATCATAATTATCCATCAATAAATCGATGTCTTCTGGAGTTAATGTTATCGCTTTATCAGTAGGGATAATTTCCATAAAATCGGCATTATATAGAATTCTATAATGCTTCATAATACCATTTGCATCTGGGATATCGTAAAATAAAGGTTTGTTAAAATCGAAATGCTGGTTGTAAAATGTGTTCAGAATCAAAATGCAATTCATGATGTAGAATTGATGTTCATCAAAATCTCGGATTGTCATGTCAAATGTTGTCCCGGCATTATGAAGTGTTTTTTTGAATCTTTCGGTATAATTAAAAGTAAAATTCTGGAAAGGAATCGTCACTGCTTTAATTTCATTATTAGTTAAGGCAGTAGGAAATAGGTCGGCTAATAGGTATTTGATTACCGTTTCATTTTCATGAATTAAATTTAAATCTTCAATTCCTGTTCTAAATTCAGGAAAAGGTTCTATTTGTTTTAATAATGCTTTGGCGTAATTGGAACGATAATCCACATTGGTGACAGCAATTTCTTCCAGAGCTTTGATAAGCTTATGGAATGAAATCAAGGTTTTGAACGGGCTGTCTTTAAAAAAATTAGGAGTCATCCTCTTTTGTTTTACGGAAAAACAAATTTACAAATAATTCGAAACCAAAAGTCTACAAGTTGTCTTTTAGTTTCATTTTTAAGAAGCTCTTATTTTATAAGAATTGTAAAGAAACGGATTAATTACTTTTATTGTTTTGTGACTGTCCGCTTTGAGGACTAACTTTATTTTTTTGCCACAGATTTCACAGATTCACACAGATTAAAGAAAAAAGTGAATTAGATTTATTGGAGAAATCCGTGAAAATCCTTTAAATCTGTGGCAAAAAATAGTATTGGTACTAGTTAAGGATAATCATATATTGTTTTATGACTGTCCGTTACTAATACCAATGTATTTAATTTTGTCATTTCGACGAAGGAGAAATCTCATTAGTTGCTCTCGTTATGTGATTTCTCCTTCGTCGAAATGACAAGACAGCTAAATTTTATTCATAAGATGTAGCTTGGTACAAGTAACGGATAGGTCATATATTGTTTGTATTGAATATTTGTGTAAATTGCTTAAAAATGTTTTTTAGACAGTAAAATGCACTACTTATTTGCAAGTATTACAGCTTTTTAGCAAGAGAGTATCTTTTAAATCAAGTTATGATTTGCTGATAAAGGTAATATTGGAGTTCAAGAGACTTTTTTTTAATTTATTTTTTTGTCTCAATAATAGTATAGACTGGATTAATATAAGGATTAGCATCTTTTCAAGGTTTTTAGAGCGTTAGTGATAAACTGAATTTAAATTTTAAATTTTATAAAACGCATGCTTTGTTCAAGAATAAAAAGGGAATAAGCTGTTGCTTTGAAATCAAATAGATGTAATAAACCAGAGAATAATTTTAAACCGAATGAATCCTTTTATTATAGAAACCAATCAGTGTTTCATTTATTTCTTTTAACTCTGGGGTAAGAAATGTTTTTCTGCCTTTTTCATCGTTAGTTAATTCGAGATGGCAAACAGTGCACTTAAATTCCTTGAAATGATTTGTTACATTTCGGGTTGTTATTATTTTATGGCCAAATAGTGAACACAGGATTTTTTTACTTATAAATTTTTCTTTGATTTCGATTGTGTTCATATATACTGGTTATTTAGATTTGGGGGACTAAACTTAATTAATAACCGTTTAAATATCAAATAAAGTCGATTAAATGCATTTTAAATTAATTAAAATAATTAAATTCTTATAAAAATAACAAAATAATTTTTTATAACCTCATATAAGAAGGTGTGAAAAGGGCATAAAAAAAATCCCCAACTACTTAAGTAATTGAGGATTGAATATTTAGAAGTATAAGAACTGTAACTAGCTTTTCTCTTCTTTATTGAAATAAACTAAGTAGTAATACATTTGTTTTTCTTCGTCCCAACCTTTCTCAACAAATTTCTCCGCACTTTCAGGATTGATGAAATCCATTTTTATTTGGATGTGTGTATCCAAATTGATTACGTTTTTGATTGATTTTCTCGCATCAGAAACCGCAGCATTAGCAATAGGGAAGGATGTTACATCTTCAATACTGTATTTTTCTCCTTTATCAATTTTATAGTTCTTGAATTCCGGAATTAAGTCTGGATTATCCAATACTTCATTTAGGAAATTAGTTTCTTCGAACTGATCGTTTTTTGCAAAATAGTTCACAGAACGGTTCATGAACATCACTTCTTCTTTTTTGTCTTCCGCAGGAAAAACAACGTCTTTAGCGAAGTTCTGACAGAATTTTAAATACTTTTTAGTGATAAAGTTTTCATCCTCAAAAGCATCAACAGATAAGAAATGTTCTAACCAATATCTGGCATCATAACGGTTGCTGTCTACAGTCAGGATTTTGTAACCTTCTTCTTTTTTATAGTTGAAGATCAAACAACCTTTGTCTAATTTATTTAGACTTACACCTTGTTGTAAAATCATTTCTAAATGCGTTTCTTTTTCTTCAAATTGCAAAAAGTCTGCTTGTATTTCACTTTTGAAAATTCCTATCGCATCCACGACATTATTATCAATACTTACGTTTGTTAAATAGGTAACGTATACTTCACCATTCTTGATGTGTGGATGATTGGATTGCTCAAATAAATGCTGTGTTATTTTTTTAGAAGTTTCGTGAATATTACTTGGATTCTCAAAAATCTCTGTCGCGTATTTGAACATATCGTTGTAATCCAAATCGATTTCATGTGCAAACTGAAAATAGTTTTCTTCTTTTTCTCTAAATGGTTTAAAGAAAAATTCTTTCATCAAAGGCACAATCTCATCATTCAGATTAAAAGGTTGCTCCGATAAAAAAATAGCCTCGTTTCTACTTTTATTACCAACTCTGTGAATTGATAAATTTTCGATGTGTGTATTATATAAATTGATCATGTTTTTTATTTTTTTAGATAAAAGAACCAAGATGAAAGACAGCAAAAAGGTCTTTTATCTTGGCTCTTGATTCTTAATTGTATAATGCTTTAATTCCAGTTCTCCTCAAACCCGTAGTCTTCAAAACTATCATCGCCTTCAAACATGTCTAAATCATCTTCGTCTAGTCCATCTTCAAATTCATTATTGTAGTCATCGGCATTATCTGATTCAAAGTTTTTTTCCATGGCTTCATCAGGCATTTCACCGTGAGAAAAAATGGTTTCTGGATACGTATTTCCAGCAAGTTGATCTTCTACAGCAGCCAACTCTACAAGGAAAGTCCACATGTTGATGAAATCATAAACATAGAGGATTTTAGTGTTTTCCTTATCTAAAATATCTGATAATTGGTAATCGCTCATGATTTTTTGCTCACCTGGAACATCACCGGTATCAAAAAGAGAGATTTCATCTTCCTGATTCCAAGTTTCATCGCAAGTATAAAATGAAGCCACTTCCATTCCGTCAAATCCGAAGGAATTGAAAATAGCATTGTGCAAATCTTCTAAAGTATCGTCTTCAAGTATTGCAATGTCTCTAAAAACATCTTCTTCCGCGTCTAGAATCACTCTAAATTTATAAACCATAATCTTTGTTTTTATTGAAAGCTCAAAGGTAAAATTTAATTTTTAGATTTAGATTTCAGATTTTCGATTTGTTGATAAGATTTTTGTGTATGCATTCATTTAAGAATGGTGGTAATTGGAAGTTCACCCAAGTCGGGAAGTTAAATTAAAATGGTATTCGCAAATTAGAATTTTCATTCGAAGAATACCATTTTCATTGTTTTTTACTCGTCAGTTTTATTTTTGAAGATGGTAACGACTCTTTTTCTGAATTGATGGTATTTTTTATGATTTGGATATAGTCTGCTGTGGGCCATGTTGTTAAAAACCAAAGCGACGACAAGCAAAATAAGTACACCGCTCAAAACAGGAGAAAGTACATACCAATAGCCAAGATTTTTAATTTTTTCAGAACCAGCTATTGCAATCAAAGCGGTTGCTCCGCCTGGAGGGTGCAATGTTTTAGTCATTTGCATCAAAACAATAGAGGAAGAAACAGCAAGCGGAGCGGTTATCCAAAGTATATCTGGAACGAATTTATATACCGTAACACCAATAATTGCAGAAATCAAGTGCCCTCCAATAAGGTTTCTCGGTTGTGCTAATGGACTTTGAATTACGCCATAGACCAAGACACTTGATGCACCGAATGAACCAATTAAGTAAACCACATCCGAATGTGGTAATGTTTGAGATTGTAAATAGGCAATTATGCCAATGCCAATGAATGAACCCAAAAAAGCCCAAAAATGTTCTTTAAAATCGATTAAAGTTTCTTTGTACAGAATGTATTTAGTTTTGCGATAATTTCTTTTTATTTTTTGAACAGGCATAGGCAGTTACTTTATTAAACTTGGTGAATAGGAGTAAACAGTGAAAGGATAAATCATTTTCGCCGTATATTTTGAAATCAGGCAAACAACCAGAATTGGAAGAAATAAAGTATAATCATTGGTTAAACCACAAACTAAGAATATGGCAGTAAAAGGCGCATGGATACTGGCACTCAAAACGGCAGCCATTCCTATTATCATGAAATTTATTGGGATTACATCAGCATTAAGGTATGTGTTTAAGAGTAAAGCAAGGAGTAATCCTAAAAAAGCACCGATAAAAAGGCTTGGTGCAAAAACACCACCATCTCCACCAGAAGCAAGAGTGGCCGAAGCAACAATGGGTTTCAAAAGTAAAATTCCAATAAAGGTTAGTGCTAACGAAAGTGAAAGTACCATTTCATTTGGATTAATGAAAATAGTTTTGATGGCATGATATCCTTCGCCATAAAGTTGTGGGAAAACAAAAAGAGAAATACTCAGAATCAAAGATCCGATGATGATTTTGAAATAAGGGACTTTTATTTTTGAAAATTGTTCTTTAAAAAATAATACACAACGGGTTAAATAAACGGAATGTATTCCTGCTATAATCCCTAAAAGTATAAAGTAGGGAATAGCTCTTAAATGCCAAGTCGTACTATTTACTGCAAACAAAGGTTTTTCATCCAATAAATAAAGGAGTCCAAAAGCGATCGAAACGGCTATAAGGTTTGTTAGTACAAACGCCCGGGTTACTTTTTTTGAGATTACTTCGAGTGAAAATAAAATTCCGGCAATTGGACTGCTGAATAATGCCGTAATTCCTGCTGCAACTCCTGCACAGATTAATTCTGTTTTGTATTGTCTAAAAACATTTTGTTTCCTTTGCGCAACAGAACCAATAGTTGCCGAAGCGACAACTGTCGAAACTTCTATTCCAGTAGAACCACCAAAAACTACGGTCAATAAGCCGTTAATGAAGTGTGAAGAAATCTTGTAACTGGGTAGATTTTTTGAATTTGAATTGGTACTTTCAAAGATTTCTTTTATCCCTTTGTTTTCTTTTTTCTTGAATACATATTCCCGAAGAAAAAAAATAATTGACAATCCAAAAACTGGAAAAACAACAAAGAATATTGGATTTACAATCGTTTGGTGAAAAAAGATTTCTTCATAATATTCCGTTGCGTTTTTTAAAATAACACCTAAAAAAGCAGAAAGAAAACCAATTAGAATGGATACAATAACTAGTTTTTGGAGTTTAATGAAGTGATAGTTTTTTTTAATTTGTGTGGTATTGTTCATTTGAAAAATTAATTGTCTGAATACTACAAATTTAAATAAACAAAATCAAACTAGAATTGAAATATGAATTGGACTGTTTTCTTTTATGATTTCGGTAGTATTTTTACTTTTTTACAAGTGAAAACTGCTTATTTTTCATAAAACTCTATCGGTAGGTCATCTGGATCAGCAATAAAGAAAAACCGTTTTTTAGTGTATTCATCCACACGGATTTCTTCTGAATTGATATTTTGACGGACTAAAAAATCTCGCGTTTTTTGAATGTCATCCACTTCAAAAGCTAAATGGCGTAATCCTGCCGCTTCTGGTCTTGAAGGACGTTGCGGAGGATTTGGAAATGAAAAAAGTTCGACTACGTAATTTCCATTTAAGGCTAAATCAAGTTTATACGATTGCCTTTCTTCGCGGTAAATTTCCTGAATAATTGTTAGCCCTAAAACGGTTGTGTAGAACGTTTTCGATTTCTGATAATCAGAACAAATAATGGCGATATGGTGGATTTTATTGAGTTGTAGCATGTTATTTTAAATAAGTCATTCCAGGAAGATTTGCATTGGCATCTTGAATCAAAGCATCTGAATGAAGTTTATGGATCAACGCTTTGGTTTCATCAATATCATTTATTCGGAAAAGAAACAGCACTTCATTTTCATCATCGGCATTTTGCCAAAGATGCTCCAGAAACATATTGTTTTCGGCATGAAAGGCTTTGTCTTTTTCTAAAATTTCCCTAATGATTGCAATAGGAACATTCTTAAGTTTTGCTAATAGATGTGGCATTATTTTTTGAATTAATAAGGTGTAAAATGAACAAAGCCTAATCGATTGATTAGGCTTTAGTTTTTTATTTTTTTGCGTCGGAACAAAGTCCTACAATCTCATGGAAAGTGTCGTGTAAATCAGTGATTGATTTCAAAATTGCGGCATCAGATCCATTTGAAGTGACTAATTTATGTAGCGCTTTGCTTTTTAACTGTAATCGTTCTGCCGATGCTAATATTGCATTTGTTTTAAATTCTGCAGGAATATCAGACTTTAATAGCATTGCTGCTTTTTTCATCATTTCTTCTGAACGCGCTTTTATTGGTGCAAAATTTCCTTCTTCAGCCGGATGAAATGTTTGGGACATTACTTCGTGAAATTCTTTTATGGCTGGCCATTTATCAAAAGTGGATTGAGCCGAAACGGAGTTTGCAACAACAATTAGTACCAAAACTAGAAATGCTTTAAGATGTTTCATAATTATTTATTTGTTTTTAAAGGTTCTAACAAATATAGGAAATTTTAGTTTTGAGGAGTTATAATTCGGATATTCATTAAACATTCAATTTCCGAATCACTTTTGCCGGATTTCCAACTGCCAAAGAATTGTCGGGAATGTCTTTTGTAACTACTGAACCAGCACCAATTACACAACCATTTCCTATGGTAATACCCGGGCAAATAACTGAGTTTCCCCCAATCCAGCAATCATCACCGATGGTTATTGGAAGTGCACTTTCCAGCGTTTTTCTAAGCTCAGCATCCAGCGGATGTGTGGCGGTGTACAATTGAACTCCCGGAGCAAAAAACACATTAGAGCCAATAGTTACTTTGGCACAGTCCAAAACAACACAGTTTACATTAAAATAAACATTTTCTCCACAACTGATATTGTATCCGTAATCGCAAAAAAATGGAGGTTCAATATAAAGATTTGCTCCGGCATTAGGGATTAATTCTTTTAGTATTTCTCGCGCTTTCTTGGTTATTCTATATTCAACAACATTTAATCGGTGGAGCAAATTTTTAGATTTTCGTCTGTCTTTTACTAAAACAGAATCGCCTGCCAAATAATATTCTCCAGCTATCATTTTTTCTTTTTCGGTTTTCATAGTTTGATTTTTTGACTTTTAGATAAAGTCAAGTTGCTTTTTTATTTTGACAGAAAGTTTGTCTCTAACTAAAGAATAGGATTGTTCAATGTAAAACTGCCATTCTTTTTTTGTCATTTGATTAATGTCGTTAATCATAACCCATTTGTAACGAGCTGTGTAAGGTGCGGGCTTAAAACCTTCTCGACTGCTGATTTCTTCAAACTCTTCATCCAAAACTTTAAAAGCCGCTGAAGTAGGAGATTGGTCTAAACCAATAACCAAAAACATTTTTTCGCCTATGCAAAAACACAAATCATTTCCCCATTTAATATTTTCGGTTACAGCTGCATTTGATTTACAAATAACCTGTAATTCTTCAATATTCATGAAATTAGATTTTAGTTTTGGCTATTTTATCATGAATTTTTAGTGTTTCCTGCAATCCCGCACTTCCGTACCAAAGCGTCAGTTCAGCTTCAAGCAGATTCGATTGTACCGCAGGATCTGTTGCTACAAAGGCTTTAGCTTCTTCAATACTGGCGCCATTAAAAATATAAATGCCTCTATAATTTCTTTCGTTTTTCATGAAAGGACCCGCCACAACCAGTTTTCCTTCTAGCGCTAATCGATTAATATTAGCCATATGGCCTTCAAATAATTTTTGAGTTTGTTCTTTTGTGGCTGTCGTGTTGCTTCCCGTTTTTAACAAGCAAAAAACATATTTCTTCATGCCATATTCGTCGGCATTTAAAGATTTTGCCAGTTTTTCGTCATATGTTGGGGGAGTTTCTTGAGCAAATACTGCAGTGCTGAAAGAGAACAGTAAAAGTAAAAAGAGTAATTTTTTCATTTTTCAGAATTTGATTGTACACAAATTTAAGGTTTTCATCATAAAATAAAAAATACGTGATTTCAAATCCGAAATTTATTTACTAAAACAACTCATCCTGTAATTTCAACAGTTCAGTAATAACTTTTTCCAGTTCTGATTTTTCCAATAGATATTTGCGGTATCAAAATCAAATATCATGAAACCAATAATTATTGAACAATCAAATCATTCGAACAGAACCCTTAAATCGATTTTTACTCTTGCCATTTTATTATTCAGCTTGACTATTTTTTCACAAAATACAATTTCAGGGAAAGTGGTGGATGAGAAAGGAAAACCAGTTTCCGGAGCTAATGTTTTTATCGAAGGAACTTATGACGGTGCTTCCAGTACAGAAACGGGGAATTTTAGTTTTACGACTACAACAACCGGGAATCAAACTTTGGTAGTGAGTTTCCTGATTTATGAAACTTCAAAAACAGTAATTGATGTCGCTAATTTCCAAAATAAAACCATCAAACTACGAGAAAGTGTTACTTCGCTTGATGCAGTTGTGATTACGGCCGGAACATTAGAAGCGGGCGACAAAGCAAGAGTTTCGGTTTTGAAACCCTTAGATATTGTAACTACAGCAGGTTCAGCGGGAAATATTATTGCGGCTTTGCAAACGTTGCCAGGAACACAAACGGTAGGCGAGGACGGGCGATTGTTTGTTCGTGGTGGCGAGGCCAATGAAACACAAACTTTTGTAGACGGGATTCGGGTGGCGCAACCCTATGGCGCAACCACGAATAATTTACCTACGCGAGGCAGGTTTTCACCCTTTTTATTCAGTGGAATATCATTTTCTACAGGTGGATATTCAGCGGAATATGGCGAAGCGTTATCCAGTGTTTTGTTATTGAATACACAAGATGATCCAGATCAAAATAAAACCGAAATCGCTTTGATGACCGTAGGTTTAGGGATTGGAAATACCCAAAAATGGAAGAAAAGTTCATTGAGTGTAAATGCGAATTATATCAATTTAGCCCCGTATCAAGCGGTTATTCCTCAAAATGTGGATTGGAACAGTCCTTTTCAATCCTTGTCAGGAGAAACCGTTTACCGTTATAATTTCAATAATGGAATTTTGAAAGTATACGCTGCTTTTGACAGCTCTAAATTTGATATTAATCAGGAAAATATCAATTCGCCGGAGAAAATCAGAGTCGATTTAAACAATAATAATTTCTATTTGAATTCGTCTTACAAAGGCGTTTTTGGGAATAACTGGCAAATTACTTCTGGGTTGAGTTATGGCTATAGCAACAATAAAATAAATCTGGATTCAGATAAAGTGGCCAATGATGAAAATGCGGCTCATTTGAAATTAAAATTGAAAAAAAGTTTTTCTGACCGATTGAAACTATCCTTTGGAGCCGATTATTTTGTTACCCAATTCAATGAAGATTTTAAGGAAAATTCAGGTTCGGTTTTTACCAATGGATATGATGCTAACATTGCAGCTGTTTATACGGAAGCTGATATTTTCTTCTCTAAAAAATGGGCTGCAAAAATAGGAGTAAGGGCTTCGAATAACGATTTGCTAAACGAAACTGCTATTTCACCCCGAATTTCATTTGCGTATAAAATGGCTAAAAACAGTCAGTTTTCATTTGCTTATGGCGATTTTACCCAAACTCCAAATGCGGAATACATTAAATATTCCAACAACCATCAGTTTGAAAGCGAAAAAGCGTCTCATTATATTTTGAATTTTCAATACAATAAAAACGGGAAAACGTTTCGTGCGGAAACCTATTTTAAAGACTACAGCAATTTAGTAAAATTCGACACAGAAAGAGCCGTTTATAATTCGATTTATGATAATACGGGTTCTGGTTATGCGAAAGGCTTGGATTTATTTTGGAGAGACGGAAAATCAATCAAAAACTTAGAATATTGGGTTTCCTATTCGTACATCGACACCGAAAGGGATTATAAAAATTTCAGTTCCCAAGTTACGCCTAGTTTTGTTGCGGATCACAGTTTGTCAATCGTTACTAAATATTGGATAAAGGATTGGAAATCACAAATAGGTTTCACGAATTCGTATAGTTCGGGACGACCATACAACAATCCAAATGAAGCGAAATTCATGAATGGAAAAACGAAATCGTACAACAGTTTGAGTTTCAATTGGGCGTATTTAGTGTCGCAGCAAAAGATTTTATACTTCTCGGTTTCCAATGTTTTAGGTTCTCAGAATGTTTTTGGATATGAATATGCTAATAATCCAGATAATGCGGGGTTTTACAACAGAAAAGAAATCGTTCCGACGGCTGATCGTTTTTTCTTTGTAGGCTTCTTTTGGACGATCAGCAACGATAAAAAAGACAATCAATTGAAGAATTTATAAATAACAATTTCAATAGCAATGACAATAAGAATAGCAATGACACTATTCGAAATTTAATTCCAATAACAATTCATCCTTCAAAATTGACGGTTCAGTAAGTATAAATTTTAAATCAATAAAAACCGAGATACTTTTGAAGTATAAATTATATAACGTTTCAATCATCAAAATAATAATCATTTAAAAACAAGAAATCATGACCAAAATTATCACAACAATCGTATTTTTTATTTGTAGTCTAGTATCAGCTCAAGGGCAATTTGAGCAAGGAATGGGAAAAGCATTTCAACTTTGGGGAGAAGGTAAAAACACGGAAGCTTCTGATTTATTCGAAAGAATTGCCGGTGCTGAAAAAACAAGTTGGTTGCCAAATTATTATGTTGCATTAGTGAATACAACGACTGCTTTTAGAACAAAAGACAAGGAACAAATGAATTTGTTGCTTACAAAAGCTCAAAATTCTTTGGATGCAGAAATGGGAAAAAACCCCAATAACGCTGAATTATTAGTTATACAGGCTATGATTCACACCGCTTGGATTGCTTTTGACCCCATGACAAACGGACAAAAATTATCCGGAACTGTAATGGAATTGTATGGGAAAGCGCAGGCAATTGCTCCGGAAAATCCAAGAGTTGTTTTTGGTAAAGCCGAGTTTGAAATTGGTGGTGCCAAATTTTGGGGAACGGACACTAAACCAATGTGTGCGCAAATTGAAAAAGCTATCGGACTTTTTGCTACTTTTAAACCGGAAACTCCTTTCTCTCCAAAATGGGGATTAGAGAGAGCAACGGCTGCATTGAAAAACTGTAAATAAGGCTGTTGATTGTTTCTAATTATTCGTTTTTAAGAAACAAAATAGAGAATAGTAACTATTGAAAAAAAGAGAATGATGTATATAAAACCACATTTACTTAAAGCGTTATTTATCGGGGTTGTAATTTTTTTGGTGTCCTTTCTAATTGAATTTATTACCGTTGGGAATGAGGTTTTTAGCCTTAGATTATACGTTCACTTTTTATATTGTATGCTTTACAGTGTTACATTGTATCTTGTTAATGCAGCGTTGTTTGTATTTTTGGACAAAGTTTTTAAAGATAATATTTATGCTGTAAAACGAATAATTATTGGGTTTGTCGGCTCTTTTTTCATTTCCTTATTTGCAATTTTTTTACTTCGTATCTTTTTGAAAGTTATCGTAGAAAAAATAGCAGTGACAGATTTTTTAGCAAATGAAACTCCTTCAAATTATATTGAATCGTCAATTATTACTTTCATCGTATTGTTAGGAGTTCATGCTTTACATTTCTACAAAGCGTACAATGAAAACAAAGTCAAAGAACAAAAAATCATTGCAGGAACCGCTTCGGCGAAGTTTGAAAGTTTAAAAAATCAAATAGATCCCCATTTTCTTTTTAATAGTTTGAATGTATTAAGTTCCTTGATTGAAGAAAATCCGGATAATGCACAACGGTTTACGATATCATTATCAAAGATTTATCGCTATGTATTAGAGCAAAAAGATAAAGAATTAGTTTCTGTTGAGGAAGAATTGGCTTTCGCCAAAACCTATATGAATTTACTTAAAATGCGTTTTGAAAACAGTTTGTTTTATGAATTGCCAACAACCGCCATAAATCCAGAAGCCAAAGTAGTGCCGCTTTCTTTACAGCTTTTGCTCGAAAATACGGTAAAACATAATGTGGTCAGTGAGCAAAAGCCATTACATATCAGGATTTATGTTGAGGGCGATTATCTGGCTGTTCAAAACGATTATCAAAAGAAAGAAGTGTTGCAGGATCGTCAAGGTGTTGGTTTGCAAAATATCGTCAATCGGTACGGAATCATAACCAACAGGAAAGTCTTGATTGCTCAAAACGAAAAAACATTTACTGTAAAAATACCCATTTTAACCAAACAAATAACCGTTATGGAAACGACTACAAATTATAATGAAAATAATGCCTATTATAGAGCCAAAAAGAGAGTGGAAGAGCTCAAAGGGTTTTATGGAAACTTAATTTCCTATTGTTGTGTGATTCCTTTTTTAATTTTTATTAATTTGAGTTATGGGTCAAAATTTCAATGGTTTTGGTTTCCATTGTTAGGTTGGGGCATGGGACTTACCTTTCATGGTTTGGAAGTTTTCGGGTATGGAAAATCATGGGAAGAGCGTAAGATTAATGAGATTTTGAATAAAGAAGATAATCAGAATAATAAATGGAATTGAGATTCCAAAAACTTAATAAAAAAATAAAAATATGGAAACAAATACGAACAACTCAGAAAAATATTTTCAAGCAAAAAAACAAGTAGGGAAAATAAAAGATTTTTATAGACATTTAACGGTTTATTGTATTGTAATTATTTCTTTGGCCATCATAAATTTGAGTACATCTCCAGAATATTTATGGTTTTTCTGGCCATTGTTTTGGTGGGGAATCGGACTGGTTTTCCATGGAATGAAAGTCTTTAATTATATGCCTTTTTTAGGTGCAAATTGGGAAGAAAAAAAGATTAATGAATTGATGGAAAATGAAAAAAATCAAAATCAATAAAACATGGAAACAGACGCAATTGAAGAATTACAGTATCAAAAAGCTTTGGTGCGTGTAAAGAAAATAAAGGGATTTTATACCCATTTAGTAGTTTATGTGGTCGTAAATTTAATGATTGTGATTTTAAATATTCAAGATTTAGACAAAGGTGAAAGCTATTTTCAGTGGAGGAATTTTACCACTCTATTCTTTTGGGGAATTGGACTGATATCGCATGCGCTTTCTACATTTTTGCCCAATTGGATTTTTGGAAGAAACTGGGAAGATAAAAAGATCAAAGAGTTTATGGAAAAGGAGAAAAGCGAGAAATGGGAATGAGTATTCATCCCGAAGCTTCGGGAGCAGTTTTCAGTTAAACAAATAACCAAATAAACGATTCAACATTAAATGACAACAATAATAATCGAAGACGAAAAACCAGCTGCACGATTGTTGCAACGAAAACTGGAAAAAATAAATATTGAAGTGGGAGTGCTATTGCATTCCGTTGAAGAAGCAATTAATTGGTTTTCTAATAATCAACATCCGGAATTGATTTTTCTTGACATTCAATTATCGGATGGACTGTCGTTTGAAATTTTTGAAAAAGTTGAAATCAAAAGTGCCATAATTTTCACAACAGCTTATGATGAATATGCTTTGCGGGCTTTCAAATTGAATAGTATCGATTATCTTTTGAAACCCATAGATGAGGATGATTTAGAAATTGCCGTAGCTAAATTTAAAGCGCGTTTGCCAAAACAAGAAACCTTGCAATTAGATTTTGAGCAGATTAAAAAAATGCTGTCTAATCCGTTTGAGAAGAATCATAAAAAACGTTTTACGGTAAAAATAGGGCAACATTTAAAAGTGATTTCTACCGATGAAATTGAGTGTTTTTTTAGCGAAAACAAAGGGACGTATCTTCATACTTTTGACAACAGAAATTATTTAATTGAAACGACTTTGGAACTTTTGGAACAGGAATTAGATCCAAAAGATTTTTATAGAGTAAGCCGAAAATTCATAGTTCCCTTAAAAGCGATTAAAGAAATTATAGTCTACAGTAACTCCCGATTAAAGGTGATTTTGCCCTCTTATGCAGCAGATGAGGTGATCGTAAGCAGGGAAAAAGTTTCTGATTTTAAGAATTGGATCGGGTGATTTATATCTTAAACTTATAAATCAGATAAATAACGTTAAGTTACTCGTTTTTATTTATTTGAATATTTAGTATAGATTGTGTCTATGGTGGTTTTATACCTTTAAAAATGTTTTTCTGATTCCAATTAGAACAAAAAGAAACAACGTGTAAAGGATGAAAAATGGAATGATATATTCTATTAAATCCATAGGTAACATTACCGCAATTATCAACAATTGAAAGCCCAATCCGTAAATGGAAAGTGAGGTCATAAACCAGTTTGGAAACGTTTTTATCTTGTACGCCTCTTTATCGAGAGTGTGAATTATTTTGTCAAAAGTGCCATAGACAATGGTGTAAATTTGGAACAAAATATCAACTGATTTTTGACTTTCTCTAGGCAAAGCTTTGGGAGATTTGTATTCGAAAATTTTACTGGTTGTATCCCCGCCAACTGATTTATTTCTTAAAATCACATAGTAATAATTGTATAAAGTTCCCTGTAACTGAATGCAAAAAAAAGCAATTAGAGTTAGCCAAAATGATGTTTTTGAAACGTAACAAATAGCCATTAAAAACAGAAAATTTAAGATGATATCAAAGACGCTGTCCAAGTATCTTCCGGTATAAGAAGGCGTGTTTTTTAATCGTGCCAGTTCGCCATCGGCAGCATCAATCATTGATTTTAGAATGATGAAAAAACCGGCTAAAAAGTAATGTCCTTGCAAAATACAGTAAATAGCAATCAAACCTGAAACACCAAAAAGTTGGGTGACATGAATAGGCGTGAAGCGGGTATTTTTTAATTTATTGGCGAGAAATTTTCCAAATGGTCTTCCATAATCTGATAAATCTAAAAATTTATCTTGAGCTGCAAGTTTAGACATTTATGTTTATGAACAAAGAAATGCGACAATATAGTCAGGTGTAATTTTATGTATGCTGTAATGTTATTTCGATAATCGGTGTAAAGTGAATGTCATTGCCGTCAGTAAAAAGAAAGCCATTATTTGATGTAATAATCCCAACCAAAGTGGAACACTGTAAAGCAAAGTAAAGACACCTAGTGTAAATTGTAAAAATACGATTAATACCAAGACATTGATTCCTTTTTTCTGTAATGAGGAAAGGATGTGTTTTCTGCTTGTGAAATAAAGTGCAAGTATTAGTCCTACTACAACATATGCCATGGTTCGGTGTACAAACTGAACGCCGCTTTTTCCTTCAATAAGATTCAAAAATAAGGTGCTTTTTTCTATGAAAACACTGTCGTGAATGAATTGCCCGTCACTCATTAAAGGCCAGTGATTGTGAATTAAACCCGCATTTAAACCGGCAACAAACCCGCCATAGATAATTTGTAACAACAAAAATACTAATGCAACGCGTGCTAGTTTTCGTAATGGAATTATGACTGTCACTTTATTTGGATAGATTAAGTCCAAAGCTACCCAAAGCGTATAAGCAAACGTGATGAAAGCAAATGTAAGGTGTAATGCCAATCTAAAATGACTTACATCCGGATTGTCAATTAATCCACTTCGCACCATGAACCAGCCCAAGAATCCTTGAAAACCGCCCATGAATAGTAGAATAATGCATTTTTTTATGGTTTCAGTCGAAAGACGTTTCTTGAACAAGAAATAGACAAATGGAACGATAAACGCCAGACCTATTATTCTTCCTATAAAACGGTGAAACCATTCCCAAAAATAGATGAATTTATAATCACTAAGTGTGAAATCATTGTGGATGTTTATTTTTTGGTACTCCGGAAATTTTTTATATTCTTCAAAAGCTTGTGACCATTTTTCTTCTGTTAAAGGCGGAAAAGTATCGGTTACTAAATGCCAGTCCGTCATGGATAAGCCGGAATTGGTCAATCGGGTAATTCCTCCAACTACAACCATCATAAATAATAAAAAGCAGCCTGATAGGAGCCAGATGATTACGGATTTGTTATTCTTCATTTTTATTTTATTGGAAAGTTTTGGGGATTTTGTCTGCTGTCCCAGATGTCTAAAACAAAAATTTGAGTATCTGAAACAGAGTAGATAATTTCGAAATGACTAGCGATTTTTAGTCTAATATTTTGATTGTTAGATTTTATAGAACTTTCAGGAAAAACCGAAAGTTGTTGCAATGATTCTTGAAATAATATATTAAGTTTTTTGCTGTAATTATTAGATTTATTTCTCTTATTCCAATACAAAAAAATGAAAGTTCTTGATTCTCTTGCAAAGCTTGTCCAAACTATTTTTCTTGTTCTTCGAACCATTTTTCGATTTCAATTTGAGCTTCTTCATCAGAAATATATTCCCCATTTTCAACTTGTTTTAAAGCAACATCAATTCTCTTTTGTTGCCATTCATTAAAAATATAAATTTTTTCAGAAGCTACTTTTTCATACGTTGAAGTTGGTTCATTAACTGAAACGGACAAATTAGATTCATAAGAGTTTATGATTTCTTTAATTCTATCCAAAAGAATACGATCATTAGTTGCGATAATTTGTGCGATCAATTCTAATTTTATTTCGGCTGTATTCATAATCTAAATTTTTATAAAATTAAGAAATTTTTTAAATTGCGAAGAGAAAACAATGCTTAAACTTTCTTCAAGTCTAATTTCTCTCCACGCTTTAATATAAAATCATAAGCTGCTTGATATTCATTCGGGATTTCGCCCTCTAAAATAGCTTCTTTTACGGCTTCTTTAAGCATTCCAATCTCTTTTGAAGGCTTCAAATCGAAGATTTCCATAATTTCTTCACCTGATATTGGTGGTTGAAAATTACGTACATGATCGCGCTCTTCGACTTCCACAATTTTTTTGCGAACAATTATAAAATTATTGTGGTATTTCTTGAACCTATTTGGGTTCTTGGTGGTGATATCTGCTTCACACAGCGTCATTAGATTCTCGACATCTTCACCTGCGTCAAAAACCAAACGGCGCACCGCTGAATCCGTAACCGTGTCTTGGGATAAAACAATCGGACGCGAACTCATCATGACCATTTTCTGTACAAATTTCATTTTATGATTCAACGGCATGTGTAAGCGTTCGAATATTTTCTTTGCCATTTTTCCACCAAGAAATTCATGTCCATGAAAGGTCCAGCCTTGTTTTTTATTAAAGCGTTTCGTTGGTGCTTTTCCAATATCGTGCAATAATGCTGACCAACGGAGCCAAACATCATCAGTGTGTGGGCAAATATTATCAACAACCTCTAAAGTGTGATAAAAATTGTTTTTATGCGTGTGACCTTCTATTTCTTCTACCTGATTCAAGGCGGTCAATTCCGGAAGAATAATATCTAAAAGTCCCGTTTTGAACAACAGCAAGAATCCTATGGAAGGTTTGTCTGTCGAAAGTATTTTATTCAATTCATCAACAATACGTTCTCCAGAAATGATTTTGATTCGGTCTGCATTTTTTGCAATGGAATTCAACGAATTTTCTTCGATTTCAAATCCCAATTGGTTTGCAAAACGAATCCCTCTCAACATACGCAACGGATCATCAGAAAAAGTAATATCTGGATCCAGAGGTGTTTTGACTATTTTGTTTTTTAAATCTTCGAGTCCGTTAAAAGGGTCTGAAAGTTCTCCGAAATTAGCAGCGTTTAAGGATAAAGCCAGCGCATTTATGGTAAAGTCACGACGATTTTGATCATCCTCAAGCGTTCCGTTTTCTACAACCGGATTACGGCTTTCAAAATGATACGATTCCTTTCTGGCGCCTACAAATTCAATTTCAGTGTCTTCAAAACGCAACATGGCGGTTCCGTATGTTTTGAAAACTTGAACTTTTGGTTTCTTTGGAAGTAATTGCGACACTTTTAAAGCTAATTCGATTCCGCTGCCAACAGCAACAATATCTATGTCTTTTTTAAAGTCTCTATTCAAAAGTAAATCTCTCACGAAACCGCCAATGACATAACTTTCGATGTTAAGTTCTTGGGAAGCTTGAGAAATGACTTGAAAAATTGTATTATTTAAGGCTTCTTTATATGAAGTTTTAATGCTCATTTTAAAAATGTTTAAAGTCTAAAGCCCAAAGTTGTTAAACTGAAAACTGAAAACTGAATACTGCAAACTATTTTCGAATCACTTTCACCTGAGAATCATTCGTCAATTTTATTATTGTTGACGGTTTTCCGCCAATTTTTTCGCGATGCAAATTTACAACATAGTCTACACCTTTTATAATTTCTGGACTAATATCTTTGAAGGCAATAGGAGTAGGCTGGCCTGAGATATTTGCAGATGTCGAAACCAATGGTTTTTTCATCTTTTCCATTAATTTAAAACAAAAAGGTTCTTTCACAATACGGATTCCCAGTGAATTATCTGAAGAGATTATATTGGGTGCTACATTTCTGGGTTTGTCCAATATCAAAGTGGTTGGATTTTCGGATAAATCCATAATCTGCCACGCCACTTCAGGAATGTCCTTAAATACGTTGTACATCATTTTTTCGCCATTCATCAAAACAATCATACTTTGGGTTTCGGCTCTTTGCTTGAGTTTGTATATTTTGGCAACTGCATCAGGGTTTGTCGCATCACAGCCAATTCCCCAGACGGTATCAGTGGGATAGAGAATGATGCCGCCTTCTTTTATGACTTCGAAGGCGTTGTGTATTTCTTGGTTGATATTCATAAACTGTGTTTTTAAATTGATGTCAGATAAAAATTAAAATCTGTCAGGTTAATTTCATATTGACTTGTATTGTTTTACAAAACATACAAAATTGGAAAAATTAAGCTTGTTTTCTATTATAGGGTAAACATAGATACAATTAATGCCAAGAAAAAAGCTATATTTATGACATTTTTATTAATTATAACACTATCTTCTTTTCTGTTTTATAATTTTTTTTAATCCAAACCATAATAATAGAAAATAAAGATACGGTTCATACCAATAACTCTTGAAAATTATTTTGAATGTGTTTTTTGTGTCAAAATTGTATGTTGCGTTATCTTTTATGAAAAATATATTTAACCACTTAAAAACAAATCTGTTACATAATCTGAATTTTTCTATTTCATAGTTTATTAATGAGAAATTTTCCTTTTTAATTATATATAAATAATTATTAATAAAAGTATTAAAGAAATTATATCCTCCTTTTTTATTGGGAGTGAAAACATCAAAATAATCGTGAAAATAAATTATTGTAGTTTTTTCATTTCGTACTATTTTATAATTCCAATCTACTTGTGGGAATTGTAATTCAGTATACCTATTTTTATCAACAATTTTATCAAAATCGTCTTTCCATAGCCCAAAATTAGCAATCCAAGTACTTTGAAAACTTACTTCCTTGAGGTATGTAATTGCACTGTTTATTTCTTTTTCACAATTTTTATTAAGGAACATATTTTGATAAAAAAAAATGTTTTTACCGTTACCTAAATTTTTCTCAATTTGATTTAGCATTTTCGTTATAGCACCTGGCTTAAAAGAAAGAGTGTCGTTAAACAATCTAATATACTTTCCAGTGGCATATTCTAATGCAATAGAGAAATTGAGATCTTTAACATTCTCTTTATTTCTGTAATATTTTACTAAGGGATATTTAGTAACTACTTGTGCAGTATTATCTGTAGAACAATTATCAGAAACTATAACTTCAATTTGATTTGGATTGAATTCAGAATTTGAAAATAGACTGTTTAAGGTATTGTCTAAGACTTCACTTCGATTGAAGGTAGGGATACAAATTGATAAAAGTATAGTATTCATTATTTTTTTTATAAATTATTTTCACCAAAATATATTGTTGAAATTTCAGAAATCATTTGTATTGTTTATAACTGTACTTTTTTTAGTTTATCAAAAAATTATGAATCCAAATACTCTCTAATTACATTTGCTATATAATCATAATGCGTTTCATTCAATCCTGGCCAAACCCCCAACCAAAACGATTGATTCATGATAGTGTCAGTATTCGTCAAATCGCCAACTACACGGTGTTCGATAGTGGCATAAGCGGGTTGCCTTAATAAATTGCCTCCAAATAACAAACGAGTCCCAATCTTTTTCTCTTCTAGGTGTTGCACTAACATGTGACGGTCTGCTGCATTTCCCTCTCTTAAGGTCAGTAAAAAACCAAACCAAGATGGTTCTGAATTAGGAGTTGGTTCTGGAAGTATAAAGACCTCTTCAAATTCTTTCATACGCTCATACAAAGCAGCATAATTTTCTTTACGTCTTTGTACAAATTGATCTATTTTCTTGATTTGAGATACCCCAAATGCTGCTTGCATATCGGTAACTTTAAGGTTGAAACCAATATGAGAATAGGTATATTTATGATCATACCCATAAGGTAATGTTCCTAGTTGTTGCCCAAAACGACAGCCACAGGTATTGTCTTTCCCAGGTTCGCAATAGCAATCACGACCCCAATCACGGAAACTCTCTGCTAATTTTGATAATTCAGGATTGTTAATCAATACTGCTCCACCTTCACCCATGGTGATGTGGTGTGCAGGATAAAAAGAAAAAGTAGAAATATCTCCAAATGTACCTGTCTTCTTGCCTTTATAAGTAGCTCCAAGCGAATCGCAATCATCTTCTACTACCCAAAGATTGTATTTTTTAGCCACACGCATCACTTCATCCAAATCAAAAGGATTTCCTAATGAGTGGGCAATCATGATCGCTTTCGTCTTAGGACTCACAGCTGCTTCCAACATATTTGCTTTTACGTTATGTGTTGCAATATCAACATCAATGAAAACGGGAATTGCTCCAAATTGAATAATCGGGTTTATCGTAGTAGGAAAACCAGCTGCAACTGTAATTACTTCATCGCCTGGTTTGATGGCACGCTCTCCTAATTTAGGAGAAGTTAAAGCATAAAAGGCTACTAAATTCGCAGAAGATCCTGAGTTAACTAATAAGGCTCTATGTGCCCCAAAATATTGAGAAAAATCAGATTCAAATTTATTGGCAAAACGCCCAGCAGTTAACCAACCGTCTAATGCGGCATCAACTCCCATTAAAATATCCTCTTCGTCTAAAACTTTTCCAGTAACAGGTATATAATTTTCTCCAGCAATGATAACTTGTGTTGATTTCTTTTTTGCAATTTCTCTCAAACTATTGAGTAGAGTAATGTCTGTTAAGTTTTGTAACATATAAAATATTGTATTTATTGGTATTTTTATTTTCTTATTTTCGTAGGGAAAACTATTTTAATTCAGTTTCAATTCTAATCATTTTAATAACTGCTGTTCTCAAATCGTATTTTGATTCCCATCCAATTTTTTTTAATTCTGATAGATTTGCTTTTGAGTCTTGAATTTCTCCTTTTGTAGTTATTATCGCGCCAAATTTCAATTTGGATTCCGACTGAGTTATTTCGGATAGAATTTCAACAAATTCTCGAACTTCTATTGATTCTCCTCTTCCTACTTCAAATTCACTAAAATTAGTTAATTGGTCGTTATTTATTAACACTTTTAGATAGGCTGTTACCACGTCCTCTATATAAATAAAATCTCTTTTCTGTAATCCTTCCGTCAATAAAATCTCCTCTTTATTTTGAATCAATTGATTTAAAATATTTGTTACAAATTTAGAATTAGAATCCTTTTCTCCAAAAATATGTTCTAAACGCATACTTATTATTTTTAGTTTGTCTCTAGAGTCAAATAAAAAATTTAAAAAATATTTTTTTGAAGTAGTATATTCATTTAAATAAGAAGAATCATTGTAAATCGGTTTCCCAAAAAAAGTATCCGAATTCATAAATAATTTCAAATTGTTTTTAACTCCTTCTTCAATTAATTTAATTGGTAAAATTAAATTGGTTTGTAAAATCGAAGACATTGAACAACTTCTACCGTATTCAGTAGCAGTATGAATTACTGCATCTATTTTATTACTAGAAAACAAATCAGCTAGATTTTCATAATTTTCATCTAAATAAAATAATTCAATTTTTTTTATTGAATTATCAATTCGAAATAAATCAGAACTCTTACGAACTAATGCAATAACATTATAATCGAAATCTAATAAGCTTTTTAAAATATGACTACCAAGAAAGCCCGTTCCGCCAGTTAATAAAATTGTCTTAATCATACAAAAATGTATTTATCTGATGAGCCGTAAATTCAGATATATTTTCTTTATTAGAGTTAAACTCTCTATACCAATCCATTGTCAAACTAACAGCTTGTTGGGCATTCATTTTTGGCTTCCAATTTAATTCTGAGATTACTTTACTGATATCTAATTTTAGTAAACCAGCTTCATGAGGTTGTTCTTTTTCATTTTCAACTATAAATTCTCCTCTTCCCCAACTTTGAATAGCTAACTTTAGCATCTCCTCAACAGAAAGCGCATCTGAAAGCTGTGGTCCAAAATTATAGGCTTGACTAAATTTTATAGGTTCCGAATGTAAATTCATACCCAACAGCAAATACCCAACAACTGGCTCTAATACATGTTGCCAAGGTCTCACCGAATTTGGATTTCGTATCACAACTGGTTTTTCAACGGCAAATGCTTTGGCGATATCCGGAATCAGACGGTCTTTAGACCAATCGCCACCACCTATCACATTTCCGGCTCTAGCAACCGCAATCGCTTTTTGATGTGCATGGTATTTTTTTAGGTTGAAAAATGAATTTCTATAGGAATCAATTAGTAATTCGGCACAGGCTTTACTGGCACTATAGGGGTCATATCCTCCTAATCTATCATTTTCTCTGTACGGATAAATCCACTCGTTATTGTGATATACTTTGTCGGTAGTGATTAAAACAACCGCACAGGGTTTCTCTAAAAGGCGAACTCCATCCAGAACATTGGCAGTGCCAATCACATTAACTTCAAAGGTTTCGGCAGGAATTTCATAAGACAAACGTACCAAAGGTTGTGCTGCTAAATGAAATACAAAATCGGGCTGAAAAGAGATTATTGCTTCTTCTAAGCTTTTCTTATCTCTTAAATCGGCAATTATAGAATTGCTGATTCTTTCTCCATCGATTAAATGAAATAAATCGTTTGGAGTTAGCGGATCTAATGCATAGCCTTTTACCTCAGCTCCCAAAAGCGACAAAGTTTTTAACATCCAAGCGCCTTTAAAACCAGTGTGCCCCGTTAAAAATATTTTTTTTCCTTTATATGTTTCTTGTAGTTTTTGTAGCATAATTTACCAAGTTTTCCATGCCGCTTTATTTGACTCCCAACTTTCGTCTAGTTCTACCTTATCCCTAAGGGTGTCCATTGGTTTCCAAAATCCTTCGTGTAGATGCGCTCCCATTTGTCCATCAGCAGCTAAATCTTCCATAGGTGCTTTTTCAAAAATGGTGTTATCTCCCTCTATATAATTAAAAACTTCAGGTTGACATACAAAAAAACCACCATTAATCCATGCTCCATCTCCTTTAGGCTTTTCTAGGAAAGAGTCTACTTGATTTTCAGCGCCTAAATTTAAAGCGCCAAAACGCCCAGAGGGCTGTACTGAAGTTACCGTACAAAACTTTCCATTTCTTTTATGTGTTGTAACTAAATCTTTGATGTTTACATTTGAAACTCCATCACCATAGGTAAGTAGGAATGGTTCGTTTCCAATATGTTTTTGAATGCGTTTGATACGTCCTCCTGTCATCGAGTTTAATCCCGTGTCTACCAAAGTAATCGTCCAAGGTTCGGCTTCAGATTCATGTATTTTAACGGAATTATTTTTTAAATCTATTGTAACATCCGATTTATGCATAAAATAATTAGCGAAATATTCTTTTATTACATAACCTTTGTAGCCTAAACAGATTACAAAATCATTGTACCCATAAGAAGAATAAATCTTCATAATGTGCCAAAGTATTGGCATTCCACCTATTTCTACCATCGGTTTGGGTCTTAAGACTGTTTCTTCGGATAATCTCGTTCCTAAACCACCTGCTAATATAACTACCTTCATTTTTGTATCGTTAATGAATATTAAATCTTTATGTATATATTGTCTGTTGTAGGATAACTACAACACAATAAATAGTCGTCTTTTTCTAAATCGTCTCTTTCTTTAGCTAAGCCAATCATTTTCAATTCTCCAGTTTTTAATTTCCCTTTGCAAGTGTTGCAATTACCTGTCTGGCAAGAATAAGATAAATCAATTCCAGCATCTAATGCTGCTTCTAAAATACTTTTTCCTTTTTCTACAACTACAAAAGTATCGTTTTCTTGAAAATTTATTTTTACTTCTTGAGAAGTAATGTCTTCAAAATCTTTTGGATCTTTTATTAATTCAAAATCTTCAGAAAATATAGTATTTAAAGAAATATTTAAATCTTCTAGGGTTTCTCTAATTGTTTGTTTTAGACCGTCTGGCCCACAAATGTAATGTTTCGTATTAAAAGAGCTGTTTTTTAGTAAGCCTAAAATGAAATGTTTGTTAATTCTACCTTGAAAAACGTTAGGTGAATTATTCTCTATTTGTGATTGAGTAAAGAAATGAGTTATTTTAAAAACGGATGAATGCAATGCAGTCAATTGATTTAGTGTTTCTAAAAATATAGTAGATTCTGGATTTTTGTTACCATAAATCAAATGTACTTTTAATGTGGGATAAGTAACTAATATATCCTTTATAATCGATAGTAAAGGGGTTATTCCACTACCCACTCCCCAAAAACAAATTTCACTATCTTCTTCATTTGGTATATAAACAAAATTACCTAGAGGCTCCATTACTTCAATCAAATCAGCAACTTGTACTTGGTTGTGAATATAATTAGAAACAATACCTTCTGGCACTCTCTTTATGGTAACTTCTAAAAAGGAATCCACACCAGGAGCGCTGGAAAAAGAATAAGGCCTTACATATTTCCTTCCATTTATTCTAAATGACAATGTTAGATACTGACCGGATACGTATTTTATCTTACGCAAACCTGGCTGCTTAAAGCAAAGTGTTAGGCTATCAGCAGTTTCTTTTTTTATTGCTTCTACTTTTAAGGTGTATTTTTTCATTTCTATTATAAAAAGTAATCTTTTTTAATTGGTTTGCTTTAAAATTTAATCTTCTTCTTTAGGTTCATTATAAGGTATATGAAACTACAGAAATTCTCAGACTAATTAATATTTTGCAGTTTCTGTTTAATTTTTAATGATTTTGATAATGGGGCACCAACTAATAGAACTTTAAATAATGACCAGTATTTTGGTTTGAAAAAACTCTTGAAAAAATATTGAATTTGAAGATAACTTAATAAAAATTTATACCCCAAATAACCGGAATGCTTTCTAATTATATATAATAATGAAATTTTAAGTTCAATCTTTATGTATATGGAACTAGGCGTACTGGCACCATGATAATGAATGTAATGTGCGTCAGGAATTAGGTAACAACTTTTATTTGTTTTTTCCAACCTCTTGCATAAATCGGTTTCCTCGTAGTACAGAAAAATATTGGTATCAAATCCCCCGACAAAATTAAAATCCTCATTTCGAACCATCATAAAGCTACCTTGTACATAGTTTACTTTGGTAGGAGTCTTATACTCGGCTTTTCTTTTAGGGTATCTTTTTGGGTTTGCTTTTTCAAGAAAATCTCTTCCAAGCAATTCTTTTGTGATAGAGGCAAAATGATCAAAGGCTTGCATTCTTGTCCCATCTTCTTTATAGGATTGCCCGCCAACCATTCCTATTGAACTGTCATTTTGTAATGCGTTCATTAAAATGGTCAAACAATCATTTAAGAAAACAGTATCATTATTTATAAAAGCGATGTGTTTTGCTGAAGCGTAATGTACACCCAGCATATTTCCGGCACCAAATCCGGTATTTATTTTGCTTCTTACGAGTTGTAAATTAGAGAAAGTAACTTTGTCGCAGAATTGTTTCAATTTTAAAAAATCATCTTTTTCAGAACAATTGTCAACAACAATAATTTGAAAATTAACGGTAGTGGCCGTTTTTTTTAAAATGCTTTCTATACATTCTTGGGTTAATCTACTGGAATTGTAGTTAATTATTATTGCAGCAATTTCAAACATTTTATTTGTTTATTAATTTAGTATTCAATTACTCAATTTTTCTATACATCAGCCAAAGCAGCAAATAGCGTTTGAATACCGCAAATGTATGAACATAGGATAAAATAAATCCTTCTTTTCCATCTAAAAAACCAAAGCGACCAAGATAACGACCCATGAAAAAGGACATCGGACGGATGAAAAAATGATAGAAATTTGGGCGTATGTTTTTTTGGTAAAGCGTTTTTGCCTCGAGTTTGCTATATAAATTGAGTTTATTGTTATAATGGTCAAAGTTCTTATAACCATGATGAGCCATGCGTCCTTTTAAAACACCTATTTTTCCATTTGTTTCAATGTTTTCATGAACCAAATCCCCATTGTATTTGCAGAAGTTTTTGTTGAAAACCTTGATCGATTTTTTTGATTGCCAGCCACCATGTTTTATTTGTTTTCCCATGAAAAAGAAATCATTTTTAATATAAAACGAGGTAAAGTCATTTTGGGAAATCATGGAAACGATTTCCTTTCCGAGCTCCGGACTAATCGTTTCGTCTAAGTCAAAAAAGAGAATCCAATCGTTTTTTGCTTGTTGGATAGCAAAACTTCGTTGGCTTGAGAAATCATCAAAATTTCGTTGAATAACGGTTACGCCTAATTCTTTTGCGATGGCCACGGTGGCATCGGTGCTGTTCGAATCAATGAAAATAATTTCATCGGCAAAAGACAAACTTTGGACATAGCGTTTTACGTTTTCTTCTTCGTTTAGAGTAATTGCTAAAGCAGTAATCTTTGGCATCAAATTATTTTGTTTCTAATTAGACTTAATAGGGACAAATGTAATAAATTTACAACTTGTATTTTTCAAAAAAAGCAAATGGCACGATTACCTATATTGATGTATCATAATGTATCAGATAAAGAGTCTGATAGTGATGGACTAACGATTTCTACTCAAAGATTGGAGGAACAATTTCGGTATTTGACTGAAAATGATTTTAACTCTTTTCATCTTTCTGAATTGGAATTTTTAACGGAAATTCCTCAAAAAAGTGTTGTTCTGACTTTTGATGATGTGACTGAAAATCAATTGCTTTATGCCGTTCCTTTGCTTGAGAAATACAATCTGAAAGCCACTTTTTTTATCCCTTTTGGCTATATTGGCAAAGCCGATTTGTGGAATGAAGGAAAAGAGAAAATGATGTCGATGCTAGAATTGCAAGGTTTAGATAATAGGGTAGAATTGGGTTTGCATTCTTACGCCCATAAAAAATACGCGGCTTTGTCTGAGTCAGAAATGAATGAAGATTTTGACAAATGTTTCCGAATCGTCGAGCAAAATGGATTGAAAGTCTACAAGGCCCTTGCTTATCCGTATGGCAATTATCCCAAAAAAGAACCTAAAAAAAGTCAATTCAAAAGGGTTTTGCAACACAATAATGTAAAAATGGGATTGCGGATAGGGAATAAAATCAATAGCTTTCCTTTTAAAGACCCGTATGAAATTATGCGGATAGATGTTAAAGGAAATGATAGTTTATTAAAATTCAAGTTGAAACTGCGTTTCGGTAAATTGAAATTATTTTAGTCCTTTTTGTATTAAAATAATTTTTGCGTACCTCTAGATGTTAAAGGAAATGATAGTTTATTAAAATTCAAGTTGAAACTGCGTTTCGGTAAATTGAAATTATTTTAGTCCTTTTTGTATTAAAATAATTTTTGCGTACCTCGAAAAAACCCCGTAGGCGTTTACGCTGGCCAATGCCAAGCCTGGAACTCCATCCATAAAGCCTCTCTTTAAAATATAAGAAGAAAAGAAGCGATAAAAAGGTTTGAAAATCAAATGAAAATAGGTGGCCTTTTTTCCTTTTTTATAGGAGGTATTGGCCTGAAACCAAGCATAGGAATCTTTTTTCTGTAATAAATGAAAGAGTCCTTTGTAGGTATAATGGATCATGAAATTTTTCAGTGAGCCGATACTTCCGTCAACATGGAGTTTTTCATGGACGTCTCCCGTGAATTTGATGTTTTTATTTTTTACCAATCGAACAACTCGATCCACCTTGTGGTATAAAAAACGATTCATGTAAAAATGAGGAAAACTGATTTTGTAACCCGAATGTTTCCCGTTTTTAATAACCGAAAGGATTTCAAGCTTCAGTTTTTGGGTCACACGTTCGTCCCCATCCAAAAACAGAACCCAATCACCGGTTGCAGATGAGATAGCGTGGTTTTTTTGGTTGGAAAAGTTGTCGAACTTCCGTTCTAAAACCGTACAGCCTAAACTAAGTGCTTTCTCTTTGGTGCCGTCGGTGCTATAGGAGTCAATTACGATGATTTCATCGGCAAACTCCACCGATTTAATGGCGTCTTCGATGTAGTCAATCTCGTTATATGTAGGAATTATTACGGCGAGGGTGTTCATTATTTCTTTTTAGGAAAAACAAAATTAACAAATTTAGGTTACCTTTGCGGCATTATGCAGAAGAATATTTCAGTTGTTATCAGTACCTATAATTCTCCCGAATGGCTTAAAAAAGTGATTTGGGGATATAACACGCAAACCTATCGCAATTTCGAAATGGTTATTGCCGATGATGGTTCCCGTCAGGACACTTTTGATCTAATCGAAGAGATGAAAAAAGAAGTCTTCTTTCCTATTATACATGTTTGGCATGAAGACAATGGGTTTCAAAAGTCCCAAATTTTGAACAAAGCCATATTGGCCTGTACGACAGACTATATTATGATGTCTGACGGAGATTGCATTCCGCGTGCGGATTTCGTTGAGCAGCATATCAAATTCAGGGAAGAGGGGTATTTCCTTTCTGGAGGATATCACAAATTGCCAATGGAATTGTCAAAGAACATAACAAAAGAAGATATTTATTCTGATTTGTGTTTTGATGTTTCTTGGTTAAAGAAAAACGGAATGAAGGCGTCTTTCAAAAACAATAAAATTGATGCCACTGGTTTGAAGAGTTCGATTTTAAACTTTTTAACACCAACAACTCCAAGTTGGAATGGTCATAATGCATCTGGATGGAAAAAGGATATCCTTGCCATCAATGGTTTTGACGAAAGAATGCAATATGGTGGACAGGATAGGGAGTTAGGGGAGCGATTGGTAAATTATGGCATTAAGCCCAAGCAAATTCGATACAGTACAGTTTGTCTGCATTTAGACCATCCGCGTGGCTATGCGACTCCGGAATCAATCAACAAGAATAGGAATATCCGAAAAGAAACCAAGGAACAAAAGAGGAACTGGACTGATTTTGGTATTTTGAAAAAATAAAAGCATCCGCCACTGGCGGATGCTTTTATTTTATAAGTTATTCTTCAAGAAGGTATTCAGTTCAGGTAGAATCATCTCCGGTGTCAATTGTTTGTATAGTTCGTCAGGATTTTTTTCAATTTTCTTTCTTTCTTCAAAAGTAAAACTGTCAAATAGATTTGGTTTCATTTCCAGTAAATGTACTGAGTGATGGAATTTTCCATCTTCAAAACTAGCCCAATGGTCTTTGTTTACATAGGGTGAGAAAATGGTAAAAGTTGGCTTATTCAAGGCTTTGGCGATATGTACAGTTCCTCCTTCATTTGAAACTAAGGCATCACATTGATTCATCAATTTGATGAAATCACGAATGCTTTTGGCGTAAATGTCTAAAATGATGCTCGATTTGTTTTTGCACATTTCATAAATTTTTTGCGCCTCCTCTTTTTGGTGTGGTGCATAATTAAAAAGGATGTTCACATCATAGTTTGAAGCTATAAAATCAACCATTTCGGCAACATATGCATAAGGCATCGATTTTTGGGGAGTGCTGCCCAGAACACCAAGAACAACGACTTTCTTTCCTTTATGTCTTCCTAGCCAATCTTCTTTTTTTTCTTCTTCCGAAAGAAAGATTTTAGGCTCATAATCGATAGGTTCGAAATTGCCTGCCTGACTCAGTAGGTGTATTCGATCTTCGATGGCTTTTCCGCAAATTTTTGTTTTCTCTTTCGATATGGTAACGGGATGGGTGTAATATCCCCAGTTTCCCAGTTTCTTACGGCTTTTATGTCCGATGGTTTGTTTTGCTCCGGAGAATTTACAGATTAATTTACTTTGTGTCTTCGAATAAGGATCGAAAATGATATCGTATTTTTCTTTTCTGATCTGGCGAATCAGTTTAAATAAAACAGGAAGTTTTTTTAATTCCTTGTCATTTATGGAAATGATTTTGTCAATATTCGGATTGTTCATGATAACGCCATGCGTAAAATCGTATGCCATAAAATGAACCTCGCTTTTTGGGTATTTTGCTTTAAAATTATTAGCGATTACCGAGCTGATTAAAACGTCACCAATGCGCTTGTTTTGGATGATTAAAACTTTCATGCAGTTATTTATTGTTACTGATTAGTTGCATGTAATTTGCCATATTGAACCTTTAGAATTGACGCAAAAGGGTATGACTCATTTCTTCATAAAACTATTTCTTGGTGCAAAGTACTATTTTTTATACTTTTAAACCAAAATAATACAACAACATCGTGCAAATTATCATTCATCCGAAATATATACATCAGGAAAATTCTATTCTTCAATTGGTTGCAGATTTTTTTGTTCAAGGAGACTTGATTGTTAAAGGCTCGCGGAATACAATAAAGTCTAATATTTTGGGTGATGAAAAAGTAAATATCAAATATTTTGAAAAACCAGGACTGTTAAAATCTATTATTTATTCTTTTTTTCGAAGCACCAAGGCAAAGCGTTCTTTTGATTATGCCAATTATTTGTTGGCTCATAACATTTCAACGCCTTTTCCTATTGCCTATATCGAGAATCGCAACCGTTTCGGACTTTTGGCCGACAGCTATTACATTTGTCAGCAAATTGACTACGATTTTACCATTCGTGAATTGATACATAATCCATTATTTCCAGAACGCAATGTGATTTTGGAGCAGTTTACGGCCTTTACTTATAAGATGCATGAAGGCAAGGTCAATTTTTTGGATCATTCACCTGGAAATACCTTGGTTGTAAAAAAAGATGCTGGGAAATATGATTTCTATCTGATAGACTTAAATAGAATGAAGTTTGAAGATTTATCCATAGAAGCAAGAATGGATAATTTCAAGAAAATGTGGCTGTCCAAAGCGATGGTAAAAGTGGTGGCAAAGGTCTACGCGAAACTAAGCAATCAACCCGAGGAAAAATTGCATGCCATTCTTTTAGAAAAAACAACCCAATTCAAAAGAAAAATTACCAAAAAGAAATACCTGAAGAGAAAAATTGGAAAAAAATAATTCCAATGGGAGAAATTCTAATAAAAAAATTCCAAATTCCAATTATCGTATCGATTTGGAATTTGGATTTTTAAATATTGGAATTTAGTATTTAAATATTGGAATTTAAAATCTATACCGCCACGTCGTATTCGCGTAATGCGTTGTTCAATGAGGTTTTCAAATCGGTCGATGGTTTGCGTGTTCCGATGATTAGGGCACAAGGCACTTGGAATTCGCCAGCAGCAAACTTTTTGGTGTAGCTTCCTGGAATGACTACGGAACGGGCAGGAACAAATCCTTTCATCTCTACAGGTGTTTCGCTTGTAACGTCAATGATTTTGGTAGAAGCGGTCAAACACACATTGGCGCCAAGAACGGCCTCTTTCCCAACGTGAACACCTTCAACAACAATACAACGAGAACCGATGAATGCGCCGTCTTCAATGATTACCGGTGCGGCTTGCAAAGGTTCAAGTACCCCTCCGATTCCTACACCGCCACTCAAATGCACGTTTTTTCCGATTTGGGCGCAACTTCCTACGGTTGCCCAAGTGTCGACCATGGTTCCTTCATCTACATAAGCCCCGATATTTACATAGCTAGGCATCAAAATGACCCCACTAGAGATGTAAGCTCCGTAACGCGCCACGGCATTTGGGACCACGCGGATTCCTTTTTCGGCATAGCCTCTTTTTAGCAACATTTTGTCATGGTATTCGAAGATACCGGATTCCCATGTTTCCATTTTTTGAATCGGGAAATACATAACCACCGCTTTTTTGACCCATTCGTTTACCTGCCATCCTTCGCCAACTGGCTCGGCAACACGCAATTTTCCAGTGTCTAATAATTCTATAACTTCCCTAATGGCATTGGTTGTTGTTTCTTCTTGTAGTAAGGCACGGTTTTCCCAAGCTTGTTCTATAATCGTTTGTAATGCATTCATAAGTTAAAGTATTATGGTTATAAATTTTTTAATGGATTTCCTTTTAGTTTTAAGTATTTTTCTCCAATTAATCTACCCCCACTAGTGTTTAAATGAGTAGGATCTCTGTATAGTATGGTATTGTCTATTTCTACTTCACATTTACCACTTTTACATATAACATCATTTAAGTCTATTATAAGTATTGAAGGAAACTTTCTTTTCATTTCATATACTATGTAATTGTATGGTCTTGGTGTTAATGAAATAGAAAAATCTCTTTGAGAAAAGAAAATGGGCAATCCGGATTTTAATAATTTTAATTTATGTAAATCCGTTTCAGAGGTTTCTCTTAGGCAATCAAAAATAATTATTTTTTTTCCAGATTTTACCAAATCTCCAACTGTATTTATGATAGATTTATAATTTTTGCTATTAGGGTCTGTTTGTTTATTCCAATTTGCAGCAATAAAAATATTTTTAAATTTTGTGGCATATTTTAGTCTTTTAGTAGCATATTCTGAGGGGAATTCTGGAGTACCGTCGTTATTTAAATTATTTAAAAGAGGGTATCCTGAAGCTGCACTATCGTGAATGTACAATCCAGCATCTTTAGCAAGGACATCTAAAAAGGCTACGGTATGATTTGCAAATGAATCACCTATTAGCATACCGTCTAAACTGTCCTTTTTTATTCCTAAAAAACATTCGTCACAATTTCCTATTTTATATTTGTTGAAACATTCTTTTCTAACCTTATTTGGGTAATTAGTTTTTGGGGTAAATTCTGATAATTCTGGAAATCGCTCTGGGAATCCATCTTTTGCATCTAAAACTGCATATATTAAAACAATTGTTATTATAGGTGGGACTACTAAAAACAGGATTGTTTTTTTTAAGTTGTACTTGTATTTAATCCTGAAGGGTTGCTCAATAAAGCGCCATGAAAAATAAGACAGGATGAAAATTGATAGCAATGAAATAATTCTAACCAATCCCTCTAAATTGATTCCTAAATATTTGATAAAAACAAATAAGGGCCAATGCCATAAATACATTGAATAAGATAGTAAACCGATTAAAATTAAGACTTTATTCTGTAATAATTTGTTAACAATGCCTTGGTTTTCGATTTCTTTTCCTGTGAAAATAAGCAAGGCTGTCCCAAGACATGGCCAAAATGCGTTTAATCCAGGAAACACACTTGATTTAGTTAATAATACCGCAGGTGTTAAAATTAAAGCTAAACCAACTATCGAGATTAGACTATTTTGGGATTTAGAAAAAACAGGGGCTTTTTTCCAGAACATTGCTAAACACGCACCAATTGTAAGTTCAAATATGCGTGCTGGTAACAAAAAGTAAGCCATTTTTGGATTAGTATTTGTTAAATAAATAGAAAGAAAAATTCCAGAAATTAGAAAAATAAAAATAAAAGCAAGCCTTTTTTCTAAACTAAATTTTTTGTGTAAAAATAATAGTAATAAAGGCCATAATATGTAATATTGCTCCTCAACTGATAAGGACCATGTATGTAAAAAAGGAATTGAATCGGAATTTTCAGCAAAATAATCTCCGCTATTCATCCATAAATGGAAATTATTAGTAGATAGTAACGTATGAATTAATGTTCTTCCATATGATTCTAAATTATTAGCAAATAAAAACAAACAAGCAGGAATAGTTACCATAAGCATTACAAAAATAAGGACTGGTATTATCCGTCTAATGCGTCTTAAATAAAACTGTTTGAAAGAGAAAGAGTTGTTACTCATTTCTTTGTCAATAGTCAAAGTAATCAAAAAACCAGAAAGAACAAAAAAAACATCGACTCCTATGTATCCTCCAGGGACAAAAGAAAAACCTGCATGAAATAATATAACAAGTACAACAGCTATAGCTCGTATTCCATCTATATCTGGACGATAAGAAAAATTTGAATTCAAAATTATTTTTTTGCAAATGTAATAGGATTTTTTTGAAAACAACTTTGTTTTTGTAATACTAACATATTTGTTGTTTTAGTTTAAAATTTAGTTTCTAAATGTTGTAAATTTGAAAAATCAATGGAAATGCAGAAATAATGAAAGATAATTTCTCCAAACAAGCTTCTGAGTATTCTAAGTTCCGACCACAATATCCAGATGAAATGACTAATTATTTGGTTTCATTTGTCAAAAATAAAGGGGTTGCGCTTGATATTGCAACCGGAAATGGGCAAATCGCACACAAACTTTCGAGATTTTTTGAAACGGTGTATGGAATTGATATTAGCCAGAACCAACTTGACAATGCCATCTCTGGGGAGAATATCATTTATAAAATTGCTGCTGCTGAAAATACTTTTTTCAAAAATCAAGAATTTGATTTAATTACCGTAGCGCAAGCAGTTCATTGGTTTGATTTTGATTCGTTTTATAAAGAAATTTACCGAATCTTAAAACCCGAAGGGATTTTTGCTGTTCTTGGTTACGGTTTGTTTTCTACCAATGCGGATTCGGATAAGATATTGCGAAATTTTTATTATAATATAGTAGGTCAGTATTGGGATGCAGAGCGAAAATATTTAGACGAAAATTATAGTACGATACCATTTCCATTTGATGAAATTGTTGCGGAACATTTCGAAAATAATCTAACATGGACTTTTGAAGAGCTCATTGGATATTTGGAAACATGGTCAGCTACGCAGCATTATATTTCGAAAAACAATCAAAAACCTTTAGATTTGATTTATAATGATTTGAAAGCCTCTTGGCAAAAAAGCGATAAGAAAGTTACTTTTCCGTTGTTGCTAAGAATTGGAAAATTAAAATAGTTACCTTTGAAAAAAATAAAAAAATGCCAAGAATTCTCGCCATAGATTACGGACAAAAACGTACCGGAATAGCCGTTACCGATGAAATGCAAATCATAGCTTCTGGACTGACAACCATTCCATCCGCGACTGCAATTGCTTTTTTGAAGGACTATTTTTCCAAAGAGAAAGTAGAGGCTGTTCTTATTGGTGAGCCTAAACAAATGAATGGTGAACCTTCAGAAAGTGCTTCCATCATTAAAGGTTTTGTAACGCATTTTACCAATCATTTTCCGGATATGAAAGTCATTCGGGTAGATGAACGGTTTACTTCAAAAATGGCTTTTCAAACGATGATTGACAGCGGTCTTAGCAAGAAACAGCGTCAAAATAAAGCACTTATCGATGAAATTTCGGCAACGATAATGCTTCAGGATTATTTGACTCGAAAGATGTTTTAAAAATCCAACTCAAAGCCAGTCAATTGACTAAAATAGATTTGTAATTCCTTACTTTTTAACAATAATTTGTTACATTTTTTTTGCATATATAAAGTATCTTTGCACTTTAAAATTTTGTTATGCCCGATACAACCATTCGTTCGCAAAGTGAAGTAGTTCTTATAGGAGCTGGAATAATGAGCGCCACTCTTGGCTTAATCCTAAAAGAGTTACAGCCCGATATAAAGATTGAAATTTACGAAAGATTAGATATGGCTGCTGCCGAAAGTTCTGATGCATGGAATAATGCCGGAACTGGACATTCTGCTTTTTGCGAGCTTAATTATACTCCAGAAAGTGAAGATGGAAGCATCAACCCGAAAAAAGCAATCAGTATTGCAGAATCTTTTGAAGTTTCGCGCCAGTTTTGGGCTTATTTAGTCCAACAAAAAAAGATCTCATCTCCCGAAAAATTTATAAAAAGTATTCCTCATATGAGTTTTGTTTGGGGGGATAAGAATGTTGAATATCTTAAGAAAAGATTTGAGGCTTTGCATTCGAATCCTCTTTTTAAGGAGATGGTGTTCAGTACTGATTTGGCTCAGCTAAAAGAATGGATGCCTTTAGTTATGGAAGGTAGAAAGGTGACCGATAAAGTTGCGGCAACTTCTATGGATATTGGAACGGATGTGAATTTTGGAGAATTGACCAGAAACATATTCAATTATTTAACGCAATTGGATGGAGTTACCATGCATTTTCATCATGAAGTTAAAAAATTGAAACAGCGCGAGGATAAAACTTGGAGGATAAAAATTACTGATTTGGCTACTGGCCAAAAGAGAAAAGTATATACTAAATTTGTTTTTATCGGTGCCGGAGGTGGTTCCTTGCCATTATTGGAAAAAGCGGATGTTCCGGAAGGAAAAGGGTATGGAGGTTTTCCTGTGAGTGGACAATGGTTAAAATGTACCAATCCGGAAGTTATCGCAAAACATCAGGCCAAAGTCTATGGTAAAGCGAGCGTGGGTGCGCCGCCAATGTCAGTGCCACATATTGATTCCAGAATGATAAATGGTGAAAAGCAATTGCTTTTTGGACCTTTTGCTGGTTTCTCAACCCGATTTTTAAAAAATGGCTCGTATTCGGATTTGCCTTTATCCATAAAACCGGATAATATCATTCCCATGGTTGCTGCTGGTATTAAAAATATACCACTTACAAAATATTTGATTGAGCAAGTGCGTCAGTCTCCTAAAGACAGGATTAATGCATTGAGAGAATATGTTCCTGGTGCCAGATCTAAAGACTGGAAATTAGAACGTGCAGGACAACGCGTGCAAGTGATAAAAAAAGACGAAAAAGAAGGAGGAATACTAGAGTTTGGTACTGAAGTAATCACAACTGCTGATGGATCATTAGCTGTTTTACTTGGAGCTTCTCCTGGAGCTTCAACTGCTGTTTCTATTATGGTAGATTTAATAGGAAGATGTTTCAAAGAAGAAATGGCAACTCCGGAATGGCAGGAAAAATTAAAAATTATGATTCCATCTCATGGCCAGACTTTGAATGATAATCCAGCTTTATTGGATCAAATCAGGAAAGATACTGCCTCTGTTTTAAAACTGAATAATTAGAAAAGTTAGAAATAAAATAAAAGGCGCTGGATTTTAGATATTATCTAATTCCAGCGCTTTTTTCTTTAAGACTCCATTAATGCTTTTGTAGTTTTTAAAATATTTTCAGAAAGATTAGTCAACCAGATTAATTGCTCTATAACCAATTGTGCTTCCTGCATTTTCAATTGAAACGCTTCTTCATCAATAGGAATTCCTTCTTTTAATTCTTTGGCTCGAATATTTTTTAATTCCGTAAATCGCATGGCTAAATCTTCTTTTGGGAGATTTTCTTTTAGATATAAATCATTTTCTTTCAAAAGTGCAATGGCATTATCCAGATTTCTAATGACAGTATCGACTACAACATTAAATGCCTCAGAAGCTGATGTAGTTTTGTGCGATTGGATGTAAGTTCCCAACGAAGCTGATGAAGATAGCAATGAATGATTAAGTATCGCTAGTTTATATACCTGTGGTAATTGCTTTTGTTTCGATTTTGGTTCTTGGACCATTCTTTGGAAAGAAGCCATTAAATTACCTATTTCGATAAAAGCATTTTTTCGGGATAAACGATACGAAGTAGAAATAGTTCCTTTTTTATTGTAAAAAACGGAAATTTCCTTTAGGTAATTTTGATTTGCTTTAATAGATTTCTCCAAATGCATTGGAATATTTAAAAACTCCCAGGAAGGCCATAAAAAGTGATTGGCAAGAAAAGCCAAAACAGCCCCCACAACGGTATCGAGTATTCGATACTGAACTACATCAACAATATTAGGGGTTACAATTCCATAAATAAAAACGACATACATGGTGACAAACGTGGCGCTCACCTTATAATTTATTTGCGTAAAGGAGAATCCTAATAACATGCAAAGAATGGAAAGAATACTGATGATAATGTTGTCCTTTACAAAGGAAAGAATTCCAAAGGCAATCAATCCGCCTAAAACAGTACCAAATATTCGGTGAAAAGAACGCTCTTTTGTCAAACCATAACCAGGTCGCATGATTACAATTATGGTGAGTAAAATCCAATATACGTTTTGAAACGGCAAAAAATTTCCAATAATAAAGCCAACCATCAATGTTATGGTTAGTCGCAATGAATGTCTGAAAATAGTAGAGGAAAAACTCAGGTTTTCAATCAAAGTGCTCAAAGGATAATATTGAGGCGTCAGGAATTTTTCTAAATCCTTATCTATTCCTTTAAAATCTTGAGAATTAAAAGCAAGTGAAAAAGCCCGTTCGACAATTTTTATTTTTTCGACCTGTTTTTCCGCATACTGGAGCATGGTGGTGAGCATAAAAACACCTTCGGAAGCGGGAACTTTTCCTAAATCATTTTCATAATCTGCAATGGCAAGCTGTAAGGCATTCAGATCATTGAGTAAAGTATGTTTGGAAATGTATTTAGCTCGTTTTTTTACACTTTTGGACAATTGCTTTAAACTTGCGGCAAGATTATAGGCTAAACTTTGATACGTTAGCAACACCTTTGGATGGCCGTCAAATTTTTGATGCAATTTATCATGGTCGAATGCAGTAGATAATGCCAGTTCAAGAATTTCTACCAATGAAATAAAAACCAGAAGCATTTTGCGGTTTTGATTCGAAGAACCGGTAGTAGTATGACTGCTGATCAATACCTCTCTTATATTTTGGTGAATGGTGTTCAGTTCAACCTGAAGGTGCAATTGTTTTTCAATAATGGATTTTTTATCAGCATTAATGGTCCATAAATCACCCCTTAGTTTTAAATATTTAGCAGTAAGCTTAATGCATTCAGCAATTTGTAATTCAATATAGCGATGTGGTCTTACGTAATAGAAAACAAGAGAAATTATCAAATAAAATAACCCTCCAGATACTATTAAGACGGAATGTTGCACCATTGCCCAACCGGTATTGATGCTTGCAAATGCTAATGAAACTGCAATTAGAGCGGAGAAAGAGACCATCGTAGCGCGTTGTCCATAGACTGAAATCATCGCTATCAGAAAAATTAATACCGCCAAAAAAGGATAGAAAATCCAGGAATAAGGATGCATAATATTCACTAACAAATTAACACCCGCAACAAGTAAAGCCGTAACCAGAATACCGTTTATTTTATGTTTCAGATTGCTTGGAATATCGCTTGGATAGGTAAAAAAGGCTCCTAAAGCTATTGTAAAACCTATTTCGAATTTGCCCAAAAAAGAAAACAGTACAACTGGAATAACTGCAGCTATTGTTACTTTTAAGGCATTGGTGAAATACGTGCTGTCGGTAAATTTTCGGATTTTGTAAATCATACAATTGGATTGCAAACAAAGGTAAGAATTGAGTGACTCATTCAAAGAATAATTTGCCTTGTTTTTGACTAAATGGTAAAAAAATACTAATTATCAATACAGGATTATTCATTGTCTATTTTTTTACTATTTTTGCAGACTGAATTAAAAGGAAACTTATTCCGATTTATAGTAGATAATACTTAATATAACAATAATGATTTTACCAATTATAGGATATGGCGATCCCGTTTTAAGAAAAGTAGGAGCCGTTCTTTCACCAGAACATCCTAATTTGAATGAAACGATTGCTAACATGTACGAAACGATGTATAATGCCTATGGTGTTGGACTTGCCGCACCTCAAGTAGGATTGGCACTTCGTTTATTCGTAATCGATACAACTCCTTTTAGTGATGATGATGAATTAGAAGATGCTGAACAAAAAGAATTAAAAGGATTCAAAAGAACTTTTATCAATGCAAAAATGATAAAAGAAGAAGGTGAAGAGTGGAGTTTTAATGAAGGTTGCTTGAGTATTCCGGATGTTAGAGAGGATGTATATAGAAATCCAACCATAACAATCGAATATTGCGAAGAGGATTTTGTAATGAAAACCGAAATTTTTGACGGATTGATTGCCAGAGTAATCCAACATGAATACGATCATATAGAAGGAATTTTATTCACGGATAAAATTTCGTCATTAAAAAAACGATTGATTCAAAAGAAACTGAAAAACATTCTGGAAGGAAAAACATTCCAAGAGTACCGAATGAAATTTTTTGGTAAAAAAGGAAGATAAAACAGTCTTTACAGCTTTATCTTGGTATGATTTTTGGTTCTAAATGAAAAAATAAATAAGTCAAATTCTTAATAATAATTACACAAAACATGAATTTAGAAAAAATATTAGCCATTTCTGGGAAACCAGGTTTATATGTATTAAGAGTACAAACACGTACTGGGTTTGTTGCAGAATCATTATTAGATGGAAAAAAAATCACAGTAAACTTAAAAAGCAATGTGAGTTTATTGTCGGAAATTTCAATTTATACGTATGAAGGCGAAAAACCATTAGCTGAAATCATGCAAAAAATTGCTGATAAAGAAAACAAAGGTCAAGCAATTTCACATAAAGAAGATAATGCTACATTGACGGCTTATTTCAAAGAAATTTTACCGGACTATGATGAAGAAAGAGTGTATCCTTCTGATATCAAAAAAGTTTTAAACTGGTATAATATGCTTCAAGCAAAAGGATTAGTTGTAGATGAAGCTCCAGTTGCTGAAGAAGTTGCTGCTGTTGTTGAAGAAACTCCTGCTGCCGAAGTGAAAACTCCTGCAAAAAAAGCAAAAGCTAAAAAAGAGTAATTTTACTTTAAAATACTATTTAATCCTGTTCAGCTATTTTTCTGGACAGGATTTTTTTATTTTTACCAAAAACCATTTCTGATGAATTCAAGACAAAACCAACTGCAAGCTTTCGAAAGATTATTAGACATTATGGATGATTTGCGAGAAAAATGTCCTTGGGACAAAAAGCAAACCATGCAAACGTTGCGTCATCTTACTATTGAAGAAACCTACGAATTAGGCGATGCTATTTTAGACAACGATGTAAACGAAGTCAAAAAAGAATTAGGGGATTTGTTATTGCATATTGTTTTTTATGCCAAAATAGGAAGCGAGACGAATGATTTTGACATGGCTGATGTATGTAATGAAATTTGTGAAAAGTTAATTCACCGTCATCCGCATATTTATAGTGATGTGGTAGTGAAAGACGAGGAAGAAGTGAAACAAAACTGGGAAAAACTAAAACTGAAAGAAGGTAAAAAGTCCGTTCTGGAAGGCGTTCCAAAAAGTTTACCCGCATTGGTAAAAGCAAGCCGAATTCAGGATAAAGTAAAAGGAGTTGGATTTGATTGGGAAGAATCGCATCAGGTTTGGGATAAGGTTCAAGAGGAATTGGAAGAATTACAAGTTGAGGTTGAAGCAGGCGATCAGGATAAAATTGAAGCCGAATTTGGCGATGTTTTATTTTCGATGATTAACTATGCCCGATTTCTCAATGTAAATCCTGAGGATGCTTTGGAACGCACCAATAAAAAATTCATTAAGCGTTTTCAATATTTGGAAAGCAAAGCAGGAGAATTAGGAAAACCCTTAATGGATATGACTTTAGCTGAAATGGATGTTTTTTGGGAAGAAGCGAAGCGTCTTCCCAATAAATAGGAATTGGAAATCTATGATTTCCAAATAACTTAATTTTGGGAAGAAGCGAAGCGTCTTCCCAATAAATAGGAATTGGAAATCTATGATTTCCAAATACCTTAATTTTGGGAAGAAGCGAAGCGGCTTCCTAATAAATAGGAATTGGAAATCTATGATTTCCAAATAACTTAATTTTGGGAAGAAGCGAAGAAATTATAATGTTCAGTGTTCATTTTTTTAGTGAACAGTCCTAAATGATTAAAATTACTCGGCAATTTTTTTTAGGGCATTAATGTCTTTCAAAACAATTTTTTTGCCATTCAATTCAATTAAACCTAATTTATTAAAATCAGATAATAAACGGATGCAACTTTCAGTGGCAGTACCAATCATACTGGCTAGTTCATCTCTGGAAAGTTGTATTTTTAAAGAATTATCCTTGTTTTCCCCAAAGGTGTCATGCAAATATAGAAGCGTTTCGGCTAATCTTTCTTTGACTGTTTTTTGGGCTAAATTGACCATGTGATCATCGGCTTCTTTTAGATCACCGCAAATAGTTTTCATCACGTTCATCGAAAACTGATTGTTCTTGTCAAAGTATCCCATCACTTCTGACTTCGGAATAAAACAAACCTGCATGTCTTCAAGAGCTACAGCACTTAGATTTACCGGTTCATCACTAATCATGGAACGTTGCCCCAGTAATTCTCCTTTTGTAACCAATTTTACAATGTGATCTTTACCATTTGCACTGAGTTTAGTCAGTTTACAAATGCCATCTTTTATACAATAAATACCATTCACATTTTCTCCTTCTTCAAATATAACCTCCCCTTTTTTTATAATATGGGATGTTTTACAGTCGGAAAGTTTTATTAATTCTTCTTTAGTAAGTGCTTTTAAAGAGCTAAATTCTCTGACGATACATTGTTCGCATTTGCTCATATTGTGTGTGATTTATTTGCATTACAAAACTAACTCTTTAATATGACAAATATCATATTTTTAACTTATTCAATTGATGACCTTTGTTCCAGGTAAAATGAGCAAAGCTATGGACACACAAAACTGTTTCCATTGTGGTTTAGATATTATAAAAGAAGAAGAAATTATTTTTGACGCGAGAAATTTTTGTTGCAATGGTTGTAAAACGGTGTACGAAATTTTTAGTCTCAATGATTTGACTTGTTATTATGATTTTGAAAAATCCCCTGGAGCAACCCCTCAAGACATTAATGGTAAATATGATTTTTTAGACAATGAAAGTATTGTATCTAAACTTTTGGAATTTCAAGAAAATTCAACCGCAATTATTTCACTTAATATTCCTCATATTCATTGTAGCTCGTGTATTTGGATTTTGGAAAATCTACAGCGTCTTCAAAAAGGAATAAGCACTTCTCAGGTTAATTTTCCTGAAAAAAGAGTCCGAATTACTTTTAATCCTGAAGTTGTTTCTATCAAAACGATTGTTTATTTGTTGAGTTCTATTGGTTACGAACCCTACATCAGTTTAGAAAACTATGAAACGGGGACTAATAATGTAGATAGAAGTTTAACGTATAAATTAGGCGTTGCTTTCTTTTGTTTTGGAAATATCATGTTGCTTTCGTTTCCGGAATATTTTGAAGTGAAAGAATATTGGTTAGACCAATACCGTGGCTTTTTCAGATGGTTGATTTTTGCTTTAGCGTTGCCGAGCTTCTTTTATTCGGCAAGTGGCTATTATGTTTCGGCTTATAAAAGTATCAAAACCAAAATGCTCAACATTGATATTCCTATTGCTTTAGGAATTGTTGTGATGTTTGTGAGAAGTACGTTTGATATTGTCATGGATTACGGTTCCGGTTTTTTCGACAGCTTAACCGGATTGATATTCTTCATGCTTTTGGGTAAAATGTTCCAAATCAAAACCTATAGTTTTTTGAGTTTCGAAAGGGATTTTAAATCGTATTTTCCAATAGCAATTACCAAAATTAATGCAGATGCCTCCGAAGAAAGTGTGGCGATTTACGAAGTTGAAAAAGGCGACAGACTACTCATCAGAAACCAGGAACTCATTCCGGTTGATGGGATTTTAATTTCTGAAAAAGCAGAAATCGATTATAGTTTTGTTACCGGAGAAGCGATTCCTATTACGAAACAATCCGGTGATAAAGTATTTGCAGGCGGAAAACAAATAGGGAAAGTTATCGAAATGGAAGTCTTACATTCTGTTTCCCAAAGTTACTTGACACAATTATGGAGTAATGATGTGTTCCAGAAAAATGTAGAACAAAAACACAAAACTATAACGGATAGCATTAGTCGTTATTTTACGCCTATTTTATTACTGATTGCTTTTGCAGGATTTGGATATTGGATTTTTATTGATGCCAATACCGCTTTCAATGTGTTTACAGCAGTGCTTATTGTTGCATGTCCCTGTGCTTTGGCATTGACAGCTCCATTCACTTTTGGGAACATATTACGAATTTTAGGAAAGCAGAAATTCTATCTCAAAAATGCTTTGGTTATTGAACAATTAGCGAAAGTAGATACGATTGTTTTTGATAAAACGGGAACGATTACCACCAATAAAAAATCGAATATTTCCTATGAAGGAACCGTTCTTTCCGATGAAAATTTGTTGCTGATAAAAAATGTGCTTCGGGCTTCAAATCATCCCTTGAGCAGAATGTTGTATGATTATTTGCCTATTCCAATTTTGCAAAATAAATCAGCAAATGACACCAAAAAGTTGAAAGTGGATCATTTTGAAGAAATTACCGGAAAAGGGATTCAAGCCCAGATTTTTGGCCACCAAATTCAAATAGGTTCTGCCGCTTTTGTAGATAAAATAGAAGAAAATAACATTCAGCAAACGTCGGTTCACATAAAGATAAATGATGTTTATTACGGAAAATTCATTTTTAACAATCAATACAGAGAAGGACTTGAACAGCTTTTCAAGAACTTAAGCAGTAAATATCAAATCAAGGTTTTATCTGGTGACAATGAGGGCGAACGTGACACTCTTGAACAACTTTTGCCGAAAGGCACGGAATTAATTTTCAATCAGAAACCAGAACAAAAATTAGAATTTATTAAAAACTTACAGGAAAAAGGCAAAAATGTAATGATGGTAGGTGATGGGCTGAATGATGCAGGAGCTTTGGCACAAAGTAATGTTGGGATTTCAATTTCTGAAAATGTGAATGTTTTTTCACCGGCCTGTGATGCAATTTTGGATGCCAATGAGTTTCAAAAATTGAACTATTTCTTGAAATTATCCAAGAATTCCATAACGACCATCAAAATGAGTTTTGCACTATCCTTATTATACAATGTGGTGGGATTATCGTTTGCTATTACAGGTAATTTATTGCCTTTGGTAGCAGCTATTATCATGCCTTTGAGTACAATAACCATTGTAAGTTTTGTAACGGTGATGAGTAGTTATTATGCAAATAGAATTATATAAGTTTTTGAGTTGCGCTTTCACATAAATTTAACATATGTCAATAAGTATGACAAATGTCATATTTTACTCGAAAACGTCAAAGTAACTTTGTTAACACAAATTAAGGTATGAGTGTCATTTATTTATTAATCTCCATCAGTATAATAGTCGCCATTGGTTTCTTTATTGCTTTTATACGAGCAGTAAAAACAGGTCAATACGACGACGATTATACGCCATCAGTCAGAATGTTATTTGACGATGAGCTAATTCAGTCGAAAGTTAAAAAACCGAAAGCCGAAAGTTCAACGACTTTATAATATTCAACTTTAAATACTAAAATTAAAATAAAAACAAATTTAATTATGGAAATGCAGCAGTTTTATTATGACAACAAAATTGTAAAAAAATTCATTTACGCGACCATTGTCTTTGGAGTGGTAGGAATGTTGGTGGGGCTTACATTGGCCTTTATGTTCCTTTTTCCAAATATTACTGATGGTATTTCGTGGTTGAGTTACGGTCGATTAAGACCTTTACATACCAATGCCGTTATTTTTGCCTTCGTAGGGAACGCAATGTTTGCCGGTATTTATTATTCATTACAGCGATTGTTAAAAGCCAGAATGTTCAGTGATTTTTTGAGTAATCTTAATTTCTGGGGTTGGCAATTAATTATTGTCGCTGCAGCCATATCATTACCGTTAGGATATAGCTCTTCAAAAGAATATGCCGAATTAGAATGGCCAATAGATATTGCGATTGCATTGATTTGGGTTGTTTTTGGGATCAATATGATTGGAACCATTTTAAAACGTAGAGAGCGCCATTTATATGTTGCGATTTGGTTTTACTTGGCAACATTCGTTACCGTGGCAGTTTTACATATTTTCAATAGTTTATCATTGCCGGTTTCTGGAATGAAAAGTTATTCTGTTTATGCAGGAGTTCAAGATGCTTTAGTACAGTGGTGGTACGGTCATAATGCGGTAGCGTTTTTCTTGACCACACCTTTCTTGGGATTAATGTATTATTTTGTTCCAAAAGCGGCGAATCGTCCGGTATATTCTTATAGACTGTCAATTGTTCACTTTTGGTCGTTGATTTTTATCTACATCTGGGCTGGACCGCACCATTTATTATATTCTGCTTTGCCTAACTGGGCACAAAATTTAGGAGTTGCTTTCTCTATTATGTTGATTGCGCCATCTTGGGGTGGAATGATAAACGGACTTTTAACGTTGAGAGGTGTTTGGGATAAAGTACGTGTGGAACCCGTTTTGAAATTTTTCGTAGTAGCGATTACCGGTTACGGAATGGCGACTTTTGAAGGTCCGATGTTATCGCTTAAAAATGTAAATGCTATCGCGCATTATACGGATTGGATTATTGCTCACGTTCACGTTGGCGCATTGGCTTGGAATGGATTTATGGCTTTTGGTATGATTTATTGGTTGGTTCCCAGAATGACCAAAAGCAATTTGTACTCTCTTAAGTTAGCTAATTTTCACTTTTGGATAGGTACTTTAGGTATTATATTATATACGATTCCAATGTATGTTGCTGGTTTTTTACAAGCATCTATGTGGAAACAATTCAATCCGGACGGAACTTTAACCTACGGGAACTTCCTTGAAACAGTAACTCAAATCATGCCAATGTATTGGATGAGAGCTATTGGTGGAACCCTTTATTTAATTGGAATGTTCACTTTGGTGTACAACATTATTCAAACCGTAAGAGCAGGTTCTAAAATTGAAGATGAATTAGCTGAAGCTCCTGAATTATTGAAAATTAGTGCAGGAAGAGTAAAAGGGGAAAAATTTCACCCTTGGTTAGAAAGAAAACCGATTCAGTTAACTATTTTGGCAACAGTTGCAATTTTAATTGGTGGTGTTATCCAAATTGTACCAACGATTATGGTTAAATCCAATATTCCAACCATTGCAAGTGTAAAACCGTATTCTCCATTAGAATTAGAAGGACGTGATTTATACATTCGTGAAGGTTGTGTAGGTTGTCACTCGCAGTCAGTTCGTCCTTTCCGTAGTGAGGTAGAACGTTATGGACCGCAATCTAAAGCAGGAGAATTTGTTTACGATCATCCATTCCTTTGGGGATCAAAACGTACAGGTCCGGATTTATTAAGAGTAGGAGCAAAATACAATGACAATTGGCATTTTAACCACTTTTGGAATCCGCAAAGCACCTCTGCAGGTTCAATTATGCCAGGTTACAAGTGGCTGTTTGACAATAAACCAATGGATGTTTCTTTGACTCAAAAGAAAATGCAGGTTATGGTAACACTTGGTGTTCCTTACTCAGAAGCTCAGATTGCAAGTGGTTTAGATGATTTAAGAAAACAAGCGATTGCAATTGAAGAAAGCTTGAAAAATGATCCTGACTTCGTGAAAAGTTATGACGAAAGCAAGAAAAAAGCCGAAGCCAGAGGAGAGAAATTTGTTCCAATGAACGAAAGGGAGATCGTTGCCTTGATTGCTTATATGCAAAGACTTGGAACGGATATTAAAGTAAAAGATATCGCTAAAAAATAAAAGTTATGTTCGAACAAATAAAACACAATATGGAAACGATTGAAGGTGTGGCAATATATCCCATCTTATCATTATTAATTTTTTTCGTCTTTTTCGTGGGCTTGGGTCTATGGGTGTTCTCCTATAAGAAAGAAACGATAAATGAATTGAGTCAAATTCCATTGAGAGACAATTAAATAGTATAATTTTTTAAAATTTAGAAAATGAAAAAATTAATTCCAGTATACGTTAGAGTACCTGTTATTTTCTTTGCTGTAATGATGGCAATGGAATATTTCATAGACTCAGGAGATCGACCTGCTTTTATAAAATTTCCAATGGTTTCTGTATTCTTATTCGTGTTTCTTTTCCTTTTGATTGCAATAGAAATCACGATGAAAGCAGTTGATACTATTACCTATCATTTATTGACTGAGGAACAAAAAGCCAAATTAAATGAAGCAAATGATTTGAGCTTCAAGGATAGTGAGTGGTACAAAAAATTGATGGAGAAATTGACTAAAACAGAGTCATTAGCCAATGAAGATCAGTTATTATTAGAACACGATTACGACGGAATAAAAGAATTAGATAATAATTTACCGACATGGTGGGTGTATTTATTTTATGCTTGTATCGTTTTTGGGGTTGTTTATATGGTGCAATATGAAGTATTAGGGGCTGATAATCAGGAAATGGAACTTAAAAAAGAAGTTGCTCAAGCCAAAATTGATATTGCGGAATATATGAAAACTGCTCCGGACATGATGGATGAAAAAACGGTGACTTTGTTGACAGATCCTGCTGATTTAGCAGCTGGAAAAGAGATTTTCACTACTAATTGCGCCGCTTGTCACAGAGCTGATGCTGGAGGTCAGATAGGACCAAATTTAACGGATGACCAATGGATTTTAGGTGGTGGAATAAAAAATGTGTTTCATACGCTGGTCAATGGAGGACGTGACGGAAAAGGAATGATTTCCTGGAAAGGAACATTGAAACCTAAAGAAATGCAAAAAGTTGCCAGCTATATTTTATCCTTAAAAGGAAGCAATCCACCAGCTGCTAAAGCTTCGGAAGGGGAAGTTTGGGTAGAAGAAAATGTTACAGTTGCAGTTAAATAACAATTAGAAACACACGTTTTTATTTAGCTTAAGAATTTTAATAATTATTTTGAACTTGTGTTTTAAATAAAAAAAAATGTCAAAATTACCAGACGAAGCTTTTAGAGATACCATCGGGACGATTGATGAAGAAGGAAACAGAAAATTTATTTTCCCCAAAAAGCCTTCTGGAAAGTTTTATGATTACAGAAAATGGATTAGTTATTTTTTACTGATTGTACTTGTTGCGAATCCTTTTATAAAGATAAATGGCAATCAGTTCATGATGTTCAATATATTGGAAAGGAGATTTAATATTTTCGGATTTCCATTTTGGCCACAGGATATTTATCTGTTCGTTCTTTTTATGATTATTGGTGTCGTTTTCGTCATTCTTTTTACGGTGATTTATGGACGAATATTTTGCGGATGGATTTGTCCGCAGACCATCTTTTTAGAAATGGTTTTCCGCAGAATAGAATACTGGATTGAAGGCGATCGTGGTGCTCAGATTCGTTTGGAAAAGCAGGAATGGAATGCAGAGAAAATCAGAAAAAAAGCCTTTAAATGGACTCTGTTTTTAATCATTTCTTTTTTTATTGCCAATGTTTTTCTGGCGTATCTTATCAGCAGTGACAAGTTACTTTTAATGATTGAAGAAGGACCTGAAAATCATCTGAGTACTTTGGTTTCGTTATTGATTTTTACAGGAGTTTTCTATTTTATTTTTGCATGGTTTAGAGAACAAGTTTGTATTATAGCCTGTCCTTACGGAAGATTGCAAGGCGTTTTATTAGACGATAAATCGATAAATGTAGCGTACGATTTTGTTCGTGGCGAAAAAGAAGTGGGCAGGGCTAAATTCAACAAACAAGAGGATAGAGCAGCTACCGGAAAAGGCGATTGTATTGATTGTAAGCAATGCGTAAATGTTTGTCCAACCGGAATTGATATCAGAAACGGGACACAAATGGAATGTATCAATTGTACCGCTTGTATTGATGAATGTGACACGATTATGGACGGTATAGGATTGCCTAAAGGACTGATTCGTTATGCTTCGGAAGAGGAAATCGAGAAAAAAGTAAAGTTCAAGTTCACGCCTAGAATGAAAGGCTATTCAGCCGTATTATTCATTTTGACAGGTATTTTGATTGGATTGTTGTTTTTACGTTCTGATGTTGAAGCCAGTATATTGAGGCTTCCGGGTCAGTTGTTCGAACACAAAGGCGAAAATATCAGTAACATTTATACTTTTAAAATTATCAATAAAACCAACACTGATTTTAATGATATTCATTTCAAATTGGTGGGCATAAAAGGAACTTTAAAAGTGGTTGGGAAGAAAGATTTAAAAGTACCAAAACAAGGTATGAATGGAGGAACGTTATTTGTGGAAATCAACCAAAATTTATTGGACAGCGATAAAACAAAATTGAAAATTGAGGTTTATAATGGAGATGAAAAAATTGAAACCAGCAGCACTAACTTTTTGAGTCCGCGAAGTTTTGATTAATATCCTTTTAACCTAGGATTAGAATTTATAAAAAAATAGATCATGAAAATTAGCTGGGGAACAGGAATCGTAATCGCTTTTGGTTTGTTTATAACCTTCATTTTGTATTTTGTTTTTACGGTACAATCCGATTCAAAATATGACAATGAGTTAGTTGTAGAAGAATATTACAAACATGATGCGCATTTTGGAGATGAAATGGCACGAATTCAAAATGTAGAAGATTTGGCTCAAAAGCCAACAATAAATATTGTTTCAAATGGAGTTGAAATAGCATTCCCAAAAGTATTTGTTCCAAAAAACATCAAAGGTAAAGTGTCCTTTTACAGACCGTCTAACAAAAAATTAGATTTTGAAATTCCCATTTCACTATCTGATGCTACTACTTTGCTCATACCTAAAAAAAGTTTGGCAGGCGGTCGATGGGACATTAATATGGAATGGCAATATGATGGAAAATCGTATTTGTCTAAAGAAACAATATATATGAATTAGTCTTAAAGTCAAAAGTCAGAAAGTCCATCAATTGGCTTTAAGACTTTTGACTTTATGACATTAGACTAAAAAAATGCTTTACACTGCCTTCATTTTCGGTTTAATAAGTAGTTTTCACTGCATTGGTATGTGCGGTCCTATTGCTATGATGTTGCCCGTAGACAGAACGAATCAGGCCAAAAAAGCAACTCAAATCATTACCTATCATTTAGGAAGATTAACGGCTTACGCGACTATTGGTTTTGTTTTTGGACTGCTTGGAAAAGGGTTTTTTATGGCTGGTTTACAACAGAATTTATCCATATTCATTGGTGTAGCCATGATTGTTGTAGTTTTGACTCCGGAGAAAATTTTTGCTAAATACAATTTTTCAAAACCTGTTTTTAAATTAATTTCTAAAATCAAAACGGCTTTAGGAAGTCAGTTTAGAAACAAGAGTTATAAATCCCTGTTCACTATTGGTTTGTTGAATGGCTTTTTGCCTTGCGGAATGGTTTATGTTGCCTTGTTTGGTGCTATCGCGATGCAAAGTGAAAGTCTTGGGGTTTTGTATATGATTTTATTCGGATTAGGAACCGTTCCTATGATGAGCAGCGTCGTGTATATCAATTCGTTTTTAACGGTGCCTATTCGAAACAGAATCCAAAAAGCGATTCCTTATGTGGCGGTATGCATTGGTTGTTTATTTATTTTAAGAGGATTGGGATTGGGAATTCCTTACATTTCTCCAACTAATATGAGTTTGTTTATTCAAGCCGATCCTAATTGTCATTAATTTTCTAATAGTTTAGTATAAAAAAAGCACGCCATTCAGCGTGCTTTTTTATTTTTGTAAGATTGAGAAACATTAGATTGTCATTGAAAATAATTCGGTTTCCGGTGCTTTTCTTTTCAAACGTAAATCGAATGCCATGCAAATATTACGAACATAAGGTTTTCCTTTTTCTGTAACCTCAATGCTATTGTCTTTAATGAGTACTAATCCATCATTTTCCATTTCTTTCAATTGAAGTATAACGTCTGGAATTTCATTGAAATAACCCTCTTTGTTTTCCCAGGAAGTTTCAAATTGACACATTAAATTCAGAATGTGTTTTCTGATGATAAGGTCTTCAGTAGTCAGTAAATGCCCTCTGAAAACTGGTAATTTATTCCATTCTAATACTTGATAATAATCTTCCAGATTTTTTACATTCTGTGCAAAACTATACCAACTGTCACTGATGGAAGAAACTCCCAATCCAATCATCAATTGTGTTTTTGAAGAGCTGTAACCCATGAAATTACGGTGTAGTTTACCGTTTTGAAAAGCCTCATGCAGACTGTCTGTTTTCAACGCAAAATGATCCATTCCTATTTCATGATACCCGTTTTCGTACAATAATTTTTTACCGGTTTCATACAGCATTCTCTTTTTATCATCTTTTGGAATGTCTTCGTCATTAAAACCGCGTTGTCCATTTCCCTTAATCCAAGGAACGTGTGCGTAACTATAAAATGCCAATCGGTCGGGCTGTAATGATTTTGTTTTCTCAATCGTGTCGATAATATCCTCTATTTCCTGAAACGGTAATCCAAAAATAATATCATGTCCAATTGAAGTATATCCAATTTCTCTGGCCCAGAACGTAACTTTTGCCACATTATGAAAAGGCTGCAAACGGTGAATTGCTTTTTGTACTTTCTCTGAATAATCCTGAACACCAAAACTCACTCTTCTAAAACCTAAATCGTAAAGCTTTTGCAAATGTTCGTGCGAAGTGTTATTCGGATGACCTTCAAAACTAAACTCATGATCTTTGGCTTTATTGGCATGAACAAAAATACCATTTATTAAATCCTCTAAATTTTTAGTAGAAAAAAATGTGGGAGTTCCACCACCCAAATGAATCTCTTTTATAGTTGGTTTTTCTCCAAGAATTTTACAATATAATGTCCATTCTTTTAAAACGGCCTCTATATACGGATTTTCAACGCCATGATTTTTGGTAATACGCTTGTTACAGCCACAAAAAGTGCATAAGCTTTCGCAAAAAGGCAAATGGATATATAAACTGATACCTTCTGAAGAATTACTTTCTATAAATGATTTCTTTAGTGTTTCGGCCCAAATCTCATCTGAAAAATCAGTTTCATCCCAATAGGGAACCGTTGGATAACTGGTGTATCTGGGGCCTGGAACATTGTATTTTTGAATTAAAGAATTTTTCATAACGGAGTCATTTAATATTAATCAAAAGTAGAACGACTGCTTAAATATTAAAATGATAATTATCATATTGAAAAAAACCTTTCACAAAAAAAAAGAGGCTCCAAAAGCCTCTTTTACAGAACATATCAATTACTTAAACGGTGATGCAATCCTGAATCATTTTTGCCCATTTTTTGGCTAGTTGATGATCCTCATACAAACAAACTTGACCAATTTGGTCATTCTCAATTTTGTAAAATGGAATAAATACTGCTTTTTTACCTTCTTTGTATTGAAATTCGAATTCAATTTTTAGAATTGTATCACTATTATTCTCTGTTGTTGGAACCAGTTTGCAGGATTGAACCGTATTTAAGTCTACAAAAGAAACAACTTCTTCCTTTGCATTAAAATCTATCAAAAGAAAACCTTTGTTTTTTTCGTCTAATGCCAAGACTTTTTTATTTTGTGTTTCGGTTAATTCAAAATTAAAGCGATTGTTTTGACTAAACTTTGTTTTTATGATTTTGATTTTTGTTTTGTTAATCGAATTTGATCGAATCACATAAAAAAGAGGAATAGCGATTATTAAAGTTAGTATAAGGCCAATTATTGTTACGGATGTATCCATTTTTTTATTTTTTAGTTATTTGTAAAGCATGATAATTTGAACCGAAACCAAAGGAATCAATTCAAAAGGGAAGATAAGTTTCGAAATCAGTGCTTCAAATCACCAAAAAAAATGGAAAGGAAAGAGTAGGAGCGAAACCATCTCACATCGATTGATGTCTTGTTTCGCGAAACGAATAAAGAATGTGCTAATTTTAAAATCCGGAATTGCAATCAGAAAATTTGCTAGATATTTTACAATGCTGTAATCCGGAGTTTTATGATAGGAAGTAAATGTGTTACTTACTTGCGGTTGTATAAAATCTGAAGAATAAATGCTGCTAACAGAAACCGAAGAACTGGATTTTTCTGATTGAGTGGTATGAATAGGAGTTTCATTTGCACTAAAGGCAAATAAAAAAGCTATTAAAAGCCCAATAAAAACAAGTGTTTTTCGAAACCAATTCATTTTGCAAATCTAAAATTAGTCACTCGATTTATATAATTTTTTCTAATAAATGAAAGTTAAAGTTTAGCGTTAGATAGGTTTTCTCCATAAAAAAACCTCGAACTATTTAAGATCGAGGTTTCTATTTTTAACGATTACTGAAATTTACTGTTGGTTTAAATTTCTCAATTGTTTTAATTTTTCTTTCCAAACATCAAGGCTTTCCTTGTGGATAGCAATGTTTTTACGAACTTCTAATACGATAGAATTTTCTTTTTTTGCATTTCGGGTGTTAGTAAAGAATTGAATGTTATTTTCCAATTGGAAAATTTCATTTTGAACTTCGTCAATTTTACGCATTAGGAAAATCTTTTCGTTATCCAGTTTTCGAGTGTCATTACTTTCAGACAAATGATCCATTCTATTAGCAAAACGCATCATATCAGTATCTTTTTTACTCAAACTCAATTTTTCAAAAAGAGCATCCAGGATTTTATTAAATTTTCCTTCAATATGTCTTCTTGGGAAAGGTACTTTTCCGAAGTTTTTCCAGGTTTCGATATGCAATTTGATAGCATCCAAATCTGTTTTGTGATCTCCGGTCAACTGAAATTCTCTCAACGTTTCCAAGTAGGCTTTTTTATTATCAAAAGCTTCCACTTCTTCACCGTTTTCCTCATTCTTTTGCTCTTTTAACTTGTCAAAATAATGGTTACAGGCATCTTTAAACTCTTTCCAGATTTTATCCGAATATTTTCTTGGCACATGTCCTATCTGTTTCCACTCATCCTGAATTTGTTTCATGATCGGTGTGGTAGCAGCAAAATCAAGGCTTTTTTGCAATTCTTTGGCTTTGGCTACAAGAGCCGTTTTTTTGCTTAAATTGTCGTTTTGATCTTTTTTAATGTCTTTGTAAAATGAATTTTTGAAAGAATTAAAATTTCTGACAGCAGTTTTAAAACTAGCCCAAGTTTCTTCATTCACATCCGATGGCACTTTTCCGGCAGAGAAGAAAGCAGTACGCAACGCTTCCACTTTTTCTATTTGAGCGAGCCATTGTGTATGCGCATTTACTTTTTCGGTAGCCAAAACTTCAATTTTGGCAATAATTTCTTTTTTCTTTTCTAAATTCTCAAGTTCCGTTCCTCTTTGATTTTCGAACAAAACTTCGCGTTTATCATGCATTTGTTTGGTCAGATCGCTAAACTTGTTCCAAATTGCATCACGGTGTTCTCTAGCAACAGGACCAATGTCTTCTTTCCAAATTCTATGTAAATCCTGCAGTTCTCTGAACGCTTTGTTAATATCGGCTTCATTCACCAATTCTTCAACACGCGCTACAATTTTTTGTTTTTGCTCTAAATTATGTTTGAAATCTAAATCTCTGGCTTCTCGGTCTAAATGCAGATAATCATAGAAATTTTCCACATGAAAATGGAAATTGTTCCAAACGTGGTTGTACTTGTCTTTTGGAATTGGCCCGGCAGTTTTCCATCGTTCTCTTAAATCATTAAAATGTTTTAAAGTGTCTTTGATGTTTTCCTGTGGGTTAATCAACTCTTTCAATTCCTCAACAATAGCCAAACGGTTTTCTAAATTCGTTTTTAGATTCGTTTGTAAGCTCTTGAAATGGGTATTTTTGGTATCTCTAAAAAGAGAATAATATTTATCAAAATTTGTTTTTAGTGGAGAATGATATTGAAAATCTTCGTTTGGATCTTGATTTTCGGCTAAGAACTCCTCTTTTTTCTCTTCAATAAGGTGGTTGTATTTAGCCAAAAATGCTTTTTTGATTTCTTCAATATGTTCCTTAAATGACATTACTTTTTCATTGGAAACTAAACTTTTCAGTTCGTCTACCAGTGCTTCAAGTGATAATGTATCATAATCCTGCATTGGAATTTCATGACGTTCCTTCAACGTTTCATCCTCGCTTTCGGCAGCATTTGTTTCGGCAATAGCATCTAGTACAGTCTGGTTTTCAGTCTCTATAATAGGTTCAGTGCCTAACAATTCTTCATCATTAAGAGTTGCTACATTGTCTTCTGCAGGAATCGTAGTAACGCTGTCACTAGTTTCCGCTACAGTTTCCGTTTCCAAAACTTCTGGTTCTAATGGAGTAGATTCAACAGAATTGTGTTCTAAATTTCCATCTGCTTCAAGCAGGTTATCATTCTTTTCTTCTAACATTTTTTCAATGTGTAAGGTTTCTATTTTTTTATCGAACACGAAAGATAGTAAAGGAGCATGAAATTTCAAAATAAATCCTTTATTTATAGTCGTTTTAGGTTAGGTAACAGTTTTTTTTGAAGCAATTTCCTGCTGTTAGCTATATCTTTTTTGTTCGCCAAAAAGGCGAACAAAAAAGGATGCAGCTGCCATCAGGGCTAGGGTTTTTGGGGATGTAATTGTGAGTTTTTATTGATGAGAATGTTTTTTTGTATTTATGGAAGAGGAAAGAATTTTAGTCATTACATTTTTAGGCTAAATAACACAAGCTTAAAAAAAAAACAAAAGGCTACAAACGTTGGTATGAATAACTTTGCCTTACTGTTTTTTAATTTTTAGAAGCGTTCTGAATATTCATAAATTCAAAATTGTATTTTAGCTTATAATTCCCAACACGGTTAACATCAACCGCATCGCTAACATAGTTGTGAATTGCTTTCAAAATTGTATTTTAGCTTATAATTCCCAACCAATATAATTTCAGCTTTTGGGTGAATTTGTTGTGAATTGCTTTCAAAATTGTATTTTAGCTTATAATTCCCAACGATTTTGAGTATGGCTAAAGGCGATTTATGTTGTGAATTGCTTTCAAAATTGTATTTTAGCTTATAATTCCCAACGACAGCAGTGTAACACCTAACGCGATAAGTGTTGTGAATTGCTTTCAAAATTGTATTTTAGCTTATAATTCCCAACGTTTACGAAATAAACATCACTTATTCTGGCGTTGTGAATTGCTTTCAAAATTGTATTTTAGCTTATAATTCCCAACCGGAAATATGTTTTGGACTGTCCTTTTCCTGTTGTGAATTGCTTTCAAAATTGTATTTTAGCTTATAATTCCCAACGGGGACAGTTGGAGCCGATGGAAAGAATAGGTTGTGAATTGCTTTCAAAATTGTATTTTAGCTTATAATTCCCAACAAGAAAAGCCAAACAAGCAGCTACAGATGCGTTGTGAATTGCTTTCAAAATTGTATTTTAGCTTATAATTCCCAACCGCACCATTTCTTGCAGTGATGGACAACATGTTGTGAATTGCTTTCAAAATTGTATTTTAGCTTATAATTCCCAACTGGAAAACGATGCAAGCGTACCGTTAAGTTGTTGTGAATTGCTTTCAAAATTGTATTTTAGCTTATAATTCCCAACCTTACCAATGCTATTTTCGATGCAAAAATTGTTGTGAATTGCTTTCAAAATTGTATTTTAGCTTATAATTCCCAACAAATTATCTGGAGCAAGAACCATCAAAGCGTTGTGAATTGCTTTCAAAATTGTATTTTAGCTTATAATTCCCAACTTTGAGTTGGTTAAAAAGCTACTGGGAAGTGTTGTGAATTGCTTTCAAAATTGTATTTTAGCTTATAATTCCCAACAATCTAAGAACGAAAGCTAATCCAGCAACTGTTGTGAATTGCTTTCAAAATTGTATTTTAGCTTATAATTCCCAACACACTTGATATTAATGCTACCATTCAACATGTTGTGAATTGCTTTCAAAATTGTATTTTAGCTTATAATTCCCAACGATTGGCTCGATGGGTTCTACATTCAAATAGTTGTGAATTGCTTTCAAAATTGTATTTTAGCTTATAATTCCCAACACACTTGATATTAATGCTACCATTCAACATGTTGTGAATTGCTTTCAAAATTGTATTTTAGCTTATAATTCCCAACGTAACAAAATATGTTCTATTTATAATCAGTGTTGTGAATTGCTTTCAAAATTGTATTTTAGCTTATAATTCCCAACAAAAGAATAATATACAATAACACTTTAACTGTTGTGAATTGCTTTCAAAATTGTATTTTAGCTTATAATTCCCAACTTTTATTTCTTTTGCCGAATACCAGTTACTGTTGTGAATTGCTTTCAAAATTGTATTTTAGCTTATAATTCCCAACAATGAACCACATCACCCAACGGAACCAATTGTTGTGAATTGCTTTCAAAATTGTATTTTAGCTTATAATTCCCAACCGGAGTGGTTAACCGGTGATTGAGCAGTTTGTTGTGAATTGCTTTCAAAATTGTATTTTAGCTTATAATTCCCAACACAAAAAAAAATATTCCTTATGGAATGGTTGTTGTGAATTGCTTTCAAAATTGTATTTTAGCTTATAATTCCCAACTCTTATTATATTTAAAGGCATAAACCAATGTTGTGAATTGCTTTCAAAATTGTATTTTAGCTTATAATTCCCAACTTTTATTTCTTTTGCCGAATACCAGTTACTGTTGTGAATTGCTTTCAAAATTGTATTTTAGCTTATAATTCCCAACAATGAACCACATCACCCAACGGAACCAATTGTTGTGAATTGCTTTCAAAATTGTATTTTAGCTTATAATTCCCAACCGGAGTGGTTAACCGGTGATTGAGCAGTTTGTTGTGAATTGCTTTCAAAATTGTATTTTAGCTTATAATTCCCAACACAAAAAAAAATATTCCTTATGGAATGGTTGTTGTGAATTGCTTTCAAAATTGTATTTTAGCTTATAATTCCCAACAATCATTTCGAATCATAACGCAGCGGGCAGTTGTGAATTGCTTTCAAAATTGTATTTTAGCTTATAATTCCCAACGGATCATTATAAGCGTATGATTGTCGACATGTTGTGAATTGCTTTCAAAATTGTATTTTAGCTTATAATTCCCAACTTGCGCTCAAATATTAATTGATGCGGGGATGTTGTGAATTGCTTTCAAAATTGTATTTTAGCTTATAATTCCCAACACTACATCCTGAATTGCGCAAAGATCCATTGTTGTGAATTGCTTTCAAAATTGTATTTTAGCTTATAATTCCCAACATACCTCGATTTAATCGATTGATATGTTGGTAGTTATGAGTTTATTTTGAAATCGAAAAGAAGTGATGTTTGCGTGTTGTTGTACAGGGAGTTATACTTTTTTCTCATCCTATGAGACTAAAATAATTCCAGTTGTTGTGAAGGTTTGTCTGTTTCTACGAGTTTTTTTCCATAAAAAAGTTCCATCATCCCAAATTGTTTATCGGTTATTTGCATGACGCCAATTTTGCCGTGTTCGGGTAAGTTGTTCTTTATTCTTTTGGTGTGTACTTCAGCATTTTCCCTGCTGGCACAAAATCGCATATAGATGGAGAATTGAAACATAGAAAATCCATCGTCTAATAATTTCTTTCTGAAAGAAGAAGCTATTTTACGTTCCTTTCGGGTTTCGGTGGGCAGGTCAAAAAATACTAATATCCACAAACTTCTATATTGGTTTAAACGGGTGTAATGTTCGTCATACATAAACGGGGTATAAAATTTTTCTGGATTTTCCCTCAAAGCATTCGTGTAAAGAATGTGTTGTTCGGCTCATCGCCACCATCAACGGACTATTTTTTCCGTCAATAAAAACATCTATGGTGGTAATACTCAATAATTGTTTTTTGATGTCAATAGTCAATTCTTCATACGAATCTTCGGTTTCCATAATATGGGATACAATCAAATCCACATACGGGCGATAGGGTTCCATAATATCATCGGCAAGGCAATAGGCATTGTATTTGTTGCGATGGAAGATACCCAAAGTAGGCAGCATTCCGGAACTGACAATAGCCCTTGCGGTAATGGCTCGCAAAATAGCATAGCCATAATTCAATAAATTATTGGGAGGAATTCCTTTTTGTCCTCGGGTGAAATCTTCTACCGTGATGAGGTTTTGCCAATAATAAACCGCTGCTCTCGCCTCGTGATTGAGTGCATCGCCCGAGGTGACCTCTTTTGCCCAAAGTTCCATTTTTCGCATCGGGATTCCTTTCTCTTTGAGTAATCCTGCTTGGTTCATAATTTTGGAACTGATGGTTTGCTGCCACAAATTCTTTTTGAGTGGGGCAGAAGCATTAATTTGATTTCTAAACCGTTCCGATTGTTCTGTATGCCCGTTCAAGGGCATCAACAAGCCAATAGGCAAATGCTGTTGGTCGCAATTGATTAACGCCACGTTGTTATGGGTCAGTTTTTCCAGCAAACCATTGGTAATGGTGATTTGTTGGTTTTCCAAAACGATAACTCCAATATCTTCAATAGCCACAGTTTTAGTCTCTTGTTCCTTGTCTGGATAAGAGATAACTATTTGTTCGTTTTTGGTGCTTAAATAAGCGGGATTGCCAAAGAAAAGGGTTCGTTTTATCATTCTTTTTTGGATTTGCAAATTTATAATTAGCTGTTTATAAATAAAAATACTTCACTAAAACATTAGGCTAAAACCTTTTAAATTCGTTTTTTTGTTGAATGGGCTAAAGCCCAATCCTATTGAATCCTATAACTTTTGAATTGCCTCCAGCTTTAGCTGGAGGGGGGATATGATAATAATGTAAATGGCTTTAGCCAAATTCTATTCTTTTTGAAATTTGTATTTAGTAATAAATTCGTTGTATTCTTCTTCAAATGTTTGTTTACTATGATGTTCTTCTTGGTTTCTAATGTAATTTCGAACTTTATCAAGCATAGATTCCGAAACCGAAACTGCAAAATATTCATCTTGCCATTCAAATTTATCTAAGCACAATTTATTTTTGTTAATCCAAAACGAAGATTCCCCTTTTATGAGTTGCATAATTTTTTGAATGGTTTGATCTGCTCCTATAGAAACCAAACAATGACAATGATCTGAATATCCATTAACATAATCAACAAAAATCCCTTTCTCTTGGGCATTTTCTTTAATATGATGCCAAACTTTTTGTCTTAATTCTTTGCTGTCCAAAAAAGGGATTCTGTTTTTTGTACTCCAAACAAAATGAATATAGGTTTTGATATAAGGCATAATTTATTTTTTAAATTGCTTATAATTTTTGAATTTTTCTGTTTTTATCAATTGCCTCCAGCTTTTGAATTGCCTCCAGCTTTAGCTGGAGGGGATTAATATATTTTGATTTGAATAGGCTTTAGCTGAAATGTTTTTGGCTAAAGCCTTTTTTATTTATTTCTAATTTTGTCGAATGGGCTAAAGCCCAATCCTATTGAATTTTGAGTCGGGATATGAGATTACAATTTGCTCATTTTTCGTACTCAAGTAAGCAGGATTACCAAAGAAAAGGGTTCGTTTTATCATTTGATGATTTTTTTGATTTTCCCTAATCTGTCAACTTCGAGTTTCCAACACAAAGATTTTATCATCATTCCTTCAATAGATTTTTCCATTTTATTTAAAGCTGAAAATTCCATTTTGTCTACAATTGATGTAGCTATATTGTTTGAAACAAAAAAAGCTTGATTTCCAGTAAAGCTTACCGTTTTAAATACCCTTTGCACTTGCTCTTTTGATAATTGATCAAAATTAAGTGACGTTAAATTTTCTTTCTCTTCTTCGGTGGGTAAATAAACTAAATCATTTGGAGAAAGAGTAAATAAAAGACGATTTCCGTTTTCATCTATTTCTAAAGCGGAACTTAATCCTTGTTTCTGTCTTTCAATTACTTCATTGAAAGGAATGGTTTTATAGTTTCGTTTACCTTTTTCATCTTGATAAATTGCAAAAAATAAGTTTGTTCCTTTGGCAGTTTCAACATATTTATCTTTTTTTCTACCTGTCTGTCCAAGTGGAAACCGTTTACTTTCTTCGAAAACACGAACTTTTTTTATAGGCTGGTGACTTTTGCCATTATTGAGTGCTATAATGTTTTTGTTTAATTCATCTATACCTATTTCTGAAAAAGCTACTTCATGAGGAGCTATCTTTTTTCCACTTTCGTCTATTGCATTTTGATACACTTCCTGTTTCAGATGGTTTAAAAGAATTTTTTGAATTCCTGTATCTGTTATCTTTTCTATCTTTTTTTCATCAAACGTAATATCTAAATTATTTCGTTCTCTAGTAGCTGTGGCTTCTATCATTTCATAAATCTGAACTTTGTCAATAGCTTTTCCATCTATCATTACAGGAAAAGCTTTGAGGTGTTTTTTTAAGCCATCATTATTGTTAGGATATAGTTTGATTTTTTCTTTTAGTTGTTTTTTAACTGCTGCATCTACGATGAATTCTATTTGTTCAATCGCATTTGCAATAGTAATATGACTTTGTTTGATTCTTTTTAATATGACTTTTCCACTCACAGTTTCTGCGTGCAGTGGTTTTCTAATCGCCCAATTATCTCCTTTTGTTTGTTTAGTCGTAATTTTTTTCATCATACCATCTTCTTCTTTCCAAACTTGATATTTGTTTACCGTTTTATTGATAACTCTAGTGTTTTGTTTGAAACTGATGATGGTTTGGTTTAGAATGTCTTTTGCATCTTTTGTGAAATTATTCCAAGGTTTATGGAATTCTTTAGCAATTAGTTTCTTTTCCTCGCAAAGTGTTCCGTCGTGATTGTCTTTTGTTGTAACTAACTCCTGTTGAACCCTTAATTTTGAAACCAAGGAATAATTTTTTCTCTCTGAATTTATTGAGTTCAAATAATTTACGTGATCTTTTGTTACACAAGCTATAACCAATGCATCTAGAGCGTGATGACGATGGTCAATTCTTTTTTTAGAAAATCCTTTGGCTATTTCATCAGGTACGGTGGTTTGAAAAACGTTTTTTCCAAATTTGTTTTCCCAATTACCAAACTTATTACTGTCTGTTAATGTATTTAGTCTTTCAAAACGAGGTGTGATGATTTGATTCCAAACATCATTTAATCCCCAATCTTGCTTCATTTTTGAAGTGATTGAACCGTTCAGTGAAACGACATGTTTAGAGGTTACTTCTTGCTCATCATCTTCACGAACTATTTTACTCAAAATATTTTTTACAATTTTACTGATGTATTTAGTGTCATTTAATTGTCTTTCAATAAATTTTTCAGGAATTTCTTCACTCAATAATCGTTTTTGCTTGTTTTTATTATTGCTGTAATAGCTGTTTATGTGTTGGTTATATTCGTCTTTAGTAAATATTTTTACTGTTTTTCCACCAGTTAAGGTCACAATTCTGCCTTCGTTTTTTAAGATGAATTCTAAAGCGGTCATATTACTTTTAAGTTCATTGACTTCGGATTCACAAATGACTTTATTTGATAGTGAATCATCAAATAATCTTGATTGCGGAATGATGTGTTCAATCTGGTATTTAGTTGAAAAAAGTTCGCTCATCATGATGTTCTTCCCTGTGTAAGGAGAAACATAACCTTGCTCTAACCAAAGTTTATATTTGTTGATTTCCGAAGTAGTTGGTTTCGCATTTTTCCGAATTTTATCAACCTCTTCTAACTTTTCTTTTCTGTTTTCACTACTATAAATACCTTCTTCGTATATTTTTAAAATCTCTTGCTGACTTGGCGAATAGGGACGTACATCATTAATTCCATCATTTTTTAATTCCGTTAAAATGGCTTTGATTCGCAAGTTTGTGTTTTCGTTTTGAGAGATTTGTTTGGTCATTCTTTCACGAGTGGCTTTGTCATTCTTCATCTCTCTGCCTAATTCAATATGAATTTCATTGAAGAAGTTTTCTTTCCCATCTCCATAATGCTGCCAAATATCTTTTACAACTCGTAAAGTTTCTGTAATAACTTGCTCTACAATTGGATTTCGGAGGGAATGTTGTTTGAAATCGTACTTTAAAAAGTGTTCAATATCTGCGGGAGTTTTCCATTTGGAAACATCACTAGCTTCACTGTGTCTGTCATATATTAAATACGATGCTTGATAGGTATTTAAACCTTTATTGAATTCAGTACAATTTATAAAACTTTTTAAAACTTGTTTTGGAATATCGCTGTCAGATACTTTTTCAAGAATTGACACATCATAATTTATGTATTCCAATCTTTCTTTAATGGCACTTATTTTGGCAGTAACTCTATCAGAAATTGCATTTTGATTCCAAGTTCCATCTCTTCTCATTAACGTTAATAATTTCTTTATCGCTTTTTCAGAATAAGAACCATAGTCTTTTTTATATGGTTTGATTTTTGAAAAATTGGCTATAAATTCATCAGGTAAACTATGTCGTTTGGCAAAAGTTGTAATTGCTTTTGTAATTTCAATTTTATCAGTAACCGAATATAAAATATGCCATAAATCTTGGGTGTTTTTGGCATCAAAAAAAGATTTATCTACATCAATTTTTGCAATTGCATTCAAAAACTGATTTCTTGTTTCGTTGCAAGGATAGATTTTGTCTTCTACAAAATTCCATCTGAATTTATCCTCTTTTAATTTGAATTTTGGGTAAGCTAAAAATTGTTTTTGACTGATTTCTGCTTTATCATTTAGCCAATTAAATAATTCGACTAAATCCTCTTCCGTTTTTAAATAATCAATCGTTACATCAATGTCATCGACTATTTCTTTTTTGTAAATTTTAAGATTTTTTGCAAATTGCAATAACCGGAATTCTTGAAAAATAGGATTTGATTTTGCAATACATTTTAAAGGTTTTAAAATTTGCTTTCCATTACCATCTTTTACTAAAACACCTTTTTTATCTTTAATGGGTCTGTATTCTAAACTACAATCACTAATCAAAGAAATCTTGCTTTTTAACGGACGTTGATAAAAGATAATATCATCCAAAAACAAGTATTCAAAACCTCTGTCTTTGATGTTGTTTTTATGAGAATCATTGTGTCTGTACAATTCATCAATACATTTTTTATAAAGATTTCTATCTGTTAAAATGGCTGCATGAAATTCTATCTGAGTTTTAAGAATTTTTGATATTTCATCTTTATAGAACTTTCTTTCGATTGTTCGGACTAATTCACCTTTTATTTTTTGGTTTGGGTTTTTAAGTAAATTATCATAAATAAAAGAACCTACAGATTTACCACTTTGGTTAATAGTTTGTTCTGTTCTGATTTTTCTTAATCCCCAATCATCTTCCTTTGGAGATCTAAAACTTCTTTTTTCTTCATTGTCTTTATTGAGTTTTACAGTTCCGTCATCATTTAACTCGGTAGTAACGATAAAATTCTTTTGTTTACCAACCCAGTCAAATAATGCGATTTTACTTTCACGTTTATAAATCCAGCCGTTTTCAAGAATTACATTATACCATATACCTGATTTTCCTTTTTCTCTTTCAATTACATTAACAACTGTGAGGGTATGAAACTCTTCCAATTTGTTTTTGTTCTCTTCTTGTTCTTCACCACGCAATTGATAATAACCTCTTTTTTGATTAAAGTTCAGTAATATCAAGGCAAGTTCTTCTTTGGATATTTTTTGGGTTAATGCTTTTTTTCTCAAATAATAAATTGTCCAATCATAAGGAACTTGTTTTAAATCAGGATTGGTTAATTTGAATTCAGAAAGCATTTCTTGGTGACTTTCCAAAAATAAAAATTGGTTTTTACCGCTTTCATTTTTATAAAAAGATAATATTTCTTCTCTTTCGGGCTTAAATTGTCCAAACTTTTTATCAAAATCGATTGCTTCGGAATAATGTTTAGGTAGAAAATCAAGGATATTTAGAATTCTGTGAAGTCGCTCTCTTCTTAATAGAAAGCGCTGAACTAATCTTCTTGTCCCACGATATTTTGTTCTTTCAGCAGTTTGAGAAATAGAAACTCCACTGTCAAATTTGCCAAGAACATCTTGACTCATAGGGATTATCCGACTTCCTAATCCTTCAATGTTCCCTAATTTATTATCAAAGTCATTATTGGTTAGTGCCCACCCAACACTATTCGTTCCCAAATCCAATCCTAATATTTTTTTCATTTTTTATAGCTGTATTTTTTGATGATTTATTCCTGATTGTAAATTAATCTCGAAATTTAATCAAAAGAAAATTAACTGCTTTACGGGAAACCTCAATCGAATAGTAAAACTTTTGTTGTATACTTGCAGTACAATTTTGAAGCAATTCACAATAAGGATTATTCCGTTGTGAAAACATTCAAAGCGGCATCCTCTCGGTTGTCGCTTTTTTTATATAAAAAAAATCGTCTTGTTTTAAAACAGCATAACTCAAAACGAGTAAAGCTAATTTTAAAACAAGACGACAACTATATTCTTAAAGTATTTTTCTGTTATTTATTCCAAATCTTCCAAGCTTTTTCCGCTTGAAAAATAAGCATATCCAAACCATTTTTGATTTGTGCTCCTTGTTGTTTGGCTTTTTTAAGGAATTGTGTTTCGGCGGGATTGTAAATCAAGTCAAACGCAATGTGATTCTCGGTAAAAAACTCATACGGGATTAATGGGAATGCATCCACATTAGGACTTGTTCCTACTGGAGTCGAGTTAATTATGATTTGGTAATTATCAAAGGTTGTTGCGTTGATTCGATTATAGTCGATTGCATTTTCTTTGGCTTCTCTCGAAACAAAAGTGTATGGAATATCCAGCTCCTCCAATGCATACGCCACTCCTTTAGAAGCGCCGCCTGTGCCTAAAATCAAGGCTTTTTTATGGTGCGGTTGCAATAACGGTTCTAATGATTTTTTGAAACCATAATAGTCCGTATTGTAGCCTTTCAGCTTTCCTTTTTTGGTGATTTTGATGGTGTTTACAGCACCAATTAATGCCGCTTTTTTCGATAGTTTATCCAAAAATGGAATTACCGTTTCTTTGTACGGAATGGTAACATTCATTCCTTTTAAATCCGAAGTGTTTTTAATTACCTCTGGAAACGCAGTTATTTCAGGAATGTCAAAATTTTCATAGGTACAACCGGCAAAGTTTTCGCTATTAAATTTATCGGTAAAATATCCTTTAGAAAAAGAATAATTAATGTTGCGTCCTAATAATCCAAAGCGTTTTCTAACTATGTCAACCATTATTGTTTTTTATGTTTTGCAATATAATTCTGCACCATTTTTTTTGCCCAAACTACCGGGAATAAATCTTCTAACAGAATGTAATTGTCAAAATTCAATCGTAAGGCGTTGCTCAAATGGAATTTTGCTTTTGTGTTATCCGTTAGCATAAAATACAATCCGGCCAAACGGTATTCGACTTCATTCTCTTCCGGAAAATATTCAGAAGCTTGTAATAACGTTTGAATAGCACTTTCGAATTCCCCTAAAAACTGAAGAATATCCACCCAGAATAACCAAGTGTCTAAACCATAATCACCAAACTCCACTGCTTTTCGGTAACCAAATTCAGCTTCTTCAAAGAAGTTCATTTGTTTATTGATTGTCGCAAAACGTTTCCAATACAAACGATTTTGGTTGTCAATTGCTAATGCTTTGTTGACATAAAATAACGCTTTTTGGTAATTTTTTTGGCGTACGTAAAAGTCTGTGATGGCAATCCAGCCTTTATCTAAAAGTGGATCTTCATGCACGGTTTGATTGAAATATTTTAATGCTAAAGCTTTGTTGCCTAATCTTTCATAGCATTTTCCCATTCGAAGTAAAGCATAGGAAGTAGCATCATCTAATTCGATGGTTCTTTCGTAGCTTTCAATGGCTTCCTCGTATTTTTTCAATCGTTCAAAAGCTTTGGCTTTTTCCATAAAGGCACCAAGGAATTCATCATCGATTAGTGTTGCATAATCAAATGCACGAATGGCATTTTCATACTCTTTTACGCCATAATGCAAACGACCCAATTGATGCCATGCAATTTCACTGTAGGGGTTTTTGTCAATGTATTTATTCAAATAGGCTATGGCTTCTTGATTTTGATCCAAGAATTCAAAACAATACACCACGTTGTACAAGGCCGACTGGTCTTCAAGATCTTCCTCTAAACATTTGATGAAGCTTTCTTTTGCCATTTCAAGATTGTCCATAAAAAGATATTCCATGCCTATTAAATTATAGACATCAGCATAATCATCGGTGTATTTTAAAGCTATTCTTAGTAATTCAACTGCCTTTTCGTGTTGGTCTCTTTTGGAGCAGATATTGGCTTTTTGAATGTAGATTTCTTCATTGGTTGGTTCAATGGCATACAACTCATTCAATAGCTTTTCGGCTAATTCGAGTTTGTCATCATATACTAACATTTCCACTTGAACTAGTTTTAGTCCGGTAGATTTTGGATGTTGTTCCAATGCTAGTTTCAGGGCTTTTTTTGCCAAAGCGGCCTTACCCATATCGAGATAATGAAGAATAATTTCTTCAAATTCTTCGGAGTCAAAAAAGAGCACTTTGTTGGTTTTCAACATGGACTCAAATTTAGACAGGGATAAGTTATAGTCTTCTTCTTCGTTGCTTAATTGCATACTGTGTGTTTTTAATTTGGCCTAAATAAATTTAGGTAATCGTGCTTGTACTGTGAGGGAAAGTTAGAATTGTTGTGAACAATTTAATTAACAAAAAAGCTTTGGTTTAAACAGATGCCATAGCCCTGATAGAAGTGGAAATCCCACGCTTTTCGCGTGGATTGTAACGTATAGCAGGAAATAGCTCCCAATTACTATATTTTTAACTATTAATTCTTGTTCAAAATTTCATCCATTACTTCAAGCATGATGCTGCAACCTTCCCGTATTTCTTCTTCAGAAATGGTAAGAGGAGGTGTTATTCTAATGGCGCATCCTTCAAAAAGCAACCAGAATAAAATGAGTCCTTTGTCTTGACATTTGAGAATCACTTCGTTTGTTATATCAGCACTTTTGGTCATTGCAGCCAGCATCAAACCTTTTCCTCTTATTTCTTGTATCAAAGGATGTACCAAAAGTGATCTGAATAGCTTTTCTTTCTCCATGGCTTCGGCCATGAGATTGGTTTCAGTAATTTCCTGCAAAGTCGCCAAACAGGCTGACGCAATGACAGGGTGGCCTCCGAAAGTCGTGATATGACCCAGTTTTGGATCATGACTCAATAAATCCATTATTGTCGATGAAGCTGTAAAAGCGCCTACGGGCATGCCGCCACCCATTCCTTTTCCCATAACCACGATATCAGGAACGACATCGTAATTTTGGAATCCGAAAAGTTTTCCGGTTCTCCCAAAGCCCGGTTGGATTTCATCGAGAATCATCATTGCACCCACTTCAGTACAGCGTTGACGCACTTTTTTGAGGAAATCATTGTTTGGCTGAATAAATCCGGCGCCACCTTGAATGGTTTCCAGAATAATTCCTGCGGTTTTGGTGGTTATTTTTTGTAAATCGTCTTCGTTGTTGAAGGTGATAAAATCAACATCAGGAATCAACGGGCGAAAGATTTGTTTGCGTTCTTCAAATCCCATTACGCTCATAGAACCCATGGTATTACCGTGGTACGCGTTATGACACGAAATCAATTGGCTTCTTCCGGTAGTTCTTCTGGCGAGTTTTAAGGCGCCTTCAATAGCTTCTGTTCCTGAATTGACCAAATAGGTTTTGTCTAAAGGAGCGGGCAGGAGTGAGGCTAGTAATTTGCAGTATTGAACTGCCGGACTTTGTGAATATTCGCCATACACCATGACGTGTGAATATTTGTCTAACTGATCTTTGATGGCTTGATTGACTCTTGGGTGTTGATGTCCAAGCGTACAGGCGGAAACTCCAGCCACAAAATCCAAGTATTTTTTAGTATTGGTGTCGTAAATATAAGAACCTACAGCATGTGAAACTTCCATACCCAATGGATACGGTGAGGTTTGTGCTTGGTATTTTAGGAAATCGGTATTCAAAATTTATTAGTTTAATCGTTTATTAGTTTAATCGTTTATTCGTTTTTAGAAAAACTGAATACTGCGACTGAACACTATTTTTTCCCTTTCTTCTTATCGTAATTCAGCGTTTCTTTTCGAATTTTCATGGGAACATCTTCTTTAGCTTCAGCTGACTTGGTTGCTTTGGCTATTTTATCGTTGTCTTCATTTTCTTCGGGAGGAAAAATATCGTCCTTGGATTTTATTCGTTCATCACCACGCCAGACTAATCCTCGCAGTTTTCGGGCATTTTCCGGCAGCTCTTTTTCGGGGAAAATATCGCCATCCACTTGCTGAAAAAAAGTGATGGTTTCGATCTCATTTTTTTCTAAAATAAGATTGATTTTACTACTCTTATTTTTATTGATACCAATGAGTTCTTGGGCTTCGTTCCGCATGTAATAGATGACTTCGGCATTTTTTACAATATCGACATCATGTAGTTTTCCTTCCTCAAATTTACCGTAGAGATTTTGTCCCTTGACTTGATTATAGCCGGTTCCTATCGTGTCTTTTGAGACTATGAACGTATTATTGAGGACTTTGAGTGAATCTAGTTTTTGAGTGTTGTTGTTGCCTATAAGATGCATTACATCGCCTGTGATTTGGTTTTCTGCGTTCCAAAGTATCGGATTTCCAATCATTTTCGTCAAAGCTGTTTTGGAACTCGAATGAATCGAATCGCATTTGCCGCTCATATCTGTTTTAAAAAATCGGACATTGTTGAACGCTCTGATAATTCGGTTTCCTTCTTTTCCGGTAACCATTAATTTTTTTCCATGAATGTAAACCGAGTCATTTTCGACAAAGTTTACCGCCACGGCTCTTTTGGTTACAAACATGGAATCCTTATTTTTATAAATTTCGGCATAATGTCCTTTTACAATCCCTCGATTGATCGAGTCGGTTATTTTTACATTTCGGGTTGCCGATGCAAATTCCTTGTTTCTGTCATAATATAAACTGTCGCCCTTTATGATTCGATCATCGTATCTGATATAGGATTTATTCAGGAAATGCGCCAGATTTTTTTTGGTATCATAAAATCCTTTTTCAGTATAAATATAATTGGCTTTACTGGTAATTGTTGAAGGTCCAAAAAGATAGGAATGACCGGAATTACTGAAATAATCCAAGTGATTTGATTTAATTACATACGTTGGATTTGTAATGGTAACCGCAGTCAGGAATTGGAATTTCTTTTGTTTCACATAATATCTTCCTGAATTACTTTTAAGCGTATTGTCTTTATTGGTAATTGTCCCTGGTGTATCGTAAAATACTTCTTGGATGTTTCTATCAAAATTAATAATATCTGTCACCAAAGTCGCATCTGGAGAACTCATTACGGCATCTCCGGAAGCAAGTGCTTTTTTTACATTTCCATTGTATTCAGCGTATTTACTGTTCAAAAATAAAGTGTCCCCTTGCACCATTTGTACATTTCCAAAAGCCTTGATATAGTTTTCCTTTTGAAAATAATAGGCTTTATTGCACGTCAATACCACACCATCATGATTGACACGTACGTTTCCAGTAAGCAAAGCAGCATCTGGAGTTTCGATTTGATTGACGTCAAAAAAATCGGAATGTTCTACAATAATTTTTTTTGGGGCTTGCGCCAAAACTAAATTAGTAACAAGCAGTATCAAACAATAACGAAGGAAAAATAGCGATTTCTTCAATGGATTTAATTTTTGTCAAATTTATGAAAAAGGAAACAATCCTAATCCATATTAGGATTTATTTATAATTAGTTAAAAGGGAACCAAAAAACAGTAACTATTACTTTTAAAGTTATCAACAAATGGTATAACTCCTTCGTTGTAGTGTCCGTTTTTAAAAACAGAATTATTTAATTTCAAATGATATAGACTTCTTCTATTTAAAAAATATTAAATTTAAAAATTGATATTCATTTTGACATAAAAAAGATTGAAATCAACATAAATAATTTTATACGATGAAAAAAATAACTATTGTTGCAGGCATTAGCGTGGTGCTTTTAGCAACGGCTTGTAAAACGAAAGAGTTTAAAATGAACGCAGAACAGAAAGAGTCAGTCTCAAATAAAAAAGAAGTAGTGTATCAGGTTTTTACCCGATTATTCGGAAATAAAAATACCACTAATAAACCTTGGGGAACTATTGAAGAAAATGGAGTAGGGAAGTTCAACGATTTTACGGATACCGCATTACAAGAAATAAAGGATTTGGGAGTTACTTATGTTTGGTACACCGGAGTTCCGCATCATGCTTTGATACGAGATTATTCGGCTATTGGTATTTCCAATGATGACCCCGAAGTGGTAAAAGGACGAGCCGGTTCTCCTTATGCCGTAAAAGATTATTACAATGTAAATCCAGATTTGGCCGTAAATCCTGCTAATCGTTTGCAAGAATTTGAAGCTTTAATCGCGCGAACACACAAAGTAGGATTAAAGGTCATAATCGATATTGTTCCTAATCATATTGCGCGTAAATACGAAGGAAAGAATAATCCGGTTGGCGTTAGAGATTTTGGAGCTGATGATGATGTTTCTGTTGAGTATAAAAGAGATAATAACTTCTATTATATTCCAAATACGCATTTTGAAGTGCCAGATTCAGATAAACCATTAAATGGAGAGAATAATCCATTAATAGATGGTAAATTTGCAGAAAGTCCAGCAAAATGGACGGGTAACGGTTCTCGATTGGCAAAACCAGATCGTAATGATTGGTATGAAACCATCAAAGTAAATTATGGTATTCGCCTGGATGGCTCCAAAGATTTCCCTGAACTTCCTGCTGGTTTTGACACCAAATCCCATCAGGAACATTATGCTTTTTGGAAAGGAAAAGACGTACCGGATTCTTGGGATAAATTTAAAGATATTGCGTTGTATTGGGCGGCTAAAGGAGTTGATGGTTTTCGATTTGACATGGCCGAAATGGTGCCGTATGAATTTTGGAGCTACATGAATTCAGCAATTAAAACAAAAAATCCAGATGCTTTTCTATTGGCCGAAGTGTATAATCCTAAAGAATATCGAAATTACATTCACTTGGGTAAAATGGATTATTTATATGACAAAGTAGAAACCTATGATAAATTAAAAGAGATAATTCAAGGAAAATCATTGCCGGACGGATTATCAGACATACAAAGCGGAATGGCAGATATTGAGCATCACATGCTTCATTTTTTAGACAATCATGATGAGCAACGTTTGGCTAGTCCGGAATTTGCGGGAACGCCACAGAAAGGAAAACCTTTGATGGTCGTTTCCACTACCATAAGCACTTCGCCTACGATGGTTTATTTTGGACAGGAAGTAGGAGAGGCCGGAAATGAAAATGCAGGATTTGGAACGCATTCCAGAACGTCAATTTTTGATTATATTGGGGTTTCCAATCATCAACGTTGGATGAACGGAGGAAAATTTGACGGAGGTCAATTAACGCAGGATGAAAAAGACTTACGTGATTTTTACAAAAGAATATTGAATTTCTCTTTGAATAGTTCGGCATTAATGGGGAAATATCAAGAAATCCAAACGATAAATCGTAAAACGACTCAGGATTATGATCCTGGAATTTATGCTTTCACCCGTTGGTCCGATACTCAAAAACTGATTGTCATTACTAATTTTTCTGGTGCTACCACTAGCAATTTCGAATTAAAAATCCCTACAGATGTTATCCAGAAATGGAATTTGAAAGACGGAAATTATACACTTACGGATCAATTGTATCATAAAAATTCCGTTCAGTTGCAGGTATTGAATGGAGAAGGAAAAGCACAAATTACAATTGCTCCATCCGAATCGTTTATTTATCAATTGTAAAAAAGAGTCTTTTTGGTACTGACAAAATGGTAATAAAAAATGCTGATATAAATTTATATCAGCATTTTTTTATAGTTTAAAACTAGAGCATTATTTTTTTATAGCTGCATCGTAATTTTCTTCTACTTTTTTCCAATTGATTACATTGAAAAAGGCATCGATATAATTTTTTCTTCGGTATTGGTAATCCAAATAATAAGCGTGTTCCCATACGTCTAAAGCTAATATTGGAGTTCCAGGAATAAGTGCATTACTCATCAAAGGATTGTCCTGATTTGAAGTGCTGGTTACCTGAAGTTTTCCAGTTCTGTCAACCACAAGCCATGCCCAACCGGAACCAAATTGTTTTGTAGCTTCTCCTTTGAATAAAGTGGTGAAGTTTTCAAATGAACCAAAATCTTTAGTAATTGCTTCCGCTAATGTATTTGTTGGTTCACCTCCTGCTTTTGGAGCCATACATTTCCAATACAAAGAATGATTGTAAAATCCACCGGCATTGTTGCGAAGAGCAGCGTCATTAGGGTCTAATTTTGACAACACTTCTTCAATTGTCAGATTTTCTAAAGGCGTTCCTAATACAGCGCTATTCAAATTGTTAGTATAGGTAAGATAATGCTTGGAATAATGCATTTCTAAAGTAGTGGCTGATATATTGGGCGCCAACGCATTATAAGCGTAAGGTAATTTTTCTAGCTGAAATGAGCCTTCATTTGCCTTTACATCATCCGGAGATCCCATGATGGAAACACTTTGTTCCGTTGTGGGTAAAGGAACTTCGACAACCTCAGTTAATTTCTTATTGTTACAAGAAAGTAAAGTCATAAATAAAAATAAAACAGAAATTAAAAAATTCAGTTTTTTCATAATTTGTATTATTTTTTGATCAGTAAATGAATCATTTCTATGTATTGTTCTTTGGCTTGTTCTGGAGTAAGATGACTAATTTGCATCCAGGCATTGGTTTTAAAAGCATCTCTCAAATGGTATGAAGAAGTTTGTTTTAAATCTAAAGTTCCAAAAGTAGCTTGTTTATAGAAAGCATAAAGACGCAATTGTACATCTTGAGGTAAAGATGCCTGTGTCATTTCAGAGGCTATTTCTACCGCTTCTAAAAACCGAGTATCTAAATCTTTTTCAATCATGCTTATTTTGTAGCAATAATAGTTTTTCCTCCGATTGCTTTTTGATTCAATACAACATTTACTTGTGTTCCCAATGGTAAAAAGAGATCTACTCTTGAGCCAAATTTTATAAAACCGGCATCAGTTCCCTGAATTACCTGCATTCCTTCTTGGGCGTAATTTACGATTCTTTTTGCCAATGCACCTGCAATTTGACGGTATAAAACAGCGCCGAATGTTTTATTTTCGACCACTATGGTTGTTCTTTCGTTTTCTTCGCTCGCTTTTGGATGCCAAGCTACCAGGAATTTTCCAGGATGGTATTTACTGAATTTCACTAATCCACTAAGCGGATAACGAGTGACATGCACATTAATGGGCGACATAAATATGGAAATCTGCAAACGTTTGTCTTTGAAATACTCGCTTTCAAAAACTTCTTCAATAACTACAACTTTTCCATCAACAGGAGCAATGATATGATTTTCGTTTAGAATAGCAATGCGTTTTGGATTTCTGAAAAATTGCAAAATGATTATCAAAAACAACAAAGTTGCTAATTGAATAGTCATTTTAATCCAGTTCGTGTCAATAAAATTATCTGTCAGTAAAAGTACAATAGCCGTGAAAATTGTAGCTAATAAAATAGATTGGGTTCCTTCTTTATGAAACATAGTTTAAAATTTGATAAAATAAAAAAATAATTGGTGCTACAAATATAACACTATCTAATCGATCTAGTATGCCTCCATGACCAGGCATTATGTTTCCGCTGTCTTTTACGCCTGCGATACGCTTGAATTTGGATTCAATTAAGTCTCCTATAGTACCTGCAATTCCAACAATAACAGCAATAGAAGTCCAAATTAGGATTGATCGGTCACTAAATTCAGGATTGGCCTTTATGTAGTATTTTGATATTAAATAACCTGCAAAAATCGCAAAAATGATTCCGCCTAAGAACCCTTCAATTGTTTTTTTAGGGGATATTTTTTCAAATAATTTGGTTCGGCCCATAGATTTACCTACAATATAAGCAAAGGTATCATTGGTCCAGATTAAGATGAATAATCCAATTATAATTTTAGGATTATAGTCATATATTCCAAATGAAATTTTAGTGATAAATACAAATGGCAGTATAATATACCCTAATAAATAGAGGTATTTTGATGAAGTGTTTATTTTTTGAATGTTGTCATAAAATAAAAAAAGGATACACTTTATGGATACCACCAATGCAATAACCAATAAAACGACATCTAATTTTTGGATATTGATTGAAATTTCTAAATCAGTATTGAATATCTGATTGATAGTGTCTGTAGTGATTTTATTGTAATGGCTTACTAGCGTTACTGTAGTATATAAAACTGTTCCAAAAAGAATTGGAAATACTTTATGTATTTGGATTAAATTGCAAAATTCGTAAACTGCAATAATAAGAAAGATACCAAAAAGAATAAAAAAGCTTTCAGTGGAATATAAAATAGAAGCAAGTAATAATATAATATAAATCGCTCCTGATATAGCTCGTTTTAGAGTTTCATTCATCTTAAAGGTCTTCTAAAAGCAATAAATATAGATTTTTTGCTGAACTTCCGTACTGTGTAAAATCTTCTTCTTTAGCTTTCTCGAAATATTTTATTGTAGTAATGTTGGTAGGGTAATCTCTTTCGTATTTCTTTTTTATGGCGCTAAGTCCGTCGCTTTTTGCAGCAAGAATTTGGCTTGTATTCGCTATAATAATAATATTGGTAGGTAACTCGTTAGGTTTGTTTTGTTTAATTTGTTTTGAAGAGAATAAAATAGAACCTTCCTCCGCAATTAAATTTTCACAACTTGCAAGAAGAAACTTAGGATTTACAGGCTTGTTGTAGGTAAGTTTATTGTCATCAAGCATTCCAAAAAGGTTTGGTTCATAGCATAAAACTTCGCTTTCAAACCAATCGTTTTCTTCCAATATGTTTTCAAATTGTTCTTTTATTTCTTCAGAATTTTCGCAATACAAAAACTTACCACCATTTTTTTTAAAATTGTAGATAAATTTTTCATCTATAGAGGTTGCATTATCAGTATGGGATTTACTAAATTCGCTTTCTTGATCTTCCTCAGAAGCCGCATTGCTAGAACCAAAAAATTTTCTAAAAAGACTCATATTTTTGTAAAATACTATAATTTGTTATTTGAAAACGTCCAAAGATAAAAAAATCTTAATTCAAAAGTAGCTTTTGAATTAAGATTTTAAAAATAATTAAATAATTTATGTGTTTTCTAAGATACGACTTCCTCAAGATTTTTATCAAATGTTCTTTTTCCGAAAATAGCTTCTAAATCATCTTTAAATATGACTTCTTTCTCGATTAAGATATTTGCCAGTTGATTCAGTTTGTCTTTATTTTCTTCTAATATTTGAATCGCTCTTTGGTATTGACCTTCAATTAGTAATGAGATTTCTTCGTCAATAACTCTGGCCGTTTCTTCTGAATACGGTTTAGAAAAATTGTATTCGCTTTGTCCGGTTGAATCGTAATAGGTTACGTTACCAATTTTTTCATTCAAACCATAAACCGTTACCATAGCACGGGCTTGTTTGGTCACTTTTTCTAAATCGCTTAATGCACCAGTCGAAATTCTGTCGAAAGTTACTTTTTCAGCAGCTCTTCCTCCCATAGTCGCACACATTTCGTCTAGCATCTGATCCGGACGAACAATTAAACGTTCTTCTGGCAAATACCAAGCGGCTCCTAAACTTTGTCCTCTAGGAACAATGGTTACTTTAATTAATGGAGCTGCATGTTCCAGCATCCAACTAACTGTTGCGTGACCCGCTTCATGAATAGCGATCGCTTTCTTTTCTTCGGGAGTTACAATTTTATTTTTCTTCTCAAGACCACCTACAATTCTGTCAACAGCATCAAGGAAATCTTGTTTGTCAACCGCAGTTTTGTTGTTTCTTGCAGCAATCAAAGCAGCTTCATTACACACATTTGCAATATCAGCACCAGAAAAACCTGGAGTTTGTTTGGCTAAAAAGTCAGTGTCTAATCCTTCTACTTTTTTCAAAGGTGCAAGGTGTACTTTAAAAATTTCAGCACGTTCCCGAATGTCTGGTAAGTCTACAAAAATTTGTCTGTCAAAACGGCCTGCACGCATTAATGCTTTGTCCAGGACATCAGCTCTGTTTGTCGCAGCCAAAACAATTACATTAGAATTAGTGCCAAAACCGTCCATTTCTGTCAGTAATTGGTTCAAAGTATTCTCACGTTCGTCATTTCCGCCGGACATATTGCTTTTTCCTCTGGCTCTACCTACAGCGTCAATTTCGTCAATAAATATAATGGCAGGAGATTTTTCTTTAGCTTGTTTGAATAAATCACGCACACGGGATGCACCCACACCCACAAACATTTCAACAAAATCAGAACCGGATAAAGAGAAGAATGGTACTTGCGCTTCACCAGCTACAGCTTTTGCCAATAGGGTTTTTCCAGTTCCCGGAGGTCCAACCAGTAAAGCTCCTTTTGGTATTTTTCCACCCAGATTAGTGTATTTTTCAGGATTTTTCAGGAATTCAACAATTTCTTGTATCTCTTCTTTTGCTCCTTCTAAACCGGCCACATCTTTAAAAGTAGTTTTGATATCTGTTTTTTCATCAAAAAGTTTAGCTTTTGATTTCCCTATGTTAAAAATCTGTCCGCCACCGCCACCAGCGCCACCACCGGACATTTTTCTCATGATAAATATCCAAACAGCTATAATGATAATGATTGGCAATAAACTGATTAAAATATCCGACCAATTATTTTTGGGTAAGAAATTAAAATCTTTCAATTTGCCTTCAGCAACTGCTTTTTCCAGTTTGTTTTGGAATATTTGGTCGTTACCAATATCAAAAGTATAATGAGGCCCTTTGTTGGGTCTGTCAAAAACGTCTTTAGAAACTTTCTTGTGTGCTGCAACTTTCAATGCTGTTGCGTTAAGAAAAACTTCAGCTTCTGTTTTATTGTAAACTATAACTTTTTCGATCTGGCCTTTTTCTAAATAATCGTTAAATTTAGAAGAAGTTAATTGACCTGGTTCGTTTAAACTAGAACCGCCAGTTATAAAACTTATAAACAAGAAAATTAATAATATTGCAGTATAAATTAACCAAGGGCTTATTTTAAACTTATTCGAATTTGGATTATTATCTTTAGCCATTACTAGGAGTTATGTTTCTTTAGTATTTGTTTTCAATGGTAGTTATTTTTGCATCGCCCCATAAACTTTCGATGTTGTAGTATTCACGGATGTGTTTTTGAAATACATGAACTACAATATTTACATAATCCATTAGTACCCATTCGGCATTATCAGTTCCTTCAACATGCCAAGGCTTGTCTTTTAATTCTTTAGAAACTGTTTTTTGAATGGAGTTGACTATAGCGTTAACTTGTGTATTTGAATTACCATTGCAGATGATGAAATAGTCGCATACCGCGGTATCTATTTCTCTTAAATCAAGAATATCAATATCATTTCCTTTTACCTCTTCTATCCCCTTAATGATGTTCGCCAATAGAACGTCATTATTTATAGTCTTTTTCGCCATGAATTATTTTTATATATAAGTTTGTAAAGTTACCATTTTTTGTGATTATTTTTGAACCTTAACATAATATTAAATTCTGTTTCACAAAAAAACGTATATGAAACTAATCAAACTCGATGCCATAGATTCTACAAACGAATTCCTTAAAGGGTTATCGAATAAACAAGAGCTTGAAAACTTTACTATTGTAACTGCTGAGAACCAAACAAAGGGGAAAGGTCAAATGGGTGCTGTTTGGGCTTCTGAGGCGAGTAAAAACTTAATAATGAGTGTTTTGGTTAAGGATTTTTTATCGAATATTTGTCAGATTTTCAATCTGAATATAGCGGTTTCACTTGCTGTAATGGAAGTTTTAGAATCATTTAAGATTCCCGATCTTAGTATAAAATGGCCTAACGACATAATGTCATACAACAAAAAAATAGGTGGCATTTTGATTGAAAACAGCATCAAAAGTGACGGAACTATTGTTTCTATTGTAGGTTTAGGACTAAATGTGAATCAAACCAATTTTGAAAATCTACCAAAAGCCTCTTCTTTAGCGGTTATTTGTGCTGCGAAATTTGATAAAGAGGAACTCCTTTTTTCTATTTGTGACGCAATAGAAAAAAATGTAAAGTTGTGCAAACACAATCCTGCCGTTTTATGGTCTGGTTATAGTAATAAATTATATAAGAAAGGAATACCGATGCCTTTTTCAGATCAAAATAATTGCAATTTTATGGGGATTATTCAAGGGGTTTCTGCTGTTGGGAAACTTGAAATTCTTCTGGAAGATGACAGTATTGCTGAATTTGATATTAAAGAAATTCAAATGTTGTATTAACTACTGATTATTGCAATTAAATAAGAAACCCTTTCAGTTTGCACTAAAAGGGTTTCTTATTTATTTTAAGCTATTTTTTACAATTTAGTCATATTTCCGGCTAAAGTTTCGATGAATTTTCCAATTGGACCTTTTATCATCATAGCCATCATAGGATTGAAATCACCTTCGAAATCAAGTTTTACAGCACTGGAGTTGTCAGAAACAGTATCTATGTTTGCTATCAATGTAAATGGAAGTTTATCACTCGCCGCACCCAAAACAATTTTGCTTGGAGCCACTTTTTCTTTCATTTTCAGCTTAATTTCTGGCATTCCTTTTAATCCAAAAATAAAAGCATCGTCACCAATAACTTCAAATTTAGCAATGTTTTCGGGCATTAATTTTTCGAAGTTCTTTACATCACTCAATAAATCAAACAATTCTTGAGCTGATTTTGAGACACTAACTTTTGGACTTTCTAAGTTCATATTTCCGGTATTTTATTTTATGTTTTTTTAAACTTCAATATTCCAAGTGGATGGACTCACATTCCATTCTCTTAAAGTCTGTTCTTCCTCTTCCGTAATATATCTTTTGGCTACAGCCAAATTCAATAAATTTTGATAATTACTTAGCGTGTATAAATCCAGGTGCGCATTTTTGAAATTTTCATCAGCAACATCAAAACCGTAGGTAAAGATTGCTGCCATTCCTTTTACATTCGCTCCAGCTTCACGTAAAGCTTCAACGGCAAGTAAACTACTGTTTCCCGTACTGATCAAATCTTCTACAACAATTACATTTTGTCCTTTTTGTAAAAAACCTTCTACTTGGTTTAGTCTTCCGTGCTTTTTTGGTTCTGGGCGAACATACACAAATGGTAATCCCAAACTTTCCGCTACCAGCATTCCAATTCCTATTGCACCAGTGGCTACACCGGCAATAACATCTGGTTTACCAAATTGTTTCTCAATATTTTTGGAAAATTCATCCCGCACATAATTCCTTACGGCTGGAAATGAGAGGATTAATCGGTTGTCACAATAAATAGGCGATTTCCATCCAGAAGCCCATGTAAAAGGATTTCTTGGATTCAATTTAATTGCATTTATTTGCAAAAGAAATTCGGCTGTTTTTTCGGCTGTATCTTTATTAAAAATCATAGTACAAATGTATAAAGTTTTTGTTAACGACAAACCACTTTTTTTGACAAATCACATCTCTAAGGAGACCGATTTTCAATTGTTTTTGTTAGAAAGTATTGACATAGAGCAACTTATAGTAAAAATATTTCAAAATAAAATTCAAAAAGCATACTTGTATCATCCTGATGAAAGCGTGATTATGAAGACTTTGAAAGCAAAAATACCTGTTACCAAAGCTGGTGGCGGTTTAGTTTACAATAAAAAAGGCGAAGTTTTATTCATTTTTAGAAACGGAAAATGGGATTTACCCAAAGGCGGAATCGAAAAAGGAGAAGAAATTGATGCCACAGCCATGCGTGAAGTAGAGGAAGAGACTGGTGTAAATGGCTTGAAAATATCCCATAAACTTCAAAAAACCTATCACGTTTTTAGGCGTAATGGAAAATACAAGTTGAAAATTACGCATTGGTTCGAAATGCAATCTGATTTTGAAGGAACACCACAAGGACAATTAGAAGAAGGAATCGAAAAGGTGGCTTGGATGAATCCGGAACAAATTAAAGAGGCATTAAAAAACTCTTACGAGAACATAAAATTATTATTTGAAGAAGAAAAGCTCCTGAAATAGGAGCTTTTCTTTATTTTAAGACGCGATACACCGGATATTGTAAATGCGCCTTTTCATAATAAACCGAATGTTTATAAATCCAATCCAGTTGTGCTTCGGGGTTATTAATAAAATTGATGTCGCTTTGTTTTTTATGTTCAAATTCGGCGCTTAATTTGGGATTTTCTTTTAAAATCTGTGTAGCGGAATCTTCAAAAACATAATCTGAATAGCCTTCTTTTTGTTGCAACATCGTATCGAAAAAGTTCCAGTTGAAAAAAGAATCTATTGCTTCCGGCTCCAGTGTTTCCAATAGGTATTTTATTCCCTTTTGTTGTGTGGGAATAACGTAATCTCCTTTGGCGAAAGCCACTTTCTCCATTTTAGAAGTTACCGTTGTATTTCTGTGTAAATAATGCCCTTCATACGCGGAATTTGTCGTTTTAAAGTCCGCGATTTTATAACTTTCGACTTCAATTATGGTATCATTTTTTAGTTGACGATATGAAATAGTATTGCTCTTTAATAATTCAATTACAGGCCAAAAACCTCTTGGAATTATATACGCTTCCGGAATGATTATTTCTTTTACTGATTTGAATTCCTTGCTGTACGGAATGTCTTTTTTGAATGGTTTTGTTTTGTCATAAAACAAGCGATTTCCTGATGTTACGTCACTTTTTTTGTAACTGGCTTCATAGCCTAAAAACGAAAAAGGAATCGTTTTTGTACTGTCAATTTCCCATTTTATAGTGTAGGATTGCTTTGGTTTATACTGCTCTTCATTTTTCAATCGCAGTTGTTTGATTTTTTGGTAATTCATATCCGTAAAATCGATCGCAGAGCGCATGTATTCATACGTCACTTTCACGCGATTGGCATATTTTTTAAGCATGTGCGTTTCTACCACAAAACCAATGGTATTGAACAATGAAGTGTAACCTGTTGCAAATCGCGGGCTTTCAAAAAATTGTCCGAAACCTTTGTCCGGAGTGTCCTGAAAAGCATTAACATAAGGCGTAGTTTCGATGTTCTTTTTTTGTAAATCTTTGACCAAAGCGGGCATCATTTCAGTGTTTAAAAAATCACCTAAAACGGTTCCCAATTTATTATGTTGGGTCATAATGTACGTGAGTTTGTATTGGTAATCTGCGCCATTGCTGACGTGATTGTCAATAAAAACATCCGCATTTATTTTATGAAAAATTTCTACAAAACTTTTCGTGTTTCGGGTATCGGACTTGATGAAATCCCGATTCAAATCATAGTTTCTGGCATTGCCACGAAAGCCATAAATTTCCGGTCCGTCCTGATTGGCTCTTGAAGTGGAGTTTCTGTTTAAAGCGCCTCCAATATTATACACCGGAATACAAACGATAACCGTGTTTTTTGGCGCTTTTATTTTGCCCAAAGCTAAATCTCTAAACAGTTGCATACTGGCGTCAATTCCGTCCGGTTCGCCTGCGTGAATGCCGTTATTGAGCAAAATTACCGCTTTGTTTTTTTGGATGGTTCCAAAATCAAATTGTTTTTCCGGATTAAAAACAACCATGTGCAATGGTTCGCCGCTGTCTGTCAATCCCATTTTTTGCATTTCGATAGTAGGAAAATCATCCGCCAGAAGTTTGTAGTAAGCGATTGTTTCTTGATAACTAGCAGATTGATTTCCATTGCCTTTTTCGAAAAAAGTATCGTATTTATTCGTTTTTTGTGCCAATGAACTGATGGAGAATAGTAAAAAAAGGAATGTGAAAAATCTCATATTTCGGTTTTTAAATTGAATCTCAAATGTAGCTTTTTTTCGATACGTATAGAAATGATACGACTAAAAGGAAACTCCTGATTTAAATGAATGAAAATTTATAATTCAAAATTCATAACTCAGAATTAAAAATTACCTTTGCAAAATGAATAAGAAACACCATTCGAACAATATACTTTTGAATTTAGGCATCGAAAGCCTGAACGAAATGCAGGAAGTAGCACAAGATACAATCCTGAATGACAATAATGTTTTATTGCTTTCGCCAACAGGTTCCGGAAAAACTTTGGCTTTTTTGTTGCCCATTTTAGAAATGTTACAACCCGAAATTCAATCGGTTCAATGTTTAATTCTGGTTCCATCACGTGAATTAGGATTACAGATTGAGCAAGTTTGGAAAAAAATGGGAACTGATTATAAAGTAAATGTGTGCTACGGCGGACATTCCATTGATACTGAAATTAAGAATTTAAGCAATCCTCCAGCAGTTTTAATAGGAACTCCGGGAAGAATTGCAGATCATATCGACAGAGGAACTTTCCGAGTGGATAAAATTCAAACGTTGATTTTGGATGAATTTGATAAATCATTGCAATTGGGTTTCCATGAGCAAATGTCATTTATCATTGGAAAATTAACGAAACTGAACAAACGCGTTTTGGTTTCGGCAACTTCCGATATTGAGATTCCTAGATACACGCGAGTGGTGAATCCAACGATTTTGGATTTCATTCCAGAAAACGAAGAAGAAACGAATCTTTCGATGAAAATGGTCGTTTCAAAGGAAAAAGACAAAATAGGAAGTTTGTTTAATTTGATTTGTTCGTTGAAATCGCAGTCGGCTATTGTTTTTTGCAACCATCGTGATGCTGCAGAACGCATAAGCGACACGTTGAACGAAAAAGGAATTTATGCCACCTATTATCATGGCGGAATGGATCAGGACGAAAGAGAACGCGCGCTAATCCAGTTTAGAAATGGAAGTGTAAGTTATTTAATCACAACTGATTTAGCTGCCCGTGGACTTGATATTCCTGAAATGAATCACGTAATTCATTATCATTTACCGGCCAAAGAAGACGAATTTACCCATAGAAACGGACGTACAGCACGTATGTTAGCTTCCGGAACTGCTTATGTCATTACTCATGAAAGTGAGAAAAAAATGGATTATATCGATTATGGTATGGAAGCTTTGAAAATCGAAAACTCTACTTCATTACCAAAACCACCTGAATTTCAAACAATTTACATCAGTGGCGGGAAGAAAAATAAACTGAATAAAATTGATATCGTAGGTTTCTTTTCCCAAAAAGGAAAATTAGAAAAAGGCGATTTAGGATTAATCGAAGTGAAAGATTTTATTTCGTTTGCTGCCGTGAAATTCAATAAAGTAAAAGATTTATTGCACGCTATTAAAGACGAAAAAATGAAAGGCAAGAAATTTAAAATCGAAGTCGCTCGAAAAGTGATTAAGAAGGAAGAGGAATAGTGAGTAGTTAAATGTGATTAGTGAATGGTTTTTAAGTATTCAAGGGTCAGTTTTTTGTATTCATCAAAAAATAAAAAAATCGTTAGCAGTAAATTTTACTACTAACGATTTTTAATTTATAAAAGATATTTTTTTAGAGATATTCAGTAACTAGAAATACCTATCTGTATACTATTCACCTTTCACTACTCACTGAAATGAGCTATATCTTTTTCACGTATTGTGTAATGATAACAATCTGTTGACCATCTACTTTTCCTTCAATGTATTCCGCATTTTCGTGGTCCAGTCTAATGTTACGCACTGCAGTTCCTTGTTTGGCCACCATGCTTGAACCTTTTACTTTCAAATCTTTGATTAAAACGACTGAATCGCCATGTTCCAAGATTACGCCGTTACTATCACGGTGAATCACTTTGTTTTCATCATCTTCACCTTCGCCAGTTGCTTGTGCCCAAGCCAAAGTATCTTCGTCTAAATACATTTGATCCAATAATTCTTGAGGCCATCCCGCTGCACGCAAACGGCTTAACATTCTCCACGCGACAACTTGTACCGCGGTATGTTCGCTCCACATACTGTCATTCAAACATCTCCAATGATTTAAATCTACGTTATCCGGATTTTCAATTTGGTCGACACAGGTGCTGCAAGCCATGATACTTTCGTCAAGTCCACCTTTTTTGGTTGGTAATACTTGATATACTTTTAGGTTTTCGGTTGCACCACAAAGTTCACATTTCGATCCACTACGTTTACTTAATTCTCTTTCTATACTCATTGTTTGATGGCTTTTATTTTTTGGTGAAATTACGGCTTATTGCCTCGTTTCACAAATTTATATGGTTACTGTTTATTTGTCAAGTCGAGTGCAATGCCATTAAGGTTATGAATTCGTCAGTTCGAGTTGAGTAGAAATTTGCGATAGAAAATTTCTGCGAAGTATCGAGAACCCTTACCTTTTAAAGGCTTCTCGATACAATTTTAAACATTAAAGCTTTCGCATTAATGTTCAAAATCACTCGAAGTGACGTGTTGAAACAGCTTAACTTAATAACATTGCGCTCGACTTGACAAAATCTATTTAAAATTATTTCACTCGAACGGCATCGGGGACCAGCATTTCATATTGACCTCCATTGCGGATTACATCTCTCACAATACTGGAACTGATATACGAAGTTCTTGCAGCAGTCAATAAAAACACGGTTTCTATTTTTGATAAACGGCGATTGGTGTGGGCGATTGCTTTTTCAAATTCGAAATCAGCTGGATTGCGCAAACCACGAAGGATAAAATCCGCTTTTATTCTGTGGCACAAATCAATGGTCAAACCTTCATAGGTAATCACCGAAACTTTAGGTTCATTTTTGAAGGTTTCTTCGATAAAACGTTTTCTTTCTTCCAGTGAAAACATGTATTTTTTTTCGGCATTGATACCAATGGCAATTACGATTTCATCAAATAGTGAAATACTTCTTTTGATGATGTCTTCATGTCCTAATGTAATTGGGTCAAATGAACCCGGGAATATGGCTTTTCTCATTTATTTTTTTTCTATTTTGTCATTCCGACAGAGGAGGAATCTCATTATGTGGGTTTTCTCCTTTGTCGAAATGAATTTTATGCTGAAATAGTGTCAATTAAATTGGAACTATTAATCATTTGATTTCCAAACAAGCGATTTCGGAATAAGCAGCGGAACCGATAAAATCTTTAATGATTGAATTTCTTGAGTTTATAATATCTGCCAGAAAATCAGTTTTAGTATTACCAAAGCGCAGCCAAATTATTTTTGGCGGATGTCCTTTAAAATTGGATAAATCAAAAAAATCAGCATCAAAAGTTACAATAGTAAATTTATTTTCTTTTGCAAATTTCCATATTTCAACATCTGAATAATTTTCAATTCCGAGTTGTCTGACTTGTTTTGCTTCAGGAAAATTTGCTTCAATCTTAGAGATGATTCTAAAAGAAATATTTTGGTCAAACAACAAACTCACGATGCGATTTGGATTTTATGTTCTCTATCGGCAGCGTAGGCAAGACAAGCTTTGATTTGATTTTCGTCAAGTTCAGGAAAGTCTTCAATGATTTCATTTATAGACATTCCGTTGGCGAGCCAATTTAAAACATCAAAAACCGTAATTCTGGTTCCAATTATTGTTGGTTTACCAAAACGAACTGCTGAATTTATTGCAATATATTGTTTGTAATCAATCATAATGATTTTGTTTTATACAAAGTTAACGAATAATCCGTTATTCAGGCAAAGCCAACTCAATCGCATTGCTAAACAAATCCTCCAATGAAATTCCTGCGGCTTTGGCTTGTTGCGGAATCAAACTTTCCGTTGTTAATCCCGGAATAGTGTTCATTTCCAACATGTGTGGTTCTCCGTTTACCAATATAAATTCGCTTCGGGAGAAACCTCTCATTTTGAGGACTTCGTAAGCGCGTTTGGCTATTTCGCTTACTTTTTGGGTCATTTCATCCGAGATTCTGGCAGGTGTGATTTCTTGTGATTTACCCAAATATTTGGCTTCATAATCGAAGAAATCATTGTCAGAAACAATTTCGGTGATGGGTAAAACGGTTACAGTTCCTTTGTAATTGATGACTCCTACAGAAACTTCGGTGCCGTCAAGGAAACTTTCTATGATGATTTCGTTGTCTTCTTTGTAAGCGACTTCTATGGCTATTGGCAATTCATCGATGCTTTTTACTTTGGAAATTCCAAAACTGGAACCTGCTTTATTGGGTTTTACAAAACAAGGCAGACCAACTTTAGCTACAATTTCGTCAGTATTTATAGCATCGCCTTTGTTTAGGTAATAGGAAGTGGCGGTTTTTATTCCGTATGGTTTTAAAACGGATAATAAATCACGTTTGTTGAATGTTAGCGCGGCTTGATAATAATCGCAGGAGGTTTGCGGAATATGCAATAATTCGAAATACGCCTGCATCAATCCGTCTTCGCCAGGAGTTCCATGAATGGCATTGAAAACACAGTCGAATGTTATTTTGTTACCATCAACAGTAACTGAAAAATCATTTTTATCAATTGGGAATTCGGCGTCATTAGCATCAACATAGACCCATTTTTCTTTAAAAATATGGATTCGGAATCCGTTGTATTTCGTTTTGTCCAGAAATTGATATACGACGTTTCCGCTGATAAGTGAGATTTTATACTCGCTGGAATATCCGCCCATGATGATGGCAATGTTTTTCATATTTTTTTGTTTGATTATTGTGATATTTTAATCCATAAAAACCACCCCGCCTTTCAGGCACCCCTCCAGAGGAGGGGAAGTCGTACGCATTCACATTCCCCTCTTTTGGAGGGGTGCCCATCGGGCGGGGTGGTTTTTTAGATGTTGTAATGGGAAAGGTTTCTTTTGAAAACGAATTCCCTAGCCCCGATAGTAGTGGAAATCCTTTTTATCAGCCTTTTTGGCGGATAAAAAGATTGCAACGAATAGCGGGAAATAGCTCCAAAAAGCATTAAACAAAATTATCATTTTTTTTGAAACGAAATAGCTTTATCTTTGCCACATATAAAAATAAATTTATGAGTTTACGTAAGTATCTTACCAGCCGTGTCTTTTTTGGGCAAGTATTAATTGCTCTTGCCATTATTGCCGCTTTGGGCTATTTGTTTATGCATTGGTTGACTTTTACAACAGATCATGGTCATGAAATTGCCGTTCCGAATTTGAGTAAATTGACTGAAGAGCAAGTGGAGGAAAAGCTGGATGAGTTGGATTTAGATTATGTGCTTTTGGATAGTGTGGATTATAGAAGTGATTTTCCGCAATTCAGTGTGGTAGAGCAAGATCCATCGCCGGGTACAAAGGTAAAAGTAGGTAGAAAAATATACATAAAAATAAATACTTCGGGATTTTCATCCGTGCGAATTCCTGATTTGATTGAAAAAACATATCGTGAAGCGGTGCCTACATTGAAAGCATTGGGGCTTGAGGAAGGAACGGTTACGTATGTTCCAAATCTTGGAAAAGACATGGTATTGGAAATGCGTTTCAAAGGAAGAAACCTGAAAGTAGGGGACAGAGTCTTGAAATCATCCAAAATTGATTTGGTTTTAGGAGACGGAAAAATGAGTTATGAAGAAGAAGAAAGTGCTGCGGATACTCTGGTTGCACCAATAGAAGAAACACCAGTTGATGAACAATAATATAGATACAATAGATTTAGAAGACGAGTTATTTGAACATTTTAGATTTGAAGTTCCCAAAGGCCAAGCGTCCTTGCGAATTGATAAATACTTGATGAGCCTAATTCAAAATGCAACTCGCAATAAAATACAAACCGCTGCTACCGAAGGAAATATTTTTGTAAACGACGCTACGGTAAAGTCGAATTACAAGGTAAAAGCCAATGATGTGGTTCGTGTTATGTTATCGCATCCTCCTTTTGAAAATAGGGTAGATCCCGAAGATATTCCGTTAGATATTGTTTATGAAGATGCTACGCTTTTATTGATTAATAAGCCGCCAGGATTGGTGGTGCATCCCGGTCACGGGAATTATACGGGAACATTAGTGAATGCGTTGGCTTTTCATTTTGAGAATTTACCCATGAACAGCAGTGAACGTCCCGGATTAGTGCATCGAATTGATAAAGATACTTCGGGTTTATTGGTGATTGCCAAAACCGAAGCAGCGATGACGCATCTTGCCAAGCAATTTGAAGCTAAAACTTCCGAAAGAGAGTATGTGGCTTTGGTTTGGGGAAATGTAGTCGAAGAGAAAGGAACGATTGAAGGAAACTTAGCAAGACACTTGAAAGATCGCATGCAAATGGCGGTTTTTGCTGATCCGGAAATAGGGAAACCTGCCGTGACGCATTATAAAGTGTTGGAGCGTTTTGGATACGTTACGTTGATTTCGTGTCAACTAGAAACCGGAAGAACGCACCAGATTCGGGCACACTTGAAACACATAGGTCATCCGCTTTTTAATGACGAGCGTTATGGTGGTCATTTGATTTTGAAAGGAACTACGTTTACGAAATACAAACAATTTATAGACAACTGTTTCAAAGCTTTGCCAAGACAGGCTTTACACGCCAAAACATTAGGCTTTGTACATCCTACAACCGGCGAGATGATGCGTTTTGATACGGAACTTCCGCAGGATTTTCAGGATTGTATCGAGAAATGGAGAGGCTATTCAAAATCCCATGGTACAGACGAAGTAGAAGAATAAAATATGAAAAGCCCCGTATCGGGGCTTTTTTTGTTTCTAGTCTCAAAGTCGAGACTTAGTGCAACTGTCTAAGTTAATTGCAAATTCTGTTTTTCAATTGTCACATTAAAATTTATATCCGCTTTTAATGCTTTAAAAACTTTCAATATTGTGTCAATCGTTGCACTATTTGTACTGCTTTCAAGTTTAGAAATCTGTGATTTTTTGACACCAACAAGTTCTCCCAATTGTTCTTGAGTTAAATTTCGTTCTTGTCGGGCTTTTTTTATCATACGACCTAAAATATCCATACGAAGTTCATATTCGTATTTTTCTCTTTCTTCAGTGCCAATGTTTCCGATATATTTATCTTTCATTTCTGAAAGTGAAGTTGATTTCATTTCTGTAGTTGCCATGGTATTACTTTTTTGGTTTATTTTCAAAATATTTTGCTCTTATTTTACTTGCTCTTTCTATTTCGTTTGTGGGAACTTTGTCTACTTTTTTTACAAATCCATGAGTTGCAAAAACTAGCGTATTTTTATCATCTGTTTTGTCCCAAAAGGCCAACAATCTAATTTGAAGTCCGCCAAATCTTGTTCTAAACTCCCAAATATCATGCTGTAATTTTTTGAATAATTTTGGGTCGTTGGTTTGTTCTGCAATGTCAATGGTATAGAAAACTTTGGAAATCGTTTTTTGGTCCAGTTTTGCTATAAATTTCTAGGCTTCTTCTAAAAATCTTGTTTCGAAATATTTCAAACGTTTAATTTTTTATAAAGATATTAAAGTTTCTAAATTTAGAAACTTTTAGTGCATTTTTGATTTTTGAAAGTTGATATACAAGAGTTGTAATTTTGTGAATTGTAGTTTGTCTTGATTACTGTTGTGGGCGCAAAGTCAGAGACATTTGCGCAGCGTATACAAAGAAATACTTTGCGGAGCAGGGGATTTATTTTCGGATTTGCCTAATCATCACAAATACAAATCCAACTTTCCATTAAGCCAATTACCCAAATCCGTTGTAGTAGC
>NZ_SMLG01000007.1 GCF_004349195.1 Flavobacterium rhamnosiphilum
CTGACCGTAACGCCTGCAACCTTGTCTATAGCTAATACAAACAGATCTAAAGTATATGGTAAAATCCTGACTAATACAGATTTTGGAGGAAGCATGATCGATGTTGTAGCGGGGGATAATATAACTCTGACTCGCAGTAGCACAGGACAAGGGATAGCAGCAACAGTGGCAGGTTCTAACTATCCTATTGTGGCCACACTGGCTGATCCAAGTAACAGGCTTGCAAACTATAATGTAACTAATTCTGATGGAGCTCTTACCGTAACCCAAGCAACAACTGGTATTACTGTTACCAATGCAAGTGGTGCTTTAGGAGGATATACTATCCTTACAGCTAGATTACAAGATGTTTCAAATAGCCTTTACTTAAACGGTAAAACCGTAACATTCAAGCTAGATAGTGCTACAATAGGTACATCAACCACCGATGGATTTGGGGTTGCTAGTATGACAACTAACGCCTGCATTAATGGCGCTACTATTCAGGCAGATTTTGCAGGAGACTCAAATTACTTAAGTTCAAGTTCAACAAATACAGCTACATTAACAGTTACGCCATCAACTTTTGTATGGAGTGGAACTAACGTAACCGGCACTCCTCAACAACTTCCAACAAGTGGAAGCTTAAATATTACTCCGACAATAACATTTACAGGAGTAACTTTAACTAACGTTTCTATAGAGTGGGGTGATTCTTTTACTACTCCAATATCAGGAGCTATCACTAATTCAGTCACATCAAGTCATAATTATTCAAATCCGGGAGTATATGCCCCTAAAATTACGGGAACTGATGTTTGTTTAAATACTGTCACGAGTATTTATCAATATATTGTGATTTATGATCCCAATGGTGGTTTTGTAACGGGTGGCGGATGGATTAATTCCCCAGCAGGAGCTTATAGAGCAGAACCTTTATTAACAGGTAAAGCCAATTTTGGATTTGTAGCGAAATACAAAAAAGGTTCCACCATACCGGATGGAAATACTGAATTTCAGTTCCAGGCTGGTAATCTTAAATTTAATAGCTCATCTTACGAGAACATGTCTTTAGTAGTTGGGGGAGCTAAAGCAAGCTACAAAGGTATAGGAACCATTAATGGAGCGGGTAGTTATAAATTTATGTTAACTGCTATTGACGGTAACGTAAGTGGAGGAGGTAATGTGGATAAACTCCGTATGAAAATTACGAACATGACAGGTGTTGTTATTTATGACAATCAAGTAAATGCATTAAATACCGGTGATAATGCTGATCCAATAACAGCGCTTGGTGGTGGTTCTATAGTAATACATGAGGCGAAGAAAAATACAACTGCAAAAGTGGTAATTGTTGAGAAAACTCCAGAAATTGTACCATTCACTATAACGGCATACCCAAACCCATCTACCCAATATTTTAGTATTGACATAAAAGGCGGTAGCAATGAAAAAACGGAAGTGATGGTATATGATATATTAGGCAGAATGGTCAAACATATTGAGAATGGTGATAGCCAAGAAATCAAGTTTGGTGAAGAGCTTCCATCAGGTACATATATTGCGATTATCAATCAGGGTGTGAAACAAAAAACGGTCAGACTGGTGAAAAAGTAAAATTGTTTTTGTGAAGATGGTTTAAAAAAGTCATCCCGATTATAAAAGCGGGATGACTTTTATTTTTTTCAGTTTTGGCTCATCCATGATTAAAGTTTAACTTTTTAGGGTAACATTCTAAATGGTTAATTTGTAAAAAAAAAGCACTCTGAAATTTAATCTCAGAGTGTTTTTAATTTATTTCATAAAAATCGGTTTATAGAAACTCACCGTGTTGAGAAATATCTAAACCTAATTCCTCTTTTTCTTCACTTACTCTTAGTGGAGTTATTTTGTTTACAATAAAGAAAAGGAAATAAGATGCTGAAAATGCAAATGCTGAAACGATTACTAAAGCAGTTAATTGGTTTAAAAATAATGTAGCATCGCCAAATATAAGTCCTTGATTATCTCCTACCACTGAGTTAACAGTTTTAGAAGCAAACACACCTGTTAATAACATACCAACCATACCACCAACACCATGACAGGCAAATACATCTAAAGCGTCATCAATTTTACCTTTAGGAAATTTACTAACCACTAGATTACTAACAATACTGGCAAATATACCGATAAACATGGCATGAGGGATAGTTACAAAACCTGCAGCAGGTGTAATTGCTACTAAACCTACAACGGCTCCTATACAAGCTCCCATTGCAGAAAGTTTGTGTCCAAGAATTTTATCAAGAAATACCCAAGCCATTCCGGCAGCTGCAGCAGCTACAGTTGTTGTACCTAATGCTTGTACAGCTAAACCATTAGATCCTAATGCTGAACCTGCGTTGAAACCAAACCATCCAAACCACAATAAGCCAGTACCTAACAGTACGTAAGTAATACGGGCAGGATTAACTTTTTGTATTTTTCTTTTTCCTAAGAAAATTGCTCCAGCTAGTGCAGCCCATCCCGCACTCATGTGAACTACTGTTCCTCCAGCGAAATCCAAAACTCCCATTTTAAAGAAAATACCATCTGGATGCCAAGTCATGTGTGCTAATGGAGCATAAACAAGTAATATGAATAATACCATAAATAATAGATAAGCCCAGAAACGAATTCTTTCTGCAAAAGCTCCAGTTATTAAGGCAGGTGTAATGATTGCAAATTTTGCTTGAAATAAAGCAAATAACATAAAAGGTATTGTTGGAGCAAGACTCCAAGCGGTATTGGTACCAACACCTTGAAAAAATAAATTAGGTAACGGATTACCAATTATTCCTCCTATTGAAGGGCCAAATGATAAACCAAAGGCTATAACTACCCATAAAACGGTAACAATTATCATAGCCATAAAACTTTGAAGCATAGTACTGATAACATTCTTTTTTCCCACCATTCCTCCGTAGAAGAAACCCAAACCAGGAGTCATTATTAATACAAGTGCAGTTGCAACGATCATCCAAGCGGTATCGCCGGTATCAAATTTTACAGCTTCTGTTGGAGCAGGGCTGTCAATTATGAAATAATTAGAAAAAAGGGTTAATACCAAAATCGTGATTAATAGCACACTTAAAATAATTTTTCGCATTGTTTTTTAGTTTTAAATTTTGATAAAAATATAAAAATCATCAATAGGCCCCTTTGAAAAAATAGTTTAATGTTATATTTTTATCATTTTTACAATATGACCCCTATTTTTTTATGGGTATATTATAATTTAAAGTTAAAATTTGTAATTTGTTAAACTAAGGTTAAGAGAAATTATCGGTTTAGGAGATTATATGGTAATCATTCTAAGAATTAATAGGTCTATATCCTAACGGTTCTATATTTTGTTCTAAAAGTTGAATATCGTTTAAAAAAATTGCACCAATTGAATTAATTCAATTGGTGCAATTATTTTAAAGTAAATAAATAATGTCTTTATTTTAAAAGATGCTGACTTAAAATTTTATAGACTTCATTGATATTGTTACCTCCTTTACCAAATTGTTTAACAATCGGTGTATTATCATTATTGAGCCAAATTTTTAATTCGGCATCCATATCCAATATTCCGGCACTTTCTTTAGAGAATTTTTTGATGCTCGAATACGGAATTGACATATAATCGACTTTGGTTCCAACCAATTGCTTTTCGACTAAAATCAGTCTTTTATTGGTAAAAATAAACATGTCGCGGATGAGTTTGTACGCTTTCTCAATTATTTCCCCTTCTATTAAGATTGGCTCAAATTCATTCGAAACATTTTCAATGTTTACTTCGGATGCATTGCCTAAGATGGCATTAAATAGTCCCATTATATTAATTATTTTTGATTGTATTTTGTTTTGTATTTACTGTTCAACTTTGTTTGATGCGTTTCCAGGCTAATCATTCTTCCTTGAATAAAAGCATTGGTCAATTTATTGGTTCTCATGTCTAAAGCATCTCCTTCAGATATAAATAACGTGGCATCTTTTCCTTGCTCTAAAGTACCACATTGGGTATCAATTCCTAGTATTTTAGCAGTATTTGATGTTATTAATTGCAAAGCTTGTTCTTTATTTAGGCCATATGCAACACACGTTCCAGCTAAAAAAGGTAGGTTTCGAGTGTTCATACGTTCCATATCTCCACTGTTTTCTAAACCTACCAGCACACCTTTGTCAGTCAGTATTTTTGCTAGTTTATAAGGTAAATCGATATCATGGTCGTCATTTTCAGGCATTTGATGTACTCGTTTTAATAGTACTCCGATGTTGTTTTTTTGTAATAATTCAGCCGTTTTATATGCTTCGTATCCACCAACAATTACCATTTTCTTAACTCCATTTTCTTTTGCAAATTGTACTGCATCGATAATTTGTTTTTCCTCATTGGCATGAATGTATAAAATCTGGCTTCCATCAGATAACCCTTTTGTAGATTCCAAAGTCAAATTTCGATCCTTTGAACTATCGCCTAAATAGGCTTTGGAATTAGATAAAAAAGAAGATAATTCCAAAACTTGTTTGGCATAATCCTTATTGGCTTCAATACTTCCTGGTTCAAACCAAGAACCGCTTCTTCTAAAACTAGAAGGGAAGTCTATATGAATTCCATCATTTTCTTTAATAAGAGCATCTTTCCAGTTCCAGGCATCCAGTTGAACAATTGATGAAGTTCCTGAAATTCTTCCGCCACGCGGTGTGATTTGAGCCATTAAAATCCCGTTAGGTCTTACTGTTTCTATTACTTTAGAGTCAGCAGTGTATGCAATAATACTTCTTACATGTGGATTCATATTTCCAATTTCGTCTTCATCATCAGAAGATTTAACGGCATCAATTTCAACTAAACCCAGTGTTGAATTAGGAGCAATAAATCCCGGATAAACATGTTTCCCTGCGGCGTCAATAGTAATGTCATACGCGCCTTCTCCAAGTCGAATCACTCTGGCATCTGCTACCAAATTAATTTTCCCGTTAACGAATCCTATAGCACTGTTCTCGATTACTTCACCATTTCCTAAATGTGCCGTAGCATTAAGAATTAGAACCGATTTTGATTGCTTAGGAGCGGGTGTTTGTTGTGCTTTTGTAAGTATTGATAAACTAAATACCAATAGCAATATATATGTTTTTTTACTCATCATATTTATATTTTTTTATTTGGAATTGCTTTGCCTTTTTTGCAAAAGCGCTCGCAGTGAATCTTAGATTTTAATTTTTATTGTTCTAAAGTATCACAGTGGTATTCTTTTTTCTCCGCTTTTTTAGGCTCTTGAGTAATCATTCCTTTATTCTTTTCTTGTAATAATTGACCGATTAACTCATTTCGTTCTTTAGCAATAGCTACTCTTTGTTCTTCATCTTTTTGAAGATCATAATAAACTACACCTTCGATTAACGTTTTTTCAGCTTTGGCATAAATAGATAACGGATTGGTATTCCACAATACAATATCGGCATCTTTACCCACTTTTATACTTCCTACTTTGTCGTCGATATGCAATAACTTTGCAGGATTTAAAGTCACGAATTTCCAAGCATCTTCTTCTGAAACATTACCGTATTTCACTGCTTTTGCTGCTTCTTGATTCAATCTTCTGGACATTTCAGCATCATCAGAATTATAGGCTACTACAACTCCGGCATTATGCATAATTGGACCATTGAAAGGAATGGCATCATTTACTTCAAATTTATATGCCCACCAATCTGAGAAAGTCGAGGCTCCAACACCGTGTTCTTTCATTTTATCGGCAACTTTATATCCTTCAAGAATATGGGTAAACGTATTGACTCTAAAATCAAATTTTTCGGCTACATTCATCAACATCAAAATTTCAGATTGCACATAAGAATGACAAGAAATGAAACGCTCTTTATTTAATATTTCAGCTAATGTTTGTAGTTCTAAATCCACTCTTGGTGCTTTCCCTTTTCCTTTTTTACCAGTTGCATTGTAATTTTTCCAAGCAACATCGTATTCTTTAGCACGTTGGAAATAATCCGTAAAAACCTGTTCCACACCCATTCTGGTTTGAGGAAAACGAGTAGGATTAGTGATTCCCCAGTTTGCTTGTTTTACATTTTCTCCCAAGGCAAATTTGATAAATCCAGGTTGGTCTTTGTAAAGCATTTCATCTGCCGAAGCGCCCCATTTCCATTTTACAATCGCTGAACGACCACCAATTGGATTTGCAGATCCATGTAGTAATTGAGAAGTGGTAACTCCACCGGCTAAGTCCCTGTATATATTAATGTCTTCAGAATTCACTACATCTTGAATGGTTACTTCGGCGCTGGAATTGTGCCCGCCTTCATTTACACCATTAGAAATTGCAATGTGAGAATGCTCATCAATAATTCCGCTGGTTAAATGTTTGCCTTTGGCATCAACAATTGTTGCTGAAGCGTCAGAAATATTTTTTCCAATAGATGCAATTTTTCCGTTTTTAACCAACACGTCAGTTTCTTCTAAAATACCGTCTTTTTCGTTTGTCCAAACAGTGGCATTTTTAAACAATAGTGTTTGTGTAGTTGGTTTTTTCAAATTGCCATAAGCAACATTTGGAAATGTTGTTGGAATAATCATGTTATTTTTTTCCAATTTCAAGGAGTCGATTGGTTTTATAAAAGGAGCCGTTCTTACAGCAGACCATTTTACCTCATTTCCATTGAATAAAATTGCTTTTCCTGAAAGTAATTGGATGTCATCGATATATCCAATTAATCTGGAGAAAGTTGTTTTTGTTGAATCCATAGATTTCATTACAGTTGAAATCCAATTATTAGAAACCGTAAGTTTTGAACTAACTTTTTTGGAATCAATCGTCGTAATTATCGATTTTGGAGCAGTAATATCGCCACTAATTTTCCATTTGTATTGTTGATTAGCTACACTTAAATCGTAATCACCACGAATATCTTTAATTGTTATATCGGTAATAACAAATTTGTTACCCTGAACCCAGTTTTCGTAAAAAATTGTTTTCTCCTCAAAAATTTCACCGGATGTAATAACAAAATTGGCTAAACTTCCTGTTTTCAAACTTCCTATTTCGTTGCTTTTTCCTAAAATAGCAGCGGGAATAGTGGTCAATGCTTCTAATGCTTTCGTTTTATCAAATCCGTATTTAATGGCTCTTAATAGATTCGGTCTAAAATCTTCGAGTTTCTTTAACTTGTCAGTCGTCAAAGCGAAAACAATTCCATTATCGGTTAAAACTTTAAGATTGGTTGGTGCCTGATTCCAAAAACGCAAGTCTTTCAATTCCATTTGATTGGCTTGGTTGGGATCAGAAACATCATAAGCTTCCGGGAAATTGATTGGAATAATAAATTTCGAATTTGTTTTTTTGATTTCTTCAATTCGTTCAAATTCATTTCCGTTTCCTTTCAATACATAATTTAAGCCAAATTCTTTCGCTATTTTGGCTGCTCTCAAACTGTTTAATTTGTCTTCAGAAGCAAATATTTGAACTAATTTTTCATTATTGGATAAGGCTTCCAAGGATAAATCTTTGGTTGTGGCATTTCCTTTTTTGTACCAATCCAAATCTAAATACATCTGGCGAAGTAATGCCATCATTCCCATCAATGAGCTTGGATAGGCTTGATTTGTGGTGGCACTTTTAGTAAACGCAAAATGATTGGTTACTTTATCAGATAATAATTGGGTGCTTTTATCAAAATTATTCAAAGCGATCAGCGTTCCTGATCCGCGAGCAATTCCGTCCTGGACGTGAGTTCCCACGACACCAAATCCTGCTTTTAATAATTCTTCGGCTTTAGTTTGGTCGTATTTAAAGCTTTCATATCCATTTACTTCTGAACGAATACTTTCATTCCAATAATACCCTGATCTTTTGGTATCATATAAAGGATTCCTTTCAGTACTGGTAATTCCTTTTGGTTTTTCAATCCCAAAACTGGTGTACATATCAATAAATGAAGGATAAATTGATTTTCCATCTAAGTTGATTATCATGCAATTTTTAGGAATGGCGATGTTATTTCCTGCACCAATAACTTTTCCGTTTTGAATCAATAAGGTACCCTTTTCAATAATTTGTGTTGGTGTAACATAAATTTTTGCATTGGTAAAAGCGGTAAAATTGGTGTTTCTGTTTTGAACACTTTCATTATTGGGAAAGTATTCTTGTGCATAGGTTTTTGGCAATAAAACACTGAAATAGAGTAGAAGTAAGATTTTTTTCATAGTATAGTTTCTAATTATTCTCTAAAAGTAAAAAAAAGGAAATGTTAAGCATTATTTTTTTTGATTTTAACAGTTGTTTTTTGCAGAATTTGAATATTATTAAGCTACTCTATCATACTATTCTAATTATTTTGACATAAATCTGTACTATTCTCTATCGTTTCTAAATTTTGTAGGATTAATTATAGTAATTAAAAATGTTTTCTCTAATTTTAGAATCAAATAAGTAAACATGCTAGTTAAAGTTTTTGGAAGCGCTGTTTTTGGAGTGGAAGCCACAACAATTACCGTAGAGGTGAATATCGATAAAGGGATTGGATATCATTTAGTTGGCTTGCCTGATAACGCCATCAAAGAAAGTAGTTACCGGATTGCGGCTGCACTCAAAAATAACGGATATGCCATGCCGGGGAAAAAAATTACCATCAATATGGCTCCAGCTGATTTACGTAAAGAAGGTTCTGCTTATGACTTGACTTTAACTATTGGAATTCTTGTAGCTTCTGGGCAAATAAAAGCCGATGAAGTTGACAAATACATCATCATGGGGGAACTTTCCCTTGATGGCAGTCTTCAACCTATCCGAGGCGCTTTGCCTATTGCAATCAAAGCCAAAGAAGAAGGTTTTAAAGGTTTTTTTCTTCCAAAGCAAAATGTAAAAGAAGCTGCTATTGTGGCTGGTTTAGATGTGTACGGAGTCGAAAATGTACAGGAAGTGATTGATTTTCTCGAAGGAAAAGGAACTCTTGAGCCAACAACAATTGACACCAGGGCCGAATTTTATAAAACCTTAGATTTTCCTGAATTTGATTTTTCGGATGTCAAAGGACAAGAAAGCATCAAGCGTTGCATGGAAATTGCCGCTGCCGGAGGGCATAATATTATTTTGATTGGTCCGCCGGGTGCCGGAAAAACAATGTTAGCGAAACGGTTACCCAGTATTCTTCCGCCGATGACGTTGCGGGAAGCATTGGAAACAACAAAAATTCACAGTGTAGCAGGAAAATTGAAGGAAGTAGGTTTGATGAATCAACGCCCTTTTCGCAGTCCACATCATACCATTTCAAATGTGGCATTGGTTGGTGGAGGAAGTTATCCGCAACCGGGCGAAATATCGATGGCGCATAACGGCGTTTTGTTTCTGGATGAGTTGCCGGAATTTAAGAGAGATGTTTTGGAAGTGATGCGTCAACCCTTAGAAGATAGAGAAGTGACTATTTCTCGTGCGAAATTCACGGTTACTTATCCGTCCTCGTTTATGCTGGTGGCGAGTATGAATCCGAGTCCAAGTGGTTTCTTCAATGATCCCGATTCGCCCCAAACTTCTTCGCCTCACGAAATGCAACGGTATTTGAGTAAAATATCAGGACCTTTATTAGATAGAATTGATATTCATATTGAAGTGACTCCCGTTCCTTTCGAAAAATTATCGGAAGACCAAAAAGCAGAAAGCAGTGTTGATATTCGCAAAAGAGTGACTGCGGCTCGAGAAATTCAAACGGAACGCTTTGAGCAAATGGAAAACATCCATTATAATGCGCAAATGAATACCAAACACATTCGGGAACATTGTGCTTTGGATGATGCTTCAAAGCAGTTATTGAAAACCGCTATGGAACGTTTGAATCTTTCGGCACGAGCCTATGACAGAATTTTGAAGGTGGCACGCACGATCGCCGATCTTGATGCGGCGCCTACAGTAATTTCCAGCCATATTGCCGAAGCCATTCAGTATAGAAGTTTGGATCGTGATGGTTGGTTGGGGTAGTTAGTGGCTAATTTTATTATCCTGCAAGGTCTTTTTTTGACCTTGTAGGTATCCTAAATATACCTACAAGGTCAAAAAAAGACCTTGCAGGAGTAAAAAAGTCAATTTTGTATAAAGTAATTTTAATAATAGAACTATCAATGCTTCACAAAGTCCAATGCTTTTGCTCCTAAAAGTCTTAGACTCTTAGGAAATAGTTTCGGTTTTCAACCGACTTTGGTTTTCAAATGTTTGAATTTTAAGGTCAGTCAGAGACTGAAAAACACATACTCAAAGTCGGAGATTTTGCGTAGCAGATTGCGTAGCTTTTTTTTATTAATTTTAACTATAATTTCAAGAATACGGATAATATAATCAACAGTATAAAAGAGCATTGGGATACAATTTTAATAACAGTTTTAGCAATCGTAATCTTCTATTTTGTTTTTCGAACTAAAATGAAAAAAGAAAAGTATAGAAATAAATAAGTCAAAAAAGAGATTTCGATAGAAATCTCTTTTATTTTTGCCAAATGTTAGAAATTCTTTACCAAGACGAATATATTATAGCAATTAATAAACCAAGTGGATTGTTGGTCCACAAATCATTTTATGCGCGCGATGCAAAAGTGTTTGCTATTCAAGAATTGAGAAATCAAATAGGAGGGCAACACGTTTATCCTATTCATCGGTTAGATCGCAAAACATCTGGTGTCTTGTTATTTGCGTTGGATGCAGCCGTTTTAAAAATTATGAATGATCGTTTTGCCACACGCGAAGTCGAAAAAAAATATTTAGCAATTTTACGTGGTTGGTCACCCGAAGAACTAACGATTGATTATGATTTAACCAATGATGATGGCATTATACAAAATGCAATAACCTACTTTCATCGATTGCAAAGTACCGAAATTGAGTTAGAATTTAACAATCAACCAACGTCACGATATTGTTTGGTAGAAGCGATTCCTGAAACTGGACGTATGCATCAATTACGAAAACATTTCAAACATATTTTTCATCCCATTTTAGGAAGTCGTCCACATGGTTGTAACAAACAAAATAAATTATGGTTGGAGAATTTTGAACTGAAAGGAATGATGCTTCATGCACATCAGTTAATTTTTAATCATCCAATAACAAATGAACAACTAATCTTGAATGCAAAGATTAATGAAGAGTTTAGCAGAGTAGGTAATATTCTTAATCTAGATTTGAATAAGTATGAAATCGCCATGACAGAAGCTGTCGCAAACACCAATGAAGATCTGGCGATACCATATTCCTATAAAAAACAAATATTATCTACATATGAATAGAATAATAATTTGTAAATTAATGCTTTAAATTATTGTTGTATTTTGAAACAACAGTTTTCAGTATAAAGATGAGCAGATTTCAGATTTTTGATCAACGATTTTTAATTTCAGATGTTTATCACAACGTTCCGCGTTGCAAACGCTATAATTTGTCTCTTAATTTAAGTAAGTACTCGTTGCAAACGAGCACCAGAGTGGTAATTTCTTGAAACGGCGGTTATGCGCTGGTCATTTCTTATGTTGAATCTTTGCTGCATCTTTATGATTTCCGCGTTCAATTGCAGTAATAATATTGTGACAAGGATTACAAAGAGAAACTAATGTAAAAAGCGGCTCATTTTTTCTAAATATCCCTACAGTATGATGAACTTCATATGCAGTTGCATTTAAACAAGATTGGCATAAATTTTTGTCTCTTTCCAAAACCAATTTCCGTTTCAATTTCCATTCATCAGATTTTAGATATTCACCATAATCATCCCAAAACGCGTCACGTCTTTTTTCAGACCTTCGTATTTCCATCTCCTTGAGATGCTCACGCAACTCTTGTTTTAGCTTTTCTGTTTTTTCTCTGATGCTATTGTCAAAATATGCAAGTTCTGCTTTATTGTAATTGGATTTTTTTAAAGCCGATCCATTCTTCCTTCCACATGATTTACATTGATTATATACAGTATAGCTTTCGGGTTTCGTATAATAATCAGTTTCGTCTTTGTAAAATATTACGGGTTCATCTTGCGGATGAAAGCAACACGATGAAGGATATTCTACTGTTTCATAATTGCAATTAGAGCAAACAAATAGCTGTGCAATTATCATATCAGTACTTTTCATTTTTTCATGAATACATTCCATAATTACTGTTGTTTTATGCATTCCAATTGGCGACTAGCGCATAACTAATATATAGGTCTGACAAAATCATACAAAGCCACCCAATTTAGGGTAGAAATGTATCATAAAGCTCATACTTTACTTTATTCCAAATATATTAATTTTTTCTTACAAATCATCTGGCTATTTTAGATTTGTGGGAGTAACTTGCAAAATGCTATTTTGAAAGTAAAAACGCTCTAAATAGCCCCGATAGAAATGAAAAACCTAGTAAGAGCTGGTGTTCAGCTCTTACTAGGTTTGTAATGTATAGCGGGAAAATACGTTCTTAAAAAACGAAAATATTCTGCTCCTAAAAAAAGAAAATATATTTTCTTAGTTGTTATCTATTAGAACGTCTGTCATTATTTTGACTTGGACGTCTTGGACCAAAACTATTGTTGCTGCTACGGTTTGTAGTATCCGTTTTTGGTTTCTTAGGAGTCGAATTGCGTTGTTGCCTTCCTTGACCTTGTTTAATAGGTTCTGTTGAAGCGTTAGGGTCTGGCTCAAAACCTTTAATGTTTTCTACAGGTAATTTCATGCCCACCAATTTTTCTATATCGCGTAAAAAGACAGTTTCGTCTGGACTAAATAACGAAATAGCTTCTCCACTTGCTCCAGCTCTACCAGTTCTACCAATTCGGTGAACGTAATCTTCAGGAATATTAGGCAATTCAAAATTTACCACATGCGGTAACAACGGGATGTCTAAACCTCGCGCTGCAATATCTGTAGCGACTAAAGCGGTCAGGCTTCCGTCTTTGAAACCCGCTAATGCTTTGGTTCGTGCGCCCTGCCCTTTATTTCCGTGAATGGCAGCTGCTTTGATTCCGGCACTAATCATGCTTTCAGTCAGTTTATTGGCGCCTTGTTTGGTACGGGTAAACACCAAAATTTGTTTCCAGTTTCCTTCAGAAATAAGTTTAATGATCAGTTCTGTTTTTTTCTCTTTGGCAACAGGATATACTTTTTGAATGATAGCATCCACGGTTGTGTTTTCCGGGGTCGCTTCAACATGAACGGGATGGTGCAAAATGCCCATGGCCAATTTCTTAATGTCTTTTGAAAAGGTTGCCGAAAATAGTAAGTTTTGCCTTTTTGAAGGTAATACTTTTATAATACGCTCAATGTCTCGTACGAAACCCATGTCCAGCATACGGTCTGCTTCATCCAAAACTAAGATTTCAACTTTTGCCAATGATATTAATCCTTGATTTTGCAAATCGATTAGTCGACCTGGAGTGGCGACTAAAATATCGACACCTTGACGCAATTGAGTCACTTGTGGGTTTTGGTTTACACCTCCAAAAATAACGGTACTGCGTAAGTCTAAGAACTCACTGTATTCTTTAATATTGGCAAGTATTTGTGCTGCCAATTCTCGTGTTGGAGTCAATATTAAGGCACGAATAGGTCTGCGACTTAAGTGTTGCCCTTGTGATAATATTTGTAAAATAGGTAGTGTAAAACCGGCTGTTTTCCCTGTTCCTGTTTGTGCGGATGCTAATACATCTTTACCTTCTAAAACTGGTGGAATTGCTTTTTGTTGTATTGGAGAAGGGGTTGAATATCCTTTTTTGCTGATGGCTTTTAGTAAAGCATCAGATAAACCTAATGAGTTAAATGACATAAATGGTGTTTATGAAGTAAACACAATTATTTAGTTTACTTCTTTAAGTGGGCGCAAAGGTACTGCTAATTTTTCGATGTACTTTTGATTGCTTGATTTTGTTTAAATAAAATCATAGTACTTCGTTACAAACAATAGTCGAGACGTTAAATAATTATGGTAAATTTAAAGGGGGAGCTAAAATTGTTACATGACTGTCCTTAATTCGTGCCCAGTCTTTTTTTTGCCACAGATTTCACAGATTCACACAGATTTTATAAGCATTATTAAAGGAATCTGGATGAAAAGGTTTACCATATAAGGAATATAAGAACAGATAAGTTATTGCTTTTTACATCCTGCTTAAATGACCTTATATTCCTTATATGGTTAAAATTAAATGCTGTTTATCTTAGAATATAGTCATCTATCTCAACTCCGAAAAGGTATTTCCTTGCGTGATATCACCCGTTTTATAGCCTTTCATAAACCAATATTTACGTTGTTCTGAAGTTCCGTGAGTAAAGGATTCCGGAACAATATGTCCTTGTATTTTAGATTGAATCGCATCATCACCCACAGCATGAGCTGCGCTTAAAGCTTCATCAATGTCACCTTCTTCTAATATGTCATTCATTTTTTGGTTGTAATGCGTCCAAACTCCAGCGTAAAAATCAGCTTGTAATTCTAAAGCTACAGATAATTTATTGGCTTCGGCTTCACTTTTTCCTTCTTGCATTTGTCTCATTTTACTGGAAGTTCCCAATAAAGTTTGTACATGATGTCCTATTTCGTGCGCAATTACATAGGCGGTAGCAAAATCACCTCCTTGAGCTCCAAATCTTGTTTTCAGCTCTTCAAAGAAAGCCAAGTCCATATATACTTTTTGATCACCAGGACAATAAAAAGGACCCGAAGCAGAGGTAGCATTACCACAAGCAGTTTCTACTGCATCAGTAAACAATAGTAAATTGGGTCTTTCATATTGCATGTTATTTTCCTGAAATATTTTTCCCCAAACATCTTCTGTATCTACTAATATCGCTTCTATAAATTTGCCTTCTTCAATTTCCGCTGCAGTTAAGGCTCTTTGTTCAGTGGGAGTGCTTTGTCCTTGATTCATTTGTTCTAGTATTGGAGTTAGCATTTGAGCATTTTCTCCACCAAAAAGATTCAATAACAAGATAATAATACCAATAATTCCACCTCCTATAATTGTTTTTCCTCCTGAGGACATTCCTCTTCGGTCTTCAAAATTTTCACTTGAACGTCTACCACTCCATTTCATATTGTGTTATTTTTAGTTGTTATTAAAAAACGTATATACATAAAAGTATAAAATTTTAAACGATAAATATTCTTTTTTCGAAGATGTTAACTGGTCCATTTAGAAATTATTTCTTCAATGATTCCTTTTACTATTGGTTTTGAGATATAATCATTCATTCCTGCCGTAAGACATTTTTCTTTCTCTTCTTTTTCTGTACCTGCAGTTATTGCAATGATGGGAACATTTTGTCCAGATTTTAAGGTTCTAATTAATTGGGTAGCTTCATATCCATTCATGATTGGCATTTGGATGTCCATGAAAATAATATCTGGATTTATCGTTTCAAATTGCTCTACCGCATCTTTGCCATTTATAACTTCAAAAATAGCGGAATTTATAGGTACGTTTTTAATGATTGTTTTAAGCAATAGCATATTGATTTTATTGTCCTCAACAATCATTATTTTTATTTTTTTTGAGCTTTTATTTGATTTGCCTACAATTTCATTAGTAATAGCAGGAATTGTAATTTGCTTTACATCTTCTGATATTTCATTACTAATTTCTAAATCTAAATAAAAATAAAAGGCGCTGCCAAAATTAACCGTACTTACTAATTGCAAATGCGAATTCATTAAACCTAATAATTGGTTTGAAATGGTGAGGCCTAAACCAGTTCCTCCGAATTTTCTTGTTGTTGAGCTGTCTTCTTGAGAAAAAGCATTGAATATTTTCTTTTTGTTTTCTTCTTGTATTCCAATCCCCGTATCAATAACTGTAAAAAGAAATTTGGCTCTGGAATCATCTATTTTTTCAATAATGGAAACATTTAATTTTATAGAGCCTTTTTCTGTGAATTTTACTGCGTTAGATAAAAGATTAATTAATATTTGTTTTAAACGAACACCATCTGTCCAAAAATATTTAGGAACATCGGGTGCTATATTCAGTTCTAAACTTAATTTTTTTTGATTGGATTGATATACTATTAAATCCATAATTTGATTCAATAGTTCCTTAATGTCATATTTTTCAATGAATAAATCGAGTTTTCCGGCTTCTATTTTTGAGAAATCAAGAATATCATTTATGATATATAATAAAGAATGAGCCGATTGATTTATGGTTGTCATGTATTTCTCTTGGGTTTTTCCAAGATGAGTTTTCATTAACAAATCAGTAAAACCAATAATTCCATTTAATGGCGTTCTGATTTCATGGCTCATGTTAGCAAGAAATTCTGATTTTGCTTTGTTGGCAGCTTCCGCTAATTCCTTTGCTTTAATAAAGATTTCTGCTTGTTTTCTTTCCGTAATATCGATAAAAATACCTTCTATAAATGCAATTTTTTCCTCTTTGTAAATAGCATCTCCAAATTCTTCTACCCAAACAATACGGTTGTCTTTATGTATAATTCGGTACGTTAAGTGAATGGCTCTTTTATTTTCTATTGCCTTTTTTTGTGCTGCAATTGTATTTATTTTATCCTCAGGATGAATTAAGTCAATGAAGGATAATTTATCGGTAAGAAAATCAGATTTCAAATAACCAGTAAGTTTTTCTATTTCATCGTTAAGATAAATTTTGGTGTTATTCTCATCATATTTCGATAAATAGACCGTCCCGGGAATATTATTCGCTAATAATCGGAACTTTTCGTCACTTTCATTAATAGCAGTCTCGTTAGCAATACGCTCAATCGAAGACGCGATGTTACTGGCTAATGTTTGTAAAATATTTACTTCATCTTCTGACCAGTATCTTTCATTTTGAGTATCATCAAATCCTAAAAAGCCATGAAATTTGTTTCTCACAAAAATTGGAAAAAGAATTAATGAGACTACATCTACGTTGGCTAATTTATTCCTCAATGAAATATTTTCGATTTTTGGTATTACTGCTCTATATATTTTATTGTTTAAAAGTGGCGTTATCAGCTCTTCAAAGTACGCATGCGGTAAATTTTGAAGCTTAATATTATTCTCAGTTAATTTGAGATTATTGATTATCCATCTGTATTTTTGACTTATTAATCCCGTATTTTCATCATTTTCATAGTAATAGGCTCTATGGGATTTAGTTGCTTTCCCCATAATTATAAGTACATCCGAGAAAATATCGTTTATATCTTTACTGTTCAAAAATTTCTCTGTGCAAAGAGCCATTGCTGATAAAAGTTCACTCTTGTATTCTAATTTCTTTTCCGCTTCGTATCGACTGTGTGAGATTATTGCTAGAGAAATAATATCAGATATTGTTCTGACAAAATTGACATCTTCATTATCCCAATTTTTGTTTTCAGATGTAGTTTCGAAACATACTATTCCAATTAATTCCCCATCTATAAATATAGGAATGTCAAGTAAGGATTTAATTTCATTTTGTGAAAAATAATTTTCAGTAAATTCCGATGTTTTAAATTTATTGAAAACATCTGAAACACTAATAACTTTTTCACTTTTAATCGCTTCAAAATAGATTGGATATTTTTCTTTTTCTAAAATAAATCCTTTGCTAAAAGTATGTTTTTGTAATTCATATAAATTTTTACAGATGATTTTATCCTCAGTATATTTCCAATAACTTACCCGATTGCATTTTGAAATTATTGCTGCGGATTCAATGATTTGCATTATGCCATAGTCCAGATTTTTATAATTATTGAAGTTTGTAGTCGATAATTGTTTAATCGTTTTGTTGTACTCTTCTACTTTTTCCTGACGAATTTTATTTTCAAATTCAATATCTTTAAATTTAGTTATATCTCTTGCTATACCGGAATAACCGATTACCTTACCTAAATCATTTCTACGTATAATCACTTTTTGAGAAATCCATAGTATTTCCCCATCATTTTTTAATAAAGGAATTTCAATTATAGGGAAATCATGTTCGTTTTCTTCCAAATTTTGATAAAAACTCATCATTTCATTGATATAGTCCGTTCGTATAAATTCGGAATAGTTTCGGGTTAGAATTTCTTTTTCTTCATAGCCTAAAACTTTAATGGTAAAGTCATTAACAAATGTAAAGTTCCCATCATCATCTACCTCAAAAATAATATCAGTAGCATTTTGGATCAAATTTTTATATTGATCCTGAATGTGAATCTCATTGGTAACATCTTGTCCAATTCCTATGATTAAATCGTCCGAAAATTTTTTATCGTTCCATTGGATGTGTTTGTATTCTCCGTTACTACATTTAACTTTCCGGATAAATACCTCGTCTTCCTTAAACTTTGGATGATAATCTTCCCCATAGAATTCAGGGTCTTCCGTGACTTTCCAGTAGCCCAATCCCATTACTTGCTCAACAGAATAACCTAAAATAGTTTTTACATTTTCGCTGCAAAAAACAATTTCACCTTTTCTGTTTGTTGCCAGAATAAGCGAATTCCCTTTATTAATAATTTGATTATTAAAACGAGATTCAACATCAATGTTTAACAATGATATATGGTGAATGTAATTTATAATCAGAATTATGGTCGAATAGATAAATAGTGCAATGTTTGTCTTTAACGGGATTATTTCTAATATAGAAGTGACACCTAAGAAGATAAAAACAGCCGCAACAAAATACCAATACACTTTTATGGGGCTTAACACATTATAAGCAAAGAAAAAAGAAACAACAAATGCTGTTATGGGTATAACATCAGTTGGGGAATAAATTAGATTGCGGGATATAAAACAAAAATAAATTAAGAATAGCGCAATGAAAATTTGTTTAATATTTCTAAATACAATAGCCGACTTGGTACTTACAAAATACAATAAAATTAAAGAAAAGCCAATAGTACAATTGGGCACTAATAAACTGATAGGCCTAATTTTAAAAATTTCAAAAATCACTTCTATTGAAGGAAGTATGATACCTAAAAAGAGGAGATAGAGTTGGTATTCTTTGTTTTTTGAAGCAGTTTCTGTGCCATTTTCCAGCAGCTTACTTTTTAATGTAGCTTTTATTTTATAAATTTTATAAGCCAGGAAAATAAATAGAACAAGAATTATAATCCATAAAGGATTACTCATTATAAAAAAATTAGAAGCCCAAAATAAAACAAATTTCGAGTTGAAAACAGTCAATAGGCTACAGTATAATACCATAGAAATATTTTGATTAGATTTGAAAGGCTAGTTCTGGGATTCTATCTTTATGGATTTCAATGTAAGGATTTATTTTAAATAAAAAACCAAAATTTATTAAAATTTAAATTTCAATAAATTTTGGTTTTGAGCTATAAAAAATGTTTTTAGTTTCTGTTTTCAATCCCAGTTTCAGGATCAAATCCTATTATTTCGCTATAAATAGCATAATATAATGAATACATAAACGGAATAGTAAAAACGATTCCAATACAGCATCCAATTAATCCTACAAAAGTAGCTATGATTCCAATAACAAATAATCCCAGTAAGACTATTGGTTGTTTAGAAACAATTAAAACACTGGCTTGGATAGCTTCAACAGCTTTCAGATTACCAAAAATAATAAGTGGAATTGTAAGGAACGTAAAAAATGTAGTGAGTATAGTAATTAAAAACCCAACAAACGGTATTTGTGCATAGTCAAGTAATTCTGGAATGCCAGTACTCAATAAAGAAATTAATAATATTGCAATAAATAGTTCTTTAAAATAAGGAGCTTTGTAATATTCAAACATCGTTGACACATGAAATTCTTCATCTCTTTCGGCACAATACGCCATTTTGATTAATCCAGCAGTAAATGGACTAAGCAAACACGTTATTAATATAGTGACTCCTGAGAAAATTAACATGGAGTTTAAACTTAAATTTTCCGGTTGTAAATTTTCAGCTTTTAATTTTTCTAAAACAGTTTCGGAATCAAAAATTGAAAGAGCTATTATAGCTAACAAAATACTTATCAGAATAATACCCACAAACAATATTAAACCGCTATACAGTGCAATTTTTTTATAATTTTCGAATGCATGGTTGAAGACATTTCCAAAATCTAAGGTGTAACCATTCTTTTTTATTTCCTCAATTCGGTCTTGTGTAGTTCTAATCATTTGGTTTTGGTATTATTTGGTTTGTTAGTTTTTTATTTTTTAAAATAGACTTCTTCAAAAGGAACTCTGAATCGTTCCCCATATACGTCTTGTTCTTCCCTGATTCCGCATCCTAAAATCATATTTATTTCTGAAGATGCTGGTAAATGTAATATTTTTTTAATTCTCAGCGAATCAAAACCTTCCATTGGACACGGATCATAATTTATGGCTGCCATGCTTATCATAAAATTCTGCGCTGCAAGTCCCGAGCTTACTGGTTTTTTCCTTGGCTACAACCATTTTAATACTTTTTGAATGGTTTTTAATTTGTCTTTATAAGGCGCATAACGCATCGGTAAATCCAGCCAAGTTCCTTTTTTTACAATAGCTTTTTTATGGGAAAAAATATCAAAACTTAGTTTTCCATGATACGCTCCCATTCCGGAATTTCCAACACCGCCAAAAGGCAGGCGATTGTTAGCCAAATGAATTACCGTATCATTAATGCAACCGCCACCAAAAGAATATTTTCGCAACACTTCATCGATAAAAGATTTGTCTTGGGAAAATAAATACAAGGATAATGGTTTTTCGAAGCTCGAAATTATTTTTTCAATATCTGATTTCGATTGATAAGAAAGTATAGGAAGTATTGGTCCGAAAATTTCTTCTTTCATCACTACACTATCCATATTTGGCTCGTCAAGCAAAGTAGGAGCGAGGTACAATGTCTCTTTGTTAGATTGTCCGCCAAAAAGTATGGTCTGATTTTCCAATAAGCTTAATTGACGCTGCCAGTTTTTGAGGTTGATAATTCGGGCAAAATCAGATGATTCTTCCGGGTTTGTTCCAAGTGCTTTTTCAATTTCTTGAATCAGTAATTTCACGAAAGTATCCTTCATTTTATGGTGTACCAATATATAATCAGGAGCAACACACGTTTGTCCGGCGTTTATGATTTTTCCCCACACAATGCGTCGGGCACTTAATTCTAAATTAGCCGTTTCATCAACAATACAAGGACTTTTTCCTCCCAATTCCAGTGTGACTGGCGTTAGGTTTTCGGCAGCTGCTTTCGCCACTATTTTCCCAACTGCAACACTTCCGGTGAAAAAAATATAGTCCCAACGTTTGTTTAATAATTCCTGTGCGATTGTTGCATCTCCAGTTACCACAACAACATCTTTTACCGCAAAAGTTTCGCTTATAATTTTGGAAATAATATTCGAAGTATTCGGAGTAAGTTCCGATGGTTTTAAGGTTACTTTATTCCCGGCGGCAACAGCAGCAACCAGCGGACATAAGGCTAATTGAAACGGATAATTCCAAGGAGAAAGGATCAATACATTTCCGTAAGGTTCACTATAAATATAATCGGATGACGGGAAATTCAAAAGAGAAGCGAAAACTTTCTTTGGCTTTGCCCAAGAATCCATTCTTTTTATGGTTTCTTTTAAGTCACTAATCACATAGTTGGTTTCGGTTAAAACAGCTTCAAAAGCAGGTTTTTTAAAATCATCGTACAAAGCCTTAATGATTGCCTCTTCATTTTCTATAATGTTGTGCAATAGTTTTTTAAGGGATTCTTTTCTATAACTGATGTCGTTCTTGTGTTTCATAGGATGATTTTAAAATTTGTAGAACCGTTATTTTAACCCAAGTCTGTATCCTATATAAAAATCAGCTTGTTTTGTGTCGCTTGTTAAAGCGGTTACTACAGAACTGGATCCCATATAAAAACCATACACTCTAAATCCTAATCCACCAGTTGTACCTGAAATCTCATTACTGGCCCATGAAGAATAAACCTCAAAGTTTTTTAATGAAAATCGTGGCGTAACAGAAACTACATTTTGAGTTGTTATTTGATTATCTTTAGTATCATCTCCTAGTTTTTGTTGGGTATAAAGTGCCACAAAAAATTTAGGAACTACTTTTATATCTGCATAAGCGGAGAAAACAGCAGGCAGGTTTACTTTGAAACTTTTACTGGATTCCGTTTTAGTTAAATAGCCATCGTTTTGTAAAATGGTTTCTACTTCTTGTAAATTTTTGGCATCTTGAAATTGGCTTAAAGCCAAACCATTTGGATTTGCTGGTGTCGATTGTATATTTAAGGCATAATCCGTGGATGAGTTTGCTTCATCCTCAAAAGTCATTCCTCCAATATTTCGTACTGCTAAACCTGCTTTTATTTTGTAACTGTCTTTGTCTTTCCATAGATAATTTACGCCAAAATCAGCGGCAACTCCGTTTATTTTTCCAAAAACAGATTCTGAATAATTACTAAAATCAGTAAAACCATCTTTAAAGTTTCCTGAATAAGCAATGTTGATATTTGCCTGGGTATTATTTAGATAGGCTTCGGCAGCAATATTGTTGATGGTTCCTTGAAATTTATCTACCCCTAAATTCGTGTAAGAACCTGGGAATAGTAATTTTAATGTGGCACCGGCATTGAATTTATGGGTTTCATTTTCGAATAGGTTTCTTGCTAATGAGAATCCTACTTCTCCCCAGCTTGTTCCGTTTAAACGCTGATTATAATCATTACTTATCGTTGAAGAACCAACAATGTTATCGGAATTAATCGCATCAGCAAGTTTTGGATCTATATCAATAAGATTTAATTTTGCAGTTGCTTTTGTTGTAATGCCAAATGCCCATTTATCCAATCTCATGGCAAAACCAGGACCATAAATTTCAGCATCTACACGCATGTTTACAGGATCATTTCCTTTAAATAATAAATCTTCGATATTTTCTCCGTTAACGATATCACTAAAACCTATTTTATCGTTGGCAACATTTATACTCGTTGAAAAAAGATTTACTTCATATTTAGAACTTAAATTGGATAGTTCTGCCGGATTGATACTGGCATTAAGTAATCCGACTCTGTTAGACATGTTTACTCCTGAAAAATGGTCTTGAGCAGCCATATTCAAAAAAGAAATGAAGCAAAAAATCAGGTATTGTTTTTTCATAAAATTTGGTTTTTGTGAATGTTTAATGTTGGGTTTATGGAATGAATAAAAGTAAAAATACTGTTTTTTAGTATTAAATAGCATTCCAAATCACATCATCCGGTGTTGGCGCGATGATTTCTATATTTTCTTTGGAAACTGGATGTGTGAAAACTAATTTTCGGGCATGCAAATGGATTCCTCCATCAGGATTGCTACGGTCAAAACCATATTTTAAATCGCCTTTTATCGGTGAACCAATAGCCGAAAGTTGAGCCCTGATTTGATGGTGTCTTCCCGTATGAAGATTAATTTCCAAAGCGAAATAATTGTTGAGTTCTTTGATTATTTTATAATCTAAACTGGCTAATTTGCTGTCAGGAACTTCTTTTAAATGCGCTTTTGAAGTATTATTTTTTTCGTTCCTTTTCAGGAAATGAACTAATTTATCTGTTGGATTCGAAGGTTTGTTTTTGACAATACACCAATACGTTTTTTGAGTTTCACGATTGCTGAATAATTCATTCATTCTCGTCAACGCTTTACTGGTTCGGGCAAAAACGACTATTCCGGTTGTTGGTCGGTCCAAACGATGTACCACACCCAGAAAAACTTCTCCGGGTTTGTTGTATTTGTCTTTGATGTATTCTTTCACCACATCAGATAATGGTTTATCGCCGGTTTTATCGCCTTGCACAATATCGCCTACACGCTTGTTTACCACAATAAGATGATTGTCTTCGTGAAGAACTTGAAGGTTATTTTTATTGGAAACTATTTTCATTTTTCAATTCCCCTTTGGGGTTTAGGGACTTAATATTGTTCGCTGGAATTAGGGAAATCACTTGATTTCACATCGGCAACATACTGACCAATGGCAGTTGTCATTCCTTCGTATAAATTCATGTATCTTCTCAAGAAACGCGGGCTAAATTCATTGTTCATTCCTAACATGTCGTGAATCACCAAAACTTGTCCGTCAACACCGCCACCTGCACCAATCCCAATTACTGGAATCGAAATACTTTGGGCCACTTTCTCAGCTAAATGAGCAGGAATTTTTTCTAATACTAATCCGAAACAACCCAATCTTTCCAGCAATTTAGCATCTTCTATTAGCTTATGTGCTTCTTCTTCCTCTTTGGCACGAACCGTATAGGTTCCAAATTTATAAATAGATTGTGGCGTTAAACCCAAATGTCCCATAACTGGAATTCCTGCGTTTAATATTTTCTTGATAGAATCTTTAATTTCTTTACCACCTTCCAGTTTTACGGCATGACCACCACTTTCTTTCATGATTCGAATGGCAGAACGCAATGCTTCTTTAGGATCTGATTGGTAACTTCCAAAAGGTAAATCTACAACAACCAACGCTCTTTCGATTGCTCTCACCACAGATGATGCGTGATAAATCATTTGGTCCAATGTAATAGGCAAAGTTGTTTCATGACCGGCCATTACATTCGAAGCAGAGTCACCTACTAAAATGACATCAATTCCAGCGGTATCAACGATTTTTGCCATGGTGTAATCGTATGCGGTAAGCATGGAAATTTTCTCTCCATTGGCTTTCATCTCAATCAGTGATTTTGTAGTAATCCTTTTATAATCTTTTTTTGCGACAGACATATTTGTTGTTTTAAGATTGTAAAGGTAATAAAATGTATATTTTTAACTCAAAAATGTAACAGTAATGTTATTTGTAGAACCAATTAATTAAACTAAGAAACGATGAAGAAATTTTTATTGATTTTTGTGTTATTTATATCCGCTAATTCTCAGGCTCAAAATCAAGAAATTCAAAAAGTGGTTGAATTTTTTTTTGAGGCTTTTCATGCCAAGGATACTTTGAAATTACAGGCTCTTTGTGAGGATACAATGATTTTACAATCCATTACTGAGAGTACCAAAGGCAATAAATTATCCAATGAAAAACCACAAGTATTTTTTAAATCGATAGCTTCTATTCCTGCCGAATTAAAGTTTCAGGAAAAAATTCTGAGTTACTCCATTCAAGTCGATGGAAGCATGGCGCACGCTTGGACACCTTATGAGTTTTATCTAAATGGAAAATTAAGTCATAAAGGAGTGAATGCTTTTACACTTTTCAAAAAAGATAACGTTTGGAAAATCGTTCATCTTATTGATACCCGAAGAAAGTAGTTTTGATGTCAATGGGCTTTCAAAAGAATTTAACAATACAAATTAATACGTGTCGTCATTCAAGTCTGACTCTTCCTCATTTGCTTTTTTGTAATCATTGTTTAAAAAATGGGTGTATTTTTTTTTCTCCTTTTGATTTTTTCTAATAAGAAATACGATCAAAATTATCATACAAAAGACTACTATGCCAACTATTACCCAATTGATTTCCATCGATTTTGATTTAAGAATATAGATTAAATCTACTATAAATAGTTGAATTTTAGATTATCAGTGTTTTAATTTTAGGTTATGTAAATAAAAGAACTATTTCTAACCCGTTGGGTGTAATTAGTTTTTAATTATAATTTTCGTCAGTTCGAGTGATTTTCGTTAGAAAATCGTATCGAGAACAAGAAAATTTGGAATTAAAAACGGTTCTCGATACATTTTTTGTTCCGTTTTACTACACAAAAAACACTCGAACTGACGTTTTGAATAATTAGACTCAACGGGTTATTTCTGATATTTAGCAAAGTTTGGTTCAAAACTAGGGCAATAATTTGTTATTAATAAACCGAATTTTATCTTTAATTTTCAGACCTAAACCGCAATCATGCAAAATCCTTGTATGCTGTACTTGTTTTCCATATGATAATCATCAATCCAATTATAATAAATGGAATACTTAACATTTGCCCCATATTCAATGTCATTCCATTTTCAAAATCGACCTGATTTTCTTTAAAGAATTCAATTATAAATCGCGCTAAAAACAATAATGTTAGAAAAATACCAAATAGTATTCCATTATTTTTTGCTGCAATTTTCGATTTGTAAATAACAAATAGAATTGTAAAAATTAATAAGTATGAAAATGCTTCGTAAAGTTGCGTTGGATGTCTAGGAATAAAATCATCTTTTTGAAAAACTACACCCCAATTTCCATTTGTTGGTTTTCCATAGATTTCAGAATTCATAAAATTTCCAAATCTTATAAATGCGGCCGTTACTGGAACTCCAATTGCAATTCGGTCCAATATCCATAGCATATTTACTTTGAACTTTTTGCAATACATTAGTATTGCAATAAACACTCCAATTGTTCCTCCGTGACTTGCTAAACCAGCGTATCCAATAAATTTATATGTTTCGCCAATTTTTTTGATTGGTAAAAGTATTTCTATTGGGTTTTTTAAGAAATATGCAGGCTCATAAAAAAAACAATGTCCAAGTCTTGCGCCTAAAAGAGTTCCAAATACAATATAGACTAAAAGGTTGTCTAAATCTTGAACAGGGATATCTTCTTTAATATAAATGCGTTTAACAATATAAAATCCTAGAAGTAATCCACAGGCAAAAAGTAAACCGTAATATTTTACAGGAAAACTATTAGCGATCCAAAAAATCTCAGAGTCAACATTCCAATTAATTATTGTATTCATTTTTTCTATTTACGATTTTTGATAGTATAGCACACAATTGATAAATACAGGTATGGTTAAAAATTAAAATTCAACTAATCATTGATTTATAGTTTTTTATATCTTAAAAAACAGACAAAAAGCATCCCGATTTTTTGCATTATCAATTTTATTTTTGAATAAAAAAGATTTTCATTAAACCAAATATATCATTTTATCCCTACAAAAACAGCGATTTTAAAATAAAAAAATTTAACAATCCGCCATATTCACGGCAATAGCTAATCCGCCCTCAGAAGTTTCTTTGTATTTGTTGTTCATGTCTTTGGCAGTTTGCCACATCGTGTCCACCACTTTGTCTAAAGGTACTTTAGCATTTTTAGGGTCGGTTTCCAGGGCTAATTCAGCGGCATTAATCGCTTTTATGGCGCCCATCGTATTTCTTTCAATACACGGAATCTGAACCAAACCGCCAATAGGATCACAAGTCAATCCTAAATGATGTTCCATAGCAATTTCGGCAGCCATTAAAACCTGTTCGGGAGTTCCGCCCATTAATTCGCATAAAGCGGCAGCAGCCATTGAGGAAGAAACGCCTATTTCGGCCTGACAACCACCCATTGCTGCGGATATTGTAGAACCTTTTTTGAAAATACTGCCTATTTCTCCGGCAACCATCAGGAATTGTTTGATTTCCTTTTCTCCGGCATTGTGGTTTTCAATTACTAAATAATACATCAAAACAGCTGGAATCACGCCCGCGCTTCCATTTGTTGGAGCCGTAACTACACGTCCTAAAGCAGCGTTTACTTCATTTACCGCAAGGGCAAAACAAGAAACCCATTTCAGGATTTGACGAAATTTTACTTCGGTTAATCTAATTTGGTCTAACCAAGTTTGTGGTGAATTATAATTGGATAAACCGATTAATTTTTGGTGCATGTCAAAAGCACGACGGCGCACGTTTAATCCTCCGGGCAGAATCCCTTCGGAATGACAACCGATATACATGCATTCGAGCATCGTTTTCCAAATGCGCATCAATTCATGATCGATAACTGCTTCGGTACGCATCGATTTTTCGTTTTCATAAACGATTTCCGATATGGATTTGTTCTCTTTTTTACAATAATCCAATAGTTCTGCCGCTTTCTCAATTGGATAAGGAAAAGCACATTTTATCTGGATTTTCTTTTTGGCATTGATGCGTTCTTCTTTGACTACAAATCCGCCACCAATAGAATAAAAGGTGGAGACGTATTCGCTGTCATCAGTCATATAGGCCGTAAAAGTCATTCCATTGGCATGAAAAGGAAGGAAGTTTTTATTGAAAACGATGTCTTGGAGGAAATAAAAAGGGATAGTTTTTTCGTTTCCTAAATTGATTTCGTTTTTGGATTCAATGGATTTGATAATTACATCAATATTTTCTACGGGAATGTATTCCGGATCTTGTCCGCTTAAACCCAGCATTACGGCTAAATCCGTGGCGTGTCCTTTTCCAGTTAAGGAAAGGGAACCGTATAAATCTATTTTTACCCTGTTTACAGCATGAATTAAATTTTCGTTTCTCAATTCGCCAAGAAAGCGTTCGGCAGCTCTCCAAGGTCCAAGCGTGTGCGAACTCGAAGGTCCGACACCAATTTTTAGCATGTCAAAAACTGAGATACATTCTTCCATCTGTAGTGTAAATTTTGTTGTCTGCAAATATAATAGAATGTAGCAATGATACTAATCCAAAACAGAATAATATTGTTTTTTAATACTGAATAATGTTATTCTTCTTCGACAAAAAAAGAATTAATAGAAACAAGGATTTTGGTGAAATCAATATTTCATTAATCCAAAATTTAGCTTGTGCAATACTTCGTAAAAGGCTATTTTTGAAGCATAACTAACCCAAAACAATATGAAAAAGACCGTTTTTTCTTTTTATCTAATGCTAACTTTGGTGCTGAGTGTTCATTCGCAAGTGCAAAGCCCTTCCCAGTTTTTACCCAATTACGGAAAACAAATAAGCTATTATCATCAGGCTGAAAATTATTTCAAGCATCTTACGGAAAAGTCCACTTTCATCAAACACCAGAAATACGGAGTTACTTCGGAACAAAGGGATTTGAATGTGTATTTTATTTCCAGCCCGGGGAATTTGGCTAATTTGGAACAAATTAGAAACAACAATTTAGCAGCTATTGGTTTATCCGAGAATAAATTCCAAATGATTGGCGATAAGTTAATTGTATGGCTGAGTTTTAATGTTCACGGAAATGAATTTGCCGGAACCGAAAGTGCTATGACCGTAGCTTATGAATTAGTAAATCCTTCGAATGCTGAAACTAAAAAGTGGTTAGAGAATACCATTGTAATCCTTGATCCATGCATTAATCCAGATGGATATTCCAGATACGGGAATTGGTTAAGAGAAATTTCAGGTAAAAAAACGCATCCGGAATTATCAGACAGAGAGCACATGGAAGTTTGGCCGGGTGGCAGATTCAACCATTATATGTTTGATTTAAATAGGGATTGGGCTTGGCAAACGCAACCGGAAACCCAACAGCGTATTGCATTGTACAACCAATGGATGCCACAAGTACATACGGATGTACACGAAATGGGGTATGATTCTCCGTATTTCTTTCCACCATCAGCGGAACCTTTGCATGAATATATTGAGAAATACCAGAAAGATTTTCATTACACTTTAGGTAAAAATATTTCTAAAAAATTCGATGCGCAAAACTGGATGTACAATACCGGTGAACGTTTTGATTTGTTTTATCCAAGTTATGGCGATACGTATCCTACTTACAACGGAGCAGTAGGAATGACATTGGAACAAGGGGGAATTGGAGCAGGAAGAGAAGTTGTGATGAGTAACGGGATCAATTTGACTATAAAAGACCGATTAACGCATCATGCAACGGCAGTTTTGACGGTTGTGGAATCGGCGGCATCTCAAGCGGATGTTTTACTGAAAGGATTCAGAGGTTTTATGAATAATTCCCGAAAAACTGTTAAGGGAAATTATAAAATGTATGTGATGAAAAACAATCCGAAATTAGTTCAAATGGCGGATTTGTTGAAAAAAAATAACGTAGAATTCAGTTATGCCGATGCCAGTCAAAAAGCGTCCGGATTCAATTACAATACAAAAACAGAGAAAGGTTTTACGATTGAACCCAATGATTTAATTGTAAAAGTAGACCAACAAAAAGCCGTTTTTGCGCAAGTGCTTTTTGAACCGAATCAAAAATTGAATGACAGTTTATCGTACGATATTACCTCTTGGGCATTGCCTTTGGCGTATGGAGTTGAAGGTTATGCGCTGAAAAATAGTTTGACCATCAAAACAAAAGCGTCAATTGAGGCGAAGGAAAAAACGATTCCTCAAAATGTATATGCGTTTCATATTCCGTGGAATAACAGAATCTCAGCTCAGGTTTTGTCTTTGTTGCACCAAAATAATATTAAAGTTAGATCAGCGATGAAAAAAGCCGTTTTTGGTGATACAACTGTTGACCCAGGAGGTTTGCTGGTTACCAAAACGGATAATCCTAAAGTAGTTGACTTTGAAAAAACGATTACTGAACTCGTGAAAATAAAAACAGATTTTAATTATATCTTAACTGGTTTTTCTTCAAATTCTAAGGATGTTGGTGGTGAAAATTTTAATTTATTGAAAGCTCCTAAAATTGTTTTATTGTCAGGAAAAGGAGTTGGTTCTACTGAATTTGGTTCTGTTTGGTATTATCTGGAAGAAACGGTTGGATATCCTGTAAGTGTTGTGGATGCGGATAATTTTAAAAGGATAAAATTATACAATTACAACACATTGATATTACCTGATGGGTATTACAATTTCTCGGAGGATCAACAAAAACAAATCGCAGAATGGGTGAAAAATGGTGGAAAAGTGATTGCCATGAATAGTGCCCTTAGTTTATTTGAAGGAAAGGAAGGATATGCTTTGAGCCCTTTTGCTACCGATGAAGACAAACTTAGTTCTGAAAAAGAAGCTTCGGAAAATGAATTAAAAGAGCGATTTTTAGATTTTCAGGAAACGGAACGCAGGTATATTTCTAAATCGATTCCTGGTGCTATCATTGAGAATCTGTTGAATAAAACGCACCCGATGTCTTTTGGTTTAGGAGATAAATATTTCAGTCTGAAAACGGATGACAGACATTATTCATTATTGAAAAAAGCGACAAATGTTGTTTACGTGCCCAAAGATTATAAAAGTTATGGTTTTGTTGGTAATGAAATCAAAAAGAAATTGAATAATACGGTAAGTTTTGCAGTGGATAAAAAAGAGAATGGCGAAGTAATTTATATGGTAGATAATCCATTGTTTAGAGGTTTCTGGGAAAACGGAAATCTATTGTTCAGCAACGCATTATTTTTGGTGGATTAAATAATAAAATACGAATACCTTTTATACAAAAAGAGCACGAAAATCATCGTGCTCTTTGTTATTTATCCAGATCTTATAATTTTTAAAAAGGGTAACCAATAGCCAAGTTGAAAATCAAATTTTCTTTTCGCCAAGTGCCACTTCCAAAATTGATTTGATCTAAAACCCAACGATCGCCATCGGGTAAATACGGTTTCCGAATAGGGAAGGCGAAATCCGTTCTAAGAATCAGAAACGAGAAATCGAAACGCAATCCGGCTCCGGCTCCAACGGCTATTTCATTCAGGAATTTTTTTGAAAATTTGGCTCCGGGTTTATCAGGATTTTCATTTAACAACCAGATGTTTCCGGCATCTATAAACAAAGCGCCTTTGACCAATCCGTAAATTTTAGCTCGGTATTCAGTATTAAATTCCAATTTTATATCACCGGATTGATCGGGTAAAAAAGTATTCGTATTCGTTGATGCGCCATCAAAACTTCCCGGACCTATAGAACGTGCTCTAAAGGCTCTTAAACTATTGGTTCCACCAATGAAAAATTGCTTTATAAATGGCATTTCAGCTGAGTTTCCGTAAGCATATCCAGCGCCTACAATAATTCGGCTGGCCAGTTGAGAATCTGGACTGAACTTATAATAATGTCTGAAATCATTCTCTATTTTGACAAATTGACTAAACGGAACATCAAATAATTTAATGGTATCGCCTTTTTGAACATTCGCTCCTGAAACTAATCCTGCAATGTTTCCAGCCAAGTCGATAGTTCCTTTGTAGTAAAAGGTGTTTTTCTTTCTTTTTTGTAGTGTGTTTGTGTAGGTATAGGAATAGGTTGGGCCAAAAATCAATTGCTTTTCAATTACTTTTCCCAAGGATTCATTTGCATCGATTTGTTCTTGGTACAAAGCAGTAACATTTTGCGGACTGGCATACGTAATCTCAGTAACATTCAATAAATGTTCTTTTCGTTCATTTTCTTTCCATAAATAACCAAACGAACCTTTGAAGGTTTGCAGGGAATATAATTTGGTTCTGTTTTGAAATTCATATCCTAACGTTGCCTTCGTTTTTGGAACAAAACCGCTTGGAGAATTTAGTTTAAAAGGCGCGACTAATCTTGGCCAAACTAAATTGGCTTCGGTACCGACTCTATAAACATTAAACCCATTATTCTGACCGGAAACTTGTACTTCAACACCGCCAAAAGCAGAAATGGTAAGCAATTCAGCACCTCTAAAAGTATTTCGATTGCTCCAGTTTAAATTGAGTTCCGTTCCTGTATAATTAGCGGAGTTTGTTTTGGCTAATAATTCCAGTCGTATTGATTTTTTTGGTAATGGTGTCAGATAATAATACGCATCCAGATAATTTCCAGTCGTATCAGAAACCCTGAATTGATTTTTAACGAATTTGAAAGTCCCAAGATTTACTAATCGATTCAAGGATAAATTATGATTGGTACGGTTGTATAAATCGTCTTTTTTGAAATACAGCGCTCGATCAAAAATGCGGGGTTTGAATAAATTCTCCGGATCAATAATGGTTAAGTCATTGTATTTTTGGATGGAATCCATATTGGTTTTCACACTGTCAGAACCAATCGAATAGTTTGGATAAACGATAATTTTATTGATTTTGTATGGTGTCTCTGCCAGTTTTGGAGCTTCGTCCTTTACTTTTACAATAAGATCCACCTGATGGTCTGCAACAGTTGTATCCACTTGTACTTTAAGATAATCAGGATTAAAATAGAAGAATCCTTTTTCCTTTAGTCTGGCGCCAATGCGAACTCTTTCTTCTTTGATGGCATCAAGACTGTAGCCTTCTTCTTTTTTTAACAGACTTCTTCGTCGGGTATTGCGAACTGCAGTCGAAATTATAGAGGAATCCGTAGGGAATTTTACTTCTTTAATTTTATATTGTTTTCCGGGTTTTACACTATATTCTGCGGTTGCTTTTTTACCATGACGGGTTGAATCTGCCGATGTTTTTGTGTTGAAATAGCCACTGTTTTCGGCAAAATTTTGCAAAACACTTTTGTTGTATTCCAAATCTACTTGACTGTATAAAACGGGTGCTTCGCCTACTTTGGTTCTCAACCAATGGCGCCATCCTTTTTCTTTCTTTGGCGTCCCAGCCAAATTGTAGATGTACAGTTTAGGTCTTAATCCCAAAATTGAGGAATTAGGTTTTGGTCTAACTACTTCTTTTAATGCCGTTTTTAATGCTTTTTTTTCTTTTTTAGAGACTTCTTTTCCTTCCACGGTTACTTTTGCACCCGTATACAGGAGTTCACCTTCGGGCAAAAACCGGGTATTGCTGCAGGAGGAAGCGAACAATCCTAAAAAAAGAAAATATAGTAAATGGCTCTTGTTCATCAATTTATTATTTATTAAAAAAAATTAAACCATTAAGAAATTAAGTTTCATTAAGGAAAATCGATTGGTCTATTTTCTTAATTTCTTAATGGTGTAAAAACTTTTATTTATTTTTTTGCCTTGCTTTTTTCGCTTCACTTTTGCGAAATAATTCACTGAATTTATTGTAATCCATAGTGATAATAAAAGCAATTCCGGTCTCCACAACTTCACCTTGAAGTGCTACTTGATATTTATTTATGCGATATGCCCTTATTTTATACCTTCCATCTTTTGAAAGTTGGTAATCTATGGAAACATCACCAGCAATATTATTGGCATTTTGATTCACTTGTTGTGGTCCTTCAATTCCAAAACTACTTCCTACAGTGACTTTCAATCGGTCATTCAATAATTTTTTTGAAATTCCTACGCTCAAATCGGTTTTATTTTCTCGTTGACCGGTTGTATAATCATCAGAAGTATTCAAATCGAAATTGAGCTCTACACCTTCAATTAAATCACCCGCCAAATTATTAAGTTGTTGCGACAAAATTTTACTGGCACTTTCTCTTGCTAGTGACGAAACGCTTGTTCCTCCGGTTTCACTGGCAAATGGATTTTCTCCAATAAAACGATTCAGCAGCAGTAAGGCAAAAACCTGTTTGTTCAATTCATCCGGTTGCTGACGCAGTTGAGTCAATTTAGCTTGTGTAGCATTGATAATTTCTGTTGAAACACTATTGTTTCCCTCAGGCAAAATGATATCAAAAGCAATGTTTGGCTTCATTAATTCACCATTCATTTTCAATTCGGTTTCAAAAGGAATTTTTTGTTTGTAGGTGTTTCTCACTTCGGCAGTGACATCTCCTAATTGGTCATTTATCAAATCAATTGGAGCAGCTTCTGTTTTGTAAACTGCGGTGATATTGATATCAGCAGTTGTAGGCTCTCCAGTCCACAGGATATAACTTCCTTTTTTGATGTCGAATTTTCTTTTGATAGCATTAAAATTCATTTCATAACTCCCTTCGGATAATTCATATCTTCCGGTCAAAGTCGTTTTTCCTGATGGATCAATACCGCCGTTCAATTGCGCTTCTCCTTTTAATTTTAAGAAATCTCCGTTGGCTTTATCAATCACAATCGATATTTCGGCATCTTTATCAATCTCAATATTTACCGAAGCATTGATTCCTTTGATGTCCATTTCACTATTCAATTCATCCATGACAACGGTCTCTACTAATTTTGGATTGTCTTGGTCAATGAATTCTACAATTCCTTCTCTGTCGGCAATTGATGGATCCGATTGTGGTAGAACAATAGTGAACTTAGTGTCTTTATTAATTTTGATATTTCCTTCAACAACGGGATTATCAAAATTTCCGGATAGTTGCAAATGATTGTCCAAGTACAATTCACCATAATACAAATCATTGTCTTTTGCCTTAGAATTGACTGCTTTGAAATTATCAGCATCGATGGCTAAATCAAAACCAAAATTGCTGAAATTGGCACTGTCAATCTTTCCGTTGATGGCTAAATCATTGTCTTTTTCATCCTTAATAATAAAATTATCGAAAAGAATAGCATTGGGTGTAAATACAATTTTATCGTTTAAAGACTTGAATTTTGCATTGAGTTGCTTCACTTTGAAACCTATTTCATTGAACTGTAATTCTCCAATTACGTTGGGCTGGTTTGTATTTCCTGTTATTTTAAAATTCCCTGTCAAGAATCCTGTGCTTTCAGTAATGTTATCCAATGTAAAGCCCTGAATGCTTTTTAGGTTCAGTTTATCAATGTCGAGATTCATGTCAAAACTGCTGTCAGTAGTCTTATAATTTCCTTCTAAATTGACTTGATTTCCTTGGCCTGTAATTGCGATTACGGCATCATATCGATTGGCAATAGCATTGTTTACTTTGATACTGATGTTTCCGATTGTGTCTTTTTTGAAAGTAAAATTCTCAATATTCAAATCCGAAGTGAAAAACGGAGTAGTATTTAGATTTTTGACCAATGCATTTCCATTGATTTTACCACTCATTTGTAAATCATCTTTCTCAACGATACTGGTAATGGTTTTTATGTCAAAATCTTTGAAATCAATTGCGATTGGTGCATTTGCTTCCTGAGATTGTGATTGTATCAGGATTTTACTTCCGTCTTTACTCAATTCGAAATTATCAGCATAAATTCCTTTTTTGCCAAAGCGAATTAAATTGTCTTGTGTTATTTTCCAAGATTCATAGTTCAGTAACAAATTATTTGGATCAAGGTTTATTTCGTTGTTTCCGTTTGTTGCTTTTAATGTTCCTGTAATTAAGTATCTTTCTTTGTCTTTTAAATCTTTTAATTGCAAGGTATAATCTACGATGTTATTTTGCACTTTTCCCGAAATATTGGTGTGAGGCAATTGAATTTGTTTGTTTTGAATATCATCAACAACAAAACTGTAAACAAGTGAATTGTCTTTGGTATCCACTTTAAGAACAGCGTTTGTAATGGTGTTTTCTCCATAAACTAATTTTGGAATTGTACCATTCAAAACAATAGAATCGTTAACAGAGTTGTATCGTCCTTGTATATTGATAGGTTCCAGACTTTTCAATTCAGGAATAAGTTTTAATAGAATTGGACTGTCTTTTACGCCAATTTTAAAAACAAATTCTTGTTTCTCAACTGCTGTTTTTCTGGAATTTGGTTTGCTGTCATAATACTTTGCAATAGAATTTGATAAAGCAGTCCCTATTTTTGACAACTTGTATTTTCCATTGGCGTCTACATCCAAAAACGGTGATTTCAATACGAATGTATTCTTTTCAGAGGTGGATGTTGCCACTGCGCTAATGGAATCAATTACAAATTCTTCTTTTGCATTGACTATGGTAATGTTGTGCGCATGTACCGTTCCGTTGAGGTAATCAAGATTTACCGACTGAATATCAGCATCTACAACGCCTCTTATTTTTAATGGGCCAGCGTGCAGATTTAGTTTTTCCAAATCAGCGATATCCACATTCAGTTTTAATTTTCCGGTAGGATATTTGTCTTTAAAATTGCCGCTGCTCACCAAATCAAAAGTTAGATTAGGATCTTTTGCCAAAGCAGTTGCATTGAAATTTCCGTTGCGAATAGTTCCTTTTACGGCTACATTTTGGTACGTATATTTATTATAATATGCTTTTAGAATAGTTCCGTTTAAAGATGCAGTTGCTGTTTTTGGATCAAATCCTGTTCCTTTTATATTGGCTTTTAAAGTTACTTTTCCAATGGAGTCGTTTTTGATAAATTTCCCTAAATCAAAATTAGTAAGTTCCGTTTGGGCATCGTATTTCTCGTAATTTTTTCTGCTTTGGTCGAATGTAGCTTTGATTTTTGCATTTCCAAAACTACTTACGATATTCATATTGGTATTGAAATTAGCAATGGTACCTTTAAAAATTCCTTTGGCGCTGAATTTTGACGGCAACTGAATCGAATTTGGAATTGTTCCTTTGGGCAAAAAGCCAACAAAATCTTTCGAACCGGATTGTAAATCTTTAATATTCAAATCAAAATAGGCTTTGTTTACATCTGGTAAACCTATGATTCTGCCACTTGTCGCTACTTTTGTAGTTCCAATACCGCTGATCTCAATAGATGGGAATTCAATGTTCTTTAATTTTCCTTTTACAGTTCCATTGACTAGCAATATCGCATTTGGATTGCTCATAAACGGATTTACATTGACTAGCGTTGGAGCAAAAAGCATAATATCTTTAATCCCCAATTTGCTTTTTTTCAAATGGGCAATAAGTCCTAATTCACCAGGATTTTTGGCTAAAGATGTAATGGAAGGATAGCCAATTTTAATTTCATCTTTCAGTTCCGTTTGAGGTGTTTTTAAATATAATTTTTTAAGAAAAGCATTCTTTTTGCCGTAGAAAAATTCCGCATTAAAGGATTGAATGTTCAAACCGCTTTTGTCTTTAACGGTTAATGAATTTGCAACTCCTGAAATGTTTTCGGGATTGTAATTCAGTAAATCCACTTGTAAGTTTAAATTGGTAAGATTCAAATGGTTGTAATCGATTCCTTTTTGAACTGTTGCAATAGTATTATTGTCATAACGAAAATTTACTCGCTTGAATTCCGTTTTATTTATTTTGACTTCCCAGTTGTTCGATTCGTCATTTGCAGCTTCTTTTTTAGGTCTGATTTTATCTAATTTATCAAAAGTCAAAGCACCTTCCACACCCGTTAAATCAAGGCTTTCAATAATTGCGAATTGATTGTTAAGGTCAATTTTATCAATTTTAGCGAGCAGTTTTTTCAAATAAAAATTAGTGGATAGCTTGGTTTCCTCACTTTTATAATCGAAATCAATTTTTGCCAAATCAATTTCACCTAATTTTAATTTTAAGATGGATTCCGGTTCGTTTTTTATCGCTGCCACTTTGGTCGCATTGGATATTTGAACCAAACCTTGCTTTAACTTAAATTGTAATCCATTGATTTTTGCTTTCGGGATTTCAAAGTTCATTTCATCTAAATCGAAAGTTTTAATTTTCGTTTCAAAATGTTTTAGATTGGCATAAATATCATTTTTTGTAACGGCATCGGTATACTTAAACTGGATGCGGTCGAGCATTATTTCTGCTACAGAAAACTGCATGGGTGGCGAATCACCCTTTTGTTTCTCTGGCGAAGCAAATGCTTTTATGATATAATCAAAATTAAAAACGGCTTTGGAATCTCTATTTAATTTGGCTGAAATCCCTACTAATTCTAAAGAGTTGATTTCTATTTTATTGTTTATCAATTGAAACAGACTGATATCAGCAGCCAGCTTTTCTCCAGCAAAAAGAGTGTCTTTTTTTTGGTCTTCAAAATAAACGCCTTCGAGAATAACTTTTTTTGGAAATTCAATTGCGAGACTATCAATCCTCACTTTGGTTTTGATTTTTCCTTCCAGATAAGTTACCGCTTTTTCTTTGGCATAATTCTGAACGGAGGGAATTTGAATAACCACAACCAGAATTAAGAACAACAGGATTATGGATCCTATTATCCAAAGGAAAATTTTTAAACTTTTCTTTACATATGTTTTCAAATGTGGTGTGTTTTTTTGTTAAAATTAACCAATTTAAATCAAAATTGCAATCTTGTATGCAAATGAGATCACGTACAAAGATTAAAAATTGGAAGCGAAATATATTACAAAATTCAAAAATAATGTTGCAAAATTACTGGAAGGCATTATAAGCGAATGAACAATTTTTATGTTTTATAGATGGGAATTTCATTAAAATTTTGAGCTTGTTTTTCATCTAATAAAATATCTTTTACCGCCATTAACATGGCTTTATTTGAAGTAAAAAGTTCTCTGTTAAAGTTTATTACGGTTGTAATATCAATATCTTCAATAGGTGCGAGTTGCGCCTCGGTGTAAAATGTATTGAGTGCTGTTGTGTAATTTTTTTGAACAATATCAAATTGAGTTCTCAGTTCTTCAAAACTTGACCGTTTTTCGGTGCTCAAAAACATATTTAATTTTAAGTACAGTTCCTGAGTTTCTTTTTTGTGATGAAGGAAAAATTGATATTTAATTTCTTTTGACGAACGGCTGAGGTTCGTAATGTTACTTCCAATATCTTTTATACTTTTTACAGCATGCATGGAACTTCGCACTGCAGAAATCAGTTGGTTCAGTTCAGAATTTTGTTCACTATTTAATTTTACTCTTAATTTCAAATAAAAAGCTTGTAATTCGCCTTGCAACTGTTTTAGGAATTCATATTTTTCTTCGGTATTTTTTGAATCAAAATTTCTTTTATCATTGATTTCCTTGTAATCAATTCGTTGGTCAAATTTGTGGGTTTGGATTTTGAATAATTCCAAATTGAAAAGCATCGAGTTATGAATAAAATATCGAGTCTCTCTTCGGAATAAATCCAAAGCTGTTTCTGGTTCTGCGATTGACGCGTTGCCTATAAATGCTGCCGTCGAACCATCCGTATTTTTGAAAAAGCGTTCCAAAAATGTAGTAAATAAATCCAAAACAGGGAGGAATAATACAATTGCCAACAGGTTTATTAAGCTTGAAAAAGTAACCAGCCCAATGAGCGGATCTTTGATTTTTAGGATATCAGTTATCAGCAAAAGAATAGGTCTGAGCAATATAAAAGCAATGGCAGTGATGAAAATATTAAACAATAAATTGCCCAGTGCGACTCGTTTTTTTGACGCATTTCCACCAATAGCGCTCAACACTATTTTAATAATGGTACCCGTTTCACTACCCAGAACGATTGCCGCTGCCATGGGAAATCCAATTGCTCCAGCGTTGAGAGCACTCAATGTAAGTGCCATAGTTACGGAACTTGATTGAACAACCAGCGTAATCAAAAAACCAATAATCAGAAAAATCAGTAATGGTTTCGAAGCATATTGTGAAAAATCAAAATGTTGAACCTGTGCTTCCATAGCAGTTTTCATGAAGGAAAGACCGATAAACATTAAACCAAATCCCAGAAGAAAATAAGAAACATATTTTATGGTTTTCCGGTTTCCAAGGAGAATTAGCAAAAAACCTCCCAAACAAACTGCCGGATAAGCAATCACTTCTATATTGGTTTTAAAACCAAGTGTTGCCACCAGCCAACTGGCAAGTGTTGTGCCCAGATTTGCCCCCAAAATAATGGCCATTGCATTTTTCATGGTAAAAACGCCTGCACCAACAAATGCCAAAACCATCAACGAAACCATAGAACTGCTCTGAAGAATACCAGTTACTATTGTTCCGCCCGCTACTGCACCAATGTTGTTTTTTGTGATTCGCTGAAGAAACAGTTTGAAATTTCTCCCGGAAAGATTTTTTAAGGATTCCTCGACAAGATACATGGCAAAAAGAAACAGCCCTACGCCAGCGAAAAGTTTAAATATAGTATTGAGGGTTTCCATAGTTAAAAATAGGACTAAAGATAAGAATAAAATACCCGAACATCAAATCTGGAAGAGCTGCCTTTATTGTGGATAATTTTAGCCAAAAAAAAGCCTGCACTTGGCAGGCTTTATATCAAACTGAAAAACAGTAAATAATTGCTGATCTTCAATCAAAATTATTATTCAATATTTTCAATTGCTTCTGCTCCTGAAGCATTAAAATTATTGTTAGATTGAGCTATTTCTTTCAAAGAAGCATTCGCTTTTTTCTGTTCATTTAATGTCATAGCGAGCAAACTTGCGGCTTTGTTTTCACCAAGATTTTCTGCAAATGATTGTAAAGCATCATAGGTAGCAATTTCATATTGTTTTAACTTTTGTCCAGTGGCAATAATTCCAGCATCACGCACGGCACCTATTTCGGTTTTTGCTATTATGTCTTTACTTTCGTTTATTAATCCTTCTATAGCTTCACTTTTTTCTGCAACGACTTTAATACCCTTAGATTCGAATATTTCCTCCAAGCGGGAAACATGCGCTTTCGTTTCGGTCAAATGATTTTTTAAGGTGTTGGCTAATTCGGGTGATGAAGCATTTTCCACCATATTTGGTAAGGTATTCATCAATGCTTTTTCTGCTGAGTAAATATCTTTCAACCCAACTTCAAATAAGTCTCTTAAATTATATGCTGCTTCTGATTTTGCTTCCGCAAATCCTTTAGCTTCTTGGTTTCTATTTGTAGGTTCCATGACAGTTGTTTTTAAATATTATTTTTCGAGTGTTATAAAATGATGTCTAATTATAAATTGACAATTTTATTTTTGTTGTAATTTTAAAATTCATACACTCCGGATTTAATATTTACATGTTGTAAAGTTAGTTAAATTACTAGCTAAGATATTGTTAATTAACTAATTGTAAGTACGAATTGTATGATTTTAATAAAAAAACAGACAGTGCTTCACTTCTGGATAAAAAACAGATACAAGCGTTAAAAAGGATTGCAGGGCTTCATAATCAAGTGTGATCGGGACATTTAAATAAAAAAAACTACAACTTTTTTAGAGTTGTAGTTTTTGTAGCTTAGGATTGAAATCCATTAGTAGTAACGGTTATTTATCGCTTAGGGATTTCAATTTTGAGGAAATAGGGACTCGGATATAATTTTAAAGTCCTTCAAAATTTTCACTTTTAGGAAAAATACTCAAGGCTTCAATGGCAATTTTTGGAGTAGGAGAAGCTAGTTTGCGAAGTTTGGTATCCATCCAAGCACCATCAACCGTTATGGTTGCGCAAAGTTTGTTGTCTTCGTTCAAAAACTCATGTACAATAGACCAACGGGAAGCATCAGCATTTACTTTTGAGGTTTTGGTATGCATGAAAATTTTGTCAGAAAGTTTTATTTCTTTTCTAAAAACACATTCTTCCCTAAATAGAATAGGCCCAAAATGTTGTGCTTGCATGACTTTCATCGTTAAACCAAGACTTTCCAGAATTTCGATACGGTGCTGTGCTCCAAAGTCATAATAAGCGCTGTGTCGTACATGGAAATTAGGGTCAAGATCAGACCAACGAAAGGATAATTCTTTGCTAAATGAAGTCATTGTTGTTTTGTTTTAGTTAATGTCGCTGTCCTTTCGGTTTAATTTAATACGAAAGAAGGACGAATTTACGATTTTGAAATTTCTTCCAATACTTTTTTTCCGTTTTCATTGTTTGGATCCAGTTCTACGGATTTTTTATAATTTATAATGGCAAGCTTTTTATCTCCGTTTTTCAAATAGGCTTCTCCCAAACTGTCATATGTATTTCCTGATTGCGGAAAAGCTTCTACATTTAGTTTGAAAACTTCGATTGCTTCATTTACTTTTCCGGTTTGTAATAATTGATATCCTGCGCTATTCATTTCATTTTCATTGATAGCATAGGTATTTGAATTTTTATTTTCTTTAAAATAAGCTAATCCAGATGCAATTCCTTTTTCCAGAATAACGTCTACGAAAGCAGCAGCCAATGATTTTTTAGGCAAACTGTACGGTTTATTGTATAGGATATTTCTAATTGCTTTATTCATTTCGTTTAAGTTTGTACCGCCTGTATTATTTAGTAATACCACCAGATTTTTGTCAGACGGAATACGGGAAAGCAACGTGTTGAATCCATTTATTCCACCACCATGCTCAATAACCTGGATGCTTTCATTCTTTTCTCCATTGAAAGCCTTATTGATGAACCATCCGTAACCATAATGTCCCGGTCCTGCAGGGATATAGGAATTAAATAAAAGCTCTTTATTTTTTTTCGAAAGTAATTGTTCTGTGTAAAGTGCTTGATCCCATAAATACAAATCATCTACAGTAGCATACAAAGAACCGGCAGCGTAGGGAATAGATAAATCAAGATAACTGGCATTGCTGTAGTTTTTACCGTTTTTCTCATAACCTGAGGCTCTGTTTTTCAGAATCGTTTCATGGTGATCGAATCCAGTATTATTCATTTTGAGTGGTGTAAGAATATTGTCTTGTAGACATTGCTCATAGGTTTTACCGGAGATTTTCTCTATGATGTAACCCAATAAAAAATAACCGGAATTGCTATACGCAAATTTTTCGCCTGGCGTAAATTCCAGCGGTAAGTCAGCGAATTTTTTCACAAATGCTTCCGGGCTGTACGGATTGATACTTAAATCTTTTACGAAATTAGGAAACGAAGTATAATTAGGAATTCCAGATGTATGCGTCAGTAAATGATGAATAGTGATTTTATCGCCCGAAGCTTTAGGATAGCCGGGAATATACGTTGAGATAGGAGCATCTAACTTTAATTTTTCCTGTTCAACTAATTGTAAAATCAACATAGCGGTAAATTGTTTGGTAACAGAACCCAATCGGTGTTTGGTATCCGGCTGGTTCGGAATATTCCATTCCATGTTTGCCATTCCAAATCCCTTTTTATAAATAACTTTACCTGCGTCAGCGACAAGGATAGAGCCGTTAAATTGCCCATATTCCGAATATTGATTCATCAACTTATCGATTTGATCTGCTTTGGTTTGCCCAAAGGAAACCGTTACTGTAATGAGCTGGATGAATAGACCAATTAGGATTGTCTTTACTGCAAAATGTTTGAAAGTTTTTTTCATGATGATTGTTGGTTTTAGTGATTGATGTTTTTGAACGAATTAATTTTTTATGGTCACGAGCGGGACGTTCGGGCTAGCGGAGTACGGTAGTTTTTTTTATTTCAATTTTAAAGGACCGATTTTTTCAGTTTTTAAAATTAATGGACTTGCATCACCCATTTTAATGAGAATTAAACTGTCTGACAAAACTTTTTTTTTGCGATTAAATTTTGCGCAAACAAAAATATCATTATATTTTTTTAAAACGACAGTGTTTTTATCTGATGCCAATGTTTGGAATTTATTTTGTTTCATAGCTTCTCCATCACCCAAAGCATAGCTTATTAAAGGAATAATGATTATCACTAAAAGAAAACTTCTTTCTTCAGCATTGAAATTTCTCATTAAATATGTTATCAGATCAGAATTATCTTTATAATTGAACCCTTCATGTATTTCATCTAGTTTTTCTTTAAAACTTTTCTTTTTTCTTAACATAAACAAATACGGAAAGCCCCAAGTAATAAAATTTAGAAAGAAAGTTATACTAACTAAAACTATTATAAGAGTCCAACTTAGAGGATATGCGTGAATTATTAATACAGAGCCAAATAAGCAAATTCCGTTTATAAAATTAATGCCACGTAGATGTGGTTTTTTTTCAGAAGTTGCGGCTTGGATTAGCGGTAATGAAAGACCTAGTAATTTTGAACTAGAAATCAAAACGCCCAAAAGAGTAGTTGCAAAAATCAAAATTGTGTTTAAACTCGGCTCAATTAAATACATTGGTATGTCAAAATTATTACAATATCCTAGCTCATATTCAAAGCTTGCTAAATAAATATATGCAGGGACAATTGTAAGCAATAAAGTAACACTAATTAATTTTTTTGGACGATCATTCATTTTTCAATATTTTATTACGAAAGTGTTTCTTTAAATTGCCACTAATTGAGCAAATTCAACCTTATTTGGTTAAATATACTCAATAATCTATTTTTCTATCATTCCGCTAATGTAATTAATTTATTACGAATTATTTGTATTGAAATCCTGAAAAAAGTCAAGATGTGAAATAGAACTTATGAATCAGATTCCCTAGCCCCGATAGCAGCGGCATCCTTTTCTTTTTTTCTTTAAAAAAGAAAAGATATAGCGGAGAGCGGGCCCCGATAGCTATCGGGAGAGCTCCAGAAAACTAAAGGACTTGACCCCTAAAGTAGAGTTTATTTAGCTGTTTGTACAAGCGTGTCACACATCAAAATAATAGCGGATGGCTAAATGTATAAAAGTAATGTTTGTAAGACTTTTTGAGTAAAAATGCATTGTTCATAATTTTTTCAATAAAAATATGATTTTTTTAAGATTGTTTTAACAAAAACACATAGGTTTGCTATATTCAGTATTTGAAACTATTAAAAAACTATTTATGAGATTTAACCGTTTTATTTTAGGTGTATTATTTATGATAATAATGCCTGCAGTTATGAATGCCCAAACAATCAAAGGAATTGTGACGGACGAGAATGGGCAAGCTTTGCCTTATTCTAATGTTATAGATAAAGAGACATCCAATGGTGTGACCACGGACGGAAACGGTAACTTTGAAATTAAGGTAAAAGGATTACCCGCTACATTGACAGCCAAATATGTGGGATACCAAAATCAAAATATTGAGGTGACTAATGATACCACACCCATTGTTTTTAAGCTATTGCCTAATAATAGTTTAGATGAGGTTGTTGTTACAGGAAACAGATCAAAAGTGCGTAGTGTATTAAATTCTGCTGTTCCTATCGATAAGCTTTACTCTGAAGATCTTAAATCGAGTGGTCAGGTTACTTTTGATAAAATGTTGGCCTACAAAATTCCTTCCTTCAATTCTAGCAGTCAAGCTATTTCTGATGCCACAGCTCATTTTGACCCGGCAGATTTGCGTGGTTTAGGACCCAGTCGTACCTTAGTTTTGGTGAATGGAAAAAGAAAAAATCAAAGTGCATTAGTGTACATAAACGATACTCCGGGGAAAGGAGAAGTAGGAACAGATATGAAAAGTATTCCGTTTTCTGCAATCGAAAGAGTGGAAGTATTGCGTGATGGAGCGTCTTCTCAATATGGCTCTGATGCCATTGCCGGAGTAGTAAATATTATCCTTAAAAAGCAAACCAACTTTACTGAAGTAAGTCTTACTTCGGGAGTAACGTCAAAAGGAGATGGTTTTAATTTTGGAGCTGATCTAAACTCGGGATTTAAATTTGCTGACAAAGGGTTTGTAAATTTCAACCTTTCTTATTTTGATCAAAATAAAACCAATAGAGCTGGAAAACCAGGAAAAGATGATTTGTTTGGAGTACCGTCAAACGATCCGGAATGGGGAGACTGGCTAAAAAACAATCCTGACTTAGGAATGACTATTGGACAGTCTGATTCTAAAATGGGAGCGTTAGTAGTTAATGCTGAATATCCTCTTTCGGAGAAAACAACGCTTTATGCTTTTGGAGATTTAAATATTAGAAAAGGAACCAGTTTTGCACTTTACAGAACTCCTTATTGGGTTTCAGATCCTAACAATTTATTACATGAAGCAGGAACTCCTTATAATGGTTTTCAGCCTACATTTAATACGAATGTGCTTGATAATCTGGGATCTGTTGGGTTAAGATCTACTTTGTTTGGTTTTAATTCGGATTTCAGTTTAACAGCGGGTTCTAATAAGGTTGATTATACAGTAAAAAACACATTAAACGTTTCTTTAGGGGCTAATAGTCCAACTGAATTTAATGTGGGTGGATATACTTTTAGTCAATTAGTGGGTAATGCCGATTTTAGCAGAACTTTTGATAAAGTGACTTTCGGTTTTGGTACAGAATTGAGAAAAGAACAATTTGAAGCGAGAGCGGGTCAAGAGGAGTCGTATGTAGGTGGAGGCGCACAGTCTTTTCCTGGATTGCAACCAGCAAATGCATTAAAAAAAGACCGTAATAACGTAGGTGTTTATACTACCTTAGATTATGATGTGACTGAGGCTTTTTTAATAGGAGGATCTTTAAGATATGAGAACTATTCTGATTTTGGGAATAATTTTTCTTGGAAAGTAAATTCTCGTTACAAACTGAATAACGATATTGCTATACGTGCCTCTTACAGTACAGGATTTAGAGCACCTGCATTACATCAGATTTATTTGAGTAATATTCAAACTTTGGTTACAGATAATAAAATTGCTAATCAAGGGACTTTTAACAATGTGGATCCGGCGGTTATAGGATTAGGAGTTCCTAAATTGCATGCGGAGAAATCTCAAAATTTATCAACAGGGATTACTTTTAGATCAGGAGCAAATTTTTCTGCTTCGGTTGATTACTATCATATCAAAGTAAAAGATCGTGTTCTTTTTTCTGGAGAGATTGGCTTTGATAAAGATACTACAACTACAAACCCGGTTGAAGAAGTATTAATTGATAATGATATAACAAGTATGAAATTTTTTATCAATGCTGTTAATACCGTAACTAACGGAGTTGATGTCGTGATGAATTATAAAAATTTAGCATTAGGAAATGGGAAACTAGGATTTAGTTTAGCATCTAATATTTCTAAAACTAAAATTGACGGGCAAATTGCTACACCAGCTATTTTAAAAGCAAATGGGTATGACATTTTTAACCGTAAAGAACAAGGCAGAATACTGAATTCCAGACCGAATACAAAAGTATTGTTAGGGATCAATTATGATATTAATAAAATGAGTATTATTTTTAATAATAATTATTTTGGAAAAGTTACTTGGCAGCATGCTACCGATATGTCAAAAGATCAAACTTTTGCAGGAAAAGTGATCACAGATTTAGGTATTTCTTATAAATTTACCAGCACAATATCAGCCAATGTGATGGTAAACAATCTATTAAATGTTTATCCTGACAAACTGGATCCTAAAGGTGACGTAGCTACTGATTTGGGAGGTCGTTTTGAATATCCATGGGAAGTAAACCAATTTGGTTTTAACGGAACCACATTTACAGCGGGGTTAAACTTTAAATTTTAAAGAGGAATTAAAAGGACAATTATTAAAACGGGATTTATTCCCGTTTTTTTATGGAAATACTTTTTTAAAGGGATACAATCTAAAACGAATTTAAATCGCTGTTTTCTTTTGTTTGTGGCTTCACTCTTAAAAGGAATGCTGTTTTGTTTTATAGAAGTAATGACAAACCCACTGAAATGTCATCTTGTCAGATTTTTTTACGCCAATTTTAACATAAACTGACAATTTAATAGTTGGTTTTGTATTGGCACAAAGATTGACTTATCGACTTCGAGTCATTAAAACAAGTATACAATAAAATTAAATATATTAAAAATGGGTAAAATAATCGGAATTGATTTAGGTACGACCAACTCTTGTGTTTCTGTAATGGAAGGTAATGAAGCAGTTGTTATTCCTAATGCAGAAGGAAAAAGAACAACGCCATCTATCATTGCTTTTGTAGAAGGTGGAGAAATTAAAGTAGGAGATCCTGCTAAAAGACAAGCGGTAACTAATCCAACTAAGACTATTGCTTCTATCAAACGTTTTATGGGTCACTCTTTTTCAGAGGTTTCTGCTGAAGCAAAAAGAGTTTCTTACAAAGTAGTAAAAGGGGACAACAATACACCACGTGTGGATATTGATGGTCGTTTATACACTGCTCAAGAATTGTCAGCTATGACACTTCAAAAAATGAAAAAAACAGCTGAAGACTATTTAGGTCAAACTGTTACTGAAGCAGTTATTACTGTTCCAGCTTATTTTAATGATGCACAACGTCAAGCTACAAAAGAAGCTGGTGAAATTGCAGGTCTTAAAGTAATGCGTATTATCAACGAACCTACAGCTGCTGCACTTGCTTACGGTTTAGATAAAAAAGGTAAAGATCAAAAAATTGCTGTTTACGATTTAGGTGGAGGTACATTTGATATTTCTGTTCTGGAATTAGGAGACGGAGTTTTCGAAGTATTGTCTACAAACGGAGATACTCACTTAGGTGGAGATGATTTTGACCACGAAATTATTGACTGGTTAGCTGCTGAATTCTTAACTGAAGAAGGTATTGACTTACGTCTTGATCCAATGTCATTGCAACGTTTGAAAGAAGCTGCTGAGAAAGCAAAAATTGAATTGTCTTCTTCTGCTGAAACTGAAATCAACTTGCCATACGTAACTGCTACGGCTTCAGGACCAAAACACTTAGTTAAAAAATTAACTAGAGCTCAATTTGAAAAATTAACTGACTCTTTAGTAAAACGTTCTATGGCACCAGTTGCTAAAGCGTTGAAAGATGCAGGTTTAACAGTTTCTGATATTGACGAAGTTATTCTTGTAGGAGGTTCTACTCGTATGCCAAGAATTGCTGACGAAGTGGAGAAATTCTTTGGTAAAAAAGCGTCTAAAGGAGTTAACCCTGATGAGGTTGTTGCAATTGGAGCAGCTATTCAAGGTGGAGTTCTTTCTGGAGATGTAAAAGATGTATTGTTACTTGACGTTACACCTTTATCTTTAGGTATCGAAACTATGGGTGGTGTATTGACTAAATTAATTGAGTCTAACACAACTATTCCAACTAAAAAATCTCAAGTTTTCTCTACTGCTGCAGATTCTCAACCAACAGTTGAAATCCACGTTTTGCAAGGAGACAGAGCTATGGCAGTTGACAACAAAACTATCGGTCGTTTCCATTTAGATGGTATCCCACCAGCGCCAAGAGGTGTTCCACAAATTGAAGTAACTTTTGATATTGATGCTAATGGTATCATCAAAGTTTCTGCAACTGACAAAGGAACTGGAAAATCTCACGATATTCGTATCGAAGCTTCTTCTGGATTAACAGCTGAAGAAATCGAAAGAATGAAAAAAGATGCAGAAGCTAATGCTGATTCTGACAAACTTTTAAGAGAAAGAGCTGAAAAATTGAACGAAGCTGACGGAATGATCTTCCAAACTGAAACTCAATTGAAAGAACTAGGTTCTAAATTATCTGATGACAACAAAGTTGCTGTAGAATATGCATTAACTGAATTGAGAATGGCACACCAATCTCAAGACATTCCTGCAATTCAAACGGCTCTTGACAACATCAACGCTGCTTGGAAAAAAGCAACTGAAGCGATGTATGCTCAAGGTGAACAAGGTCAAGGTGAAGCACAACCTCAAGGGGATGCTGCTCAAGGAGACAATGTTGAAGACGTTGAATTCGAAGAAGTAAAATAATAATTTCCCGTAGAGACGGATGTGGTCCGTCTTTATTGTTGATTTAAAAAACCGTTCGCCTTTGGTGAACGGTTTTTTTGTGGGATTAAATAAAAAACCCGACCTGTTTTAAAAACGGGTCGGGTTTTGTTATTATTATTTATCACGTAGAGACGCACTGCAGTGCGTCTCTACAATGTGCGTTTTTACAATAATGTGTATTTCTATATAATATGCGTCTCTACGTTGAAATCACATCAAATACATCATAAAAAAAAGGGAAAATGTTGTTGAACATTTCCCCTTTTTTAATTCATTATTTAGGATCTAAAGCTTGTCCTATTCTAGAAATTAAATCTTGTAAGTGATACTTACTCATTCGATCAGTCATTCTTGACGAGGCTAATTTCATTTCGTTTTTTAAACTATTCAATTGACCTCTGGAAATAGAAGGTAAGTCGGTTTGAGCTAAATTTACTCTTCTTGTCGTGAAACCGTAAGTTACACCTACAGGAACCGCTCTAACCATGGCTGTGCCTGGTTTAAGTAATTCGATCATTTTGTCTACATACAATTTTTGTATGTTTCTACGATACAGATCAATTGAACCACTTCCTTTCAATTCAGAAAAGATTCCATTTTTTAAGTCACTTACTAATTCATCAACGGAATAGTTGTTTTTATTCATAGAAGAAGTTTCTATAAGACGAACAATTCTATCTCCAGCCAATAAACTTGATAAGGTAGCATCTTGCATTGCTTTGATTGCTTCAACACCGCTTTCTGGGTTTATTTTCGAAAGGATGTTTTGATCCAATAACCATTTTGGTGTTGTAAATAATTGAGTGTTCAAGAATAAAACCGCATCTTTTTGGATACTTTTTGGAACTACTTCAAATTGATTTCCAGTCATGTCATACGTTTTTGGAGAATCATAGATTCCACCTACGTTTTTAGTAACATGTCCCATATATCTTCTAAATTGTCCTGTAAGTGCGCCATAAAGATTGTCTAGTTCAGCGTAGCTTTCCCCGTTTTCTTTAGTCCACTCTAATAAATTAGGTAAAATTCTTTTCAAGTTTTTGATACCATATTCAGAAGCTCTCATCGCATTATCTCCAATATCCTCCGTTTGATATCTTGGATCATAAGGACTGGTTTCTGTACCAAACCATAAACGGTTATTTTTATAGGCTTCCTTAGTCATTTCATTCAACTTCGCTTTTTCCTCAGTTTCAGTTTTAGCTTCGTCAAAATAAGAATATCCCCATTTAATGGCCCATTTGTCATAATCTCCAATTCTAGGAAATAAGGTTGTAACGCCATCTTCTGGTTGAGCCACATAATTAAAACGAGCATAATCCATGATAGAAGAAGTATGTCCATTTTTTTCTTGGTACTCTTTGTCTCTCAGTTTTTCAACCGGAGTGGCAGAACTTGCTCCCATGTTGTGACGCAATCCCAAAGTATGTCCTACTTCATGAGAAGAAACGAAACGGATTAGTTCACCCATTAATTTATCATCAAACTTTTTAGATCTTGCCGCTGGATCTACAGCTGCAGTTTGAATTAAGTACCAGTTTCTTAAAAGGCTCATGATATTGTGATACCAACCAATGTGGCTTTCTAAAATTTCACCACTTCTAGGATCGTGAACATTAGGTCCGTATGCATTTTGAATTTCAGCAGCAAAATATCGTAATACTGAAAAACGGGCATCTTCCAAGCTCATTGTTGGATCATTCTCTGGCCAATATTCTCCACGAATAGCATTTTTCCATCCCGCATTTTCAAAGGCAACCTGCCAGTCATCGATACCTTGTTTGATGAATTTTTTCCATTTTTCAGGAGTTGCAGGGTCAATGTAATATACAATTGGTTTTTTAGGCTCAATTAATTCGCCTCTTTTTTGTTTTTGAGCATCTTCTTCAGATTTTGGCTCTAAACGCCATCTCACTGCAAATACTTTGGTATCTGATTTTTGAGATTCTTCTTCAAAAACATCATATTGGTTTGCAAAATATCCAACACGTGCATCAAATTCTCTTTTGCGCATTGGCGTTTTTGGCAATAAAATCATGGAGGTATTCATCTCTACCGTGATTACTCCCGCATCTAATCCGGAAGGTAAATTAACTCCAATTTGTGGTGTTGGAGTAGTTGAAATACGCGGAGGAGTGGTCGTAAATGTTTTTACACTTCTAATCTCAGTATTTATTGGGTAACTGCTTATTTTAGAAATGAATGATTTGTCTTTTTGAAACGTTTGTATATTTAACAATTGTTTCTTTATAGGATCTAATGAAAAAGTTTGTACGTCAGCATCGAAAGTGCTCGTTAAATCGATCACATATCCAGCATTATTTTTCCCGGTTGAATCTTTTTTGAAGGCCAAGATATCATAGTTTCCAATAATTGGATCTGAAGTTGAATTCTTAACAGCCTGAGCCATTGGCTTGTCTTCATCCGGAGACATGATAACATAGGTAACTGACCTAAGAAGAATGTTGTTGTTCAGCCCTTTTTCCCAACGAACAACTTGTCTGTTGATTTCTTCTCCTCCAAAAATTCCTCCTCCAGCAGGAGTTTTAGAATATCGGGTTATAGTCATTATTTCACTTCCTAAAAGGGAGTCTGGAATCTCAAAAAGATATTTGTCATTAATTTTATGAATGTCAATTAATCCTTTTTGCGTTACTGCTGTTGAGTCAATAACTTTTTTGTACGGTTTCGGTTCTTTCTTGCCGTCTTTAGCATCAGGAGCTTTAGCTTCAACTTTAGCGGAGGCATTTTTATCGGCTCTTTTCTTTTTTTTGCTTTGTGCAAATGTGCCTTGAGCAAAACAAAATAACAGACATGTAATAATTAAGGTTAGTTTTTTTTTTACCATTTAGTCAATGTATTAAAAAAGTTTATAATTGGTTTTGGTTAATAAGTAACATTTTTTGTGTTTTGTTACTATTTATGGTCAAATTTATTGATATCTTTTTAAGAAAATGCCATTTTGAAGTGCAGTTTTATATAAATTAACACTATTTAACAATCGTTGATTAATTGCTTTTTCTATTTTGTAATATGATTTTTCTCATGAAAGGAATTATTGTTTCGAGTTATCTTTGTTTTTTTTAATACTAATTCAAACCCATTTTTTTCATTTTTAGAAATATCAAAAGTGCTGAAAAGCGATATTTTTGTAAAAGTTTTTCGTAATATTACTACATAAATAAGTTGGGATGAGAAAAATCAAGTATAAGAAAGGAAGGAAAATGCAACCTTATAATTTAGAATATACAGGTATTCATAAAAGTAAGGAATCGGAGATGCAATTGTTTGTTTATGATGATTTGAATCTTACCGAATATGAGGATTTTAAGGTTTCAGATTTAGATAAATATATTGATGAACAAAAAACAAATTGGATTAATATTCACGGTTTAAATAATGTTGATTGGTTAAAATCGATTGGAGATTATTTTGAAATCGATAATTTCATGTTGGCCGATATTTTAAATACCGCCCGAAGAACAAAATTGGAAGAGTCTCATGATTTTTTGTTTTTTAATATAAAATCACTCTTGCCTGCGGAACATTCGGATAATATAAGTGTGGAACAAATTAGTTTTTTGTTAAAAGATGGGATTCTAATTTCTTTTCAGGAAAAGCGAAGTGACTTTTTTACCCATATTCGAGAACGCATTCGAACGCATTCAGGAATTGTCAGAACAAAGAAAGCTGATTATTTGTTGTACATTCTTCTGGATGCCATCATGGAAAATTTCTACATCACTTTAGAAAACGAGGAAGATAAAATAGAGGAATTGATTAATCTTACCAAGGAAAGTGTTGATCCCATAATTTTAGAAAAAATAGAGAAGCACAGGGATAATTTAAATTTTCTAAAACGCTCCATTATTCCACTTCGGGATTCTTTATATGATATAAAAAGTATAAAAGACGATAACATATTTAATGTGATGGAAGCAGATAGTTTTAGCTTTTTTGCCCGATTGCATCAAAAGAGTTTGGAACTTTTAGAACAAATTGAATCCGATATGGGATCTTTGGAAAGTGCGTCTAATTTCTTTTTTTCGGCACAAACGCATAAGATGAATGAGATTATGAAAACCCTGACCATTGTATCGGCGATATTTATTCCGCTTACTTTTATTGTGGGGGTTTACGGAATGAATTTTGAATATATGCCGGAACTCAAACGTCATTATGGCTATCATACCGTTATTGGCGCAATGTTTTTAATAGTAGTTGGAATGATTGTTTATTTTAAAAAACGCCGTTGGTTTTAGAAATTAAAAAGGAATGCATCCAATTAATTTGGAATTAAATTTAAAAATAAAAAAATGAACAAGGCCATATACATTGCAACAAGCGAACAAAATAGTGGGAAGTCGATTATTACGTTGGGATTGATGAGTATGCTTATTGGCAAAATGGCCAAAGTTGGTTATTTTAGACCGATTGTTGAAGATTTTGAAGAAGGAGGATTTGACAATCATATTGAAACCGTGATTGGTCATTTTGGGATGGATATTGAATTTGAAGATGCATATGCCATAACAAAAAGTAAATTAATCAAAAAGAAAAACAAGGGAAAAATAGGAGAGGTTCTCGATTTGATTATTGAAAAATATAAGAAATTAGAAGAGCGTTTCGATTTTGTTTTGGTTGAAGGAACCAGTTTTACCGGAGAAGGAACAGTTATCGAATTAGATATGAATGTTTTGATTGCCAAAAATCTTGGGATTCCAACTATTATCGTGGGCTCCGGAGTGGGCAAAACATTAGAGGAATTGATAGATAGTCTTTACCTAGCTTACGATTCTTTTAAAGTCAAAGATGTCGAAGTTTTGGCTGTCATCGCCAATAAAGTGCAGCCGGAAAATATTGAGTTAGTAACCAACGGTTTAAAGAAAAGTTTGCCCGAAAGTATATTGGTCAATTCAATTCCTTTGATTCATAATTTGAATAATCCAACGGTACAGGAAATTGTAAATGAGTTAGATGCTAAAGTTTTATTTGGCTCGGCACACTTGAACAATCAAACCGGGAATTTTAGCGTAGGCGCCATGCAATTGTGTAATTATTTGTTGCATTTAAAAGAAAATAGCTTGGTAATCACTCCTGGAGACCGAGCCGATATTATTCTTGGCGCATTACAAGCTAATGAGTCCGTAAATTATCCTACTATTTCCGGAATTGTTTTGACAGGGAATATCTTGCCGGAAATTAGTATTTTGAAATTGATAGAAGGACTTTCTACCATTGTTCCAATTATTGCGGTGGAAGAAGGCACGTATTATATTACCAATAAAATAGGTTCCATTAAATCCAAAATTTACGCAAACAACAAGCAGAAGATTGAAATTTCGATCAATACTTTCGAAAAATATGTCGACTTAGACAACTTGGCTGAAAAGCTAATTACTTTTGAAGCGGAGGGAATGACTCCAAAAATGTTCCAATATAATTTGGTAAAAAGAGCCAGACAACACAGGAAACACATTGTTTTACCGGAAGGAAATGATGAAAGAATCATTATTGCAGCCTCACAATTATTGACGATGGATGTGGTTGATATTTCGATTATCGGCAACAAAAAACAAATTGAAAGTAAAGTGGCGGAATTGGGACTACCTTTCGATTTTTCTAAAGTACAAATCATAAATCCGATAGAATCAGAGCATTATGATGATTATGTAAACACCTATTATGAGTTGCGAAAAGCAAAAAATGTAACCATAGGAATGGCTAAAGATTTAATGGAAGATGTCTCGTATTTTGGAACGATGATGGTGTATAAAGGGCACGCGGACGGAATGGTTTCCGGAGCGGCACATACCACGCAACATACTATTTTACCTGCGTTGCAGTTCATTAAAACCAAACCCAATTCCTCCGTGGTTTCCTCGATATTTTTCATGTGTTTAGAAGACAGGGTTTCTGTTTTTGGAGATTGTGCCATTAATCCAAATCCTACTGCAGAACAATTAGCAGAAATAGCGATTTCCTCTGCCGATTCCAGTTTGGCTTTTGGTATTGAACCAAAAATCGCCATGCTTTCCTACTCATCCGGTTCATCCGGAAAAGGAGATGAAGTAGATAAAGTAAGAACTGCAACTGAAATAGTGAGAAGAAAACGTCCCGATTTAAAAATTGAAGGACCAATACAATATGATGCTGCAGTTGATATGAGTGTGGGTAAAAGTAAAATGCCAAATTCAGAAGTGGCAGGACAAGCCAGCGTTCTAATTTTTCCAGATTTAAATACAGGAAATAACACCTATAAAGCGGTTCAAAGAGAGACTGGTGCATTAGCCATCGGTCCGATGTTACAAGGATTGAACAAACCGGTTAATGATTTAAGCCGTGGTTGTACGGTAGATGATATTATAAATACAGTCGTGATTACGGCTATTCAAGCACAAGGATTATAAATGCTAGTTTACCTCAAGATTCTGCTAAAAACAAAATTAAAATTTGACAAAGTTCTATTAATAATTTTAAAATGATAAACTTTCAAAAAATAGAAATTAAAGATAAAAATGATTTTAAAAAGGTACCAAATCCATTTATTGGCTTAATAACAAAACAACATTTAGGGAAAACCTGCATTTCTTTTAAAACCGATAGAGATGATGTAACGTTATCAAGAGAGCTGAAAAAAATATTAAATAAGATCAATTTTGAAAAATCAAACTTATTATTTTTAACTAATAATTTAACTCTTGAAGGGGAAGAAATTTTAAAGAAAAATTCAATAGAATACATTAATATATCTAATTTTCCTTGGACGGATGAAAGTTATATTTCAATCAGAAAATAAAGTAAAAAATGAAAATATTATTTGTTTGCAGTAGGAATAAAAGGAGAAGTCGAACAGCAGAAAAAATATTCAAAAACCATAACTTGTTTTATGTAAAGTCTGCTGGATTTAGCGAAAAAAGCCCTGTCAGAATTTCTGAACAATTAATATTATGGGCAGATTTAATATTTTTAATGGAATATGAACATTCTAAAAGGCTTCGTCAATTATTTGATAAAATCGATTTGCCAAAAACGGAAGTTTTAAATATTAAGGATAATTATGAGTTTATGGACCAAAAATTAGTAAGTTTTTTAAATGAAAAAGTAAATAACTATCTGGAAAAAATCAGCATCTAATAGGTGCTTGGGGAGATTGGGGGTCTAGGCTTAATTTAAAGTTGGTTTTGTACTTTATAGTATTGTATTAAACGAAAGACAAGCCTTCCTTAATCCTCAACCTCCGGGACTATAGTTTAAGAGTTTAAAAACTTTAAGCTAAATAGTAGAATAAATAGAAAAAAAGTAAACACAAAGTAATATCGTCCGGTCACCCTTTCCTTCGGAGAGGGTTGGGGAGAGGAAAAAAATTATAAAATGAAAATAGTAATTATCAACTCAGGAAGTTCGTCTATAAAATACCAATTAATCGACATGCCGGCGAATGAAGTTATTTGTTCGGGGATGATTGACAGAATAGGATTGGAAACTTCAAATCTAACGTATGTAACCAATACTACTAAATTAGAAGAAACGTTGCCTATTGCGAACCATAAAATTGGTTTGGAAAAAATTGCCAAATTACTGATGGATGAAAAAGTGGGGGTAATCAAAAGTACGGATGAGATTGAAGCTGTCGGGCATCGTGTGGTGCATGGCGGAAGCGCTTTTTCGAATACGGTAATCATTACCAGTGAAGTAAAAGATAAAATCAGACAGCTTTTTGATTTAGCGCCTTTGCATAATCCTGCTAACTTGGAAGGAATAAATGTTGCCGAAGAAATTTTTAATTCCGCAAAACAAGTGGCCGTTTTTGACACGGCATTCCATCAGACGATTCCTGTTGTGGCACACAAATATGCGGTGCCAAATTACCTTTTGACGGAGAATAAAATTCGCGTGTACGGTTTTCACGGAACGAGTCACAAATATGTTTCGGAAAATGCGATTCATTATTTGAAGTATAATTGTAAGAATAAAGGTGCTAAAATCATCACGATACATTTAGGAAACGGTTGCAGCATGACCGCAATAAAAGACGGAAAAAGTATCGATCATACGTTGGGTTTTGGTCCAATGAACGGATTGATTATGGGAACCCGAAGCGGCGATGTGGATCAATCCGTGATTTTTTATCTGGTAAATACGTTGGGTTATTCGCTTGAAGCCGTGAATACGATGTTGCAAAAACAAAGCGGAATGCTTGGGCTTACCGGCTACAGCGATTTAAGAGATATTGAAGCCAATGCGGAGAACGGAAATGCCGATTGTCAGTTGGCTTTAGCTATGAATGCATACCGAATAAAGAAATATATTGGTTCTTACACAGCCGTTTTAAACGGACTTGATGCCATTATTTTTACGGCTGGAATTGGAGAAAATTCATCTTATATCCGAAAATTAGTGTGCACCGATATGGATTATTTCGGAATAGAATTGGATGCATCCAAAAATGAAATTCGTTCGAAAGAAATTCGAGAAATCAACACACCAGATTCCAAGACTAAAATATTGGTTATTCCTACCAATGAAGAAATCGAAATTGCCAATCAGGTATTTGAATTACTGATGAATTAAGAAAATAACCAATTCAAAAAAAGCTTCTGTATGCAGAGGCTTTTTTTATGCCTTTTATTTAAGAAATCTAATTATATTTGGATATAAAACACCACATTTTGAAAGCAAGAATTACAATAATAATCCTATTCTATTTCATTTCATCTCAATTGTATTCACAGGAGTTACTTCCCTTTGTTGAAAATTACAATAAATCTGATTATCAAGGGGATAATCAGATTTGGAGTGTCGCACAAGGAAATGATAACGCGATGTATTTTGCCAATAATTATTATTTGTTGCGCTATGATGGTGTAAAATGGGAGAAATACAGCTTGCCTAACAAAACAATCATTCGCTCCGTAATGGTTGATGGTGACCGGATTTATACCGGTTCTTATAAAGAATTTGGCTATTGGCATCGAAAAAATGGAAAGATGTTTTATGTTTCCATTTCTGATAAAACCAAGGTTTTTGGCGATAGTGATAATGAAGAGATTTGGAAAATATTTAAATTCAAGGGTAAGATCTACTTTCAATCTTTTAATGGAATTTTTCTATTCGATGGGAAAAAAATTAAACAAAGCAAGTTTGATTTTCTGGTTTCCTATTGCTTCCCGGTTGGCAATGAGTTGTTGGTTGCTTCAGTAGAAAAAGGAATTTATAAAATGAATAATTCCAAATTCGAAAAAATAGAAGGATGGTCTGTTTTAGAGAATAACGTCATCCATGCTATTGAAAAACATCAAAACAAAACCTATATTTTTACTAAAAAAAATGGGGTTTATGTGGAAGATAAGGGCGTTTTAAGTCCTTGGAAAGATCCTTTAAACGATATTTTGAAAGCGGCTAATATCAATGTTGCTAAATTCATTAAAAACAATAAATTAATCATAGGAACAGCTAATAAGGGTGTTTATGTTTTTGATTTGAATTCCGGTTCATATAAAAATATCAATCGAAATAACGTATTGATGAACAATTCTATCTTAAGTATTAGTCAGGACACTGAGAATGATTTATGGCTTGGCTTGGATAACGGAATAGCACATATTGAGGTCAATTCTCCTATTTCTATTTTTTATGATAATTCAGGAATTTTAGGTTCCGTTTATTCTGTAGCGAGTACTCCAAAAGGCTATTTGATGGCTTCCAATCATGGTGTCTTTAAATATGAGGACAAGCAGCTTTCGTTAATTCCAAATACCCAAGGGCAGGCTTGGAATATCAGTAAAATAAACACTAAATTCCTCATAGGACATAACGAAGGTACTTTTATTTATGAGGACGGATTGTTCTATAAATTAAGTACTATAAATGGAGGTTGGAATTTGGCAAAAAGTAGCATCAATAATTCGTATTTACAGGCAACTTATAGCGGTGTGGTCATTTATAATGATGCCAATAATTTGAAAAATACTATTGTTGTAAAGAAAATAATGAAGCCTATAAAATACGTTGCCCAAAATAGAAAAAATGAAATATGGGCAGCTGATAACAATAGGGGATTGTATCGAATTCTGTACAATGAGGCCAATGAAACTACCAATGTTGAAAATGTTACCCAACGCAGTAAAATCAGCAATGATTTTGGAGTGAAAATATTTGAGTTTAGAAACGAAATCCTTTTTTTAATCAACAAGTCTTGGTATACCTATAATTCAATCAACAATCAATTAGAAAAAAATAAATTGTTTAATGCCAACTTTAAGAATGTTTCAAACATCGTTGCCATTGACGAAAATCATTTTTTGGTACTTCAAGATGGGCTTTTGTATCATATTTATGCCAATGGAAATAATTTTATCCGAAATATCATTCAAGAGAAATATTACAAAGGAAAAATTATTAATGATAATTTGAAAGTATTCAAGAATAAAGACAATTATCTATTGAATCTTGACGATGGTTTTATTTCACTTCAATTAAAATATACGAGTAAACAAAAAGGCAAAGTAAGCATTGAAGCCTTTGTCAATGATGATTTGATTGAAAACAAATCAAAAATTAAGTATAATTCAGAAATTAGAATACATGTAATATCTGGAGTTTACGGAGTAACGAGTCCTAATTTAGTTTATAAGACAAATGAAACTAAAGATTTTATACCTGTAAAAGGAGGATTGATTGTTTTGAATAACTTAAGTAGTGGTTCACATGAAATCACTATTTACCAACATGATGGATTGCATTATAATACCATTTCAAATTTTCAGTTTATGGTGGCACAACCATGGTATTTCTCTCTTTGGATGATAGTGTTGTACTTATTTATAATAGGGATGATTTTATATCTGTATTATAAATGGAATAAAATGCGATACATTCAAAAACTGGAATTACGTGAAGAAGAATTGAAGCATCAGAAGAAAATCTTGGAGATGGAGTTAAAAGCCGAAAATGAGCTAACCAGCCAAGAATATGAAAAACATATTTTAGAACTTGAATTGCAATCAAAATCATCTGAGGTTGCAGGTAAATCACTTTCGATAGCGAAGCAAAGTGAGATGATTGAAAAAATTCAAGGAATTCTGGATGCAGAAACTGATTTTAATAAGTTAAAAAGTGAAATTAAAAAAGCCATAAAAATAAATGCATTAAATAAGCATGAATGGGAAACTTTTGAAACCAATCTGAATCAAATACACAATGAGTTTATCGTTATGTTATCAAAGAAATATCCAAACCTAACTTCAAAGGATATTAAGCTCTGTATTTACTTGAAAATGAATCTTTCCTCCAAGGAAATTGCACCAATGATGAATATTTCTTTCAGAGGAGTTGAGTTGCATCGCTATCGATTAAGAAAGAAATTAAACCTTACACAGGATGAAAATCTTTCTAAGTTTTTATTAAACATATAAATAAGTTGTTTTTTTTACAGATAATAGATTTATAGAGTTATTTTTTTAAGAAATCACAATACATCATTACTACATCAGGCACCTCTGTATAGTACCTCAATGTTATTATTAATTGCTTTAAATCATTGATTTATCTCGCTATTTTAATGATTTGATGTGTTTATGTAGTACCTCTATGTTGCTTACTATAACGTTGTAATTATCTAAGTTTGACTCAACTAACTTTAACAAATTATTAATATATGAGAAATTTTATTTTTAGCTTTTTAGCTCTCATTTTACTTCCGGCATATATGTCTGGACAAGTAATTAAGGGACAAGTTTTAGACTCAAAAGGAATGGCAATTCCAAGTGCGATTATAGTAGCGACAGATTCTAAAACTTCAACTGATACTGATTTTGACGGGAATTTTAATATCAACGCCAAAGTAGGCGAAGTATTAAAAATTAGCATGGTAGGTTTTGATGCCATTTCAATAAAAGCAACAGTGAATTCTATGAGAATAATACTCTCAGAATCGAAGGATACTGAACTAAAAGAAGTTGTTGTCATTGGGTATGGGACACAAAAAAAATCTGACATTACAGGTTCCATTGCAGTTGTATCTCAAAAAGATTTATCTGACAGACCTAATGCAAGTGCCGTGAGTTCGCTGCAAGGAAAAGTAGCGGGAGTTTCAATTATTAACTCAGGTAGTCCTGGTGGACAACCAAGTATTTCAATCAGAGGAATTGGTAGTATTTCAGGGAGAGATGTTCTTTATGTTGTTGATGGAGTAATTACAAATGATATTTCTTATTTGAATCCAAATGATATAGACAAAATGAGTGTCCTTAAAGACGCTTCAAGTTCTGCAATTTATGGAATTAGAGCGGCAAATGGAGTTATTGTTATTACCACCAAGTTAGGCAAAAAGGGAGTTGCTGAAAACATAAAATTCAATTATGATTCTAATATTGGTTTTCAGACTCCAACTAATGTTCCGCAATATGCAAATGCATCAGACTATGTTGCATTATACAATGAAAAGTTAACTTTTGAAGGCAATAGTGATCCATCAAAAGTATTAACCCTTGCCCAGTTTAATGGAGCAAATACAAACTGGATGGATGAAATTTTGAAGAAATCATCTTTTACAAATTCACATAATATAGGTATGAATGGTGCTTCAGAAAAAGCGAAGTATGCAATGGGATTAGGTTATTTTACACAGGATGGTATTATGAATGCCGGTAAGGGAGTAAGTTCTGGAGAAGATTATAAAAGAATTACAGCTCGTTTCAATGGTACCTATGATGTGTCTGACAGATTTAGAATAGGAGGTAGTTTAGCGTATTTAAAGTCGGATTCAAATGATGCCAACGCACCATTTCAAGTTGCTAGGATTACACCATCTGTTATTCCTGTTTATAATACGGATGGTTCTTATGGAACTGCGCCTGTTAGTGCAGGTTTAGGAACAGCGGGGAATAATAATCCAAGAATGATGTTGGATATCTTTAGAGGAAAATCAAAAACAACAAGAAGTTTATTAAGTGGTTTTGCTGAGTATGATTTTTTTAAAGACTTAACATATAAAGTTAACTTTTCAAGGGATTTTGAAACTTCTTCCAGTTATGGTTATACTCCGGAATTCACACCAATTGGTAGTGCAATACTTAGTCATAGTAAGCTTATAGAAAACAATGGTTCTAGAGATAATGTTTTGGCAGAAAATACACTTGTTTGGACAAAATCTTTTGACAAACATAGAATTGTTGTTTTGGGTGGAGCAAGTAGAGAAAGCCGAAAAACTAGAAATTCTTCGTTTTCAGTAATTGATGTTCCTTTTAATGGTTCTGATGAGACATTATACCTAAACTTAGGTACGTCCTTAACGAACTTATTACAAAATAATGCTGGAGCACAGGGCAGTGAAACGCGTTTTCAATCTTATTTTGGTCGTTTGCAATATGCTTATGACGATAAATATCTTATAAATGCTACTGTTCGTCGTGATGGAGCATCGGTGTATAATTTTGATGGAAATCAAAAATCAGCAACTTTCCCTTCATTAGGTTTAGGTTGGGTAATTAGTAAAGAAAATTTTATGAAAAACTCAGGGTTAGACTTTTTGAAAATAAAAGGAAGCTGGGGTAAACTTGGAAATGCAACCATTACCAGACAATTTGACAATACAGCTTCTAATCAAGCCGGAGCATTTTTCGGAAATCCCTCAGCAGTAAATACGGCAATATCAATTACACAATTAGTAGATCCATCGATTGAGTGGGAAGTAGTAACGGGGACTGATTTAGGGTTTGAATTGCGAACTTTTGATAATCGTTTATCAGTTGAAGGAGGGTATTATATAAAAGAGACTAAAGATGCTATTTTTAATATTACAAATTTAACAACGTCTGGTTTAGGAGGAAGTTATTATACTAATGCAGGTTCATTTGAAAATAAAGGGGTTGAATTTTCAGCGACTTGGAATGATAAAATTGGAGAGAAATTTACCTATTCCGTTTATGGTAATTTAACAACGATTAAAAATGAAATTACAAGTGTTATAGGAGGCTCTTTCTTTAACACGGGGCCTAGTTTATTTGGTAACCAAATAAAAAGATATGAAAATGGGCAGGAATTAGGAGCCTATTATGGCTTTCAGACTGACGGAGTGATACAAACTCAAGCTGAAGCTACTGCTTTAGGTTCAAAAGTGGGGGCATTCAAATTTAAGGATTTGGATGAAAATGGAGTAATAGATAATGAGGATAAAACCTTTTTAGGAAGTCCAATTCCTGATGTAACGTATGGTTTTGGTATAAATTTAGCATATTCGAAAATCGATTTTGCGGTCGAATTTCAAGGTGTTGCAGGGAATGAGATCTATAATTTTAATAGAAACTCTCGATTTGGAAACGAAAATTGGGATCAAGATTTTGTAAACAATCGTTGGACAACTACTAATCCTACGAATAGTTATCCAGCAGCTAATTCAGATCAAACGTCTTCTCGTCCAAGTTCATTTTACGTAGAAAAAGGAGATTATTTTAGAGTACGTACTATTCAATTGGGATATGCAATTCCCGAAAATTTATTAAATAAAATTAAAATTCAAAAATTGCGATTTTATTTAAGTGCACAAAATCCATTCACAGCATTCAAATACAATGGTTTTTCTCCTGAATTAGGAAGTCAAAGTATTGAGAATTTAGGAGTAGACAACAATGCTTACCCACTATCAGCAATCTATAGTTTTGGTATTAATTTAAATTTTTAATAAAATGAAAAAAATAATTTTTATACTTTTTGGTATAACACTTCTTAGTGCTTGTAGCGATAGTTATCTCGATATAAAACCAGAAGATCAGATTGAAGCTGATAATTTCTTTAAGACAAAAGAAGATGCTTTAGCCTCTGTAAACGCTATTTATGCTAATTTAAGAGCATGGGATTTAGCCGCTTTTTCCCCTATGATTTTATCGATATCTTCTGATGATGTTGAAAAAGGAAGCTCTCCGGGTGATGCCTCATTTTTTACCGATATTAATAATTTCACTTTCACATCATCTGCAGGTATAATTGGAGGGTATTGGTCTGGGCAATTTAAAGGGATTAATTTAAGCAATCAAACCATTTCTAATATTCCAAATATTGTTATGGATGAAACATTAAAAACGAGATTGCTTGCTGAAGCTCGTTTTTTGAGAGCCTATCATTATTTTAATTTAGTGAAAACTTATGGAGGAGTGCCTATTTATGATGGTCTTCCTGCTGATGGTAATTATAACCTTCCAAGAAATACAAAAGAAGAAGTGTATAGCTTTATTTTGGCTGATTTAAAATTTGCCGATGAGAATTTACCCGCTGCCTATGGAGCTACAGATATTGGAAGAGCGACTAAAGGTGCTGCAAAAGGATTTGAAGCTAAAGTAAATATGTATTTAGGGAATTGGAACGAAGTCTTATCATTTACTAATGCAGTGATAGGAATGGGATATGATTTATTGCCAAATTATAACAGCGTATTTCGTATTGCAAATGAAAATAGTGTCGAATCACTTTTTGAAGCACAATGCACCTATGTTTCTGGAAACTGTGACTTGTCAAATTCTCAATATTCTCAAGTACAAGGCGTAAGAGGACAATATGGTTGGGGATTTAATGTGCCTTCACAAGATTTGTCTGATTCCTATGAAGCAGGTGATGTCCGTAGAGATGCCACTATTATTTACAGAGGTGAAACCACGCCAGAAGGTGATTTTATTGCTCTAATTGGAGACAATCCGATGTACAATCAAAAATCGTATGTGCCATCTGGACAAATTGGGAATTGCTCTGAAGGTTCTGAACAGAACATTAAAATAATGCGTTTTGCCGAAATTCTTTTAATGAATGCTGAAGCAGCAAACGAAACAGGTGATACTCCTTTAGCATTAATTTCTGTTAATAAAGTGAGAGTAAGAGCGGGATTAATTCCATTACTTTCATTACCTAAAGCACAACTTCGTGAAGCAATTTGGAAAGAAAGAAGATCAGAAATGGGAATGGAAGGAGATCGATTTTTAGATGTCGTGCGTCAAGGAAGAGGAGCAACTGTTTTGGGTCCGCTTGGATTCACATCTGGAAAGAATGAAGTTTTCCCAATTCCAGCAGAAGCAATCTCTTTGAGTAACGGTGTTCTTACTCAAAACTCTGGTTATTAATTGGTTTTATTCTCATTTCTCTTGTTTTTTTGAGAGAAATGAGAATAATTTATTTTTACAAACAGTATAAAAATCGAAAATTTAAAGATGATTAAAATCTCAGTTTTATTTATGTTTTTTACTTTTTTGGGTTGTAGTTCCTATGGAGATAAACCAAATGAGAGTACAGCGGTAAATCCACCAATTATAAAATTAACGGATGAAGAACTAATCGATTTAGTACAAAAACAAACCCTTTCTTATTTTTGGGATTATGCTGAGCCTAATTCAGGGATGGCGAGAGAACGCTATCATCCTGATGGTATTTATCCTGAAAATGATGCTCATGTTGTAACAACAGGGGGCTCTGGTTTTGGCTTGATGGCCATCGTTTCAGGTATGTCTCGTGGCTATATCACTAAAAATCAAGGTACGGAAAGATTAAATAAAATTGCCAATTTCCTTGCTAATGCAGATCGTTTTCACGGAGCTTGGTCGCATTGGATTGACGGAAATACAGGTAAAGTAAAACCATTTGGTACAAAAGATAATGGTGGAGATTTAGTTGAAACGTCTTTTTTGGCAGCAGGTTTTATAACCGTTCGGGAATACCTTAAAAACGGAACAGCTGAAGAAAAGGCTGTTAGTCAAAAATTCGACGAACTCTGGAAAGGAATTGATTGGCAATGGTACACGAACAATCAAAATAAATTATTTTGGCATTGGTCACCTAATTACGATTGGCAAATGAATTTTGCTCTTGAAGGTTATAACGAATGTTTGATTACATATGTTATGGCAGCAGCTTCACCAACACATCCAATCACACCTGCGGCGTATCATGAAGGCTGGGCAAGAAGTGGTGCAATAGTTTCGGCTAAAACCAAATACAATTTGCCTTTGATTTTAAAGCACAATGGTGCTGAAGAATTCGGAGGGCCTTTATTTTGGGCACATTATTCCTATTTAGGATTAGATCCAAATCAGTTAACTGACAAGTATGCTAATTATTGGGATTTGAATTCCAATCATACAAAAATCAATTATTTGTATGCTGTTGCCAATCCAAAAAAATTCAAAGGCTATGGGGCCAATTATTGGGGATTGACTGCGTCTTATTCTAGAAATAGTGATGAATCCATTGGTTATGATGCACACATGCCCAGCAATGACAAAGGAGTCATTTCACCTACAGCCGCAATAAGTTCCATTGTTTATACGCCGGTTGAGTCTATTGCCTTAATGCGAAATTTATATGAAAACTATAAAACGGAAACTTGGGGTGTAGCTGGATTTTACGATGCAAACAGTCTACAGTATAAATGGACAGCGCAACGCTACTTAGCGATTGATCAAGGACCAGAAATAGTGATGTTAGAAAATTATCGTTCGGGTTTATTATGGAAACTATTTATGAATGCACCTGAGGTAAAACAAGGTTTAATTAATCTTGGTTTTCACTCAGGGAAATATGGGTTTTAAGGGACAGTAATGCCAACGTTGCGCTAACAATTTTTGATGATGCAAATCACGATAGTTGGACAAAAGTATATGACAACCAAGAAATTTATGACTGGATGTTCAAACAAACAAAAATAGATAAAATGAAAATTAAACTTATTATACTCCTTATTGGCTTTTCGCTTTTTGGTTATAGCCAAAAAAAGACAACTAAAAAGGCGGTTACAATTAAACCAAAAACCGAATTCGTAGCGGAGTTGCTTTCGAAAATGACTTTGGAAGAGAAAATTGGTCAATTGAATTTACCCACTTCGGGTGATATTACAACTGGTGCTGCCAGTAGTTCTAATGTGGCTAAAAATATCGAAGAAGGTAAAGTTGGCGGTTTGTTCAACATCAAATCAGTTCAGAAAATAAAAGAAGTACAGAAAATTGCTGTCGAAAAAAGCCGATTGAAGATTCCGTTGCTTTTTGGAATGGATGTAATTCATGGCTATGAAACGACCTTTCCTATTCCGCTTGGATTGTCTTGTACTTGGGACATGAAATTGATTGAACGCAGTGCTCAAATTGCTGCTAAGGAAGCCAGTGCCGATGGAATCAACTGGACATTTTCGCCTATGGTTGATATTTCCCGTGATCCACGTTGGGGAAGGGTTTCTGAAGGTTCAGGTGAAGATCCGTTTTTGGGAAGTCAAATTGCAAAAGCAATGGTCAACGGGTATCAACAAAATGATTTGTCAAAGAACAATACCATTTTATCGTGTGTGAAACATTTTGCTTTATATGGCGCGCCAGATGCAGGACGTGATTACAATACGGTTGATATGAGCCGAATAAAAATGTACAATGATTATTTTCCTCCATACAAAGCCGCTATTGATGCCGGCGTAGGTTCGGTTATGGCATCTTTCAATGAGATTGACGGAATTCCTGCAACGGGAAACAAATGGTTAATGACTGATGTGTTGAGAAAACAATGGGGTTTCAACGGTTTTGTGGTGACTGATTTTACAGGGATTCCAGAAATGATAGAACACGGAATGGGGGATTTGCAAACCGTATCTGCTTTGGCATTAAATGCCGGAATTGAAATGGATATGGTAGGTGAAGGGTTTCTTACGACTTTAAAGAAATCATTGGATGAAGGAAAAGTGAGCATCGAACAAATAGATAATGCGGCTCGTCTTATTTTGAATGCCAAATATGATTTGGGATTGTTCCATGATCCGTATAAATATTGTGATGAAAAAAGGGCTAAAACAGAAGTTTTTACAAAAAGCCACAGAGCTGAAGCAAGAGCTATTGCTGCACAGTCTTTGGTTTTATTAAAAAATAACAATCAGTTGCTTCCTCTTAAAAAATCAGGGACTGTTGCTGTTATTGGGCCATTGGCTGATGCCAAAGAAAATATGGCGGGTACTTGGAGTGTGGCTACCAATATGGATAAATCCATTTCATTACTAGCAGGAATCAAAGAAGTTGCCGGTGATGCTACAAAAGTGCTTTACGCCAAAGGGAGTAATCTGGATTATGATGCGGCTTTCGAAGAAAAAGCGACCATGTTTGGAAAAACGTTGCACCGAGATAATAGAACTTCTGCAGAATTATTGACGGAAGCCTTGAAAATAGCGAGTCAGTCGGATGTAATTGTTGCAGCTTTAGGTGAATCAGCAGAAATGTCCGGAGAAAGCAGCAGTCGAACTAATTTAGAGATTCCACAAGCGCAAAAAGACTTATTGCAAGCATTATTGAAAACGGGGAAACCGGTTGTATTGGTTTTATTTACAGGTCGGCCTTTGGTGTTGGTTCAGGAAAATGAAACGGTTCCAGCCATATTAAATACTTGGTTTGCAGGAAGTGAAGCAGGAAGCGCTATTGCTGATGTTTTGTTTGGAAATGAAAATCCTTCCGGAAAATTAACGGCGACGTTCCCAAGAAGTGTAGGGCAGGTGCCTATTTATTACAATCAAAAAAATACAGGAAGACCACTTGCGAACAAAGAAGGGAAATTCGAAAAATTCAGATCGAATTATATTGACGAAAGAAATGAACCTTTATTTCCTTTTGGTTTTGGATTGAGCTATACCACTTTTAAATATTCAAACTTGAAAATTTCATCCGATAAAATGAATTTCAACGAGAAATTAATGGTTAGCGTTGACGTTACAAACACAGGAAATTATGATGGGAAAGAGGTAGTTCAATTGTACATAAGAGATTTAGTTGGGTCAGTTACAAGACCTTTAAAAGAATTGAAAGGATTCCAAAAAATAGTCCTTAAAAAAGGAGAAAAACAAACGGTAATTTTTGAAATTTCTGTAGAAGAATTAAAATTCTATAATTCAGATTTACAGTTTATTGCTGAGCCGGGTACTTTTCAAGCTATTGTAGGTACGGATTCAAGCACTGATAATAAAGTTGATTTTTTGTTGATTAAGTAGATTTTGGTTAGTTTATTTATGATCAGCCCTTCGGTATTCATACCGAAGGGTTTTTTTATAAAAAAGCGTATTTATTAAAAGCAATGCGATGGTCAACTGCTTTTATTTACTTTTATCAATTCAAAAAAAATAATTTGCAGATTTTTTTTTGAATGGGATATCAAATATTCGTTAAGAATTACGAAATTGCCGTTCCTATTGAAACCAAAAAATTCAAACCATCACCGTATTAAATTATGAGAAAATCAATTTTATGTGTTGCACTATTCCTTAACGGAATTGTTCTTTTTGCTCAAACTAAGGAGGAACAAACCTTGAAGGAAATTTACAAATCATCCTTGACCAATGCCAAATGTTATCCCTGGCTGGACCATTTATCCAATAAAATTGGCTCTCGATTATCGGGTTCAACCGGAGCAGAAAAAGCGGTTTTGTATACCAAAGCACAATTGGAAACGCTCGGATTAGATAAAGTATACCTTCAGGAAGTGATGGTGCCAAAATGGGTTCGGGGCGAAAAAGAAATCGCTTATTTACAAATTGGGAAACAAAAAATCACTTTCCCAATATGTGCGCTGGGCGGCTCAGTTGCCACTCCAAAAAAAGGAGTGCAAGCAGCTATAATTGAAGTAAACAGTTTAGAAGAATTAATAGCATTAGGGGAAGAAAAAGTAAAAGGTAAAATCATTTTTTTTAACAGACCCATGAATCCTGAATTTATTGAAACTTTCAAAGCGTATGGCAGTTGTGTCGACCAAAGATCCTCAGGAGCAAGAGAAGCCGGAAAACTGGGTGCATTAGCTGTAATTGTCAGATCGATGAATTTGCGATTGGATGATTTACCACATACCGGTGCAACCAATTATGGAGAAATTTCAAAAGAACAACGAATTCCGGCTGCTGCAATTAGTACAAATGGGGCTGAACTTTTAAGTAAAAGTTTAAAAGATAAACCCAATGCGCCATTCTATTTAAAACAATCCTGTCAGACATTTGATGATGTTTTGTCTTATAATGTTGTCGGTGAAATGACGGGTTCTGAACATCCTGAAAGAATAATGGTCGTTGGTGGGCATCTTGATTCCTGGGATTTAGGAGACGGATCTCATGATGATGGCGCTGGATGTGTGCAAAGTATGGAAGTATTGAATATATTTAAAAACATAGGGTATAAACCTAAAAATACGCTTCGTGTGGTATTGTTCATGAACGAAGAAAACGGTGTTCGCGGCGGAAATGAATATGAAGTGCAATCCAATAAAAACAACGAAAACCATATTTTTGCTTTAGAAAGTGATTCAGGAGGATTTTCACCAAGAGGTTTTTCAATTGATGCTGATGAAGCGAATTTCAATAAAATCAGTAGTTGGGCAACTTTATTCGAACCTTATTTAGTTCACAAATTTGTAAAAGGGCATTCCGGAGTTGACATTGGTCCGTTAAAATCAAATCATATCGTAAAGGCTGGATTACAACCGGATTCACAACGCTATTTTGATTACCATCATGCTGCAAATGACACTTTTGATGCCATCAATAAAAGAGAATTAGAATTAGGAGCAGCAACGATGGCTTCGTTACTATATTTAATAGATCAGAATGGAATTGTAAATACGGTGAAGGTTCAATAAATTTTTCAATATTTGTGTTGTCAATCTTTAATAAAGGCATAAAAAAACTACAAGTTATACGCTTGTAGTTTTTTTTATGTTTATTGGGCTGGGATTATGGAATGACATGCATTCTTTATTTTATCCTAACTATTAATCATTCCTTTCAGGTTGGGATTTTTATTTCTTAGATCCAGTCCTCCTTCATAAACAGATTTTAGGTTTAACAGAAAAAAGGACCAACCTGAATCACACCCAAGCCGAATGTTCTCTTTTGAGTTCTCATCTGTCGGAATGTTTTTATGAGTTAATTCAACTATACTATAATCGTCTTGAGTTGAAAGTTTAATGTCGACTAAACAGTCTCCAGCAAATGAAAATTGAATAAAATCTTCGCCATTTGCGTTCGTTATTTTTCCTTTTTCAACTCCATCATATAAATACCAATGCCATTCATAGGTAAAACCTTTTTCAAAAGGAGTGTTTTTGTCAACAAGGTTTTTGTTTGCATCGAAATAATTAGCATTGCTTAAAAACCACTTTTCTATTTCCGTAGTTTTTGTCCAAGCAGCATACATTTCGGCAAGAGTTGATTTTACCGCAATTCGTCTGGTAAATGTTGTCCAATCAAAGTTTTTCATATCCTTTACAAATTTAGTTAATGCTGTTTTTATGATTGCCTTTGGGTATAAGTAAAGATACTACATTTAATATTTGAAAGAAATAGTGAATGTTGTCCCTTCATTTATTTTACTTTCAACTGCAATTCGGCCCCCTAAACTAGTGATGTGATTGTAGACCAGATACAATCCTATACCGTTACTGTCAATGTTACTGTGGAATTTTTCATACAATCCAAAAATCTTATCTTTTACTTTATCCATATCAAAACCAAGTCCATTATCAGAAAAAATTAATTGCTTCACTCCGTTGACTTTTCTGGATTGGATAGTAATAACGGGCGCATGATCTGGTTTTGCATATTTAATCGAATTGGTTAATAAATTCAAAAAAATACTTTTAATGTATGCCTTGTTAAAAGAAACATTTTCAAAATCTGAAAAGTCAACATGAATAACCGCTTTTGAATCGCGTACCAAGGAATTGATGGATACAAGGACTTCTGCAAGTGATTCATTTAAATTTATTTCTTCAATTTGAGTATTTATGTTCTCATTTTCAACCAATTCATCAATCGAGTCGTTTAAAGTTTGTTTTAAATTTTCACTGGTTAATTAATGTTAATCAATTCCAATGTTTCCGGATCATTGATTTTAGAAACATCGATAAGACTAAAAACCGAAAGCATGTTATTAATAGGTGACTTTAAATCATGGGATGTTTTGTGTGATAAAACGGTAAGTTCCTTATTGATTTGTGTAAGATTTGTAAGAAGTAAATTGCGTTCTTCTTCTTCTTCTTTTTTGTGAGTGATGTTCTTGGCAATCGCATACACTAGTTTTTCGGACTCGATAGGCATGGATGTCCAAGATAACCAAACAATGGCTCCGCTTTTAGTTAAATACCGATTTTCGAAATTTAAAAGGGGCTTGTTTTTATATACTTGTTCTCTGGTTTCGATAGTCATTTTAAGGTCTGGTGCATAAACAAAACTACTGATAGGTCTAGCATATAATTCCTCTTCTGAAAAACCTAATAATTTTGAAACAGCGGGATTTATCCTCTTGAAATAGCCATCAAATCCTGCAATACAAATAAAATCAGCTGAGATATTAAAAAAATTATCAAAGTGATAGATCCCTTCTGAATCAGGATTACTTTTTTTTATAGTCATTGAGTTTTAAAGTTATTTGTTATTCGGATTTTGGACAAATACAAATTTTATGAATTGTTTAATTTTAGAAGAAAACATACTATCAAATTTAGCTAATAATTATTTATAATAAGAGCAATGGTATACACAAATTTATAATTAAAATAAAATGTATTGCTATCATTTAAATGAAAAAAAAGGTTAAACAAAACGAGGCTGTCATTTTACTGACAGCCTCGTTTTTTAGTATTGACACTCTGTTTATATTCTGAAGATTCCTCCAATAGCAATTATTCTTTGAAAAAAGAAAAAATCTTGTGAAGCAGTATCTTCTGAGCTTTTTGTAGTTCGTATGTCTTGCATATTAATATAACCGCCTTTAAGTTCTCCTTGTATGTAAAAGTGCTTGAAAAAAGTAATGTTCAAACCCGCTTTTAATGAAGTTCCATAACCCGAAACATGAAAATCGTCATGACGTTCTTTTCCTAATAGCTTTGTATTCGTTTTTGGATACAATAGACCAAAACCAACACCTTCAGTTAAATTAACTTGAATTTTGTCCGTATTTCCAATTTTAAAAATAGAGGAAATATCATCGTGTCTGGAAAATTCAGTATTTACATAATTTAAACCGTCAGTATGTTCAAAAGTTAAAAATTCTGGGGTTAAAAGTACTTGATTGTTAGGCAATAACTCGTCATACGATCCTGGATTAGGGTAATAACCATTGATGTTAACTGCCTTGTTTTGAGTCATTACATATTTCATATGATCGACACCTATAGCAACGCTATAATGGTCATTTATGAAATACCCCAATCTAAAATTAGTTTGGGGAATGGTCATTCTGGCTGGATTGATATAGTCTACATGCCATCCTTTTGGTTTGTCATGCGCTTGTACATTCTCGAGAGTAAAGTTGTAATCTTTACCGCGAAAAGTTATATCAGATTTAGAATAGCTGTCTCTATTTCCTCCCCATGAAACAAAAAATTTCCCTTTGTTATGAGTGGTGTATCGATCTTGAATTGTTATTTTTTCCTGTGCAATTGTAGTATTAGTAAATAGTATAATTAGGAATGCGGAATATAAAAAAAAATGTTTCAATGAATTTGGGGCCTAAATTTAAAATGTATTTATTGTTTTTCTGATGGCAACTAACTTGGTCATTAAGGATTCGAAATAATCCAAATGCAACATATTGGCACCATCGCTTTTTGCATTGGCAGGATCAAAATGGGTTTCAATAAATATTCCATCCACGCCTACAGCAATACCTGCTTTAGCAATGGTTTCAATCATATCTGGTCTTCCGCCAGTTACACCAGCCGTTTGGTTGGGTTGTTGCAGTGAGTGTGTAACATCAAGAACAGTAGTGGCGTATTGTTGCATAGTAGGAATTCCTCTGAAATCAACAATCATGTCTTGATAGCCAAACATCGTTCCTCTATCCGTAACCATCACATTTTCATTGTGACAATCCAATACTTTTTGAACGGCATGTTTCATACTTTCCGGACTCATAAATTGCCCTTTTTTCAAGTTGACCACTTTTCCGGTATTGGCAGCAGCCACTACTAAATCCGTTTGACGCACTAAAAAAGCCGGAATTTGCAATACATCAACATATTGAGCCGCCATATCCGCATCTTCATTCGTGTGAATGTCAGTAACAGTAGGAACTCCAAATGTTTCCGAAACTTTTCTAAGGATTTTTAATGCTTTTTCGTCACCAATTCCTGAAAAACTGTCAATTCTGGAACGATTCGCTTTCTTGAAAGAACCCTTAAAAACAAAAGGGATTTGTAAATTATCAGTAATACCAATTAATTTTTCAGCAATTCGCATTGCCATTTCTTCACCTTCAATGGCACAAGGACCAGCTAGCAGGAAGAAATTGCCACTGTCAGTATATTTGATTTGTGGAATATGTTGTAGGTTCATAATATGAATTTTTTAGAAAGTGCAAAGGTAGTTATGATTTACGATTTACTATTTATGATTTGCAAATAATTTCTTGGATTAACTTTTTATTAGGAGCTTTTTCCTGCTGTACGTTACAATCTCCCGAAAAAACGGGAGGATTTCTCCCGACGCTTCGGGACCATCAGGGCTAGGGATTTGGTTTTCAAGGATGTTTTGGGATTCGAAATCTATTATTTTTTCAATGAAAATCCCACTGGAACCATCAATATTCCTTTTTCATAGATATTCAGGTAAAGCGTAACCGGTTTTTTCTGCCCTTCCCATTTTAATTCATAAACATCCAAAAATCCGGCTCCCAATTCGCTTCTTTTTGTTGGGAACGGGCAACAGTTTTCTAGTTTGGTAAACGTAATTTTTTCGCCATTAGGTCCAGCCAATGCGTTTAAAAATCGACCTTGGTTGATGGATTCATTTTTGGTGTTGTTAAAGAATATATTGATAGGATAATCTTTATCATAGCCATATTTTTTGTCTTTACTATATTCAGTAATCACAAAAGTATTGTCTTTTGAAAGGGTAAGGTTGGGGGCGTTATCATCTGTATTTTTCAAAGTTGATTGTGTACTTGAGCAAGAAGCCATTCCGATTAGCAAAGCAATAAAAAAGATTGATTTTTTCATGTTTAGGGTAAATTTATTAGGTAAAAATTAAATAGCAATTACAATACCACGTAATTTAAATAATACAAATATAAACAGAACTTTAGACCTTCGTACGAGTTCCCGTAATAATTTGGATGTATCATTTTTTAATCGAATGTAGCATTTCTTCCAAAATCTCGTAAAATGCTTCTTATCTTTGTACAAAAAAACAATATGGATATTATTTTTCAAACATGGTCCTGGTATATTTCTGGGTTTTTGATTGGTATGATTATGCTTTCTTTGATTTATTTCGGAAAGTCTTTCGGAATGTCTTCTAATTTGCGTTCGCTGTGTTCAATGGCTGGTTTAGGAAAACGAGTAGCCTTTTTTGATTTTGATTGGAAAGCACAACGTTGGAATTTAGTAGTCGTTCTTGGGGCTATGTTAGGCGGTTTTGTTGCTGTTCATTTTATGGCTGATGCTTCAAATGTGGCTATTAATCCTAAAACAATTGCACAATTAGCACAACTGGGTATTGAAGCTCCAAACGGGAAATTAATGCCGGATGCTCTTTTTGGGACAGCTATTTTAGAATCTCCAAAAAGTATTTTCATACTGCTTATTGGTGGCGTTTTGATTGGTTTTGGTTCTCGTTATGCTGGTGGTTGTACTTCAGGACATGCCATTTCTGGCTTAAGTAATTTACAACTTCCTTCTTTGAAAGCTGTTATTGGGTTTTTTATCGGTGGATTGATAATGGCGCATTTTTTATTACCATTGATTTTAAAATAAGCATTGCAAAGCAATCATAATGACCTTAATATTAAAATAAAAAGCATGAAAAATATAGTAAAATATGTATTAGTTGGATTTATTTTTGGAATTGTATTGACTAAATCCGAAGCTGTTTCTTGGTATCGCATTTATGAAATGTTCCAATTTCAGTCGTTTCACATGTACGGAATTATTGCTGTGGCTATCTTGACGGGAATAATTGGTATTCAAATCATAAAAAGAAACAATATAAAAGACATCAAAGGAGAATCCATAGAAATTCCGGATAAAGAAAAAGGCTCCGCACGCTATTGGATAGGAGGATTATTTTTTGGATTGGGTTGGGCATTGGTAGGTTCTTGCCCAGGACCTATATTTATCTTATTGGGTGCCGGTTTCTGGACTGTTCTGATAGTGCTTTTTGGAGCTCTTTTGGGAACTTATTTATACGGATTATTGAAAAATAAATTGCCTCATTAATCGAAAAATAGCTTGTATCAAAGTAGCATTCTCGTATGAAAATGCTACTTTTTTTTGTTTAATTTCAAAATGCCAACAACAATCAAATATTGCGCAAGTAAGTAGGTTGCCATAATCAGGAAGGAACTGTATTGCAGCGGTGCATGAAATTTATCAAATGCCAAAATACTATCTGAAGCTACAAAAATGGTAGCACCAATTAAAATATAGATGTTGGCAGGTTTTTTCCAGTTTAAAAAACCTTTGAGCGCAAATAACAACATAATGGAAATTGTCAGTGCATAAACAAAAACAGGAATTTTTAAGTCACCCAGACTTGGCAGTAAAATCAACATCATTACTATTAAATAAAAGGCAATTGTTGTAACTCCAACCCAGAAAATGATTTTACTTTTCTTTAAATAAATCTTTAATTGTTTGCTGAACAGTATAATATAAGAAATGTGCGAAAGAAGAAAAGCAATCAATCCTGCTATAAAATATAATTCTCCTTTGTCAGCAAACATCAAAATAATGTCTCCTATCCAAGATAAAGTCAAAGCCGTTAAAAGAATTTTTTTGGTAGTGAATTTTTCATGTAAAAAAACTGCCAGAATTAGAAACGGCAATAAAAATGGTTTGAAATACCAAGCTGCATCTTCGCGACCTATAAAAATTATAAAAAGATAAATAAGACTAAATCGGAGATAACTGTTTAAGATGTAGTTGTTTTTCATATATTATTTTTAAGATTGAGCTACAATCATTGTTTCTTTTTCAAAATTGCTGTTGACAAAATAAATAGTTACTATCAATGACAAAATAAGATAACCTGCAACAACATAACTCGCAAAAGGAAAGAGTTGATCCATTCCAAACCAATCTCCAAAATAGAAAATTAGCCCAATTCCAAATATGAAACGAATACTTTCCCAGAATACAGAAATTTTCCGGGTATCCATTAATTCGGTGTAACTGTAAACGGTCAGAAAGATGAATGCACCGTAAATAAATACATTTGGCAAACCTATTACTGCAATGGAATTATACATATAACTAATAAGTAACAACGTAATAATAGCTTGAAATAAGGACCAGTACATCAGTTTTTTAGAATGTTTGACTCCATATTTTTCAAAATCATAAACATTGGTGATTTTGGTTACCGGATATTTTTCTTCAAAATTTTCTGGACGCCAGCCTGTTGGTTTAAACCAAATTGTGAACTTGTCTTTCCAGTTTTCGGCACGCCAGGCATCCGTAATCAGTAACCATAAATGCTGAAAATTAATCCGAATAGGATTCCAGGTTCTCGCTGGTCTTGTGATTCCAAAAACGGGTGGAACAGTTTCTAATTCTGCTTGAAAAGTACCAAATAACTTATCCCAAATAATAAATATTTGTGAATGGTTTTTATCCATATATTCAGGGTTGATAGCATGATGAACCCTATGATGTGATGGAGAAACCAGTATGTTTTCCAGAAAACCAATTTTCTTAATGTGCTTGGTGTGATACCAGAATTGCAGGAATAAATGAATCGGTAAGGTTATCGCAATCACTTTGGAGGGAACACCTAAAAGAGCAGCTGGAATCAATAAAAAAGTAAACAGATTCACAAAACTGGAAACGGGTTGACGCAAGGCACATGCCAGATTAAATTCTTCACTACTGTGATGAATGGCATGTTTGTTCCATAAAAAATTAATTTGATGGGACAAACGATGACTCCAATAGCCATAAAAATCAATAGCGATAAATCCAATGAGATAAGTGAAAACGGTTGCTTCAAGATCGAATAAAGCTATTTTAGAGACAATCCAATCATAGGAAACCAGCGTTATGCTGAGTCCTAAAACATCTTTTAGGGAGTTAATCATTCCGGAACTTACGCTCGAAACAGAATCCATATTTGGTGCCGTATCTTCCCCTTTATAATGCCCGTATATTTTTTCGATGATAATTAATATCAAAAAAGCGGGCATTACAAAAACTAAAATTTTACCGTATTCTTCCATAAAAACACTTTTTTTTATTCAAATATAGAATAAAAGAGAATGTTTTTGAATTATTCATAGTAATTTATTTCTCAAAGGGAAGTTTTATTATTCTTAAATTATCTCCGCATTTAATCCTGCTTCTAATAATTGAGTGCATTGTGGTTTTAATTTTTCGTAAGGACCCGTTTTTACGGTACACTTCCCATTATAATGTACAATTAATGAACATTGTTCTGCTTGTTCCGGAGTGTGATCACAAACGCGAATTAAAGTGTCAATGACATGATCAAAAGTATTTACATCATCGTTGTAAACTACTATTTCATTGTCCAGACTTATAGCTTCCTTAAGACTAACTCTTTCTCTTACTTTTTCTTTAGTACTCATTTTGTAGGTTTTTGTACTTTCGTAATTAATAAAAAAATAGTACCACTAATTTACATATTTTAAAGATACCCAATTGTTTCTTTCAAATTTTTTAACATAAGTTAATCCTTTTTCAGTACATGAAGCATCAATAAATGGAATGTCTTCTTGGTAGAAACCACTTAAAAGTAGTGTTCCATTAGGATTTAAACTATCAACATAACTTTGCATATCGTTCAACAAAATATTCCTGTTAATGTTAGCTATAATCAAATCGTATTTTTTACCTTCTAATAAAGCAGCCTCACCTTCATAAACTGTAATGTGCTTACAATTATTGCGTTGTGCATTTTCTATAGAATTCAAATAACACCAATTATCAATATCAATGGCGTCAATTGGTTGCGCTCCTTTCATCTCGGCAAGTATTGCTAAAATAGCTGTTCCGCAACCCATATCAAGGGTTTTCATTCCGGTAACATCTATTTCTAATAAATGCTGAATCATCATGTGAGTCGTTTCGTGGTGACCCGTTCCAAAACTCATTTTTGGTTCGATTACAATATCAAATTCGGCATCCGTTTTTGGATGAAAAGGCGCACGTACATGACAATTTCCATCGACATCTATCGCTTCAAAATTCTTTTCCCATTCCTCATTCCAGTTGACTTGTTCGATTTCTTCAAATGTATAATCAATCGTAAATTCCTCCGATTGTAAAATATGAATATCTTCTAAAATAGTTTCGTCCCACAAATCTTTTTGAACAAAAGCAGAAATACCGGTTTCGGTTTCTGTAAAACTTTCGAATGCTCTTTCTCCTAATTCTGCGATTAATATTTCAGAACCCAACTCTTTAGGTTCAATAGTAAAATGATACCCGATATAAATGTTTGACATGCTTCTTTTTTTTGCAAAGGTACTATTTCTCTTTATTCTCATGAATAATTTAAACTATAAAAAAAGCGATGATTAATTTCACCGCTTTTTATATAATTTAAAAATGAAATTTATATAGCATTTACAATTGCTACAAAATCATCTGCTTTTAGGGCAGCACCACCAATAAGACCACCGTCTACATCTGGTTTTGAGAATATTTCTTTTGCATTTTCAGGTTTTACACTTCCGCCATAAAGGATGGATACGTTTTCAGCGATTTCGCTTCCAAAAGCTTTACGAACTGTTTCTCTGATGAATTCATGCATTTCTTGCGCTTGTTCCGGAGAAGCAGTTTCTCCAGTTCCTATTGCCCAAACCGGCTCGTAGGCCAAAACAATACTTTCCCAGTCTTTGGATTCAATATGGAATAAACCATCTCGCAATTGATTTTCTACAACATTAAAATGATTTTTTGATTGACGGTCTTTTAATTCTTCTCCGAAGCAAAAAATAACCATCATATCATGTTCTAAAGCTGTATTTACTTTATTAGCAATCAAAGCATCCGTTTCATGAAAAATAGCTCTGCGCTCTGAGTGTCCTAGAATTACAATATCTACACCGACACTTTTTAACATATCTGCTGAAATTTCACCTGTAAAAGCGCCACTTTCTGCTTGATGTACGTTTTGTGCCGCAACATCGATATTCGTGAATTCTAAATGATCAACAGCAGAAGCCAAGTTTACAAATGTAGGTGCTACAATTACTTGTGCTTTTGTATCAGTTGGTATTTTTGCTATTAATTCATTCAATAAATCTTCAGTTTGCTCTGCATTTTTATGCATTTTCCAGTTTCCGGCAACAATCTTCTTTCTCATTTTAGTTGTATTATATTTAGTTTTTGGTTTTAGTTTTTCAACATTGCAATTGATTGTTACAATGTGTTATTTTAAATTTTTGAGAGTTTCATTGATTTTATCAAAATCAGTTTCTATAGCGCGGTATAAAACGATCTTTCCATTTTTGTCTACAACAATGTATCTTGGAATCCAATCGACATCAATTGCTTTTGCAAATACCCCTTTCATTTGGTCATTTGCCATGAAATGATCTCCTTTCAATTCGTGTTTTTCAATCCCTAGTTTCCATTTATCGGCGGTTTTATCCATTGAAATAAATAGGTACGCAACATCAGGGTTGTTAGCTTGTAGTTCTTTAAATTTAGGCATTGCTTTTACACAATCGCCACACCAAGAAGCCCACACTTCTATTACCAAGGTTTTTCCTTTGTGTTTTTTTAAAATATCCTTGAAAGCAACTTGACTTCCGTCAGTGGCTAAAAGGGTTTCGGATAAAGCTTCTTTGGAGAATTTAGTTTTTTGCGCATTTGATACGCAAGAGAATGTTGCAAACGCAATTAGTAATGCTATTATTCTTTTCATTATAGTATTGTTTTTTAACAAAGTTAAACAAACAATTTGAATGCGTTATACAGAATAAGAATTTTTGAAAGCAGAATTTAAAAACGACAAAACAATATCGTTATAGTTTATAAATAATCGGATGATTTTGATTCACCGATTTATTTAGAAAGCATTTATCTTTCTTTTTAAGTAAAAAGTCGTAAAGTATAGTATTCTTTCTTTACGACTTTAAACGGTATAAGTTATTTAGAACTTTCAGGGCAGACGCATGAGTTTTCAAAATAGCCGCAGATTCGCAGATTTTCTCTTGCAAACTTTATTTTTTGTAATTTTCGAGAAACTTATTTTGAGTAAATCCGCTATAATCTGTCCTTTTTAGATAGAAATAGGTATTAAAATCAGCGAATCTGTGGCAAAATAACTCATGCGTTTGCCCTGTTAGAACTTTAAATCTGCAATATCATTGTGATGCACTTTTTGCATTATCGTTCCTTTTTCAAGCAATACAATACTTGGATTGGCTCTTTCGATTGTTTTTACAGTAATAGCATCACAAAAATAGAAGTCAAATGTCAATCCGAATTGTTTTTTTGCAGCAGCTATTTCTTCTGGTGAAGAAGCCGTCATTGCAACCACTTTATATCCTTTTGCTTTAGCATCCTGATTCAGTTTTTCCAATTTTGCCATTCCACTGTGATCGGCTTTAACCAAATCATACGCTGTAATCAACATCAATTTTGGTTCTTCTAAAAATTCCTCTTTGTAATCTGAACCGTCTTTTTCCATTGTAAAATCATGAATAGGAGGAACGTAACCTTCTGTGATAACTTTGTCTTTTCTATCTACAAATACGGCACCTTCAGGAATCGACATCAAATCTTTTTCGGTAAACTCTTTATCGACACCACCAACTTTGTAAATAAAGACCATTTCTACCACTGATTTTTCTGCTCCATCAGGGATTCGCATTCCTTTTTGAATATTGTTCCCTACTTTATAGGGTCTGAAATCGACCAATGGCAAATGGTTTAAAACCCAAACTCCCATAAGCGAAGATAAAACGATACTGGCGTAAATAGTTATATTTTGTACATTATTGCTAAACAATGGTTTTACCAATTTTTGATTAAAAAATAATATTAGAATAAAGAAAAGTAAAACAATATCCTTAGTAAACGATTGCCACGGCGTTAGTTTCAAAGCATCTCCAAAACAACCACAATCTTTTACCACATTAAAATAAGCTGAATAAAAAGTCAAGAAAGTAAACAGTACAATCAAGATTAATAAACTCCAGATAGTGAATTTGGTTTTGTAACCAATGAGCAACATAATACCTAAAACCACTTCAAGAATCACTAAAAACAAAGCAATTCCTAGTGCAAAAGGAACGAAAAAAGGCATGTTGAAAACTGGTTCACTGAAATATTCAGCTAATTTATAGGAGAAACCAATAGGGTCATTCAGCTTGATTAATCCGGAGATAATAAATAAGATTCCAACGAAAATTCTAGAAAATTGAGTAATTATATTTTTCATATTCAGTTATTGCTTTTTATTGTTTATTTCCAAAACCCATTAAAATCAAGGCGAAAACCGAATAATTAATCATATCCTGATAATTCGCATCGATTCCTTCAGAAACTAATGTTTTTCCTTTATTGTCTTCAATTTGTTTGACACGAAGTAGTTTTTGTAAAATTAAATCCGTCAATGAACTCACGCGCATGTCACGCCAAGCTTCACCGTAATCATGATTTTTATCTTCCATTAATTCCTTGGTCAGTTTAACTTTGGCATCGTATAATTCGGTTGCTTTTTCAACACTTAAATCAGGTTGGTCTGCAACGCCTAATTCCAATTGAATCAACGCCATGATAGAATAATTGATAATCCCGATGAATTCGCCTGTTTCATCTTCATCAATTTTACGAACTTCGTTTTCTTGTAAGCTCCTTATTCTTTGAGCTTTAATGTAGATTTGATCCGTTAACGAAGGCAGCCTTAAAATTCGCCAAGCACATCCGTAATCTTTCATTTTGTTGATAAACAGTGCGCGACAAGTCGCAATTACCGTATCATATTCCTTTGAAGTATTCTTCATTATTGGTGTATATTTGTATTCAAATTTTTTCAAAAATAAGATAATTTTTTTGAATGTAGAATTTTGAAGTCTTTAAAACTGTAAACGAATGACTATTAACTGCAAAGGAATACTTGTTGACTTATCAACTCCCAAAGTGATGGGGATTTTGAACGTGACGCCCAACTCATTTTTTGATGGTGGAAAGTATAAAAATGAAACCGAAATCCTTTCTCAAGTCGAAAAAATGCTAACTGATGGTGCTACTTTTATAGATATTGGCGCTTATTCCAGCAAACCAAATGCAGAATTTGTCTCGGTACAAGAAGAAATTGTGAGAATTGTACCTGTTGTTGATTTGATTCTAAAGCATTTTCCAGAGACAATAATCTCGGTTGACACCTTTAGAAGTGAAGTGGCAAAAGCTTCTATTGAAAGTGGTGCGGCCATCATCAACGATATTGCGGCAGGAAATCTGGACGATAAAATATTTGAGATAATTGCCAAATACAATGTTCCTTATATCATGATGCACATGCGAGGAAATCCGCAAACGATGCAAACACTTACGGATTACGATGATGTTATAAAAGAAATGTTGTTCTATTTTTCTGAAAAAGTTGCCAAGGCTAGAAGTTTTGGTATCAATGATTTGATTATCGATCCGGGCTTTGGCTTTGCCAAAACAATAGATCAAAATTATGAGATTTTTCAGAAAATGGAATTATTTAATATATTGGAACTCCCACTTTTTGTTGGGATTTCCAGAAAATCAATGATTTATAAAACTCTTGGGACAACAATAGAAAATGCGTTAAACGGAACTACGGTTTTGAATGCTTTGGCATTGACAAAAGGAGCAAAAATCCTTCGTGTTCACGATGTAAAAGAAGCTGCGGAATGTGTTACATTATTCAATAAAATCAATTTATAAAGATGAAATATTTTACTCTGATTGTTCTTTTTACTTTATTTTCTTGTGGAAACAAAGAAGCTGTTTTACTGCCAAAAGCCAATACAACAATTGTCAAAAATGTAGCGGATCTTTCTCCAATCTATATTTTTTTCAGAACAAAAGGCAAAGATACGCTGGCAGAAGTAAACAGAAAAAATAGTATTATTTCTACCAATTGGATTCTAAATATAGACAAACGTTTGCCTTTGCGAATTGCGATTCCGGAAATCATGAAGTTGCAACAAAAAAAGCGGGAAGAAAAAGCACACAAGAATGAAAAGGCCGAAAATTATTATTCTTACGCCGATACTATTGGAAAAAATTTGGCTTTTATTCCTTTTACAAATGTGTATTACAAACTGGAAAAACCGAAGTCAGGAATAGTTGTCTTTTTTACCAAAAACAATGAAATTTTAGTAGATAATATTGTGGTGAAACAAGAAGAATTGCAAGCATATTTGAATAAACTGCCAAGTACTACATCCAATAAATACCTGTTTTGTTTTGCAAAAGAGTTGTCTTTTGGAAACTATTTGCAAAATGAAATTTTGATACGAAGTCTAAAGTTCCAAACTTCGGGATTAGGTGTCGACAATCAGGAGTTTGTTTACTAACAAAAACGAAACATTCTTAGAGTCTTATAAGTTTATAAATGACTAAGGAATATTAATTTTTGCTATTTATTTGGTAAAAATTGAAAAAACATAATAGGCTTTCTTTTTCAAAAAGAAAGCCTATTACTTTAATAGGTTGAATGACTATTTAATAGTCCCAGTCTCCAGCACCACTGGGATTAGTTATGATAAGTTGTCCCCTTATTTCTCCTGCCGTATATGGTGCAGCACTGTGTATGTTTACATAATAACGTCCGGCTCTAAGCTCGATTTCCTCTGCTGTACTTAAAGGAAGACTTGTGTAAGTGTAATTTGTTGCAGAGGTACTAGCTAAAGGAAAAACAATACCCCCGTTAATACCTACAGCACCGTTATGTATATGTGCGGCATTAGCTCCTACAACATTGTGTGTCACTGTAATTGAAAATCTTTTTGTGGTATTGTTGAATGTAAGCGTCGCAGTTCCTGTTGCCATTGAACCATTTTGAGGCACTTCACTCATACCGTTTAAAGTAGCATTAAGAGTTACTATAACTGGAGCAGGTGTTCCTTCTTTAATAAGTTGCCCTCTTATTTCTCCATCTGGTAATGCCGCACTGTGTATATTTACATAATAAAGATTGGCATTAAGATATGATTCCTGAGTTGCATTTAAGGCCACGCTGGTGTAGGTTATTGGAGAGGCAATACTAGAAAATGGAAAAGCAATTGGGCCACTAACTCCTGGATTAGCATAATGTATGTGGGCGCCTGTTGCCGTTACACCTGTGTATGTTACCGAAATCGTAAATGTTTTTGTAACAGTATTGAATCTAAGTGTGGCTGTCCCTGTTGCCGTTGAAGCATTTGCAGGCACTTCATTTGCCCCCCTTAAGGTAGCTGTATAGATTATTGTGCTGCCTGAATTCGGATTTGGGTTTGGATTTGGATCATTGTAGCTATCACCGTCACAGGAAACTATGCCTGATAAAATAATAGCAATTGCTAAAAATCGTATTAAGAGTCTCATGATAAAAATATTTAAAAGGTTAGAAAAATGATTGGAAATCACTGCTTTTAACAAGTTGCCTAACCTCCTGAATATATCAAGTGGAGCAAGCAAAGCCTAATTTTAAAATGAGAGTAAATTTAGAATTTTGTATTTTAAAAGGTGTTAATTTTTAATTAAAATATTGATATTCAGTAGTTTGTGTGTTAGTTTTAATTCTTGCTTAAAAGCAATATTAGGGTTTGCTATAGTTAGTAAAAAAGGAAAGAAGTGAAATTGTGTGATAAATTCACCCGGAAATAAAATTTTCTGAATGTTGATTAGAATGTGAAGTTTTTAAACTGAAAACTAATCACTGATGATGATACGGTTCGTTTCTTAAAATCGTAAAGCCACGATATAATTGTTCAATAAAAAACAACCGTACCATTTGATGCGAAAAAGTCATTAAAGACAACGATATTTTACCTTGCGCTTTGGCATAAACGGTATCCGAAAATCCATAAGGACCACCAATTACGAAAACTAAAGTTTTCACTCCAGAGTTCATTTTTTTCTGTAATTCTTCTGAGAAACCGACGCTCGAAAAGTTTTTTCCGTTTTCGTCCAATAAAATAAGTTGGTCTGTTGGAGAAATTTTAGATAAAATCAATTCGCCTTCTTTTTCTTTTTGCTGACTTTCCGATAAGTTTTTTACGTTTTTGATATCAGGAATAATATCCAAATCAAATTTGATATAAAAAAACAAACGCTTGGTATAATCGTCTATTAAAGATTGTAAGGCTTTGTTATCGGTTTTACCAATGGCAATCAATTTGATGTTCATTTTTCCAGTGTTTCAAAGATGCAAATATAGAAAATTAAGAGTTTTAAAGTTTACTATCTTTGAATGGAATTCTATGAAAATCAAATATCTTTTTAGTCAAGCTGTAGTAGTATTTTTAGCTTTAAATTTAATTCTGCCATGTCATTTTGTTGAAGTTCTCCTAATTTTCCAATTACCAGAGATTTGTCGACAGTAGCAATTTTGGATAGTCTAATCAAAGAAGGCGTTTTAATCCCATTAGAACTTGTTGGAAAAAGTTCAATATCGGTACTCTCTTTCCATTTGAATTGTGTCGTAATAAAGCTTACTGTGAGGTCATAATCAGTTTCGATTAAAATTACTGCCGGACGTAATTTTTTACCTGTTAAGTCTGTGAATGGAAAAGGAATAAGAATTATATCTCCTTTAATCATTTGTATCGTTCTTTCAAATCTGTTATGGAATAGATACTTTCTTCCTCATTTAAAAAATTGAAAGTTTCACTGTCAATTACTATTTTTTGAATGTTCTCTGTCAATAATTGTTCTTCATATTTTTTTATAATGAAGCCAGCAAAGTCTGATATTTCCAGCGCTTTGTCTTGCGGAAGTTGATTGATTATTTGAACGGTGCGCTCAATGATTTCTTCTCGTGTCATTGTGAAATATTTTATAAAACAAAATTACAAATTATTTTCGGAGTATTTTCTAACTATTTGATTTGGAGCTTTTTTATTGAATTTTTGAGAAGTTAGCAGTAGTAGTTCTTCGTACTGTGTACTGTGTATTGTGTACTGTGTACTGTTTATTACTTACTCATTAAGCTCTTTCGGGAATCTGTCGAAAACTAAATTTAGCTCAATGTTATGTTTCAAATAGGCTTTTAAACCCGCTAAAACTAAAGTGAATCCTTCTGTTGAATCCCGTATTTGTGCGATAAGTTTTTCTGTTTCGCCATGTAGTCCACTATTGATAATACTTACAAAAGTTCCGACTTCACCTAAATTTTTAAACGTCCATTCCACAGTTGTAATTTCATTAGAATTACCCCATTCGATTGTGATTTTTTTATTCAGTTCAATCATTTTAGTTCTAACCAAAATAGAGTGATGGTACATTTCCCAAGTCCATTCGGTTTCTTTTCCTTCTTCAAGCTTTCCGGAGCTCTTCGTAAACCAAAATTTAGTGGTGATTTCTGGATTTATAAATGCCTGAAAAACAGGTTCAATGGGTTTTCGAATCAGCATTTCCGCTTTTGCATAGTATTTTGATTCAGCCATAGTTTTTATTTTCAAACGAGTTCGTGACAGTTTTCAATGGATACGTGCGCAATTTTCAATTATGACTTAGGCAATGGTGCACCAACGGCAATATCACATCGGTGATTGGTTTGACCGTGTGGCGGGTTCATTCCTTCAGGTGTGGGTGTTGTTGCAACTGGTGTTGGAGTAGTGGTAACAGTGGTAGTAGGAACCGGTTGATTCTGTTGCTGAACTGTTGGTTTGCTTGTGCTTGCAGCAGCAGGTGGAGAGTTTAATGGAGCACCTACGGGAATATCACAACGATGTGATGGCTGACCGTGTGCTGGATTCATTCCGGTTGCTACAGGACTGGAAGTTGCCACAGCATTATTTGGATTCACTGTATTTGTGGTTGTGGTTTGTTGAACCTGAGTTGTTGTTGCCGCTTCGCTCTTCATTTGTTTGCCAACTTCAGTAAATGGAACTACATTTGTTGGAGTTGCGTTATTTTGCGGTTCAACTTCTTTTTTGCAAGAAGTCAATAGTAGCGAGGATACAAAAAGAAGGCTTAAAAAAGATTTCATAATCAGTGTTTTAGTTACTAGACTCAAATATAAGATTTTAAATAATACAGCCCTAAATAAACAATTGATTTAATTAGCTTGAAGCCGCGTCGCATAATGTCAATGTATTCAGATAATTGCATTAAGTGGCATGAGATTTATTTTTACCTTTCCACAATTAAGATGTAATACTTTGCTAAAACACATTGATTTACCTCTTTTTTTCAAAGAACCCAGCATACATATTTTCAAATCCACAAAATAAATCTTACTTTAGCATTCCATAAATTTCCTATAAAATGATTAGCGACATACAGTTTAAAAATGAGTTAGACATACTAATACAAAATGCCATTCGGGAAGATGTAGGTCCGGGCGACTATAGTTCCTTGGCTTGTATTCCAGCTACAGCAACTGGAAAAGCGAAGTTGCTTGTAAAAGAAGACGGAATTATTGCTGGTGTGGCTTTCGCCAAAATGATTTTTGAGTATGTTGACCCTAATTTGCAAATAGAAACTTTTATCGAGGATGGTACTCCGGTAAAAAAAGGAGATGTTATTTTTCATGTTTCGGGAAGTTCACAATCTATTTTGAAATCGGAACGTGTAGTATTGAATTCAATGCAAAGAATGTCAGCCATTGCTACTAAAACCAAAGAATACGTTCGTTTATTAGAAGGAACCAAAACTAAAATTCTAGATACGCGTAAAACGACACCGGGATTCAGAGCTTGTGAGAAATGGGCGGTGAAAATTGGCGGAGGCGAAAACCATCGTTTTGCTTTGTATGACATGATTATGCTCAAAGACAATCACAACGATTTTGCCGGCGGAATTACTTTGGCTATAGCCAAAACCAAAGCTTTTTTAAAAGAAAATAATCTGGATTTAAAAATCATTGTGGAAGCCAGAAATCTGGATGAAATCAAAGAAATACTGGAGAGTGAAGGCGTTTTTAGAATTTTAATTGACAATTTCAATTATGATGATACTAAAAAATCGGTAGCTTTGATTGGCGATAAATGCCAAACAGAATCCTCGGGAAATATCAACGAAAACACCATTCGTCATTATGCAGAATGTGGCGTAGATTATATTTCGTCAGGAGCCTTGACGCATTCTATTTATAACATGGATTTGAGCTTGAAAGCGATATGAGTAAAGAAATAGAAGTTAAATTACAAAGAATCCCAATAGTACGGAATCTGGTTAATGTGCTAAAAAAGATAGAGCTTCCTTGGCTGCAAGGATTGTCGTTGTATGATTTATTGGAACTTTACGGGTTAGGAATTGTTGAAAGCGCGCTAACGTATCATGCCAGTGCGATTGCATTTAGTTTTTTCATGGCATTATTTCCTTTTGCGCTGTTCATCCTAAATCTTATTCCATACATTCCTATTGAAGGTTTTCAGGATGATTTTCTTCAATTTGTTAGAGAAGGAGTGCCGCCCAATACGTACGATGCTATTTATAAAATCATCAATGATATCCTTAATAACAGTCACTCAGGATTAGTGTCTTATGGGTTTTTGTTGTCTATTTTGTTGATGGCAAACGGTTTAAATGGAATCCTTGGCGGATTTGAATCTTCCCGCCATGTTCTCATAAAAAGAGGGTTTATAAGACAATATATAGTTGCTTTGGGAATGTCCTTATTGTTGTCATTTTTATTGATTGTGACTGTGGCAACAATTGTGGTTTTTGAAGTTTTTATTCAAAAAACAATACTGAGTGATCAAGTTGCGTTAATTGTTTTGGGAAGATATGCATTTGTGATTTTAATGATTTTAGGCACAACGTCTATACTTTTTAAGTTTGGTACAAAACACGACAAAAACAGAGCATTTATATCGATAGGTTCCGTGTTTACTACCATATTAATTCTTTTGGATTCATATGCTTTTGGTATATGGGTCATAAAGTTTTCTAAATACAATGAATTATATGGATCGATAGGAACATTATTGATCTTGATGTTTTACATTTGGATTAACTGCATGATATTGCTGTTGGGTTTCGAATTGAATGCCACAATAAACAAACTAAAAGTAAAGAAAGAGTAGTATTAAATCAAAATAGTTTCAAAATTAGGAGCTATTTCCTGTTATTCGTTATAAATGAAATTCACTGAACTCCAATTAAAATAAGAGTAATGTGAAGTAATCTTTTCTCTCGTTAAAGAAACGAGAGAAAAGGATTTCCACTTCTATCAGGGATAAAAAAGTGCAACAATGAAAAAAAGCATAACAATACTCGTATTATTTATTTCGATGGCATTCTATGGTCAAAATCATACTGTTATCGGGAAATGGAAGACTATTGATGATGAAACAGGAAAAGCCAAATCAATTGTGGAAGTCTATGAAAAATCCGGGAAAATCTATGGTAAAGTAGTTGAGATTCTGGAGGAAGAAAATAAAAATAGAGTTTGCGAAAATTGTTCTGGAGAGGATAAAAATAAACCCATTTTAGGCATGATTGTCATAAAAGGGCTTTCAAAAGTGGGAAAAGAATATAAAAAAGGTAAAATCCTGGATCCTAAAAACGGAAAACTCTACCAATGTTTCATCACACTTGATGGAAATGACAAATTGAAAGTTCGCGGTTTTATCGGAATTTCATTGTTTGGAAGAACCCAATATTGGTATAGAGTAAAAGATTAATATTTTAATTTTCACCATTCATTTGTTTGTGCAAAAGTTTAGGTAAGAGGTGTTATTTAGAAAATATAATTTAATTTAATAAAAATGATGAATAAAAGTAACGTGTTAGGCCTGGTATTATTTTTTATGATGACTTTATGTGTGCAAGGTCAAAGCGTTGTTGGTAAATGGAAGACCATTGATGATGAAACAGGAAAAGCCAAATCAATTGTGGAAATCTACGAGCGTTCCGGAAAAATTTATGGAAAAATCATCGATATTTTAGATGCTGAAAAGAAAAAAAACTTGTGTGTAAATTGCCCTGGTGACGAAAAAAACAAACCGGTTTTAGGTCTTGTTATTATTAAAGGACTTACAAAAGATGGTAATGAATACAATGCAGGAAAGATTCTTGACCCAACATCAGGAAAATTATACAAATGCTTTTTGGCTCTCGAAGGAAACGACAAATTAAAAGTGCGCGGATATGTCGGCGTAGCATTATTTGGAAGAACACAAACCTGGAACAGAGTGAAATAATTATAAATTGTGAGTTATGAGTTCAAAATAAAGAATCAGCATAACTCAAAATTCATAACTGATAATTAAATACAAATGCATTTCGTCGAAGTAATTTTACCGCTTTCTTTAGCCAAAACCTTTACCTATAGCGTCTCTGAAGCGGAGTTCCATTATATAAAAATTGGGATGCGGTTGGCAGTTCCTTTTGGTAAAAGTAAAATTTATACGGCATTAGTTATTGAAATTCATCAAAACAAACCCAGTTTGTACGAAGCCAAGGAAATTCATCAAATTCTGGATGAAAAACCCATTGTAACTGAAATCCAAATTGCACACTGGCGATGGATTGCTTCCTATTATATGTGCACCATTGGTGATGTATATCGTGGTGCCATGCCAAGTGCCCTTTTGCTGGAAAGCGAAACCGTAATTTCTCAAAAAACAGATTTAGTTGTAGATACAAGTCTGCTTTCGGACGATGAATTTTTGGTTTACGAAGCTTTGCAGCAACAAAGTTCTTTGAAAGTGCAGGACATTATGGCTATTTTGAACAAAAAAAATATCTTTCCTGTCATTCAAAAATTGATAGACAAAAATATATTAATACTTCAGGAAGAAATACAGGAAACCTATAAACCTAAGTTAGTGCGTTATGTTCGTTTGCATCCTAAATATGAATCAAACGATGGGTTGAGCGAATTATTAGAAACACTTAAAAGTGCCAATAAGCAAAAGGAAATTGTATTAAATTATTTTCAATTGAGCGCTACAGAGAAAAAACCCATTACCGTAAAAAAACTTGTTGAAGCGGCCAATTCTTCTTCGGCAATTGTTAAGGCATTAATTGAAAAAGAGATATTCGAAGATTATTTTCTTCAGGAAGACCGAGTTAATTTTACAGGAAAAATACGCGAAGATCAATTGCAGTTGAGTTTGGCTCAGCAAAAAGCTTTTGAGGAAATCAAAGAGAGTTTCATTCAAAAAGAAGTGTGTTTGTTACATGGTGTCACTTCGAGCGGGAAAACAGAAATCTATATCAAACTCATTGAAGAATATCTGGAAACCGGAAAACAAATCTTGTATTTATTACCGGAAATTGCTTTGACGACTCAATTGGTTGGCAGGCTGCGAACTTATTTTGGTAATAAAGTAGCTGTTTTTCATTCGAAATATAATAATAACGAGCGCATCGAAGTTTGGAATCAAGTTTTGGTAAATTCTGAAAAAGCGCAAGTGGTGATAGGAGCGAGGTCGTCCTTGTTTTTGCCATTTTATAATCTGGGATTCATAATTGTCGATGAAGAACACGAACAGACTTTTAAGCAAGTAGATTCAGCGCCGCGTTACCATGCTCGCGATGCGGCTATAGTTTTGGCTCATTCGCATAAAGCAAAAGTGCTTTTGGGTTCGGCTACGCCAAGTATTGAAACGTATTTCAATGCTAAATCGGGTAAATTTGGTCTGGTCGAAATTTCGGAACGATTTGGGAATGTCATGATGCCGAATATTGAATTGGTGGATTTGAAAGATAAATACTTTCGTAAAAAGATGACAGGGCATTTTAGTGATGTTTTAATTGAGGAAATCAATATCGCTTTGTCATTGGGTGAACAAGTCATTTTATTTCAAAACAGACGCGGATATTCTCCTGTAATAGAATGTATCACTTGCGGTCACGTACCACAATGTCAGCAGTGTGATGTGAGTTTAACCTATCATAAGCATAAAAATCAGTTGCGCTGTCATTATTGTGGATATACAATGGCAAAACCTACGCATTGTCATTCCTGTTCCAGTGTTGATTTGACTACAAAAGGCTTTGGAACCGAACAAATAGAACAAGAGTTAGTGTCTATTTTTCCAAATTCTAAAATTGGAAGAATGGATCAGGATACCACCAGAGGAAAATTTGGATTCGAAAAAATTATCGATAGCTTCAAGAATAGAGAAATGGATATTTTAGTTGGAACGCAAATGCTGGCCAAGGGATTGGATTTTGATAACGTGAGTTTGGTGGGAATCATGAATGCTGATAATATGTTGTATCATCCTGATTTTAGGGCTTTCGAGAGAAGTTTTCAAATGATGACTCAAGTTGCAGGAAGGGCAGGACGTTCAGAAAAACAAGGAAAAGTGGTTATACAGACGTATAACCCCAATCATAATACAATTCAGCAAGTTACTAATAATGATTATTTGGGTATGTACAAGGAACAGTTGTATGACCGCCAAATATATAAATACCCACCGTATTTCAGGATTATAAAACTAACCTTGAAACAGCGCGATTTTGATAAATTAAAAGAAGGTTCGATGTGGTTGTATCAAGTGATGAGCCAGAACCTGAATATGCCGGTGCTGGGACCTGAAGAGCCTGCAATAAGTAGAATTAGAAACGAATACATTCGTACGATTATAATTAAAATCCCTCAGAATGCGTCAATTGTAAACACAAAAAAAACTATCCAGAAAATGTTGAATAGTTTTGAAGCTGTTGCTCAATACAGAGCTATAAAAGTTACGTCAAACGTCGATTTTTATTAAAATTCAGTTGGTTATGAAAAGGCAAGTGCTCTTACTAAATCTTCTTTTTTATGTCTGCTCAAAGGAATTTTTGTAACTCCAATTTCAGCAAATTTACTATTGAAACGTTCTACTTTATCAATGTTGATAATATAGGATTTGTGTACACGTACAAACTTTTCTTTTGACAGGTCATTTTCAAAAGATTTCATGGTAGAAAGTACCAGATTGCTGTCTTCTTCAGTAACTACTCTAACGTAATCGCCAAAAGCTTCAATCCATTTTATTTTAGAAGTGAAAATTTTCAATTTTTTCAAATTGCTTTTAATGAAAATATGTTCTCCTTCTTCTTCTTTGTTTTCTTTTTTAAGTAGATGTAAGTCAATAGCTCTTTTAACCGAAGCATTGAATCTGTCTATTGCAATTGGTTTTTGAAGATAGTCAGTAGCATCATAATCAAACGCTTTCATGGCATACTCAGCTTTTGAGGTGATGAAAATAATTTGAGGTTTTACTTTTAAACCATCCAAAAAATCAAAACCGCTAATTACAGGCATTTCAATGTCTAGAAAGATAAGGTCAACATTGTGTATGGACATACAACTTCTCGCTTCGATTGCATTAGAAAAATCACCGATCAAGTGTAAATTTTGATGATTATTAACTAACTTAGCGATAATCATTCTCTGGATAGAACTATCATCTACTACAACACAGTTTAGTTTCATAATATAGTATTTTAGATTTGGCAGAGTAAATATATTACTTTTTTATTTAAAAAAAATTAATTGAGCCGATTTTTTTACCATACGTCGAATAAAATGAAATAAGACTTGCTTAATAGGATTAATTGATTACTTTTGCACCCAAAATAACAAATAAATATATATTTATGAATCATTATGAAACTGTTTTCATTTTAAATCCCGTTTTATCTGAAGTTCAGGTAAAGGAAACAGTAAGCAAATTTGAAGATTTTCTTACTAGTAGAGGAGCAGAAATGGTGTCGAAAGAAGACTGGGGCCTTAAAAAAATGGCTTACGAAATTCAAAACAAAAAAAGTGGTTTTTACCATTTATTCGAATTCAAAGTAGCTGGAGAAGTACTTGTTGCTTTTGAAACTGAATTTAGACGTGACGAAAGAGTAATGCGTTTCTTGACTGTAAGTCTTGACAAACACGCTATTTCTTGGGCTGAAAGAAGAAGAACTAAATTAAAATCTACAAAAGCTTAATTATCATGGCAACATTACAACAATCGGCTTCAGGAAAAAAAGACGGAGATATCAGATATCTTACGCCTTTGAACATAGAAACTAACAAAACTAAAAAGTATTGTCGTTTCAAAAAATCAGGTATCAAATATATTGACTATAAAGATGCTGATTTCTTATTGAAATTCGTTAATGAGCAAGGAAAAATTCTTCCTCGTCGTTTAACTGGAACTTCATTGAAATACCAAAGAAAAGTGTCAGTAGCTGTAAAAAGAGCGCGTCACTTAGCTTTAATGCCATATGTGGCTGATTTACTAAAATAATAATTAAACTCAGTTGTTGGTTTTCTGAAACATGAAACCTAACTTCTATAACAAAGGACAACAACATGGAACTTATATTAAGACAAGACGTTCAAAATTTAGGCTTTAAAGATGATATTGTAACGGTAAAAAATGGTTACGGTCGTAACTTTTTAATCCCTCAAGGTCATGCACATTTAGCAACTTCTTCTGCAAAGAAAGTGTTAGCTGAAAACCTAAAACAAAGAGCACACAAAGAAGCTAAAGTGGTAGCAGATGCAAAAGCATTAGCTGAAGCTTTAAAAGCTATCGAAATTAAAATCTTTGCAAAAGCAGGTGGTGAAAAATTATTCGGTTCAATCACGAATATTGATATCGCTGAATCTTTAGCTAAAGGTGGACAACAAATCGAAAGAAAATTCATCACAAGCGGAATCGTTAAACGTACTGGTAAATATACTGCCAGCGTTCGTTTACACAGAGATGTTATCGTTGAATTAGACTACGAAATCGTTGCTGAAAAATAACATTTAGTTAACATTTTGTTAATAAAATATAAAAATCACTCTTAGGAGTGATTTTTTTTTGCCTAATTTTGACCAAAATAACTAACATTCAATCAGATGAAAAAAATTATTACATTATTACTAATCTTTAGTAGTTTTTACTCAGTCATTGGGCAAACGACTACTTCTAGTATTAAAGGGCTTGTAAAAAGTTCCAATAATGAGACGCTTCCAGGAGCTACTGTACAGGCAATCCATACTCCAACAGGGTCTAAGTATTCAGCTTTATCGAATGAAGATGGAAGGTTCAGTATGTTGAATATGAGAATTGGCGGTCCTTACAAAATTGTTGTAACATTTGTAGGGTATCAAAGTGAAGAATTCAACGATGTTTACCTTGATTTGGGTAAAGTGTTTAGTTTGGATGTTCTCTTGAAAGATGAAAGCCAGAAATTAGAGGAAGTGAAAGTGGTTAGTTCTAAGAACAAGGTTTTCCAAAGTGGTAGAACAGGTGCTGAAACAACAATTGGTCGAAGAGAATTATCGGCATTGCCTTCTATTTCAAGATCAGCAGATGATTTTACCCGTTTAGAGCCAACTGCAAGTGGAGGTTCTTTTGGTGGTAGAAACGATCAATACAACAGTTACTCTCTCAATGGAGCGGTTTTCAACAATCCCTTCGGATTGGATGCAGCAACTCCAGGTGGTCAAACAGGTTCTCAACCTATTTCATTGGATGCAATTGACCAAATTCAGGTTGCGACTGCCCCTTATGATGTTACTTTGTCAGGTTTTACAGGAGCTTCTGTAAATGCAGTCACTAAATCAGGTTCAAATGAATTTCATGGAACTGCTTATGCTTTTTACAGAAATCAAGACATGACAGGTAGTAAAATAAAAGGGGAGAAAATATTTGTGCCTTCACTAGAGCAAACACAGGCAGGTTTTAGTGTTGGTGGACCAATTATTAAAAATAAATTATTCTTCTTCACCAATTTTTAAATTGACGAAAGAAGCGATTTAGGATCTAATTTTGTTGCTAATGATGGAGATGCCGTAACTGGTATTAATGAATCCAGAGTTTTGGAAACAGATTTGATTAATGTTTCAAATGCGCTAGCATCTTTAGGGTATAATACAGGTGCTTATCAAGGATTCTCTCATAATTCAAACTCTAAGAAAGGGATTGTAAAATTAGATTGGAACATTGATGATAATAATAAATTAGCCGTTATTTATAATTTCTTGGATGCATCCAAAGATAAGCCGGCTCACCCTACAGCCTTAGGTTTTAGAGGGCCAAACGCATCAATTCTTCAGTTTGAGAAATCAGGGTATCAGATAAACAACGAATTAGATTCATTTTTAGTTGAATTAAATTCAAAATTCAGTGAAACTGTTTCGAATAAATTACAAGCCGGTTACACGCATTTTAATGATTATAGAAATCCATTTTCTTCGCCAGCTCCAATAATTAATATTCAGGACGGAGCGGGTTCTAATTATATTATTGCCGGTCATGAGCCATTTTCAATCCATAATACTTTAGACCAGAAAGTTTTTCAAATTACAGACAATTTGAATTATACTGTAGGGAATCACTCTTTTACTTTTGGTGCTTCATTTGAAAAATTTCAGTTCAAAAACTCATTTAATTTAACAGCTTATGAGAATTTTGGAACTTTTGGTACTCTAGGTAATTATTACGGAACATTTAGTCCTTATCCTAACGTAACCTCATTTTTAGCAGATGCTTCAGCACCTTTGGCAGCAAGTTTTATTAAACAAAACCTTGTTTATGCTCAAAATCAATTTAATTCTTTGAATTCATTTGAAGTAGGTGAAGATAAAGGTTGGAAATTAGCTGAATTAAATGTAGGACAGTTAGCATTTTACGCTCAAGATGATTGGAGTGTAAATGATAATTTTAAATTATCATTTGGTTTAAGAGCTGATAAACCGTTATATTTTAATACAGCAGATTTGATTCAAAAGTACATTGATACAGATAATGGAGCTACGAGAAATAATGCTACTCAGTATTATGATCCGGAAACTGGTAATCAAGTTCCTTTGATATCAACAAAATTACCTAGCGATAAATTGCTTTGGTCTCCTAGACTTGGATTTAACTGGGATGTAAATGGAAATAAAACAACACAACTTCGTGGAGGAACTGGAATTTTTACAGGGAGAATTCCTTTTGTTTGGTTAGGAAATCAGGTAAGCGGTGCTGATGATGGTTTTTTCCAAATTATGGATCCAGATTATAAATGGCCACAAGTTTGGAGAACCAGTTTAGGTTTTGATCATAAATTTGAAAGCAATTATATAGTTACTGTTGATATGTCTTATAACAAAGATCTTAATGGAGTTCACGTGCAAAACTGGGGATTAAAAACACCTTCGGGAACTTTAGTGGGTGTTGATAACAGGTTAATTTATGATAATGCTACTGATAAGCAAAGTAATAATGCTTATGTAATGACAAATTCAGATAAAGGAAGTGCATTTAACTCTTCTATCAAATTACAAAAGAATTTTGATAACGGATTGTTTGCTAGTTTAGCGTATAACTATTTGAAATCTAAAGATGTAAATTCGATTGAAGCAGAAATTACAGGTGATGCTTTTGCTTTTAATCCAGCTTTAGGTAACGTAAATAATGCCGTTTTATCTGATTCTAAATATGGAGATACGCACCGTTTTATTGGTGTAGCTTCAAAAAAATGGAAATATGGTAATGACAAATGGGCGACTACTGTTTCTACTTTCTTTGAATATGCTCAAGGAGGTCGTTTTAACTATATCTATGGTGGAGATATCAATGGTGATGGTTCAGGTACCAATGATTTGATTTATATACCTACTTCAACAGAAATTGGTGCTATGGCTTTTTCTGGAGTAGGACAAGGAGCGGCATTTGATGCATTTATCAGTCAAGATGATTATTTGAATGAAAGAAGAGGTCAGTATGCAGAGCGTTATGGTGCTTTGTCTCCATGGAGAGGAAAATGGGATTTTAAATTTATGCAAGATTATAACTTTAAAGTTTCTTCTGCTTCTACTAAAACGAATACAATTCAATTCAGTATTGATGTGTTGAATTTAGGTAATTTGATTAATTCTGATTGGGGATTGGTTCAAGTGCCAACAAGTGTTCAACCAATTGGTGTATCTGTAGATCAAACTACAAAAATACCAACATATACTTTTAATGGAACCCAAACTAAAACTTTCAACTATGATGCAAGTTTATTGTCAAGATGGCAAGCGCAGTTTGGAGTGAGATATATTTTCTAAAACAGCAAAAAATATATTAAATTTGCCCTCTCGTTTGAGAGGGCTTTTTTTTTGATTTAAAATGTCAAAAGAAAGTTGAAAACAAAAGTTAAATACTAAAATACAATAATGAAATACTCAAGATTAACAAAAGAACAATTTGAGGAATTGAATCCCGAATTCAGTACTTTTTTAGCAACTCAAGCGATTGATAAAGCCGAGTGGGATAAAATAAAAGCCGAGAAACCAGAAGTTGCTGAACAGGAATTAGACGTTTTTTCTGATTTGATTTGGGAAGGTGTTCTTTCAAAAGCAACGTATTTAGAGCATTTTTCTAAAAATCATATTTTCCTTTTTCATTGTTTTGATACCCATGTTCAATCGATTGTTTTAAAATCATTGGTTCCTGAAGTTGATTTTTTGACCAAAGATGGGTTGCAATGGCTTAGCGATAATATGTTTACGGATACTATTGAAATGAAAGTTGGGAAAAAAGAGTTTACAGATGAGCGCAATACTTCCATTTTTGAATTGATACAACAAGGTTCGTTTTTGAGTGATGGCCTTTTGTACCAACAAATAAATACGATTATAGCCTCGTAATTGTATTGCTATTTATTTTTAATTGGTTATTTTAGTACACTTTTTCAAAACTAAAATAGCCAATTTTTATTTTCTATGGATATTCAAAATACGATTCAAAAATTAAGGGAGGAATTAAACCAACACAACCATAATTATTATGTGTTAGATACACCCACAATTTCCGATTTTGAATTTGATTTAAAATTAAAACAACTTCAGGATTTAGAAAATAAATATCCAGAATATTTTGATGAAAATTCCCCTTCACAAAGAGTAGGGGGCGCGATTACCAAAAACTTCCAAACCGTTGCTCATGAGCATCGAATGTATTCGTTGGATAATTCCTATTCCAAAGAAGAATTAATGGACTGGGAGAAGCGTGTTCAAAAAGTTTTAGGAGATGTCCCTTTAGAATATACCTGTGAATTAAAATACGACGGAGCATCTATCAGTATTACTTATGAAAACGGGAAACTAAAACGTGCTGTTACGCGTGGAGACGGTTTTCAAGGAGATGATGTCACTAATAATATCAAAACCATAAAATCAATTCCATTAAAAATAAAAGGAAATTTTCCTGCTACATTTGATGTCCGCGGTGAAATCATTTTACCATTTGCCGGATTCGAAAAAATGAATCAGGAATTAATTGAAATTGGAGAAACGCCTTATTCAAATCCAAGGAATACAGCTTCCGGAAGTTTAAAATTGCAAGATAGTGCTGAAGTTGCAAAAAGGCCTTTGGATTGTCTGTTGTATTTTTTAATTGGAAATAATCTTCCTTTCAAATCTCAATTCGAAGGATTAGAAACGGCAAGAAATTGGGGTTTTAAAGTACCAAAAGAAGCAAAATTAGCCAATAGTTTAACCGAGGTTTTCGACTTTATTGATTATTGGGATGTTCACAGGCACAATCTTCCGTATGAAACGGATGGCGTAGTGGTAAAAGTAAATTCTTTTCAACATCAAGATGAATTGGGTTTTACAGCTAAATCACCTCGTTGGGCAATAGCCTATAAATTCAAATCGGAACAAGTTTCAACAAAGCTAAATTCAATTTCGTATCAAGTAGGCAGAACGGGTTCCATAACTCCAGTGGCCAACTTAGAGCCGGTACAATTAGCCGGAACTATTGTAAAACGCGCCTCTTTGCACAATGCGGACCAAATAGAAAAACTAGATATTCGAGTAGGAGATACTGTTTTTGTAGAAAAAGGAGGAGAGATAATTCCTAAAATAATTGCAGTCGATTTTATTAAACGTCCAGAAAACTCAGAAGCTACAAAATACATTACACATTGTCCGGAATGCAATACGGAATTGGTGAGAAGTGAGGGCGAAGCCAATCATTATTGCCCTAATTTTTATGGTTGTCCACCGCAGATTATTGGAAGGATTCAGCATTATATTTCCCGAAAAGCCATGGATATTGAAGGTCTTGGAGGAGAAACGGTAGCATTACTGTTTAATAATGGATTGGTTCATAATTATGCTGATTTGTATGAGTTGACCGTTGAGCAAATTCGCCCTTTGGAACGAATGGCTCAAAAATCAGCTGAGAATTTAGTAAATGGAGTGGCCAATTCAAAAAGTATTCCTTTCGAGCGCGTTTTGTTTGCTCTTGGAATCCGATTTGTTGGAGAAACGGTTGCTAAAAAACTAGCCAAACATTATAAAAGTATCGATGCATTGCGTAAGGCTACATTGATGGATTTAATTTTAGTGGATGAAATTGGAGATCGAATAGCACAAAGTGTGCTTGACTTTTTTGAAAACGAGGAAAATAGAATTATTATTGACCGACTAAAAAGTTTTGGTGTTCAATTTGAAATTGTTGAAAAGATAAATCCAAATGCCACAGACAAACTTTCCGGAAAAATCTTTGTTGTTTCAGGAGTTTTTGAAAAATTTTCCAGAGATGATTTGAAAAAAGCTATTGAAGATAACGGCGGAAAAGTAGGAAGTTCTATTTCGGCAAAGACGGATTATGTTGTTGCGGGAGATAATATGGGACCCGCTAAACTGGATAAAGCAACTAAACTGAATATCCCGATAATTTCCGAAGATGACTTTATGAAACTGATAAATGAAAGCTAATACACCTTCACTGATCCTTTATTTTTCAGCTTGCCTTTTTACTATTTTATTTAATTTGATAGGTCAGGAAGAGTATGTATTTTATGCAAAATCCCTAGTAGTACCATCCATTTTTATTTATTATTTAACTACAAATAATTATAAAATTGATTTAATAAAAGGAGGGGTTTTTTTGTTTTCTTTTATAGGGGATGTTTTTATCTTGATGAGCGACAATAATTCGGAAGTAGGTTCAGTACTGAGTTTTTTGACCGTTTATCTGCTGCTTACAATTCATCTTGTTAATGGGTTCAAAAAATTAAAATTTAATAGAACGGATGTTTTATCTATACTATGTGTAATTCTTGTAATGCTCGTTTTATCAGTTACTATTTTGAGTTTGCAATTTGAGAAAATGAAAACAGATTTTTCAATAATTATAATCTACAGTATAATCTTGGGTACATTAATTTGTATTTCTGTTGTAAATTATATTACAAAAAGCAATTATGCTTTTTTGAATTTGGTATTAATGTCAACTTGCTTTTTGCTTTCGGATGTTTTTTATGTTCTAAATGGTTTTTATCTGTCACTTTTTACCTTTAGTTTAATTGAAACAATAACTCAGGTGTTTTCGTATTATTTTATGGTCAATTACTTTATTGAGAATGATAAGTTCTTAAAGAAATAGATGCTTGTCTATTACTAATACCAATGTATTTAATTTTGTCATTTCGACGAAGGAGAAATCACATAACGAGAACAACTAATGAGATTTCTCCTTCGTCGAAATGACAAAACAGCTAAATTTTATTCATAAGATGTAACTTGGTACAAGTATCGGATAATCATAAAAAAAACTATACAATAATCGATTTTCCTTCAAAAGCTTTTGCTTTGTCGTTATCCAGATAAAAATCTATTCGGCCCAGATTTATACCGTAACAACCCACTTGGTTTACTAGAACTTCTTTGCCGGCAAGATTTTTTACAACGGTAGGCTTCTCTAGAAAAGTGTGTGTGTGTCCACCAATAATCAAGTCAATGTCTTGCGTTAGTTCTGCTAATTTCAAATCACATATTTTAGTAGGTTCGTCTCTGTATTTATACCCTAAATGAGACAAACAAATCACTAAATCGCATTTTTGTTCTTTCTTTAAAATCCGAACCATATCTTGAGCCGTTTCAAGAGGATTGTTGTAAACGGTTTCTTTATACATTCCTTTATCTACTAATCCATCAAGTTCGATTCCAAGTCCAAAAACACCCACTTTAATGCCATTCTTATGGAATATTTTATACGGTTTTACAAAACCATCCATCACGGTGTTTTTAAAATCGTAGTTGGCTGATATAAACTCAAATTTAGCATGCGGCATTTGTGCATGTAAACCTTCAACACCGTTATCAAAATCGTGATTTCCTATCGTAGAAGCATCATATTGCATCATGCTCATCAATTTGAATTCTAATTCTCCACCGTAATAATTAAAATAAGGCGTTCCTTGAAAAATATCGCCCGCATCCAGCAATAATACATTTGGATTTTCTTTTCGAATCGTTTCAATCAAAGCGGCTCTTCGCGCTACGCCACCCATATTTGCATTTCTGGGATGATCCGCAGGAAACGGATCAATGTAACTGTGCACATCATTCGTATGTAAGATAGTAAGATGTCTTTTTTGTGAAGATTCAAAGCTGCTTAATGATAAACCTAAACTTAGTAAAGCTGAACTCGCAGCTGTTTTTTCTATAAATTCTCTTCTTTTCATTTTTATATTTTTTGGAGCTATTTCCCGTTTTTCGCTGTATCCACGCAAAAAAAAGCGTGGGATGCCGCTTCAATCGGGGCTAGGGCTTTACGTTTCTAAAACTATTTTGGTGTCTAAGTTCGAATTACTTATTCAACAGTAATTCTAACATCATTTATTACAGGAATTGTATCTACTTCTTTAAAATAATCAATAAGAATATTTCGTAGTTTATAGTCTAAATCAAATTTCTGAACACCTTTTTTAAAGAAATTCATATTATCTCCGCCATTAGACAAATAATCATTGGTTCCCACGTAATAAATAGTCTCTTTTTGAACAGGTTTTCCTTGTACCAATATGTTTTTTGGAAGATTGTTTTTATCAATGGTAAATGTTACTCCAGCCAGTGGATGTGGTTTTTTTTCGGCGATAAAATAATCGACCATTTCAAGAATTTGTTCTCCTTTTAAAGCAATGACAACCAAACTATTTTCAAAAGGCATAATTTCAAAAGCCGTTCTTGCGGTTACATTTCCTTTTGGAAGTATGGAGCGAATCCCCCCGCTATTAAGCAAACAAATAGCAATGTTCTTTTTTTCTCTGGCTTGAAATACAATGTTTCCTTTCATCAAAGTAACATCAGCCATCAAATTACCAATTGTAGTTTGCCATTTCCCCGTGCTTTTATCTAATGTTTCCGGACAATAGGCCAGAACGCTGTCTAAATCTTTGTTGATGTGTTCTCTGTAAGGTTTGATGAAATTTTCAATTTGAGGAACTTGATTAGCCTTTTCGGTGATTGGAATTCGTTTGCCTTCTATTTTAGTAACGTAGTAATTTTGTTTGCTGCAAGAGGCAACAAAAAAAAATGTTAAGAATATAACAAAAAGTTTAGAAACGTCGTTATACTTTTTTAGATTTACCATTTTAAATGCGACTTAATTAATTAATTTTGTAATCAAGTAAAAGTAATATGTTTTTGAATTATATAAAGGATTATTTTGTAAAAAAAACATTAAAAAAAAGCTTTCAAAATTTAAAAAATAATGAGTCAGTTAATGTTGTAAAAACAATTGGTTTACTGGTTGATGGCACTCGTTTTGCCAAAACGGAAGCATTGATTGCTGCGTTAACGGCAAACGGAATTCTACCGGAAAATATAACAACAATTGTTTACAGGGATAAATTTAAGAAAACAGCAGACAAAAAATTTCCTGTATTCAATTCAGGACATTTAAAATGGAATGGAGAAATTTCTTCTCCGGAAGTAAATGATTTTATCAATAAAAAATTTGATTTGTTAATCAGTTATTACGACATAGAAAAAGCAATTTTATTAAAAATTAATCATGATTCAAAAGCGCAATTTAAAGTCGGTTTTTCATTAATAGACAATAGATTAAATCATTTTATGATTAAAACGTATGTCGATAATTATACACTTTTTGTAAGTGAATTATTCAAATATTTAAAATTATTAAACAAATTATAAATCTAATATGCAATCATTAATAGGTACTGGTGTTGCTCTTGTGACCCCGTTTAAAGAAGATTTTTCAATTGACACCGAAGCATTAAAAAGAATCGTAAATTTTTCAATCGATGGAGGAATTGAATATCTTGTAGTTTTGGGTACAACTGCAGAAAATGCAACATTGTCTCAAGACGAAAAAGAATTAGTTATTAGTACCGTAATCGAGGCTAATAACGGAAGTTTACCATTAGTACTTGGAGTAGGAGGAAACAACACTTTTAAAGTGACAGAAGAGTTGAGAACAAGAGATTTGTCTCCATTTGCAGCGGTTTTATCGGTTTCACCGTATTATAACAAACCTACTCAGGAAGGTATTTACCAACACTTTAAAGCAGTTGCTGAAGCATCGCCAATTCCTGTAATTTTATACAATGTTCCAGGAAGAACAGCCAGCAATATGTTGCCTTCAACGGTTATACGCTTGGCTAATGATTTTGAAAATATCGTTGCAATAAAAGAAGCAGCAGGAGATATTGTTCAAGCGATGCAATTGTTAAAAAACAAACCAAAAGATTTTCTGGTAATTTCAGGTGACGATATGATTGCTTTGCCGATGGTTTTGGCAGGAGGATCAGGTGTTATATCTGTAATTGGGCAAGGTTTTCCTAAAGAATTTTCTGAAATGATTCGATTAGGTTTGAATCGAAAAGTAGATGAAGCATTCAAATCACAATACCTTTTGGCGGATTGTATTGATATGATTTTTGAGCAAGGAAATCCGGCAGGAATCAAACAAGTGTTTCTATCACTGGGAATTTCAGAAAACACAGTGCGTTTGCCACTTGTAAAAGTAGATGATTCGCTCGCAAGCAGAATTGATCAGTTTGTCAAAAAAGTCAATAAACAAGGGTAAAAAAAGACGCTTTTTTTAAACAAAAAATATATTTTGAAGTCGCTAAATTAATAACTAAATTTGCCACCGAAACTTCGGTATGATTTTATGGGGTGTTTCAACCAAGAAATCATAAAAAAAGTAAAAAAATGAAAAAAATTATATCTCTATTGCTTCTTGTAGTTCTATTCAGTTCTTGTAACGAATACCAAAAAGCATTAAAAACCGAAGATGTCGCTGTTAAATTTGAAATGGCCACTAAATTATACGACGCAGGAAAATATTCTAAAGCGATTCGTATTTTTGAACAAATTGCTCCGGCTTACAGAGGGAAACCTCAAGCGGAAAAATTGTTTTACATGTTTGCTCAATCCTATTACAAAACAAAACAATATTACTTGGCAGGGTATCAATTTGAAAGCTTTGTTTCGGGATATCCAAAAAGTGAAAAATTACAGGAAGCAGCCTATTTGGGAGCAAAAAGCTACTCTATGTTATCTCCTGTTTATAGTTTAGATCAAACAGATACCACAAAAGCATTAGATAAATTGCAATCATTTATTGATAATTACCCTAATTCAGAGTATTTAACGGAGGCTAATAGTGCCGTAAAAGTGCTTAGTGAAAAAATAGAAAAAAAGGTTTTCGAAAATGCTAAAGGATACAATACAATTTCTGATTATAAATCAGCAATTGTTGCTTTAGACAATTTTGTAGCGGATTATCCGGGAACTCCATTAAAAGAAGATGCTTTATATTACAAGTTAGATTCAGCCTATCAATTGGCTATTAATAGTATCCCATCAAAAATGGAAGAGCGATTAAATGTTGCAAAAGTAGCACAATCGAACTTGATTAAATTTAAAGCGGATACCAAATACAAGCAAGAAGCAAACGAAATGTTAGCTCGAATAGATAAAGATTTACAAAAATTTACTAAATAAATAAAGTCATGGATTTAAAAAAGACGAATGCTCCAGTAAATACAATAACATACAACAAAACTGTTATTGAAGAACCTACTGGTAATGTGTATGAAGCAATAACCATTATGGCTAAAAGAGCAAACCAAATCAATTCTGAAATTAAAAAAGAATTGACTGAAAAATTGGAAGAATTTGCTACATATAATGACAGTCTTGAAGAAGTTTTTGAAAACAAAGAGCAAATTGAGGTTTCAAAGTTTTACGAAAAACTACCTAAGCCACACGCTTTAGCAGTTCAAGAATGGTTAGATGGTAAAATCTACCACAGAGATTCAAATAAATAATAGTTACTATGTCAGTTTTAAGCGGTAAGAAAATTCTACTTGGAGTTTCTGGTGGAATTGCAGCCTATAAAACAGCCACATTAGTACGACTTTTCATAAAAGCAGGTGCGCATGTCCAAGTGATAATGACACCTGCTTCTAAGGATTTTGTAACTCCTCTTACGTTATCTACGTTATCCAAAAATCCTGTACATTCCAGTTTTTATAATCAAGACGACGAAAATGAAAAATGGAACAATCATGTTGAATTAGCACTTTGGGCTGATTTGATGGTTATTGCTCCTGCAACAGCAAATACTTTGTCGAAAATGACAAACGGTACTTGTGATAATCTATTGATTGCAGCTTATCTATCAGCAAAATGTCCGGTGTATTTTGCTCCTGCAATGGATTTAGACATGTACAAACATCCTTCTACCATTGCTAATTTCTCTTCTCTTACTCAGTTTGGCAATGTAATAATTCCTGCCGAAAGCGGTGAATTAGCAAGCGGATTATCCGGTGAAGGAAGAATGGCGGAACCTGAAAATATTGTAGCTTTTCTGGAAGCAGATTTAAACAGCAAATTACCTCTTAAAGGAAAAAAAATATTAATTACTGCCGGTCCCACATACGAAGCAATAGATCCTGTGCGTTTTATAGGAAATCATTCTTCGGGTAAAATGGGTTTTGATATAGCGATAAGCGCTGCAAATCTAGGTGCTTCGGTGATTTTGGTTTCGGGACCTACAAATTGTAAAGTTTCAAATCCATTGATTAATGTGATTAGTGTTGTATCTGCAGAAGAAATGTATGTGGCTTGTCATCAGTTTTATGCCGATGTGGATGTTGCGATTGCGGCTGCGGCCGTTGCAGATTACAAACCCAAGATTGTTGCACAACAAAAAATAAAAAAAGCAGCTGATAATTTTACAATAGAACTCGAAAAAACGAAGGATATATTAGCTTCTTTGGGTGAACAAAAGAAAAATCAGTTTCTGATAGGTTTTGCTTTAGAAACAGAAAATGAAATTGAAAATGCGACCTTGAAAATTCAGAAAAAAAACTTAGATTTGATTGTTTTAAATTCGCTTCAAGATCAGGGTGCTGGTTTTGGTAAAGCAACGAATAAAGTTACCTTTATTGATAAATATTTCAATATTGAGCCAATGGAATTGAAATCGAAAGAAGCTGTTGCTGATGATATTCTAGAAAAGGTGAAAGTACATTTTATGAAATAGGGTAACGGATTGTAATAGAAACGCAATGTTGGTGTTTGAATTATAGATAACCGTTAAGAAATAATACAAATCTACAGATGAATAAAATAATTATTTTTTTTCTGCTTTTTACTTTTGGGCTTACGCAAGCGCAACAATTAAACTGTACGGTAACGGTTGATTCACAAAAATTGAGTGTTACAAATCAGCAAGTTTTTAAAACCTTGCAAACTTCAATAAGTGAGTTTGTAAATAAAACGGATTGGACGGGGCAAACGGTTAAGCAAAGCGAAAAAATTAATTGTTCGATGTACATTACGGTTTCTTCGAATAGCTCAGATCAATTTACTGCAACTATTCAAGTGCAATCTTCAAGGCCTATTTTTAATTCCTCTTATTCATCTCCAGTATTAAATTACAATGATAAAGACTTTAATTTTAGATATACAGAGTTTGAAAATCTAATTTTTAGTCCAACTACATTCGATTCTAATTTAATTTCTGTTTTGGCTTTTTATAGTTATATGATTTTAGGAATGGATGCGGATACTTTTGTTTCCGAATCTGGGAATTCTTATTTTGAAACGGCTCAAAATATCTCGAATGTAGCACAACAAGGCGGTTCTAAAGGATGGAGCCAAACTGATGGAAATCAAAACCGTTACTTTTTAATAAACGATATTTTATCTCCTGCATTCAAACAAGTGCGACAATCCATGTTAGATTATCATACTGGTTTAGACCTAATGAGTAAGGATTTAAAAGCGTCTAAAGAAAAAATAAAAGGATCACTAATCGATTTGACTAAACTAAATGCTTCCAGACCCAACGCATTTTTAACCCGTGTCTTTTTTGATGCTAAATCAGATGAAATCGTTTCTATTTTTTCTGGTGGACCCAGTATTACAATTTCAGATTTAGTAGATAATCTGAATAAAATTTCTCCTTTGAATTCAAGTAAATGGATGCTGATAAAATATTAATTGATTTTCAATTTTTAGTTTAATCCAGCTTCACATCACAAAACAATATAGTAAATGATAACGTCACTTTCGATAAAAAACTATGCCTTAATAGAAAAATTGTCTATCGATTTTTCAAAAGGTTTCTCAACAATCACAGGAGAAACGGGTGCAGGAAAATCAATAATTTTAGGAGCATTAGGACTGGTTTTAGGAAAAAGAGCCGACTTAACTTCTTTAAAAAGCAAAGAAGAAAAGTGTGTCATTGAAGCTCATTTTGAAATTTCTAAGTATAATTTGCTTCCTTTTTTTGAGGCAAATGATCTGGATTATGAAAATGACACCATAATTAGACGTGAAATCCTTCCTTCAGGAAAATCAAGAGCTTTTATAAATGACAGTCCTGTAAATCTTCAGGAATTGCAGGAACTGAGCTTGTTCTTGATTGATATTCATTCGCAACAGCAAACCCAAGAACTTTCGGATGAAAATGTGCAGTTCGAAATTATTGATGCAATTGCCAATAATAAAGAAACAATTTTGGAGTATCAATCGCTTTTAAAAAGCTATAAATTGGATAAATCCAAATTAAATTCGCTGTTGAAAAGACAAAGCGAATCTAAGAAAGTGCAGGAATACAATACTTTTTTATTGGATGAATTAGTTGCGGCACAATTAAAATCGGGCGAGCAAGAAACTCTTGAAACTGATTTTGAAAAATTGAATAATGTTGAGATTATAAAAGAATCTATCGATAGATCTTTGGCTATAGCCAATGAAGAACAAATTGGTGTTATGCATAATTTGAATGAAATCAAGGTTTCATTACAAAAAATCGCCTCTTTTTCGACTGAATATCATTCTTTGTTAGACAGGATTACAAGCGTAACGATTGAGTTTGATGATATTTCGGATGAAATGAATCGCTGTTCCGAAAAACTTATTAATGATCCGGAACAATTGGACTTAATCAGTCAAAAGCTTCAGGTGATTTTTAATTTGCAAAAGAAGCATCAGGTTTCCTCTGTGGATGAACTACTGGAAATTCAAGCGAATCTTGAGAATTCAGTTTTAGAATTAGGCAATATGGAAGAAGAAATCGCTGCACTGACGATTTCTATTGAACAAAAAACAGTTGAATTAGATACTTTTTCGACTACAATTCATACTAATAGATTGGATTCAATTCCAGTTTTATCTCATAAGCTGATTACCATTTTAGAAACTTTGGGAATGCCAAATGTTCGCTTCAATATTGATATTAATACTACGGAAACGTATTTCCAAAATGGAAAAGATGAGCTTCAGTTTTTATTCTCGGCCAATAAAGGAACTGATTTTGGTTTGTTGAAAAAAGTGGCTTCCGGCGGAGAAATGTCAAGGATTATGCTTGCTGTTAAGGCGATATTAGCACAATACTCAAAATTGCCAACACTAATTTTTGATGAAATTGACACCGGTGTTTCCGGAGAAATCGCTATCAGAATGGGAGAAATCATGAAGGAAATGAGCCAGGAAATGCAAATTTTTGCCATCACCCATTTACCTCAAATTGCAGCAAAAGGAAATGCACATTTCAAGGTATTTAAATCGACTGTTGGTGACGATACACAATCTGAATTGAAGTTATTAAACGGAGAAGAAAGAGTGGTGGAAATTGCTCAAATGTTATCTGGAACGGTTGTTTCTGATTCGGCCTTAAATCACGCTAAAGCCTTGCTGAATTAGGTGTAGAATATAAGGGTTTTAAGGATGTGATAGGAGCTGTAAATAAATTACAGTAAATAAGATGTTATAAAAGTAGAATAAAGATGTTGAAAATTGTCAGTGATTATCTGGATAAATGCCAGTTTTTTTTGAGTTGCTTAAAGTTAGATTTCGTACTTTATTTATTTTTATTTTTTTTGTGTTCTTGTAGTAATAAAGTTCTAACTGCATACGAAATACCACCTAAAATTATTGAAAATGTCAGGAAAAATGATACAGTTTGTAATTCAATTGAGGAGGCTATAAAGCATAAACAAACAATTACAAAGTTGAGACTCTATAAAACTTATATAAGCATTCAAGATTTTGAAAATATATGTAATTTTAATAATTTGGAGGATTTAGATTTTCAATTTTGTGATCTGGATTCGATTCCTACTTCAATTAAAAAACTTAAAAAGTTAGAAAGAATTGGGATAAGAGGAAGTAATTTAACTTCAATTCCAAAGGAAATTGGGCAATGTGAAAATTTGAAAGATGTTAATTTTGCAAATAATAAGCTTAGTACTATTCCAAAAGAGTTGTCTAATTTAAAAAAAATGGAATATTTAGATTTGGGACATAATCAAATAGAAGTATTACCTGACGAGATATGTATTTTAACAAACTTAAATACTTTATATCTTGGAGATAATAAATTAACATATTTGCCATTGGAATTTGGGAAATTAAAAAAACTCCGGGAGTTATTAGTTTATAAAAATCAATTAAAAAAGTTGCCAAGAAGTTTCGGAAAATTGGAGAAGTTGTTTCGTTTAAACGTAAGTGATAACGAACTAAAATCGATTGGTTTTAGTTTCTATAAATTAAATGATTTATGGGAATTAAATTTTAAAAATAACAAAATTGATAAATTCTCTAGTTCATTTTCTAAGAAAAATTCCATTCATGAAATAAATTTATCAAATAATGAAATTAAAAAGATTTCAAATGGCATCAGAAAATTACTTTGGTTAACATCTTTAAAACTCTCTCAAAATCAAATAAGTGAATTGCCAAAAGGGTTAGGTAATTTAAATGATTTGAATAGTCTTAATATTTCAAATAATAAAATAATAATTTTGCCAGTTGAATTATCAGAGTTAAATAATTTAGAAAGGATTCTGATAAACGGAAACAAAAATATTAACATTCCAATTGAATTTGCAAACTCTAAGAGTATTAAGTATATTACAATTGATAAAGAAGATTATAAAAGTAAAAAAAAGTTTGAAAAAATAAATAAAAACTTTGAGTTTTATAGTGTTAATGAATAAGTTTAGGCTGTAATTAAGCGATAAATGTATGATGTATCTTCACAAATGTTATCTGGAACGGTTGTTTCTGATTCGGCCTTAAATCATGCTAAAGCCTTGCTGAACTAATTTTTTACTTTATATTTGTTTCCTTTAAAGACAAGATTTTTGCATCAGCAATAAAACGATTACACGAATAAATAAAAAAACGAATAACCAAGAATATGATTATAGAACCTAGAATGAGAGGATTTATTTGTACGACATCTCACCCAAAAGGATGCGAACAAAATGTTAAAAATCAAATTGAATATATTAAATCAAAAGGACCTATAAACGGGGCTAAAAAAGTATTGGTAATTGGAGCTTCAACCGGATTTGGTTTAGCTTCCAGAATTACAAGTGCTTTTGGTTCTAATGCAGGAACTATTGGCGTATTTTTTGAAAAACCTCCAACAGAAGGTAAAACCGCTTCACCAGGTTGGTATAATTCTGCTGCTTTCGAAACTGAAGCGCATAAAGCAGGTTTATATGCAAAAAGTATCAATGGTGATGCGTTTTCGAATGAAGTAAAACAACAAACATTAGATCTTATAAAAGCAGATTTAGGACAAGTGGACTTAGTAATCTATAGTTTAGCTTCTCCTGTTCGTATGCATCCGGTTACCGGTGTTTTGCATCGTTCTGTTTTGAAACCTATCGGAAGTACTTTTACCAATAAAACAGTTGATTTTCATTCTGGTAAAGTTTCAGAAATTTCAATTGAGCCTTGTAGTGGAGATGATATTGAAAATACGATTGCAGTAATGGGCGGTGAAGATTGGAGTATGTGGATTGATGCTTTAAAAGCTCAAAATCTATTGGCTCCTGGCGCTACAACTGTTGCTTATTCTTATATTGGGCCATCATTGACTGAGGCGGTTTATAGAAAAGGTACAATTGGTCGTGCCAAGGATCATCTTGAAGCGACTGCATTTGCTATCACTGACAGTTTAGCTGCTACTAATGGTAAAGCATTTGTTTCGGTAAATAAAGCATTGGTTACACAAGCAAGTTCAGCTATTCCGGTTATTCCATTGTATATTTCTTTGTTGTATAAAATAATGAAAGAAGAAGGAATTCATGAAGGTTGTATCGAACAAATTCAACGTTTGTACCAAGAAAGATTATATACTGGAAATGAAGTTCCAGTTGATGAGAAAGGAAGAATCCGTATTGACGATTTAGAAATGCGTCCTGATGTTCAAGAAAAAGTGGCTAAATTGTGGATTGAAGCTGTAACTGAAAATTTATCTGAAATAGGAGATTTGGAAGGATACAGAAAAGATTTTTACAATCTATTTGGCTTTGACGTAGAAGGAGTAGATTATAAAGCAGATGCTAACGAAGTGGTAAACATCGAAAGTATTGCTTAATCCTTACTAAATTAAATATTTAGTTTCTGTAATGCATCTTAATTTCACAATGGTTTTATTCATTTCGAAATTAAGATGCATTATTTTTTTTAAAAGAACAGACTTAAATTAATTATATCATGTATAACTTACTAAAAGGAAAAAGAGGAATCATTTTCGGTGCTTTGGATGAAAATTCAATTGCATGGAAAACAGCAGAAAGAGTGTTTGAAGAAGGAGGAACTTTTGTTCTTACCAATGCTCCTGCTTCCATACGAATGGGAACGATTGATGAGCTGGCGAAAAAAACAAATTCTCAAATTATTCCTGCTGATGCAACATCTGTGGCTGATTTAGAGCATTTAGTTGACCAAGCTATGGAAATTCTGGGTGGGAAAATAGATTTTGTTTTGCATTCTATCGGAATGTCCGTTAATGTTAGAAAGGGCAACCATTATACCAATCAGAATTACGATTATACGGAGAAAGGATGGAATGTTTCGGCGGTTTCTTTTCATAAAGTAATGCAGGTTTTATATAAAAAAGATGCCATGAACGAGTGGGGAAGCATTGTTGCGCTTTCTTATATGGCAGCACAACGCGTGTTTCCAGATTATAACGACATGGCGGATAACAAAGCGTTTTTAGAGTCTATAGCACGTAGTTTTGGTTATTTCTTTGGTAGAGATAAAAAAGTAAGAGTCAATACTATTTCTCAATCTCCAACGCCTACAACGGCTGGTCAGGGCGTAAAAGGATTTGACGGATTTATAAATTTTGCCGAGAAAATGTCACCTTTAGGGAATGCATCTGCTTTAGATTGTGCTAATTATACCCTAACACTATTTTCTGATTTGACCAGAAAAGTAACGTTACAAAACTTATTGCATGATGGTGGTTTCTCAAACATGGGAGTAAGCCAGGAAGTGATGGAAATGTTTGAATAAAAAGCAGTAAATTATTTATAAAACCATCGATTAATAGTTGATGGTTTTTTTATGGATAAAGATTATATTTGTTAAAATTTTTTAAGTCTAAAAAACATCTTTAATACCACATTTTAATTTATGTTATTTTCCCTAATTATACCAGTTTACAATCGTCCGGATGAAGTTGATGAACTTTTAGAAAGTTTATCTCATTCAACGTATAACGAAATTTTTGAAATTGTTATTATTGAAGATGGTTCTTCTATAGTTTGTAAAGATGTAGCTCAAAAATATGGTGACAGATTGGATATTTCCTATTATTTCAAGGAAAATTCAGGTCCTGGAGATTCCAGGAATTATGGTATGAAAAAGGCCAGAGGTGATTATTTTATCATTTTTGATTCGGATTGTATTATTCCAAAAGAGTATTTGTCAGAGGTTGATAAAGCTCTAAAACAAAATTATGTAGATTGTTTTGGAGGACCTGATAAGGCTTTAGACAGTTTCTCGGATATACAAAAAGCAATTAATTTTGCGATGACTTCGTTTCTGACCACCGGCGGAATTAGAGGAGGTTCAGAAAAAATAGATAAGTTTCAGCCTAGAAGTTTTAATATGGGATTATCTCGCAAAGCTTTTGAAGCATCAAAAGGTTTTGGGAATATTCATCCTGGTGAAGATCCGGATTTGTCTATCCGTTTGTGGAATTTAGGTTTTGAAACCAAACTTTTTCCCAATGCATTTGTATATCATAAGAGAAGAATTGATTGGGATAAATTTTCTATTCAGGTAAATAAATTTGGAAAAGCACGACCTATTCTGAATAGTTGGTATCCAAAATACAACAAGCTTACTTTTTTCTTTCCTTCGGTATTCATAATTGGATTTTTTAGTTCCTTTTTATTAATGTTGATTTTTAATTTTGATTTGCTGCTTCAATTGTATTTTGTTTACTTTTTGGTACTGTTTTTGGTGTCTTCGTATCAAAATAAGAGCTTAAAAATAGGGTATTTGTCATTGATAGCCGTTTGGAAACAATTTTATGGTTACGGAACGGGTTTTATAAAATCTTTTTATAAAATTATCATTTTGAAGCAAAAACCTCAAGAAGCTTTTCCTGAATTATTTTTCAAAGTTTAATATGACAAAAATAATTGGTTTAACTGGCGGTATCGGAAGTGGGAAAACCACCATTGCAAATTATTTTGAATCATTTGGTATTCCGGTATACATTGCTGATGACGAAGCCAGAAAAATTATGCAATCCTCAGAAATTATAGTAGCTATTAAAAACGTATTTGGCGATGCAGTTTTTGAAAACGAGCTATTGAATAGAGAAAAACTGGCTAAAATTGTATTCAATGACCCTGAAAAATTAGAAAAACTTAACAAAATTGTTCATCCTGCCGTAAAAAAGCATTTTGATCAATGGCTAATACAACATAAAAAAGTTTCTTATATTATTTACGAAGCCGCTATTTTATTTGAAAGTGGAGGTTATAAAAACTGTGATTTGATTATAACTGTCACAGCGCCAGTAGAATCAAGGATTCAGAGGGTTGTTGAACGTGATAAAACCACACGTGAACTTGTTTTAAAACGAATAAACGCACAATGGACTGATGAACAACGCATTTCAAAAAGCGATTTCATCATAGAAAATACTGCTATAGAAACTGCAAAATTACAAGTTGTTAAAATTCTTAAAATTTTAAAGATTAAACAAAAAGTGCTATAGGTGTTAATGTTTGGTTAATCTATTATTTAATATATTGTTAAAATACTAAATTTGTTTCGATGAATAAACTTTTTTTCAGATTACTTGTTTTATTGATGAGTCTGTCCTTAATTGGGATAATTCTTGTTCAAGTGTATTGGTTTAATACTTCATTCAAAAACAATGACGAGCAATTTAAATTTCATGTTAAGCAAGTTATTGGAAATGTGGCAGATAAGCTTCAAAAGCAAGAGGCATATAGTTTTTATGATAAAATAAATCATTATAAAGACAGTACAGGAAAAGTACCTGAAAAGGATGATATATTAGAGTTTTATTATGTTCAAAAAAATCCCAGAACAAATAAAACCATCATATATTCTAACAGTATAATTTCGGAAGATTATAATATTTCACCAACGTTCTTTGATAAAAAATTTGATAGTGAAAAATTCAAGAGCTTTAGTTCCAAACGTGTAACTAAAGTTTACAATAATAATTCAATGGATAAATCAGGTCTGAATCAAAGTTTGATCCCTGATGTCAGTATTGAAAAATCAGGAAATCTTGCTATTTTAGACAATGTCCTTTTTGAAATTTCAGCCAAGGATGTATTGTCTGCAATGCCACTTGATGAACGTGTTTCCAGTGATGTTTTGCAAAAACTCATTAAAAAAGAATTAGAGGAATATGGTATTGAAACAAGATTTGAGTTTGGTATTTACAGCAATAATTTGGCTACCAAAATTAAATCTAATGCGTTTAAATATGATAAAGATGCCACCTATTCAATTCCTATTCTTACGGATAATGAAGGGAACACGAAATACCAATTGTTGGTAACTTTTCCTCTAAAAAAGAAATTTTTATTGTCAGAACTCGTTAGTGTAACAGTTCTTTCTATTGTTTTTACACTGATTATTTTAATTGCGTATACAAGTGCATTGAATCAATTAATTCGTCAACGCCAAATTTCTGAAATCAAAAACGATTTCATTAATAATATGACACACGAGTTTAAAACTCCAATTGCAACTATCAATCTAGCTTTGGATGCGATTAGAAATCCAAAAATAATAGATGATAAAGAGAAGGTTTTGCGATACCTTCAAATGATTAAGGATGAAAATAAACGGATGCATGCACAAGTTGAAAATGTATTGCGAATCTCTAAATTAGAAAAGAGAGAATTAGATATTACCAAAGAATCGAATAATATTCATGAGATTATTGAAGATGCAATAGATCATGTGAATTTGATTTTAGAAGACAGGCAAGGAACAATTACCTGCCATCTTAAAGCCATTAGAACCACAGTTTTAATCAATGATGTTCATTTTACCAATGTCATTGTGAATATTTTAGAAAATGCGATAAAATACTCGCCTAATGTTCCTGAAATTGAAATTTTCACTGAAAATATCAAAGATATGGTCATTATCAAAGTAAAAGATAGTGGACTGGGAATGAGCAAAATAGCTCAAAAAAGAATTTTTGAAAAATTCTACAGAGAGCATACCGGAGACATTCATAATGTTAAAGGACACGGTTTAGGTTTAGCTTACGTAAAGAGAATTGTTGATGACCATAACGGTCAAGTATATGTAGAAAGTGAAAAGGGAAAAGGGAGTACCTTCATAATAAAATTACCATTAATAAATTAGAATATGGAAAATGTAAATAAAAAAATACTTTTAGTTGAAGATGACCTTAATTTTGGAGCAGTTTTAAAAGATTATTTAATGCTAAATGATTTTGATGTCACTTTGGCCAAAAATGGAATGGAAGGATTCGAAAAATTCAAAAAGGATACTTATGATTTATGTATTCTGGATGTAATGATGCCTTATAAAGACGGTTATACTTTGGCGAAAGAAATCAGAGAAAAAAATAATGAAGTGCCAATTATATTCTTAACAGCAAAATCGATGAAAGAAGATGTGTTGAAAGGATATAAAGCGGGTGCTGACGATTACTTGAATAAACCTTTTGATTCGGAAGTATTGTTGATGAAAATCAAAGCGATAATTCAAAGAAAATCATCGGATACTAAAGCAGAACAAGTACAATTTGAATTTAATATTGGTAAATTTCATTTGAATTCAAAACTTCGTTTTTTAACTTTTAATAATGAAGAACCAATAAAATTATCTCCAAAAGAGAATGAATTATTGAAAATGTTAATTCTTCACGAAAATGATTTGATGCCAAGAGAATTGGCATTGACGAAAATTTGGAGAGATGATAACTATTTTACTTCCAGAAGTATGGATGTGTACATCGCTAAGTTAAGAAAGTATTTGAAACTGGATGAAGATGTGGAAATTTTAAACATCCACGGAGAAGGATTCAGATTAGTTGTTAAGAATAAAGTAGCAGAATAAATAGATATAAGCCTCAAGAAATTGAGGCTTTTTTTTTGGAGCGAAAGGACGTATTTTATTTCCAGTTTAATTGTAAAGCGAAACTCGTTTTGTCTTCTTTTGTAATACTAAAAACAGTTTCACTTTCAGAAATGCTTTCATGAATAATCACTTTGTCTTTTAATGATAATTCCTTTAAGAAATTCATTTCAAAACTTTCAATTTTTTGATTCAGGATTAATTTTTCATCAACCAGATCCAAACACCATTCTAAATATTTGACATTATTGACATGATTTACAATGTCTAGATCGGATAAAAATACATTTCTTTCAAAAACTATTTCTTTCTCATGATTGAAGTTAATTTTAGAAAAACCTTCTAGAGTAGCTCTTTTTTCGGGATATAATTCAAAATGTTCAAACGGTAAAGCCAATCCTTCCGGCCGACGCTTTTTAGTATTAAAAACAGCCCAAAAAGTCTCAGAGCCTACAATTTTTTCTCCATTTACGTGCATTTCCAGCGCCCGTACTGAACGGGAATTCTCCAAGGAATTGATCCATGTTTTCACGGTTACAGTATCTCCCCATTTTGGTAATTTGGTGATTTCAACACGCATTCTACTCAAAACCCATGCTTGGTCAAATTCCTGCATGTCAGTAAAACTAATACCGCCAATTTCTGAATGTGCCGCAGCCGTTAATTGTAAAATATTACACAAATCAGTGTATTTTAAAAATCCATTTGGAGCGCATTGTGTAAAATTGATTTCCCAGTCTTTGCTAAGAATGGAAGTGAAATTTGAAGTTATTGGCATATAAATTAGTATGAATTTGTATTTTTAGTTTTATTTTTTTGAATGGATGTAATCCACAATAGTTTCATACGGAGTTTCAAAATCAAACCATTTGGTATTTTCATTTCTTTTGAACCAAGTCAATTGGCGTTTAGAAAATCTTCGGGTGTTTTTCTTTATTTCTTCTATGGCAAATTCCAACGAAATTTCTCTATCAAAATAGTTAAATAACTCTCTGTAACCAACCGTTTGCAGTGCATTCAACTCTTTATCTGGAAATAATGTTTTAGCTTCAGCCAATAGTCCTTCGTTCATCATGATGTCAACGCGTTGATTGATTCGGCTGTAAATAATCTTTCTGTCAGCTTCAAGACCTATTAAAATAGGGGTGAAGTTTCGGCTGTTTTTTTTCAGGTTTAAAAAAGATGAATACGGTTTTCCTGAACCCAGACACACTTCTACAAAGCGCATCATGCGTTGTGGATTTTGTAAGGTTTGTGGATTTTCGACAGTCAAACTTTTATAATAGTCAGGATCTAAAACTTCAAGCTTTTGTTGCAAATATCCGATTCCTAGTTTTTCATAATTAATGGTTATTTCAGTACGAACTGAAGTGTCTATTTCTGGAAATTCATCAAAACCTTTTAGAATTGCATCAACATACAATCCGGAACCACCAACTAAAATGGCATAATCATTGGTCAAAAATAATTCGTCAAGTTTAGCAATAGCTTCTTTCTCGAAATCACCAACGGTATAATTCTCGAATATGGATTTGTTTTGGATGAAATGATGGGTAGCCGCTTCTAACTCGGCTTTGTTTGGTACAGCTGTTCCAATGGTCATTTCCTTGAAAAACTGTCTGCTGTCACAGGAAATAATATCACATTTAAAATAATTGGCTAATACAATACTCAAGGAAGTTTTGCCTATGGCCGTGGGTCCGATAATGGTTATTAAGTATTTCATATTTTTTAGCCCAGATGGAAACGGAAACCCCGGAGTTATGAAAGTTTGTTTTTCTTGGTGTAAAAGAGCGACCAAAGGAAGCTCCTTTTATGCCTTAGAAAAACAACTGGAATAACGAGGAGTTGCAGTGTACAGCTGGAATTGCTTCAAATTAATATTATTTTAAATCTTTGCCACAATGATAGCAGTATTTTGCATTATGTTCATGTCCTTCGGTACCACAATTAGCACACGGATCAATTCTTTCTTCTCTTGGTTTTTTGCGATTGCTGTTTGCAAATTCAGCAGAAACAATTCCTGTAGGAACCGCAATAATACCGTAACCCATTATCATTACTATCGATGCGATGGCTTGTCCTAGCGGTGTTATAGGCGAAATATCTCCATATCCTACTGTTGTCAGTGTTACGATGGTCCAATAAATACTGATGGGAATGCTGGTAAAACCGCCCTCTTTTCCTTCGACGATGTACATTACAGAACCTATTATGATGCTGCTGATTAACATGAAATAAATGAAAATAAGTATTTTGCCTCTACTGGCAATCAATGCTTCTTTTAGATGAGTGGATTGACTTGAGAATTTTGGATGTTTCAAAATCTTAAATAATCGCAATAATCGTAAAGCTCTGACAACTGTTAAAACGCTGGTTCCAACAATAAATAAGGAGAAATACATGGGTAATGTTGCTATCAAATCAATTATTCCATAAAAACTAAAGATGTATTTCAATGGTTTTTTGATGGATATAATTCTAAGAAGGTATTCTAAGGTGAAGAAAATGGTTATAATCCATTCTAATACTATAAGTTCATAATGGTACTTGGTATCAAAACCTTTGACCGTTTCGAGCATAACTATAATGACACTCAATAGAATAACACCTAAAAGAATAAGGTCAAATAATCTTCCTGAAGCGGTATTCGTACCGTAAATTACGACATTAGTTCTATATCTAAAAGTGTCAAATTTTGACTTTAATCTTTGCATAATTATGTTGTAATTATTAGCATGCGATTAGAATTTTACGATTTTCAGTGTTTTACTTTTTCGAACATGACCTTGAATGATATTACGTATATCCCTATTGTTTTGCATGGGAATGATAATGTTTTTAAGGATTTCGATGTTGTTTATTTGATAGTTTAAGTCATAGAAAGCATAGCCTTTATAAATTCCGTTTTCAATTAAAACTGCGCTGCGTTCATTGATGGTTCTTCCTCGGTCAACAAGTACCATATTTTGATTTTCGAAACTATTCTTTTCTATAAATCCCTGAACTCTTGCGTTATATTCTTCAGCGGAAATCTCACCAATACAAGCACCATCACATTCTTTTATATTGTATTGAAAACAGTTTGTTTTTGAAACATATAAACCGGTAAGTTTTTGACACAAATTATAATGGGATGTTATTCTGAACAACGCATTTTTACCTTCTTGCAAGGAAGTAAAGGAAGTGATTTCTTTTTTTCGGCCGTCCGCTTTTTGAAGTTTTAGGTTCAGATAACCATTTTTATCTTTTTCAGCGTATAAAGCCAATTGGGAAATATTTTTTCTTTGTCCTCGGTTATGAATTGGTTTGTTGATTTTTATTTCTTCACTTTCTTTCAATAAAGCGATCAATTCACTTCCGGTTTCATCATACGTTACCGTGAAAACTTCGGCTTGTATCTTCTTGCATTTTGTGGAAGTCCCTGTAAAATGCTGATTGACACGTTTTTTTATGTTTCGGCTTTTGCCAATATAGATCAGATTCCCTTTTTCATTGTGAATATAATAGATGCCTGTTTTAGCGGGTAAACTAGAAACAATATCCAATAATTTTGGAGCGATTCCTTTTTCGATTTCCAGCTTTATAAAATCTTTTACAATTTCTTTTTCTAAATCTTTCTCCAAAAGTATTTTAAATAATTTCACTGTCGCCAAAGCATCACCACTTGCACGATGTCTGTCAGCCATTGGGATTCCAAGAGCACGGACCAGTTTTCCTAAACTATGGGATGGTTGCTCTGGTAATAATTTTTTTGATAATTCAACTGTACAAAGTGTTCTGGCTTCAAAATCATACCCTAATCGTCGGAATTCAGTTCTTAATATTCGGTAATCAAAAGAGGCATTATGAGCGACAATAACACAATCATTTGTCATTTCGATGATGCGTTTTGCAACTTCAAAAAACTTGGGAGCAGATTGTAACATGGCATTATTAATACCAGTAAGTTTCACTACAAATGGCTGAATTGGAATTTCGGGATTTACCAAACTAATGAATTGATCCACCACTTCATGACCATCAAATTTATAGATGGCGATTTCAGTGATTCCTTCTTCGTTGAATTGTCCTCCAGTAGTTTCTATGTCTAGTATTGCGTACATTTTTAATGTCAATTTCAAAAATCAATAGCAATAGCAATTTCAAAAATAAATTACAATAACAAAGTCAATATTAAAATCAAATATCAATTTTAAAAATCTAAAAAATTGAATATTGTAATTGCTATTGTAATTGCTATTGAAAAAATATTGTTATTGCCATTGTAATTCTTATTGAATTATTTTTTATTGTTTATCATTTTTGAAGCAATTGCAATAAGTTCTTCAACTTCTGTCAAAAGCCACTTTCTTTCTTCTAAATCTCCTGCTTTTATATAATCAAGAACTTTTAATGAATTTCTGGACTCTTTGAGTTCCTTAACGGAAAGAGAAACTTTAAACATAAAATCTTTACTGGTTATTGTTCCTTGAGCCTCTCCATAATTTAGTGAAGAACTTCCAGATGATCTTATCAGTTGGTTTTTATAATATTCAATTTCATAAGACTTTTCTAATTTTCTAACAAAGAAAATACATTCACCTGCAAATCTAACTAAACGGTCTTCAAAATTGTAGATTTTATCAAAATTAGGTTCGTTTACTTGCATTTTTATTGAAATTGAGTTCTGTTATTCCTAATTTCTTCCCCCAAAGATACTACTTCCTATTCGAACCATTGTGCTTCCGCATTCAATTGCAAGTTGATAATCTCCGGACATTCCCATGGAGAGAATGGTAAATTGTGAATTATGAATTGTGAATTGATCAAAAATAGATTTCAAATGAGTGAATTCTTTCTTGATTTGATCTTTATGGTCTGTAAAAGTAGCCATGCCCATTAATCCAACAATTCGAATATTTTTCAGTTCTTGGAATTCATTTGAGGATAGAAGTGAAGCGAGTTCTTCCTCGTCAAGACCAAATTTAGTTTCCTCTTCTGCAATATGTATTTGTAATAAACAATCGATGATTCTATTGTGTTTTAGCGCCTGTTTGTTAATTTCCTGTACTAATTTCAAACTATCGACTCCATGAATCAAGCTCACAAATTGTGCCATAAATTTGACTTTATTTGTTTGAACGTGACCTATCATGTGCCACTGAATGTCTTTGGGCATTTGTTCCCATTTCTCGGCCATTTCCTGGATTTTGTTTTCTCCAAAAATGCGTTGGCCGGCTTCATACCCTTCCATTAAATCTGAAACAGGTTTGGTTTTAGAAACTGCAACTAAGGTTACGTGTTCCGGTAATGTAGATTTTATCTTGAGTAAGTTGTTCGATATTGACATTTTAATGTTTTGATTTTAAAGCGTTGCTAAAACCTAAAGTTCATAAACGACTAGTCCGCTTCTAAACTTTGGTTCAATATACGTGCTTTTTGGAGGCATAATTAGATTGGCATCGGCCAATGCTTTTATTTCTCCAATGTTTGATGGAAATAATATGAAACCGATTTCGAATTCTCCTTGATCAATTTTATTTTTCACCTCTAAAACGGATTGTTTTCCTGAAAGATATTCTATTCGTTCGTCATTGCGTAAATCTTCAATGGCTAGAATTGGCAGCAACACTTTCTTGTATAAAATTTGTGTATCTAAACTATCCAATGCTGTTTTGAAAACTTCATTTTCTTTTCGCAAAATTAAGCTGTAAAACTCATTGTCAAGATACATTCCGAACTGATGCTTTTGAGAAGGCTGAAAAGGTTGTTGGAATTTGTTTTCAACAATGAAATTCTTTTCTAATTCTTTTATGAAATCTTCTTTCGAGAAACCGTTTAAATCTTTTACTAAACGATTGAATTCGTATATTTTGACATTGTTTTCGGAAATTAAATAGCTCAGGATATGATTTTTGGACGTGTTTTCTGGATCATCATTTTCCTCGGATAATAATTTCAGTGCTTCGGTACGATGGTGACCATCAGCAATGTAAAGATTATTTGTTTTTTCAAATATGTTTTGTAGCCAATTGATTTCTAATGCATCTTCAATTTTCCACAGATAATGAATCTCTTTTTTTGTGGTTGAAAATTCAAAATCAGCTAATTTTTGGGTACAATTAAAAATCCAGTTTTCAATCGTTTTATTATCTGGATATGTCATTAAAACAGGTTCTGTATTGAACTCCGAATATTTCATATATTCTTTTAGTAATCGGACTCTGAAAGCAATAATATCTTCATGTTTTTTGATGATATTATTACGATAATCTTCTACGCTTGTTCCCGCAATAATTCCTGTGAATGATTGTGTTTTGGTAACAATTTTATGAATATAAATGGCAGGTTTTTTGTCTTTTACTAAAATGATTTCATTTTTGAAATCCTCATATTTTTGATGTACTTGTCGGTATCTTTTTTCAAAAGAAACGCTTTCCTGATTGGTATAAGCTGGTTTTAAAATATGCAAAAAAGACAACGGATTGAAATCCAATTGTGCTGCTAATTCAGCATTTACATATTCTTCATAAGAACGACAAGTGACAAGACAAACCTTATCACGAGTAGGACGAACTGCTTTGAAAGGAACTATTTTAGCCATAATTATGTCAAAAGTCAAAAGTCAAAAGTCGAGAGTTTAAAGTAATTAACTTCAGACTCTCAACTTTTAAACATAGAGACTATATAAATTGTTTAGAAATTTTCTCTGCTTTTTTGCTTTCAGAATAATCGTAGAAACCTTCGCCAGATTTCACACCCATTTTTCCTGCACGAACCATATTTACCAGTAATGGACAAGGCGCATATTTTGGGTTTTTGAAACCGTCGTACATTACATTTAAAATGGCTAAACATACATCAAGACCAATAAAATCGGCTAATTGTAAAGGTCCCATTGGGTGTCCCATTCCGAGTTTCATAACAGTGTCAATTTCATAAACACCTGCCACTTTATTGTATAATGTTTCGATAGCTTCGTTGATCATTGGCATCAAAATTCTATTAGCAACAAAACCAGGATAATCGTTTACTTCAACAGGTGTTTTTCCTAATTTCTCGGAAAGATTCATGATGATTTTTGTCACTTCGTCAGAAGTATTATAACCACGAATAATTTCTACCAGTTTCATGATAGGCACCGGATTCATAAAGTGCATTCCGATAACACGTTCCGGATGCGCGACAACTGCTCCAATTTGAGTAATCGAAATGGAAGAAGTATTGGTTGCCAAAATCGTATTGTGAGAACAAGCCTCGTTTAATTGTTTGAAGATATTTAGTTTTAGTTCTACATTTTCAGTTGCAGCTTCAACCACTAAATCTACTCCAACAACACCATCTTTAATATCTGTATAAGTGATAATATTGGTGATCGTTTTAGCTTTGTCTTCTTGGGTGATGCTCCCTTTTGCAATCATTCGGTCTAAATTAGCGGCGATTGTTGCCATTCCTTTATCCAAAGATTTCTCTGAAACATCTATTAATTTTACGGTAAAACCACTTTGTGCAAAGGTGTGGGCGATTCCATTCCCCATTGTTCCTGCTCCGATTACGGCTATTGTTTTCATTCTTATTTTGGATTAAAATATTGTAATTTTTGGATTTAAAGATTATTTCTTGAAACAATCAATAATTTGGTACGCTACTCTTAAGGCTTCAGTTGCTTGTTCCAATGTCACCACAGGAGTAGTGTTATTGTTGATGGCATCTGCAAAAGATTCCAGTTCATCAAGAATTGCGTTGTTTTGTTCTACATCTGGATTGGAGAAGTAGATTTGTTTTTTTACGCCTTCAGCATTTTGTAAAATCATATCAAAATCACCGGGAACTTCCGGAGCATCTTTCATTTTTACCACTTCACATTTCTTTTCTAAGAAATCAACCGAGATGTAAGCGTCTTTTTGGAAAAAACGAGATTTACGCATGTTTTTCATCGAAATTCTGCTCGCCGTTAAATTAGCAACACAACCGTTTTCGAATTCTATTCTCGCATTAGCAATATCCGGTGTATCACTGATAACCGAAACGCCACTGGCATTTATATTTTTTACTTTTGATTTTACAACGCTCAAAATAGCATCAATATCATGAATCATCAAATCTAAAACTACGGGAACATCGGTTCCACGAGGATTGAATTCGGCAAGACGATGGGTTTCAATAAACATTGGGTTTTCGATCATGTTTTTGGTAGCGATAAATGCTGGATTGAAACGCTCCACATGTCCAACTTGGCCTTTGACATTATACTCTTTTGCTAAGGCGATAATTTCTTCGGCTTCTTCCACCGTATTTGAAATTGGTTTTTCAATAAAAACATGCTTGCCAGATTTGATGGCTACTTTGGCACATTTGTAATGAGAAAGAGTTGGTGTAACAATATCAATTACATCAACTGCATGAATAAGAGTTGCAATTGTGCTAAAATGTTTATAACCAAATTCTTTAGAAACCTTTTCGGCATTCTCTTGATTTGGGTCATAAAAACCAACTAATTCATATTTATCAGATTGTTGTAATAAACGCAAATGTATTTTTCCTAGATGACCAGCACCTAATACTCCAATTTTCAGCATAACGATGTAATTTTTACAAAAATAGCAATAAAATGATTAATCTATTATTGATATGAGACAATTATTCAGTTAATTTAAAATTTAAAATCCAACATTTGAATTCAGAAATTGTTTTCTATTTTTGCCAAAATAAAATAGTAAATTTTGAAAGACACAGCCAAGCATCAAGGACTTCGGAATCAATTAGTAAGCGTTTTAGAACAAAAAGGGATTACTGATAAAAGTGTTTTGGATGCGATAAAAAAGATTCCAAGACATTTATTTTTAAATTCCAGTTTTGAAGATTATGCTTATCAAGATAAAGCATTTCCTATTGGAGCTGGTCAAACGATATCGCAACCATACACCGTAGCTTTTCAATCTCAATTATTAGAAGTAAAAAAAGAACATAAAATTTTAGAAATAGGAACAGGTTCTGGATATCAAACAGCTGTTTTATGTTTGTTAGGAGCCAAAGTATTTAGCGTTGAAAGACAAAAAGAATTGTTTAAACAAACTTCTGTTTTATTTCCAAAACTGAATATTCGTCCCAAACATCTTTCTTTTGGAGATGGTTATAAAGGATTACCAAGTTACGCTCCTTTTGATAGTATTATTGTTACTGCGGGCGCTCCATTTATTCCACAGCCTTTGATGGCACAGCTAAAAATAGGAGGAAGGCTCGTTATCCCGTTAGGAGAAGAGGTACAAATTATGACTTTGTTAATTAGAAAAAATGAGACGCAATTTGAGAAACATGAGTTTGGTGAATTTAGATTCGTTCCTTTATTAGAAGATAAAAATTAAATAAAAACCCGCTAATCAGCGGGTTTTTTATTGACCAATAATATTTAAATACCGTTCCAGGCTTTCTTTTTCCATTTGAGCGATGAACAATAAAAAATCTTCTTTATTATTTTTAGTTTGGGCTGTTTCCAGCGCTTGGTAATAGTGCATCCTACTATCATAATCACCTTTTATATTAGCAATGATGTAGCCATGTTGTAATAAAATCAAGTTCATAACCAAACGTGAAGTCCTGCCATTTCCATCAATAAATGGATGAATAGTGACTAGTCGTTCGTGCATTTCAGCAGCCAAAACTATAGGATGAAGACTTGATTTATTGGTTTCATACCAAATAAAAAAATCCTCCATTTCTTTGGCAACCAGAAAAGGTTGTGGTGGCATATGGCTGCTTCCTTGAATCATCACCTGCACTTTTCTATAGCGACCCGCATCTTCAGGATGAATTCCTCTCAAAATAAGATTATGAATAGACAGTACTTCGCGTTCATTTATGGAACTATTTCTTTGCATTAAATCTTTGATGTATGCAATCGCTTCTTGATGATTAATCACTTCAAGATGTTCTCGCATACTTTTTCCTGATATCGTTAAACCTTCATTGATAACCAAATCGGTTTCACGTAACGTCATTGTATTTCCTTCGATACGGTTACTTTCAAATGTGTATTCTAATTCTAAAGCTTGTGCAATGCGATAGCTGTCAAATTGACGAAACCCATCTAGTTTTGTCTTTAATATATCAATTTCATCTAAAATTTTCTGAAGTGTAGTAGATAATTTTTTCTTTGAAGGTTTACTTTGATACCTTACTTCTTGTTCAGCAACCAATAATGCTTTTAACGCAAATTCATCTTCACCAATTTCGTAAAGAATTTTTTCTTTAAGCCAGATGACCATTATTGTTTCTAAATCTATTTCCAATAATGATGCTAGTTTTATAACTTGCTCTCTAGTAGGCTTTCTGGTTCCGCTTTCAAATTTACTTATTAAGGCTTGATCAATTCCTAAAAGTTGAGCCACTTCTCTAGTTTTGAGTCCTTTTTGTTCTCTTGCATTTTTGAGTAGTGTTTTCATTTTTAAAAATGTTTTTAATTGTCTTGACAAATTTAGTCATTTTTTTAAGTAAAAAATAATTTATTCAATACTCTTTTAATTTAAAATGATTTTTTGATTCTTTCTAAGTCGCGTTTGGTATCTTGTTCTTTAAGAGATTCACGCTTGTCGTAGGTCTTTTTACCTTTACAAAGACCAATTTGTAGTTTAGCCATTCCTTTCTCATTGGTAAACAATTTCAAGGGAACTATGGTTAATCCTTTGGCTTGAACACTTTTTAGCAAACCTTTTAATTCTCTTTTATTCAAAAGTAATTTACGTTCGCTTCTGGCTTTGTGGTTAAATTGATTACCAAAAGTATATTCTTCAATATAGGTATTTATCGCAAAAAGTTCATTATTGCTAAACTCACAAAAACTCTCTGTGATGTTCGCTTTTCCTAATCGAATGGATTTGATTTCGGTACCAGCTAAAACAATTCCAGCAGTAAATGTTTCGATTATTTCATAGTCAAACCGAGCTCTTTTGTTTAATATATTTATTGTTTTTAGCATAGTTTGCAAATGTATAATAAAATTGAAAGTTTATCCAGTAATAAGCCCTAAAATAAGTGTAAATATTTTTCAAACTATGATTTATATCAGTTAATAATGAAAGGCTCAAGCCTAAATTTGTTCAACAATTTAAACCAAAGTTAAAATGAAAAAAATTATCTTAGCCTTTATGGCAGTGTCCTTTTTGACATTAAATGCACAAGCCCAAGAACAAAATAGCACTCAAGATTTCAAAAAATGGCAGGCCCGTATTAGAGGAATTGCAGTTATCCCATATGAAAGTGCCAAAATCGGAATTATTGGAGGTGATGTTTCTATTTCAAATACATTTGTTCCGGAATTGGACTTTACCTATTTTTTTACAAAGAATTTTGCAGCCGAGTTAATTCTGGGAACTACAAAACACGATGTTAATACTGTTGGTTCAGATATTTCTGCAATTGGCGGACCAAATAACATCAATGTAGATTTAGGAAATGTTTGGTTATTACCGCCAACATTAACCTTGCAATACCATTTTACACCTTTTGAAGAAAAAGTATTTAAACCTTATGTTGGTGCTGGGGTCAATTATACTATTTTCTACAACGTAGAGGATGGAAATACAGTTAAAAATGTTAGTTATAAAAATAATGTCGGTTATGCTTTCCAAGTGGGTTTTGATTTAATGTTGAACGACACCTTCTTTATCAATGTTGATGCTAAAAAAATATTTCTAAAAACAGATGTAACTGTTGATGCTTCAAATTTATCAGCAGGACTCAGTATTCCTGCAGAAGTAACCATTAATCCATTGATTTTAGGAATGGGCTTTGGAATGAAATTTTAAAATTTCACTCGGAATCTACAAAAATGCAAAAAGTCACTACCATTCGATAGTGACTTTTTTTATAATTGTGTTTCTTTGGATTATTTTATTCTAATTTCAGTAATTGAAATGAGATTGTTTTATCAACTATAGTTACAATATAAAGATTGCCAAAAACAGTATCTTCAATATCTGCATATATCTTTTGATTAATAATTTGATTTACAAAATTCGGTGTGGTATTGCTATGTCCCACAATCAAAACCTTTTTTCCTAAAGTTTCTTTTTTGAAAGATTCAATAGCTATACTTTTAGGGTTATACAGTTTAATTTGAATCTTCTTGGCTGTAGCAGTAGGACTTGCAGTTTGTATTGTTCTTTTATAATCCGTTGAGTAGATTTCATCAAAACCAACTTCTGAGAATATTTTGTTCCAAAGATTAGCTCTTTTCAAACCGCTTTCCGATAAATCAGGATTTTGAGAATTATCTGTTTTTTCTGCGTGACGTATAAAGTAATAAGTAGTTGTATTTTGTTGTCCAAAACTAACTTGCAAAGCAAAAAAAGCGATTATAAGTATGAATTTTTTCATTTGAATAAATTTAAAAAATTATTATTTACTGATTTTATATATTTGCAAAATGGAAAACTCAAAATCGAAAGACCCGCTTCACGGAATTACGCTTCAAAGAATCGTTGAACAATTAGTCGATTATTATGGATTTGATACTCTTGGAGAACTCATTAAAGTAAAATGTTTTACGGATAATCCAAGTGTAAAATCCAGTTTGACTTTTTTGCGAAAAACGGATTGGGCAAGAAAGCAAGTGGAAGATTTGTATATAAAATCAGTAGCTAAATTACCCAAATAGATTTTAGTTTAATTTATAGGAAACCATAACGCCGCCTCTATAAGGCAACCATTCACCACTTTTGTTATAATTTTTAACTGTTTCATAACGCTCTCCAGTACTTATAAGGTAGCCTTTATAAAAACCTTGGTGCCAACCGCCACCTAAGAAACAATCCAACATGAATTTATCATTAATTTTTACTTGATATCCTATAGTTGAACCTATAAAATATCCAAACCCTTTTTCATACATATCGGTATTTAAGTAATTCCATTTTTGAAAATTAAAAATACTCGCGCCAATATGTGCACCTGCGTAAAACCCATTGTATTTTTCTTTAAAATGATAACGATATTCTGGAGTAAAAGTGTAAAATTGTCTAGGTTTTCCGTCTACTGATTTCCAAAAAGAGGCTAAAGCATCAAAGTGTAAGGTAGATTTTTCGCCGATACTCGTTTCAATACCAACATTTGGAATTGTCATTAAAGTTGTAAAAGCATTTGCTTTTATATACGTTTGAGCTTGCAATAAAAAAGAGAAGAAAAGAAAAGAGGCAATAAATAATTTTTTCATAAGTGTGTTTTCTGTTGTTTATCCAGTCAAATTTTGACTACAAACAGGCGCAAATATAGCCATTAATGTTTAAGACCTTATTATGTTTAGAGTTAATGTTGTCAGTTTAAACGTATTTTAACATTATAAAAGTGAACAAAAAACAATGACTATTTATTTAAAATGGAATAAATTACCGTATCCAAAAATCGCCCTTCAAAAAATTCATTCTCTTTTAAATGCGCTTCTTTTACAAAACCATTTTTTTCTAAAACTTTTGCAGATCCATGATTTTCAGGATCTATGATTGCTTCAATAGAATGTAGTTTCATCACTTCAAAACCATAATTGACAACTTCTTTTACAGCTTCGGAAATAATTCCCTTTCCATTAAATTCTGGAAGTAATATATAGCCAATTTCAGCACGAAAATGTTCTGGTTTTATTCTGTAATGACCAATTACTCCAATTAGTTTTGGATCATCTTTCAACGTAATCGCCCAATTTATACCTTCATTAGTTTCTATTTTGGTATCTATCATTGCAATATGTTCCAAGGCATCTTCATCCGTTTTGACTAAAGGTCTTGGAATGTATTTCATCGTTTCCGAATTAGATCGCAAAGCGAAAATCTCTTTTATATCGTTAGTATCCACTCTTCTTAAAAGCAAACGTTCGGTTTCTAAATTTGGGAATGGACTGAAATTTATAGTTAACATATTTTATTTTTTTTAATTAAAGGATTTCGATACTGAATTTTGAATTGAAAATTTCATTTGCTTCTAAAATTTGAATGCCTTCTTTCTCCAATAGATTTCCGGAGTTCTCATTGGTATCCGAATAACCAAACCAAGGTTCAATACAAAGAAAGGGTGCATTCATTTTTGTCCAAATTCCTAAACTTGGAAAATTTTCAAAATTTACTTTTAAAATTGGATTTTCATTTTCTAAAATCGTCAACGAATTGGATTGTAATGTTTTGAAAATTAAAGCGTCATTTTCGAATAATTCATAAGTCAGCGGAATCTTTTTATCATGAACTTCTAATTTTTTCGTTTTATTTGAAATTAGATCATTTTCCAAAAGATAATATTCCAAAGGTTCTTCTTTTTCGAAAGCAATAGAATAATTTTCGAATTGATTTGGTAAAGCAAAAGCAGGATGTGCTCCGATAGAAAACGGCATTTGTGATTTTCCGTTGTTAATTACTTTATATGCAATAGATAAATTATTTTCATTTAATGTGTAAATGATTTGCAATTCAAATTCAAAAGGATAGACTTTTAATGTTTTTTCAGAAGATTGTATGGAGAAAACAGCACTATTTTCTGTTGCTTCGAGTAATTCAAACTCCATGTCTCTGGCAAAACCGTGTCGCGATAAATGATATTCCATTCCATTATGATGAAAGGAATTGTTTTTTAAAGTCCCAACAATTGGAAACAAAATAGGAGAGTGCTTGCCCCAAAAATCAGGATTCCCTTCCCAAATGTATTCTCTATTCTGATTCGTTTTTAAGGAAATTAATTCAGCACCGAAATTTTTTATTTCAGCCGTTAGAATTGAGTTTTTTATTATAGTTGTCAAAATTGTTCTTCGTTAATTTAAAAATTGATTTTGTATGGTAAATATATTTTATAATTTTTAATTCTAATTAGGTTTAAGCTTGATTTTATTTATTTAAAATGGAATCAATTCTTTCTGAATAGTTTAAAATCCTCTTTTTTTTCATTAATTTGTGATATAAACTATAAGAAAAATGAAAAACAGTCGCTTCAGAGTCATGCTACATTTGGCTTTATTATTGGGAGTTACGTCTATTTGGGCGCAACAAACCCCTGTAAATGTATCGAGTAACCCAATCTCAAACTATGATTATCATGATGCTTTTGCCCCATTTTTTTATTCAAAAAATGGAACAAGTACGCGTTCAGCAAGTGGGCAACCAGGAGCTGAATATTGGCAAAACAGAGCCGATTATCAATTGAAGGCAAAATTGGATGAAAAAAAGAACGAAATTACTGGGACAGGAATCATCACGTATACGAACAACAGCCCAGATAAATTGGCTTTTGTTTGGATGAACTTAGACCAAAATTTATTCAAAGCGGATTCCCGTGGAAATGCAGTTGTTCCTTTGACAGGAAGCCGAAATGGGGCCCAAGGCCAAATTTTTGACGGTGGACATAAAATAAAATCAGTTAAAGTAATTGCTACCGTTAAAGGAAAATCTACAGAGACTGAAGCGAAGTATGTAATTACGGATACCAGAATGCAGGTTTTTCTTCCACAAGGATTAAATCCTAAAGGTGGTTCTGTTAAAATCAAAATTGACTTCTCTTTTATAGCTCCTTTTGAAGGTTCTGATAGAATGGGGGTATTGGAAACTAAAAACGGTAAAATTTTCACCATAGCACAGTGGTATCCACGTATGTGTGTTTATGATGATGTAAGAGGTTGGAATACTAATCCGTATTTAGGAGCTTCGGAATTTTACTTGGAATATGGTGATTTTGATGTGAGCATTACAGCACCATCCAATCATATTGTGGCGAGTTCCGGGGAATTACTGAATCCTACAGCTGTTTATTCTGCCAAAGAACAAAAGCGTTTGGCTCAGGCAAAACAAAGTGATAAAACAGTTTTTATTCGTACAGCTGAGGAAGTTGCAAACTCATCAAAAACAGTTGCTGCAACTACTAAAACGTGGAATTATAAAATTAAAAATGCCCGTGATTTTTCTTGGTCATCTTCAGCAGCATTTATTTTAGACGCTGCAAAAATAAATTTGCCAAGTGGAAAAAAATCATTGGCTATTTCTGTTTATCCTGTTGAAAGCGCGGGAAATGGTGCTTGGGGACGTTCAACAGAATATACGAAAGCTTCTATAGAAAATTATTCTAAAAGATGGTTGGAATATCCTTATCCAGCCGCTACAAATGTTGCCGGAAACGAAGGCGGAATGGAATATCCAGGAATTGTTTTTTGCAGTTGGGAGTCTAAAGGGGAAGATTTATGGGGAGTTACAGATCATGAATTTGGACACATTTGGTTTCCAATGATTGTTGGGTCAAACGAAAGAATGTTTGCTTGGATGGATGAAGGTTTTAATACTTTTATTAATTCATTGAGTTCTGTTGATTTTAATAATGGCGAATACAAAGATAAGCCAGCTGATATGCACCAAAGAGCTGAAGTGTATACGAGTCCAAATCTTGAAACCATAATGAGTTCGCCTGATAATATGAAAGAAGCTAATATTGGTCTTTTAGCGTATTCAAAACCAAGTTCGGGATTAGTGATTTTGCGTGAACAAGTTCTTGGACCAGAGCGTTTTGATTTAGCTTTGCGAACATATGTAGAGCGTTGGGCTTACAAACATCCACAACCGGATGATTTCTTTAGAACAATTGAAAACGTTGCAGGAGAAGATTTGAGTTGGTTTTGGAGAGGTTGGTTCCAATACAACTGGCGTTTAGACCAAGGAATTAATGCTATAAAATACATTAAAAACGATCCAAAACAGGGAGTTGTAATTTCGATTGAAAACTTCGAAAAAATGGCAATGCCGGTAATTTTAGATATAAAAACGAAAAGCGGAAAAGTAATTCGTGTTAAATTGCCGGTAGAAATTTGGCAAAGAAACAAAGCTTGGTCATTCAAACATAATTCGACGGAAGAAATTGAAAGTATTACTCTTGACCCGGATCATGCTTTGCCAGATAGTAATGAAGAAAATAATACTTGGACTTCTGCCAATGGAATGATTGATGTTGACATTATCTTAGATGAATATTTAGGAACCTATTCTAATAAAAATGCTCCAATAAAAATTGTGTTTTCAGAAAAGAATAATGCTCTAAATGTTGCCATAACGAATTATCCAACATTTACTGTTGAACGTATTGAAAAAGATACTTTTGAGTCTAAACAAGCAGGGATTACATTTCAATTTAATGAAAGTAAAACTGGATTAGACATGATTTTGAGTGACGGACAGAAAATACCTTTTACTAAAGAGTAAATTATATTTTTTGAATCGGTATAGTCATAAAAAAACACCAGCATAATGTTGGTGTTTTTTTTATGTAACAGTAAAAGTTTGTTTTTTTATTCTGGAATTTGTTGACTCAAACAATGTAAAGTTCCCAATCCCCATATTAAATCAATAGCGCTAATTCCGATGATTTCTCTATCAGGAAAACATTCTGAAAGGATGTTTAGCGCAACACGATCATTTGAATCATTGAAAGTAGGGACCAAAACACAATTGTTCAAAATCAAAAAATTTGCATAACTGGCAGGTAATCGCAAGCCGTCAAATCCCAAACGTTTGGGCATCGGTAAAACTACAATTACAGGTGATTTACCATTTTCCAGTTTGGCATTTTGCAAACGTTTCAAATTGTCTTGCAAAGGCGCATAATTATTGTCATTTGGATCTGTTTCTACAATAGTCACAATCGTATCTTCATTTACAAATCGGCATAAATCATCAATATGACCGTGCGTATCATCACCTTCAATTCCGTCACCTAACCAAATCACATTCGTAATCCCAAGATATTCCTTGAAAACCGCTTCATAATCGGCTTTGGTGAAATTTGGATTCCGAACCTGAATATCAGGATGCATCAAGCATTCTTCTGAAGTTAGTAAAGTTCCTCTTCCATTGGTATCAATAGCACCGCCTTCAACAATAACCGGTTTTCCTTTGTACAGTACGGGAGTAACAGGAATATTTAGAAATTCTCCCACTTTCGCAGGGACAAACTTGTCAAGCTGAATGTTTTTATACTTGGCCCAACCATTAAAATTAAAGTTTAACGCTTCTCTTTCGGTTCCGTTTTTAACGATTATTGGACCCGAATCACGCATCCAACTTCTATTGGTTTTATGAATGATATAAGAAATATTTGCAAGTACAACATGAGCTGTTTCCAGCATGGTATTGACTTTTTCTTTTTGATTATCATCTGCAACCACTAAAAATACATGCTCGAAAGTAGCCACTTTTTTTATGAATTCTACAAAAGCCCATTGAACTGCTTCATATTTTCCCGGCCAATCCTTACCGTTGTGTGGAAAACAAAGTAAAATCCCTTGTTGTTTTTCCCATTCAGCAGGAAATCTTCTATTATTTGTAGTCATATAGCGTTTCTAATTATAAAGACTGCAAATATAAACATTCAGTAGGATTTTAAAATAGTTAACAACTATTCATTTTCGGGCATTTCATGAATTTATAAGAATAGTTTTGGTAATGATTATATAATATTGAGTTAATTCTTGTCGGGCTTCAGCTAGTTATTTTTGAAAAAAATTTAAAAATACAGTTATGAAAAAATATGGTATTACTTTTCTAGCGGCAATTATGGTATTGTCAAGTTGCGAAAATGACTCTAATAAAGAGGAATCTCCTGAATTAGTTGTAAATGAAAATGCAGCAACTTTCAAAGAAATTGGTTCTATTACTATTGGTGGTGTCGGAGCTGCTGAAATAAGTGCATATGATGAAGTTTCTAAAAAGTTATTTACCGTTAATAATAGTAATACAAATAGGATTGATGTTATTGATTTATCGAATCCATCCAGTCCGGTTTTTGTGACAAGTATCGATTTAACCCCATTTAACGGAGCTTCAAATAGTGTTGCAACCTATAATGGCAAGTTAGCAGTTGCATTAGAAGCAAAACCAAATAAGCAAGATGCTGGAAAAGTGGTCGTTTTTGATACGACTAATTACAGTGTGATCAAAGAAATTACGGTTGGTGCTTTGCCAGATATGATTACTTTCTCTCCTGACGGAAATTACATCATGACTGCTAATGAAGGAGAGCCAAATGACACCTATTCTATAGATCCGGACGGCTCCGTTTCTATTATTGCGGTTAATAATAATTATGCGGTGACGACTTTAAATTTCGGAAGTTTTAGCAATCAATTGAGTACGCTGAAAACAAAAGGATTCAGAATTGCAAGTCCAACAAATAATTTCACCTCTGATATTGAACCGGAATACATAACGATTTCTTCCGATTCTAAAACGGCTTGGGTGACCTTGCAGGAAAATAACGGAGTGGCTAAAATTGATTTGGCAACTAAAACTATTACGAATATTTTCCCATTAGGGTACAAAGAGTACAATCTCGCCGAAAATGCCATAGATATCAGCGATAAAGATGGTGGCGTTTTGATGAATATTTGGAAAACGAAAGGAATGTTTCAACCGGATGCCATCAGTAATTTTGAAATCAATAAAATCCCTTATTTTGTTACTGCAAATGAAGGAGATGCCAGAGAATATTCTGCTTTTGTAGATGTAAAAAGAATCAGCAGTTCTTCAGTTGTTCTTGATCCAATAGCATTTCCTAATGCGGCTGCTTTAAAAGCAGAGGCAAGCATGGGAAGATTGAATATCAACACCAAAATGGGTGATACGGATAGTGATGGTGATTTTGATGAATTAGTTTCTTTTGGAGCCCGCTCTTTTTCTATTTGGAATGGAAATACAGGAGAAATGGTTTTTGACAGTAAAAATGAATTGGATAAAAAAGCCCAAGAATTTGGTGTATATGATGATACCAGAAGTGATGATAAATCAGTAGAGCCAGAATCAGTTGTGGTTACTAAAATGGGCGATAAAACGATTCTTTTTGTTGGGTTGGAAAGAGTGGATGCCGTTATGGTGTATGATGTTACGAATCCAGCTAATCCAAAATTTTTACAGACTTTTAAAACAGGTGATGCTCCAGAAGGATTGCTTTTTATTCCGGCTTCGAAAAGTCCGACTAAAAGAAGTTTAGTTGTGGTGAGTAGTGAAGGTGATGGTGTCGTTAAAATATTCCAGCCAGATTTGAATTAAGAGCTTATTTTTAAATAAAAATCCCTGCTGAGAAATCATTCTAAGCAGGGATTTTTTAATTATGGAAAGACGATTTAGTCAATCGCTCTTTTTGTGATATCACCAAAAGCGTCAATTCTTCGGTCTCTAAAGAACGGCCAATTCTGACGTACATTTTCTTGTAAATCTAAATCCACTTCGGCAATCAGAATTTCTTCTTTGTCGTGTGAGGCTTGCGCCAAAATTTCGCCTTGTGGTCCCGCAATAAACGAAGATCCCCAAAACTGAATTCCCGCCGTATCTGGCAAGTATTGCTCTAAACCAATTCTATTTGCTGCTGCAACATAAACGCCATTTGCAACCGCATGTCCTTTCATTACACTCATCCAAGCGCCATGTTGGTTTACACCATATTCATCTTTTTCTGCTGGATGCCAACCAATTGCTGTTGGGTAAAACAACACTTCAGCACCTTGCAACGCTGTTAAACGAGCTGCTTCCGGATACCATTGATCCCAACAAATTAATGTTCCGATTTTTCCTTTTTTGGTTGGAATCGTTTTGAAACCCAAATCACCTGGCGTGAAATAGAATTTTTCATAAAAATGAGGATCATCCGGAATGTGCATTTTGCGATACAATCCTGCTTCTGATCCGTCAGTATCAATGATGTATGCGCTGTTGTGGTAGATTCCCGCCATTCTTTTTTCGAAGAAAGGAACAATAATTACCACGCCTAATTCTTTTGCCAAAGCGCTAAAAGCAATAAATGAAGTGCTGTATAAAGGTTCTGCCAAGGCAAAATTATCTACATCTTCGCTTTGACAGAAATAATGACTGCTGTATAATTCCGGTAACGAAATGACTTCAGCACCAAGGTTGGCGGCATCGCGAACCCAACTTAAACATTTTTTTAAGTTGTTTTCGGCAATATCATTAAGATTCAATTGAATGACCGCTATTTTGTATTTCTTGTTTGGCATGACTAAAATTTTAGACTGCAAAAATAGTGAATTTTATAAAGAGTAGAAAATAGGGGTAATGTGTTTTTTTAGGTTTTAAATAGTCTGTGTATCGTATTGGATTTTTTAAGAACTATTCTGAAGTCACTAAACTGCTGTGGGCAAATTTATTTCATAAAAAAAGAGTCGAAATAGACCCTTTTTTATTCTAACTGTTTATTTGGATTTTGTTTAGTACAAAATATTCGTGCTATAAATACAACTCCTTTTTCTTCCTCTTTGTAGAGCAATTTATAATCTCTTATGATGATTCTTCTATATTCAGGTTCTATTTCGTCTTGCTGATATTGTTCTGCATAATGAAGTTCTCTGGTTATTTTTAGAATATCATCTTTAACATTTGTTGCTCCTTGAGCTGATTTTCCCTTGTAATAATCGAAAATAGTTTTTAATTGTGCTTTGGCTGTATGTGTCCAGATAATTTTTAATTTATCCACTACCAATTCTCAGATTCTTTTTCTAAATCTTTCTGCGTACTATATTCTCCTCTTTTTATCTCTGCTTTTGCTTCGACTAATTCTGATTTATACATCGCTCTGGTTACTGGTTTTCCGTCAACTGCAAAAGCCACTATTTCCTCTTCTTGATAGCTTTCTATAACAGCTTTAACGACTTTTAAAAGACGTTCATCGGCTGTATTTATAGATTCTAAAATGCTGTCTCTTAATTCTAAAGCTCCCATAATCCCATCGTTTTTAGTCTCTCAAAGGTAGTTATTTTGATTTATATTTTTTTTGTTTTTTTGGCAAATTAAACTCAAACTACTTTTAGAGTTGTTTGAAACCTGAATTTATAATAGTTTTTTTATTGCTGAAAGACTCTAAGTTTAGGATATTTTGAATATAACTAATCCGAAGTCAGGAGACTTCGGAGAGCCTTTAGGTTGCATTTGGAATTATTTTTTCTTTAAAATTAATGCACCAATTAAGGAAACTACAATTCCTATTGGTAAAATTTCCATATAAGTTAGTAAAATTATCATTAATGGATTTTTATACCATTCTTTCATTTGATTCATTTCGGTAGTTTTTGCGGCAAGCTCTTCAGGATTGGTGTGTTTTAGCACCATTTCACTGTGTTTTTCCATAAAATCAGGAAAAAAGTTATAATAAATAACAAGCCAAACCAAAACGTAAATTGTTGAAATGACGAGTGAAATACTCAAGCCCGTTAGGAATGCTTTTCCAAAAGTGATTACACCATTATTGATTTCACGTTCTTGTTTTATGCCAAGTATTACGAAGATAAAAGCCAAAAACATACTGATAAAACCTATAATTGCATTGGGCTCTTGTCCAGGATTGGCTTTCATATAAAACACCATCGAGGTCATAACAATAGAAACTATTATTCCGCCTAAAATTCCTTTTTTGAAAATGTTATTTATCATAATTATAGTTTTTTTGGTCAATGTATTCGTCGTTAAATAAATGGTTTGGTTTTAGGTAAACAACATTGTTTTGAAAATCTAGAAATGAATTAAATCTTTTCAAAACTTCATTACCCAAAATATGAATATTTTTATTTTTCAAAGGTTTATTTGTCGTTAATTGTTGAATTGGAACATTTTTTAGTTTATACTTTCCAATTTTCAGCAGTTTTAAATTTGAAGTAATAACAGGAATTTCATTTCCTTGTGCACCTTTCATTATTACTTTTTTTATAACCTCCATTTTTTCGGTTGGAAATTCCCCTTGTTTTAATAAATCGTTATCTAACATTACTGTTCTTTGATAACCGGTATCAAATAGAAAAAGCTCTTTATTGGAGACACCACATTGTTTAATTTCGCTTTCAACTAAAAAAAGATCTTCATAAAAATCAATACTAAGCTTTGTAAACTTAGTGTCTTTTTCTACGTTTTCAGGTAATATTGAATGGATAATCAGTAGGTTTTTGTCATAATTTATTTCAACAATTTTATCTTTGAAAATGTCCCAACCAAATCTTCCATCTGTATCGTGTCCTGTTAATTCTGCATCATAAACTTTAGTCGCATAAATTGTGTTTCCAATTTTTAAATTGTAAAAAGTATTATAAAGTTTTGGTGCAGATTTGAGTTTATTCTTCAGCACATTATTTGTTAAAATCAGTTCAGTAGTTCCTGTATCAAAGTTAAGATTTAGTGTGTCTTTTTCATTGAAAATCGCCTTTACAAAAATTGTGTTTTGCTCGTTAATTGTCAAAGGAATACTGTCGCTAATTATTGTTTTTTGAGCTGAAACACTACTGTATAGAAGTATAAAATAAACTACTAATTTTTCTTTCATATTTTTTTTTGGGAAATGGCATTTGAAGTTTCTACAAAGTATTGTTTAAGTTCTAGCTCTAATACCTTTTTAAACATTGGATCTTTTTGCAGTAAGAAATTTTTTCCAAATATATCTTCATTTGTTGTGGTACGTTCGTGTAAAAAATCAATTGGGTACGTTACAAAATGTTCTACTTGGTTTTGGAAAATATCAGCAACAGTCTTACAATCCGTAAAATCAATTTGTGGCCCTACTCTAAAAAGCAGTTTGCTATGAGGTAAGAAAAATACTGTTGGCGAGTTTTGCATACCTCCTAATAAATTAGGCATTTCACCAATACTAGTTAAATGTTTATTATTGTACGCTAAACTTGACAAATTACTTGATGAAGAAAAAATAAATCTATCCTGTAATACATAAACAGGACCATTAAAAGGCAGAATTTCTTTTTCTGGATGGAAAAAACTATAATTAGGTATTATATTGTAAAACATTTTAAGATTTTTTAGTTTTGGACCTTCCTTCGTTAATTTTAAACCATACTCAATAATGGAATCCTTATCAATTTCATAATACTTACAATTTAATGGGCTCAATATGCGTCCAACGGTCAGGTTCATTTTTATGGTGTCTTTTAGTATTTTGCCTAAAAAATTTCCATAGGTAGCATCACTACCACCACCATTTCCTCGTACATCCAATACAATTGATTTTACAGGAAACTTGTTTATTATAGTTTGAAAACGCTTGGTTAAAGTATCCCCAAGTTTCTCCTTCATTACAGGTATTTTACCATAAAAGATTTGTTCTTTTTCAAAGTAATGTGTAATTACAGAAGCAGTACTACTATTATATCCAAAATTATTTTTTTTCTCTTCTAGAAAAGTAACTGTATCATCTTTAGCTATAGTTACTATTTTCTTTTCTTGGTTATTGTCAACGAAGGTTAATTTTAAATGGTTATTTTTATATATTTCTCCAACAGTATAAAAGTCTTCATGATACACTTTCTTGTTAATCCTATCCCATCTTAGCGGAGAAATTAATTCTTCCATATTCTTAACAAATTGGTGAATTTCATTACCATTACAACTTATTAGTTTCATAGTAGCAGGATAGCTTTTTCCATCATAAGAAAATGGCAGTAGATTATAATATTCTCCATTAATATACACCAGCTCTAATTTTGTCTTTGTATAAAAGTTCTCTCCTATGAATTTTTCGTATTTATAACTATGTGGTAAATCTAATGTCTCTAATCCTTTTACAAAGCCTTTTGGAATCAAAATTGTTTTTACTTCATCCAATCCCGAATTACCTAATCTGTCACTGTGTCCGTCTTGTGCTACATTTAAAGTTTTTTCTACCAAAAAAAGATATTCCTCCATACTTGTTTTTGAAGTGATTCTCTTTTTAAGCATTTTAGCGTGTTTATTAAAGTCAATTTTTCTTACCTCTTTATTAAATTGAATAATTGGACTTACTTGATTTACATACGATACTAATGAATCGTAATCAACTAACATCTGTGAGTGTGTAAGTTGAGGTGTACCCTCGAGATATTTAGATGGTTTCTGACTGTTTTGAGCTTTGATGTTGGAAAAACTCAATATTGAAACTACAGTTAACAATAGGCTTACATAAATTTTCATTTCTTTATTTTTAGTGAAAGACAAAAGTATATTTCCTTCAACAATGAAAATTGTAAAAATCTGCCAAGTATTTTAGGTGATATTCCAAATTAGCGTATTATCAACCTGAGAACTAGTTTGTTTAAATTGAGAAGGAGTTATGTTGGTGTATTTTTTGAATGTTTTAATAAAATGTGATTGGTCTGTAAAATTTAATAAAAAAGCAATTTCAATTAACGGAATATTTTTTAAAATTAACAACATTGCTTCTCTAACTTTTCGTATTTGCAAATATTCTTTAGGAGTAGTTTGCAATTGATTTACAAAGTATCTATGTGTTGAACGATAGCTTTTGCATAACAAATCATTTAATTCCTCTATTTCATTCGCCTGTATGGTTTCGTTAAATAATAAACTATTGGATAACATTTCATCTCGTAAAATAGAAATAAAAAAACTTTCAATTTCATTTTGAATAATTTCTATCGAGTTATTGCTAAATGCTATTTCAAAAAGTGGTGCCCAATTTTTGTTTTCACTCAATATATTGTTCTTAAAAATGTTTTGTGAAAGGTTCTCTCCGAAAATAACCTCTAAACCCATTGGCTTAAAGTTTATACATAACTCTTGATATGGTTGTTTTGTGGTTATCTTTATAGGTTGCTTGTAAATACCTGTTAAGTAACTACTATCTTTTGTTGAGGGTGAAATACTGTATTCGTTCGTATTTAATTCGACCATTTCTCCTCCTTTAATTAAACTAAGGCAATGATTGGTATTTGGATAACACAACTGACTTATAATCTCATTATCACTTTTAGTTATAAATAAAAAATATTGAATAAATTCTTTTAATAAGGGGTTTTTCGGGTAAACTATCTTCGTTTTCATTCTATTTAATAAATCTAAATCTGTCCATTTTTCACTAAAGGTGTTTAATTTTTAGCCAACCTATTTTAGGACGAGAGTTTTTTAAAACAGCATATAACTTGTATATCAACCATAAAGTGGCTCCATCCACTTATTTTTGGGTGGCTTTATACCAAAAATAGCCTTTTTATAGTTTCGCTAAGATATAAATAATATACTACAAATTATTAAAATTGTTTTTTGATTTAGTTGTTGTTTTTCTTCATTTGGAAATTGCTAAAAAGATTTAATCATTAATTAAGCATTTTGTTTTGTGCTACCTTTCTTCTGGAAAAAGTTCGTTATCACTTAGCCCCGATGGAAGCAAGTATCCTTTTTATAAACGCTTTTAACCCAATCAGAGTTTTGAACTCTGAAAGGGTTGCGTTTAAAAAAGATACTGCGTCCCGATAATTATCGGGAAGCGGGACAACTCGTCATGAAAACCCATAAATGTGCTGTTCCTAAAAAAAACAGTACGGTATAAAAAAAACACCAGCTTTTCGACTGATGTTTTCATAGTTTTTTATAATTATTTATACAGCTAAAGTGTGTTCCATTTTGGGTTGCTTACTTTTTCCCAATTATCTTTTTGAATAGGGTTACAATTCCCAAAACAATTCCTCCAATTAGTAGTCCGATACAAAATTCTGTAACGATGGAGGGCAATTGGGGGAATACATGATGTAAAAAATCAATATTGTGTATAAATATGCCACCAGCAACTAAAATCAAAGCTATTGTACCTATAACGGATAAACTTTTAATGACTTTTGGCAGCGCTTGTACCAGTATATTCCCTATGGTTTTTGAGAAACTACGTTCTTTGGTACTCAGTTGAATCAGTTTTAAACCTACTTCATCCATTCGGACAATTAGGGCTACAATGCCATAAACACCAACGGTTGCTATTATTGCAATGATAGAAACAACCATAATTTGTGATGAAATGGGTTTCCCAATTACGGTGCCCAGCGCAATAATTACGATTTCTACTGATAAAATAAAATCGGTTACTATTGCTGATTTTATTTTTCCTTTTTCGAAAGTTAAAATTTCTTCTTCGGTCAACGGTTCCATTAAAATTTCGTGTTTGGAATGCTCATGGGGAAAGAAGTACTCATATATTTTTTCGGCGCCTTCGTAGGCTAAATAAAGTCCGCCAAGCACTAAGATTATTATAATTGCCAATGGTGAAAAAGCACTTAATAGAAAGGCGATGGGTAAAATGATTACTTTATTTATGAAGGAACCTTTTGCAATTGCCCATAATACAGGGAGTTCTCTTGAAGAAATAAATCCGGACGCTTTTTCGGCATTTACGGCTAAATCATCGCCTAAAATACCGGCCGTTTTTTTGGCTGCAAATTTACTCATTACTGCAACATCATCCATAATTGCTGCGATATCATCTAATAGTGCGAAAAAACCTGATGCCATTTTGATTGTTTTAGGAAGATGTTGATTTTGGTATTGCTTTGCCAAAATTTGATCAACGCGTTTTGTTTGTTTATTGGTGCGAAGCTAAAACTTTTTTATTTATAAATTAACCCGTTGGGTGTAATTATTCAAAACGTCAGTTCGAGTGTTTTTTGTGGAGTAAAACGGAACAAAAAATGTATCGAGAACCGTTTTTAATTCAAAATTTTCTTGTTCTCGATACGATTTTCTGACGAAAATCACTACCAATGACGTTTTTTCAAAACTGTTATAAAACCTACTTTGTAAACACAAATAGTAAAGATTAAATTGAACACGAATTTCACGAATTGTCACGAATTCGTTCGTGAAATTATTACACGAACCGCATTAACCACATAGATTCGTGTAAATTAGTGCAATTCGTGTTTGTTTTTTAAGCTTATGGTCTGACGATAGTCGTAATACGTCATTTCATATTGCTTTTTTTGTAAAAAAATTAAGCCTCGAACTGACGAAAATTAAAATTAAAAACTAATTACACCCAACGGGTTAAATTAATTTTTTGAAATACTAAATTTCTGATTTAGCCCCGATGGAAGCAAGTATCCTTTTGAGTTCGCCTTTTTTGGCGGACTCAAAAGATACTGCGGACAGCGGGACAACTCGTGATGAAAATATTCCAGCGTTCTGCTCCTAAAAAAATAGCGCATAAAAAAACACCAGTCTTGCAACTGATGTTTTACTAATTTAAATAAGGGACTATTGCTGTTCAAAGTCTTAGGCTTTGTAAAAAGGGTAGTCCTTTCATTAAAACAAACTAGTTAATAACAATAGTATGTTTGATAAACTCCGTTTCAGATTTTCTGAATTTTAGATCATAACTTCCTTTAACCGTCGATTTGAATTTATAGGTTGTTGTTTTTGGGTCCGGTACCTTTTTGTCGCAAATATCAGATAAATATTTAGCTTGTACTTGTAAGCCTTTTTCGGTTCCTATTGTCGCGTCAATGAATTTATTGAAGTCTCCACAGCTATTATCCACTATAAAGACAACATCCACAGTGATGGTTTCATCTACTTTTCCAGTTGTTGGACCTTTTACCTCTGTTACAAAAGCATTTTTTGTAATCAGTTCTGGAACGCTTGGCGCATCATCTTCATTACTACAAGAAGTTAATGCTGTTGCTGCGAATAATACGAATAGAATCGATTGTAATTTGAATTTTTTCATAATAAAATTATTTGTTTATAATTATACTATAGATGTTTATAAACAGGCATGGTTGCTTATTAAAACGTTAAATAATTTTCATTAGTTTTTAATTATATGAGAATCAGTAGTTTGTGTTTCTGTTTTTAATGTGATGGCTTTGCGGATACTATATAAAAGGTAGCTGTATTATTGATTCGATCAGTTGTGTTGAAAATAAGTGTTGTTTTTTATCATGGAATGCGGAGCGAAAATTCCCCCCTTCGTCGGAATGGCAAACTAGAAAATAATTCTACAAATAATTGTGAAAATGATAGTTGCCTATAGCCCCGATGGGAGCCTACCGTCTGGACACAAGTTTAAAATAGGACACAGATAACACAGATCTACACAGATTTTTCTTTTTTTCTGAAACTCAAACCTATCTTGAGTCTTCTGGATTCGACTTTACGCGAATTAATTCGTGAAAATTTGTGAAATTTGTGTCAAACTTTTTTATAAAATATTTGTGTCCAGACGGTGGGATGGGAAACAGTATCCTTTTATCTCGTTCTCAAAACGAGACAAAAGATACTGTGTCCCGATAATTATCGGGAAGCGGGGGCAATGTTGATGAAAATTTACAAATGTGTTGCTCCTAAAATATATTGCATAAAAAAAACACCAGCCTTTCGACTGGTGTTTTCATAAATTTAAAGTATTTGGATTAAGAGACCATTTCTGTTTGATTCCTAAAAACCAACTGTCCATTAAAAGCATCCAACAGAATAATGCTGTCTGTTGCGATTTTTCCGGCTAGTATTTCTTTGGATAATTGGTTTAAAACGTCTCTTTGAATCACACGTTTTACCGGTCTGGCACCAAATTGAGGATCATAACCTTTTTCGGATAAATAGGCAATGGCTTCTGGAGTTGCGTCCATGGTGATGCCTTGCAGCGCTAGCATTTTAGTCACGCTTTTTAGTTGTAAACCTACAATTTTGGTAATATTTTCATTGGTAAGCGGTGTAAACATTACTATTTCGTCAATACGGTTAATGAATTCCGGGCGTACCGTTTGTTTTAATAAACCCAATACTTCCACTTTTGCTGCCTCAGTGGCCGCTTCCATACTTCCTTTCAAATTTTCGAATTTCTCCTGAATAATCTGGCTTCCCATATTGGAAGTCATGATGATAATGGTGTTTTTGAAATCAGCCAAACGCCCTTTGTTATCCGTCAATCTTCCTTCATCCAAGACTTGTAACAAGATATTAAAGGTGTCCGGATGCGCTTTTTCAATCTCATCCAGCAAGATTACGGAATAGGGTTTTCTACGAACGGCTTCCGTCAACTGTCCGCCTTCATCATACCCTACATATCCTGGAGGCGCACCAACCAATCGGCTCACACTGTGGCGCTCTTGGTATTCACTCATATCAATTCTGGTCATCGCATTTTCATCATCAAATAGATATTCGGCCAGGGCTTTCGCCAATTCTGTTTTCCCAACTCCTGTAGTTCCTAGGAAAAGAAAAGTACCAACTGGTTTTTTCATGTCTTGTAATCCGGCACGGCTCCTGCGCACAGCATCACTTACCGCTTGAATGGCTTCTTCTTGTCCTACAACTCTATGATGCAACTCATCTTCGAGTTTCAATAATTTTTCTCTTTCTCCCTGTAGCATTTTCATGACTGGGATTCCGGTCCATTTGGCAACCACTTCTGCAATGTCTTCACGGGTTACCTCTTCTTTTATCAATGAAGTTCCGGATTGATTTTCCTGCAATTGTTTTAATAAAATATCCAATCGTTCTTGGGCTTCTTTGATTTTTCCATAACGAATTTCGGCTACTTTCCCATAATCACCTTCACGCTCGGCACGTTCGGCTTCGTATTTAAAATCCTCTATCTCCGTTTTCACCGCTTGAATGTTATCAACCACATCTTTCTCGGATTTCCATTTGGCGAAAATTTCGTTTCTCTCTTCTTTAAGATTGGCCAAATCCATTCCTAAAACTTTGAGTTTACTTTCGTCTTTTTCTCTTTTGATAGCCTCAATTTCAATTTCTAATTGCATGACTTTTCTATCCAAAACATCCAATTCTTCGGGTTTTGAATTAATTTCCATTCTTAATTTTGAAGCGGCTTCGTCCATTAAATCAATGGCTTTGTCTGGAAGGAAGCGATTGGTAATATAGCGTTGAGACAGTTCTACAGCAGCAATAATGGCTTCGTCTTTTATTTGGACTTTATGGTGCGTTTCGTATTTTTCTTTGATACCGCGCAATATTGAAATGGCACTTTCGGTATCCGGTTCTTCAACCATTATTTTTTGGAAACGTCTTTCGAGCGCTTTGTCTTTCTCAAAATATTTTTGATATTCGTCTAATGTGGTTGCTCCAATAGCGCGTAATTCTCCACGAGCCAAAGCCGGTTTCAGAATGTTTGCCGCATCCATAGCGCCTTCACCACCTCCAGCACCCACGAGTGTGTGAATTTCGTCAATGAATAAGACAATGTCCCCTTCGGCAGCAGTCACTTCTTTCACCACCGATTTGAGTCTTTCTTCAAATTCCCCTTTGTATTTAGCTCCGGCAATCAGCGCCCCCATATCAAGAGAAAACACGATTTTATCTTTCAGGTTTTCTGGAACATCACCATCTACAATTCTGTGCGCTAAACCTTCGGCAATGGCAGTTTTACCAACTCCGGGTTCACCAACCAACATCGGATTATTTTTAGTTCTACGGGTTAGAATTTGCAATACGCGTCGAATTTCCTCATCGCGCCCAATCACTGGATCGAGTTTCCCGTTGCGAGCTAACTCGTTTAGATTTTTGGCATATTTATTTAAAGAATTATAAGTTTCTTCAGCAGAAGCAGATGTTACTCTTTCTCCTTTTCGTAATTCATCGATAGCAGCTTTCAACCCTTTTCCGGTAACGCCTTGGTCTTTTAATATTTGGGCCGCTTTACTTTTAGAATCAAAAATCGCTAAAATTAAATGCTCAATAGAAACGAATTCATCATTCATTTTTTTTGCAATAATTTCCGCTTCGTTTAGTGAGGTGTTAGCAATTCTGGACAGCATAATTTCTCCGCCGGAAACTTTTGGGAAACTCTGAATAGTGCTTTCCAGAATTTGAAGAAATAACGGCACATTTACGTTGAGTTTTTTCAAAATAAATGGCGCCACATTTTCGTCAACTTCAAAAATTGCTTTAAAAATATGTTCGTTTTCAATCTGTTGCTGACCTAAACTTTGTGCCAATTGCTGAGAAAGCTGAATGGCTTCTTGAGATTTTATCGTAAATTTATTTATGTTCATGATTTTATATTGTTTATGTTATTTAGCTAACTTTGCGAATCAATATTCAATATATATTCCAATACAATAATACAGACAAATTGACAGAAATTTCATGATTTTTATCATATTTCAAAGTCAAAATATCTTAAAATAAGACATTTATGAGTTTTTTTAAAAATATGTTTAATAGTTCAGACGACAAGGATTTAAATGAAAACAAAATCAACTGGAATGAACTAACCGATTTAGGGCAACTGAATGAAATTATCGCTATTTCGAATGAAAAACCGGTAGCAATTTTTAAACACAGTACTCGATGCAGCGTAAGTAGGATGGCGCTGAAACAATTTGAAAATGAGTTCAATATATCAGATAAAGTTACGCCATATTTTTTAGATTTAATAGCATATCGCGATATTTCTAATGCCATTGCGGATCGTTTTGAAGTAACACATCAATCCCCACAATTGATAGTAATAAAAGAAGGAAAAGCCATTTACAATGTTTCCCATAGCGATATTGATGCGGAAGAATTAAGTAAAAAGGTATAAGAACCAACAGTTTAAATTTGAAATATAAAAAAATCCATTCGTATGAATGGATTTTTTTGTAACAACTATTTTGGTTTTGAATTAATAAGAATCTTTCATTTTATTTTTAATTGCATCCAAACAAAGGTTGTTAATACTTCCTTCGTGCGTATGTTTGGTTTCTTTTGGAGATTGAAATGTACCGTTTTCTAATTGCTCAGCAACCGCTTTATACGCATCTCTAAACGGCATTCCGGCAACCACCATTTCGTTTAAGGAATCTACTGTAAACAAATAATCGTATTTTTTATCGTCTAATATATGCTCTTTTACTTTAATATCTTTAATCGCAAAAATCGCGATATCCAAACACGCTTTTAGGTTTTGAATCGCTGGAAACAATCCTTCTTTCAGCAATTGCAAATCCCTGTGGTAGCCACTTGGAAGGTTGTTGGTGATTAAAGTGATTTCGTATGGTAACGCTTGAATTTTGTTGCATTTACCACGAATTAACTCAAATACATCTGGGTTTTTCTTGTGTGGCATGATGCTCGAACCTGTTGTAAGATGCGAGGGCAAAGTGATAAAATCAAAATTCTGACTCATGTATAAACAAACATCCATCGAGAACTTCGCCAAAGTTGCTGCCACGCTACTCATGGCAAAAGCGACTGTCTTTTCTGATTTTCCACGGCTCATTTGTGCCGCTACCGAATTGAATTTTAAAGTTTCAAAACCCAATTCCTTCGTCGTGAATGTTCTGTTGATTGGAAATGAACTTCCGTAACCTGCAGCCGAGCCTAATGGGTTTTGGTCCACAATTTTCAAAGCGGCATTCAACATCGTTATATCATCAATCAATGTTTCGGCGTAAGCGGAAAACCACATTCCGAAAGATGACGGCATAGCAATTTGAAGGTGCGTGTAACCTGGTAACAACACATTTTGATGTTTCTCTGCTGATTCTATTAGCAAATCAAAAAGGCTTTTTACTTGCTCTTTTAATTCTTTAACGACATCTTTCAGATATAAATTAACGTCTACTAAAACTTGGTCATTACGAGAACGGGCGGTATGGATTTTTTTTCCGGCGTCGCCAAGTTTTACCGTTAGCAAATATTCAATTTTGGAATGCACGTCTTCAAAGCTGTCTTCGATTTCGAATTTTCCGTTTTCAACATCTTTTATTATTTCTTCCAAAGCCAAAACCAAAGAAACGGTTTCGGAGTCTGTTAAAAGCCCGATTTGTCCCAGCATTTTTGCATGTGCTATAGAACCTAAAGCATCATATTTTGCCAAAACTAAATCCAGTTCTCTGTCGTTTCCAACGGTGAAATGTTCAATTTGCTTATCGGTTGGTATTCCTTTTTCCCAAAGTTTCATAAGATATATATTTTAACCCTATCAGGGTTTTAACCCTGATAGGGTTTGTTTTTATTGTTTGAAAAAATCAGTTAGTATTTTGATATACAATTGGATTCCTTCTTCTATTTCATTTATAAATATAAATTCGTCTGCGGAGTGTGACCGCAGGGTTTCACCGGGTCCTAATTTCAAGGATTGGCAACTCAAAACCGATTGATCCGAAAGGGTAGGCGAGCCGTAGGTTGTTCTTCCCAATGCGATTCCGGCTTGCACTAATCCGTGTGAAACGGGAATAGAAGAAGCATTTAAATGCATTGAACGCGGATTGACTTCGGCAGTCAAATTGCGTTTTACGGTTTCTAAAATTTCGGGATTGCTATAACAATCATTCACCCTGATATCGACAACCAAATGACATTCCGCCGGAACTACATTGTGTTGTTTTCCTGCACTTACTTGTGTTACCGTCATTTTTACGGGTCCCAAAACTTCGGATATTTTATCGAATTGATAGGTTTTGAACCATTCAATCACTGGCATTGCATTGTAAATAGGATTGTCAGGATTGTTGTGTGCAGCGTGACTGGCAGTGCCTTTTACGATGACATCGAGTACTAATAAACCTTTTTCGGCTACGGCCAATTGCATCAAAGTAGGTTCTCCAACAATAGCACATTCCAGTTCCGGTAAATGTTTCAGTACGCTGTTTAATCCATTTTTTCCACTGCTTTCTTCTTCGGCAGAAGCTACGATGACAATATTGTAAGGCAGATTTTCATCCGAATAAAAATGAACAAAAGTAGCTAAAAGCGAAACCAAGCAACCTCCTGCATCGTTACTTCCTAATCCGAATAGTTTACCGTCTTTTACGATGGCTTCAAAAGGATCGTTTGTATATCCTTGATTTGGTTTTACCGTATCGTGATGCGAATTGAGTAAAAGTGTGGGTTTAGTTTTGTCAAAATACTTGTTGAAAGCCCAAACATTATTGTTTTCTCTTTCGAAAGGAATACTATTTTGTGTAAACCAATTTTCGATTAAAAGTGCTGTTTTGTCTTCTTTACTCGAAAACGAAGGCGTTTCAATCAGCGATTTTAATAGCGTAATGGCTTCTTGTGTAAGGGTTTCTATACTCTTCATAGTGTAATTGTAGTGTGCAATGCGGTCATGTCTTGCAACATTCTGTGATGACCAATTTTTATTTTTTGAACTCCCTTGGACAAACTATTGAAACAGTTGTCTAATTTAGGAATCATACCAGAATGTATGGCTTTTTCGGCTTTTAATTTGGAATATAATTCTTGATTGATGTTCTCGATTACTGAAGAGTCGTCTTCGGCATTATATAAAACGCCCGGTTTTTCGAAGCAATAATTTAAAGTGACATCAAAAACTTCTGATAAAGCAATCGCTAATTCACTGGCAATGGTGTCCGCATTTGTGTTTAATAATTGTCCTTTTCCATCGTGCGTAATCGCACAAAATACAGGAACGATAGCGTTTGAAAGCAATGTTTCCAATAATTGTGTGTTCACTTTTTTCACATCGCCCACAAAACCATAATTGATGGTTGGGTGGTTTCTTTTATCCGATTGAATTAAATTCCCATCAGCCCCAGAAAAACCCATTGCATTGGTTGAATTTGCTTGCAATTGAGCAACAATACTTTTGTTGATTTGACCTGCATAAATCATCACAACTACATCAAGCATAGCGGCATCGGTAATACGTCTTCCATCAATCATTTGAGGAACTAAACCAATGCTCTCGGCCATTTTGGTAGCTGATTTTCCACCGCCATGAACGAGTATTTTATAGCCTTCAATCTTAGAAAAATCAAATAAAAACTGTTCTAATTCCGTTGGATTATCAATAATGTTTCCACCAATTTTTATTAGCGTTACCGGTTTTTTATTTTCCATTTTCCAATATTTTTTGCAACACTAATTGTGCGGCATAAGTTCTATTGTTGGCTTGTTCGATAACAATTGAATTTTCGCTGTCAATCACTTCATCGGTAACAATTACATTACGTCTTACCGGCAAACAGTGCATAAATTTGGCATTGTTGGTCAGTTTCATTTTATCTGCGGTAACAGTCCAATTTGGATCCGAATTGGTAATTTTTCCGTATTCCTTGTAATTGCTCCAGTTTTTGGCATAAATAAAATCAGCGTTTTCAAAAGCCTTATCCTGGTCGTATTCAATCTTGGAATCTTTCGTGATTTCTGGATTCAATTCGTAGCCTTCGGGATGTGTAATGACAAAGTCTGCATCTTGTAACTGCATCATTTCCACAAACGAATTAGGAACTGCCTGAGGTAATGCTTTAGGATGTGGCGCCCAAGTTAAAACCACTTTTGGTCTGTGTTCTGTTTTGTGTTCCGCCATAGTTATAGCATCTGCCAGCGATTGTAATGGATGTCCTGTCGCACTTTCCATATTAACAACAGGAACGGTTGCGTATTTCAAGAAACCGGAAAGTACGATTTCAGCATTGTCTTTTTCTTTGTCAATCAATCCGGCAAAAGCTCTGATGGCAATAATATCGCAATATTGAGAAACTACCGCAGCAGCTTCTTTAATATGTTCCGAAGCACTAGAGTTCATGATGGCTCCGTCTTCAAATTCAAGCGTCCAGCCTTCACTGGTAAAATTCATTACCATGACGTTCATTCCCAAATTTAAAGCGGCTTTTTGTGTGCTTAAACGCGTTCTCAAACTGGAATTAAAAAATAACATTCCCAAGGTTTTGTTTTTACCCAGTTTTTTGTTTTTAAGTGGTTTCTTTTTGATTTTTAACGCTTGTTTCACCCATTTGTTGAGTGAATCTATGTTTTGTATGGATATGTAGTTCATTGTAGTTGTGAATTATGAATTATGAATTATGAATTGTCCAAAAATCTAACAATCTAAAAATCCAATATTCGAATTAAATTATTTTAGTAAAAGGTATTTCGTTTTTTAAAGCCTTGAAAATAAAATTGTCTTCCAATCCATTGACAATCCAAGTTTCGATAGTAGCGTTTTTGGCAATTGCCGAAGCTTCTATTTTAGATTGCATTCCGCCGGTTCCGTGCGAGGATTTAGAATCCCCAATTTCTTTTTCCAATACTTTTAAATCGGTTACCAAAGAAATGGTTTCAGGAACGGCATCATTGATAGATGCTTTGGTGTAAATCCCGTTTGTATTGGTAGCAATGATCAGAATGTCAACATTTAATAAAACGGCCGTTAAAGCGGCTAATTTGTCATTATCGCCAAACCGAATCTCATCCGTAGCCACCGTATCATTTTCATTGATAATCGGAATGTAATTATTTTTGACTAACACATTGATGGTGTTAACAATATTTACTTTGGATTGTTCTTTTTCGAAATCAGAATACGAAAGCAAACATTGCGAAATTAATAATCCCAAATCGCTGAAGTTTTCATGATAAATCCGCATCAAATGAGGCTGACCAATAGACGCCAACGCTTGTTTTACAAAAACATCTTTGTCTTGATTTTCCAGTTTTACAAATTGTTTGGCTGCAGCAATCGCACCGGAACTCACAATGATAAACTCGTAATCGTCCTGTAAAGCGGCTATTTGTATTCCAATATCTTCAATCTTTCCTCTTGAAATGTGATTGGTTTCTTTGGTTAACGTATTGCTTCCTAACTTTAATAAAATCCTTTTTTTAGCCATTTTTATTCTTTATTCTGAGTCATTTTTTTTGCTCGAGATATATCTAATTCAAAATTATCATTCCAAGTTCTACAATTGTTAGTGGCATTTTCTATTTTGTCAAAATAAATGATTTGTAATTCATTGTTTATGTATTGCAGAATCATTAAATCATCAACTTTATTTAAAGTTTTTTTATTTATTGCAACGAAACCACTTGTTTGCGCAGTAGTTTTAACACTAACTCTTCTACCATTTTCTGAAATAACGTCAAAACCATGTTGATTAGTTTCTTTTGCTAATGTTCCATTAGTTTCCAAGGCACAAAAAAACTCTCCAAGTCTTCCTATTAAATGTCTTACTTCTGTTGGTGCACAACCCAATTCAATTGTTTCTAATTTAATAATATCCAAATATTTTTGGTATAAAATTCCGATTTGAATTTTTGTCAACATAAGTTTTTATTTTTTCTACTTTCAATCTGCAATCAAAAATCGTTAATCTGCAATCAAAAATCTTTTTTACCTGATTTGTCCATTTCCGTAAATATACCATTTATTAGTAACTAAATGTTGCAAACCAATTGGTCCACGTTGGTGTAATTTGTCCGTGCTTATTGCCAACTCTCCTCCTAAACCAAATTGTCCTCCATCAGTGAATCGGGTAGAGGCGTTTTGATATACGGCTGCCGTATCTACATTTTCCATGAATTCCTGGGCAATTGCATCATTTTTTGTGATTATCGAAGCCGAATGCCCTCCACAATATTTATTTATTTTATCAATCGCTTCTTGATCCGAATTTGTTGTTCCAATAACAATTTTATAATCTAAAAACTCTTCATACCAAATTAAATCCGATTCAATCTGAGGAACGTTTGTTGCCTTTGAAATACTTTCATCTCCCAAAACCGTAACGTTTCTTTGTTGTAATTCCTGAATTATAGTTGCAGCAAAAGCTTCCCAATTTTCAAGATTAGCATCAATTAAAACTTTATCTAAAGCATTGCAAACCGATATGTTTGAGGTTTTTCCGTTAATTATGATAGCAAGTGCTTTTTTTAAATCAGCTTCCTTATTTACATACACAAAATTATTTCCTCTTCCGCTAATAATTACTGGACAAGTGGCGTGTTTTTTCACAAAAGCAATCAATTTCTCACCACCACGAGGAACGATTAAATCCACCTTTTGTGTTGGTTTTTCTAAGAATTTTTGCGTTTCTTCCCGATTGTAATTTAAGTATTCCACCCATTCTGTAGTAATATTGTTTGCTGTTAAGGCTTGATGCCACAATTCCACAATTTTCAAGTTGGACTGTAAAGATTCTTTTCCGCCTTTCAATAAAATTTTATTTCCGGATTTAAAAGCGATTCCGCCCGCTTCAACAGTAACATCGGGTCTGGATTCATAAATGATCATTATGGTTCCAAAAGCCGCTGTTTTATTGATGATTTTCATTCCGTTTTCGTGGTCGAAATTAAAACGTTCAACGCCAATAGGATCTTCTTGACTTGCTAATTGCTGCAAGGATAAAATCATGCCGTCAATTTTGGAATCATCAACCAATAAACGTTTTTCCATGGCCAAGTCATCTCCAGAATAATTATTTAAATCCTGTTGATTTATAGTTTTAAGATTAGCTCTTTCTTGTTCGAGAAGTTCGGCCATACGACTTAAAACTGAATTTCGTTTTTCTATTGGTAATAAGTGGTTCATTAGTTTTTGGTTTAATATTTTAGAAAAAAAATCTAAACATATAAATCATATAAGTTTAAGAGCTTATATGACTTATATGTTTAAAAAATCATTTCAATTCTGCCAATGTTTCTTTTAAAGCTATAATAAAGTTGTCGATTGCTTCCTTCTTGATTGTCAATGGAGGAAGAATTCTCAATAAGTTTTTATTATTAGCATTTCCTGTAAAAATATGTTTGTCCATGATCATTTTTTTACGAAGTGTACTTACGTCAAAATCAAATTCTACACCCAGCATTAATCCTCTTCCTTTTACTTTGATCACTTCAGGAACTTGTTTGATTGCTTCTAAAAAATAGGCGTAAACGTCATTTACGTTATCCATTAATTTTTGGCTTTCAATCACATCCAAAACAGCAATCCCAGCGGCACATGCCAAATGGTTTCCACCAAAAGTAGTTCCCAATAATCCATAACTCGCTGTAAATTTTGGAGAAATCAAGATTCCGCCAATAGGAAAACCGTTACCCATTCCTTTCGCCAGACAAATAATATCTGCTTTGATGTTATGATGTTGGTGTGCAAAAAACTTTCCGCTTCTTCCGTATCCTGATTGCACTTCGTCCAAAATCAAAACCGCATCGTATGCTGCACATAGTTTTTCTAATGCCTGGAAAAATTCAGTTGTTCCTTGGTCTAAACCGCCAACTCCTTGAATTCCTTCAATAATAACAGAAGAAACATCTCCTTTTTTTAGTTCGTTTTCTACCAACTCGATATTATTCAATGGTAAAAAAGTAACAATTTGTTGTGCATTGATTGGCGCAACAATTTTTTTGTTATCTGTAACCGCAACTGCCGCCGAGGTTCTTCCGTGAAAGGAATTATCAAAAGTAATTACACGCGATTTATTGTTGTGAAAAGAGGCTAATTTCAAGGCATTTTCATTGGCTTCAGCTCCAGAACTGCATAAGAATAAAGTATAGTCTTCCAATCCCGAAAGTTTCCCTAGTTTTTCTGCTAATTCTACTTGCAATGGATTCTGAATCGCATTGGAATAAAAACCAATATTATCCAATTGATTTTTTAGTTTGGCAACATATTCCGGTTGGGTGTGTCCAATGGAAATTACTCCATGACCACCGTATAAATCTAAATATTCCACTCCTTTTTCATCTGTAATAGTACAATCCAGTGCTTTTACAGGAGTGATGTTGTATAATGGGTAAACGTCAAATAAATTCATTTTTTTTAAGTTTAATCGGTTAATGGGTTATTTGTTTAATCGATTAACCGAATTAACGATTAACCAAATAAACATCTAGAACCCGCTTGGTTTCAAATGTAATCCTGTGGTTTCATCCAATCCAAACATTAAATTCATGTTTTGTATGGCTTGACCTGAGGCTCCTTTTGTTAAATTATCAATTACAGAAGTAATCAATAACCGGTTTCCTTTTTTCATTAAACTAATAATACACTTGTTCGTTTGAACCACTTGTTTCATGTTGATTCCAGTGGTAGTAACAGTTACGAAAGGTTGATCTTTGTAAAAAGCTTCATATTTCGCCACTACATCTTCCAAGTTTTCTTCGATTGTTGTGTATAATGTGGCGAAAATCCCTCTCGCAAAATCACCTCTGTTGGGTACAAAAATCAATTCGTTTGTATAGTCCGCCTGTAATTGGTTGACACTTTGGTTTATTTCGCCCAAATGTTGATGTTCAAAAGCTTTATAATGCGACATATTGTTCGATCTCCAACTAAAATGCGTCGTTTCTGATGGCTGAACACCAGCGCCAGTACTTCCGGTTGTGGCATTGATATGAACGTCGGTTGTAAGCATTTCGTTTTTAGCCAAAGGCAATAATGCCAGTTGAATTGCGGTTGCAAAACAACCTGGATTAGCGATAAATTGAGCGTTTTTGATAACCGCTTTATTCAATTCAGGCAAACCGTAAACGAAAGATTTATTATCGAACTCTTTGTCTTTAATCAATCTGAAATCATTTCCTAAATCGATAATTTTGGTATGGCTTGCAAATTGATTTTGTTCTAAAAATGATTTCGATTTTCCATGACCTAAGCAAAGGAAAACTACATTCACATTCGGATTTACCGTGTCTGTAAAATTCATTTCGATATCGCCCATCAAATCATGATGCGCAACCGAAAGTGGTTTTCCAGCGTTTGTTGTGCTGTAAACAAAATCAAGTGTAGCATTGGGATGAAACATCAATATTCTGATGAGTTCCCCCGCTGTGTAACCCGAACCACCAATTATTCCAATATTAATCATGTGTCAGTTTATTTACAGATGAAAATATGTTCTGGGCATTTCCAAGAATTTTGATAAATCCTTTGGCATCATCTGATGTCCAAGCGTTATTCATTTCTCCATATTGACCAAAACCGGTATTCATCAAATCATTTTCAGATTCTATTCCGTCAAGCGAAAAATGATACGGTTTCAATGATACTGTTACCGTTCCATTTACTGTTTTTTGAGTGTCTTCTAGGAAAGTCTCGATATTTCTCATCACAGGATCAAGAAATTGTCCTTCATGAAACAACATTCCGTACCAGTTTCCTAGTTGTTCTTTCCAATATTGTTGCCATTTTCCAAGCGTATGTTTTTCTAATAAATGGTGCGCTTTGATAATGATTAAAGGCGCAGCAGCTTCAAAACCAACTCTTCCTTTAATTCCGATTATAGTATCACCCACATGAATATCTCTGCCAATTGCAAAAGCACTTGCCAGTTTTTCAAGAACAACGATATTTTTTACTGGAGTATCCATTTTATTATTGATTCCTACTAATTCCCCTTTTTCAAAATGCAAGGTCACTTTCTCTTCTCCTTCTTTTTGTAATTGCGAAGGATAGGCTTCGCTTGGTAACGGAAGGTTTGAAGTCAATGTTTCTTTTCCGCCTACGCTAGTTCCCCAAAGTCCTTTATTGATGGAATATTGTGCTTTTTCCCAAGAATATTCAACGCCATTGGCTTGCAGATACGCAACTTCTTCCTGTCTTGATAATTTCAAATCACGGATAGGAGTGATGATCTCAATTTCGGGAGCAATGGTTTGAAAAATCAAATCAAAACGAATTTGGTCATTTCCTGCACCAGTACTTCCGTGAGCAATCGCTTCAGCACCAACAGATTTCGCATATTTAATCGCTTCGATAGCTTGAAAAACACGTTCTGCACTTACGGATAATGGATACGTATTGTTTTTTAATACATTTCCATAAATCAAATATTTAATGGCTTTATCATAATATTTATCTACGATAGTAAGATTTGCATGTTGTGCACTTCCTAATTCGTAGGCTCTTTCTTCAATGGCATTTAATTCCTCTTCATCAAACCCGCCAGTATTTATAAGAACGGTATGAACTTCATATCCTTTTTCGTTTTTTAAATATTTTAGGCAATATGAGGTGTCTAATCCTCCACTATAAGCTAATACAACTTTTTTCATGATTATTGTTTTTTTCCTCCCCCCAGCCCCCTCCGAAGGAGGGGGAGCCGAAACTGGCAAAGGGGAATTTTTATTTGTGTTTTTTCTCTCTCTCCTTGGCTCCCTCCCCTTCGGGGAGGGCTGGGGAGGGGATTATTTTTTTAAGAACAAGGCTTCTTTGATTGATTTTAATCTATTTAACACTCTGACATTAAACGGATGTTTAGGCGGATCTTTAGGTTTTTCTTTAGGATCATAAAGCATTCCGGTGCACAAACACATTTTATTGTCTTTACTTTTTAGGATTTCGTAATTGGTACAGGTTTGGCATCCTTTCCAAAAACTTGGATCGCTGGTCAATTCTGAAAAAGGAACAGGTTTATAGCCTAAATCAGAATTGATTTTCATTACCGCCAAACCAGTCGTGATTCCAAATACTTTAGCCTCTGGATATTTTTCTAATGAATAGTCAAAAACTTTTGATTTGATTTGTTTTGCCAAACCTAAATTTCTGTAATCAGGATGAACTATTAATCCTGAATGTGCCACAAACTTCCCATGCTGCCAACTTTCGATATAGCAAAAACCGGCAAATTTCCCGTTGTCCAATGCGATAATGGCATCCTTGTTTTCCATCTTTTTTTGGATGTATTCAGGAGTTCTTTTGGCAATACCAGTACCTCTCAACAAGGCTGATTGCTCAATAGTATCGCATATTTCCTGCGAATATTTATAATGTTCTTCCTGAGTTATAATTATAGATATATTCATTTCAAGAGCTGAATTTTTGAGTTATAAAATGAGTTGCAATTTTGTTCTGAAATACATTCTCTGTCCCTTGAATTAAAAAATTAAAATACGAATTTATAGTCCAATAAATTGAATAACAATATATTAGTGATAAAGGTATGATAATTTTGGAATATAGTATTCCAATGGAAAATAGTGGTAATTTCAAAACGGAAAAAATGAAAAATGAATAAAAATACGAAACAGCTTTTGGGTACTATAGTTATAGCATCCGTACTTCGGGAGAAGTAGTAGGTCTGTTTGTCCGAGACAAAGAAGTTATATGTAAACTTGTTTTATTCATTGGTGCAAAAGTACACATATTTTTATAACACAACACTAATTTTGTGTTTTGTAACAAAATTTTAATGTATTGTTGATTTTTTAAATTAAAAAACTCCTTGATAGGTTTATGTATCAAGGAGTTTAGTGAAATAGTATTGCTTTGATATTGATTAGTTTCTAAATCTGTTTCTGCTAATAATATCTTTTATTTTGGCTTTCAAATCTTCTCCGGTATCATAAACCATCTGTTCGTTGCTAGGAAAAGCTACTGCTCTTTTGTCAAAATAAGAGTAATAATTATCGTCAGAAGCGCGTCGGTCTCCTTTATAAGTGGCATAGATATTTTCGAAAATAAATTCACTTGTTATTGGAAAAGATTGTAATAATTGGTTGCTTCTAAAATTGATATAATCTACTTTAGCTGTAATTTGACAGGATTTAAACTGTCTGAATTCATAAATGCGTACCGTTGCATTTCTCATATTATCCACCATCACCACTTTGCCTTTTTCGTCCAAAACTTCCTTTCCGTTGGCATCAATTAGTTTTTTGACACCATCTTTTATGATACGATCTTTTACAAACTCTCTTTCTTTGATTTGCTCCGGTGAAATATAAATATGTCTAAAATTGATTATCATTCCATAATCATAATCAATTCCTTTTTGTTTGTTGCTGTGGTAAACAGTCCATTTGTCGTTTAGTCCATAGGTACTAAAATCCAATAAATCATTTTGCAGACGAACCGGAATAATCATGTTGGTTTCGTTTTTGGTGTAAACCGAAACATAATCAGAACCTTTGAATTTTGCTTCATCCATGAGTTGCAAAACGTTTTTGTAATTTGGGGTTATCTGATTCAAATAATTTAAATCATCATAAGCCTTACGGAAATTCATCTTGTCAGACGTTCCCATCAATTTTTTTGCATTGGCATACAAATAAGCTGATAAGGCATTTTTGCTGTCAATGATTTGGTCATTATAATTGTCAAATGGGAAAATTGCATTTCTGCCTTCTTTGAGTAGTTTCAAAGGGAGTAAAGGTTTGATTTTTTCCTGACGCCCATTCAATTGTAAATACGTGTTGTACATTTTTTCCAATTGTGCCGGATTCGCATCTTTTGCCAATAAGTTTATGGCATTCAAATCCCGTTCTTTTGCTTTGGCGAAAGCCTCTTCAAGCAAGTAAACATAATCCTGTTTGCCCTTTTTATCTTTATTGGTACGCAAATTCGAAACGGCATTATTTATGGCTTCATCATAATTTCCGGAACTCAATAAATTTTGGGTTTGTTTTACACCGCAGGAATAAACGAAAAACAATAATAGGAGCAGGGAAGTAATTTTCTTCATAAACGATATCTTTTAGCAAACCTAAATAAATTTGTAGGTTTTTACAGTGGCTCAAAAATATAAAATTTTTTAGAGTTTTTTTTCTTTCCATAGACTAAATAACACTTTTGGGAAATATTTTCAGGAGCCAATCCAGTTATCCGTTGCAAGTTTATTTGTTTCAGGATGTTTTTGTAAGTCCTAAAAAGAGCTTCCGCTGGTCGCTCTTTCAGGACAACAAAAAACAATCCTTCCACTACATAAAGCTTTCCACTGCTATCTGGGCTAAAACTGCCATGAGTTAATCTAAAGACACAAAGATTAACTAATGCATTTGGCTTGACGTATCATAGGAGACAAGCCTTAGTCTTTTAAGAACGATCCAATGACTTTTTCTGGAAAGAATTTTAATTGTAGTTTAAATCCCATACATTTACTTTCTGATTAGCAAAATGACATTCATTTGAAGGTTTTTATCCCGACGCTTCGGGAGAACCGAGATTGTGAGTCATTTTGTAGACAGACAAAAAATAAAATTTAAAATAGAATATGTTAGAAATAAAACAAATAACAATTTTGGATCCTCTTTATCAATTAGAAAGAGAATTACGAAATAAAATTTTACTTAGGCCTATTGGAATACCTGACAATGCTTGGGAAATGAACGATGATAAGGCTTGGCATTTTGTAGCAATTGAAAATGACCATCTTTTAGGTTGTGTTATTTTGGTACCAATTGACAGCACAAAAGAAAAAGTTCAACTAATGCAAATGGCAGTAGATACCAATTTGCAAGGTAAAGGTATAGGCAAACTTTTAGTTATTGAGTTGTTAGAATTTTGTAAGCGACAAGGAATTAAAGAAGTGACTTGTCATTCTAGAGAATACGCAAATGAATTTTACCGAAAACTTGGTTTTGAAATTTATGATGAGCCATTTGAGGAAGCAGGTATTCGACACAATCATATGAGAATAAATTTGTAAATATTTCTAAAAACAAATAAAATTTAAAGCTCAGGAAACCGCACAACCGAATGAAAATTATTGAAAAAAACATTCAGACTTTTGGACTTGAAATTGAGTTGACAAATTCTCAAACTGACAATTTTTTTATCATTCAAAATCATTGGAAATTGTTTAATCAAGAATTGAAGAAATACAATCTGATTCAAAAAGACGGGAATTGGGAAAAGTTTGGAATTACATACAAAAAGGCCGAAAAGTATTTTTATTTGACGGCAATTCCTAAGCTTGAACAGATTTTTCCGGACCATTTTTTGTACAAAGAAATTCCAAAAGGTGCGTATGAAATTTTTACGCATAAAGGCAATATGCAAGCGATCAAAGAAACATTTTACATCATTTATAAGAATATTTTGCCAAATTCAACTTTGACAATAGAAACACATAATAAGACTGGATTTATTCATTTTGAAAAATATGATTATCGTTTTCAGTGGAACAAACCAAACTCAATAATAGATATTTATTTACCATTGAAAACGGATTTTGAATAAAGATAATCCTCATAATTTTACGGCAATAATTTTAAAACCAAATTGATAAGAAATGAAATTAGCGACAATAAACAACAATACCAGAGATGGTAAACTAGTAGTTGTAAATAAAGAATTAACCAAAGCAGTAGAGGTGAGTCAAATTGCTCCAACAATGCAGTTTGCCCTTGATAATTGGGCTAAAGTCGAAAAGGATTTGAAAAGTGTTTATGAAAATTTAAACTCAAATAACGTAACAGATACAATTGATTTTGGTACGGCAAAAGTTTTAGCACCTATTCCAAGAGCCTATCATTGGGCAGATGGAAGTGCTTATGTAACCCATGTTGAGCTTGTCAGGAAAGCAAGAAATGCAGAACTTCCGGAATCTTTTTGGACAGATCCGTTGATGTATATGGGAGCTTCTGATGCTTTTATTGGCGCAAATGATGCTATCGAAATAGAGAATGAAGACTGGGGAATTGATTTTGAATCTGAAGTTGCTGTTATTACAGACGATGTTCCCGCTGGAATTAGTCCAAAAGAAGCATTAAATCATATTAAATTAATAACCATTGTTAATGATGTTTCGCTGAGAAACCTGATCCCAAATGAACTTTCAAAGCAATTTGGTTTTTACCAATCAAAACCTTGGACTTCATTTGCTCCCGTAGTGGTTACGCCAGATGAACTTACTGACAAATGGCAGAGCGGTAAATTAAATTTGCCTTTGTATTCTACTTTAAATGGAAAGTTGGTTGGCTCACCAAATGCGGGCGTAGATATGACTTTTGATTTTGGTCAATTAATCGCTCACGCAGCAAAAACACGTTCTCTAATGGCAGGAGCGGTAATAGGTTCAGGAACAGTGGCCAATCAGGGAAGTCCGACGGGTTCAAGTTGTATCGCAGAAGTCAGATGTTTAGAAATTCTAAAAGATGGAAAGCCTTCAACGCCATTTATGAAGTTTGGTGACAGAATTGAAATTGAAATGAAGGATATAAAAGGCGAATCGATATTTGGTAAAATTAATCAATTGGTAAAAAAGTACGAACATAAATAGAGCCAATCATAATCTGGGTTGAGAATTTTATTTTCTATTTAATAAAATTACACGACAGCAGTTATAGTTGCTTACTAAAAAGTATAGCTACTTAATGTCATAAAAAAAACTCCGAAGGGTTGCTTTCGGAGTTTTTTAGATTTATATGCTATTTTTATTTTCTCACAAATGGAGGAAGCAATTTACTGGAAACTTCACCAAAACCAATTCGAACATGTCCGTTTTGACAAAATCCTTTCATGATTACAGTGTCATTATCATTGATGAATTTACGTTCCGTCCCATCGTTTAGTTTTATTGGATTTTTTCCACCCCAGGTCAATTCTAACATCGAACCGAAACTGTCTTCGGTTGGACCGGAAATAGTTCCAGATCCCATCATATCACCTGAATTTACACGACAACCATTAGAAGTATGATGTGCTAATTGCTGGCTCATTGTCCAATACATGTGTTTGAAATTTGAATGAGAAACTACAGTTGGTTCTGCATTTTCAGGTTGAATCGCCACTTCTAAATTAATGTCAAAAGAATGTTTTCCTTTTTGTTGCAAATAAGGAAGTGGAGTTGGCTCTTGTTTTGGTCCTTTAGTTCTAAAAGGTTCTAAAGCATCCATAGTCACGATCCAAGGTGAGATAGACGAAGCAAAGTTTTTTGCCAAGAATGGTCCTAGCGGCACGTATTCCCATTTTTGAATATCGCGTGCACTCCAGTCATTCAATAATACCATTCCAAAAATATAATCTTCGGCTTCAGTTACAGGGATATTTTCTCCCATAATGTTGGCATCTGTAGTGATGAAAGCCGTTTCCAGTTCAAAATCTACTAATCGTGAAGGGCCAAAAACCGGTGTAGTTTCGCCGTTTGGCAATGTTTGTCCCATAGGTCTGTGTACCGGAATTCCAGAAGGAACTATTGTAGAACTTCTCCCATGATAGCCTACAGGAATGTGAAGCCAGTTGGGCAATAATGCATTTTCTGGATCACGGAACATTTTTCCAACGTTGGTCGCATGTTCTTTACTAGAATAAAAGTCAGTGTAATCACCAATAAGGACTGGTAATTGCATTTCTACATCGTCCATTTTGAAAATTACAATATCACGGTCTTTTACTGAATCTCGTAATTTTGGGTTTTTTTCATCAAATAGGTCAGCAATACGATTTCGAACCAATCGCCAGGTTTTTTGCCCATCAGAAATAAAATCATTCAAAGTATCCTGCATGAACATATCATCAGTTAATTCAATACCCTCAAAGTAGTTTAATTGCTGTAAAGCACCCAAGTCGATTGCAAAATCACCAATTCGCGTTCCTACTGTCACCACATTTTCTTTGGTAAGGAAAACCCCGAAAGGAATATTTTGTATGGGAAAGTCACTGTTTTCGAGGACTTCCAGCCATGATTTTCTGTTTGTATTGTTGGCTGTTATAGGCATGATATGTTAATTATTTTGTTGAAAATTACTCATCAAATATATTATAATCTAACTATTAACCAAACGTTTTTTTGTATTTTTGCATCAAATTAACGAAAATCAAAAAAATGCAACGCGACGAACAAATTTTTGACCTTATTCTAGAAGAACAAGAAAGACAAATTCACGGATTAGAACTTATTGCTTCAGAAAACTTCGTAAGTGACGAAGTAATGGAAGCAGCCGGTTCTGTTTTAACTAACAAATATGCTGAAGGATATCCTGGCAAAAGATACTACGGCGGTTGTGAAGTAGTGGATGTTGTGGAACAAATTGCTATTGACAGAGCCAAAGCTTTATTTGGCGCTGAATATGCAAATGTACAGCCACACTCTGGTTCACAAGCTAATACGGCTGTTTTGTCGGCTTGCTTGCAACCAGGTGATAAAATTTTAGGTTTCGACCTTTCTCATGGTGGTCACTTAACGCATGGCTCGCCTGTAAACTTTTCAGGAAAATTATACAATCCTACTTTTTATGGTGTTGACCAGGAAACAGGATTGTTAAACTATGATAAAATTCAAGAAATTGCCACAAGAGAGCAACCAAAATTAATCATCGCAGGGGCTTCAGCCTATTCTCGTGATATGGATTTTGAGCGTTTCAGAGTAATTGCTGATAGCGTAGGAGCAATCTTAATGGCAGATATTGCACATCCGGCAGGTTTAATCGCCAAAGGATTATTGAATGACCCAATACCTCATTGTCATATTGTTACCACAACAACTCATAAGACTTTAAGAGGTCCAAGAGGTGGAATGATTATGATGGGTAAAGATTTCGAAAACCCGTGGGGATTAAAAACTCCAAAAGGAGAAATCAGAATGATGTCTCATGTTTTAGACATGTCTGTTTTCCCTGGAAATCAAGGTGGACCATTGATGCATATCATTGCCGCAAAAGCAGTAGCATTTGGAGAAGCATTATCTGATGAGTTCTTTACCTATGCCATGCAAGTACAAAAAAATGCTAAAGCCATGGCAGCAGCATTTGTAAATAGAGGGTACAATATTATTTCTGGTGGGACAGACAACCATATGATGTTGATTGACCTTAGAAATAAAAATATTTCTGGAAAAGAAGCTGAAAATGCATTGGTAAAAGCTGAAATTACGGTTAATAAAAACATGGTTCCTTTTGATGATAAATCACCGTTTGTAACTTCAGGTATTCGTATCGGAACGTCTGCAATCACCACTCGTGGTTTGTTGGAAGAAGATATGGAAACTATTGTGGAGCTTATTGATAGAGTACTAATGAACCACACTAGCGAAGATATCATCGAAGAAGTGGCTAATGAAGTAAACGAAATGATGAGCGAAAGAGCTATTTTCGTATACTAATAAATACGTCTTAAAGTTTTTAAAGTCGAAAGTCGAAAGTCTTTGAATAGAATTTAATATTCTGTCTTAGTTTTGGCTTTCGACTTTCGACTTTATGACTTTCTAACTTTAAGACTAAAATTATGTCTGTACTAAGATTAAAATTACCAACCGATCCAAGATGGGTCAATATTGTAGAGAAAAACATTGAGGAAATCTTGACGGATCACGCTTGGTGCGAACAAAAAGCGGCCACAAATGCCATTACAATTATCACTAATAACTCAGAACACCAGGATTTAGTAAAGGATTTATTGGCTTTGGCCAAAGAAGAAATCGATCATTTTGAGCAAGTACATAACATCATCATCAAACGAGGCTTGAAGTTGGGTCGCGAACGCAAAGATGATTATGTGAACGAATTGTATTTGTACATGAAAAAAAGCAGTGATGGAAGCAGAATTTCCAGTTTAGTGGAACGGTTATTGTTTTCAGCAATGATAGAGGCCAGAAGTTGTGAACGTTTCAAAGTGCTTTCGGAAAATATAAAAGATGAAGAATTATCCGTTTTTTATAGGGATTTGATGGAGAGCGAAGCGGGACATTATACCACTTTTATTACTTATGCGAGAAAATATGGTACAGGAATTGACGTTGAAAAGCGTTGGAGAGAATGGCTTGAATTTGAAGAAAATGTTATAACAAATTACGGTAAAAACGAAACAATTCATGGGTAAGCGCTATAAAGGCAAGTTTGATTGTAAATGCAAATAAATCACTTGTTGTTTAGGAACCTTAGTAACCAGTTGTTTATGTTTATTGCGCTCCAGAAAAAGCAACGTTTTATATTTAAATTAAATTATTTGTCACAGGTTAATAATTTTTGATTTACATTTAAGACTTAATTTTAACTTTAACACCAGTTGATTGGTATGAAACTCAATTTTAATTATGATGGAAATATTGCTTGCAAGGCGATATTGCAAGAGCAATTAGAAAAATTAGATATTAAATATCAACTGTTGGATTTAGGACAAATTGAAATCGGAGATGATGTTTCTGAAGAAGGTTTAACGGAACTTCAGGTCAGTTTAAAGAAATATGGTATCCAAATTATTAATAACCCCAAAGGGCAATTAATTCAAAAAATTAAAGACGCAATAATTGAAATTGTATATGAAAAAGATAAATTTCCTAACATAACGATTTCTCAATATCTATCGGATAAACTGAACTTTAGATACGGTTATATTACCAATGTTTTTTCGGAGTACACCTTCACATCTATTGAGAATTTTATTATTATTCAAAAGATTGAAAGAGCCAAAAAACTAATAATTGAAGAAGAACTCACTTTAACCGAAATTTCGCATGAATTAAATTATAGTAGTGTCGCTTATTTATCAACTCAGTTTAAAAAAGTAACGGGATTGACACCTTCTATGTTTAAAAGAATTGTAGGTAAAAAGAGAGAGTTATCTAATAATGATTAAATAAAATTATAAAAACACCCCCATATTTTATGATTACACACCAAGATTCAATGCATATTCTTTTAGCTGACGATGACGAAGATGATCGCACTTTTTTTAGTGAAGCTATACAAGAGCTTAAAATGAATAATAAGTTGACTCTATTTAAAGATGGTAATGATCTAATGGATTATTTAGAACATCCTGAAATTAAGTTGCCTCATGTTTTATTTCTCGATTTGAATATGCCCGGAAAAACAGGAATAGATTGTCTGAAAGAAATTAGATCGAACACTCGTTTTAAAGATGTTTCGATTGCTATATATTCTACTTCTTCGTCAGAAAAAGACATTGAAGACACTTTTGTCGAAGGAGCCAATATCTACATTAAAAAACCCAATGATTTTTCTAAATTAAAAGAAGTAATCAAAGAGGCTGTCAATATGAATTGGCAATTTCATACCTCAGGTTTAAATATAGAAACTTTTTTCTTTAGTATATAACAGAGAAATAAATGAAGATTTTAGGACTATATAAAAACTCTCAAGTGTTTAAAATAGCTTTAGCTATTGCAATTGTTGTTGTTTGTTATATCGCTTCCATGTTTTATTCTCAAATGAAAAAGCTTGATTCAACGGTTGAATTAATTGCAAATTCAAATGAAACGCAACTTGAATTAGAAAAACTTTTATCCGTAATCAGCGGGTACGAAACGAGCTTGCGAAGTTATATCATCACAAAAGATGAAACGTATATAGAAAGCCGATTTTTGAATAGAGGCAAAATTGAAGAAAGCATAACAAGGCTAAAGCTGTTAACTGCAAATGATACCGCCAGAAATAATGATATTGACCGATTAAAAAAACTTATTGATCTTAGATTTAAACTGTTCAGGAAAACATTACTTCTTGCGCAAAGTAAAAATTCTGGCCCGTTAACATTAAACGAGATGTTACTGGAGAGCAGCAATGTTACTGAAATGATGAAATCCTTTGTCACTAAAATAATATATTCTGAAAGTACAAAAACGGAATTTGAAAACAATAACCATCAATTTGAATTACAGGATTCTATAATAACCGCTTTTTTATTGGTTATTCTTTCTCTTTTAATATTATTGCTTTCATTCCAAAAAATGAACATTGATATTGATGAACTCAAAAAGGCGAATGACCAATTAAAATTACTGAATGAGTCCTATAATACTGCTGAAATGACAGCAGGTTTTGGACATTGGATGGTCAATGTGGAGACTAATAAATATACTTTTTCGGATAATTTGTTTCGGTTAATGGGAGTTGAACCCAATGCATTTGAACCGAATATAGAGAATACAATTCCATATATTCATCCGGATGATTTAGAATATGTAACTAAGGTACATAAGGATTCGCTTGTAAGTCATCAGTCTACTTCTATGATATTTAGGTTTTTGACTCCAAATGGGGATATTAAATACAGTATGGGCGTTGGAAGTTTTACCAAGAATGGGAGTGGTGATTTGATAAAAATAGGGGTGAATTATGATATTACAAGTCAATACAAGAAAACTCTTGAATTAGAAGAAAACAATAAAGAACTTAAATATATTAATACGAAACTCGAGGCTTTTAACAATATTGTAAGTCACGATTTGCAGGAACCGCTTCGCAAGATTCAAATGTTTATTTCCAGATTAGAAGAAAAAGAATTGGATTTGCTTTCACCACAAGGAAAAGATTACTTTTCAAAAATTCGGGTAACGGCTAATAGGATGCAGACGCTATTAATTGATTTAGTGAATTATTCCAGAACAATAAAAGGCGATAAAGTTTTTGTAGAAACGAATTTAAACAAAGTCCTGGAGGAAATTATTCAAGATTTGTCCACTAATATCGAAGATAAAAAAGCCATTATTACAATTGGAAATTTGCCTACAATTAAGGCGATACCTTTTCAGGTTAAACAGCTTTTTATAAATTTAATTTCAAATTCTCTTAAATACAGTAAAGAAGATAGTACTCCAGAAATCAGTATTACTTCTAAAAAGATTACAGAGAAAGAAATGCAGGATTATAAAATAGCCAATAAGAAAGAGTATCATAAAATTGTCATTTCAGATAACGGAATTGGTTTCAAACAAGAGTATTCCGAAAAAATATTTTTGTTGTTCAAGCGTTTAGAAACGGATCCTAAATATTCAGGAACTGGGCTTGGTCTGGCTATTTGCAGTAGAATTGTAGAGAATCACAAAGGGTTCATAAAAGTAAAAAGTAAACCAAATTTAGGAGCCAAATTCTATATTTTTCTTCCAAAAGGGGATTTACTTTAATTTTAATAATTTACGTAAATAAAGTATAATGATTTCATTAAAAGAAGCTTCAATAGCTGATATAAGTACAATTCAAGATGTTGCCAATAAAACTTGGCCGATAACATATGGTGAAATTTTGTCAAAAGAACAATTAGACTATATGATGGATTTGATTTATTCAGATGAATCTTTAATAAACCAAATTCAAAAGCAAGAGCAATTGTTTTATATTGCTTATGAGGAAGCTTCCGTTTTAGCATTCATAGGAATCGAGCATAATTATAAGGATGAAGCGGTAACCCGAATTCATAAAATTTATATTTTACCAGAAGCACAAGGTAAAGGAATTGGTAAATTATTAATTGATGCGGTACAAAAAATTGCCAACGAAAATAATTCGACATCACTTTCCTTAAACGTAAATCGTTTTAACAAAGCACTTGCTTTCTATCAAAAATTAGGTTTTGAAATCATTGCCGAAGAAAATATTGAGATTGGTAACGGGTACTTGATGGAAGACTACAAAATGGAAAAAAAGCTATAATTAGTGCACGATAATGTCATGTTTGTAAAGCAATCCTTTTAATCCTTCTAAAGCAAAGACTGCTTTTTTTAATTTGGTTGTCTTCGGGTCAATGGTATAATTGTAGCTTGTTTTGAAATTTGCTTTATTAGCAATTGCTTTTGCAAATTCAGAACGGTATAAATCGCAATTGTCAAAAATAACTTCGGTTAAATCAGTACTCATAAAATCAACTGCAATAATACTACAATTGGTAAAGGATGTTCCTTTTATTTTCAAAGTATAAAATTTGGAGAAATCCAAAATACAATTGTTAAAGGCAATTTCGAAAATTAACTTGTCACACATCGAAAAATTGACTTCTTTAATTTCACAACGATTAAAAATCACCGTTCTAAAAGCCACATAATTTATTTTGGCGTTGCTAAAAATACAATCATTGAAGGTGCAGTCAATAAAAGTAACCGCTAGAAATACACATTGTGAAAAATTACAATTTGTAAAAGTACAGCATTCGAATTCTTTAAAATTGACGTCTTCTTCACCATAAATGTTATTTTCGTATGCAACATCAAGGAAATATTCAGGCATTTATGTATTTTAAATTTAGGTTTTGGAAAGCGATTCTACGCAACAAAGAAACAAAATTCTGAAACTATAAAATTCAGAAAAGAGAATAATTATTTAAAACTTTGCAGATAATAAATAAAATGATGAGGAGGATATATGGAAGCATTTTTTGAAAACAAAAAAAATATGTAACTTTAGAAAGTGAAAATCCCTTGTAAGGATATAAAATCCCTCAATAATTCCTATTTCGAATCTGCAGAAGCATCCTCTAATCTAAAAATGATATAAAATGCTACAAAACATATTAATAGAACGAAAAATTTATGCCTCCGAAGAGCATAAAATGATGCAAACCATGATTCAAGAATTCATTTCAAATGACATTACAGATCATTTAGAGGAATGGGAAAAAAATGGGATGGTATCCCGTGAAATATGGAAACGAGCGGGAGAATTAGGATTATTGTGTTTGGATATGCCAGAAATGTATGGAGGGGGAGGATTGGATTTTACATTTAATGCCTTGTTTATTGAAGCATTGGCAAAAAAGGGAATCACCGGTCCCGGATTTTCGTTGCATTCCGATATTGTAGCTCCTTATGTATTGTATTACGGAACTGAGGCGCAAAAACAAAAGTATTTACCGCTAATGGCCAAAGGGGATATTATTACTGCTATTGGAATGACGGAGCCCAATTGCGGGAGTGATTTGAAAGCACTTCGAACAACGGCCGAAGATAAAGGGGATTATTATCTAGTGAATGGTCAAAAAACCTTTATAACCAATGGTTTTATGTGTGATATGGCTATCGTGGCCGTAAAAACCAATCACAATACGGATGAGGAAGGCGTAACTTTACTTATTTTAGAATCGACAATGGAAGGGTTCAATAAAGGAGTTCCTCTCAAAAAAATTGGCATGAAATCTCAAGATACCGCAGAATTGTTTTTTGATAATGTAAAAGTGCCAAAGGAGAACAGACTTGGAGATGAAAAAGCAGGATTCAAAATTATGATGCAAGAATTGGCTCGGGAGCGATTAACCGTTGGGATTATGGCAGTAGCCACTGCTGAAGGGGCTATCGAAAGTACCATCACTTATACGACGGAACGAACCGCTTTTGATATGCCTATTGCCGGATTTCAAAACACCCAATTTAAACTTGCGGAGTGTACCACTCAAATGCAAATACATCAGGCATTTTTAGATCGATGTATCGAATTATTAGTGGACCATAAATTAACAGCCGAAAGCGCTTCGATGATTAAATATTCGGCAACCGACATGTGCGGAAAAGTCGTTGATGAATGTTTGCAATTATTTGGCGGTTATGGTTATATGTGGGACTACCCAATTGCCCGTATGTATGCCGATAATCGTGTGGCACGTATTTATGCAGGAACCAATGAAATTATGAAAATAGTAATCGCACGTAAGTTGCTTAAAGATCTTTAAAAATAATAAATGAACTATTGAAAGAGACCTTGCAGATTAATAATACAATCTAAAATCGAGTATTATTTTTGAATATATCATTTATAATTTAAATACTATTAAACGCTATTTATGCGTAAATTAGCAATTGTTATTCCTAACAATTATTAACTAAATATTTACTATTATGAAAACTTCAGTTCTTTTTTGTTTGCTGTTTGCTTGTATAGGATTCCAAAGCTGTAAAAAAAATGAAAACCAAAAAGTCGGTAAAGCTACCCAGGTCCAGGCTGAAAAACCGATCAGTATCCAATGCTATAAAGCACTGTATGAACAAGATACTATTGAGTTAAAAATGAACACTTTAAAAAACGGAAAAATAACCGGGGATATGGTAATGAAATTTTTTAATATGCCAAAAAAGGTTGGAAAAATTGCTGGAGAATTCAGTGGAGATACATTATTTGCCAGCTACACCTTTATTCAGGGTACTGATGAAAAAATAACATTTAAAAATCCAATGGCATTTTTAAAGCGAGGGGACGAACTTATTTTAGGCAATGGGAAAATACAAACTACGATGGGTGCCTCTTATTTTGTTAAAGGCTCACCTATAGATTTTGAGCGTGTAAAATTTAAATTTACAACTGTTGACTGCGCCGCTAAATGATGAACAAATAGGGGAAAAAGTTATTATTTTTTTTAACTATTTTGTAGATGAAAAGCCTTTTTTTTCTTTTGTCTTAATTACTCATGAGTTCATAATTTATTGGAGTTAGTGAATCTTTGATTTCAAAAGAAACAAAAAATAAAGCCTGACTATTTTTATCCCGAAAATCATCGGACAAATTTCTCTATCGCGACCCTAGCCGCTTGTGCTGCACACTCGGCTCCGGGGTAACTCCTTGCGGCCAACGCTTAAATTCTTACCGTGATTTTTTGGTTTGGCAACTATAAAGGCGAGAACCTAGAAGGGAAATTCACGGAAAAAGGCAGGATACTTTTATTGGGTTTAGGTCTTTTAAGAATTTAAAAAAAGTGCAAAGTCATGAGACTTTTCCTTTACTTTGAATTTGATAAAAAACATTAAATTTATTCAAAGAAAAGCTGAGTAGGAGTGGAAGATGATGAAAAAAGCCCTTCGGAAATTCCAAAGGGCTGATAATTGAAGATAGATTTATTTTTTTGATTCTTCTACAGAAACTTTTCTAAACTCTTTTAAAAGTTTCTCTAGATCCAAAGTTGATTTACGTGCTCTTGTTCCGGCAGCTTTGTTTCCTTTTTCAATGTGTAATTCGGCTTCTGTTTTAAATGTTTCGATTTCGACGCTGATTTTTTCGAATAAATCTTTCATGATAATGCTTTATTAAATTAGGACGCAAAAATAGAAGTTAGCTTATAAGATAGGGATAATTTATTGTTAAAATTAGTATTGTTTTTTAGACGTAATTGTAGTGTGCTGATATTGAATGGTCAAGGTGTCTGATGTTTGCGTTACATTTATATTAATCCTAATTTTTTAGCTATATTTATTAGGTCGCTATCGCTGCCTTTTCCCATTAATAGCTGTCCTTTTATATTTGCTTTTCTTTTTTCTATAGCACTCATGGAAAGAGGAATATAGTTGGGAAGATTCACCGTTTTAATACCTTGTGCAATTAGGATTAAAATCTGGCTATCATGTGTATCCCAATTAATATTCCTTTGAAACAATTCTCTCTGTGATTCTATAATAGTAGGGCTTTTGTACATCTCCCCATCCACAATTTTTTTACAAACAATAGGGAATAATTCAAAATTAATATCATTTTTAGAAACGAAACCTTCCGGGTTTATGTCTTTGATTATTTTATCTACAGCCAGGGGTTCGCCATGCATGGTAAGCAGGACGATTTTACAATTTGGGAATTTTTTCCTGATTAATGAAGCCAGGTCAATACCATTTTCAATATTAAACTCTATATAAGGAGGAAGGCTAATATCTAATAATGCCAAATCAATAGTTGTATTTTGATTTAGATAAAAAAATATTTTGTTATACGCATCTTCACAATTATAACTCCTTATGAAATTAGGCGTATTTTCTTGGAAGTTGCTGACAGACAAAAGATTGCTATAGCTATCAACTGTCATCGGGTGATCATCAACGATTAAAATAGTAAGGGGCGTAATCATTTTATCGAATTTCTTGCAAAATTAATTAAATTTTACGGTATAACCGTAAAATTTAAAGAAAGCAAAGCTGTTTATTTGTATTGAATGATTGTTTAACTTAACCTACATTTATATGAAAAAATTATGCGTAGCCGGACTAGTTTCGATTTCTTTACTAACTTATTCCTGTTCTAATGATGAGGAGAGTTATGAGGTTCAAGCTAGGGATTTTAAAACGACGCCCCAGTCTTTTTTGAAAGTCAACTTTCCGACAAAAATCATTGATACGACAACAGTAAAATTGGGCACGGATGCAGTTAATACGGATGCAGTTGAGTTAGAAGGTGATCCAAGTATTTTAAAACCGCCAAGATAGTATTAAGATATACTTAATTGAAACAAGAATACCATATGGTTTAAAAATAAGCTATATGGTATTCTTGTTTCAAAAATATACTATATTTGGAATTATAAAATAATAATTACATTTTGAGTACTCTTACTAAAATAATATGTTTGCTTCCGCTGTTCTTTTTTTTTTCATGCCAAAAGAATGATTCAGATGCCCATGTAAAAAATAACACTATTTCATTTAACAAATTTTTTTTTGATGGTTTAGAAAAAAATAAAAAAGAACAATACTTAGACTCAATAGGTGGTTTATTACAATCCAAAGAAAATGATTCTGTTGTCAGAGAGATCCACTTAAAAATCGCAACGGAATATTATTACATCAATAATTTAGAAAAATCTTTATCTTTCAGTCTAAAGGCTTTACGGCTATCCAAGCAGGCTAAGGATAGTGTCAGAATTCCGAAGGCATTATATTATGTGGGCGATTGTTATCAAAACTCAAAAAAGGATAGTGCTTACTTTTATTATTTACAGGCAGAAAAAATATATCATAAAGTGCATGATTATGATAATTTGGGCAGAATGTTATACAATAAAGCCTATGTTTTATTTTATGACGGAAATTATGTAGAATGTGAAGTTGAAATTTCTAAAGCATTACAGTATTTAAAAAATTCTAACAATCACCGCTTGATTTATTTCTGTAATTCTTTGATGGGTAATTGTTTAGAGAAGCTGGTTAATTACGATGAAGCCTTACGTTATCATAATTTAGCATTAAGTGATTTAGAGAAAATAGAAAGTAATGGTAAAGATGAAATAAATAATTACAATATAAGTTCTGTTATTAATATATGTAATTTGTATGATCTAAAGGGCGAGTATTCAAAGTCTATAATAAAATTAGAAAGTTTGCTTTCAAAAGACTTAAAAAAGAAAGCGCCCAGTCTATATGCAAATGTATTAAGCAATTTGGCTTATTCTAAGATGAAAAATAAGGATTATGAAAATGTTGAATCCATGTTTTTTGAATCCTTACGTATTGTCGATAGTATAGGATTTACATCGGATATTTTGTATAAAAAGATACATTTAGGAGAATATTTTTTAACGCAGAAGGATACTGTAAAATCAATTCAAAATTTAAAAGAAGCGAAACAATTAGCCATTAAAATTAAGAACAGTAATGAAATTTTAGCTTCACTGAAATTATTATCCGAATTAGATAAGAAAAACCAGTTGTTTTATGCAAATGAATACATTAAAGTAAGTGACAGTATTAATCTGGTGCAAAAAAATGCTCATAATAAGTATGCCAGAATTGAATATGAAACATCAAGGATAGAGGATGAAAATAAAGTTTTGACCAAGAATAATTTTTATATTTTAATTATTTCATTTGTGCTGGTTTTAATACTGATTATAATTATTGTTTTACGGTATTTAAAATATAGAAATAAAGAGTTACAGTTTTTTAAGAAGCAGCAAAGCGCTAATGAAGAGATATATGAACTGTTAACCGAACAAAATAGAAAAATTGATATTGCAAAAGATAATGAGAAGGCCAGAATTGCAAAAGAATTGCACGATGGCATCATGAATAAAATTTATGGTGTCCGAATGAATTTAGGTTTTTTTAATTCTTTAATAGACGAGAAAACAATTGAGAAAAGAAAAGTATATATTCTGGAATTACAAAATATTGAGAGTGAACTTAGAACGATATCGCATGACTTAAGCCGAGGCTCTTTTTTTGATGGGAATGATTTTAATGTGTTATTGACAAGTTTAGTCGAAAATCAAAAAGAGTTTAGTAGTACCCATTTTAAATATGTAAATAATGGAATGTTTGAATGGTCTACTGTTCAAAATATATATAAGATCAATTTATACCGTATCATTCAGGAGGCCATTCTAAATGCTAATAAATATGCTAATGCAAAGAATTGTAAGGTGGAAATTCAGAAAAAAGAAAACAATATTTTAGAACTGAGTATTACGGATGACGGACAAGGATTTGATATTAAAAATAAAAAAGATGGTATTGGATTAAATAATATGAAAGAAAGAGCGAATTCTTTACAAGGTCAATTTAACATTGAATCAAAAATTGGAGAAGGAACAAAAATTGAAGTGGTGTTTAATCTTCAGACTTTATCTTATTGAGTATTCAAGAAGCGCGTTCCGTTGAAGATATCTTTACAGTTCCTTGATCTTCTTTTTAGTATTTCTCTAATATCTTCTAAAAGAGATTTACGGAATTCATAGAGGTCTGCTTTGGTTAGGATTTCGATTGCCATAACTTTCGTTTTATATTGTTATGGTGCAAAAATTGTTGGTATCGGTTGATTTTATATCACAAGTGGTTCACAAGTTGTGAAAGAAAAAATGGGTTTTTATTTTGAATTGGTTGTGGTTATTGACTTCTTTTTAGTAAAAGTGTAAGGACGGTTATAAGAAGCACGTTTGTGTTAATACTGATTTTTTATTTGAAGAAAATCTTTACTTTTTTCCTTGATGAAAAAAGTAACAAAAAAATATTCATGAGTTATTATTGTTTTTGGTATTCAAGAATCTTTGATTTCAAGCCTGCATATTTTTATCCCAAAAATCATCTGAAGCATTTTACTATCGCAACCCCGGCCGCTCGTGCTTCACACTTGACTCGGGTTGTGAGTTTCTCATTGACGGATAATTCATGAACACGAGCGAGACGTTCGTGCCATCAGAGGCTTCTTTTTATTTAGTTGTTTTAAAATCTATTAAATAAGGTTTTAGTCGTATTCCGTTTTCTTTTCTGAAATTGTTTGAAATTAAAATTTGGTAATGTTGATTTGGTTTCAGGTCTGCTTCAAATGTCCAGTTTTTTCCATCAGTTGACCATATTCTTTCTGGTTTTATTTTCGGAAAAACTTCGACTCCAAGCGGACCGTAATCAACACTTGTGTGATTACCATTTAGTGGTTCTGAAAAGGTTACCATAATCTTTGTCATTCCTGGCTTAACCTTTTGACTGCCGTTTTTAAATGGTATTATGGATACAATTGTCGGTCGCTGTTTTTCGTAATCTTTATTTAATTCTTCTAACGTTTTTGGCAATAGTTTTGTTATGTCTACTATACGTTCAACTTCCTTTTCATTTGTGTAATCAAGTTCAATAAGCTCTTTGATCGCTTTTGTTTTGTCTTTAGAAAGATTGTAATAGCGTTCGCAAATTTCATAGCCAATATAATATCCCAAATCACTCACTTTCAATTCATTTCTGTTCTCTCCCCACATCCAGGAGTAGTTATTGGTTATAAGAAACAAGTCTTTTACAAACAGATTTAAAACATTTTCCTGATTGGCTTTTCCAAATTCAATTGCTGGTGTATCTGATTTTTTACCCGTTGCTTTACAAGAGATAAATTCAGCAACACCTTCATACAAACACATGGAAAGTAGGTTATGTACTAATTCTTTTTGTTGCGTATGAACGTACTCGTGTGTACATAAAAGTGGCAAGCCTTCAATCAACGGATTTTCTTTAAAAAAAGGCTGTCTCCATTGTGGCAATTCATCAATTTTGGTTAATTTGTCCGCCAATGATACTTCACTCCCAATTATAACCCTGTCTTCCGTTATAGTTCCGCCTGTTTTAAAAGCACCAATCGAAAAATAAATAGTTGAAGGTTTTAATTCAGGATATACCATTCTTAATTTTTCAATATCCCGTTCAATGACTGCATATTGATCTTTCACTTTTAGTGTGTTGACTTTTATTGAATTCCAAAATTTGGGATAATTTTTGATGGCATCAATTAATTCTTTTTCGGAATAGTGACGAATTTCCATGAGATTTTTTAAACCTATGGTACCTTTCTCAATATAAAATTCTCTCAAAAATCTGTATTGTTGCAATGTATCATTTGTTGAAACAATCTTTTCATAAGCCGTCCAAAAATTTTCAATATCGGTCGACACAAAATTCTGTTTGTTTATTTGACCAAACGAAATTGTTGTGACAGTAATACTCATTAAAATAAAAAATAGTTTCTTCATTATTTTGTCAGTCTAAATTTTATATGGCCTTTTTTAGCATTACGTCCCGGCACTTCAAGCAGTTTGCGGACTTAAGAGCAGAGTATTTTCGGCTAAACGAAAATACGAATTAAAACGGTAATTCCACTAAAACCCGCCATATTACCG
>NZ_SMLG01000008.1 GCF_004349195.1 Flavobacterium rhamnosiphilum
CGATACCGTTACCAGTATTGGTTGAGTAATTTGAACTTCAGAACTTGTATTGCTACATCCGTTAGCTTCAGATATAACTACTTTGTAAAATCCTACACCTAAACCCGTGTAAGTTCCATCTGAATCACCATTTGTCGTCAAACCATTTGCAGTAAAAGATCCTCCTGAAGTTGCTGAAAACAACAAATCATAAGTTATTGTTCCAACTCCTCCTGTTTTAGTCGCTGTTACTGTACCATCAGAACTTCCATTACATTGCACATTAGTTTTTTCTATTGAATTAATAGCTATTGTACAACAAGCCTCTACTGTTATATCATTAATTGTTTTAGTATTTGGACTTACCACATTTGTTGGATGTGACACCGTTAAACTAGCGCTATGTGGACCAGCTGAAGAATAAGTCACAGTATATGGTCCCTTTGTTGTTAAATTAGTTGGTGAAACCGTTGCAGCTCCAGGAAAAGACCATGCGTAAACATTATTTGTAACACCTCCAGTGGTTGAGTCTGTATAAGTAACTTGTTGAAAAGCTCCCACATTACATACTTTACTTACTAAAAAATCAGTAAATATTGGCGTATTCACAATTATTGTAGATGTAAGCAAATTTTTATCACACATTGATTTTTGCGTATGACAACCAGGAGGGGTTTGGTTATTAGTCTGCCAAGTCATAAATAAATTCTTAATTTCTAAAGTCTCTCCACAAGTATAACTCGGTACGGCAACAATTCTATATTTTCCAGGTGCGAATTCTCCAACATGACCTACACTGATTTTTTGAGTACCTGAATAAGATGCTCCACTAAGATCTATTTTATCATCATCTTTAAACAAATCGAATTGTACATACATATTCTCTTTAGTAGAACTCAAAACATTTACCCAAATATAAACACCTGTCGAAAAAGGAGTTCCATATGTACAAGATGTAATCGCCGCTCCGCTTGCATTGCCTAAATACACTTCTCCAATAGTAACTGCAGAGGTTGTACAGTCATTAGCTGCCAAAACACAGGCATCGACTAAAGCTGGGGTGCCTGAAAAAACAGTTGGTGTTTGTGAAAACCCAATTGTTGTAGAAAACAACAATATTAAAAAAGCTAAAAATCGAATAAAAGTAATTTTTTTCATAATATTTATTATTTAAATAAATTAGTAATGAATTCTTTAAAATAGTAGGATTTCATCCAAATTTCCCAATAAAAGAATTAGTGATTTATAGGTCTTTTGCAGTACAACCTGCATATGTACAAGCAGGTGATTCAGCTAAGCTAACCGTAGGATTTGTCTGTGAATAACTGTTTAGTATTGTAAAAAACAAACTCAAAATAAAAATAATAGGTTTAAAACTGTTTTTTTTGCTGGGGGTAATTTTTGTTTTCATACAATCAATTTTTAATATGCTGTTTGTAATTAATTTTATTGATAGATTATGGACATTTTTATAGGATAATATCAATTTTTGAAATCATACTGATTTTATTTAAATGATAATTTTTTGAAGTTAAATGCTTGAATGTTAAGCTAAACTAACTAGAATGATTTAATTCCAATTTTTTTTTCTACCAATAACCTAAATACTCGTTGAAATGACATTTCTTGTTAAAAAAAAACTAAAAAAAAGTATTCTTATGTCTTTTTTATGATAGCTTTTGATCTTTTTACTTCTATTGTAGTTTTTTTAAATAAAATTTTAACATTTCAAATCTATATTTTTAATTAATATTAACAAATAAAAAGCAAGATAAAACACTTAAATAGTTGATTACTTGTGGTTTTACGTTATTTACATGTAAGAATAATAGTATTTTAATGGGTTTGTTTGTATTTTATCTATTGGGTTAATAGTTAAATAAAAAAGTACATTTAAAATATATTTTTGTAAATTGTATCTTAATTCTCGAACTATTTGCTAATTGATTACAAAATTATTTTTTCATTATGAAAAACCTAATATTAGTTCGGCATGCAAAATCAAGTTGGGAAGTTCCAATGCATGATAAAGATCGTGGTTTGACTTGTCAAGGAATGAAAGATGCTCATCTTGTTTCTATTCATGCAAAAGATTTTATTCCCAAAACGTATATTATTTGGGCAAGTTCTGCAAAAAGAGCGACAAACACAGCGTTAATTTTTGCTCAAAATTTAGCCTATCCTATAGAAAGTATCGTTTACAAAGACGACCTTTATACTTTTGATGAAAAGAAACTGGAGGAAATTATCAAATCATGCAGTAATCTTTTCGAAAGTATTATTGTTTTCGGACATAATGGTGCAATTACAAATTTTGTTAATAAATTTGGGGATGATTATATTGATAATATTCCTACAAGTGGTTTTGTATCCTTGAAATTTGATACCGATGATTGGAAAAAAATTAAAAAAGGTAAAATAAAAAAAATAATATTTCCCAAAGATTTAAGATGAATAAAGTATTAGAATATAAATATATTGATAGAGAAAAAAGTTGGTTAGCTTTCAACGCCAGAGTACTTCAAGAGGCTGGTGATAATTCAGTTCCACTATTAGACAGACTGCGATTTTTAGGTATTTTTTCGAATAATTTAGATGAGTTTTTTAGAGTTCGTTTTGCAGCCATTAGACGATTGAGTCTGACAGGGATAACCGGAGAAAAGTATCTCGGAGGTATTTCTGCGCAGCAATTAGTAAAGGATATTACTGAAATTGTAATCCAGCAACAATCTGAAAGTTTACGGATATTAAATATTATTGAAACGGAACTGGAGACTAAAAATATATTTATTATCACTGAAAATGACATTACAATTGAACAAGAAATCTTTTTGAAAGACTTTTTTATTCAAAAATTAAGTCCTGAATTAGTAACAATAATTTTGAATGATTTAGCAGAGTTTCCAGTATTGAAAGACACTTCGGGTTATTTAGCCATTAAACTGGTTATGAATCAAAATTCAGAAGTTCGTTATGCCGTTATTGAAATTCCAAAAACAATCAACCGTTTTGTTGTTTTACCGTCTAATAATGAAAAACAATATATTATACTTCTGGATGATGTCATTAGACATAATTTAAGCAGTATTTTTAATATTTTTGACTACAAAAGTGTTTCTGCACACATGATAAAAATTACCAGAGATGCTCAACTTGACATCGATAGTGATTTAAGTAAAAGTATGATTGAAAAAATATCATTGAGTGTTAAAGATCGTAGAATTGGTGAACCGGTGCGCTTTATTTATGACCAATTAATAGAAGAAGATACTTTGCAATTTTTTCTTGATAAAATGAAAATTGTTTCTACTGACAGCATTATTCCCGGAGGAAGATACCACAACAGACGCGACTACATGAATTTTCCAAATCTGGGTCGATTTGATTTATTATACAAAACCAATGATCCTTTGCCAATTCCAGGATTAAGTCTTGAAGGAAGTATGTTAGAAAAAATAAGTGAAAGAGATTATTTATTAAATGCACCTTATCAATCCTTTTCATATCTCACTAAGTTTTTGCGTGAAGCGGCATTAGATCCAAAAGTAACTTCGATAAAAATTACGTTATATCGATTGGCAAAAAATTCTCAAATTATTAGTTCACTGATAAATGCGGCCAAAAATGGAAAAAAAGTAACCGTTCAAATCGAATTGCAAGCTCGTTTTGATGAAGCTTCCAATATTTCGTATGCTGAGCAAATGCAAACGGAAGGTATTGAACTAATTTTTGGAATAAAAGGATTAAAAGTACACAGTAAAATATGTGTTATTGAAAGAAATGAGAATAATAAAATAAAGCGATACGGTTTTATTTCAACAGGAAATTTCAATGAATCAACAGCAAAAGTGTACACTGACGTAACTCTTTTTACGAGTCATCAACAAATTCTGAAAGATATTATGCGAATATTTGAGTTTTTTGACATCAATTATAGAGTGCATCGCTACAAACATCTCATTGTTTCCCCGCATTATACCAGATCTCGATTTATAAAATTAATTGATAGAGAAATTACTCATGCATTAGCAGGAAGAAAAACGCATATAAAACTAAAAATGAATAGTTTGTCTGATTTTGAAATGATAGATAAATTATACGAAGCCAGTAGAGCAGGAGTGAAAATTCAACTCGAAGTTAGAGGGATTTGTTCATTGATACCGGGAATTCCCGGAATGAGTGATAATATCGAAGCTATAAGTATAGTCGATAATTATTTAGAACATTCCAGAATTTATATTTTTGGAAATGCAGGACAAACGGAAGTTTATATTTCATCAGCTGATTTTATGACCAGAAATCTGGATGGTCGTGTTGAAGTTACCTGTCCAATATACGATCAGGAAATAAAAAATGAGTTAATCGATAACTTCGATATAGGTTGGAAAGGGAATGTAAAGGCCCGTTATCATTCTTATAAATTAGATAATAAATATAGAGTTCGAAATCATAATCCTGTTTTTAGGGCACAATTAGAAACCTATAAATACTATCAAAGCAAAGTGGAATTAGAATCAAAAACAGAAGAAATAGTATAATTATTTGTTCAAATCTAATTTAATATTTTCATTAATTTTTTGACTTTAGAATTAATAAATAGACAAATTAATTACTAAAAGCATAAACGAATCAAATCCAAAATGATTAAAATAAAAAAATATGCAGCAATCGATATTGGCTCTAATGCCATGCGTTTATTGATTGTAAATATTGTAGAACAAGAAGGAAAAGAACCACAGTTTAATAAAAGTTCGTTAGTACGTGTTCCAATTCGTCTAGGTCAGGATGCCTTTACAGTGGGTGAAATTTCTGATGAGAATATGGAAAGAATGTGCGATGCCATGAAAGCTTTTAATCTTTTGATGAAAGTACATAAAGTGGAACGTTATATGGCTTTTGCAACTTCAGCCATGCGCGAAGCCTACAACGGTAAGGAAGTTGTTGCTTTAATAAAGAAAAAAGCCGATATAAAAATAGAAATTATTGATGGGAAAAAAGAAGCTGCTATAATTGCTTCTACTGATTTGCATCATCTGCTGAAAACAGATGAAACCTATCTTTTTGTAGATGTTGGCGGTGGAAGCACTGAGTTTACCTTATTCTCTAATGGTAAAATGATAAATTCAAGATCATTCAAAGCAGGAACTGTGCGATTGCTTAATGAAATGGTACACGATATTGTATGGGATGAAATTGAAAAATGGATTAAAACAAATACGGAAGAATACGATGAAGTCACTTTAATAGGGTCTGGTGGAAATATTAATAAGTTATTCAAAATGTCCGGAAAGATACAGGAAAAGCCATTATCTTATATCTATATGAATTCTCAATATGCTTTCTTGAATTCACTTTCGTACGAACAAAGGATTTCAGAATTAGGATTGAATCCGGATCGTGCCGATGTAATTATTCCCGCGACAAGAATTTATCTGAATGCAATGAAATGGAGTGGTGCCAGACATATATATGTTCCTAAAATAGGGCTTTCAGATGGTATTGTAAAAGCCATGTATTACGGTAAGATATAATTTATAATATGAATAAAAACAGACTTGAAGCTTTCAGTGATGGTGTTTTGGCTATCATAATTACTATTATGATACTGGAAATAAAAGTTCCGGAAGGGCATAATTTTGAGGATTTAAAAATTCTTTTTCCAAAATTTATAAGCTATATTCTAAGTTTTATATATGTTGGAATTTATTGGAATAACCATCATTATTTAATACATGGACTGACTAAAGTGAATGGTAAAATTCTTTGGTCAAACTTGCATTTGCTTTTTTGGCTATCGTTAATTCCTGTTTCTACGGGATGGATGGGAGAACATTATTTTGCTAAACAAACAATGACTTTGTATGGGGTTATTCTGCTATTATCGGCAATTGCTTATATTATTTTACAAAAAAATATTATCCTAAATGAGGGGAAAGATTCTCTTTTGGGTAAAGTTTTAGGAAGAGATCTTAAAGGGAAAGCTTCAATAGCGTTATATTTCTTAGGTATATTTTTTTCTTTTTTTAATGAATTGATTTCAGGAGTTATCTATTTTATTGTAGCCCTGATTTGGTTAATTCCAGATAAAAGGGTCGAAAGAATTTTTAAGTAGTTATTCTTATTACAAATGATTTCCTAATATCATTAAGGTAAACCAGATTTATTAAAAACAACAAATGAAATCCATATTCAAATCATTACAACTGCTCCCCGAAAATGAATTAAATAAATTAGATGCGTTAGTAACGGAACGGAAACTCAAAAAAGGAGATTTTTTAATTCGAGAAAATCAAATTTGTAATGAAATTGTTTTCATAAAATCAGGTGTCTTACGCTCCTTTTTTTTAAATAATAAAGGAGACGAAATAACAAATTGTATCACTTTTGAGAATGAATTTATGGCCGCTTTTGCTAGTTTTATCACTAGAAAACCAACGGAAGAAAATATTCAGGCAATTTTTGATACTGAATTGCAAATTATCAGCCATGAAAATTTAGAACTACTTTATAAAAACAGTATTCATTGGCAAGAAGCAGGTAGGAAAATAGCTGAAATGGAATATGTCACATTACAACAACGAATGGTATCTTTTCAAAAATTGACAGGAAAAGAACGCTATGAAGAATTATTTAGGCTTCATAAAAAATACATTCAGCTTATTCCATTACACAATTTGGCTTCTTTTTTAGGAATAACCCCAAGACATTTAAGTCGGATTCGAAAAGCGCTTTAATTATAGGACATTTGTCTTGTAGCTATGTTTTTTTTATGGGGTATTTTTGTCCAAAATATAAACATGAAAAAAATTCTTATTATAAATGGACATCCAAACCCGTCGAGTTTTAATTATGCATTAGCGGAGTATTACAAAAATGGAGCGATTCAATCAGGTGCACAGGTAGATATGATTACAATTGCTACTTTAAAATTTAATCCTAATTTACAATTTGGCTATCAAAAGCGAATTGAATTAGAGGAAGATTTAATTGAATCTTGGGAAAAAATTAAAATTGCTGAACATTTAGTTTGGATTCATCCGGTTTGGTGGGGTGGTTTACCTGCAATTACAAAAGGCTTTATTGATCGTCTTTTTTTGCCGGGAATGGCTTTTAGATACAGAGAAAATTCTATTTGGTGGGATAAACTTTTAAAAGGAAAAACAGCACACATTATTACTACATTAGATCAACCTGGTTGGTATTACAGATTGTTTTTTGGAAGACCAAGTGTGAATCAATTAAAGAAATCAACTTTAGAATTTTGTGGCATAAAACCAGTTAAAGTCAGTTATATTGGAGTCATAAAAACTTCTGATGAAAAGCAAAGAGAAAACTGGTTGCGAAAAGTTTTTCAATTTGGTTTAAAAAACAAATAATTTACGCATCTAAATCTAATCCAAATGTTGTTCGTAACAGTTCAATATTTGGATTTATTTCATGAAGTCTATTGTATCGGTCTTGGTCATTAAAGCTTCTTTTGTTTTCGAAACTCTCATTCACAATAACTTCTATTGTAATATCATGATTGTGTAAATGACCTTTTAAATGTCCTAAAAGTCCGTTTAGTTCTTTTTCAAAATCTAATTTAGAACCTTCATTAGGCAATTCAATTGAGATGGCAGTTCCATCTAGTTTAGGATCGTTGATAAGTAATAACGATTCCATGATTTTATACCCTTTATCTCCTAAACGTTGCGCATATTTATTCCATTGCAACAACATTTCAGTCTCTGTAAAAGATTCAGTCGGCAAATGAAGCACTTCTTTTACAATTCCTTTATTGCTTTCTTCTAATGCTTTTTTGGCACGAATACTCGATAATGAAAATGCAGAAATCTTTGGTTCATTTGATAATGGAGTTAAGATTTGAGAATTAAGATTTGAGAATTTAGGTTGAACAACTTCTGAATTTAATTCTTCTCTGGAAACTTCGGGAGCGTTTAGGGTAACAGTTTCGGGTTTGGAAACTGAAATTTGATTTTTGACATTGCCATTTTCATTGCTATTGCCATTGTTTTTTGGAATTTCTATTATGGAGTAGTCATTCTTCCTATAATAAGTAGGTGGAATTATAAATTGCTCAACTTTTTTTTTTCTCCATCATAAGTGATAGAGGCAAGTTGCATCAAACAAAGTTCAACAAGAAGTCGTTGATTTTGGCTTAGTTTGTATTTCAAATCACAATCGTTTGCAATTTCGATTCCTTTTAAAAGAAAGTCTTGACTGCATTTTTGGGCTTGCACACCATACATTTGTTGCGCTTGTTCCCCAACTTCTAATAATGATAGCGTAGCAGGTGTTTTAGATACTAATAAATCTCTAAAATGGGAAGCCAATCCTGATACAAAATGATGTGAATCAAAACCTTTGGCAAGAATATCGTTGAAAGCGATTAATAATTCCGGGATTTTGTTTTCCAGAATCAAATCGGTGATGTTGATGTAGGTTTCGTAATCCAACACATTCAAGTTTTCCGTAACGGCCTGACGTGTTAAATCTTTTCCACAAAAAGAAACTACTCGGTCAAAAATCGACAAAGCATCTCGCATCGCGCCATCTGCTTTTTGAGCAATAATATGCAAAGCGTCATCTTCAAAATTAACCCCTTGACTGGTAGCCACTTCGGCAAGATGTTCTTTAGCATCTTTTACGGTGATTCTTTTGAAATCAAATATTTGACAACGAGAAAGTATCGTTGGAATAATTTTATGTTTTTCGGTCGTAGCCAATATAAAAATGGCGTGCTTTGGCGGTTCTTCTAATGTTTTCAAAAAAGCATTGAAAGCTGCCGAAGACAACATGTGAACCTCATCAATAATGTATACTTTGTATTGTCCCGTTTGTGGCGGAATACGGACTTGGTCAATTAAATTTCTGATATCATCAACGGAGTTGTTGGAAGCAGCATCTAATTCGAAAACATTAAAGGCAAAATCTTCATTTGGATCGTCATATCCCGGCTGATTTATTTTTCGAGCCAAAATACGGGCGCAAGTAGTTTTTCCAACGCCACGAGGTCCTGTGAATAATAGGGCAGAAGCCAAATGATTGCTTTCTATGGCATTCAATAAAGTATTGGTAATGGCTTTTTGTCCTACAACATCTTTAAATGTTTGAGGACGATATTTACGGGCCGATACAACAAATTGTTCCATAGAATTTTTATTCGAAAGCAAATATAGGTTTTAATTTAAAGATGGAAAAATTTAAGTATTGAAAGATTTTATAATTTTTTAAATGGTTTTTTGTTCCCGAATTTCTAGTCTGGATAGTCCCGAATTTTCGGGAGAAATCCTTTTCTTGTTTTTCTTTAAAACAAGAAAAGATTACTTCACAATACTTTTATTTTAATTGGAGTTCAGTGAATTTCATTTGTAATGAATAGCTGGAAATAGCTCCTAACTAAATTACAATTTCAAAAAAATAAAGTATTTCTAAATCTGATTGGATAGTTTTTTTAACTAAAAACGGTTCTTGAAGAATTTAAAAATTTCAAACCGGATAATGGATATTTTGGGACTCCTTTTTGTTGGATTAATACTTTGAATTTCGTTCCCATATCAAATAATAGTCTGTAATTCATTACTGCTTCATGGGCTGCCAATTGCAAATTATCCTTATTTTTAAGTAAAGCAATATTTTGATATTCTTTAATACCGAGCGCTAATAAAAAAGGTGCTTGATCCACTATACCACAACAATCTAGCCCGTTTTGCGCGCCCCAATGCGATATAGCAGAGAAATTGGTATGAGATGTGATGTCTTGTTGACCAATAAATTGATAAGGATTGTCGTTTTTGTGATGCTTGTGATAGCACAATAATGTACCGGAACTCCTGTGGTTGTGGTATAATTCAGCCGACAAAGAACCATAATCTATGGTGATTACATATCCTTTCTGTATGGATTGTGAAACTTCTTTTATCCAAGATACCGCTTCCAAATTGACTTCCGTGCGAAATCCTTTTGGCAGTTGTACATTTAATGTTTCGAAATATTGGGTGAGTTCTTTTTTTGCAGGTTTCAAAACTTCTATGAAAACCTCTTTATAGTCTACAAAGACTTCCTGAAGTTGTTCTTCCATAATTACCTGATGCACCGCAAAATTATCAACCAGTTCATTCGATAAAATACAACCGTTAATTTCAGGAATATCTTGGATTGAATTGTACCAACTTACTTTTTCATGCAAATGTTTTTTTTCAATTTCACGCATGCTGACACTTTTTTCGATGATACAATAGGTTAAGCTATCATACAAAGCGGGATTATTCTTGAGATAATCTAAAATATCATGACATAATAAACCGGTTCCGGCGCCATATTCAACAATCGTAAAAGGTTTTTTTTCTAAAATCTCCCACATTTCTTCGATTTGATGGCCTAGCATGGCTCCAAAGTCGGCAGAAATATAAGGGCTGGTGTAAAAATCGCCATTGGATCCTATCTTGTCCTGTATAGAATTATAATACCCCAATTCTGGATAATACAATGCCATTTCCATAAAATCCCGAAAAGAGATTGGTCCTTCTTTTTTGATTCGTTCTATTATTATTTCGGATAACAGCATAGAACTTAAATAATTAATTTTTTTGGGAAACCTTAAAATGAAGTTGTTGTTGTTTAAAAAAGAGGACTATACGGCAACTAGAGTTTGCATTGCCCGCTGCTTTCTATGCATAATTTTTCCAAAACAAGTGCAGCATCATTATCAGAATTTGCCGAAAAACCAGCTACAAAAACTCCATTTTCTCCTGAATCAGAGCTGATGCCATATACCACCGATTCTTCGCCAGGATCAGTATCCCCTTCGTAGCGATACACGTGTTTTACTTCATATTTATGCGGATTTGCTTTAATATCATCTTGATGAATATTAAAATCATAGGTGAAACCTTTTTCTTTTAGATCTTCTAAGGCTTCTATAACAGTGGTATAATGGTACGTTGGCTTCATGATTAATGGAAGATTAATTGTTAATTATAAAGATAACTAATTTATTATTAAGTCGTTGTGAAATGGATGTTAAAGTAAATAATCTAAAACTGAGATACATCAAAAAATGTTGTAATTTCGCACCGCAGACCGCCTTATCGCCGTTTTGAGTAATCAAGAGGGAGGAAAGTCCGGACACCATAGGGAAGCATAGCGGGTAACCCCCGTCGGTTCGAGCAATCGGATTAGGACAAGTGCAACAGAAAGTATGTACAGGTAATGCTGTAGTGAAACCAGGTAAACTCTATGCGGTGAAATATCAAGTATATCAGCATTTAAGGGCTTCTCGTCCGTTGTTGAAGGGTAGATAGCTTGAGTCCCGAAGTAATTCGGGATCTAGATAAATGATAAGGTATCGTTAGTGATAATGAGAACAGAATCCGGCTTATAGGTCTGCATTTTTTATATATATTTGCGCAAATATCAAATATATTTTAATGAAACAATCTTCTTCTATTAATCGAGAAAATTTAAAAAAAGGAATTTTTGCGTTACTTTTCTCCAATCTAACTTTTTGGGTGCTTATCGCTATTATTGCGGGAATTTTATTAGGGCATTTTTCTCCAGCCAATGGAGTTAAAATGGAGATAATAGGAAAAACATTCGTTGATATCATCAAACTTTTTATTGGACCAATTATTTTTCTGACGATTGTTTTGGGAATTTCCAGTATGGGAGATTTAAAGAAAGTAGGACGTATTGGTTTTAAGGCATTATTATATTTCGAAATTGTTTCTACAATTGCATTAACTATAGGAATTGCCGTTGCATATTTTTTTCAACCCGGGAAAATAGACAGAACAGGATTGGCTTTGCAAGATCCGAGTAAATTCACCAATGCAGCTTCAGAAAATTTTTCATGGCTACAATTCTTTTTCTCTAATTTTACTTTGCAAGTTCTCGTAGCAGCAATTGTAACCGGAGTTTTGCTTAATTTTTATAAGAAGAGAGAACAGACAATTCTTGTTTTAGAGCGATTTTCTAATGTTGTTTTTCTAGGATTAAAATATGTAATGTATCTAGCCCCATTAGGTGCTTTTGGAGGAATGGCTTATACTATTGGTAAATTTGGTTTGGCCACACTTATTCCTCTCGGAAAATTGATGCTTTCGGTTTATCTCACTATGTTTTTATTTGTGTTTATAATACTTGGTGGGATCCTTCGTTATTATAAAATTAATATAATTTCGATTTTAAAATACATTAAAGAAGAACTTTTATTGGTTCTCGGTACCTCTTCTTCTGAAGCTGCTTTACCAAGTATAATGGTAAAATTGGAAAGAATGGGGTGTAGTAAATCGGTTGTCGGATTGGTAATCCCAACTGGTTATTCTTTTAATCTGGATGGAACTTCAATCTATTTATCGATGTCGGTTATATTTCTAGCTCAATTGTACGATGTGCATCTTAGTTTTTTTGAAATATTGAGTATAATCGGTATTCTAATGATAACCTCAAAAGGAGCTGCTGGCGTTACTGGAAGTGGCTTCATAGTTCTTGCTTCAACACTTACAGCGCTTCATAAGATTCCAGTAGAAGGATTGGCATTTTTACTTGGGGTAGATAAGTTTATGAGTGAAGCTAGAGCAATTACAAATTTAATAGGAAACAGCGTAGCTACAATTGTTATATCTAAAAGTGAATTTGATTTTTCTGAATTAAATCTTGAACCTGTTACCGATAATTAAACTTAAATTAATGAAAACAAGAATTGGGATTTTAGGACTCGGAGGAGTGGGTGGTTATTTCGGAGGTTTATTAGCCAAAGCTTATTTTGACTCAGATACAATTGAAATCGTATGTATTGCCCGTGGCGAAACCCAAAAAGCAGTAGCTCAAAACGGATTAAAAATCATTTTAGACGAAAGTGAAATGACTGTTTTTCCGAATTTGGTTTCTAACAATCCAAACGAAATTGGGAAACTCGATTACCTTATTTGCGCCACTAAAACCTATGATATTGAAAGTAGTTTTGAATCCATAAAAAACTGCATTGCGCCAAACACGATAATCTTGCCTTTATATAATGGTGTCGATGCCACGGAACGCATACAAATAGCATTTCCTGAAAATGTTGTTTTGCAAGGTTGCGTGTATATTGTTTCGATGATTGTTGCTCCGGGAATTATCAAGAAAATTGGCCCTTACGAAAAACTATTCTTTGGTTCTAAAAATGCTCCGGTTTCTAAATTGAAGGAATTGCAATCCATTTTCGAAAATGCAAGTATCGAAAGTTATCTTGTAGAAAATAGTGAAGAAACAGTTTGGGAGAAGTTCATTTTTATTTCCGCTCTGGCTTCAGCAACTTCGTATTTGAACCAAAACATTGGAGGGATTTTAAATAATCCTGAAAATAAAGCAGTTTATATTTCATTGTTAAACGAGATTACTGCTGTCGCTTCCGCAAAAGGGTTAGCGTTGCCAAATGACATTGTTGCCCAAACGATTATTAAATTGGAGAAATCGCCACAAGATGCCACTTCATCGATGCACAGAGATTTGTTGGCAAATCGAAAAACAGAAGTGAATTCCTTAACAGAATATGTGGTAAAAGAAGGTTTGAAATATGGAGTTGCTACTCCAATATATAAGAAAATATTGGAGAAACTATCTTAAAAAAAATAACTAAAATTATTCTTCTTCACCATCGTTTTGGTCTGATTCATTTTCAGAATCTTCCTCCTTATTGCCTATTTCGAAGAAACTAAAAATAGAACCACCATAACTTTTTTGGAACGAAAAGTGAATCATGTGATCCAATTTGGTATATTTTGAATGCTCGATTACCATCATTCCTTCTTCATTTAGCAATTCTTTTTCGAAAATTAATAAAACAATTTTCTCGAAAGTTTTTTGGTCCAAAGCATAAGGTGGATCCGCAAAAATAATATCGTACGAAGTTTTGCATCTTTCTAAATAGGTAAAAACATCACTTTTAGTGGCTGCAATATTAAAATCATATTCGGCAGCAACTTGTTTGATGAATTTTACACAACCAAAATCACCATCAACAGAAGTAATCGGCGTGCTTCCTCTTGAGGCAAATTCGTAACTGATATTTCCGGTTCCGGCAAATAAATCTAATATTTTAAGCCCTTCGAAACTGAAATGGTTGTTCAAAACATTGAATAATGCTTCTTTAGACATATCGGTTGTGGGACGAACGGGAAGTCCTTTTGGTGGAAAAATGCGTCTTCCTTTGTATTTTCCTGAAATGATTCTCATGAGTTGAAAAGTATAAAATGATTTCTGTTTTCGGCCTCAGAAAAATAATTGTTCCATCGCAAATCTTCCACATCTATGAGGGAAACGTTGCGAATGTATTTGTAAGCGATTTTGAAATAATCACTTTCGGTATCAATATTTCCGATTAATTCCAATGGGAAGTTTTCGGGATTTAAGTTCAATTGTTCAGCCGTGAATAATATGTAATACAAGAAATCTTCCGGCGTATTGTAATCAAATGAATTGAAAAGGAGTAGTTTTTGGTTCTGAACTACAATAATTTCAAAATGACCGGCATTAATATGTACAAACATTTTTTTCTCATCCTTATTTTTGGAAGCAACCAATAATTTGGAAACCAAAATACTGTTCGCATGTTTGTAATCGAAAGTACCAAATTGGTCAATAAAAAAATTATTGATATTCACATACGGAATATAAACCGCATTCATTTGATAGTTTGGAATTTCATCAAAAGCGAAAAAATCGGTTTCAAAAACCTTGGTATTGTATTGCAAATAACTGCCTAAAAAGTTTTCATCAAATAAAGGTTCCGGTACAAAAGTAGAAAGGTTGTTGTTATGAATTATCAGAATTTCATCATAGGAATCCTTTAATTCCGAATGATCTCTAAAAGCATCAGCAAACAAATCTTCAATTTTTGTGGCTTTATGAAAGGTCTCAAAATGCACTTCGTTAAATGAAATTACGGTATTATTTAGCGTATCAAAACAACAAAAAGAAAGTCCCGTCAAGGAAACTTGAATGGAAAGTTTTTTATATTTTTTTTCGGCTATGTTCATAATACTATTGATTTTTTCAACAACGCAAACTTACAAATTTAAAAATCAATAACAATTGCAATGGCAAAATTCAATTACAAAATTCACTTGCAATGACAATAGCAATAGCAATGACAATAGCAAAATTCAATGGCAGTAATTGAAAATTGAAATTGCTATTGACATTGAAATTGAAAAAACATTCTTTACTTTGCAGTCAAATAACACGAAATGAATTCCTCCCTGTTTTATAGTCTTTTACAAAAAAAGTTTCCTTTTCAACCCACGTATAAACAGGATGTTTTTTTTCAAAAAATAGCAATTTTTTTAACCGAAACCGATAATAAAACCATCTTCGTATTAAAAGGATATGCGGGAACGGGAAAAACAACCGTGATTTCTACGATTGTAAACAGTTTATTGGACATCAATAAAAAGTATGTTTTGTTGGCGCCAACGGGTCGTGCGGCAAAAGTGATTGCTAATTATTCGAACAAACCAGCTTTTACGATTCATAAAAAAATATACTTTCCAAAGAAGTCTTCCGGTGGTGGCGTTACTTTTACGTTACAACAAAATAAACACAAGAACACGATTTTTATCGTCGATGAAGCTTCGATGATTTCGGACACTAATTCCGATTCTAAGTTATATGAAAACGGTTCCTTATTAGATGATTTGATTTCGTATGTATATTCAGGAACCAATTGCAAAATGATTTTACTGGGTGACACCGCTCAGTTGCCTCCGGTGAATTTGGATATCAGTCCAGCTTTGGATATTCGCACTTTGGGAATGAATTATGATAAGGAAGTAGAACATATTGAGTTGGACGAAGTGATGCGTCAGGAAGAAAATTCCGGGATTTTGCATAACGCCACTGAACTTCGGGAATTATTGAAGGATTCCTTTATAGATGAATTCAAATTTGACGTCAAGAAATTCAAGGATATAGTTCGATTGACCGATGGATACGATATTCAGGATGCCATCAATTTCGCCTACAGTAATTATAGTATAGAAGATACTGCCTTTATTGTTCGTTCCAATAAAAGGGCAAATCAATATAATGAGCAAATCAGAACCAAAATCCTCGATAAAGAAAGCGAACTTTCTACAGGTGATTTCCTGATGGTGGTGAAGAACAATTATTTTTGGTTAAAAGATTCTGATGAAGCGGGTTTTATTGCCAACGGTGATATTATCGAAATATTGGAAATTTTCAATATCAAAGAATTGTACGGTTTTAAGTTTGCCAAAGTAAAAATAAGAATGATTGATTATCCCAATCAGATTCCGTTTGAAACGGTATTGTTAATGGACACCATAAAAAGTGAATCACCATCTTTAACGTATGAAGAATCCAACCGATTGTATCAGGAAGTGTTGAAAGATTACGAAGGTGAAACCAAATTCCAAAAATTCCAAAAAGTGAAAGCCAACGAATATTTTAATGGTTTGCAAGTTAAATTTTCATATGCAATAACCTGTCATAAGTCCCAAGGTGGTCAATGGAATACTGTTTTTATAGAACAACCGTATTTACCGGACGGAATCAATAGAGATTACATTCGCTGGTTGTACACCGCAATGACCCGAGCAAAAAATAAATTATATTTGATTGGTTTTAAGGATGAGAATTTTGTAGAGTAAATTTCATAAACATATAAGTCATATATGCTTAACAATTAAAGTAAAATTTAAATAGCTTATATGGTTTGAAAAATTAATTTGTCTGTTTTAAACTTTTAATAGAATTGGTTATGAACACTTTAAACGACTTGCATAAAATTTCAGGTTCTTTTTCGAATACCGAAAAAATGCCGGTGCTGTTTTTAGGACACGGCAGTCCGATGAACGCAATTGAAGAAAATCAGTTTGTAACGGGTTTTCGAAATTTGGCTAAAACGTTACCACAACCGAATGCCATTTTGTGTATTTCGGCGCATTGGTTTACCAAAGGGACAAAGGTAACCGCAATGGAAATGCCACGAACGATTCACGACTTTGGAGGTTTTCCGCAAGCGTTGTTCGACGTGCAATATCCTGCGAAAGGAAGTCCCGAATTAGCATTAGAAACCAAACAATTGTTGACACCGGTAGAAGTAGAGCTGGACGAACATTGGGGCTTGGATCACGGTGCTTGGAGTGTCATCAAACATTTATATCCCGAAGCGAATGTTCCTGTGATTCAGTTGAGTATTGATTATACAAAATCCGGGCAATACCATTTTGAGTTGGCTCAGAAACTAAGTGCGTTGCGTACCAAAGGAATCTTGATTGTAGGTAGTGGAAATATTGTGCATAATTTGAGATTGGTCGATTATCATAATTTCGATAAAGACAATTACGGATACGATTGGGCAATTGAAGCAAGGGAAACGGTGAACAATTATTTAGTGGACGGGAATTTCCAGCCGTTGATTGATTTTGAAAAACAAAGCAAAGCGTTTCAATTAGCAATTCCTACGCCAGAACATTATTTACCTTTGATTTATACCTTGGGATTAAAAGGAAAATCCGAAGAACTGAGTTTGTTTAATGATAAGTTATTAGCGGGTTCGCTGAGTATGACTTCAGTGAAGATTATGTAGAGAAATAATGGGGAATAAATCTTATATTTGGGTGATTAAAAAACAAACATTTATTTATGAGTCGCTTATTATAACATCAAAAAAAGTTTAAATAAAATGGAAACCAAAGATATCTTATTTATAATTGGAATTATGGCGACCCTGGCTGTGAGTCTAGTAAATCTATATTTTACTGCCAAAAACCGAAAAAATAATTTGCGGGAACATATTTATAAAGAACAGATTAGAATTTGTACATTAATAATAAATGATTTTTATAAACTTAACCTTCATATAACTGAATTATTTGAAAATCCCGAAGTTCAAAATGATTCAGTGAATAAGTTTGAAATTATTGGTGCAATTATATATCAGCACGAACACATCCTTCCTAATAATATTGTTACACTCTCAAATGAAACTTTGTATAAAAGTGAAGGTTTTTTTGTTTCATTGAGAGAAAAAAACCAAGCAAAAACTGAAGAAGAATATAAAGAATATTTTAATAATTATTATTTGTTGGTAATTTTAATTCGAGATTATTTCGGTATTGATAGCTTATCTAAAGAAAATCAGACCCTATATAAACTTCCAAAATATTATAAAAGAATAATGGGGAAATTTTAGTAATGTTTTTTGGAAGATTGGTGTTTTTTATATTATTTATGACACCAATAAATTATTTTTTTTAATATAAATTCAATCATTTTTCCAACCTTAACTAAATTTATTATGACAACAATAGTCGAAATGCCAGAAAGTGAAGAACAAATACAAATTATTCAATTTAAGAAAAATGCAGTCGAAATTTATTTAAAGAGTGGCAAAGAAGAACTTGTTAAATATTTGGAAGAGGTAGACATTTTAAGAAAGGAAGAAAGAGTAAAAAAAATTGAATATCAAAAAAATCATAATGCTGAAAATGGAAAAGTATTTGTTCATTGTCCCAAATGCGGATATCGATTCCATTTTTTTAATATAACTGATGGCAAAATTACTGGTGGGATTAGTGGCGCTTCTGCTGGGGCAATTCTTGGGGCAAAAATAGGAATAGCAATGGGGCCTTTGGGAGCCATTGCCGGAACTATACCCGGAGCTATTTTAGGTGGTATTTTCGGTAAAAACATTGGAAATAATTTTGACAAACCAATTTGTCCTAATTGTGAAACAAAGTTTCAAGCTCCAAATAATCTACAGTCATATATTTCTGAATTTGAAATGTCTGAAATAATAGTATTCTACAAAACCATAACTGTAGATGAAATAATTGAAGAATCTAAAATAAGTGTCCAAGACACCGTTGCATTCAGAACGGCAGAAACCAATCAGAAATTGGATAAGTTCCGCAATAAGCTTTCTGGTTATAAACTTGAAATAAAAGAATAACCCCCCACCCAGCTAGCGCGAGCGTCCCGCTCGTGACCACAAACTAAATATAACTTTTTCTTTCAATAATAATTATCACTAATCTTCAGAACAAACCCCTCAAAACTACTTATTGTGAAAACACAAGACGATAAAAAATTAGATAATCCGGTTTGGTTTTCGTTATCAGAAACGCATCAAAGTTTTGCGGTAGATTATGACAGTGTAAAATTTTATCATCCGGATTATTGTCTGTTTGGTGGTTTTGAAAAAGGCAATGCGATTGTAAAGCCTATTGATGAATATTCTGCTAAAGTTGATAATTTTTTTATTGTTGGAGAAAAACCGGAACTTTCAAATCTATTGAAGTTAAATAAAGAAGTTATTTGCCTTCAAATGATTGTTTATGATGCAATCGATATTACAATTAATGATCCAATCGTAAAACTCACTGACGAACATATCGATGCTTTATATGAGTTGGTTAACTTGGTGCAACCGGGTTATTTTAAAAGAAAAACTGCTTTATTAGGCAATTATTATGGTATTTTCAAAAACGATGAACTTGTTGCTGTGACTGGTGAACGCATGCAAATGAATGATTTTGTTGAAGTAAGTGCAGTAGTCACACATCCTAATCATACCGGAAAAGGATACGCCAAACAATTAGTTATCCATACTGTAAATGAAATTTTTAACCAAAATAAAACGCCTTATTTACATGTGATTGAAGATAATAGTGGAGCAATACAACTGTACGAGAAATTAGGTTTTACAATCAGGCGAAAAATCAGTTTTTGGAATATCACGAAGTAAATTTAAGTTGAGAATTAAGAACAGTTTTTAACTTCTAAAAACATACTAACTAAGGTTGGAAAGACGGTGATTTAATTTCATTAGAATAAAAAGTACAGAAATAAACCGTATGATTTATTTTTTATACGGATATTATCCGTATATTTGAAAAAAAATACTGTGTTATGGCAACAAAAACAATTAAAATCGAAAAAGCTAGATTTGATACTAAATTGCCTATTGAACAAAAATTATTGTTCGAAAAAGCCGCACGTCTTGGCGGGTATCGCAATCTAACCGATTTTGTAATTAGTACCGTTCAAATTAAGGCAAAAGAAATTATAAGCGAAAGAGAACAAGTTTTGGCTTCTCAAAGAGATAGCGAAATTTTCTTTGAGGCCATTACGAATCCTAATACTCCAAACCAAGCACTTCAAGCAGCTGCAAATGATTTTAAAGCATTGCTTTCAGAATGAGTCAATTATCTGAAACCCTAAATTCAGGGCATAAAAAAAAGGATTTTTTTTGCGGAAAAGAGATGTTGGATGACTATTTACAAAAACAAGCCAACCAGGATATCCGTAGAAAATTATCGGCCTGTTTTGTTTTGATTGACAAGGAAACAGGTTTTATATCAGGTTATTATACTTTAGCCAATAATAGTATCTCTTTGGATTTAGTTCCTTCCGAATTACAAAAACAATTGCCAAAATCATACACCTCAATTCCAACAACCTTGATTGGTAGATTAGCTGTTGATCGGAAATTTCAAGGTAATGGTACCGGGAAACTATTATTGATTGATGCCCTTAAAAGGAGTTATGAATTATCAAAAAATATTGGTTCTTTTGCCGTAATTGTTGACCCTTTAGATGAGGATGCTGTAAATTTCTACAGCAAATATGGATTTATAACTTTGCCAGATAGTGGCAAAATGTTTTTACCAATGAAAACCATTAGTAGTTTATTTGAATAATAATAAAAGTTGTTGTTTATTAAATCGTACACTAAATTATTTTTAAATGTTTAGTAATAAAAAATAAAACTTTGCGACTTAGTTTATTTGTAGCAAATTAAAAACATAATAATGAAAATAATAGCAGTCATTCCCGCCCGTTACGCTTCGACACGATTTCCCGCTAAACTGATGCAGGATTTAGGAGGAAAAACGGTCATTTTAAGAACTTATGAAGCGGCCATAAACACGCAATTGTTTGATGATGTTTTTGTGGTAACGGATTCGGATTTAATTTATAACGAAATCGTTTCTAATGGTGGGAAAGCCATCAGGAGTATTAAGGAACACGAATCGGGGAGTGATCGAATTGCGGAAGCAGTCGAAAATCTGGACGTTGATATTGTGATTAACGTGCAGGGAGATGAACCGTTTATAGATGCGGAACCTTTGGCAAAAGTGATTGAAGTTTTTAGAAATGATTTGGATAAAAAAGTGGATTTGGCTTCTTTGATGCGCGAAATCACAAATGAAGAAGACATCAATAATCCCAACAATGTAAAAGTAGTGGTGGATCAAAACGGATTTGCATTGTATTTTTCACGTTCGGTAATTCCTTATCCAAGAGAGAAAAATGTGGGTGTTCGGTACATGCAACACATCGGGATTTATGCTTTTAGAAAACAAGCTTTATTGGATTTTTACAGTTTACCGATGCAATCTTTGGAAGCATCCGAAAAACTGGAGCAATTACGCTATCTGGAATTTGGAAAACGAATCAAAATGGTCGAAACGACTCATGTTGGAATCGGGATTGACACTCCGGAAGATTTAGAAAAAGCCAGAAAAATGTTGTGATTTATTCCAGATTTTCATGATCAAAGTAGCCTTTGGTTTTTACTTTGGTGGAAAAGAAATTCAAGAAAAGCACAACGAAAAACAGAAACAATAACGCTTGTGTAGTTACCAGGAATTTCCCTATCGTGGTTATTGGATGATAATCTCCATACCCTATGGAAGAGGAGGTTACGATGCTAAAATAAACCGCATCAAACCAATGAAAGAAAGGTCTGTTTAAGTAACTGTCAATAGAATAAAACACGGCATACGCAAATGCAATTTCTAAATAATTAAAGAAAAGCAACAACATTGATCTCTTATACGAACGTGGTTTTGAAAATAAATCAGAAGCAAAAATTAATGTTGGAATGTAAAAAACGGTTTCCAAAAAAACATAAATGAGAATCCAAATAATCCATTGATGGCTTTGCCAATGATTTACTAAAATCAATATTGGAAAAACCACTTTAAGTAAAACATAGAAATCCAAAGCTAAATCCTGGTATTCGACTCCTTTTTTGCTGGCCCAATATTTAATGTAAATTCCAGGGAAAAGTAATTGGGAAGAAGCAAGGAATAACCGCACGATTTTTTCAATTCCATTGTCTTCCTGATGATCGTTATTCCAAATGGATTGAATATTTTGTATCCGTTTTTGAATGGGATTAAATTTGGGTTGAAAACCCTTTGACGTTTTCCCAAGAAGCAGTTTTTTTAAAATTTTTTTCATTCCAGCAGAGTATTAAATAACGCTATGTAAGAGTACAAAATAATTGTGTTGCTTTAAGACTATTGGATTGCGAATTTTCAGAAAGAATATTTACGGTTCATTATTTAATTCAATTTTTCGATTACGATCAATTCATTATGAACTTCAACTCTTGGAATGGTTTTTATTTGAAATTGATTTTTGTAAAATTCGGAGACGTATTTTTTATTTCTTACATTTTGACTTTCATTCAATAGCATTGTATTAAAAAGAATAAAACCATTACTTTTCAAAAGAGAGCAAATTCTATTGATGAAAAAAGTTTCAAATAGAAAATTAGGCATTGTTGTGTCTTGAAAAATATCAATAATAATTAAATCGTATTTGGTTTTTGTTTTTAAAACAAATTCGAAGGCATCATCAATTACAATTTCAAGATTTTTCACTTCCTCCAATTTAAAATACGTATTGGCTATTTTAATTATTTCCGGGTCAATTTCTACTCCGGTAATTTTTCCTTTGTATTTTATTTCATCAACCAATGTTTTTATAACGCTTCCGCCGGCAACTCCCAAAACTAAAATATGATTCATTGGGACTATTTTTTCATAACCAATGTTTTTTAATCCTAATCTTAAAATGCGTTGCAAACTGCCATACGAATAATTTGTATTTTCAGAATCTAAAACCAATTCACCATTTGCCCAAGTCACCTCTATTGATTTACTCAACGAAGATTTGGTTTCATAAATTTTTATTGGAATTAGATAACTGAATATTTTTTTAATCATTGGTGGCAGTTTTACTCAAAAATAAGATATAAATTATTTATTTTGTACTAAATAAGAAAGAATGAAGAAACAATTTTACAAATGGATATTTTTCAGGCTCATGGGTTGGAAAATAGTTGGGACTATTGATGCGGATATCAAAAAATGTGTCATGATGGTGATGCCGCATACGAGTAACCATGATTTTTATTTGGGGATTTTTACCAGAGGAATTACAGGATTAGAAATGAATTGGGTGGGTAAAAAAGAATTGTTCCGTTTTCCTTTTGGATTTTATTTCAAATATATGGGTGGAGAACCATTGGATCGCTCAGGAGGTTTGAACAAAGTTGATTCTATTGCGGCTATTTTTCAAAGAAAAGAAGTTTTTCGTCTGGCAGTTGCACCTGAGGGAACCCGTAAAAAAGTGGGCGAACTAAAAACGGGATTTTATTATATTGCCTTGAAAGCAAATGTTCCTATAATTCCTGTTGCATTTGATTTTGGTAAAAAAGAAGTCAATCTTGGAAAGCCTTTAATGCCAACGGGGGATATAGAAGCGGATCTTATTATTTTGAAAAAGCATTATGTAGGTGTAGAAGGAAAAATTCCTGAAAACGGATATAAATTATAAATTGAGTTTATTTCAGTTTTTAGGTTTAAATTTTTTTAGACCGTTTTTAATTAAAAACGGTCTAATTTTTAATTAGGATTAAAAACTTTAAATGTACCATCTTTATAAAAGAATACAATTTTTTCCACGTCGCTTGAAATGGAATCTTTTATGGTATTTTGATTTTCTGCTTTTTTTGTTTCCAATGAATTTCTATTTATTGGATTTTGTATTTCTGAGAATAAATTCTCAGGAATTATTTCAGTATTCGATGGAGTAGGAATATTTTGTTTTACAGCTTGCTCAACGCTGTTTTCTGTTTTATCAAACTGCTCCGAATTTTTTGGAAAATTTCCTTTTCCGTTCAAAATCCAATACAAATCCACATCGGGAAAAACCTCTAATATTTTAAGGATAAAATCCAAGCTGGGTTTGTTTCTTCCTGAAAGTAGGTGAGACAAACTGGAACGCTGTACGCCAATTTTATCCGCAAAAGAAGAAGCATTCAAACTGTAGTAATCCAGTATAATTTCTAATCTTTTTATAAAATCTTCTATGTTTACCATTGTAAATTAATATTGAAAATTAACTATTTACAAATGTAACTAAAATAGAATGAAATACCAAAATTACAAGTGTAAATAGTATTTCTAGTAGTAAATAATTTAAAGTTTAAAATGACATAATAACTGGTAATGTATTGATAAACAATAAAATGAAGTTGACTTAATGAATAGGTAACAATTGTTAATTAGGGAAAGCCAGTTTACTAGGCTTAATTGCAAAATACTGTTTACATCATTGAAATATTTTAAATAACAGCAGTTTACAAATGTAAATATAAAGATGTTTACTTTTGTAAATCAAATAAAACAGCATGAATTTAGAACAATTATTTAGTCAATATAAAGAAGAATCTATCCGTGGTCGTTACATTACTTTAAATTCGGTTGAGCCGTTATTACAAAAATTAAACACCAATAAGCAACTTAGAATTATTGGAAAATCAGTTCTTGGAAAATCTATTTATTCGTATGAAATCGGAGAAGGTAAAACTAAAATTTTCCTTTGGTCGCAAATGCATGGAAATGAAAGTACGACTACAAAAGCGTTGTTTGACTTTTTAAATGTATTAAATGGAGGTTCGGAATTGGCACAACAATTACTAAATGCATTTACTTTTTATAGTATTCCAATGTTAAATCCTGACGGTGCAACATTATACACAAGAGAAAATGCTAATAAAGTCGATTTAAATCGCGATTCTCAAGATCTTACCCAGCCAGAAAGTAAATTATTGAGAGAGACTTTCGAATCTTTTAAACCGGATTATTGTTTTAATCTTCATGATCAGCGCACTATTTTTGGCGTTAGTGATACCGGAAAACCGGCTACAATGTCGTTTTTAGCGCCTTCTTATAATGAAGAACGGGAAATAAATGAATCCAGATTGAAAGCTATCAATTTGATTGCAGGTATAAATGAGGTGCTTCAGGAGTATTTGCCAAATCAAATAGGCCGTTTTGATGATTCTTTTAATATAAACTGCATTGGAGATACTTTTCAATATTTAGGTGTACCAACTTTATTATTTGAAGCGGGGCATTTTGTAAATGATTATGAAAGAGAAGAAACGCGTAAATATGTTTTTATGGCGCTGATTTCCAGTTTTGAAATACTCAGCGAAAACGTTATAGTTAGCAATGAAATTAACAAATATTTGAATATTCCTCAAAATAAAGTCGTTTTTTATGATTTTATATATAAAAACATCAGGATAAATTATGATGGTATCGAAATAATCACCAATTTTGCAGCACAATACAAAGAAGAGTTAATTGAAAATCAGATTTGTTTTAATGCCTATGTTTCACAAATAGGAGATTTAGAAAATTATTTTGGTCATTTTGAATACGATGCTCAAGGAGCTTTATATAAAGATGATTTTGACAATATTCCTAAATTAAACCAAAAAGCTGATTTTTATTTAGATAATAACATAAAAATTGTTAACGGAATGATAAAAATATAATATTTATGTCTTTTTGTTGTTTTTATGTATATTTTTATACTTTGTTATAGCAATTAATAAAATTAATTTAAGAATTATGAGTAAATTTCGTTTAGATGAAGTAGATCACCAGATTTTAGATATGTTGATAGACAATACAAGAGTTCCATTTACGGATATCGCGAAAAAGTTATTGATTTCTGCAGGAACTGTGCATGTTAGGGTGAAAAAAATGGAGGATGCCGGTATTATAATGGGGTCTTCATTAGTACTTGATTATGATAAATTAGGGTATTCTTTTATCGCTTATGTTGGTGTTTTTCTAAACAATACCTCTCAAACAAAGTTTGTTTTAGAGCGAATTAATGAAATTCCATTTGTGACGGTTGCTTCTGTTACTACAGGGAAATTCAATATCTTTTGTAAAATTAGAGCTAAAGATACGAAGCATGCTAAAGATGTTATCTTTATGATTGATGATATTGATGGTGTTTACAGAACTGAAACTATGATCTCACTTGAGGAAAGCATAAATGATAAGAAGCGCTTGATGCATACTATTTTCAAAAATATGTAATTAATCTTGAATGCGCTATATTATAAATATAACCTCAAGTTAGTTCTTGGGGTTTTTTTATGACAAATTAACTAACTAAACCAACTACAACTGAATTATGTACACGCTACCAAAAATTGAACGTTTCAATCAGGATGTTCTTTCTAAATACCACATTTATAATAGTGTTTTTATTACATTACCTTTCGATTCTATTGATAATACTGGGGTTTTACTTCCTTTATTTACAGATGTTTGTGAAATTGGTTTCAAAAAACAGGAAACTCCTAAGGAGATAGTCGATTTTTTTGCCAAAAGATATTTGCATAGTGCTTCAGAGACAGAAAAAATTGATTTGATGTTTCGTTTCATTCAATATATTGAACGCCAAATCGTTTTATTTGATGCTATTGAAGATGCTGCTTTTCCTGTAGTCAATAATATGGAAGGAAGAGGTTCGTTGAGAGATATCAAGGAAAAGTCAGATGCTAAAGACAAGGAAGATGAATTGATTGATTTTCTGGAAGATTTCAATGTGAGAACGGTTTTAACGGCACATCCTACGCAATTTTATCCAGGCGCTGTTCTTGGAATTATCAATGATTTAACAGAAGCTATCCGAAAAAACGACTTACTTATTATCAAGCAATTGCTGGCTCAATTGGGTAAAACTCCTTTTATTCAAAACGAAAAACCAAACCCTTTTGATGAAGCGGTTAGTTTAATCTGGTATCTTGAGAATGTATTTTATCAAACTTCCGGAGAGATGGTGCATTATCTTCAAAAGAATATTTTTAATGGAAACTCCATAAAAAATCCATTGATTAAACTTGGATTTTGGCCCGGTGGTGATCGTGATGGAAATCCATTTGTAACAACAGAGATTACTTTGAAAGTAGCGGAGCGTTTGCGAACTTCCATTTTGAAATGCTACTACATAGAAATGAGAAATTTAAAAAGAAAGTTAACTTTCTCTGGAGTAGATGCTTTGGTGACTGAATTGGAACAAAAACTTTATAGGTCTGTTTTTTATTCTAAAGGTGATATTTTTATCACTTTAAATGAATTTAAATCACAATTGAATAAAATAAAACAGATCGTAATTGACCAACATCAATCTTTATATTTAGATGAAATAGATGGACTTCTTATAAAAGTGAATCTGTTTGGATTTCATTTTGCGTCTTTAGATATTCGTCAAAACAGTAAAATACACGATGCTGTGTTTAAAGACGTAGTGGGATTGTATTCGAATTCGAATACATTAGTTTTTCCTAAGAATTATTATGAGCTTTCTGAAGCCGAGAAGTTTTCGGTATTGTCTAAAGTCAGAGGAAATCTTGATTCGAATGCATTTGAAAATGAAATGACAAAATCTACGATCGAATCTATTCAAGCGATCAAGGCGATTCAGGAAAATAATGGAGAATTTGGTGCAAACCGTTATATCATAAGTAATAATGAAAGTGCGTTGAATGTGATGGAAACCTTTGCGTTATTCCGTTTGTGTAACTGGGAAAACCCATCTGTTGATATTATTCCGCTTTTCGAATCTGTTGATGATTTGCAGAATGCGCATGAAATCATGGAGAAATTGTATACGAATCCCGCTTATGCGAAACATTTGACGAATAGAAACAACAAGCAAACCATCATGCTTGGTTTTTCTGACGGAACAAAAGATGGAGGGTATTTAATGGCGAATTGGAGTATTTATAAAGCCAAAGAGGAACTTACTGCAATTTCTAGGAAGTATGGCATAAAAGCTATTTTCTTTGATGGTCGTGGCGGTCCGCCGGCTCGTGGTGGTGGAAAAACGCATAAGTTCTATGCTTCGTTGGGGCCAAATATTGAAAATAATGAGATTCAGGTTACGGTTCAGGGACAAACGATTAGTTCAAATTTTGGAACGTTAGATTCATGTCGTTATAATTTGGAAAATTTATTAAGTGCCGGTGTAACCAATCAAGTTTTTAGTAAAGGACAAAATGAATTGACAACTGGCGAAAAAGATATTTTGGATCAATTGGCTGGTTTAGGATATGAAAAGTATTTAAGTTTCAAAAACCATCCTAAATTTATTCCGTATTTAGAACAAATGAGCACTTTAAAATATTATGCCAAAACAAATATTGGAAGCCGCCCATCCAAAAGAAGTAAATCGGAACATTTAGATTTTGCTGATTTGCGAGCGATTCCTTTTGTGGGTTCTTGGAGTCAGTTGAAGCAAAATGTACCCGGATTTTTTGGAGTAGGTACTGCTTTAAAGTATTTTGAAGATACGGATCAATGGGATAAAGTTCAAGATTTATATGATAATTCTATGTTCTTTAAAACCTTGTTAGAAAACAGTATGATGTCATTGGCAAAATCATTTTTCCCATTAACGGCTTACATGAAAAAAGATCCTCAATTTGGTGCTTTTTGGCAAATAATTTATGATGAATTTTTAGAAACAAAAAGATTACTTTTGAAAATTGCAGGTCATAAAGAGCTTATGGAAAATTATCCTGACGGTAAAGCATCCATACAAATAAGAGAGCGTATTGTACTGCCATTGTTAACAATACAACAATATGCATTACTTCGTATAAATGAATTAAACAAAGAGGATAAGCCAGATGAAGCTTTAATAAAAGTGTACGAAAAAATTGTTACCCGTTCTCTTTTTGGAAACACAAATGCCAGTAGAAATTCGGCCTAAAGAAGAATTTATATTTAAGAATAAGACTATCCGTGACTAGTGCCAAAGCGATAAAGTTAGCCACGGATTTCACAGATTTTCACAGATTTCTTTAATAACAGATATAAAATCTGTGAAAATCTGTGAAATCCGTGGCCAAAAAAAAGACTTGGTAGGTATTAAGGACAGTCATATTTTAGAATTCAGTTTTAAGATTGTTTAAGATTGTTCTATAGGAAGTTTTAAAAATAAAAGTATTCAAATTAAAGATAAATTTATGGAATCAAATCAATTGCCAACTAATGAATATGCGAGTTTTTATTCTCCTTATATTAATGCGCTCGGAAATGTAGTGTTACTGGAAGAATTAGAAACTTGCCTGCATGACTTTATTAAATTTGTACAAAATATCCCAATGGATAAATTTGATTACAGATATGCCGAAGGAAAATGGACAATCAAAGATATTATTCAACATCTGATTGATGCCGAACGCATTTTTGCCTATCGTGCGTTACGAATTTCCAGAAATGACAAAACCCCTTTACCGGGTTTTGAAGAGAATGATTATGTTGATAATGCGAATGCTAACGATAGAAGCATTCAAGATTTATTGACTGAATTTTCCGCTGTAAGACAATCTACTTTGTTGCTTTTTAAAAGTTTTTCAGAAGAACAATTGAAAAGAATGGGAATTGCTTCGAACGCTGCTGTTTCAGTTCGCGCCATTGGTTTTATTATCATTGGACATCAAAAACACCATCAAAAGGTTTTTCAAGAAAGGTATTTATAGGGTATTTGAAACCGCTGGACCAGATTTTCAGCTTGTTTTCAAATGACATTGTATTAGCTGGACTAGTGGAAGGCATCACATAATACGCGATGCCTTCTATTTGTCCGAATTTTTTCAGAAAGTATTTATGGCTTTCTTTTCCGTTAAAAATAATTGTAGTGATTCCGTTAAATTCTTTGAATAACGTTTCAAAATCATTTTCTTTTTGATGTTTGATATGAATATCCAAACTTCCTTTTCTTTCGCAATTTTCTAAAACATCCCAAAGTCCAATGTTATTCGCTTGGAGTAATTGTATCTTTTCTTCGAAAACTTCGGATATTGGTAAATGATCCAACAGTGTGTACATTATCTTCCAAAAATGATTTCTTTTATGCGCATAATATTCCTGCTTTTCCAGTGAAGCGATGCCAGGCATTGTTCCCAAAATTAAAATTTCGGTTTGATAATTCACAAAAGGTGGAAAGGATTGTATCATATTGGGATTTAAAGTGTTGCTTTTTCTTTTTCCAGAATGGCCAGTGCTAACCGAATTTTTCCATAATCTATTTTTTCTTCAAAATAATCAAAATAGGGTTTTAAGGTATTTGGGAATTTCAGTTTTATTTGCGCTTCAGCAATTTGTAAAACGTCTTCTTTAGAAATAAACGGATTCAAATCTATGTCAGCTCCGTCAACATATAGTTTAGCTAAATGGGACATGATGGTACTTAATCCTAATTTTCTTTTTTGAGCGATTTCTTCGACCGACAATCCATTTTTATATAATTCTAATGTTTCTTTATAGGTAGTGGTTTCTTTTTTCTTTTTAGCGCCTTTTGCTTTCTGGAAATCTTGAATAACTTTTATGAAAGCATCTCCATATTTTTCTAATTTCGCTTTTCCAACACCATCAATTGTCAGTAATTCCTGATCACTCATTGGTCTTTCGGTTTCCATTTGGCGCAAAGCCGCATCACTAAAAATTACATAAGCAGGAACGTTTTCTTCTTTGGAAATTTCGTAGCGTAGTTTTCTAAGTGTTTCAAAAAGTGAATTAGCAACCGCTTTACTTTTTACTTCCTTGATTTCAGATTTATCAACATTGATTTTCTGAACGGTGGTCAATTGTACTTTTTCACCTTCAAACAATACTTTTTTCGCAAAGGCTGTTAATCTGATTTTGTTTTGTTGATGAAAAGCAATTTCACAATAGCCTAAATTTATTAATTGTATTAAATATTGATTCCAATCAAACCACGAAAGATCAGTACCAACACCATATGTTTTTAGGTTTTGGTATTCTTTCTCATAAATATAAGCATTTTTTGAACCGCGCAAAAAGTCAATAATTACGGGCAAAGGTTCCGTTTCCTGTAACCGAATGATTGCCGATAATGCTTTTTGTGCAAGTACAGTTCCATCGAAAAATAAAGGTGGATTTTTGCAAATATCACAATTCCCACAGTTCTCTGTAACGAGTTCACCAAAATAGGAAAGCAGTATTTTTCTGCGACAACTTAAAGCATCAGCATATTGTTTCATTCGCTCCAGTTTGGCCAGTTGCACTTCGGCATTCAAACCTTGAGAAGCAAATTTTTGCAATTGAATCATGTCGCCGTAACTTTCGAATAGTACTGTTTCTGATGGCAAGCCATCTCGTCCGGCGCGACCAATTTCCTGATAATACCCTTCGATGTTTTTAGGTAAATTATAATGAATTACCCAACGAACGTTTGATTTATCAATACCCATCCCAAAAGCAATGGTTGCACAAACCACCTGGCAGTCATCATTGATAAATTCGTCTTGTGTTTTGGAACGAATTTTATTGTCTAAACCGGCATGATACGCTTTGGCGTTAATGCCAATTTTTTGTAGTTTTTCAGCAAGTTCTTCCGTCGTTTTTCTGCTTAGGCAGTACACAATTCCAGATTCATTTGGCTTTTCTTGGATGAAATCTATTATTTGTTTGACTCTGTCTAAAGCGGGGCGTACTTCTAAACTCAAATTTTTTCTGTCAAAAGAAGCGACGAAAATTCTAGGATTTATTAGATTTAATTGCTGGCTAATATCTTTACGTGTAGCTTTATCGGCTGTAGCAGTTAAAGCTAAGATTGGAGTAGAAGGGAAGCGGTTTTTCAGATATCCTAAATTAGTATACGCTGGTCTGAAATCATGTCCCCAAGCCGAAATACAATGAGCCTCGTCTATAGCAATCAGACTTATGGTCAAACTATTGAAAAGGTTGTCCAGAAAAGACAAACTTTCCGGAGCGATGTAAACTAACTTAATTACGTTAGATTTTAAACGTTCGATATAAAATTGTCGTTCGTCTTCGGTTTGACTGCTATTTATAAAACAGGCTTCGATTCCATTGGCTTTTAAACTGTCTACCTGATCTTTCATCAAAGCGATAAGTGGTGAAATTACGATTGTAATTCCTGGGAAAATTAGCGCGGGTAACTGAAAACAAATTGATTTTCCACCACCCGTTGGCATAATCGCCAGTGTGTCCTGACCGGAAAGAATACAATTTATAATGTCTTCTTGGTTGGGTCTGAATTTTTCAAAACCAAAGTTTTCCTTTAGTTTGGCGTGTAAAATTTGATTTGTCATTTTGGCGTATATTTTGAATCCTAAAGTAATAAAAAAAGGAACTCGTTTGGGTGAGTTCCTTTTTCTAATTTATTTAAAAATGGGATTACTTAATCCTCATCATCTTCGTCATCATCTTCATCCGAAAAGTCTTTTTCGTCTGAATCCTCATCATCTTCATCATCTCCTGAGTCTGAATCCGGTTTATCGATAGCGTCATCATCGTCGTCGTCGTCAATATCGTCGTCTAAATCAAGACCTTTAATTGGTTCAACAACATCGTCAATGATTATTTCGTCATCTTCATCATAATTTTCAATTCTATCAGCAAGTTTAGTGCTCACTTTTACTAAATAAATAGTGTCTTCAGTTCGTACTTCAACTGCTTCAACCAATTCATTTTTAGCGTTTCTAAAACTAATAATGTTTGAATCATCATAACCATCTGGAAATTTATCCACCAATAGGTTTAAAATTTCATTGGTAAGTTTTGCGTAATCAACAATTACTCTTTTCATAAAAATATTCTATAAATCTAATAAATAAGCGAAAATTAAAGGTGCTACAATGGTAGCATCGGACTCAATAATAAACTTAGGCGTTTTAATGTCTAATTTACCCCAAGTAATTTTTTCATTTGGCACCGCTCCAGAATACGAACCATAACTGGTTGTTGAATCTGAAATCTGACAGAAATAACTCCAAAACGGAATGTCATGCATTTCCATATCTTGGTATAACATTGGCACCACACATATTGGAAAATCTCCAGCAATACCACCACCAATTTGAAAGAAACCTACACCGTTTGTACTGTTTTTTGGATACCAATCTGACAAGAAAACCATATACTCGATACCGGATTTCATTGTAGAAGCTTTTAAATCTCCTTTGATTACATACGATGCAAATATATTTCCCATGGTACTGTCTTCCCATCCCGGTACAATAATAGGTAAATTTTTCTCAGCAGCTGCATACATCCAACTGTCTTTTAAGTCAATTTCATAATATTCTTCAAGAACACCTGAAAGTAACATTTTATACATAAATTCATGCGGAAAATATCTTTCGCCTTTATCATCAGCATCTTTCCAGATTTTGTAAATATGCTTTTGCAAACGACGGAATGCTTCGTGCTCCGGAATACAAGTGTCAGTAACACGATTTAAACCTCTTTCCAGTAAATCCCATTCGTCTTGAGGAGTCAAATCACGGTAATTAGGTACTCTTTCATAATGAGAATGAGCCACTAAATTCATGATGTCTTCTTCAAGATTTGCACCAGTACAAGAAATAATATGTACTTTGTCCTGACGAATTATTTCGGAAAAAATCTTTCCAATCTCTGCTGTACTCATAGCTCCAGCCATGCTCACCATCATTTTTGCACCATTGGCTAATTGTTGTTCGTAAGCCTTAGCTGCGTCAACTAAAGATGCAGAATTAAAATGCAAATAATGCTTTTCAATAAACTGACTGATTGGTCCTTTGCTCATTTTTTAAAATTTAAATACTTAAAAATCATTGCATTAGAAATGTAATCTCAAATTTAACGAATTTTTAAATTGACTAATTGAATTATTGTGAATTTATTTTTTCTTATCGTAACCTAATATTTTTAAGACATCTTCAGAGGTTTGTTGTTCCGAAAATACTTCCGTTGCCAAAAATCCGTTCTCATCTCTATCTATAAGTATGTGTTTCGGCTGTGGAATAAGGCAGTGATGCAAGCCACCGTAACCACCTATAGTTTCCTGATAGGCTCCGGTATTAAAGAATCCTATATATAATGGTTTTTCTTTATTGTATTTTGGCAAGTAGATGGCATTCATGTTCTGCTCTGAATTGTAATAATCATCGCTGTCACAAGTCATTCCCCCTAATAAAACCCGCTCGTATGTATCATTCCAGCGATTGACTGCCAGCATGATAAAACGTTTGTTGATAGCCCAAGTATCCGGTAAAGTAGTGATAAAAGAGGAATCAATCATGTTCCATTTCTCTCTGTCATTTTGTTGTTTTTGATACAATATCTGATAGATAGCTCCGCCACTTTCGCCTACAGTATACGAACCAAATTCAGTAAAAATATTTGGAACATCAACTTCAGCTTCATCACAGGCTATTTTTATCTGATTGATGATTTCATCAATCATATATTGATAGTCGTACTCAAATGCTAATGAGTTTTTTATTGGAAAACCACCACCAATATTTAATCCGTCAAGAGTAGGACATTCTTTTTTCAATGCCACGTAAACCTTGATACATTTTACTAATTCATTCCAGTAATAGGCATTGTCATTGATTCCTGTGTTGATAAAAAAGTGCAACATTTTCAGTTCCAATTTCTTATTTTCTTTGATTTCTTTTTTGTAAAACGGAACAATATTTTTGTATCCAATTCCCAATCTTGAAGTATAAAACTCAAATTTAGGTTCTTCTTCCGCAGCAATTCTAATTCCAATCTTGAATTTATTCTTTATCTGACCCTGAAGTAAATCAAGTTCTTCATAATTGTCAATAATTGGAATCGTATTTTTATGACCCGTATTAATAAGTCGTGCTATGTTGTCAATATATTGGTCTCTTTTGAAACCATTACAAATTACATACGTGCTTTTATTGATTTTACCGTTTGCCAATAAGTTCTCAACAATATTAATGTCAAAAGCAGATGACGTTTCAATATGGATGTTATTCTTAAAAGCCTCATTCATTATATATTCAAAATGAGAACTTTTAGTACAATAGCAATAGTAATATTTTGCCTCATACTTATTTTTTTCCATTGATTTACGAAACCAGCTTTTGGCTTTGTTGATGTTGTTGGAAATTTGAGGTAAATAAGTGAATTTTAAAGGCGTACCATATTTCTCTACTAGTTTCATCAAATCAATATTGTGAAACTGAAGATTATCTTTGTTTAAAGTAAATTCTTCTTGTGGAAAGTAATAGGTTTGATTGATTAAATCAGAATATTTTGTATTCATTATGTTTTAGAATTATAGATTAGAATAGTGTACAATAACTTAATCTAAAATTCAAACTCTGATATTTGCATAAACGATCTGAAGCTTCTCGTTTTCTGCTTTCATGTACTGGAAAATATCAAAACTAAAGTTTCCTTTAATAGAATAAAACCGTTTCAATATTCTTAGAAAAGACATATTGTTTCGGGTTTTATTAGAGCTATAATTTCGCTTGTTTTGACTTTTTTTCATCGATGCAAATGTAAAAAATATTATATACGCAATGCAATCCTTTTTATAAAAAATAATTAAGATTTATAATCTTGAAACGCTTCAAGAATTAATTCATTTTCAACAGATTGATTGATTTTTATTTTCCCGATACCTTCTATTAAAGCAAATTGTATGTTTCCATACTCATTTTTTTTGTCGTGTATCAGTAATTCCAGGATAGGCTCGATGTCATTTTCTTCAAAAATAATGGTGTCATATATAGACTTTATGCTTGATTTTATCTGAAAATACTCTTCTGGACTGATTAATTTTTTATGCAATGAAAGGTAACTTTCTAATATCATCCCAACAGCAATGGCTTCTCCGTGTAACAAAGTGGTTTTATTTTCATTTTCCAGAAAATAACTTTCAATGGCATGACCCAATGTGTGTCCAAAATTCAATGATTTTCGGATATTTTTCTCAGTAGGATCTTGTATTACAATTTCATTTTTTATTTCGACAGAACGGTAAATCAATGCATCAAAATCAGCAAAATCTATGGATTTTAAATCTAAAAATTGCTCCCAATACTCCTTATCATATATTAAACCATGTTTCAACATTTCAGCAAGACCGGAACGCATTTCATTCTGGGGCACCGTTTCAAGATATTGTGTATCGATAAGCACCATTATTGGAACATTTATAACGCCAATTTGGTTTTTTAAATTCCCTAAATCAACCCCATTTTTTCCACCTACAGAAGCATCAACCATCGATAGGAGCGTAGTAGGAATGTGAATAAAATCAACTCCACGTTTGAATGTTGAAGCAACAAATCCGCCTAAATCAGTAACAACGCCACCGCCCAGATTAATTACAAGACTTTTTCTGTCAGCACCAAGTTCCGTTAATACATTCCAAATTTGGACGCAAGTCTCAATATTTTTATTTTCTTCACCGGCATCAAATTCAATGATTTCAATTGTAAGATCGGTTTCTAAAAAAGGGAGGAATTTTGGTATGCAAAATTCATTAGTATTACTGTCTACAATAATAAAAAGTTTTGAATACTTATTTTCTGTCAAATGAAGGTTTAACGCTTCATATCCTTTTTCGTTGAAATGAATCGGATAACTGTTGGCTTGAATTGATTGCATCTGTATTGATTAATTGGAACCGCAAAATAAGGCAATTTTTGCTAAATAATATTCAAAACTCTGTCTATATTTGTACAAAAATTTAACAAATAATGGAAAAAATATTCAATAATACTCAAGTTGCCTTTTCATTAAAAAGTGATACTGAACTTGATAGAGCTTATTTTCTTTTCAAAATGATTGATAATCAACCTCTAGTTCGAATCGGAACTGCGGTTACTAATTTTGCCCTTAAAGCGAATCTTCCAGTTGAAGGTTTGATTCGAGCTACTGTTTTTGACCATTTTTGTGGTGGAGTAAATGAAGTGGACTGTCTTTCTGTGGTTGATAAAATGTATACCAAAGGGGTTTCATCTGTTTTGGATTATTCTGTAGAAGGAAAAGAAGAAGAAGAACAGTTTGACGCTGCGCTTGAAATGACTTTAAAAACCATTGAATTTGCCAAAGAACGTCAAGCGATTCCTTTTGCGGTTTTTAAACCAACCGGTTTTGGTCGTTTTGAATTGTATGAGAAATTGGGCGAAAAACAAACGTTAACTTCTGAAGAACAAGCAGAATGGAATAGAGTAGTGGCCCGTTTTGATTTGGTTTGTAAAGATGCTCATTCTAAAAATGTTGCCCTTTTGATTGATGGTGAAGAAAGTTGGATGCAAGATGCAGCGGATGATTTAGTTACCGAAATGATGCGTAAATACAATAAAGAGAAAGCCATTGTTTTCAATACGTTGCAAATGTATCGTTGGGATCGTTTGGATTATCTGAAAAAATTACACGAACAAGCCAAAAAAGATGGATTCTTCATTGGAATGAAATTGGTTCGTGGTGCATACATGGAAAAAGAAATTGCACGTGCGGAAGAAAGAGGATATCCATCACCAATATGCGCTTCAAAAGAAGCAACGGATGAAAATTATGATGCTGCAGTTCGCTATATGATTGAGCATTTAGATACGATGTCTATTTTTGCAGGAACCCACAATGAGTTAAGCACGTATACTTTAATGGAATTGATGCAGGAAAAAGGAATTAAAACGAACGATGATAGAATTTGGTTTGGTCAATTGTATGGAATGAGTGATAATATCAGCTATAATCTGGCAGCTCATGGATACAATGTTTCTAAATATTTGCCGTTTGGCCCAGTAAAAGATGTGATGCCGTACTTAATTCGTCGTGCGGAAGAAAACACTTCTGTTGCGGGACAAACCAGTCGTGAATTATCGATGATTAAAGCAGAACGTAACCGAAGAAAAGGGAAATAGAAATCAGTGTTCAATTTCTAGTATTCAGTTACATTTAAATCCATAAAAAAAACTCCATTCAGCTTACAGAATGGAGTTTTTTTATGCCAAATGAGTAATAAAATTTAAGAGTTGCTAAATTGTAAATTACTTAAATTTTTATAAATACCATTTTCTAAAGCTATTAATTCTTGATGCGTTCCTTGTTCGGTAATTTTTCCTTTATCCAAAACCAAAATTTGATCGGCACTTCGAATTGTCGAAAGGCGGTGCGCGATAATAATGCTGGTTCTTCCTTCCATTAAAATTTCTAACGCCTCTTGAACAAGTTTTTCACTTTCGCTATCTAATGATGATGTGGCTTCATCCAGAATCAAAATACTTGGGTTTTTCAATAAAGCTCTGGCAATGGCAATACGTTGTCGTTGTCCTCCGGAAAGTTTAATTCCTCTTTCTCCCACAATCGTTTCAAATTTTTCAGGGAAACTTTCGACAAAATTATAAGCATTGGCTTGTTTTGCAGCGGTAACAATTTCTTCTTCGGTGGCATTTGGTTTTCCATAAGCAATATTTTCTCTAATGGTTCCTCCAAATAAGATCACATCTTGCGGTACAATACTCATGTTTCCACGAAGGTTTTCTAAATCAAAATCATAAATATTTTTTCCGTCAACCAATATTTCTCCTTCATCAATAGTATAAAAACGTAATAAAAGGGAAGCAATAGTCGATTTCCCGGTTCCACTAGGACCTACAATAGCTATTTTTTGACCGAAATTGGCAGTAAAACTGACATCTTTCAATACTTTGATTTCTTTTCTCGAATGATAACTGAATGCTACATTCTTGAACGTAACATTACCTTTTATCTTTTGGTTTTCAGCAACATTTTGAATTGAATTAATTTTTTCAGGAGTTTCATCCAATAATTCAAAAACACGTTCGGTTGCGCCAATCGCTTTTTGGATTTGGGCATAAAGCTCCGCTATTCCTCCAAAAGAAGCTCCAACGAAAGTGGAATACAACACAAAAGAAATCAATTGTCCCACGCTCATTTCTCCGCTGATGCTCAATCGAACACCAAACCAAACTACGGCAACGATGGCTCCAAAGAGACAGAATATGATGAATGAAGCGAAATAACCTCGGTATTTCCCACCTTTAATGGCTATTTTTACGACTTCCTTTATTTTTCCATTATAACGGGCAATTTCATACCATTCATTGGCGAAAGCCTTAACAATACTGATGCCTTGCATGGTTTCTTCAACAATTACCTGACTTTCGGCTACTTTATCTTGAACATTTTTCGAATATTTCCTGATGAATCGTCCAAAAATAACAGCGGCCACAGCGACAAGCGGAACTACTGATAACATCAACAATGTCAATTTGATACTTTCATTCGCCAACAAAAGAACACCTCCAATGATTAGAATAAATTGTCTTAAGAATTCGGCTATAGTGGAAGTTAAGGTATCTTGTATTTGGGTTATATCAGAACTGATTCGGCTGTTTAACTCCCCAACACGTTTTTGGGAGAAGAAAGACATCGGTAATTTTACCAAATTACTGTAAAGCGATACTCTAAGATTAGCTAAGGTATTTTCAGTGAAATTGACAAATAAATACAATCTAAAAAATGAAAAAATAGATTGAAGAAATAAGATTACAATTAGCCCTCCTGCAATCATATTGGCCTGAGAGTTATCTTTGTTTTTCACGCAATCGATAAGCATTCCCATTAATTTTGGAAAGGCAAGAGCAGTAGCTCCAGTAAATAATAAAAAAATTAAACCTACATAAAATTTCCAACGGTGATTTCCTGCATATTGAAATATTAGAGTTGCTTTTTGGAGTGAACTTGCAGTAATTTTTGATTTTGGTAAATCGTTTTCTTTGAACCTGGCCATTATCTATTGTTTATGTCGCAAATGTAAGACTATAACGAATCAATACAAAAAAATAGTAGCGTTTCATGTTTAATATAAAGTGCTATTATAGAGCGTAAAAGCAAATAGAGTCAATATTTTATTGATTTTTTTTATTGTTTTGCTTGCAGATACGATTTCTAGCTGTATATTTGCACTCGCAATAAGGAAATGAAAATTACTAAATTGCATTAGGGCGATTAGCTCAGCTGGTTCAGAGCACCTCGTTTACACCGAGGGGGTCGGGGGTTCGAACCCCTCATCGCCCACATAACTTCTCAAGAAATTGAGAAGTTTTTTTTTGTCTTTTTTACAAAAACAAATACTATTTCTCTTAAGAATGGATGTCGTAAAATTTAAAATCACGCCTAAAACAATAAAAATAGAAGTACGAAATTCAAATAACTATATTTTTGATTTCAATACTGCTGTAGATATTGACAAAGAAGACAAGGACATATTATTAAAACTGCACAATGCATTAGTATTGTTATTTAAAAAAGAAAATATTCCAGATCCAAAAAACCACATTTCGCCAAATCAAACTAATATACTTGACCAGATTAATGCGATAAGTGATTTAAAAGAGGATGAATCTTAAATAATAATAACCCGTTGGGTATAATTATTAAAAACGTCAATTCGAGTGTTTTTTGTGCAGTTAAACGGAACAAAAAATGTATCGAGAATCGTTTTTACTGAGATTTTTCTTGTTCTCGATACGATTTAAGTTATATTTATTTGTCTTTTTTCTTTAGACACCGTCCTCTCGGCTCTAATGCCGAAATACTTGCTTTCAAAATATTTGTAAACATTGAGCTGAACTCATTGTCCTCAAACTTTTAATTCCATAATAAACAATTCTGTATTTTTTGGGGTTGGATTGTTATTTTTTGATAATATTTTCATCTTCATTTTTAGAAACAGCAGGAAATAATATGCTGATCTCATTTAACAGTTCAAATTCATCAATTGGGAATAACTGCAGGGCAATTCCCAGTATAAGCCCGACATCAATTACCTGATTTTTTATCGTAATGGGAACTTCAGCGCCATCTTGATCCAGAGCCACAATACATAATTTCAGCAGATTTCTAATAACCGAAGCGAGTTCATAATAATCATACACTCTTATTTCTGCGGTATAGATCTCGCTCTTATCTTCAACTGGCTTCAAAGTACTGAGACAGCTGGCGGTCAATCTTTTAATAGTTTCTAAATTTTTAATTTCATTTGTTTCCATAACATTTATATATTTATTTTGGTTCGATCTTCTTCACTTTCAATTTGCTTTAATCTATCGAGTTCTTTTTGTGTCAAAACATCCGCTTGATTCTTAAATTTACAGCATCTTTCTTCCAGTAACGGGTAGTATAAATAATCAACATCATTAGCTTTATTAAAACGTAAGGCACTTGGCTGTTGCTTAAGTAATTTAAACATGGATAGATCCTCCTCAGTTTTACGGGGAAAAAAATCTGTTGTTATAGTGGTGAAATATTCGCAGAGATTAAATAGATGGTCTAATGAAAAGTGATTAGGAGCATAACCCATAAAAACACGAATCAAAGACAAACAAGCTTGTTCCACTATTTGATGAAGACCAGACATTTTTACTTCATCTGAAGAATTAACTTCATCATCATTATAAACCCAGCCCCAAATAGTGGAAATATTATTCTTCCTATTTGCTACATAAAGTGATGTGGCTTTTAGATTTCTTTTTGGAATTCCAGTAATGCTTAGATAGGGGGGCTTCCCTGCATTTTGGTATACTAACTCTGCGTTTTGCATGATGCACCAAAAAAAGTACTGTTGATCGCCACACATTTTTTTAAGACTCTTCACTTGATGTATAAGAAGCGTAGCGGTAATACGTCCATCTGTTTTCGTTCTTATTTTATCACACATGTCATTGGTTACATTTTCTATGTTTTCCTCTACAAAAACTAATAGGTACAAATGTGTATTCTTTTTTTGTATCCCCTTATTTGGATAAATGGTGTGATTTGAACTGTAAGCTGTTTCAAATTTACCAAAACAGTAAATAGCAGATGTCTTGATATGTTCTTTAATAACTGCCTCCATTTCTTTTTGCTGTGAAAATTCAATTGCTTTCATAATTTTAATTTTTTAGTTGATACATGTCCGAAAAATTGTATTTTTGTTTAGGTCATAGCAAGTTCCGAACAGTTCCAGCCGTACCCAACCAATTGAGATTGTATCACACCATTCATCATTGGTATTTTATCAATAAAAATTTCGCAACGATTTAGTACCTTTGAAACATGAACACAGCAACAAAACCAAAACATATCGGCAGAAATATCAGCCGCATCAGAGAGCTCAGAGGGATGAAACAAGAAGCATTGGCTATTGCAATAGGAGTGAGCCAACAATCGGTTTCTAATATTGAAGGGAGTGAAACAGTTGAAGAAGAAAAACTTGTAGAAGTTGCAAAAGCCCTTGGCGTAACTGTAGAAGCAATTAAAAATTTTTCAGAGGAAGCGGCTATAAATTATTTCAACAATTACTATGATAATAAAGGTCACATACTAAATTCGTGTAACCATATCAATTTTAATCCTATCGAAAAATTAGTTGAAGTTTTTGAAGAAAATAAAAAGCTTTATGAACGTTTAGTTCAAGCCGAAAAAGATAAAGTCGAATATTTAGAAAAATTATTAAAAGGGAAATAGTCTTTTATAAAAGATACATGAAAACAAAAAAGAGACTTTCGAGTCTCTTTTTTGTTTAACAGTATTTTTGTTTATTGTGTAATATTAATAAGAAACCAACAAGATGGATAAAAACTATTAAACTTGCGAAAAAGAAAAAGTAAATACCTTTCTCAACGCATTGCAAATCGCCTCAAAACTCGCTGACAAAGCCAAAATAAACATTACAGACGGAACAATAAACAAATTAGGCAAAGCACTAAAAAAACACAATTTCCTTCGCCTGAAAAAGAATGGGATATTTGTTTACGCACTGATAGAAAACACTTGGGAAGAAGTGAACAATAGCAATAAAATGGTAGAAGAAGAAAAAAGAGAAATTCCAATACAAGAACGACCAAAACAAACACCCAAACAAGAAAACTTACCTTTTGAATAATCCTAACAAAAGAGGGAATAAAAAATTTCCACTTTTGTTTTTAAACTCCCAAAGTGATAACTTATAACTCATAATTTATAATTATCAATTTGCTTTTATTTACACCCACTTCACAGGGTAAGCAGGGTAGCCAAAAAACATCACAAACAATTGCATTTTTTTCTATTTTTAAACAATCGAGTAATATCACATCAAAACAACGCAAATCAGTAAAGTAAGCGGATTGTTTTGCACCCAAACAGCCATATAAATCCGTTTTTTATGCCGAAAAAAATAAAATTTATTTTATTCCAAATTAGGGTACCAATCTTACCCTAAATCCATTTTCATCCTTTTACATTCCGTTGCTTTTTAGTATGTTTGTAGATTGGTGGTAATATAACATATCACTGGATTGTAATAGATTTTTTATAAGAATTGGTTGCTTTTCAGTAAAAGCACGCTGTAACGAAACCAAAAGAAGTCAAATAGTTTTTTTAGCACAAAAACACAAGGAACAATAGTATGGCAGAAGAAACAAATGAGGTAACGATTATTGAAACCGATTTACTCAATGAGTTATCACAATTGGTGGAGCAAAGCCAGCAACAAGTTATTGTTCAAAACAACAGTGTTTTAACGTTGCTTTTTTGGCAAATTGGTTTTCGCATCAATGAAACAGTACTCCAAAACAAACGTGCTGAATACGGAAAACAAATTGTGCCGACACTGTCGGCACAATTGGAAAACAAATACGGAAGAAACTTTACTGAAAAAAATGTGAGACGAATGCTTCGTTTTGCAGAACAATTTATAGACAAGCAAATTGTCGTAACACTGTCACGACAATTGAGTTGGTCACACTTCATAGAATTATTACCCATAAAAAACCCGGAAGCCAAATTGTTCTATGCACACCAGGTGAGTAATCAGTTAATGAGCGTTAGGGATTTGCGAAAACAAATTGCAACCAAAACTTTTGAACGTGCCGCAATAGCAAACGTTCAAACAAATCCATCGGAACATAAGCTACAATACACCTTCAAAGACCCTTATTTATTAGATTTCCTTAATCTAGGAAATGCCTATTTAGAAAAAGATTTGGAACAGGCAATATTATACGAATTAGAAAAATTCATTCTCGAACTCGGCAAAGGCTTTACGTTTGTGGAACGCCAAAAACGGATGATTATAGATGGCGAAGATTTCAATTTAGATTTGCTTTTTTACCATCGAAAACTGAAAAGATTAGTGGCCATAGAACTAAAATTGGGTAAATTCCAAGCCAAACATAAAGGCCAAATGGAATTATACCTCAAATGGCTGGACAAATACGAAAAGCAAGAAGGCGAAAACACTCCAATAGGCTTAATCCTTTGTGCCGAAAGCAGCAGGGAACAAATAGAGTTACTCGAAATGCACAAAGACGGAATAATGGTGGCCGAATATTGGACAGATTTACCACCAAAAAAGCAGTTTGAAGAAAAAATACACTTGCTTTTAACCGAAGCTAGAGAAAGAATAGAGAGAAAAAAACTGTTAAAGTAAATTAATTCTGGTTGAAGGAAACTATTCGACTAATTTAACTAGTTGGTACAAAAGGTTCAATTAAATAATCACACTAGAAATAGAATATAGTTTAAAAATAAGTAAAGATTATTTAACCTTTATGTTACATTTGCTAAAAAGAATTTAAATATATAAAATGCTGATAATCAGTGTTTTGTAAATAAACAAAATATGTCAGAAGAACAAAAGCGACTTTTAGAAGCCCAACTTTGGGGAATTGCAAATCTTTTAAGAAATAAAATTAGTCCAGATGACTATCGGGATTATATTCTAGGTTTTATCTTTTTCAAATATCTTATCGGAGAAACAAAATTTATATGCGAACCAACTTCTAGTAGGAGAAGAAATCACTGAATTTACTAAAGTAACTGATAAAGAAACTCTAGCGGCTATTAAAGAAGAATCACTATTAAAACTTGGATATTTTCTTGAACCTTCTCAATTATTTTCTGTTATTACTGCTAAGGGTAATGCAAATACTGAAACGGACAGTAATTATATTTTAGAAGACTTACAATCAGTACTTAATCATATTGAATTAAGTACAATGGGTACAGAATCTGAAGAGGATTTTAATGCCCTATTTGAAGATTTAGATTTAAATTCAACCAAAATTGGACGTTCAGTAAGTGCTCGAAACGAAATAATTGTTCAAATATTAAACTATTTGGATAAAATTGATTTCAAATTAGAGGAAATTGATGCCGATGTGTTGGGTGACGCTTATGAATTTTTGATTGGTAAATTTGCGGCAGGAGCTGGTAAATCGGCCGGTGAATTTTATACACCACAACAAGTTTCAAAAATACTTTCAAAAATTGTTACTACCGGTAAAACAAAGATAAAATCTGCTTATGATCCAACATGTGGCTCCGGTTCGTTATTGCTTCGAATCACAAAGGAAGCCGAAGTAAGCGAATTTTATGGTCAAGAATTAAACCGTACCACATTCAATTTAGCGAGAATGAATATGTTGTTGCACAACGTACATTTCAGAGAGTTTAATATCAAACAGGAGGATACTTTAGAGCACCCACAACACTTAGACAAAAGATTTGAGGCTATCGTCGCAAATCCGCCATTTTCGGCACATTGGAGAAGTGATGCTAATCCATTGAACAGTACTGACGAACGTTTTAGTCAATTTGGTAGAATTGCCCCTAGAACAAAAGCAGATTATGCTTTTTTACAACACATGTTATACCAGTTGGCAGACAATGGTATCTTAGCTAGTGTTTTTCCTCACGGTGTATTATTTCGTGGAGCTGCCGAGGGTGAAATTAGAAAATATCTGATTAAAGAACTAAATGTTTTAGATGCAGTAATCGGCTTGCCAGCAAATATATTTTATGGCACTTCAATACCTACATGCATTCTGGTACTCAAAAAATGTCGTCAAGCTAATGATAATGTAATATTTATTGATGCTAGTGGAGAAGGAAACTTTAAAAAAGAAGGCAATCAAAACATTTTGGAAGATAAAGATGTGGAAAGAATTGTAAACGCATACAGAAACAGAGAGGAACAAGAGCGTTACAGCCATATAGCAACTTTAGCCGAAATAACAGAGAATGATTATAATCTTAACATTCCTCGTTATATAGATAGATTTGTTGAAGAGAACACAATTAGTTTAGAGGAAGTTACAACTGCTATAAAGCAAACAAGAAATGAATTGGCTGGAGTTTATGAAGACATTGCTAATTATTGTCATGAGTTAAATATTCCAACACCTTTCTAAATTATGACAAACGAAACTGTAGTTCCTCAATTGAGATTTCCGGAGTATAATAATGAATGGTGTACTAAAAGTATTTCCGAAGTATTAAAAATTGGAAGTGGTTCCGATTACAAGCATTTAAGTCAAGGAAATGTTCCTGTTTTTGGAACTGGAGGAATAATGACTTATGTTAATGATTTTTTATATGATGGAGAAACTGTGTGTATTGGAAGGAAAGGGACAATAGATAAACCAGTATATTTTAATGGTAAAATTTGGACTGTAGACACTTTGTTTTATACTCATTCATTTAATGGATTAATTCCTAAATTCGCTTACTGTCTTTTCCAGAAGATTAATTGGAAAAGGTATAGTGAAGCCTCGGGTGTTCCTAGTCTTTCTAAGAACACTATTGAAAAGATAGAGATTGTTTTACCGTCTCTACCTGAACAAGAAAAAATTGCATCATTTTTATTCTCCATTGACAAACAAATACACCTTTTAGAAAAAGAAAAAGCACTATTAGAAAAATTTAAGAAAGGTGTTTTTCAAAAAATATTCAATCAGGAAATCAGATTTAAAGATGATAATGGAAATGATTTTCCAGCTTGGGAAGAGAAAAAATTAGGTGATATTGGAGTCAATTATAATGGGCTTACAGGGAAATCAAAAGAAGATTTTGGAAGCGGTAAACCTTACGTTCAGTATAAACAAATTTTTGATCAATCTAAAATTGATGTTTTGAAGTTTCAATATGTTAATGTTCTTGAAAATGAAAATCAAAATACGGTAGAATATGGGGATATTCTATTTACTACATCATCTGAAACACCAAATGAAATAGGAACATCATCAGTTATGCTTGACAAAATTGAAGATTTATATTTAAACAGTTTTGGTTTTAGACCTAATTCATTAGAGGTTTTAGTTCCAGAATTTTCAAGGTTTTATTTTCAGAGTCATAAAATAAGAACTGAAATAATTAAACTGGCTCAAGGAAGTATTAGATATAATTTATCCAAAACAGAATTTTTGAAATTAAGTATTAGTTTACCTTCTAAAGATGAACAATCAAAAATTGGTAAATACCTAAGTCAAATTGAAACAACCATTGATAAAAAAGTAATAGAAATAGAAAACACTTATTTATTCAAAAAAAGTCTACTTCAAAAAATGTTTGTTTAACATGGAACTGACTAAACAAGCAATACAAAAACATAAGCAAGCCATTGATGGCTTAGATGGGTATATCATAATTGCTTCTGAAATTGAAGACAATGTAACTTTAAATCCTGACATTGCAATTGAAGCATGTAAATCACTAATTGAAGGTCTTTGTAAAAAAGCTCTTGAATTATTAAGTGATGAATATAAAACAACAAAAAGTGTTCGTAAGAATTGTGACAATAATTTGCCCTTTTTAGTAAAGCAAGCATTTGAAAATATTTATCGAAATAAATTTGAAATTGATATTCACAATGCATTATATAAAATTATAAGAAGTAAAGTTAAAATTGATAAATTCATCAATACTAGTGCTGAAATTATTTTTGAAAATACAAAAGAAGCAATACTAAAAATCTCAGTCATTAGGGATAATCGAGGAGATATATGTCATGGTAGAATCTATCCTAAGAAGGACGAAAGCGAGGTGCATTTAGCAAAATCAATAGCTTCGATAACGGATGGTATTTGTTCATTTATGATAAATGAATTTTCTTCACAATATATTGTTTTTGAAGTTTCTAATAAAAAATTAATTTATGATGACCTTATTAGTTTTAATGAGTGGTTAGATAATAAACATAATGTTTTATCAGTCAAAATCGATTTTAGTAATCTACTATATAAAAATGCATATGATAAGTATGAAGAATATTATTACTCAGAAGAATATTTAGAAATTTTAGAAAATGAAATAGAAGAAGTTGTAACTGAAGAAAAAATAATTGAAAGCATTACTGAGTCATCAAAGAATGAAGTCATTCCCGAAATTGGTCTTTCAGAACAAATTCTTAAAGCACAACAAGAGATTCCTCAACTAACCGAAGAGCAGTCTAAAAAATTATACGAGGTGACTTTTGGTAGAAAAGAAGAAGTCAAACCAATAGTTCAATTAATAAATACGTTTGATGAGAAAACGTTTTGGACAGAAAAAAGAATTCAAGATTTAAATCAATTTGCAGATGTTAATTCATTTTATGTAGTTGGTTTGAAAAAAATCATCGAAGATTATATTGCTTTTAATGATGAACCTTTAAGAGATAATATAGGCAAAATTATGAAACATCCGCCATCATTAGCGGATAGGAGAACTGCTTTATTAGTTATGCTTGAAATAGTTATGGATTTCGCTAATGAATTAAAAGAAAAGTAATGACAGCACAACCAGAACAAATATTAGAAAAAAATCTAATTGCTCAGTTAACACGTTTGGGTTATAAAACAGTTGTTATTAAAGACGAAAAGGAACTTTTAGAAAATCTAAAAACACAATTAGAAAAGCATAACAAAGTAGCTATTAGTCAACAAGAGTTCAAGCAAATACTAAACCATATCAATAAAGGGAATGTATTTGAAAGAGCCAAGATTCTTCGTGACCGAGTTCCTTACACTAACGATTTAGGAGAAAATAAAACCATTGAGTTAATTAATCAAATCCATTGGTGTCAAAATGAATTTCAAGTTGCACAGCAAATTGAAATGGAAGGCACTTATAAAAATCGATATGATGTTACTATTTTAATCAATGGTTTGCCATTAATCCAAATCGAGCTGAAACGAAGAGGTTTAGAATTAAAAGAAGCCTTTAATCAAACCAACAGATACGAACGCCACTCTTATGGTGCCGGAAATGGTTTGTTTCAATTCATTCAATTATTTGTAATCAGTAATGGAGTAAACACAAAATATTACGCAAACAATGCTTTAAAGTCCCGAACTTTCAAACAAACTTTTTATTGGTCGGATGATAAAAACAAGCTCATTACTCAATTAGCAGATTTTACTAATATTTTCCTAGAGCCTTGTCACGTTTCAAAAATGATTACAAAATACATTGTACTCAATGAAACCGTAAAGGCATTAATGATTTTAAGACCGTATCAATTTTATGCTACAGAAGCCATTATTGAAAAGGTAAAAACAACAACCAAGTTTGGATATATTTGGCATACTACGGGTTCAGGTAAAACATTAACTTCATTCAAAACGGCGCAAATACTTACCAACCTACCCAATGTACATAAAGTGGTTTTTGTCGTGGACAGAAAAGATTTAGACTACCAGACTACAAAAGAATTTAATGGTTTCAGTAAGGGAAGTATTGACGGAACTAACAATACTGAGGCACTAGTAAAACAATTAGCCGGTGATAATAAACTTATAGTGACCACCATACAAAAACTGAATACTGCTATTTCTAAAGCAAAGTATTTAGGAAAAATGGACAAGATAAAAAACGAAAGAGTTGTTTTTATTTTTGATGAATGTCACAGAAGTCAATTTGGAAAAACGCACGATACCATAAAAAAATTCTTTTCCAATTGTCAGATGTTTGGTTTTACAGGAACGCCAATTTTTGATAAAAATGCAGGCTCAAACGAATTTGGAAAACGAACAACCGAAATGTTGTTTGGCGAAATGTTACACAAATATGTCATTACAGATGCCATTAGAGACGAAAACGTACTTAAATTTTCTATAGAATACATACGAACATTCAAACGCAAAGAGGATATTGTTGATATAAATGTAGAAGCAATAGACGAAGTTGAAGTAATGAATGCACCAATTCGACTGAACAATATTGCAGATTATATTGTTACAAATCACAACCGTAAAACACATCAAAAAGAGTTTACGGCTATTTTTTGCGTTTCTAGTGTTGCTTCATTAGTAGAATATTACAAACTGTTTCAACAAAAAAAAGAAGCAGGATTGCACAACCTTAAAATAGCGACAATTTTTTCATATCAAACCAATGAAGAAGATTTAGATGCGGTTGGTACTTTTGAAGAAGAAGATTTGATAATAGCTGCCGAACCAAGAGAAGAATATGGCACCAATCATTCTAGAGATAATTTAGAAACATTTATTGGACATTATAATCAAATGTTTAGCACCAATTTTACAACAAAGGACACACAATCTTTTTATAATTACTATAATGATATTGCAAAACGTGTTAAACAAAAAGAAGTAGATATTTTGTTGGTAGTCAATATGTTTTTAACTGGTTTTGATAGTAAATCACTCAATACCTTGTATGTAGATAAAAACTTAAAATACCACGGTTTAATTCAAGCATTTTCAAGAACTAACAGAATTTTAAACGAAATCAAATCGCAAGGAAATATTGTTTGTTTTAGAAACTTAAAACAAGATACTGACGATGCTATTGAACTGTTTTCGAGATTAGAACATAAAAATGAAATTATATTACAACCGTATGAAGATTATGTAACAAAATTCAACAGCTCATTTATTACACTAATACAAATAACGCCAACAGTAAATAGCGTTAATAATCTGAAAAGTGAAGAAGATGAAGTAGAATTTATCAAAACATTTCGGGAGTTAATGCGATTAAGAAATGTTTTAAGCACTTTTACGGAATTTAATTTTGATGATTTGTCAATGACAGAACAACAATTTGAAGATTACAAAAGCAAGTATTTAGATTTGTATGATAAAACCAAAGGATTTAATCAAATACAAAAAACATCCATTCTGGACGATATTGATTTTGAATTAGAATTGATACATCGTGATGAAATTAATGTTACCTACATACTGAAATTGCTAGCAAAATTAAATAACAGCACTTCCGAAGAAATTGAAAAGCAGAAAAAAGCAATCATCGATTTAATTTCTGGCGATGTAGAATTAAGAAGTAAACGGGAATTAATTGAAAAATTTATCGAACAAAATTTACCCGTAATTCAAGAAAATGATGATATTCCTGATGAATTCAACAAATTCTGGGAGTTAGAAAAAGAAATAGCATTAAATAAAATAACGCTCGAAGAAAATCTAGATGCCAAAAAATTAGAAGAAATAATCGGAAAATATATGTTTACCGAAAAGAAACCTTTGCGAGATGATGTGGTTGGTATGATGAAAACTAAACCAGGATTAAAAGAAAGGGGCATTACAGCTGAAAGAATAACTGATAAAATTTACAATTTTGTCAATACTTTTATAAGTGGAATAACTGGTTTTTAGTTTTTGTAAAAATCCAAATTAGGTATTTACAATAGGAGAATATATTTATGTTACCGACTTAAAGCATTTGAATTTAATATAAAATTATAATGATGAGTACAATAATTGCAATATGGAATTCAGGAGGAAAAGGAAAATCTTCTACTATCTTAAATCTAGCTAACTTGTTAATGTCAAGTTATACAACACACAAAGTTATATATTGCTCTAAGAATGCCAGTACACTTACAATTGATTTTAGAAATTAGTGGAAAAGTGATTGCTTTAGAAAGTCAGGGGGATCCAAAAACAAACCTAGTACAAAGGCTTGATGATATTGTTGTGAAATACAAACCAGATTTGATAATTTGCTCAACAAGAACAAGAGGAGAAACAGTTCACGCAGTTGATAATACTGCTAATAAATACGGTTTCGATACAATTTGGACTTCAACATATCAAATTGCTCACAGTCAAAGCCTTGTCAATAGCATTAAATCGGAACATTTACTTGACTTAATTGTAAAATTAGGTTTAATATAAACAAATAACCTAACACAGGAAAAGCAGGAATGGGTAAAATGGGCAACTGATAAAGCTGATTGGCTTGATCTATTAATCAATAAACCAGATGACATACTGGATGCTAAATAAAGATACTGTCCATTAAACAGCTTTTTTGTTATAAACAACAAGACAAACAAGCGGTCTCTCTCCAGTCACTCCCGTCTTGATTATTCATTATTTTAAAGCTTACTTCTTCAAATCCTGCAAAAAAATGGTTTGTAAACAAATTCGTAAGGACCCCCTGCTATCCGAGGTGTTCGTTGCGTGGGCTAGGCAAAGTCTCCCGACTTTGACCTCGCGAGTAAAATAAGTTAGGTTTACTTCTTGGTATGCTTGGATTTTTTGATAACTTGATCTAATATCCGTGTTGCAAATGCTTGTTTTACTGCTATGAGTGAAAATTGGGACTCGTTGCAACTAGCACAAGGAGTTTGTTGTTTGTCCTTCCAACACTTTTAATTAAACTTAAGACAGTTTGTAAGCAAGTAGAGTTGTAAGGCTAAACTGAAAGGTTTTTATATATTTGGTTTGATTAATAAACTGAAAATAAGGAAAAAAAACCGATATCGCGGATTTTTAATCTGTGTCCACAAAGATTAGTAATTTCAATTTTATAAAAAAGCTGCAGGAATTATTTTCTTGTAGCTTTTTTATTGTGTTAACTTTATGGCTTATTGTTACGGGCACGGATTACACCCGAGCGATAGCGAACTGACGAAGTAAATCCGCCTTTACTTTGTATTAGATAAAAATACTAAATTTATTCAATTCATTAATAAAAATCTAAATAGAAACATCAACAACTTAAAAGCTAACATTGTCTAAATGCAATACGAGTTTATATTTTAATATATGCCATGTATTTTGTATTTATATTATGTTAATTTTGACAGAATTTTAAAGCTAAATCACATGAAGTTAAATTACCTACTAGGTCTTTTTCTGTTTCCCCTTTTTACTTTGAATGCACAAAGCATTTCAACAGAATTAGTAGAATACCAGGTTTTAAGAGAACCAAAAATTAGTATCGACGCCAATTCACGTCAGTATTCAGTAACAGTTACTTCACCTTACAACTTGACGAGTGATGAAGTTTATGCCCAATCTAAAGTTGATTTTCAAACCGAATTAAAGAATTTTGATAAGGTAACTACGGATAGCCAAAACGAGTTTAAACAAAAACTAGCAGATTACGATGCTGATGTAGCAAAAGCCAGTGCTAAATATAAATCAGAGTCTGAAGAATTTAAAAAGCTTACTTTATTAGAGCGTTTAACGCTACAGGATAAAAATCAAAATCCTAAACTTGTTCTTCCAAACAGACCGCTTTATGTAGCGCCACTAAAACCGGTTTATCACGAACCAAACCTTCAAAACTTTGTTATTATTGATAATAATGTTTTAGCTTCTCAGGTAAACATTGACGGTTTTACTAAAGACGGAAATTATTTGACTATTTTATTAGACATCAAAAAAACTAATTTTCAGGATAATTCAGGACAAACGTATGCCAATCAGCCTACAACACTTATTGTAAAACAAAATGGGCAAGAAAAAATAAATAAAATCTTTTTCCAGGAATATAAATACATTAGTTCGTCTCCAACAAACAACATCAATAAACCTCACGAAGAACAACAACATTTGAGAAAAGTCGTAGCTTTTATCAATGATTATTTAAATGAAACATTTGCTTTTAAAACAATCCGATATAGTGTAAGACTTCAGAGAGTTAAAAACAAAGGGCAATATGATGATTTGGAAAAAGCAGATATTTATGTTTCAACTAATTTAAAAAAATTAAGCCCTGAAAATCCGCAAATTAATGCCGTAGCTTTTACCGGAATGCAAAAAGGAATTGATATTTGGAGAGAAACCTTAACTAAGATTGATTTTAAAGATCCAAAAACCGATTTTAACGCAAAAATTGCAAAGTTTATTTACTTTAATTTAATGAATTTAAATTTGGCATTAGATAAAAAAACTGAAGCAGAAAAAGTACTTAATGAAATGCAGGAAAATTTAATTTACATCAAGTTAAATTCAAGCGAGGAAACCGAATTAAAAGCCATCGAAAAGCAAATTTATAAAACGACTTAAAAACTAATAGTATGAGAACAAAAATACTTGCACTCCTTTTTTTACTGCTAAACCATTCTGGATTTAGCCAGATTAATAAAGAATACGGAACTAAATTTGACTACGATGCACGAGAAATAGATTTTAAAGTAGTTTTGGTTGATAACTACAATCATTATATGTCTTCTATAATAAATGTGGACGGCGGAATGCAGTCAAGCAACAAAATTATTATTAGAAAATTTGATCAAAAAAATCAGTTAGTTGAGACCTTTACAGAAGAATTTCCATATAAAGACTCATTTACGCTTCATAATTATGTTGCAAGTTATGAGGTTGGAAAAGAGAAGCTTATAATTTTAACGGATTGTTATTCAAATAAAACAAAAAAGAAAGAAATTCATCAAATTACATTTGATAAAAAAACGGGTTTATTTGATAAAAAAGTAATCGCTGAATATACTTTTGAAAGCCTTTCAAAATCTGGAACTACTTATGCAATGGTTTCACAAAACAAAAACTATTTCGGAATTGTTTACAGTAAATTTGCAAATAAGAAAATTGCAGAAGAACATCAATGTACCATTATAGATGGAAGAACAGGAGATTTACTTTGGCAAAAAGACGTTTCCTTTCCGTTATTATCATTTACAGACGATGTAGTTTTAAGTGATAGCGGAAAAGTGATTTTCGTCAGAACTACTAAAGAAACCGGATCTCAAAACGTATTGGCCATAGCAGACGGAAATACTGTTGAAAACAAAGATTTTGGTAAAGAAGATGTGAAGATTAAGAAACCGCTTTCTTTTTCAGTAGGTCCCAACGAGTATCTGATCGCATTTAATAATTATGCACACGGAATAAATCGCGGAGAATTTGATAAAGTTCTTGTTTATGATGTAAATGCAGGTACGGTCTTGAAAAATAATCCTATAGAAAGTTTAAGAAATATTAAGGATTTAAAGAAAGTTAATTTCAATACTCTGTCTATACAAAATGATGAAATTAACTTATTTGTTGACTGTGACTTTCAAAGCGGAACAAAACCGGATCCTACCTTTCCAAATTCTACATTCAAAGTTCCGGAATATTCAAACGGTTACCCAAGTCTGCTAATATTTAATATGAATGGGGAACTGACAAGAACTGTAGATTATAAGGTACGACCAACCAGAGAAGGTTATAAATCAATTGGTGTGCAAAATATTAAAGGGAATTATTTTCTAAATACACATGTAAACGGACAATATGAAGTTCCTGGAATTTACCGATTAAATAACGGTTCGATTGACAACAATCTTAAAATAAAATCTTTAGATGATGATGGAACAATAATTACAGGTTTTGTGAATTATTTACCAGAAGCTAAAAGATTAATTTTGGCGAAAACAGAAGGCAATAAACAAATGGTTTTTATCAATCTTTTGAATATTCAGCTGTAAAAAGTTAACTCAAAATAAAATTACTTTTATAATAGAAAGGCACTTGTTTACAGCAAGTGCCTTTTTTTATATTTATGCTTTCTGGCAAGACAGTAATTACTTTGAAGTACCGCTGGTGCGGGTATCTCCCCAGCTCTCTGAGGTGTTCGTTGCGTGGGCTAGGCAAAGTCTCCCGCCTTTGATCTCTCGAGTAAAATAAGTTAGGTTTACTTCTTGATATGTTTGGATTTTTTGATAACTTGATCTAATAGCCGTGTTGCAAATGTTTGTTTTACTGCTATGAGTGAAAATTGGGACTCGTTGCAACGAGCACTAGGAGTTTGTTGTCTGTCCTTCCAACACTTTTAATTAAACTTAAGACAGTTTGTAAGCAAGTAGAGTTATAAGGCTAAACTGAAAGTTTTATATATATGGGTTTATTAATGAACTGAAAATAAGGAAAATAACAACAACCAGCTTAAATCTGGCCAAATAGTAATGACAATCGTATCAAATCACAAAAAAATCAATAACTATGAAAATTTTTAACAATACTTTTTTACTTCGCCTGGCAGTTGCGATTATTCTCTTTATGCATAGTGTGCCAGGAATGTTTAACAACGGAGTAAATACTTTTGGGACTTTGTATTTAGACCAAATTGGTTTTGCTCCCTTTGGAATATTTCTGGCTTGGACTATTAAATTATCACACTTGGTGGCTGCTTTATGTTTATTATTTGGAAAATATGTAAAATTGACATCTTTAGTTACAATTTTAGTATTGATAACAGGTATTATTTTAATCCACTTCAAAGAAGGGTGGTATGTTGTAGGCGGTGGAAGAAATGGTGTAGAATTTAATTTCTTGCTGATATTCGCATTGTTGGCTATTATGTTTCCAAATGGGTTAAAAAAAGCAGCTTAACGACGGCACATAAAGCATAGATAAAGCATAGATAGTGTATGGATAGTGTATGAAAAGCTGGAAGTTGTCTTTAGAAGCTAATAACCCATCTCAAATCATTAAGTTTTTAACGCTAACTTCTTCAAATCCATGTAAAAAATGGTTCGTAAACAGGTTCGTAAGGACCACAAAAAACTCCTTAAGAAATTAAGGAGTTTTCCTTTTTATGTCTTTTTTTGAGATTATACTCTTACCTGTTACGGGTACAGATTGCAAATCCGCAATCGGGTTAATTATTCAGAAGTACATAAGGAACGGTAGAATAAGTGATGAAGAAGAAAAATATCCTTAAAATGAAACTTTTTGATTCATTCAAGATTGATAGGTTCATAGTTAATCAATAATGTCTCGCTTAGCTTCTTGTGTTTGTTTTATAGGTATGCCTGCCAGTTCAGAGATGGTGGCTTCGATCATTTGTGACATACTATTTAGTGCGAGATCATTCGGTTCAGTGCCAAATGGTTCTTCGATTTCATCGGCAATGGCCTCAAAAGCAACAAAAGTATAAGCAATAAAGGCAACGAGAAAAGGAGTGAGCCATTGCAGGCTGTCTACCAATCCAAAAGGCAATAAAAAACAGTATATGTAAACCGTTCGGTGCAATAAAACACGGTAGGTATAGGGTATAGGTGTAGATGCAATTCTTTCGCAGCCTCCTACTATGTCGGTTAGTGCATCGAGATTTTCATCAAAGCGTGCCTGCTGAATAGAATCGATTATATTTTCATGTTTGGCTTTTTGTATCCATTCAGCCATAAGTTTGGTAAGCATAATGGGTTTATATTGTGCCTGTGATACTATTTTGAACTGTCTTTCAGTAAGACGTATTTTTAAATCATTTTCAGAATCAGTATTTCTTAATTGATGTTTTAGAGCGTAGGCAAAAGAGCGTAGCAAAGAAATAAACTCTATTTTGGATGAATCATCTATTTTTGAATCTGTTAAAGTTAAGGTCTGCCGTGCTAATGATCGGGTATGGTTTAATAAAGCTCCCCAGAGTTTTCGCCCTTCCCAAAATCGCTCATAGCTAACATTGTTGCGAAAGCCAAGAAATAATGCCAGTACAAAACCAAATAAAGTTAATGGCGCCGGATTAAGAGGAATTTTAAACGAAAAAATATTTCCATGAAAATATACGATGACTAAAGATAAAATAAACAATAAAATCAGACGGGGCAACAATTGGGGTAGGACTGAACCATGCCAGACAAAAAGCATTTTAAACCAGTTTTCTTTATTTTTTATTATCATAATTTATTGAAATAAATCCCTTAAAAATATACACTTTATCAATACAAATATAAAAATTCGATTTGTTAACCAACGATTTAAGTTTAGTTAAAGCACCTTGTTATGCGTCTTTTTTCTTTAAACATCGTCCTCTTGGCTCATCACCCTCATGAAGCACAATTTCGGAATGAAGGAACTGTGCGGCTTCTGCTGAATCTTTCACTTTGGTAGCACTTCGTTCTAACATTTCTGATTCAAACTCAGTTAATACACTTTCCCTCACTCCAGCTTTTCTCCATTGAGATGCAGCTCTACATCCCCTTGAGATTCCCCGAGCCAGTGTTAGTGCATCCAGCAGAGCTTGATTTGCCCCCTGTCCTTTGAATGGACTCATTGGGTGAGCCGCATCTCCAATAAGAGTCACTTGACCCATTTTCTCCAACAATTCTGACTCGAGTAATTCCCGGTCATACACGGGATAACCAGAAATCTGAGCTTTCAGGGTCGCCGCTAAAATTTGAGGAATGGGATCGTGCCACTGAGTTCTGCGACACGCTTCTTCCTTGAGTGCTTGAGGTCCTTGAGCACTTAACGCCTTAGCCTCTTCTTCTGGCATTGGGAAGCTAAGTTGCCACATCACCGAATCTGAAGTATAAGGCATCATGTAGATCCGCTCATTGCCATTGGCGGTTTGAAATACAGTGGCCGAGTCCAATAAAGAACTATTAACACCTTCGAGAGCGTTCAAAGGACAAATACCCAATATCACAATACAACCTAGGTAACGTAAAGGGGTAATATCCTCACTAATCAGCAATCTCCGCACCGAACTACGAATACCATCGGCTCCAACTACGAGATCCGCTTTGGCATTCTTGATTTTCCCGTCCACTTGAAAGCTTAAATCAACACCTTCATTCTCACATGCCGCAAAATCTACTAACTGGTGTCCCCACTGTACCGCATCATGTCCGCCGAGTTGCTCCAGTAGCGCTAAGCGCAAAGATTGCCGTGCGATATGCACATTTGTACGTTTCGAAGACGTTTTCTTATCTGACTGTATCCATTTTCTGACTCCCCATTCACCGATCACTTTTCCTTCTGTAGTATGCACTAAATGTCTTGTTGAAATCACTCCTTCTTTCAATGAGAAAATGCCCAATCCCTCGATCGCTTTACTAGCTTGTTGCAATGTGAGTCCATAGCCCTGAGATCTGGCTTCGAAATTATTATCTCGCTCATAAAGGGTAAAGGGGATTCCGCGGTGTAAACAAGCCACAGCTAGAGCCACTCCGCCTATACCACCGCCAATAATAGCAACGTGTGGGTAGTTTTTTTTATCAGCTACAGGAGGACTGGCAGAATGGATTAACCCGGATCCGGAACATTTTAAGCAGGAGTGAAGGTGGCCCTTAGGACGAACTGGAGCTGTCCCTTCGCCTTTCATTTTTTCAAATTGATCGAATGCCATCTGGTAGCGGAGTCGTACTTTCTTGGTTAGCCCTCTACTTTTCTTGCCGCGTCCCTGACATTCTAAGCACATAGTCCAGCTTACATCTTCATTTTTCACTTTCTCTTTATTTAACTAATGCTGGTCCTAATTATTAACTGTTATATAATTTAACGTGAGAAATTTATATTTTTCAGCGTTTTTGCCGCTTGTGGCAGTTGCGTAACTTTAAGACAAAAGATTAGCAGCGCAAAACTACTTTTTTCAAATTGAAATAGAAAGGATTTTCCAGAGCTATTTTATTGAAATTTTCTTCAAATCCTGCAAAAAAATGATCGTAAACAGGTTCGTAAGAACCACAAGATAAACTCCATTAGAAATAATGAAGTTTTTTTATTTCTGATAGATTATTAGATGTAAGCGTCAAAAAAAATTACCATAAAAATTAAAGGTTTCTTAAATTGATTTGAATGCATTTTTACTTATCGTAAATTAGCAATACGATAACTTAAATATGCAAACCATGAAAAGGAAAATCACTTTTATAGCATTATTATTGGGTTTTGTACTATCGACCAATGCTCAAAAGAAAATAAAAATCACTGAATTACCAGAAGCAGCACAGGAATTTCTGCAAAAATATTTTAGTCATACATCCGTTAATATCGCCAAGAAAGATGCGGAACACGGTGAAAAAGGATATGAAGTCAAGCTTAAAGATGGTACCGAAGTAGAATTTTGGAAAGACGGTTCCTACCGTGAGGTAGATGGCGGCGACAAACCCATACCAACCGCATTCATTCCTGCATCAGTCAAAGATTACGTGGCAAAAAATTATCCGAATGAAAAAATCACGCACATTGATTATGGACACAAAGATCTCGATGTTGATTTAACAAACGATATTGATCTGGAATTTACCAAGGAAGGGAAAATTTTAAAAGGGAAAAAAAACAAAAAAGAAAAATGATGCTGCTGTTGCAAATGACAAACTCTATTCTTAACCCGTTGGGTGTAATTATTCAAAACGTCAGTTCGAGTGTTTTTTGTGGAGTAAAACGGAACAAAAAATGTATCGAGAACCGTTTTTAATTCAAAATTTTCTTGTTCTCGATACAATTTTCTAACGAAAATCACTCGAACTGACGAAAATTATAATTAAAAACTAATTACACCCAACGGGTTATTCTTAATTCATTATGTAGCTGTAAATACAATTTGAAAGTGATTATTTTAAAGGTGGTTTCTTCGAATCTTAAAAAAAATGGTTCGTAAGTGGTTCCATATGAATCACAAAAAACTCGATTAGAAATAATAGAGTTTTTTATGCCTTATGTTTTATACCTCTTTTAATTATCAACCAAACAAATCACAAAAGTGGTTTTTCCTTCGTCATTTCTGTACGCCAGATAACCTCCGTGAGCTTCCACAATGCTTTTGGACAGCGTCAATCCAATTCCGGCACCTTCATTCCGGGTGGTAAAAAACGGCAGGAATATTTTGTTTTCTATTTCTTCTTCTATGCCTTTCCCATTATCGGTAATCGTGATAAAAGTTCTCTTTTCTTTGACTTCCGCCGAAATAACAATCTCTTTCTTTACAGTATCTTTCAAAGCATAAATGCAATTCGTAAGAAGATTAATCAATACCTGTTCCATTTGTTGCGGGTCAATATTTAGCCGACGGTCGAAAGCAATCGTGTTTACGACTTCTATTTGTTCTTTCTTGAATAGGGTTGACATAATTTGCAAACCGTTTTCAATCCATTGAAACAATTCTATTTTTTCTTTTTTCGGAGAAGGCAACATAGCGAGTTTTCGGTAACTTTCCACAAATTGCTGCAAATGGTCGCTTCGCCTTAACATCGTGGCAACACTACTTTTCATATCATCCAAATCTTCCGACGAAATGGTTTCCTGTTGAACCAATTCCTGTAGATTCTGGGAAAGTGACCGGATAGGAGTGATCGAATTCAAAAGCTCATGCGAAATCACCTTCATCAAATTGATCCACGCTTCTTTCTCTTTTTTCTCGATTACATTTTGAATCGAATCGAGCAAAACAACAAAATAGTCCCGATTGTAAATTTCACTCCTTGAAGTCTGCATCACAAATGTTTGTGTGTCTTGTTGATTAACACGTATCTCTAATGATGTTTTAATTTCCTGAAAATTCTGCTCCTCAATGATTTTAGATAAGGAAGGCAACTGATTTTTCAGATAATTCCATTTGGAAACTTTTGGTACATCAAAATGTTTGGAAAAATAATCATTCATCAAAAAGATATTCCAGTCATTTCCTTCCTTTTGCAGAATAATAATACCTGATTCGATATTGTTTAAAATAGAACGGTAAATAATATCTTTTGAAACCTGCTCGTTTTCTTTGTTTTTTAGTGTTTCATACAACTTGAATAAGTTGGAATAATTTTGATAGGATTTATGCTTGGAAAAATCCGATGTAAAATCATTTTGCAAAATCGAAGTTATTGTTCTGTCGTAAAGCAAAAAAGCATTTTTAACATAAAAATACATTTCTGCTAAAAGTAAGAAAGCTATAAAAAAAACAAATGCGGCTGTAAAAACCAATCCTTTTTGAAAAAGAAAGATGGAAATTCCAGTAGCGGAAAGAATAAAAATTAATCGGACAAAAAGAAGTTGGTAGGTTTTCCAGGATTTAAACATATTTAGTTGGTGCTAATGTTATATTTTTCTAAACGTCGGTATAATGCGCCTCTGGACAATCCCAATTCCTCAGCAGTTTTACTAATATTGTTATTGTTCTTGAAAAGGATTTTTTCAATGGCTGTTTTTTCGACAGCCGAAAGCTGAATATCGTCCTGGCTTTCTTCGTAAGTTGTTATTTGTTCCAAATCCAAATCCGATACAGTAATTCGATTGTTTTCACAAAGAATAACGGCACGTTCTATTCGGTTCTCCATTTCACGGATGTTCCCGTTCCAAGCGTGTTTTTCGATTTGTTCCAATGCTTTTTCGTCAAAAGTGATTTCATCCCGTCCGTATTTAGCAATCATTTTTTGCAAAAGATAGTATGCCAAGGGAATTTTGTCTTCGTTTCGTTCTCGTAATGGAGGCAACACGATTTCCATAGTATTAATGCGATAATACAAATCTTCTCGGAAGTTTTTATCGGCAACTTCCTGTTTCAAATCCATGTTGGTAGCCGTGATAATACGAACATTCAAAGGTCTTGCTTTCGATTCTCCCAATCGGGTTACCGTTTTGGTTTGGATAACTTGCAAGAGTTTAGATTGTAAATGCAAAGGCACATTTCCAATTTCATCCAAAAAAATAGTGCCGTTTTGAGCCATTTCAAAACGTCCGGCAGTGTCGACTTTGGCATCTGTAAAAGCGCCTTTGGCATAACCAAATAATTCGCTTTCAAAAATATTGGAATTCAAAGAACCCAAATCAACGTGAATAAAAGGACTGTTTTTTCGTTCCGATTGGCTAAAGATATGATGTGATAAAACAAATTTACCAGTTCCGTTCTCGCCAAGGATTAAGACATTGGCATCCGTTTTTGCTACTTTATCAGCCAGTGAATACGCCTTTTTGATAACCTCTGAATTACCAACAAAGAATTCGTCTACAATCCCGATATTATTTGATCTCTTCTGCTCTTTCCGACTTTTATCAACAGCATGTTTTACAACGCTGAGCAATTTTTCGTTTTCCCAAGGTTTTAAAATATAATCAAAAGCCCCCGCTTTTAATCCTTCTACAGCCGTTTCTACCTTTCCAAAAGCAGTCATTAAAATAACGACAGTTTTTGGCGAAAGTGTTTTTATTTCTCTTAATAAATACAAACCCTCTTTGCCGTCTTCAAATCCTATTCTGTAATTCATGTCGAGCAAAACCACATCTATGGTATTTTTTGCCAATAATTCAACTACATTCTTCGGATTATTGAGCGTATAAATGTTTTCAAAATGTTTTTTAAGGAGCATTTTGGAAGCAAAAAGAATGTCTTCTTGGTCGTCTATGACTAAAATAGAGGCGTTGGTTTTTTTCATGTGAGGCTAATATTTGCTTTTTTTATAGGAACATGGTATCGCTATTCTTCATTTTTAGATTATAATTTGGAATCATAGCGATTTCATTACTGTTCGGTTTCGGACAAAAGGTGTTCGATAATGGACACCTTTTAAATTTTATTAAAAATAAAAACTTAAAAATAAGGCTGTTGCAATGTTTAAATTTTTGGCACGAAAATCCCTTTAAGCTTACCAAATCATCAACAATGGACACCATAATTGCACGTAAAACTAACAAAAATAAGTATCTTTTAATCGCATTACCAATTATCTTACTCTTTGGGTATTTTGTCTTTACTTCGGCAACAAAAAAAAGAAGTCTTACCATAAAGAGAGCCGAAATCACAATTAAGACAGTTGAAAATGATTTTTTTGAAGATTTTATGTCTTTTCAGGCAAAAGCCGTTCCTTTAAATTCAATGTTGGTTAACATCATAGAAGGTGGAGCGGTTCAGGAAATATTTGTCGAAAATGGAGATAGGGTTATAAAAGGGCAACCGCTGGCAAGATTGTATAATCCTAATGCTGAATTGGCGTATATGCAACAGGAAACCGCCATCATTGAGCAAATTAATAATTTGAATAAAGCCAAACTCGATTTGAGAAACCAAGAATTGAATTTAGCAAAAGACTTGATCGCAATAGAACATGATTATTTGGATGCCAAAAATCTGTATGATTTGAACAAGAAACTTTTTGAACAAGAAATACTCGCTAAAAACGAATGGGAAAAAACCAAAGAGAATTATCGTTTCCAAAAGGAGCGTATGAACATCATAAAGCAAAGCGTCAAAAAGGAAAAACTGGCGAATCAAATTCAGATTGGGCAACTTAACCAATCGATTGCCATAATGAACAAAAGTCTGGACATTTTGAGAGCCAACAAGCAGCATTTTTTAATAACCGCACCGATATCGGGAAGACTTTCTTCTTTTGAGCCGATACTGGGGAAAACTTATTCGCAAAACACGAGTATCGGTTTTATCGATGACATGAAAGGCTATAAATTGATAGCCGATGTCGATGAGTTTTATTTGGACAAAATTGCAGAAAAGCAAAAAGGAACAGTGAGTTTTGATAACAAAACCATCGAAGTTCAAATAACCAAAGTAATCCCCGAAATCAAAAGCGGCAGGTTTCAAGTGGAATTGGATTTTGTTTCCTCCGAAAAACTGGATTTAAAACAAGGATTGAGTTTTGGAGTGAAATTAAATCTGTCGGAGAAAACAAAAACAAAAGTGCTTTCCAAAGGAAGTTTTTATGAAGAGACCAACGGAAAATGGATTTTTGTTGTGAACGGAAACAAAGCCGAAAGAAGAGCAATCAAACTAGGAAGGGAAAATCCGCTGTATTATGAAGTCCTTGGCGGATTGAAAGCAGACGAGAAAGTAATTACTTCGTCTTATAAAGATTATAAACAGATAGAATTATTAGACATACAAGAATAGAAATCATTAAAAAAAACGATTATGATAAAAATTAAAAATCTTTCAAGAGTATTCAGAACCGAAGAAGTGGAAACCAAAGCATTAAGTGAAATTTCATTAACTATCAAGCAAGGGGATTTTGTGTCTATTATGGGGCCTTCGGGAAGCGGAAAATCAACTTTGTTGAATATTGTAGGATTACTGGACAGCGCCTCCAGCGGTAGTTATCAATTGCTGAATCAGGAAATGATCGGATTGAAAGAGAAAGAAAAGTCGAAAGCCAGAAAAGAAAACATAGGTTTCATTTTTCAGAATTTCAATCTGATTGACGAACTATCGGTTTATGACAATATCGAATTGCCGCTGATTTACAACAAGGTTTCTTCGGCTGAAAGAAAGAAAAAGGTTGAGAAAATCGCTGAAAAATTAGGAATCTCGCATCGATTAAAACATTATCCACAACAACTTTCCGGAGGACAACAACAACGTGTGGCGGTGGCAAGAGCTTTAATTAACGACCCGAAAATAATCCTTGCCGATGAACCTACTGGAAATTTAGACAGTAAAAACGGAAACGAAGTAATGGAATTGCTGACCGATTTGCATACCAACGGCGCAACAATCCTGATGGTAACACACTCTGATTATGACGCATCCTTTTCTCAAAAAACCATTTTGATGAAAGATGGAATAATACTTTCCGAAAAAATAAACAGTCGTAATGTTGATGTGCTGATAAGCGAGAAAATCTAAAGATCATGCTAAAAAATTGGATAAATATATTTTTATACCAAATCAAAAACAACAAGCTTTTCACGGCTTTGAATGTTTTGGGTTTGAGTATTGGAATAGCGGGATTGATTTTCGCGATTTTATATTGGAACGAGGAGCAAAGTTATGATGCTTGGAACCCAAATAAGGAGAAAGTGTTTTTTTTAGTCAATCAAATGGATGAAAATTCTTTTTGGACTACTACTTCTGCTCCGGTAGGTTCTAATTTAATAAAAAAATCAGATGATGTAGTTTCCTATTGTTATATCAGCGGAGATTATAATAACGATATAATACGATTTAAAAACAATAAAAAGCAATTTGAAAAAATACTTATTGCGCAAGATAATTTCTTTGATTTTTTTCCTTTTGAATTTGTCGAAGGAAACCAAAAAGGAGCTTTACCGGATGAAAACAGTATTTGTTTATCACAGGAAACAGCGATGCAACTCTTCGGGAATGAGCGCGCTTTAAATCAAGAAGTGGTTTTTGAAAACAAAAAACTGGTTGTAAGAGGGGTTTATAAATTAGATAAAAAATCATCGTATAATCCTTCCTGTGTGGTTAATTTTATGGATTTTAGAGTAAAAAAGGCTATTGATCAATGGGGGAATTTTCAATTTGTGTTATTAATTAAAGCAAAAAGTGCTAGTGCTAAAGAATCTTTAGAGAAAACTTTAGGACAAATGTATTATGATAACATGACCGTTCGTTATGCAAAACAAAAAGGTATTACACCAGAAGAGTTTATTGAAAAATTTGGAGCGACAAAACCTTTTTTAGAACCTTTATCAGATGTTCGTTTGCATACTAAAACAAGTGGAATAATAGAAGCTAAAGGGAATTATTTGTTTTTAAAAATAATGATGGGGTTGAGTATTCTTATTTTGCTTCTATCCATATTTAATTACGTCAATATGGCAACTGCGAGCGCTATAAAAAGAGCGAAAGAAGTAGGTTTGCGTAAAGTTTTAGGGGCGTCAAAACGAAATATCATCACGCAATTTTTATTTGAAACCATAATTGTTGTTTTGATTGCATTATTGTTTTCTTTAGTAATTGTAGAATTAGCCTTGCCTTATTATAATGAGTTTTTGGAGAAAAATTTGAGTATTCAATTGGATCAGATTTTCTTTCAATTAGTACTACTATTTCTTTTAATTATAGTAACTGCTGGAATTTCTCCCGCCATTTATGTAGCAAATTTTGAAGTTTTAAAGGTATTGAAAGGAAACTTCAATAGAAGCAAAGCAGGGATTTGGTTAAGAAATTCCATGTTAGTACTGCAGTTTGCCATAGCAAGCTTTTTTATTATCGGCTCTTATATTGTTTACCAACAAATAGACTATATGAGTACAAAAGATTTAGGTTTTAAAGCCAATCAAATCTTAAACGTATCCTACAGAAATGTATATGGAGAACAAATAACAGATAAGTTTAGATTTGATCGATATACAACAATTAAAAATGAATTATTAAAAATAAAAGGAGTAAAACAAGTTGCAGGTGGTGCTTTTGTCTTTGGTATTGGTGCGCCATCAACAATAACGTATCATTATAAAGATAGAAGTATAGATGGGAATAATATCCCTATTGATTTTGGAATGCTCGAAATGATGCAAATCAAAATGGTAAAAGGAAGGTATGTTAATCCAAAATTTGCACAGGATACCATCAACACGATGCTGATTAATGAAACCGCATTGAAGATGTTGAATGAAAAAGATCCAATAGGTAAAAAAGTCAATTGGGGTGGAAAAGAAGTAATTATTGTAGGTGTTGTTAAAGATTTTAATTTAGGAAATCCAAGTGAAGCTATTCGACCTATGTCCTTTTTTCATTTCAAAACAATTCCTTGGTTTATAGGCACTTTAAATAATATTTATGTTGAAGCAAATCCTGAGACTATGTCGCAAACGCTTACAGATATTGAAAAATTTTGGATAAAAAATGTAGATCCAGATTATCCATTTGCGTATGATTTTGTCGATAAAGATTACAAAAGATCGTACAGCAGTTATGTGAAACAAAAAAACCTGTTTTCACTACTAAATATTGTAGTTATTGGTATTGCCTTGTTCGGATTGTTTGCCTTAGCAACCTATTCGATTCAAAGACGAATGAAAGAAATCGCGATACGAAAAACACTAGGCGCAGAAACCAATGTTTTATTAAAAGAATTATCCAAACAATATATCGTTTTTTGTGCAATTGGATTTCTGATTGCGGTATTTCCGGTGTACTATTTATTGAATTTATGGCTGGAAAATTTTGCTTTTAGAATTTCAATTTCAATTATTCCTTTTGTCATTGGTTTCATAGTCTTGTTGAGCTTAACGTTAGCTATAGTACTTTCAAGAGCTTATGCCGCAACCAGAGTTGATGTTTTACACTATTTAAAATACGAATAACCATGCTAAAAAATTGGATTAATATATTTACGTACCACCTTAAAAACAACAAGCTGTTTTCGGCTTTGAATGTTTTAGGATTGGCCATAGGAATTGCAGGATTGATTTTCGCTTTGCTGTATTGGAACGACGAACAAAGCTATGACGCATGGAATCCTGAAAAAGAAAAAGTCTATCAAGTTTTGGTTCAATTGAGCGATATGCCAGTTTTTTCAGATTGCTCCTTATTCCTAAAACCTGTTTTAGATAAAGATTCCAATGTTGAAACTATACTATATGCTGACAGTTGGTATCAAAAGGATAAAATTAGCTATAATGGAAAGAAAGAATTTGTCGATAAAATCATCAATGTAGAAAGTAATTTCTTTTCTTTTTTTCCATTCAAAATTATTAATGGCGATGCTATTTCAGCAATAAAAGATGATTCTAGTATAGCCATTTCTGATGTTATTGCTAAAAGGGTTTTTGGCAATGAAAACCCAATCGGAAAACAAATAAAATGTCTTGACCAAATGTTTGTTGTGCGTGCCGTATATCACATCCCGGGGAATTCATCAATTGCCCCAAATGTCATTATCAATAAAATGAAGGAATTGGTAACTTCAAACATGACAGCTCCATTTGTTTTGAAATTATTGCTGAAAATTAAAGATCCATCAAAAATTGAACATACGCGACAAAGCCTTGAAAAAATATACAATCAAGATTTCATAACAAGATTAGCTAAGGAGGAGGGTTTTACTCCCGAGGATATGGCTAAGAAAATAGGGCATTTTAAAGTAGTTGTGGAACCACTTTCAAAAGCTAGATTACATTCTATAACAGATGGTTACCCGGAAGGAAGAGGCAATTATCAATTTTTGTTAATTATGATGGGTCTATCCATTTTAATTCTCATTTTATCGATTGTAAATTATATTAATTTGGCTACAGCCAATGCCATAAAACGTGCCAAAGAAGTTGGGGTTCGCAAAATCATAGGCGCATCAAGAGGTAATATTATTATGCAATTTATTTTCGAAACTATCTTGATTAGTTCATTTTCTATCTTATTGGCTTTGGTCATTGTAGAATTGGCGTTGCCGTATTACAATGATTTTTTAGGCAAGAACTTAATGATCTTGGGTAGTCAATTTTATATGCAATTAATTCTAATTTTCATCATTATAGTTTTGGTTGCAGGAATATTTCCAGCGGTTTATGTTTCTAATTTTGAAACTTTAAAGGTATTGAAAGGAAATTTTGGAAGAAGCAAAAGTGGCGTTTGGTTGCGCAACGGAATGTTGATTTTTCAGTTTGCAATTGCAGCATTTTTCATCATCGGATCTCATATTATGTATCAGCAAGTCAACTATTTAAGCAATAAAGATCTTGGTTTTAAAGGAGATCAAGTGATTGCCATATCCTTAAACCTTCCAAATTCGGACTATGAAGTAGAAAATGTTGGACAAAATATTTACAACAAATACACTACTATCAAACACGAGTTGGCTAAAATAAAAGGGGTTGAACAAAGTTCTACTGGTTTGGTTTCATTCAATGGTTCAGACGATTCATTAGGCGGAGTATTGTATAAAGAGGAGCTTTTTAAAGGACGAACAATTGCGGTAGATTACGGTATGCTCGAAATGATGAAAATAAAAGTCATAAAAGGTAGGGGACTTGAAGAGAAATATGCTTCTGACACCATTATTTCTGTACTAATTAATGAAACGGCCCAAAAATTAATGAATATGAAAGAGCCAATTGGACAAGAAATTATTGTTAAACAACGAAAGTTAAAAATAATAGGAATCATTAAAGATTTTAATTTATTGAGTCCCGAAGTCGAAGTACCGCCAATGTACTTTTATCATCTTAAAACTGTAGATATAGCTCAAAATATAGACAAGGTTTACGTAAAACTAAAATCGGATAATGTTGAAAATACGATAGCAGATATCGAGAAATTTTGGACAGCTAATGTAGATAAGGAATACCCATTTAAATATGATTTTGTAGATAAACAATATGCCAGAACGTATGAATCTTACGTAAAACAAAAGAACCTTTTTTCATTGCTGAACATTGTTGTGATTGGTATAGCGCTTTTCGGTCTGTTCGCTTTGGCTTCTTATTCGATACAAAGACGTATGAAAGAAATCGCTATTCGAAAAACGCTTGGAGCTGAAACCAATACTTTGTTGAAAGAATTGTCAAAACAGTACATTTTGTATTGCATAATTGGTTTTCTGCTTGCATTGTTTCCGGTGTATTATTTGTTGAACAAATGGCTCGAAAATTTCGCTTTTAGGATAGACATGACTGTATTACCATTCATTTTCGGATTCATAATACTATTAGTTTTAACATTGATAATTGTACTGTCAAAAGCCTATCAGGCGACAAAAACAGATGTTTTGAAATATTTGAAATATGAATAGAAAAACAGTCATAACAGTTTTATTTTTAATATGTAGTGCTTTTGCCAGCGGCCAGGAAAATTCTTGGTCGCTTACAAAATGCATGGAAACGGCTTTGCAGAATAATATCGAAATAAAAATCAGACAACTCGAAATAAAAAGAACACAGAAATCCCAAAATTCGGTTTTAAATAGAATGTTACCTGTTGTCAATTTATATGGCGAACAAGGATATAATTTTGGTTCCACCATTGACCCTTCGACTAACGGAAGGGTGAGTTCTAATATTCAAAATGATAATTTCTACCTAAATGCCAGAACGAACCTGATAGATTTCAGCGCTTTTGCGAATGCTCAAAAAGATAAAATCAATATTGAGCAAGCCAAAGCCGAGAAAGAAGTTGTAGAAAACGAATATAAATTGCAAATTTTGGAAAGCTATTATCAAGTACTTTACACGCAAGAATTGTTGAAAATTCAAAAAGAGCAACTCAAGCAAGCTTCATTCAACCTGGACAGAGTAACTAAAGAAGTGACTATTGGGAGTAAGCCTCAAAGCGATTTGTACGATATGCAATTGAGTTTTTCGGAGGAAGAAAACCGAAATCTGGAAACCGAACAATTGTACGCTATTAAAAAAACACAATTATTCCAGTTGATAAATGTTACGGATGTAGCAACAGATGAAGTTGTGTTAGAATCTTATTTAAATAAACGAACTGAAGATATTGAAACTAAACTGTATAGTCCTAAAATAAAACTTGCAGAGCTCAATTATCAAAACAGTTTGAAGTCGATTCGTTTAGAAAGAGCCGGTAATTTACCCATATTGTCAGCGTATTATGGGTACTCTACTTTTTATTATAAAAATATTAAACAAGCAAATGCAAACACAGATTCTTTTTTCAATCAATTAGAAGACAATAAAAGTCAACAAGTTGGTATGCAGTTGAGCGTTCCTGTTTTTAATGGCTTTAGAAACAATAAAAAAATCAGCGCATCGAAAATAGCAAGTGATAAGACAAAACTTGCCATAGAAAAGGAAAAACAACTTTTGGACAAACAAATCGTATTGGAAGAACAAAACAAAAGGAATTATTTGCAACTTCAGAACAAATTGATGGAGAAACAAAAGTATGCCAAAGCTTCTCTAGCCACTACGCAAGCTAAATTTATAAGCGGAAAAGTGGAAGCGATTTTATATTCCTCAGTAAAAAATCAGTCACTTTCGGCTGAATATGAAGTGCTGAAAAACAATCTTCAATTGCAATATATTGACTTGAAAATAAATCTGTTAAAAAATAATCGTTTATAAAAGAAAGACTGAATTTTAAAATTTTCACAATAATAGTTCTGCTTTGACTTTAAAAAAACTCCTCATTTATTTGAAGAGTTTTATTTGATAAAATCACTTTTCATTAGAGCATAACCCGTTGGGTGTAATTAGTTTTTAATGATAATTTTCGTCAGTTCGAGTGATTTTCGTTAGAAAATTGTATCGAGAACAAGAAAATTTTGAATTAAAAACGGTTCTCGATACATTTTTTGTTCCGTTTTACTCCACAAAAAACACTCGAACTGACGTTTTGAATAATTACACCCAAATGGTTAGAGCTTGGATTATTACAATGCAATTGGAGCGGCAAGGCAACTTTCAGGAATGTCAAATGCTTTTACTAAAGAAACGGCATCCGGCCTGATTTCCCAGCAAAGCTGATTCACCATCTTGCGTATGGCTTTTGTTTTTGCAGCTTCCATATAACCATCTTCAAGATACCAGCCTTTATTTTTTTCAATCTGTGAAAGGGCATACAATTGGCTCAACTTCAACACAATTTCCTTACTTTTTTTGTCCTTGATACTCTTTATGGCTTTTTGAAACTGCTCCAGAACAATTCGTTCGAGATAAGCCTGAGCTACATCTATCATTTGGTGCTGTACCACATTAAATGCATCATAAGGTTCAAGTCCGCTATCAATCAGCTTTTTCAATCGTTTTGCTGCAGAAGCCAATGTCGTTTTTTCTCGGTGCTGAAAGGCATTCAAATGAAACTCATCATCGAGTATATGGGCATCATCCGTTATTCGGGTTATAATTGGATTTTTTTCAGAAATTGCAATCTTGGCATTTTCATAAACGTAATTAATTATTCCCATTGCATCCATTTCACCAAATGATTTACGGAATTCTGATAAACGATTCTTAGCTACCAATTGCATCAATACAGTATTGTCACCTTCAAAAGTAGTGTAGATTTCAGTGTCATTTTTCAAGGCATCAATACGATTTTCGGATAGATATCCTTTGCCACCGCAGGCTTCGCGACATTCTTGTAAAATATCGGTAGTACTCCAGGTTGAGTAGGCTTTCATCCCGGCAGCGAGGGCTTCAATTTCCTGCATTTCAGATTCCTTTTTATTGATAAAACGGGAAGTCAAATAGTGTAGCGCAAAATGTATCGCATATGTTTTTGCTAATAGTGGAATTAGTCTGCGTTGATGCATACGGTAATTCAAGATTGGGACTTCTGAGCCGCCTTCTGGTCCAAATTGCCTGCGTTTGTCACTATATTTAATTGCTATTGTTAATCCTGATTTGGCTGCGGCCAAAGCAGATCTCGGAATTCCAATTCTGCCGCCTACCAAAGTTCCAAGCATCGTAAAAAACCGTCGATTGTCACTCGGGATCGGGCTTTCAAATTTCCCTTCTTCGTTTACCGATGCAAATCGATCCAACATATTTTCTTTCGAGATGACAACATTTTCAAAACGAATTGTTCCGTTATCAACGCCATTAAGTCCCATTTTAAGTCCGCAGTCCCCAATAGTAATACCTTTCAGGATTTTACTATTCGCATCACGTATTGGAACAATAAAGGCATTCACCCCGTAATCAATTTTATCAATGATTAATTTGGCAAAAACCGTAGCCATTTGACCATGCAATGCGGCGTTACCAATATATTCTTTCTGCGCATTTTCATGTGGTGTATGAATAGTGAATGTTTGGCTGTCGTGATTATATGTCGCCGTTGTTTCCATTCCTTTTACATTCGAACCGTGATTGGTTTCAGTCATTGCAAAACAGCCGGGTAACTGTAGAGAGCCAATATTTTTTAAGTATTTACTATAATGCTTTTTTGTCCCGAGCGATTGTATACTTGTACCCCAAAGCCCGAATTGTACCCCAAATTTGATTACCAGACTTAAATCATGATAGCTCAATGTTTCCATGATTGCAAAATAATCACCAATGTTTTCGCCACCACCGTATTGCTTTGGATAGGCCATATTCCCTAAGTTTTCTTTCGCCAGAATTTTGCACCAATCGTATACTTTTTCACGATAAACGGCAGTATCAGTCGAAGTTTCGTAGGCAAATTCAGGTCGGCTGATGATTGATTTTACTTTCTTAATAATTGCAGATTGTTCTCCATCCAGAATTTGTGTCAGTTTTTCTATTTCGAATGTGTTGGCAGATTGATAATTTGAAGTAAAGGTTTTTACCTTTGTTTTAAAATTTCCAATAGCTTCTTCGCCTAAAATTCCCAGATCATTTTCCAGTTTTATAAAAGCAGTTGCAAGATCTTTAATAATTGCATCATTTTCTGAAAGTACAATTGAAATATCAAAAATGGATTTGATGGAAGGCTTTTCTTGAATAATTTGCTCGATTTCAGCTTTCCAATCAGCGAGCTGTCCTCTGGACGGCGGAGATGAAATGGCTACTTTTGAAAAAAGAAATCCCTTTTCCTTTTCGGAAATCCAGCTCTGGGAACGGATAAAATCTTGCAGCGTAATGAATTCTTTTTGAGTTAAGAGATCGTCTGACCACACCAGATAAAAAAGGGGAATAAAGGCTTTAAGTTTTGAATTTTCCATAGTAAACTTTTAATAAAATAAAAATTTTAAGTTTGGTTAAGATAGGAAAATTTAATGACTAAAGAGAAGGAGTAACGGTATACTTATAAATTCGGAAGGGAGTAAAATTTGATTTCTTAAACAAAAAATGAAATCAAATTAATCCAATGTCAGGGCACCTAAAATTTCTTCAGACAGGAAAGGTCCGCCGGGATATTTGGCCGTATAATCCAGATTCATCCAGATTTGGCCACGCTCATCAACGTGATAATGAAGTTTATTTTCGTTACTCTCATTGACAAATAGCACATTTTTAATTAGAAAGTTTACTTTTTCTAAATCAGTCAGAGAGCCTATCAGTATTTCGGGATAAATATGTCCTGTAGTATGGATTAATCGGGGAGTTCCACCGATAGACTTGATACTGGCAGCCATTACTATCGAATGATCATCACAATCACCAGAAAAATAAAGCAGTGATTCCGTAGCCGTAGCTATATAATCTCTTGCTTTTGGGTCGCTTACATAGTTCCATCTACTATTTATTTCCTTGAAAACAGCAAAGCATTGTATAATGGTTCTGTAATCAGAATACCCTTTTACGTCTTTAAAATGTTTTGAAGTTGCCATAATCGCAAAATTCCTGATTTTAGGATTTTGATATTCGATGGCATTGATAATTTTTGATTTATTGGGAAAAGGAAGCAGCTTTGCAATGATGATATCTTGTGGATATGGATTGTCAGACATCGTGTACATTATTGAATTATAATCTTCAAAAACGCTGTTAAAACCATAGTTTCCAATGGTAGAACCGTAAACTAAAACCAACAAATACAGAATGATACAAAAGAGAATAATCGTTCTCAAGAATCGAAGGATGATTTGAATAATTACGATTATCAACAAGAATAAAACAACTCGATCAATATTCAGAAACCAATTGGGATTGATTAAATTTTGATGTACAATAATAAATAACGGAATAGCAATTAATATGTTCAGGATAAAAATAATAACGTCATCCCAGGGTTTTTTGACCTGAAATCGCTGTTTTATACCCTGAAAATTAATTTCTTTTATTTTTATCATAGCAAAAATAAAAACAGTAATCTAGACTGTTTTTACAATATCCTCAAAAGTACCTTTTTTATCGATAATTTTAAGTTGAAAAAGTTGATTTTGAACTTTGTTTAACATTTCTGCTAATAATGGTTTTTGTGACCATTGCGTTAACGACAACCATTCTTGAATATCTTCAATTTTTTGATGGTAATTTGAAGCCAAAGTTTTGTCAATACATGGAATATCTTTGAATTCCTGTGTAGTCTGATTAATGATGGCAAGAATTTTTGAAATAATTGTTGGATTTTTTTCCAAAACTTCCTCACGAACCGCAATAACAAAACAGGGCCAAGGCGTTGGGCAGTCAGCTATTCTTCGGAAAATACCTTTATCGACTAATGGTTTGGTCATAAAACGTTCCCACATAAAATAATCAGCGGTGCCATTCGTCAAGGCCTCGACAGCTCCATCGATTGTATTTACAATTTCAAACTGAAGATTGTCTGTTTTCCAACCTTGATTATCGGCATTTACATACGCCATTAATTGCGAACCTGAACCCAATCTAGAAATAGCTACTTTAGTATTTTCTAAGTCAGCTAATGTCTTATAATTTGATTTTGCAGCCACATGAATTCCCCAAATTAAAGGACTATCCACATACACTTGAACTATTTTACTCGGGTTTCCGGCAACAATATCTTTTAAGATTCCTTCGGTTAGAATTACCGCAATATCAGTCTCGCCATCACGAAGCATTTGACACATTTTTCCGGTTCCTTCGGGAACGTCAGTCCATTGTAAATCGATGTTTTCTTTTTCGAAATCTCCATTTTCTATTGACAAATGCCAAGGAAGATTGAAATGTTCCGGAACACCAGCTATTTTAATTGTCTTCATATTGTCTTTGTGAGGAAAGAAACAATCTCATCCTCTTTAATTTGTTTCTTAAAGTGATAAATTACGTATGCATTGTTCTCTAATTTCCCAGATTTCATCAAATGTAAATTCTGAATCGGTTTCTTTCAACCAACGTTTAATAAAGTTTTGATGATAATTTACTTTAAAATCGGCTACTTGAAAAGGTTCAATCTCGATTTCTTCAAGTATCTCTGATTTTATTTTATCAAAATTAGATTCTTTTGAAGTTACATCGACCGTTTTTCCATCAATTTTCAAGTAACAATGTGCTTCCGGAATATATTTGATATTATTATCTGATAAAATGTTTCCAATGTTTGTATTGTCTTCGGTCATTTTATAAATTCCAATTATCAATTTAACATTTGGAATATTATTTTGATTTGCAAAACTTTTTAAATAAGCATGTTTTGAACTGCAAGTCCCTTTTTTTTCGGTTAATACCAATGAAAAATCGGAACGATTGGCATTTCTTCCGTAAGGAATTTGTTTTACAAAATTTATGGTTTCTTGGAAATTCATTTTAAATCTTAAATCAAAAATAGTTAATCATCATTCTTAAATCTTTCGTTTTCAAGTTCAAACCAATTCCAAGAAACGCCGTCTTCCAAGTATTGTTCGGTCATTTTCAGTCCAATTTTTTGTAGTATTCTGTTTGAAGCGATATTATCCGTATGCGCTGCGGCTTCCATGATTTTGATTTTCATGACATTAAAACCATAATCCAGCCAAGCAAAACTGGCCTCGCTGGCATATCCTTTGCCCCAGAATTTTTCGTTTAACCGATAGCCAATATCATAGAAATGAATTTTGTTATTTACCATTTCGGTGTTGTATTTTAATCCGGCCCAACCAATTAATTCATTGGTTTCTTTCAAAACAACCACAAATCGTCCAATATTATTTTGGACGTATTGTGCTCTAACAAGTTCTATATAGGAATGTACTTCGCTAATATCCGTCAATGGTTTGTTCCAAAGATATTGATGCACCTTAGGATTGCTGTCCATTTCAAATAAAGCTTCGGCATCTGAAAGCAGCATTTCTCTTAAAATTAATCGGTCGGTTTCTAAAATAAGATTCATTTTTCTCTAAAAATTTGATGTTACACAATTTAGCCCTGATCGTCCCGAAGTATCGGGATAGCTCCTAAAATTACACATTAATATCTTTAAAATTATTCAATCTCGCATACCGAATCATATTGGTGAACGCCTCCTGATCCAGTTTTGGTATTTCCAGAATGGAGTTCAATAAAGTCGTATCGTATTCATTGGCTTCGGTTACGAGGTACGGTTTTAAATGTTTACCAATGCTCTCGTAATAGAGTTTTTCGATGGTGTTTTTGTATGTGAAATCCAGAGAATTTTGAATTAATGTGAAATTAGTGTAACCCACTTCCTTCATAATTAATTGCAATCCTTTTACAATATTAAAACTTTTATCATTCACAATATTGAGTTGTTGAATGTCTTCTCTTTCAAATGTATTTACAATCACTTTTGCCACATAATCGACTGGAATTATGTTTAATCCGGTCTTTTCGTTGATGATAAAACGTACATTTTCCTGTTCGTTTTTTCTTTGGGCAGTAAAGTGAAAAAATTTGGCCAAAAGATAAAAAACCATATATTTAGAAATAAAATAATTGCTTTCCTTTCCGAGCATTTTTCCTCCAATAACGCTTGGACGCAAGATTTGATACGGTAACCCTAAAGATTTACATTGTGTTGCAACAAAGTTTTCCGAGTGGAATTTGGCGTTTTCATACGCATTGCGATGCTCTGGAATGAAATCTAAATTATGAAAATCATTGTCAATCATTCCTTTTCGTTCCCCCGAAGAAAAAGCGGTGCTGATGTAAATAAACTTTTTTATAAAAGGATGAAATATATTGAAAAGGGATTTTGTGATTTTAGTGTTTTCATCAAAAATCTTTTCCCGTTGCTCTTCATCGGTAGATAAATTCACATATCCAGCCGAATGGATGAAATAAGCACCTTTTATTTGGCTTGAAAAAGTGTCCTGAATGACAGCCAAATCGGTATCGATGATTTCAATGTATTCGTGCAGTTTTGCTATTCCTTTGTCTTTTATGATTTTAGGCGTATAACTGCTGGATAAAAGTTCGTTAATTCGATCTAAAGCGGAGTTTTTTCCTTTATTTCGTGCAATAATAAAGAGTTTTCCATCAATTTTAGTGTTGATGAAAAGCTCCAGAATTTCATACATAATATGAGATCCCAGAACTCCTGTTGCACCTGTAAGTATTATTTTCATTATCGTTTTGTTGTAAAGGCAAAGGTAGTTTTAAATACTAAATATTTCAGGTTTAAAGTCGCATCGAGTTTTTGAAATCGATAATTATCAATCTGCTTTCAAATCGGAAATGACAATTCGAAATCCATCAGGATCAAGAAACATTTTGCCGTTTTCATTCCAATATGGATTTTTGGAAGTTATGATTGAAATATTGCTTTCTAAAACACTTTTTATTAGGGTGTTATGTTCTGAAATTGTTTTTGAGTAAAGCACTGTAACATCGTCTTCATCAAATGTATGATTGGCTTTTGCATCAGATTGTGTAAATTCAAAATGCCAATCTAATTTTGGTTTTCCAATAAAAACACCATCATAATTGTTGTGGTTTTGAAAACCTCCAATACGTTCAAAACCAAGAATGTTAACATAAAAATCTTCTATTTTTTCTAAATTGTTAGTGTGTCTTGCAATCCGTAAGTTCATGTTTTTTCATATTTCATTATAAATGATTCATTATTTTCGCTAATCACTTTAAATCCAATAGAATCATAAAGTTTTTTTGCCTTATTTTCCTTTAAGACACTTAATGTAACTGACAATTTTTCATCAGATAATTTTTCAATGACCGATTTGATGATTTTTTGTCCAATACCTTTACCTTGATATAGTGGCTCAATTTGAATTTGTATTATTTCAATATTGCTCTGTTGTTCGAGTATTTTTAAAAGACCTATTTTTTGGTCCTTTAAAAGAATAATTTTTGCTTGCTCAAATTGAAACATAATTCTCTTTAAATGATTTTCATGGCTTATATCAATACCTGAATAGATCAGATGCTCATTCATTGTTTTTTTTCTTAACCAAAGAAGATATTCAATATCTGTGTTTAAACATTTTCTATAGGTCAATTCAATTTCATCCATTTTTTTAGTCACGATATCAAAATCAGAATTTAATTTTTAACCAATTTATCCAACGTATACGCAATCAATTCATCAACGGCTTTGTATGGATCTTTGCTAAATGTTCCCGAAGCACGATTGGCAATGATGGCGTTTAATGACAATGCATTGTGTCCTAAAAGCGCCGAAAGCCCATAGATAGCTGCGGTCTCCATTTCTAAATTTGTGATTTGGTTGCCACCAAATTTAAAATTATCCATTTTAGCATTCAATTCCTCATCTTGAATATTCAAACGCAAAACACGTCCTTGCGGACCGTAAAAACCACCGGCTGTTGCAGTAATTCCTTTATGCATTTTGTCGCTCTCTATCATTTTTTCCAATTTTTCGGAACAAGCAATCACGCATGGTTTTCCTTTTCTCAAATCCCAATTGGTGTGTTTCACAAAAGCATCTTCCATTTCAAGATTCGAAACTTCGTCAATCAAATAGGAGCGGAGCATGTTATCCAGTCCTAACCCAAATTTTGACATCACAAAACTGTCCACAGGAATATCCGCTTGCAAAGAACCTGAAGTTCCAATACGAATGATGTTCAAAGAAGTTAAATTTTCTTTTGGTTGTCGGGTTTCCAAATCAATATTAACCAAAGCATCCAGTTCATTAATAACGATGTCAATATTGTCAGGACCAATTCCTGTTGACATTACTGTAATTCGCTTGCCTTTGAAAATCCCGGTTTGGGTTTTGAATTCTCTTTTTTGAGTCGAAAATTCGATGCTATCAAAAAACTGTGTGATTTTTTCCACGCGATTTTGATCCCCTACAAAGATGATATCGTGTGCAATATGTTCTGGTTTTAAATTCAAATGGTAAACGCTACCGTCTGGATTTAATATTAATTCTGATGATTGTATCATTGTTAAATTGATTAAGTTATTACAGGAGTTTAAGTAGTCGTTGCGAGGAACGAAGCAATCACACTAACTGGAGCACCATTGCAGATACAGCAGTGGCTTAGCCGAATGAGATTGCTTCGTTCCTCGCAATGACCACTAGCCTCCAACACGTTTTACTTTAAAACCTTTTTCTTTTAAAATAATCATTATTTTATCGCGATAATCACCTTGAATAATGATAGAATCATCTTTAAAAGTTCCACCAACACTCAATTTTGTTTTGATTTCTTTGGCTAGAATTTTAAAATCTTCGTCGGTTCCTTCGTAACCCTCAATTATAGTGGTAGCTTTTCCTTTTCGCTTTTCAAATTTGCAAATCATAGGCTCTTTTTGAACGTATAATTCGTGTGCCACTTCTTCAATTGGCTGTTCAGGTGATGGTTCGTGATCTGGAAAAAGATTTTTTAATTGGTCTTGTAAGTCCATAATGTATATTTTTTGAACACGGATTTTACGGATTACCGCAGATTTAAATGGTAAAAAACAAAAGACATTAAGCATAAACTTAATGTCTTTCACTAATTGACGTAAACTTAAGTTTATTTTTTGATTAGCCCTAAATCTACTAAACGTTCGTATAAATAGGCTCCCGCGGTAATATCTTCGAATTTTTTTGGATGTTCTGTATCAATACAGTTTTCCAAACAATCCAATTTCATATCACTCACCGGATGCATAAAAAACGGAATAGAATAACGTGATGTTCCCCATAATTCTCTCGGTGGGTTTACCACTTGATGAATGGTCGATTTCAATTTGTTATTGGTATGACGCGATAACATATCACCCACATTGATCACTAATTCATCCGGTTCAGCAATGGCATCAATCCATTCTCCATCGTGATTTTGTACTTGCAATCCTTTTCCTTGCGCACCCATCAATAAAGTAATCAAATTGATATCACCATGAGCAGCAGCACGAATAGCGTTTGCCGGCTCTGACGTGATTGGTGGATAATGAATAGGTCTTAAAATTGAATTTCCGTCTTTGGCATACTGATCAAAATAAAATTCATCTAAACCAAGGTGTAAAGCCAAAGCTCTCAAAACATAAACGCCTGTTTTTTCCAGCATTTGGTAGGCTTCTTTACCTACAACATTAAAACGGGGAAGTTCTTTAACTTCAACGTTTTCTGGGTACTCTGATGCGTATTTTGAATCTTTTGACACATATTGTCCAAAGTGCCAAAACTCCTTCAAATCGCCTTCTTTTCTGCCTTTGGCATGTTCTGTTCCAAAAGAAACATAGCCTCTTTGTCCGCCAATTCCAGGGATTTCATAACTGTGTTTTGTTTCTAAAGGTAAAGCGAAAAAATTTCTGATTTCACTATACAATTCATCAACCAACTGGTCATCTAAAAAATGCCCATTGAGTGCTACGAAGCCAATATCTTCAAATGCACTTCCGATTTCATTTACAAATTTTTGTTTACGTTTCGGGTCGTCCGAAAGGAAATCACGCAAGTCAACACTAGGAATGTTTTGCATACTTTTAAATATTTTTTAATAACTTGTAAGGTTAAAAACCTTGCAGATACAAATGTAAAGAATAATTTTATATCTGAATTTTAAAACTTATAAACAACATAAAAAAATATAACAAAATAACACTAAACTGTTATATTTTTTTATCTTTGAACCATACAATAAAACCGAAAAAATGACCTTTGACAGAAAAAATCTTACTGACGATCAATTATTAGATTTATATAAAAGAATCCTGAAACCAAGACTGATAGAAGAAAAAATGTTGATTCTTATCCGTCAGGGAAAAGTATCAAAATGGTTCTCTGGAATTGGCCAAGAGGCTATTTCTGTAGGTGTTACGGCAGTTTTAGATTCGGATGAGTACATTTTGCCAATGCATAGAAATCTTGGTGTTTTCACTGGAAGAGACATTCCGTTGTACCGTCTTTTTTCGCAATGGCAAGGTAAAGCCAATGGTTTTACCAAAGGTCGTGATCGAAGTTTTCACTTTGGAACACAACAATACAAGATTATAGGAATGATTTCGCATTTAGGTCCACAATTAGGCGTTGCTGACGGAATCGCTTTGGCCAATAAACTCAAGAAAAACGGAAAAGTTACGGCAGTTTTTACCGGCGAGGGAGCAACAAGCGAAGGTGATTTTCATGAAGCGTTGAATATAGCTTCGGTTTGGGAATTACCGGTTCTATTTGTGATAGAGAATAACGGTTATGGACTTTCGACTCCAACGAATGAACAATACCGTTGCGAAAACCTAGCCGATAAAGGAAAAGGATACGGAATGGAAAGTCATATTGTCGATGGAAATAATATTTTGGAAGTCTATAATTTATTATCTGAATTGAAAGCTTCGATGAAAGAAAATCCGCGCCCTGTTTTATTGGAATTCAAAACCTTCAGAATGCGCGGGCATGAAGAGGCGAGTGGTACTAAATACGTTCCGCAAGAGTTAATGGATATGTGGTCGATTAAAGATCCAGTAGAAAATTATAGAAAATACTTAACCGAAAACGGAGTTCTTACTGTCGATTTTGATGCGGCTTTGCATACTGAAATAAAGAAGGAAATTGATGAAAGTCTGGCTATTGCCAATGCGGAACCTGAGATTGAAGCTTCTTTAAGTGAAGAACTAAATGATGTTTACAAACCGTATGCATTCGAGCAAGTTAATCCTTCAGAGGAAAAAGCAAATATTCGTTTTATAGATGCGATTTCTACCAGTTTGAGACAATCAATGGAACGCCATGAAAACTCAGTAATCATGGGTCAGGATATCGCTGAATATGGCGGTGCTTTCAAAATTACAGATGGTTTTGTAGCGCAGTTTGGCAAAGAGCGTGTTATCAATACGCCAATTTGTGAAAGTGCAGTGGTTTCGGCAGGAATGGGATTGTCGATTAATGGATACAAAGCGATTGTGGAAATGCAGTTTGCCGATTTTGTTTCAACAGGATTTAATCCAATTGTGAATTTATTAGCCAAATCACATTACCGATGGTTAGAAAAAGCCGATGTTGTGGTCCGAATGCCATGCGGTGGCGGAACACAAGCAGGACCTTTTCACTCGCAAACCAATGAAGCTTGGTTTACCAAAACACCAGGTTTAAAAGTGGTTTACCCGGCATTTCCGTATGATGCCAAAGGATTGTTGAATACTGCTATAAACGACCCAAATCCGGTTCTGTTTTTTGAACACAAACAATTGTACAGAAGCGTTTACCAAGACGTACCAAAAAATTATTATACCATTCCATTAGGAAAAGCGGCTTTATTGAAAGAAGGTAATGATGTTACTATTATTTCGTTTGGAGCAGCGGTGCATTGGGCTTTGGATACTTTAGCAAAAAAACCTGAAATTTCGGCTGATTTATTGGATTTAAGAACCTTACAGCCTTTAGATACAGAAGCTATTTTTGCTTCTGTGAAGAAAACGGGAAGAGTGATTATTTATCAGGAAGACAGCATGTTTGGCGGAATAGCCAGCGATATTTCGGCAATGATAATGGAAAATTGTTTCAAATACTTAGATGCTCCCGTAAAACGCGTAGCAAGTTTAGACTCGCCAATTCCGTTTACAAAAGCATTGGAAGATCAATATTTGCCGAAAGCAAGGTTTGAGCAAACGTTGCAGGAATTGATCGAATATTAATATTTTCAATAAAATTTATACAAAAAATGGCTTCCAAAATCAGGAAGCCATTTTTGATGTTTAAACTATAATATCAAAACCTTTTTTTATCCAGATGCTGTTGAAGTCTATCTTTATCTGTTTTGTTATCAAGTTTTAATTGAGCATATTTTATTTTTTGCTTTAGAAAATCTGACAATTTTCTATTGTTATTTCCATTGAATGAAAAATAATAATTTAATTTTAGAATAGTTGAATATTTTAAAACTCCTATTTCCATAAAATTTATCAATTCATCGGAATACTTATATATATTTTCTTCGTCAGTATCCATTAGAATTAGATATAAAATAAATAATTTGTATTGATTATTTTTGTAATTTTTTTTGAGTTCTTCAATTTTTGACAATATTACTTTTTCAATATTATGTTGCGCTATATTATCAGTCATGTTAATTTGAGATATAAATGGCAATATTTTACTTATAGTCTCTAAAATATTTTCGTTATCAATATTTTCAACTTCTTTTAAGTCTTTCTCAAATTCTTCAATAAAATAGAAACCGAAATTTATATATGTTTCAAGTAAAAAATCTAGTATTTCTGATAATAATTTTGCATCAGTAACACCATCCATAGTTTTAAAAACTCTAGCTAAAACGGATATATATCTTTCATAAATTTCTAAATCGAGCTTTGAAACATCATATTGTTTTTTCATTGAAATTTCACTGTTGATCGATACGCTGTCAAAATTATCTTTTAACAAATCTTTTTTCTCATTCTCAATAGGTTCAACAGGATTTAAAGCTTTGGTGATATTCTCTAAATTAATATCATTTTTGTCTGAAACTTTTGAAATCAAAATAATATCTGAACGTCCCATTTCTTCGTATCTTTTATTTATAGGACTGAAATATTGATTAGTTTTTTCAAAAATTAGTTTTAAAAAATCAATATCTTCATTTTTAATACCACTATATATTTCAAATTCATTTTTAAAAGAAAGATAGACATCGTCATTAAGTGCTTCTTCCAAAAACTCTTTATGTTCAGACATGTAATATGCTATGAAAAATTCAAATATACCATTCAATCTAAATGAAATTCTTTCATCTTCTTTAACTTTCAAAACGCCGGAATTAATTAAATACTCTAATATTTCTTTTGCTTCTGCTTTAATTCGGGTGTTATTATCAATATAAATTTCTAATTCTATTAATATTTCTGAATATTTCTTTGAATAATTATTTTCACTATTATTAAATAAAAGAAATTTTGCTAATTGCCCACAAATAGATTTTATTTGAGAAAATGAGACTTTACTATTTTTTAATACCCTAAATTTCTTATCTAATATTTCATCTACACATAAATCTAAAAGATTATATATATTTTTTGAAATATCAAATTTTGATTTTTTATGAATCAGCATTATTAATGATACTGTCCAATAACTTAGGGGTAATTCAATTTGTTTGCAAAAACTAATTATTTTTTCCAATAATTTGTCCTGACTTTCATTTGTTATGATATCATTTTTTTCGATATATGTTCTTACATCGTTTCTAGATATATCATGCAAATATATTTTTTGATATTCCCTACTATCAATAATGTATTCATCATATAATCTTGATGTAATATAATCGCAGGTCAATACAAAATTAACATTTGGAAATTCTTCTAGGAATTTAGAAAGTAGTTTACAAAAAGGATGCTTCACATCAAAATTGTCAATAAATAATCTAAAATTATGATTTTTAATTATCTCTTTTGTTTTTTCTCTACTTAAACCATAATACTTTCGAATTTCATCAATCAAATCTTTTGAATCTATTTCTTTGAAATCAATATAAAAAGGAATGTTACCATTTTTTGAGTAGTTTTTTAAATGATAAATCTGAATATACTTTAAAAGTGATGTTTTTCCTGATTTATCATAACCATAAATAAAATAATTATTTTCATTTATTAATAATGTATCAAAATTAAAATTATTCGAATCCGAAGTTGTATTCTCTTTAATCTCTTGTTTCGGGCTTAATTTTATTTTTGGCTTATTAAATAAATCCATGAATAAATTGTCATTATCATTATCTAAATTATTTGATAATAATAAATCTTTAGCATTTAATAACTCAGTCGTTAATTTTATATTTACCTTCTCTCTGATTCTATTTTGTTCAGATTTTTCAATCCCACAAGGAATCAAGACTTCAACTTTCTCTATTAATTCGAATGAATCTTTTTCAATATTGAAATGATATTTGTTTACAAATGCATTCTCTTCAAAATCTGCATTATACTCAATAATTGAAAAACCAACATGTTTTTTATCCCACGTAAGAGATGCCGGTGATACATGCGCAAAAATGCCATTATTTTGCTTGTAATGAGTCGTAATCTCAGATTCATGTATATGACCCGAGAACATAATATTACAATTTTTATAAATTAATTCTTGAAGTTTACTTTGGTTAAAATCTTTGAACCAATGAATTGGATGATGTAATACGACAAATATGCATTTATAATTTTTTACTTCAAAAAGTGCTTCTTCGAGTAAATGAGTAGGAAATAATAATTTCCCATTTGAAGTGTCATCAACGGATCGCCAGGAAGAATTTATAGAAATTATTCCAATATCTTTATTGTCAATTTTTCTTTTATGGACGGTGCAAAGCTCATTAATAATATTATTTTCTGAGTTTTCATAGAAGTCAGTAATAAATAAATTATAATTTTCGGTTGTTTTTAAACTATTTTTAAAATCATTATCATTTTCTTTAAAAAATGAATATAATTTTTCTAAATCAGTAATTTCATTTTCAAATCTATTTTCGAGTGATTTTGATTTGAAACTTCTATCCATATCATGATTTCCTGCACATAATATAATATTATTCAACGGAATTTTTAATATTTTTGAGATTTCATTTAAAAATAAATCTTTAGCATTTAAAAATTCTTTAAAATCATTGCCTTTATTCACTAAATCTCCTGAAAAAATAACTAAATCAATTTTTTTATCTAAATTTTTGAGATAGCTTAAAAAATTTATAATCATATTATTTTGTGTATTCTTTTCATACGATTCAGAGTTATAATGTAAATCGGTAATGTGCAAAATATTCATATAAATATGGTGGTTTAAGTTGTTAATATTGTGATAATTAGTTTAGTTGTAAGTGTCTAAAATAAGTTGCATTTAATATTTAGAAAACCTATCGATTAATCAACTTGGCTTTTTCCTTGATAATATCACTGATTTTTCGGTTCTCTATTTTGCTTTCGAGCCAAGAAATAATATCCAGATAAAGGAATGCCCTTTTTTCGTAGGTGTTTTTTTCCAATTCGATAAATCGCGCTCTCATTTTTATAAACTCCTTTTTGATATCTGTTGGATAAATGGAGTTTAAGTTTTTCAAAAATCGAATGATTTCTTTTTGCACTTCATGTAAATCATTCATTTTGATGAGGAATTTATAAGTGTTTTTCAACTGGTTTTCCAGATAATAATCTTTTCCTAATTCATAATGAGCAATCAAACACAGTATTCTGGCAAAACACATTAAATCTTCTCGCATCGAAAGATTTTTGTTGTTTATGATTTTTTCTAAATAGAATATACATTCTGCATATTTTTCGTTCCCAAAATAAATAGACGCAAATTTATAGTAAAACAACATTTCGTGATGTTCATCAAGATGATCTGTATGAATTTTTAATTTGTTTACTATTTCAGGAATTAAGTATTCGCTTTCGGCAAACGTACCTTCCAGAATATGATAATTCAACTTATTGTTATACAAATACAGGAATGATAATGATGCTATATTGTCATTCACCGGGAACCGCGGATCTTTTATAGTGTCCTCCAAAAGCAATAAATATCTTTTGAATTTTGATTTGTATTTAAGCATAAATAGTGATTCCAATAAATAATGGTTTCCTTTTAGGAAAAATACAGGATTCAAATAAATCATATTTGGGTTGTCATAAAAAAGTGTCACCCATTTTAAAGCGTATTTATAGCAGGAAAGAAAATCCTGTACTAAGAAACTGCGCCAGAGATTGGCATTGTAAAACCAATATTTTTCTCTGAAACCGAACTTTTTCTCATCAAATTTAGAAATGTGTTTATTGAAATAGTCGTCAATGTATTTGTATTCTTCGTCACTTTTTACATAACCGGTTTTAAGCATAATACCGTACAGTTGCAACGATAAATTAGATAATTTACTGGAAATGGTATTGCGGTAATTCAGTTCTTTGGCCTGAATAACTAACTCATCAGCTCGTCCTTGGATACTTCTTGTGATGTACTGTGATTCAATAAGTTTTTCGAATTCTACGATTTCATAGGCCATGAGTTTTTCGTCATTCTCCAAGGCTAAAATCTTTGTTTTATCCAAGATTTTTAAACTCTGTTTGTATAACCCTTTATTGTACAATATGGCAGCAAAATCAATTTGTTCTCTAAGCTGATACCTAATGTTCTGGCTGGGAATATTCAATCGAATGCTCACTAAAATTTGTTTGTACAAGTATGATTTTAGATTCGATAATTGTACTTTTTTAATGATACCACTTTTCAGAATCAGTTTCTCATCATAGACTTCTGATTTGTCTAAAATATTGAATAATTCAATAAATTTTGTATTGGAACTGGTTTCCAATCGGCTTGCAAAAATCTTGAATTGTCTTTTTTCAGATTTTGAAAGGGATTTTATTAATACAAATAAGAAATCTTTTTGATGGTTAGCCATTGTAAAATATAGTAACTTAATGTGTTGTTTTTCAGTATCTTACAAAGTTATTATTTGCTTTATAAGCAGTATATTTCATTAAATTGAGTTTTATATTAAAGTAATGAAAGATATTTTTGTTATCAAGTTGTGAAATTACATTAAATAAATGAAAATGAATAGAGAGAAAGTTCAAATTTTTGATACCACTTTAAGAGACGGCGAACAGGTCCCAGGATGTAAATTAGATACCAATCAAAAACTCGTTATAGCAAATCGACTGGACGAAATGGGTGTTGACATTATTGAAGCTGGTTTTCCTGTGTCTAGTCCAGGTGATTTTTTATCTGTTTCAGAAATAAGCAAGGTGGTTAAAAATGCAGTTGTCTGCGGATTAACAAGAGCGGTTAAAAATGATATTGATGTTGCTGCAGAAGCTTTAAAGCATGCAAAAAGACCTCGTATACATACTGGAATAGGAACTTCGGATTCGCATATAATACACAAACTAAACACAACCAGAGAAGATATTATTGCCAGAGCAAAATTTGCCGTTTCACATGCTAAATCGTATGTTGAAGATGTGGAATTTTATGCTGAAGACGCTGGTAGAACAGATAATGAATTTTTGGCTCGAGTCTGTGAAGAAGTAATAAAATCAGGGGCTACCGTACTTAATATTCCAGATACAACGGGTTATTGTTTACCCGAAGAATATGGTGCAAAAATTAAGTACTTAAAAGAAAACGTCAAAGGGATTGAAAATGTAATCTTGTCTTGTCATTGCCATAATGATTTAGGAATGGCTACAGCTAATTCAATTGCAGGAGCGGTAAATGGCGCCAGACAAATTGAATGTACGATAAATGGAATAGGTGAAAGAGCCGGAAATACAGCGCTGGAAGAAGTAGTGATGATTTTCAAACAACATCCTTATTTGAATTTGGATACCAATATCAATACACGTCAGCTGAATGAAATGAGCCGATTGGTTTCTGAAAGTATGGGAATGATGGTACAACCCAATAAAGCAATTGTTGGTGCAAATGCTTTTGCGCACAGCTCCGGAATTCATCAAGATGGTGTGATAAAAAATAGAGCGACTTATGAAATCATGGATCCTTTAGAAGTAGGAGTCAATGAATCATCTATAGTTCTTACCGCCAGAAGTGGTAGAGCAGCTTTGGCCTACAGAGCCAAAAAAGTAGGGTACGAACTTTCAAAAGTGCAATTAGATGTTGTTTATGGAGAGTTTTTAAAGTTTGCCGACATTAAGAAAGAAGTTCTTGATGATGATATTCATCAAATAATTGAAGCTTGTAAAATGAATAAGGAATTAATCCTTAACTAAAATATTTTGATTTCTATTAAAATCTAAATCTTACTATTATGAACTTAAAAATAGCAGTACTTTCAGGAGACGGAATAGGTCCGGAGGTAATCTTACAAGCAAAAAAAGCGTTGTATGCAATTGGTGTGGTTTTCGATCATGAGTTTGTTTTTGAAGACGCTCTTATTGGTGCTGTTGCTATTGAAAAAACAGGAAATCCTTTGCCGGAACAAACATTGAATCTTTGTTTGAACACTGATGCTATATTGTTTGGAGCTATTGATGATTCAAAATACGATACTAATTCAGATTCAAGATTACGTCCTATACAAGGATTATTAAAATTGAGACAAGCATTAGGATTGTATGCGAATATAAGACCTATAAAACCTTATAATGACTTATTGGATTTATCTCCTTTGAAAAGAAAAATAATTGAAGGCGTTGATTTTATAATCTTCAGAGAAATTTCGGGAGGATCCTATTTTAGTGAGAAAAAGATTAATGAACAGGGAACGTTAGCTTCTGATTTATGTGAATATTCAGAAGAAGAGATTATTAGAATCAGTCATTTGGCTTTTAGAACTGCTCAAAAAAGACAAAAAAAGGTGACTTTGGTTGACAAAGCCAGTATTCTTGAAACGTCACGATTATGGAGAAAAGTAGTGAAAGAAATTGCAGAAGGATATCCTGATGTAACCTTAGATTTTCTTTTTGTTGATAATGCTGCGATGCAAATAATCATTAATCCAAAACAATTTGATGTGATTCTGACTGAAAATTTATTTGGCGATATTTTATCTGATGAAGCAAGTGTAATTACGGGTTCAATAGGATTATTACCATCAGCATCTTTAGGAAATTCAAATGCTCTTTTTGAACCTATTCACGGTTCCTATCCAGAAGCAAATAGAAAAAATATCGCTAATCCTATCGCTTCAATAGTATCAGCGGCGATGCTTTTGGAACATTTTGGTCTTCAAGTCGAATCGCAAAAAGTATACGAAGCAGTACAAAAAGCAATTGAATTGAATGTCGTCACGGCAGATTTAAATCCCTATTCAAAATTTGGAACAAATGAAGTGGGAGACTTTATTTCAAATTACATTTTAAGTAAAGACGACCTATATTTTAAAAGTGACAATGTCTATATAGGACAATCAACTATTGTTTAACAAGCAATAATCAAAAATGCATTTAATAATTGAAAATGCATATAATATTGAGATTATATTTTTTTAGTACTATTTGTTTTTATACTTTTGAAGCAAATAAAAATAAAAAAATGCAAATCGTATCTATTATTTCTTCAATTATTAATGTCAATGTGATTATCACATGTGCAGAGGGAATGGTATAGATATAATTAAAAAAATATTTAAAACCTCCCAATTATTTTGGGAGGTTTTTTTTTGGAATAAATTTAAAATACAGAAACAATCATATAATGGAATTAAATAAATACAGCAAGACTATTACTCAAGACCAAACGCAACCGGCAGCACAAGCGATGCTTTACGGAATTGGTTTAACTGAAGAGGATTTAAAAAAAGCACAGGTAGGAATCGTAAGCATGGGTTACGAAGGAAATACGTGTAACATGCACTTAAATGATCTTGCAAAAGATGTTAAACAAGGGGTTTGGAATGCTGATTTAGTCGGTTTGATTTTTAATACAATTGGTGTCAGTGACGGTATTTCGAATGGTACAGATGGTATGCGCTTTTCTTTAGTATCTCGTGATGTAATTGCGGATTCTATCGAGACAGTAATGGGAGCGCAATGGTATGATAGTTTGATTGCAATTCCAGGTTGTGATAAAAATATGCCAGGAGCCTTAATCGCTATGGGAAGAGTAAATCGCCCAGCCATTATGGTTTATGGAGGGTCAATTCACTCTGGAAAATGGAAAGGGGAATCTTTGAATATTGTGTCTGCTTTTGAAGCATTAGGAAAAAAATTCCAAAATACTATTTCTGATGAAGATTTTAAAGGAGTTATTCAAAATGCATGCCCAGGTGCTGGTGCTTGTGGCGGTATGTACACAGCAAATACCATGTCATCAGCTATCGAAGCACTGGGGATGAGTTTACCGTACAGTTCCTCGTATCCCGCTTTGAGCAAAGAAAAAAGACAAGAATGTCTTGAGGCTGGAAAAGCAATCAGGATACTATTAGAAAAAGATATTAAGCCAAGAGATATTATGACTCGTAAAGCTTTTGAGAATGCGATTACACTGGTAGCCGTTTTAGGAGGTTCTACAAATGCAGTAATGCACTTAATTGCAATGGCACATTCTGTTGATGTCGAAATTACTTTGGAAGATTTTCAAGCAATAAGTGATAAAACTCCTGTACTTGCTGATTTAAAACCGAGTGGTAAATACATGATGGAGGATTTACATGATGTTGGAGGTGTTCCTGCAGTAATGAAATATTTGTTAAAAGAAGGATTTATTCATGGAGACTGTTTAACCGTAACTGGAAAAACAGTTGCCGAAAATTTAGCTTCGGTTCCTGATTTGAATGATGGACAAGACGTAATTTATGAAATCCAAAAAGCATTAAAACCAACAGGAAATATTCAAATATTATATGGAAACCTTGCTTCTGAAGGAGCTGTTGCAAAAATAAGCGGTAAAGAAGGAGAATATTTTGAAGGAACTGCTGTTGTTTTTGAAAGTGAATTCGATGTAATTCCAGGTATTCAAGCTGGAATGGTAAAACCAGGGGATGTAGTCGTCATCCGATATTGTGGACCAAAAGGCGGTCCTGGGATGCCTGAAATGCTAAAACCAACATCAGCCATTATTGGAGCCGGATTAGGAAGTAGCGTTGCCCTGATTACTGATGGTAGGTTCTCTGGAGGTTCACATGGATTCGTGGTAGGTCACGTAACACCGGAAGCTTATGATGGTGGTGGAATTGCACTCGTCAAGAACGGAGATATAATTACCATCGATGCAAAACACAATACGATAAATCTCAAAATTTCTGATGAAGAATTTGCAGCCAGAAAAGCAAGTTGGGTTCAACCGGCTTTAAAGGCTACTAAAGGAGTTTTGTTAAAATATGCCAGATCCGTCTCAAGTGCATCCACTGGATGTGTAACCGATAAATAATCCTCCCCCCAACCCCCTCCGAAGGAGGGGGAGTCGAGGCTCAAATATCAGAAGTAAAAAAAACACTCCCATTGCGTTATCCCTCCCCCTCCTTCGGAGGGGGTTGGGGGGAGGAAAAAAAATGAAAAATGAAAAATAATAAAATATCCGGTGCCGAAGCCGTTATTAGATGCTTATTAGAAGAAGGAGTAGACTTAGTTTATGGTTATCCCGGTGGAGCTATAATGCCAGTTTATGACGAATTATATAAATTTCAAGATCAATTACAGCATGTTTTAGTACGTCACGAACAAGGCGCAACTCATGCGGCTCAGGGATTTGCAAGAGCAACAGGAAAAGTGGGAGTTGCAATTGCAACTTCGGGCCCGGGAGCAACAAATTTAGTTACAGGAATTGCAGATGCGCAAATCGATTCGACTCCTATGGTTTGTATCACGGGACAAGTAGGGAAACATTTATTGGGATCTGATGCATTTCAAGAAACCGATATTATTGGAATTTCGACTCCGGTAACCAAATGGAATTACCAGATTACGGAAGCTTCAGAAATTCCTGAAATCATTGCTAAAGCATTTTATATTGCTAAATCAGGTCGACCAGGTCCAGTATTAATTGATATTACAAAAAATGCTCAGTTTGACGAAATTGAATTCAGTTATAAAAAATGCACCAGTATTAGAAGTTACAATCCGAAGCCAACTTTAAATCTTGAAAAAGTGGCAGAAGCGGCGGAATTAATCAATAATGCCAAAAAACCGTACATTATATTTGGACAAGGAGTAATTCTTAGTGAAGCGGAAGCGGAGTTGAAAGCTTTGGTTGAAAAATCAGGAATTCCGGCTGCTTGGACTATTTTAGGACTTTCAGCAATGCCAACAGATCATCCATTAAATGTAGGTATGGTGGGAATGCACGGAAATTACGGTCCTAATGTTTTGACAAATGAATGTGATGTTTTAATTGCGCTTGGAATGCGTTTTGACGACCGTGTTACAGGAAATTTAGCCACTTATGCAAAGCAAGCCAAAGTAATTCACTTTGAAATTGATCCTGCCGAAGTAGATAAGAATGTAAAAACTACTGTAGCTGTTTTGGCTGACTTAAAAGAGTCTTTAACGGCTTTAATTCCTTTAATCGAAAGCAACTCTCATGAATCTTGGCATAATGAATTTAAAGAGAAATATGAAATTGAATTAGAAACGGTAATCAATGACGAGTTAAATCCAAAGAAAGAAGGAATTTCTATGGGAGAAACTATTGAAATGATTAACAAGCATTCAAAAGGTGATGCCATTATGGTTTCGGATGTGGGACAACACCAAATGTTTGCTTGTCGTTATGCCAAATTCAATTCTACAAAAAGTAATGTAACATCTGGTGGTTTAGGAACTATGGGATTTGCATTGCCTGCTGCAATTGGAGCTAAAATGGGAATGCCGGATCGTGAAGTAGTAGCAATTATTGGTGATGGCGGTTTTCAAATGACCATTCAGGAATTAGGAACTATTTTTCAAACCAAAGTCCCTGTGAAAATTGTGGTGCTAAACAATGAATTTTTAGGAATGGTACGTCAGTGGCAACAATTGTTTTTTGACAAAAGATATGCTTCTACGGAAATGATCAATCCTAATTTTATAGCCATTGCCGAAGGCTATTATATCAAAGCGAAAAAAGTAACCAAAAGAGAAGATTTAGATGCGGCTGTTGCCGAAATGATGGCTTCAAAAGAATCGTATTTTCTTGAAGTTATGGTAGAAAAAGAAAATAACGTATTCCCAATGATTCCAACAGGAGCATCAGTTTCTGATATCCGATTAAGTTAATATTATGGAAAATAAAACATTCACCATTTCTGTTTATTCAGAAAACAACGTTGGCTTATTAAACAGAATATCTGGAATATTCTTGAAACGCCATATCAATATTTTGAGTTTAAATGTATCCGAATCTGAAATTGAAAATGTTTCAAGATTTATCATTGTAGTGAATACAACCGAAAAATGGGTGCAAAATATAGTTGGACAAATCGAAAAACAAATCGAAGTCATCAAAGCATTTTATCATATTGACGAAGAAACTATTTTCTTGGAAAATGCACTATTCAAAATTGAGTCGAGCTTACTTTTTGATGAAAAACAAATTCAGAATATTATTAAAGAAAGCCACTCCGAAATAGTTACGGTTGCGAGAGACTTTTTTGTGATTTCAAAATCAGGACAACGTGCTGAAATAGAATCGTTATACGAAAAATTAAAACCTTTTGGAATCATGCAATTTGTGCGTTCCGGAAGAATATCGGTTTCCAAAGCAAAAATGGAGATTTCAACATTATTAGAAGAACTTAAACAGGAATCTGTTTAATTTTTAAACCTATCAATTATAAAATTTTACAATCATTAAATAATAAAAAATGGCAAATTATTTCAATTCATTACCACTTAGATTACAATTAGAACAATTAGGCGTATGCGAATTCATGGACCAATCTGAATTTGTAGACGGAATTAAAGCTTTAGCAGGAAAAAAAGTAGTCATTGTAGGGTGTGGAGCACAAGGTTTGAACCAAGGTTTGAACATGAGAGATTCTGGTTTAGATATTTCTTATGCATTGCGTGCCGATGCAATTTCAGAAAAAAGAGCTTCGTTTAAAAATGCTTCTGATAATGGATTCAAAGTGGGAACGTATGAAGAATTAATCCCAATGGCTGATTTGGTTTGTAACCTTACACCAGACAAGCAACATACTGCTGTAGTTACAGCGATTATACCTTTGATGAAAAACGGATCAACTTTGGCTTATTCTCACGGATTCAATATTGTAGAAGAAGGAATGCAAATTCGTAAAGACATCACTGTAATTATGTGTGCGCCAAAATGTCCGGGATCTGAAGTGCGTGAAGAATATAAAAGAGGTTTTGGTGTGCCAACTTTAATTGCGGTTCACCCTGAAAATAATCCAAATGGAGAAGGATTTGAACAAGCAAAAGCGTATGCAGTCGCTACTGGTGGTCACAAAGCAGGAGTTTTGAACTCTTCATTTGTTGCCGAAGTAAAATCGGATTTAATGGGAGAACAAACCATTCTTTGTGGAATGTTACAAACAGGTTCAATTTTATGTTTTGACAAAATGGTCGAAAAAGGAATTGAGCCAGCGTATGCTTCAAAATTAATTCAATACGGTTGGGAAACAGTAACGGAAGCCTTGAAACACGGTGGAATTACTAATATGATGGATCGTCTTTCAAATCCTGCAAAAATTGAAGCGTATGAATTGGCAGATGAATTGAAAGACATCATGCGCCCATTGTTTCAAAAACATATGGATGATATTATTTCAGGGGAATTTTCAAAAAACATGATGATTGACTGGGCTAATGATGATATCAATTTATTGACTTGGAGAGCTGCAACTGCAGAAACCAACTTCGAAAAAACAGCGCCAACAGCTGCGCATATTTCAGAACAAGAGTATTTTGATAATGGTGTTTTGATGATTGCCATGGTAAAAGCAGGTGTAGAATTGGCTTTTGAAACAATGACTCAAACAGGAATTATTGAAGAATCAGCATATTATGAATCTTTGCACGAATTGCCTTTGATTGCAAATACAGTAGCCAGAAAAAAATTATATGAAATGAACAGAATCATTTCGGATACAGCGGAATACGGTTGTTATTTATTTGACCATGCCTGCAAACCATTATTAACGGATTTCATGAAAAAGGTAGGTGCTAATGTAATAGGAAAACCTTTTTCAACTTCAAATGGAGTAGAAAATGCGGTTCTTATTGCTGTAAATAAAAGCATTCGTCAACATCCAATTGAAGAAGTAGGTGAGTGGTTGAGAGAATCGATGACCGCTATGAAAAAAATAGGATAATAAAATAGGAATTACCACACAAGAGGGTGTGTTGGGATTAGCACTATATCATTTGATTTCATAATATTTTGAATTAGTTAAAACTTATTAAAAAAGATAAATGGATATGGATGCTTTTACATTCACACAACTTTAAACGAGCTTAAAGTTGTGTGAAGTAATCCCTATGAAACAGATGGGAAGTAGTAGAAATATCCATGGTTATTTTTTTTAAATAAATCAGTACAGAAGATTTTAACACTATGAGTTCTTGATTTGAACTGAATTATTTTGGTTAATTATAGTTTAAAAAATTATCGCTTATAGTCTTAAAATAATTGTTGTTAAATTTTGTTGATACAAAGGCGAGATGGACTTAAATCTATCTTGCCTTTTTGTATTTTACTTATTTTGTAAAAAACGATAAGAATTAAACGGATTACTAATAAAAGCGCTTTTTTATTTGATAATTCATTTTTTTTTGTGGGTATTTATGATTTAAATAATTTTAAGAATAGCGTGAGATTTAATACTTTTATAAAAAATAAAAACATGAGCTACTATAAGATTCAAAATTTAGAACAATATTTTAAACATTATAATAAATCAGTTCGTGAACCAAGAAAATTTTGGGGAAAAATAGCAGAAGAAAACTTTACCTGGTACCAACAATGGGATAAAGTTGTTGATTTTAATATGGGGGAGGCCGAAGTGAAATGGTTTACAGAAGCAAAAGTAAATATCGTTAAAAACTGCATTGACAGGCATCTTGCAAAAAGAGGAGAAAAAACGGCCATTATTTTCGAACCCAATGATCCATCAGAAACAGCATTGCATATCACCTATAATGAATTGCATCAACGCGTTTGTAAAATGGCAAATGTACTGCGTGAACAAGGAATAAAAAAGGGAGATAGAGTTTGTATCTATTTACCTATGATTCCTGAATTAGCCATTACAACTTTGGCTTGCGCCAGAATTGGAGCGATACATTCCGTTGTTTTCGCGGGATTTTCGGCATCAGCAGTGGCAACAAGAATAAATGACAGTGATTGTAAAATGGTTATCACATCAGATGGTGGCTATCGCGGTAATAAAACTATCGATTTAAAAGGAATAATTGACGAAGCACTGGTAAACTGTCCTGGTGTTTCAAATGTATTGGTTGTCAAAAGAACGAATACTGCCATAAATATGCAAGAAGGTCGTGATCAATGGTTACAACCACTTTTAAACGCAGCTTCGGACAATAATGTAGCCGAAATTATGGATGCCGAAGATCCTTTGTTTATTCTTTACACTTCCGGTTCTACCGGAAAACCAAAAGGAATGGTGCATACTACAGCAGGTTACATGGTGTATACCGCTTATACTTTTAAAAATGTATTTAATTACGAAGAAAACGATGTTTTTTGGTGTACCGCTGATATTGGTTGGATAACCGGACATTCTTACATTCTTTATGGCCCATTATTGAATGGTGCAACAACCGTTATTTTTGAAGGAGTTCCTTCCTATCCAGATTTTAGCCGTTTTTGGGAAACCATCGAAAAGCATAAAGTGACGCAGTTTTATACGGCGCCAACAGCAATCCGAGCCTTGGCAAAAGAGAGTTTAGATTATGTGCAAAAATATCCTATGAAGTCTTTAAAAGTGATAGGATCTGTTGGAGAACCTATTAACGAAGAGGCATGGCACTGGTACAATGATCACGTAGGAGGAAAGCGATGCCCTGTTGTTGATACGTGGTGGCAGACAGAAACCGGCGGAATAATGATTTCTCCAATTGCCTTTGTAACTCCAACAAAACCTACTTATGCTTCCTTGCCATTACCCGGAATTCAACCTGTTTTGATGGATGATAAACGCAATGAAATAGAAGGCAATCAGGTTACGGGAAGTCTTTGTATCAAATTTCCTTGGCCTGGAATTGCTAGAACCATTTGGGGCGATCATCAACGTTATAAAGACACTTATTTTAGTGCTTTCCCAGGCAAATATTTCACTGGAGACGGTGCTTTGCGTGACGAAGTAGGTTATTACAGAATTACGGGACGCGTAGATGATGTAGTGATTGTTTCGGGGCATAATTTAGGAACTGCACCAATTGAAGATGCCATAAATGAACATCCGGCTGTGGCAGAAAGTGCTATTGTAGGCTTCCCGCATGACATAAAAGGAAATGCTTTGTATGGTTTTGTGATTTTAAAAGAAACCGGAGAATATCGTGATCGAGAAAATCTAAGCAAGGAAATCAATCAACATATTTCAGACCATATAGGACCAATTGCCAAGTTAGACAAAATTCAATTTGTTTCTGGTTTGCCAAAAACACGCTCCGGAAAAATCATGCGTAGAATTCTTCGCAAAATAGCTGAAGGGGATTGTTCTAATTTTGGTGATATCTCAACACTTTTAAATCCTGAGATTGTAGAGGAAATAAAAGAAGGAAAACTATAATTAATTAGGAGCCGTTTGTAACAAAACGGCTTTTTTTTTGAATAAAAACAGGAAAGTAGCGCTTATTTTATATCAAATAATTATGTAAGTTTTATATTAAATAATATAGCTGCGTTCTCAAACAAATCCATAAATTTACTTCTCTATGAAAAATAATGAAGTTTTAATTATTGGTGGTGGTTTAGCAGGATTGACTGCTGCGATTCATTTGTCTAAAATTGGACTTCAGGTTACTGTAATTGAAAAAAATGAATTCCCAAAGCATAAGGTTTGCGGCGAATATATATCTAATGAAGTCTTGCCTTATTTCAATTGGTTGGATTTAAACATAGCTGATTTAAATCCTACAAATATCACAAAACTTGAGTTTTCAACAGCAAGCGGAAAAACAATTAAAAGCGTTTTGCCACTTGGTGGTTTCGGAATTAGTCGTTTTGTTTTAGACGAATATTTGTATAAAAAAGCACTTAAAAACGGATGCAAAATACTTCAAAACAATGTAGAAAGTATAGCATTTGAGGTCAATCAATTTATAGTTACGACTGCTAATAAAAACATTTTAAAATCAGAAATAGTTATTGGTGCATTTGGAAAACGTTCTAACATTGACCAGAAATTAAATAGAGATTTCATCCAGAAAAAATCATATTGGTTGGCTGTTAAGGCGCATTATTCGGGAGATTTTCCAAATGACAGTGTTGGTCTTCATAATTTCAAAGGTGGATATTGTGGTGTTTCTAAAGTAGAAAAGGACACAATTAATATCTGTTATTTAGCAGATTACGAGACTTTTAAACAGTTTAAAAATATTGATGAATATCAAAATAGTGTAGTTTCTAAAAACCCTCATTTAAAAGTAATTTTCGAAAAAAGTAGTTTGCTTTTTGAAAAACCTTTAACCATAAGCCAAATATCTTTTGAGAAAAAACAAGCCGTTGAAAATCATATTCTAATGATTGGCGATACCGCAGGACTAATTCATCCTTTGTGTGGAAATGGAATGGCAATGGCAATTCATAGTGCAAAAATTGTTTCAGAATTAGTGGAGAAATATTATACCAATGAAATTAAATCCCGAAATGAATTAGAAGAAAAATACACTCAGGAATGGAATTTAAATTTCAAGAAAAGGCTTAAAATGGGCCGATTGTTATCGAATCTTTTGCAAAAGCAAAAACTTTCAGCCGTATTGATGCGTATATTAATTATATTTCCATTTTTATTATCAAAAATTATAAAGAATACGCACGGAACCCCAATAACTTTAAATTCATAAATGTTTCTAAATACAAAATTCAGAACCGATACGCTTGAAACGATGGATGATTTTGCCATGGAAGGAGAAATCTTGCGTGATGCATTGGATAAAATTGCCAAAATCAATCAACTTTTAGGAGGGAACCAGCTAACTTTAGAAGGCGTTCAGGATTTGATAAGTAGTATTTCAAAATCAAATGAAATTGTAATTGTAGACGTTGGGTGTGGCAATGGTGATATGTTGCGAACTTTAGCTGATTTTGGATTAAAAAACAAGCTAAAATTCCAGTTAATAGGCATCGATGCCAATCGTTTTACAATTAGTCATGCGCAAAAATTATCTGAAAATTACCTCAATATTAGCTATCGTTGTGAAGATGTATTTTCTAAATCATTCAATGAATTAAAATACGATATTGTTTTGTGTACTTTGACATTACATCATTTTAAAGACAATGAAATTGTTGATTTATTAAACGTATTTAATACCAATTCGAATATTGGAATTGTTATTAATGACTTGCATAGAAATGCAATAGCATACCGATTATTTCAGGCATTGTGTTTTGTGTTTCAATTGAATGAGATGTCTCGAGAAGATGGATTAACTTCAATTTTAAGAGGTTTTAAAAAAGAAGAATTGATCGAATTTTCTAAAAAATTAAGTTTTAAAAACTATAAAATTCATTGGAAATGGGCTTTTCGTTATCAATGGATAATTTCTAAAATATGAGTGTAAAAATCAAAACCGTAACAAAACAGTTACCAAAATATTCCAGAAATACAGATGAAATCATTCCTTTTTTGGATGCATGGTTAGTGGGGCAAGACGAACGTTTCATTAGAAAAGTAAAGAAAATTTTTGAAGGAGCAGCTGTTGATAAACGCTATTCCATTATGGATCCAATTGAAGTGTTTACCAAAACTTCATTTGAAGAAAGAAACGATATTTATGTTCGTGAAGTCATTGATTTAGGCGAAAAAGTGTTAGAAAAAGCGCTAAAAAAAGCCAATTGGAACCCTGAAGATTTAGACTATATTATTACGGTAAGTTGCACTGGAATAATGATTCCGTCACTAGATGCTTATTTGATTAATACATTAAAATTGCGTCAGGATATCGTTCGGCTTCCCGTTACCGAAATGGGTTGTGCTGCCGGAATTTCAGGAATTATTTATGCTAAAAATTTCTTGCAGGCCAATCCGGGGAAACGTGCTGCTGTAATTGCAGTTGAAAGTCCAACAGCAACATTTCAATTGGATGATTTTTCGATGGCAAATATTGTAAGTGCGGCAATTTTTGGCGATGGTGCGGCTTGCGTTTTACTTTCTTCACATGAAGACGATGAAGGTCCGGAAATTGTAGCGGAGGAAATGTATCATTTCTATGACACTATTCACATGATGGGTTTTAAACTCACGAATTCTGGATTGCAAATGGTTCTGGATATTGAAGTTCCAGAAACGATCGCTTCTCATTTTCCCGATATTATTCACCCCTTTTTAGAAAAAAACAATTTAAAAATGGAGGATATTGATCATTTAATTTTTCATCCCGGAGGAAAGAAAATTGTTCAAACGGTTGAAGGTTTGTTTTCTAATTTGGGTAAAAATATAGACGATACTAAAGAAGTTTTGCGTTTGTATGGGAACATGTCAAGCGCAACGGTTTTATATGTTTTGGAACGAATCATGGATAATCAGCCCAAAAAAGGAGAGAAAGGATTAATGTTGAGTTTTGGCCCTGGTTTTTCAGCGCAACGAGTTTTATTACAGTTTTAAACAAGAAAATGAATAACCAAGAAATTATAGCACAATTACCGTATTCTAAGCCATTTTTGTTTGTGGACGAAATTCTTCAAATCAATGAAAATGGGGTGGAAGGAACCTACACTTTTGATGAAAATCTTGATTTTTATAAAGGTCATTTCAGAGATAATCCGGTGACTCCGGGAGTGATTTTGACGGAAGTTATGGCGCAAATTGGATTAGTTTGTTTGGGGATTTTTTTATTAGATAATTCATTTAATAGAAATGCCTCAATTGCTTTAACATCAACAGAAATAGAATTTTTAAAACCTGTTTTTCCAAATGAAAAAGCAATGGTAATTTCAGAAAAAATATATTTTAGATTCGGAAAATTAAAATGTAAAGTCATCATGAAAAATGAAATAGGAGAGGTTGTTTGTACAGGAATAATCGCAGGTATGGTAATTTCTAAATAAATGAAAAAAAGAGTAGTTATAACAGGTCTTGGTGTTGTTGCTCCAAATGGAGTAGGACTTGATGCGTTTACGCATGCCATCAAAAACGGAATTTCGGGAATTAAGCACGACGCTGAGTTGGAACGATTACAATTTTCTTGTCAAATAGCAGGAAAACCGGAGATTTCTACTGAATTAGCATTAAAATATTTTTCTGAATTGGAGTTAAGAAACTTCAATTCCACTGGGATTTTATATGGTGTAATTGCAGGAATTGATGCATGGAAAGATGCTGGTTTATCTTTAGAAATAAATGAAGAACCGGATTGGGGCAGCGGAACTATTTTTGGTACAGGAACTTCTGGAATTGATAAATTTCGTGAAAGCATTTATAAAATAGATGATTTTCAAACGAGAAGATTAGGCAGCACCGCCGTTGCTCAAACGATGAATAGTGGTGTCAGCGCTTATCTGGGCGGAAAATTAGGATTAGGAAACCAGGTTTCAACTAATTCCTCAGCGTGTACGACCGGCACGGAGAGTATTTTGATGGCTTTTGAAAGGATAAAGTCAGGTCAGGCCAAACGTATTTTAGCAGGAAGCACCAGCGATTCCGGGCCTTACATTTGGGGTGGCTTTGATGCCATGAAAGTCTGTACTTTTAAGCATAATGAAAATCCCGAACAAGGCTCAAGGCCAATGTCAGCAAGTGCTTCAGGATTTGTTCCCGGAAGTGGAGCTGGAGCTTTGGTTTTGGAAGATTTAGAAAGTGCGATTGCACGAGACGCTACAATTTATGCTGAAGTTTTGGGTGGAAATGTCAATTCCGGTGGACAACGCGGACTAGGAACCATGACCGCTCCAAACCCTATTGCTGTACAGAAATGCATTCAAAATGCTTTAAAAAATGCAGGAATTTCTGCCAATGATATCGATGCAATCAACGGACATTTGACAGCCACATCAAAAGATAGTCTTGAAATTCAGAATTGGAGTGAAGCTTTAGGACGAAATGGAAAAGAATTTCCATACATAAACTCTTTGAAATCAATGGTAGGTCATTGTTTATCGGGAGCGGGAAGTATTGAAAGTGTGGCTTCTATACTGCAATTGCATCACGGATTTATTTTCCCGAATATCAATTGTGTCGATTTGCATCCTGAAATTACGGCAATAATTGATGAATCGAGAATACCACAACAACTGATTGAAAAGGAATTAAATATAATTGCAAAAGCCAGTTTTGGGTTTGGAGATGTGAATGGATGTGTAATTTTTAAGAAATACATTTAGTCATATATTGGCAGGTAATTTTGAATTCAATACATTAACAAAAAGCAAAAAATTATGAATAAAGAACTAACAATTGAAGAATTAAAAAATATAGTAAAGCCGTATATTCAAAATCAAGAAGCTTTTGATCTGCTTACGGAAGATACTGATTTTATAAATGACTTGAAGATCAATTCTGCTAATTTAGTAGATGTTATTTTAGATATTGAGGAGAAATATAATATTGTAATCGATAATGAATCAATGGAGCGTATGGTTAACGTAAAATCGGCATTGGAAATTATTGAAACCAAATTAGCAGAGAAAAACTAGGGAATTAGCGGTAAAAAAGTCAGTAAAAAATGATTGGAAACGACATAGTAGATTTGGCTTTAGCCAGAAAAGAAAGTAATTGGAAACGGAACCGGTTTTTAGACAAAATCTTTACTGCAAAAGAACAATTACTCATTGCTGATACCGAAAACCCTGAAATAATGGTTTGGAATTTATGGAGCAGAAAGGAAGCTGCTTATAAAATCTACAACAGAGAAACGGGAATTAGAGGGTATTTTCCTTTACAATTAGAATGTGTCTATGAAAATGAAATTTCAGGCTCAGTTTCAATAAAAGGGAATACGTATTTTACAAAAACTACAATTTCTGATGCATTCATACATACGATTGCCGTAGTGAAAAAAGAAAAATTTGATACGATCAGAAAATTAAATTCAAACGAAACAATTAGTAAAAGTGATGGAATTCCTTTTATAATTGACGAACAGACTAAAATAACTAAACCGGTTTCTATCAGCCATCACGGGCGATTTTGGGAAGGAATTACCTTGATTGATTAGAATAATATTATTTTATTCCCAGTTTTGATTTTAATTTTAAGAATAGCAACGACGTTTTATAAGCATCTTCAGCAGAGGAATTTCGGTCACTTTTAGAAATATTATATACCGTACAAAGTTCATCAAGAGAAAATTGTTTATCATTAATATCATGCAGTTTTCTATGCATAATATCAACATCTAAAGCTTCGTTTTTTAATCTTCCACAGTCCAGTCTTTCTAATGCTGCGTTAATCATTTCAACATCAAAATCAATATGATGACCCACTAAAGTCGAATTTCCAAGATACTCTATCAACAATTTTATAGCTTCGGCTTCACCAAGTTTTTTAATTTTACTTTCCACCAAAAATTCATTTGAAAGACCGTTATCATGAAGAAACTTGTATTGTAGCAATACCGCTTCAAAACTATCGCCAATAACAATACTGTTATCGATTACGGCAAATGAACCTATGGATAAAATAACATCTTTGACTGGATTCAAACCGGAAGTTTCTGTTGACAAAACAACAAATCGGGTTGATTTCTTCTCAAATTTAGAAAGATAGGTCTTCCAAAATTCTGGATATTCTTTATTAATGTTTTTTAACCAGTCTAACATAATTATGAAAATTGAGTAAGTTGAAATTTATTTTTTACTAATTCTTCCAATTCTCTCATAGGAGCTAAAGCATTTTTTAATTTTTCTCTATCAATTTTTGATAATTCTTCCAAATTTATAAATTGGCCTGAATTATCATTTTTTAAACCTTCTAATGCTCTAAATTTTGATAAAGTCAAAAAGGCTTCCGCAGAATTAAGATAAATTTCAGCATGTTTAGGATCTGCAATTGCTAACTGCTTGAATCGCTGAAAGGTGTTGTTGATTCCTCGTATGTCAAAACTTAAGGTAAATAAACGGGCGCCATCAATCAATGGCATCAAAGCACGTGTTTTTATATCAAATTTATCTTTATTAGGGCCTTCTTCCTCAACATTGAATTTTTTGAAAAAACTTAAAGGAGAGTTTTTTCTCAACGCATCATTTCCTAAGAAATCAAAGAACAAAGTATTATTTTTTGCATTTTTGAAGACTACGTTTCCAATAGCATCTTCAATTTTTTGTTCTCCAAAAATAATTTCATAATCAAAAAATATACTACTCAAATCATTGCTGTTTTCACCAGGAGTATTCATCCAACTGTCGTATTGTTTAGACCAGTCTGTCAGTGATTTACACCAAAGCATGTTGCTTCCCATGTGTCCGTTAGGGCATAATTCATAACCAATTTTTTCGAGTGTTGCAGTTGTTCTTTTTCCAAGTTTAAGAAAGTAATCTTTGACCTCTCGATACTTGTCTGCCGAAACATCTTCGAAAATCAAGATGCTATCCTGATCCGTTAACAACAACTGTTCTTTTCTTCCTTGGCTTCCAATACTCAACCAAGCAAAACGGGCAGGAGGGGAACCTAAATCTAAAATAGATAATTCTACAGAACGTTTAATAATGGCTAAATTAATTTCGCTGGCAATATTGAAAACGTGAGAAAGCGGTATGTTTTTAGAAATAGAGGTTTGAATCAAATCCGTTAAACGTTCTCGAATTTGTTTTAATTCCTTAGGGTTTTGTGAACGCTTAATCTCTTTAATTAAAACACCGGGATTATTTGCTTGGGCAACTATCAAATCATGTTCAGAAATGACTCCTTTTACATCAGATTTATCAGTTCCATCATGTGTTACGCATAAATGGGTTACATTATGTTTCAGCATCAGTAATTGAGCTTCAGCCAAGGAAACGTTCTCCACAACAGTAATAACTGGTGATGACATTATTTTTCCTACCGAAACTGTTACAGGAAATCGACCGGTTGCAATTTTGGAACGCATATCAGTGTCAGTCACAATTCCGATAGGAAAGTTATTGTCACAAATGATAATGTTGTTTTTTAATGTTTCAGTCATTTGCTGAGCAATATCCTGTACAACTGCTGTAATTGTTGCCTTTAATGGTGAAGTATTATAGGATAAAGATTGAAAATACTGCATTTCAGATTGTTGGTCAGAATAGAAAACATTATCAGAGATAAGTTTACCTCTTAAATTTTCTTTGTCTTTTGGATTTCGCGTATTCGTTGCAAAACTCTCCAACAAAAAATTCAAAACTTCTGAATTATTGACTACAAATGGGCGGAAAGTTGCGATTGGAATAGCGTAAACAATGCTTTCTTCTCTGGCTTTGGCCGTCATCATATAATTATTCTTGGCAAAAAATGGACGCAAACCAAAAATATCACCTTCATGACACTTATTTAATAACGTTTCTTCAGCATCTGAAATGACAGATAAATTGATAGTGCCTGAAGCAACAACATAAAAACTGTCATGCAACACATCATTAATTTGAAATAAGTTTTTATGTTTTTCTAAGTTTACAACGCGAATACTCATCGCTATTTGAGATAATTCTTCAAATGTCAAGTGATTAAATGGCGGATATTCCTTTAAAAAATCGGCAATGTGCTCAGCAATTGTATTCATAGTTGGTCAAATAAATGGTGTATTGTTTGTAAAAATAATAAAATAATAAATTATAATGCTGTCATTATTGTAGTAAAACAACTAATTTATAAAGTTCTTAATTTTTTCTTAAAATTAAAGAGAATTATGCTAAATTAAATGAAGTTCTTTTATTTTTATAGGATAAACTAAATCATTTTAAATCATGAAATTACTAAAAAGAATACATCTTTTACTTATCGCATTTTTGATTGTAAATTCTTTAAATGCTCAAGAGAAACCTTCCAGTACAAAAGAGGTTGTTTCAGGGAAAATTAATGGCGCAACCATTAGTATCAATTATGGAAGTCCATCTGTCAGAGCCAGAGAAATCTGGGGTAAATTAGTGCCATTCAATCAAGTTTGGCGTGCTGGTGCAAACGACGCCACAACTTTCGAAACTGACAAAGAGCTAACTATTGACGGATCTAAATTGCCAGCAGGGAAATATTCGTTCTTTATTATACCAAATGAAAAAGAATGTATTATCATCTTTAATAAAGAAGCTAAACAATGGGGAGCTTATAAATATAAAGAAAAAGAAGATCAGTTAAGAGTTACTGTTAAGCAGAAAATTGCAAAATCAACAGCTGAAAAATTAGTTTATACAATTGATAAAAACAGTATTGCTTTAAGTTGGGATAACTGGAACATACCAATTGCTGTACAATAAAATTATTTTATAATTCTAAAAGGCATTACCAATAGGTGATGCTTTTTTGTTTTACTTAAATTGATTCTTTGGTTGTATCTAAAAAGTCTATTTTACATAATATAAATTATAGTGCAAAATAATAACATTATAGTAAAGAATCAAAACCTCTGATGTAAAGACATTATGAGCAACGATATGAGCAACTATTGGGTCTGGCAATAAATTTATTGCAATCTAATCAGATTCTAGCCTTTGATTAGGATCTTAAATATTTACCTTTGCAAAATATTAAAAAAAATTTCATGACTGATACCGTAATGACAAAAACAAAATATATTAAATTAATTCTAATTTTAGGTTCACTGACTGCGCTCGGACCCTTTTCAATTGATATGTATTTACCTGGTTTTGCAGGAATTGCTAAAGATTTGAATACTTCAGTTGCTAATGTTTCCATGACTCTTTCCAGTTATTTCATTGGAATTTCTGCTGGACAATTGCTTTACGGACCATTATTAGACCGTTTTGGTCGAAAAAAGCCATTATTTATAGGTTTGTTAGTTTATATCTTGGCTTCATTAGGTTGTGTTTTTGTAACTGACATTGATACTTTCATCGGTTTACGATTCATTCAGGCTGTGGGCAGTTGTGCGGCAACTGTGGCTTCGGTTTCTATGGTTCGTGATTTATTTCCAGTGAAAGATATTCCTAAAGTATTTTCTTTATTGATGCTGGTTGTTGGGCTTTCGCCAATGTTAGCGCCAACTATTGGTGGTTATGTCACGGAAGATTATGGTTGGCATACTGTCTTTTTTATATTAATGTGCATTGGAATTGTCATTCTTTTAGCTGCTCAAATTGGCTTGCCAAATACGCACAAACCAGACACTTCAATTTCATTAAAACCCAGACCTATTATTTCCAATTTTATTAAAATTGTAAAAGAACCCCAGTTTTACACGTATGCTTTTACAGGATCTGTGGCTTTCTCCGGATTGTTTACTTATGTGGCGGCCTCTCCCATTTTATTTATGGATATTTTCAAAGTAGACGCAAAAACCTACGGTTGGATATTTGCCTTTATGTCTTTGAGTTTTATTATTTCCAGCCAGCTTAATTCGGTATTGTTAAATAGATTCAAAAGTGAGCAAATGATTTTTGGCGCTTTGATTTCGCAGACAATTATCAGTGTTTCATTCCTCATATTGTCGATAAATAATCTTTTAGGCTTATATGAAACTATTGCTATGCTATTCTTATTCTTAGCTTGTTTGGGAATTTCTAATCCCAATACAGCTGGGCTTACCATGGCTCCTTTTGCTCGAAATGCAGGAAGTGCCTCAGCATTAATGGGCGCTATTCAATTAGGATTAGGTGCTTTAGCTTCATTTGCCGTTGGTGTTTTTGTGAAAAATTCTATTTTACCAATGGTTGTGATTATGACTGTTTCAACCACTTTGGCATTAATCATTTTAATTTTTGGAAAACGAAACATAAAAAAAACTATTGTAACTTCTCACGATGAAGGAATTGCAATAGTTCATTAATTGTAGATTTGATTTAGTATTGTTTTGGTTCTGTTTTTATTTTTTTATCAGGTCTGATAATCATACGTAAAGATTGATCTTTTGCAAAATAAGCAATCATCCAATTGAAGAATGTTTTCACCCTATTGCGATACGTTATCAATGAAATGAGGTGAATAAAGAGCCATATTATCCAGGCAAAAAATCCTTTGAAATGCATTTTTGGTTTTGGTAAATCAACCACAGCCTTATTTTTACCAATTATAGCCATAGATCCTTTATCTTTATATTTAAAGGGTTTTAATGGCCTGTTTTGGTTCAGTAGCTTAAAGTTATTCGCCAAATTTATTCCTTGTTGAATCGCAACTTGTGCCACTTGCGGATGACCATTAGGGAAATCGGAATCTGTAAGTTGAATACAAGTATCGCCGATTGCAAAGATATTTTCAGTACCGTTAACTTTATTAAAAGCATCAGTTGCCATTCTTTTTCCGCGACCATAACTTTCAGTTGGAATTCCTTCGAAAACTTTTGCAGAAACTCCCGCGGCCCAAATTAAATTTTTGGTTTGTATCGTTTCACCATCAGCAAAATATACCGTGTCATCGATATAATCCACAACAGTGGTATTTAATTTCACTACAACACCTAATTTTGTCAGCGCTTCCAGTGTATCTTCCTGCGAAGCTTTACTCATTGGAGATAATACGGCATTGGCACCGTCAACCAGATAAATATTACTCGCTGTAGTACTTAATTCCGGGTATTCTTTTAGCAAAATATTTTTACGCATCTCAGCAAACATTCCCGAAACTTCAACACCTGTAGGTCCACCGCCGGCAACTACAATTGTTAATAATTTTCTGCGTTCGCGAATGTCTTTGCAAATGGCTGCTTTTTCTAAATTTTTAAGCAGTGTATTACGCATTACAATGGCATCATTGAGCGTTTTCATAGGAATCGCATTTTTCTTTACGTTTTCCATTCCAAAATAACTGGTTTCGGCACCTGTGGCAAAAACCAAGTAATCGTATTCTAATTCTCCATTGTTAAGAATGATTTTGTTTTCTGAAGGGTTTACTTTTAATAGGTTTCCCAGACGGAATTGTAGATTTTTTTTACCCGAAAAAAACTTTCTAAAAGGGTAACTGATACTTGAAGGTTCTAAAAAAGCGGTAGCAACCTGATATATTAGTGGCGGGAAGAAATTATAATTATTTTTGTCAACGAGCGTTACATTGATTCCTTTTTCATTTACTAGTTCTTTAGCAAGATTCAATCCTGCAAATCCTCCTCCTATTATTATAATTTCCATATCGTATTTTATAGTCTAAAATAAAAAAGCATCCATAAATATACACTATTTACGGATGCTGTTACAATATAAAATATTAAAAAAACTTTAAATATTAGTTCTTTTTTAGTTTTTTAACGGGCTTTTCTAAAGGTTCATTTTTGTTTTGAAGCATATAATTAGCCAATAGTTTTTCAATTAATTCATCTTTAGTCAAATGATGAAAAACAGTTTTTATTTTTTCTTTTAATTCTGGAGCAACATCATGATTGGGTTTGGTTTTAAAAATTTGCTTGGCCCATAACAAGGTGTTATTTTCTTCGATGCTGGCAACCGTTGGTTTTTTGAACTGGGTGAATTTAATTCCTAATTCTTTTTCAAAATCAGCAATTTCCACTACTTCTTCGGGTTGTAAAACCGTCAAAGAAAGTCCCTTTGCTCCTGCTCTTGCTGTTCTTCCGCTACGATGCACGTATGCTTCATAAACGTCCGGTAAATGATAATTAACCACGTAAGAAATTTCCTTTACGTCAATTCCTCTTGCCGCTAAATCTGTCGCTACTAATATATTAATGTATCCTTCACGGAATTGCTCCATGATTCTGTCACGAATTCCTTGAGATAAACTACCGTGTAATGCTCCTGATGAAAATCGGTTGATGGCTAAGTTTTTGGCTAATTTATTGACCGCAGCTTTCGTTTTACAAAAGATAATTCCGCGTTCTCCTTCTTTAGAATTCAGGAAATGCATCAAAACATCCAGTTTTTCAATTGGATCCACCACAATATATTCATGGTCAATTCCTTGATTTCCTATCGTTTCCATGTTGGCACTAACTTGCACCACATTTTTATTCAAATAGTTTTGAATCAATTGTTTTATGGTTCCAGGCATGGTTGCCGAAAACAAAAAAGTATTATGAGTTGCAGGTAATTCAGCTACAATTTCGTCTAAGCTTTCTTTTAATATAGTCACCATTTCATCGGCTTCATCGAGCACAAGGAATTTGGTTTCTTTTAGATTTATGGCTTTGCGCTGCATCAAATCAATCAATCTTCCGGGAGTTGCCACAACGATATGTGTTGGCAATGAAAGTCTTTCGATTTGCGGCTTGATTGGAATTCCTCCACAAGTTGCCGCAATAGAAACTTGAGGTAAATATTTTGAAAAATCTTCTAAATTTCTAAAAATCTGGTGGCCTAATTCACGCGTTGGAACCAAAATAACAGCTTGTACAACTGGCAAATTAGTGTCAATTAATTGTAAAATAGGCAATCCAAAAGCCGCCGTTTTTCCTGTACCGGTTTTAGCAAGCCCAACCAAATCCGTAGTATTTGATAAAAGTAACGGAATTGTTTTTTGCTGAATCTCTGTGGGCACAACAATTTTCAATTCGGTAATCGCTTTTAATATGGGTGCTGAAATTCCTAAATCAGAGAATTGTTTTGGCATTTTTTTGGATTTTATAATTTTATAAAAAAGTTGTTTTGTAAACGTAATTTTTAGCCCCGATAGCAGTGAAAATCCTTTTATTTTTTCTTTAAAAATAAAAGATTGTAACGAATAGCGGGAAATAGCTCCTAAAATTAATCGCTGATAGCAGGAACTATTACGGTTATTTAATCTTCATCCGGTTCGTTCATGATTTTTTCCCGATATTTTTTCCCGGTTAACAATACCAGTTTTAATTTGTAATCGTCAACAAGCCACTCGCGGTAATTTTTACTGCATTGACTCAAACATTTAGAATAGCGTTTGATGCGACAATCGATATCATCATCTAACAGTTTTCCTAATATTTTAGCTTCTTGTAAAGTCTCCGAATTATCAACACACATGGCAGCATGCTGATTCAATGATTTTTCCAACACTTCTTTTGAACGCAAATTTTGTTTGATGATGAGTTTATGCTCTTCATCGACATCAAAAGTTACGACTTCCGTTTTGCTGAATTTAGCACGTACATCAGGCGGCATGCTGTATTTGAAATACAATTCAATTTCGGTATCATCACGTAAATTTTCTAAATAAAATTCAGGTGATTTAAAGATGTGTTGCCAGTTTACCGGCTCACTCCACAATCCAAATCGTGCTGCATTATTCCCTAAATCGATAACATTAAAAGTGTCTTTGTTAGGTAGTTTTCTGGAACCACGACCAATCATTTGATAATATAATGTCAACGATTTTGTTGCTCTATTTAAAATTATAGTTTCTACGGTCGGTTCATCAAAACCGGTAGTAAGAATCCCAACTGATGTTAGAATGGCATCCGGCGTATGCTTGAACCAATGTAGAATATCTTTTCTTTCCTCGTTATTACTGGTGTTATCCAAGTGACGAATCGCATAACCGGCTTCTCTAAAAGTTTCATATACATACAAAGATGTATTGATACCATTATTGAAAATCAAGGTTTTCTTACCTAACGATTTCTCGGTATACGCATGCAATAATTTTTCCTGCATGGCCATATTGGTATATAAATCATCAGATGATTTCACGGTGTAATCACCATTGATACCAACTTTTAACGATGTCAAACCTACATCATAGCTATACGTGACTGCTTTTGCTAAAAATCCATTTTCAATCAACGAACTAATGGTGTCTCCTACGATTAATTCATCGTAGCTTTCATGCATTGGTAATTTAATATTCGAACTTAAAGGCGTTGCTGTTACGCCTAAAATAAAGGCATTTTTGAAAGAGCTTAATAATTTTCGGAAGGAGTTGTAATGCGCCTCATCGATGATTACCAATCCTACATTATCCAAATGTAGTTTTTCATCATTGATACGGTTTTTCAAAGTTTCTACCATGGCCACAAAACAGGAATAATCGTTTTGGTCCGGAAGTTCTTTTACTTTACTGTTGATAATTTTGTTTTTAACATCAAAACCCTTCAACATTTTTGAAGTTTGTTTACACAACTCAATTCGGTGTGTTAAAACAACTACTTTTTTATCGTGTTGTGATAAATAACGACGCACAATTTCTGAAAACACTACTGTTTTTCCACCACCAGTAGGCAATTGGTATAACAAATGGTGTTGCGGAGGTGCATTGTCTATGCGTTCAAATATGGCGTCAATGTCGCCTTGTTGATACGCATAAAGTTCTTTTTTGTCTTCGATTTCTATTTCTAAAGTGTTTTGGGACATTGCTTATTATTGGATTTTTGCAAAAATACACCTAAAAAACAGTTTAATTGTGAATTTTAATTAAAAAAAAAACGATTGATTAAATAAAATTGAATTATGCAACTATTCAATATTCAAATCGCTCCATAATGGTATGAAACTCTGGTTCGTTGTACCACTTTTGTACAATGGTTTGATTATGTATGGCTATAATTCTTGGCTTGAAATCATTGAGTATTCCATTTGCAATCAGGAAAATTACAGCTTGCTCAAAAGAATTGAACATACTTTTAAAAAACAAGTCTTGCTTTACGATATGTTCAGAGGAGAATGTCTGTGCAATTTCGATATTATAGAGCATTACATCGGCAATTATAAAAGGATCTACTCCCAAAAGCGTGAAATGCTTGATGTATTTTTGGGCAACGGAACGCCTCATTTTTGGCTTGCTGCGTCTTCCTAATTTTTTCATCGGATAGTATTCATTCGAAATTTTGAGTTTGCATTCCTGCAAAAGTGTTTCTTCCTTTGGATTGAAAACAAAATTATAATAGACTTTTACGGGGCTGAATTTCTCGTACAATTCAATAATTTGTTCTTCGAGTTGCTCTTTATTAAGTTCGGCTAAATATTTTTTTAAATCGCGTTTGCTCATTATCAAGGTTTAGAGTTACAAAAGTAAATTAGTTTACGATGCAATACTTCAAAAATCAATGATAATACTTAATTTTGCTTAAAATCAAGGTTAGAGGTTAAAAGTTAAACGTTATAAGTTTAGAAACGAAGTAACTCTTAACCCTTGACTTTTAACTCTTAACGCTTAACTCCCAAAACATGCTTAAATTTTTCAAGGTTATCGCTTTACTCGAAGGAGTTTCTTATTTGGCTTTATTTTCGAATATGCTTTTTATAAAACCTACCAATCTCACTCTTTATAAAACATTATTATTCCCAATAGGAATGGCACACGGACTTTTGTTTGTTACCTATATTATTTTGGCTGTAATGCTAAAATTTGAGCAAAATTGGGATTGGAAAAAATTTGGCATTATTTGTCTGGCATCAGTAGTTCCTTTTGGGACTTTTTATATAGAAAAAAAATATCTGAAAAATGTATAAATACATAGAAAAAATATTCAATTTTCTATATCCTGTATTCAGAAAATGGGGATTGGGAAGCAGTTTTGCTTCTTATCTGAGTCTGATTATAAATATTGTTGTGCTTTGCGTATTGGCGTATTTTATTTATGTGGTCTTTCGTCTTATTTTAGTAACGATTATGGCGGTGATCGCCCAAAAAACCAAAACTAAATTTGATGATTTATTGGTTACCAATAAAACGGCAAAATACATTGCACATTTAATTCCGTTATTATTTATTTATAAATCAGTGCCAATAATCCTTGATAAATATGAATATTGGGAAGGCGTTTTTGGGAAGCTGGTCGGGATTTATATTGTAATGCTTGTTTTATGGATTATCCGAACTATTTTCAATGCATTACGTGATTATTTAAAGCTAAAGCCCAGATACAGCGACAAACCTATTGACAGTTTCATTCAGGTAATCATGATTGTGCTTTGGGCTGTTGGGATTACGGTTATTATTTCCAAATTATTTGATATTGATCAAAAACAGCTCTTAACCATTTTAGGAGCTGTTTCTGCGGTGATAATCTTGATTTTCAGAGATACCATTTTAGGTTTTGTATCCAGTGTCCAAGTCTCTATAAATGATATGGTTCGCATCGGGGACTGGATTACGATGGATAAATTTGGTGCCGATGGTGATGTGATTGAAATCAATCTGGCAACAGTGAAAGTTCGAAATTTTGACAATACCACTACCACTATTCCAACGTACAGTTTAAGCTCCGATTCGTTTCAAAACTGGCGCGGAATGCTGAATTCAGATGGACGACGTATCAAAAGACACATTCTTATTAAAACAAGCAGCATTCGATTTTTGGAAGAAGCAGAATTAAACGACTTGAAAAAAATCCATCTGATATCGGATTATATTGACACCCGAAAACTAGAAATAGACAAATATAATTTCAGTAATAAAATTGACAAATCAATTGCTATTAACGGACGAAATTTGACAAATTTAGGTTTGTTTCGAAAGTATATTACGGAATACTTATTCAATTATCCCGGATTAAATAAAGAGATGCTGATGCTTTGTCGTCAATTACAATCCACTTCACACGGTGTTCCGCTTGAAGTTTATGCCTTTTCGCATGACAAACGATTCGAGAATTACGAGTACATCATGTCAGATATATTCGATCATATAATTGCTTCAGTGCACTATTTTGATTTGGAAATTTTTGAAACTGTTTCAGAAAATGATTTTAAAGTATAAGAACAACTTTTTGTTTTTACTTTCTTAAAAATGCAAGAAAAATTACAATCGGTCCTTTACAAATTCTATAGCTGTTTTTCCGTGTGCTTTTGGTTTTCCTTCAGCATCTAAATTTACCATTGTAGTGTGATCTATAGTGATAATTGTTTCGCGTGTCATCATATTTCTAGCTTCACATTTTAGCGTTAGCGAAGTATTTCCAAATTTTAAAACATCAATGCCAATTTCTATAATATCACCCTGTTTTGCTGAGCTTCTAAAGTTAATTTCTGACATGTGCTTGGTAACAATTCTGGTGTTCTCTAATTGGATAATGGTGTATAAAGCCAATTCTTCATCGATCCAAGCCAATAATTTACCTCCAAATAAAGTTCCGTTAGGGTTTAAATCTTCTGGTTTTACCCATTTTCTAGTGTGAAATCGCATAATTTTTCTTTATATATGCAAAAATAAACTTTTCTTATGGCTATTTTCTTTATTTTTAAAGAAAAAAAACATGAACGAGCGCGATACTTTTTTAAAAGAATTCCGTGGACAGACCATAGGCTCTGTTACCGCACAATCTTCCTCTGACGAATCGTTTCAAAATGAAGTACTTAGGCCTATATTAAAACTACAAAACGATTTGTTTGTGGCCTCTTTTATCAATTATATTGGTAAATACAAAGCTGATTTTTATACCCATACTGTTGAAAAAAAAATGTCGATAATAGAAAATGCAATTCAAAAAGACATCAAATTCAGGAATGCTTTAAAAGGAATGATAATCGGGTTATTTACCTCAGATGAATATGCTGTATACATACAAAACTCTTCCAGTCTCAACAAAAGAATGATGGGTATGCTCATTGAAAGACTAAAAAGTCAAGTACAATTATTTGAAATAAATGTGAATTCATAATTCTTTAAAATAATTACCTTTCAAAAGTAAAATTAAATTGATTCCTGACAGGAATAACGTATTCACAAATAAATGGAAGTCTTTTTAATACTATTATGAGCTTTTGACAAAGAAAACGATACAATATAAATGGCTGCGTTTTGCTTATAATTTAAAAAAGGAGTGCTTATTTATGTAAATATTACAATTTCATTACTATTTAATAATCGGTATTGTTTTTTATAATAATTATTGGTTAACCTTGATTATTTATGTTTTTTGCTTAATTTTTTTCATTATAATTGTTAAAAATAAAGGCATGAAGGAAGAGTATTTCAAATGGCATTCACCCCACCTTAACAGGGATATTGAAATGTTAGTTTTTGGACACGCAGGATACCCTATTATTTTATTTCCTACTTCCATGGGCAGTTACCATGAAAATAAAGACATGGGATTGATTGATTCCGCAAGATGGTATATTGAGCAGGGTTTAATCCAGATATTTTGTCCCGATAGTATTGACAAAGACAGTTTTTACAATAAAAATATTCATCCCATACATCGCATAGAAAATCACGTCAGATACGATAAAATGATTTGTCATGAAATCGTTGAAAAAGTGAAAAACAACACTTCTTCCGGAAAAGTTGTTGTGGCAGGTTGTAGTTTTGGCGGGTATCATGCCGCTAATTTTGCCTTTCGTCATCCGGGATATGTCAGCCATATGTTCTCGATGAGCGGTGCTTTCAATATCAAAAGTTTTATGGATGGTTTTCACAATGATGATGTGTTTTACAACAGTCCTGAAGATTATTTATACGGTCTAAATGATTATGAAATATGGAATATGGACATCGTTTTAGGAACTTCTAATTGGGATATTTGTTTCGATGCCAATCTAAAATTAAGCAAAGTTCTAAGCGACAGGAACATTCATCATTGGTTAGATATTCGTCAGGAACGCAAGCACGACTGGCCGGTCTGGAAAGAAATGTTTCCGCATTATTTATCAAGAATTAAATTTTTTTAAAATTACAAACGTATCAAGATGAAAAAAATTGGAATTTTATTTGGAATGGAAGACACCTTTCCGCAAGCATTTATTGATCGGGTTAACTCAAAAAACGAAAAGGGAATCATTGCGGAAGCGGTTGCTATTGATAAAGTAGTTCAAAATCAAGACGGAGAATATGCGGTAATTATTGACCGAATTTCCCAAGATGTCCCTTTTTACCGTGCTTATTTAAAAAATGCCGCTTTAACAGGAACCAATGTAATTAATAATCCTTTTTGGTGGAGTGCTGATGATAAATTTTTCAATAATGCTTTGGCAGATACTCTTGGTGTTCCGCTTCCTAATACGGTAATTCTTCCTTCGGCCGAACATCCTACTGATACCACCGAAAAATCTTTCCGAAATTTAAAATATCCAATGGACTGGCAAGGAATCTTTGATTACATTGGCTTTCCGGCTTATATGAAACCGTATGCTGGTGGCGGTTGGAAAAACGTGTATCGATTAGAAAACAAAGAAGAGTTTTGGGAAAAACATCAGGAAACGGGACAATTAGTGATGATATTACAAGAAGAAATTGTTTTTACGGAGTATTTTAGGGTCTATTGTTTGGGTTGTAAAGCAGTGCGAATTATGCAATATGAACCAAGAAATCCGCATCATTTGCGGTATGTAATTGATGGGCCTCCAGTTGATAAAAAGTTATTAGCCACAGTAAAAGACTATACTTTACGTCTTTGTGAAGGTTTAGGATATGACTTTAATACGGTCGAATTTGCCGTTCGGGGCGGAATTCCGTACGCAATTGATTTTGGAAATCCAGCGCCTGATGCCGAGTTGACTTCTGTGGGTGCTGAGAACTTTGAATGGGTGGTGGAAGAAGCCGCAAAAATGGCTATCGCTGCCGCAAAAAAACAAAAACCAGGGAAAATAAATTTGACTTGGGGAACTTTTATAAAAGATGCCGCCGGAGGAAAGTAATCAGTATTCAGTTTGTCATTCCGAGGAACGAGGAATCTCAACCATAAGGAACAGCAAACAGAGATTCCTCGTTCCTCGGAATGACAAAGGGGAAGAAAAATGTAATTTTAAATAAAAGTTTTGTTGATTACGAAATCCCCTAGCCCCGATTAAAGTGAAAATCCTTTTTTGTCCTGAAAAAGTTCAGGACAAAAAAGATTGCAACGGAAAGCGGGTCCCGATAGCTATCGGGATAGCTCCTAAAAAAATAAATTAATGAAAAAATTACCCGTTTTTACACTTGGTGTTGAAGAAGAATATCAAATTATAGATCCTGAAACAAGAGATTTGCGGTCGCATTTGTCAAAAATTGTGGATGGTGCCAAAATAATTTTAAATGAGCAGGTTAAAGCCGAAATGCATCAATCGGTGGTGGAAGTGGGTACTAATATCTGCAGTAATGTCAATGATGCCAAAAATGAGATTCGATTTTTACGGTCTAAAATTGTTGAATTAGCGGATAAACAAGATCTTATTGTTGGTGGAGCCGGGACGCATCCATTTTCAAAATGGCAGGATCAGCCCATAACTGACGACCCTCGATACCACGATATTGTCAATGAATTGCAGGATGCGGCACGTTCCAATTTGATTTTTGGAATGCATTGTCATGTGGGTATTGAAAACCGTGAAATTGGCTTGCAATTGATGAATCAAGCCACGTATTTCCTACCTCACATATTTGCACTTTCAACAAATTCTCCTTTTTGGGAAGGCAGAAAAACAGGTTATAAGTCCTTTAGAACTAAAGTTTTTGACAAGTTTCCTAGAACGGGTTTGCCGGAATATTTTGATTCGGTAAGTTCCTATGAGAATTATTTAGATACTTTGGTAAAAACAAATTGTATTGATAATCCTAAGAAAATCTGGTGGGATCTACGCTTGCATCCGTTTTATAATACGATTGAATTCAGGATTTGTGATATGTGTTTAACGGTAGATGAAACCATTTGTATTGTAGCAATTATTCAGGCAATTGTGGCTAAACTTTACAAGCTTAACATGAATAATACGAGTTTTAATATCTATCGATTGGCATTGGTAAAGGAAAATAAATTTCGTGCGGCTCGTTATGGAATTGATAATAATATGATTGATTTTGGATTGCAAAAAGAAGTGGAAACCAAAATGCTTATCTTGGAATTGTTAGACTTTGTCGATGATGTTGTTGATGAATTGGGAAGCCGCGAGGATATTAATTATGTTCATGAAATTTTGAAAAACGGAACCGGAGCAGACAAACAACTAACTGTTTTTGAAGAAACAGGGGATCTTTCCAAAGTGGTAGACTTTATAACTGGCGAATTTACCAAGGGATTATAAAATATAAATTAACTTTACGCATTATCTTTTTTTAAATAATTATGTCGAATAAAATTATAAAAATAGCGCTTTTAGATATGTACAAAGGGGAACCTAATCAAGGGATGCGCTGTATAATTGATGTTGTAAACAGGTTTAGTCCAGTAGTTAGTTTTGAAATATTCGATGTTCGGGTAAAATGTGAATTGCCGGATATCAAAGAGTTTGATATTTACATTTCAACCGGAGGTCCAGGAAATCCATTAATTGGTGATGGAAATTGGGATGTGAAATATTATGCGTTTATTGATTCATTGCATAAATGGAATACTGAAAATGCAATTAAAAAGCATGTGTTGTTCATTTGTCATTCTTTTCAAATGGCTTGCTTGCATTTTGGGTTGGCCACGGTGACCCGAAGAAATGATACTTCTTTTGGTGTAATGACAATTCATAAAACCAAAGAAGGGCTTACAGATCCTTTATTTGAAGGGTTAGCAGATCCTTTTTATGGGATTGATTCCAGGGATTATCAAGTGGTACAGCCTAAGCTTAGTATTTTTTCTAAAAAAGGGGCTAAAATTATTTCGTTAGAAAAAATAAGGGATAATGTACAATACGAGCGTGCAATTATGGCGGTTCGTTTTACCGATTATTTTGTAGGGACACAATTTCACCCGGAAGCCGATCCGGTAAGCTTTATCTCGCATTTGAGAAACAAACAGGCGAAAGAAAAAATCAGGAATATGAAAGGGAAAAGAAAGTTTCGAAACATGCTGGAAGATTTATTGGATGATGATAAAATATACAGAACCAATGAAACTTTGATTCCTAATTTCCTTCGAATAGCGATTAATGACTTGATGAAAACCAAGAGAATGCTTTCTAATTAATACATTTATTTTAAGATGATTTCAAAATATCGGGAGTTATTTAATACTCAATTTACAGAAAAAAAATATCAGGAATTTAAAGATGATATTGCTTCCGATTTTAATTACATGCCTACTTTTCGATTAGGTGAAACCCCTTTTTTTATTTCAAATGAGTTAAAAGCACAATTGATTGAAGGCTGTAATCAAGTTATAGCTTTTGTTCAAAAAGAAGACTTTAAAATACTTACAAATAAATCATTAGAATTAAACCATAAAGTTCCAAATGAGGATGAACACACTACTTTTTTAGCAATTGATTTTGGAATTTGTGAAGAAGACGGAGCTGTTATTCCTAAACTAATTGAAGTACAGGGATTTCCTTCTTTGTACAATTATCAGATTAATTTGTATGAGAAATTCAAGAATAACTACCCTTTTCTTAGCGAATTAACGCCGTTTATCAACAACATTGAACCACAAGAATATTTCGATATTTTGGAAGAAGCGATTTGCAATAAGCATCCGAAAGAAAATGTTATTTTGCTTGAAATAGAACCCGAAAAACAAAATACCAAGATTGATTTTTATTATTGCAGAAGAGATATCGGTATACCGATAGTTTGCGTTACTGAACTCCTAAAGAAAGACAAACAACTGTTCTATTTGAACGAAAAAGGCGATGAAATTCGGGTAAAAAGAATCTATAATCGGGTTATTTTTGATGAATTGGATTTGCGAACCGATTTAAAGTTGAATTTCCATTTTTCAGATGAACTTGATGTAGAATGGGCTGGACATCCCAATTGGTTTTTTCGAATCAGTAAATTTATTTTACCTTTTCTAAAAGGAAAGTATTTCATCGAAACTACTTTGTTGAGTGACTTAAAAGAAATCCCTCAGGATTTAGAAAATTACGTTTTAAAACCTCTATTTTCTTTCTCAGGAACAGGCGTTATTTTTCATGTAACAAAAGAAGATATCGAAGCTGTAGTTGATAAAGAGCTTTATATTCTTCAAAAAAAGGTAAACTACATTCCTATTGTACAATCTCCGGAGGGAAAAGTAAAAGCCGAAGTGCGTGTGCTTTGTGTTTGGAAAAAAGAGGATGCAGCTCCTACTCTACTGTGCAACTTGGTCCGATTGAGTCGTGGCGAAATGATTGGCGTTAAATTCAATAAAGATAAAGATTGGGTTGGCGGAACACTTGGATTATTTGAAAGGTAAATCCTTTTATTAAATCAAGTTTAAAACTTTCTAATGTGTACTTTTTTCAAAACTATTTTTTATTTGATTTCTAATTTGGAGTATAATTATTTAGCTTTTTATTCTATTTTTTTGAACTTTTATTCTATTGTAAACAAACACTACTTATTATTGTTGCAATACCATATTTAGGTACATTAATTAAAATTCATTTTTAAGTTTAATTTTTGGCGATAATGTCATTTTAACGCATTGAAATACGAAAAAGTGAAAATCGAACACTTTTTTATAGCGTAATACGTGTTAAAAAAATATTAAAATCAATTATAAAAATAGTACTCACCTGAACTCTTATTTTTAAAATTTAAGTTTTTTCTTGTTTTAGCTGATTATGGATAGTGTTTAATGAATTTTTAAAACCTACACTCTTAATAATTTACAAATTATTTAATTCTATAATAATTTAACATTTAAAAAAATAATCTGTCTTTTTTTTATTTATTATTGTAAGGATGTAATTCAAAACTACTAAATATTTTAGCAAATGAATAGAAGAGAAGCACTTAAGAGCGTTGCGTATTTGATGGGAAGCGCAATTTCAGCAACTACAATGGGCGTTTTATTTGAAAATTTTACTTTGCCAGAAAAGGAGAAAAATAAAGTGCCTTTTTCGGCTACTGATGAAGAAGTTTTAGCTGAATTTGCCGATATCATTATACCGACAACAGCATCTTCGCCAGGAGCAAAAGCTGCAGGACTCGGTGCTTTTATTCCTATGATAATTAGAGATTGTTATCCGGCAAAAATGCAGCAGATTTTTGCATCCGGAATGAAAGACATGCAAGCAAAATGTTTGAAAGACTTCAATAAAGATTTCATGACTATGACAATAGATGAGCGTCAGAAATTAATGGGAGAATTAAAAGACGAAGCAATTGCTACAGAAAAAGCACCTTCTTTCTTTTTGATTGCCAGAGATTTAACCATTCTTGGATATTTTTCATCAGAAATAGGTTGTACACAAGCTCGTGAATACCTACCCGTTCCCGGTAAATATGATGGAAACGTAGAGTATACCCCAGGTCAAAAAGCTTGGGCAACATAATGGTATTAACCCTTTTGACTTTAAAAATATCTTTAAAATATAAAAATACTACACGTGAATATAAATACCAATTTAAAAGAACAAAATACATATGATGCTATTGTGATAGGATCAGGAATTAGTGGTAGTTGGGCAGCAAAAGAGCTTACTGAAAAAGGTTTGAAAGTTTTGATGTTAGAGCGAGGTATGAACATTGAGCATATTAAAGATTATGAATCTGCCATGAAAGCCCCATGGGAATTGGAGCATGCAGGTAAACTTACCGTAGAACAAAAAAGAACGCATCCAGTACAAACACGTGATTATCCATACAATGAAGCTACCGAAAAATGGTGGGTTAATGATTTGGAATGCCCGTATACAGAAGACAAGCGATTTGACTGGTACAGAGGATTTCATGTTGGAGGAAAATCTTTAATGTGGGGTCGTCAAAGTTACCGTTTTAGTGACCATAATTTTGAAGATAATGCTAAAGATGGGTTTGGAAATGACTGGCCTATTCGTTATAAAGATCTTACGAAATGGTATGATTATGTAGAGAAATTTGCCGGAATTAGCGGACAAGTCGAAAACTGGCCACTTTTACCGGATGGGAAATTTCTTCCTCCAATGGATTTAAATTGTGTAGAAAAATCAGTTAAAGAAAGATTAGAAAAACATTATAATAGAACCCGTATCCTTACTATTGGTCGTACGGCAAACTTAACCGTACCTCACAAAGGTCGTGGTAGCTGTCAATATAGAAATTTATGCAGTCGTGGTTGTCCGTTTGGAGCCTATTTCAGCACGCAATCTTCTACATTACCTGCTGCTATGGCGACTAATAGATTAACGGTAAGACCCTACTCTATTGTGAATCATATCATTTATGATAAAGACACTAAAAAGGCAAAAGGGGTAATGGTAATTGATGCTGAAACCAATGAAACAATGGAGTTTTATGCCAAAATTGTTTTTGTAAATGGTTCCACTTTAGGATCAACTTTTATTTTATTGAATTCAACTTCTGAAGCGCATCCGGAAGGAATGGGTAACGCTAGTGGGCAATTGGGTCATAATTTGATGGATCATCATTTCCGTTGTGGTGCTGAAGGAACTGCTGAAGGTTTTGAAGATAAATATACATACGGAAGAAGAGCCAATGGTATTTATATTCCAAGATACCAAAATGTAGGTAATGATAAACGAGATTACTTAAGAGGTTTTGGTTACCAAGGAGGTGCCAGTAGAGGATTATGGCATAAAGAAGTTGCCGAATTGGCTTTTGGTGGTGATTTCAAAGATACAATGTCACTTCCGGCAAATTCCTGGAGCATGGGATTGGGTGGCTTTGGAGAAATGTTGCCTTATTATGAAAATAAGGTTTACATCGATCATACCAAAAAAGATAAATGGGGACAACCTGTTTTAGCTATTGATTGCGAATACAAAGAGAATGAGGCAAAAATGCGGGAAGATATGATGAATGACGCAGCCGAAATGCTCGAAGCATCTGGAATCAAAAATGTAAAAACGTATGATAACGATTGTTATCCTGGTATGGCTATTCACGAAATGGGAACAGCCAGAATGGGTAACGACCCTAAAACTTCCGTTTTAAACAAATGGAATCAAATGCATGAAGTAAATAATGTATTTGTCACTGACGGTTCCTGTATGCCTTCGATTGCCTGCCAAAATCCATCATTGACATTTATGGCATTAACAGCACGTGCCTGTGATTATGCTGTCAAAGAATTGAAAAAAGGCAATATTTAGCACCTGAAAAGCATGAGAAAATTAAAAATGGGTATGGTTGGCGGTGGGCAGCATGCTTTTATCGGAGCGATTCATCGCATTGCAGCCAACATAGATGGATTAATCGAATTGCATTGTGGTGCTTTTAGTTCCAACCCAGAAACATCAAAAGAATCAGGAAAAGAGTTATTTCTGCCGGAATCAAAATGTTACGGTTCTTATGCTGAAATGTTTGCAACCGAAAGTGGTCTTCCAAAAGAGCAACGGATGGATTTTGTAACCATTGTTACTCCTAATTTTGCTCATTTTGCTCCGGCAATGATGGCTTTAGAGTATGGTTTTCATGTTGTTATAGACAAACCGATGACGTTAAGTCTTGGTGAAGCCAAACAATTGCAACAAAAAGTGAAAGAAACCGGACTTATTTTGTGTCTTACACATACCTATTCCGGTTATCCAATGGTAAAACAAGCCCGAAAAATGGTGGCTGACAACCAGTTTGGAAAAATTAGAAAAGTAATGGTAGAATACCCGCAAGGCTGGTTGAGTACCTTAAGCGAAAGCGAGGGGAATAAACAAGCGCTTTGGCGTACCGACCCTTCAAAAAGTGGTATTAGCGGATGCATGGGAGATATTGGAACCCACGCTGCACAACTGGCAGAATACATCTCAGGATTGAAAATTTCTAAGTTGTGTGCAGACATTAATATTGTTGTTGAAGGAAGAAATCTGGATGATGACGGTAATGTATTACTCAAATTTGATAATGGGGCCAATGGAATTTTGGTGGCTTCACAAATTGCTTCCGGAGAAGAGAACAGCTTGAAAATTAAAATTTACGGCGAAAAAGGAGGTTTAGAATGGCATCAGATGGAGCCCAATACTCTGTTAGTTAAATGGTCGGATGCCCCAGCACAAATTTACCGTGCAGGCAATGGCTATTTATCGAATATCGCCACTTTTAATTCCCGTACACCTAGCGGTCACCCGGAAGGTTATCTGGAGGCTTTCGCTAATTTATACAAGAATTTTGCTTTGACATTACTATCAAAATCAGAAGGAAAAGAACCAACCGAGGAAATGCTTGATTTTCCAAATGCTGATGATGGTGTTCGTGGAATGGCTTTCATAGAGAATGTAATAGCTTCGGGGAAATCAGATCAAAAATGGTTTGATTTTAATATTTAAAAAAGAATAAATGACAACAATACAAGGTCCTGCGGTATTTTTAGCTCAATTTATTAGTGATGAAGCTCCTTTTAATTCCTTAGATGGAATTTGTAAATGGGCTGCTGACTTGGGATTTAAAGGTATTCAAATGCCAACATTAGATACTCGATTCATTGATTTACAAAAAGCAGCCGAAAGTAAAACGTATGCAGATGAATTAAAAGGTACAATTGCTTCTTACGGATTAGAAATCACAGAATTATCAACACATTTACAAGGTCAGTTGGTTGCGGTTCATCCTGCTTATGACAATTTTTTTGATGCCTTCGCTCCGGTAAACGTACATGGTAATTCTAAAGCAAGACAAGAATGGGCGGTGCAACAGTTGAAATACGCAGCAAAAGCATCGCGTAATTTAGGTTTAAATGCACATGCCACCTTTAGCGGTTCTTTACTTTGGCAATATTTTCATCCTTGGCCACAAAGGCCTCCGGGCTTAGTTGAAGATGGTTTTGCTGAATTGGCTAAACGCTGGTTGCCTATCTTAAATGAATTTGATCAAAATGGAGTTGATCTTTGTTATGAAATTCATCCCGGCGAAGATTTATTTGATGGGGAAACCTATGAAATGTTCTTGAAAGCGGTGAATAATCATTCCAGAGCTTGTATTTTATATGATCCGTCCCATTTTGTATTGCAACAGTTGGATTATATACAATACATTGATTTTTATCATGAACGGATTAAAGCCTTTCATGTCAAGGATGCCGAGTTTAACCCCACAGGAAAACAAGGAACTTTTGGAGGATACCAAAGTTGGATAAACCGCGCAGGTCGTTATCGTTCCCCTGGAGATGGTCAAATTGATTTTAAAACTATTTTCAGCAAATTAGCACAATATGATTTCAAAGGTTGGGCTGTTATGGAATGGGAATGTTGTCTTAAAAATCAAGAAGATGGAGCTCGTGAAGGGGCTGAATTTATAAAAAATCATATTATAAAAGTTACTGACAAAGCATTTGATGATTTTGCAGCTGTCGAAACAAATCAGGCTTTTAATAGAAAAAACTTAGGATTATAAAACTTAAATACAATGAAAATGAAATTAAAATATTTGCTTTTTGGGGCAGCATTAATTAGCTTAACCTCATTTACCAATGATACTTTAGATGCAAAATATAGTAAACCTACTAAAAAAACAAACGCCATTTTTCAAACATCGGATGGTGAAAAATTAATTGCTAAATCAGATTGTATTGGATGCCATAAATTAGATAAAAAACTTATAGGTCCCTCCTATTTAGATATTGCAAAAAAGTACCCTGTCAATGAGAAAAACGTCAGTTATTTATCTGGTAAAATAATTAAAGGAGGTTCTGGAGTTTGGGGAACAATCCCTATGGCAGCACATGGATCTCTAAAAAAAGAAGAAGCAAAATCAATGGCAAAATATATTTTGTCCATAAAAAAATAATATAAAAAAAATGTCTGTTTTTTCTGTTTCACTATAGAACATTTCAGAACACCCCATTTGTTTGCCTAATTTATTACTATTAACTAACCGTATTAAAAATAAATGAAACAAAAAGAAGAAGAAAATAAAATCACAAATAACCGTCGTGATTTTATAAAAACGACTGCTATTGCAGCTGCTGCCTTTATGATTGTTCCCCGTCATGTTTTAGGAAGAGGATTTGTTGCCCCTAGTGATCGTTTATCAATTGCCGGTATTGGTGTTGGTGGAAAAGGAAAGTCAGATATTGCTATGTTTGCCAGCAGTGGAAAAGCTGACATTTCATTTTTATGTGATGTAGATACCAGAAGAGCCGCTGCAAGTGTAAATGCATTTCCTAAAGCTAAATTTTACAAGGATTGGCGTGAAATGTTAGACAAAGAACATAAAAACTTCGATGCTGTTTCAGTGTCTACTCCGGATCATAATCACGCGATTCAAGCTCTCGCAGCCATGCAGTTAGGGAAACATGTGTATGTTCAAAAACCAATGGCACATGACATTTACGAAGCTCGCATTTTGACTCAAGCAGCCAAGAAATACAAAGTGGTCACCCAAATGGGGAATCAAGGTGCCTCAAATGATGGTACCCGAATCATGAAAGAATGGTATGAAGCCGGTTTAATTGGTGATGTACACACTATTCATGCCTGGACAGACCGTCCGGTATGGCCTCAAGGTATTCCTTGGTCAACTAATATAGCTCAAATTCCTATGGAATTAGATTGGGATTTATGGTTGGGTACAGCTCCAAAAAAAGAATACGTAAATAAATTAGTGCCATTCAACTGGCGCGGATGGTGGGATTACGGAACAGGTGCTTTAGGAGACATGGGTTGTCACTTGCTTGAAGCTCCTTTTAGTGTATTAAACTTAAAATATGCAAAAGATGTTCAATGCAGTGTTGGTTCTGTTTATGTAGATGAATTCAAAAGAGGGTATTTCCCAGAAAGTTGCCCCCCTTCAAGTCATGTAACGTTAACTTTTCCAAAAACAGAAAAAACAAATGGTGACGTAAAAGTACACTGGATGGATGGAGGAATTCAACCTGAAAGACCTTCCGAATTAGGTCCAAATGAAATTTTTGGAGACGGCGGAAATGGAACATTGTTCACAGGTACGAAAGGAAAAATGATGTGTGATACGTATGGTTTAAATCCTCGTTTGCTTCCTCTTAGCAAAAATGAAAACCTTAAAATTGCTCAAAAATATACCAGAGTAAAAGATGGTTCGAATGGACATTACAAGCAATGGGTTGAAGCGGCAATTGCGGGTTACGGAAAGAAAGAGCTGAGCTCCCCTTTCGAAATTGCAGGTCCTTTAACGGAAGCTTTATTAATGGCTAATTTAGCTATCAGAGGGTACGATGTGATGAGAGAAGAGCTTGGAGAAGAAGTCTATCCGGGACGTTCTGCAAAATTATTGTGGGATAATGACAACATGAAAATCACCAATTTTGATGAAGTGAACCAATTTGTAAAACGAGACTATCGCCAAGGCTGGAAAGCGTTGACGTTATAAATTCAAAAACTAAAAACACTAAAAATGATTAAAAATATTTGTACTTCATTACTTCTAATGATACTGATTCAAACAGCAAATGCACAAACATTACCAAAAGGATTTAAATCAATATTTGATGGACAAACCACAACCGGATGGCATTCTTACGGAAAAAAAACTGCCGGTTCAGCTTGGAAAGTAGCAGATGGTGTTTTGCATTTTGACCCAACCGCTGCAAAAGATGGTCAAGGCGGTGATTTAGTAACTGATGTAGAATACGCTAATTTTCATTTAAAACTAGAATGGAAAGTGGCAACAAATGCAAACAGCGGTATTATTTTCTATGTAAACGAGGATCTGACAAAATTCAAAAACACGTATGAAACGGGTTTAGAGATGCAAGTGTTGGACAATGACGGTCACCCTGACGGAAAAATTGAAAAACACCGAGCAGGTAATTTGTATGATTTGATCAAAAGTTCTTCAGAGCCTGTAAAACCAGTTGGAGAATGGAATTCTGTTGATTTAGTATGTAAGTATGGAAAACTGACCATGTTACTTAATGGAGTAAAAGTTGTTGAAACGACGCTTTGGGATGCCAATTTTAAAACTTTAGTTGCAGGAAGTAAATTTGCTACTTGGCCAGGTTTTGGTGCATTCAAAAAAGGTAAAATCGCATTGCAAGACCACGGAGATAATGTGTGGTTCAGAAACATTATGATTAAAGAATGGAATTCAATGGAAATAACTACTGGATGTGAAAACGGTATGTAGTATCTAATAGTAGTCACCAAAAAAATAATTTTCAACCAATCTTTTAATCAATAATTAAATGAATACTACTGTCAGAATTAAACTATCGGCCATGATGTTTTTCAATTTCTTCGTTTGGGGAATTTGGTTTGTAACTATGGGAACCTATTTAACCAAGGGCGGCATAATGGCTTCCGGTACACAAACAGGTTTGGCATACGGTACACAATGTTTAGGAGCAATAATAGCCCCATTTATTGTAGGTATGATTGCCGATAAATTTTTCGCCGCTCAAAAGATTTTAGGTGTTCTGCATCTTGTGGGAGCCATTATTTTATACCTGATTTCTATCCAAACCGATTTTGATTCGTTTTATTCCTTGCTATTAGTTTACATGATTCTTTTCATGCCAACTTTGGCTTTAGTTAACTCAATTTCCTTAAATCAGATGACTAATGCAGAAAAAGAATTCGCAAGTATTAGAGTTTGGGGAACTATAGGTTGGATTGCTGCGAGTTTAATAATCGGCTGGATGGCTTGGGAATCTTCACCAGAAAGCTTGAATATTACCTTTTTGATTTCTGCTATAGTTTCTGCCGGATTTGGTGTGTATTGCTTCTTTTTACCAAACACACCACCGCCAAAAGCAGGAAAAAAAGTAAGTTTTTCAGAAACAATTGGTCTGGATGCACTCAAAGTTTTGGCAGACAAAAACTATCTGATTTTCTTTATCGCATCGATATTAATCTGTATTCCATTAGCATTTTATTATGGACAGGCGAATCAATTTTTGAATGAAGTTGGTATGCAAAGTGCTGCTGCAAAAATGACTATAGGACAAATGTCTGAAACTTTATTTTTGTTCTTAATGCCACTGTTCTTTTTGAGATTTGGAATAAAACAAATGCTTTTGATAGGAATGCTTGCTTGGGTTTTACGCTATTTATTGTTTGCTTATGGCGATGCCGAAAGCAATATTTGGATGTTATATGTTGCCATTGCTTTACACGGTATTTGTTATGATTTTTTCTTCGTAACAGGTCAAATTTACACAGACCAAAAAGCAGGTAAGGAATCACGTTCCTCTGCACAAGGTCTAATTACATTAGCGACTTATGGTGTTGGAATGTATATTGGTTTTTATGTTGCCGGATTAATTGTCGATCAAAATTCAATGGAAGCCGGTATGCACAATTGGAATAAAATTTGGATTTTTCCATGTTTGTTTGCAATAGGAATTTCGTTACTGTTTTTTGTATTTTTTAAAGAGAAACATAAAATAAAGATCGAAGAATAAATTCGAGTAATTTAAATAGAAACAAATGAGCACTAATTTGAATAGAAGATCAGCAATAAAAGGATTACTTGCGACAACAGCTGCTTTTGGAATTCCTTCTGGATTTTCTGCTTTGGCTATGCAAAAAAATGAAACAGAAACACAATTAGGTATGTTGAAAGGAAATATAAACCATTCCGTTTCCCGCTGGTGTTTTAGTGACATCGATTTAGACACGTTATGCGTCGAATCAAAAAAAATGGGGATTACCGGGATTGATTTAGTTGGACCAAAAGATTGGCCTACTCTAAAAAAATATGATTTGGTTTCTACAATGTGTAATGGTGCCGAAATTAATTTAGTAGATGGTTTCAATGACATTCAATTTCATGAGACTCTGATAAAAAAATACACTGAAATGATTCCGCTTGTCGCAAAAGCCGGTTATAAGAATCTAATTTGCTTTAGCGGAAGCCGAAGAGGAAAAACGGATGAAGAAGGTTGGAATAATTGTGTTATTGGTTTGCAAAAACTAATTCCCTTGGCCGAAAAGCATAATATAATCCTTGTCATGGAATTGCTAAACAGCAAAATTGACCACAAAGATTACCAATGCAACAGAACCTCATGGGGAGTGGAATTAGCGAAACGATTAAATTCTGAAAATTTCAAGTTGCTTTATGATATTTATCACATGCAAATTGATGAAGGTGATGTGATTAGAAGCATAAGAGATAACCATCAATATATTGCACATTACCATACTGCAGGCGTTCCGGGGCGAAATGAAATTGACGGAACTCAGGAACTCAATTATGCTGCAATCATGAAAGCGATTGCAAAAACTGGTTTTAAGGGATTTGTAGGACAAGAATTTATTCCTAAAAATCCGGATAAACTAGCTTCATTGAAACAGGCTATAGCAATATGTGATATTTAACGAATCTAAAAAATAACTCATGATAAAAAGAAGAGAATTTTTAATTAATGCCAGTTTAGCATTAGGTGCATTAGCCATTGCGCCTACATTTGCTTTTGGCATCAAAAAACGAAATATCGGATTACAGCTTTATTCTTTGAGAGAATCATTACCAAAAGATGTGAAAGGCGTTTTGGAGCAAGTGGTAAAAGCAGGATATAAGGAGGTTGAAACCTATGGGTTTTCTGCAAAGGATGGCTTTTTTGGTACGTCTGCAAAAGACTTTAAAGCAATTTTATCCGATAATGGATTAAAAGCAACCAGCGGCCATTATGATTTTAGTTCTTTCATAGATAAGAATAATTCCGATTTTTTAAAGGCTTCAATTGAAACCGCGAATATCCTTGGAAGCGAATATCTAACAATTCCTTGGTTATCAGAGTCCGTGAGAACTAATGCTGATGGTTACAAGAAAACGGCTTTAAAGATAAATGAAGCCGCAATACTTTGTAAAGATGCAGGTTTAAAATTAGCCTACCACAATCATGATTTTGAATTTAAGACTTTTGGAAATACAACGGGCTATGAAATTCTGTTGAATGAAACTGATAAAAAATTAGTTGATTTTGAATTGGATTTGTATTGGGCGGTTCGTTCCGGAAATAACCCGTTAAAATTATTTAAAGAAAATCCAGGGCGTTTTACAATGTGGCATGTAAAAGACATGGATAAAACGGATTCAAAATTAAATACAGAAATTGGGAAAGGCGCGATTGATTTTAAAGCCATTTTTGCTGAAGCGAAACTTTCAGGAATGAAACACTTCTTTGTGGAACATGAAACTAATTATTATCCAAATCCAATAGAATCTGTAAAAACAAGTTGTGCTTATCTAGAAAAATATTTGTTGTAAACCATACTATTCTTTAACTAAAAAAGATGCATTTCTAATAATTAGAATGCATCTTTTTTAGTTGAATCTATCCCTTATTTTACTCCGTTATATTAAATCCTGCAACATAAAAATTTTTGTCTATTTCCAGTTTTGAATTTTCAGTAATCGTTGGAAGATTCTTCCATTCCGTTTCGGGTTTCAGTAATTCTTCTTTTCCATTCAGAGTTACTTTGACAGGCATATTAAAACCAGAAATACAATTTGTCCAGCGGTATCCCACTTGATTATCCTTGAAAAAATATTCTAATGTTGGAATTCGAGTATCTCTTAAATATTGATTAAAAACGGTTGATAAATTGATTCCAACTTGCTGACTTAAATAATCTTCAATTTGTTTTGTAGTAACGGTTTGGTGATAAAAAGTACTGTTCAAACCTCTTAACATTCCTCTCCATTTTTCATCATCATTTACAATTTGACGTAAAGTATGCAACATGTTCCCTCCTTTTGGATACATATCACCAGAACCTTCGTTGTTTACACCGTAGTTCCCTATAATTGGCTTGTCATTATTTATTCCTTTTCTTGTCCCTCTCACATATTCAAATCCGGCATCTTTTCCATAGTAATATTCTACAAAAAGACTTTCAGAATAATTCGTAAAACTTTCGTGAATCCACATGTCAGCAATATCTTTATACGTGATATTATTGGCAAACCACTCATGCCCAGATTCGTGAATAATAATAAAATCAAACTTTAAACCCCAACCTGTTCCGCTTAAATCCCTACCTCGATATCCGTTTTGAAAACCATTCCCGTACGTTACGCTACTTTGATGTTCCATTCCTAAATACGGAGCTTCAATTAACTTGTAGCTGTCTTCATAAAATGGATACGGTCCAAACCAATGCTCAAAAGCTTTCAGCATCCTTGGAACATCTTGAAATTGTTTTTTGGCTTTCGCCAGATTATCTCTCAAAACATAATAGTTGCAATCTAAATCGCCTTTTTCGCCTTTATATTTTTCTGAAAAGGAAACATAATCACCAATATTGATATTTACACCATAATTATTGATAGGATTTGATACATACCAATTATAGGTTTTGGTTCCGTCTTTTAATTGTTTAACACTTAGCAAACGACCATTAGAAACATCCATCAAATTTTTTGGGACATTTACGCTAATCAACATAGTATCCACTTCGTCATACATGTGATCTTTATTAGGCCACCAAACACTGGCTCCCAATCCTTGACAGGAAGAAGCAATAAATAGATTTCCATTAGTATCCTTTTTCCAAGTAATTCCACCATCCCATGGCGGATTAACAGCTACTTTAGGCTTTCCTCCGTAAAATATGGTAAGTTCTTTTATTGTACCTTTTGTTTGAGGAGCAATTAATTCAATAAAAAATGCATTTCCTTCTCTTCTATATTTTAAAGCTACGCCATCCTGAATAACTTTATAAATATTCATTGGATTTTGCAAGTCAATTTGCATAGTATTGTATTCTTCCAACACTTTATATCGAATGGTGTTAGAGCCTGAAATTGTACTGTCTGTAGGATTTACTTTAATATTAAGATGATAGTATTTCACATCCCACCACGCTCTTTCTTTAGTGATACTACCGCGCAAAGTATCTTGTCGGGTAAATATTTGCTCCGATTTTCCTAGTAAACCTTGTGCATTTACACCATTAAAAAATAGAAATGTGATAAAAATAATACTAAACTGTTTTTTCATAATTAATCATTTTGAACAAAAATAAACTTTATAATATTATAAATATAGGACTCCAAAAAATTATTTTTCAGCATATACCTGAACATATTCTTGTATAAATTTATTTTCTTTTCCCCGAATCCAAACTGAGGAATGATTGTCATTCATGCATTTACTGATGAAGTAAACTTTAAATAAAAAGCGACTATCTCTATTGAAATAGTCGCTTTTTATACTTTATGCATTAAAAATTAATGCAGGTTGGTTACCTTATTTTGTTCTATTATAGCAGTAAAATCATTGGCTAAGCGATTCCCATAATCTTCTAATAATTCTAAAACTCTTTCTTGATTATCTGATTTTACAATAAGTCCTGCATGATGTTCTAAAGGAACTCTGAAACAAACTTCCGGATCTGAAAACGAAGATAAATTAGGATGCTGAAATTTTGATAAGGTCAAAACAATTCCGGCATATCCTTTTTTTACTTTTGGTAAAATGTATTTTGTTCCTTTTACCAATGCGTCTTCAATAGCCGCCCATTCCTTCCATAAATTAATATTAGAAGCTTCGACTACCATTTCAGCCAAATGTGCTCCTCCTACTCTTGAAGAAGTCTCCAGAAAATAGATTTGACCATCTTCATTGCTTTTTATGAATTCAGTATGTGCGGCACCATGTTTCAATCCGAACCCTTTCAATACTTCTTCATTTAACTTTTTCATTGCTTTATCATCTTCTGAATCGTATTTAATAGTAGCCGAACGAAAAACGCCGCCACCTTGTGAAATTTCCATCGGTGTAGCTAAATATTTTGAAGTCAAACTAAAGATTACTTTGCTATCCGAAATCAAACTATCACAATGATACACATCGCCGGGTTTGAATTGTTCTAATAAATATTTAAATCTGTTATTCCCCATTTCATTGATATGGATCCACAAACTCTCTTTGTCAAATATTTTTATAATTCCTGCAGCCGAAGCTTCTGATCGTGGTTTCAAAACCCATGGAGCTTGAATAGTATCTGCAAAAGTATTAATATCATGATCATTAAATAACGAACAAAAAGCCGGAATAGGAATTCCACAACTTTTGGCTCTCATGCGCATCGCTAGTTTATCTCTAAAATAGCGTCCTGTAGTTTGTCCCATCCCGTCAATACGGAGGTTTTCCCTGAGATACGTAGCTTTTTCGACATCATAATCATCCAAAGCAACAATAGCATCAACTTTAGTTGACTTCATAAAATTACCAACGCCTAACAACAGATGTTCTAAATTCCAATCGACATCTTGCCCTTCCATATAAAAAATCTCATCAATATGTTGATGTGGCCATGGTTTGTCTCTCAGTTTTTCGCTCGTCACTAAATAGACTTTGTTGCCTAGTTTTTTTAAATTAATTAAAAAATCGGCACCTTTGAAATAATTTGAAATACAAAGGAAGGTTTTAGAGTTTTCCATAGGTTACAAATTTTCAATGAATTTGGTTAATAAATGAACTCCATATCCTGTTGCATGTTTACTTTTAGCAAATTCATCATCACCAAATGCTACACCTGCAACGTCAAGATGCGCCCAAGCTTTGTGTTCTTGGGTAAAATATTCTAAAAATTTAGCGGCGCTTATTGCTCCGGCAACTGGTTTCCCGCTATAATTTTTTACATCGGCAATATCACTTTCAATATCTGATTTATAAACATCCCAAAGCGGTAAAGGCCACAAACGCTCTCCAATTGCATCTCCGTTTTCTTGTAGTTTCTTAGCCATTTCTGCATTATTAGTAAACAAAGCACCACATTCATACCCAAAAGTACCAACGCTGCTTCCGGTAAGTGTGGCGATATCCACAATGTATTCTGGTTTGAAATTTTTAATCAAATACGATAATCCATCCGCTAAAATGAGCCTACCTTCAGCGTCTGTGTCAATAATTTCTATCGAATGTCCGCTGTAACTGTGAATTACATCACTGGGTAAAAATGATTTGGCGTCCACTGAATTTTCGGCACAAGGAACAATTGCAGTTACTTTGACGGGTAATTGTAAATCAGCAATGAGTTGCATTGCTCCAAGAACGGCTCCAGCTCCGGCCATATCACATTTCATATGAAGCATTCCGGTTGTTTTTATATCTAATCCACCGGTATCAAAGGTGATTCCTTTCCCCACCAATCCAACATGTTTTATGTGTTTCACTTCGGCTGCAGGAGTGTAATTCATAATGATAAATTGTGGCTCATTTTCACTTCCTTTCCCTACCGCCAAAAACGCTCCCAGACCTACTATTTTTGAAGCATCATGACCTAAAACTTCTACATCAAATCCATATTTTTCACCCGTTTCTTTAGCCCAATTTGCTAGATATTTTGGATTAACAGTATTTGGGGGTAAATCAACTAAATTATGGATTGCCAGTTGCGCTTTGGCAATTTTTATGGCTTTTTTGGCTGTAGCCAAATGATCTTTTTCAGAAAGTAAATTCAATGTAAAATCAGGATCTAAAAAAGGATGTCCGCTTTTCTCCGATTTAAAATGACCTAAATCATACGTTCCTAAAAATAGTCCCGAAATCATAGCTTCCACCTGATCCTGAGTAAATTGTTCCGGTATAACTAAAGCTACATTCGAACTGAAATCTTCTTTTTGTTTCGATGAAATACGACGAAAAATAGTCTTTAATGATTTATAATCCGTCTCTTTTCCCAAGCCAATAAAAACATACGTATTGTTATTTTTTTCGGCTAAATAATGAGTGTCTTTTTTTCCAAAAAAAACTTTTGATGTTACTTCTAGTCCATTATAAGTTATAGGAACAATACTTTTTGAATACGTTTCAAAAACCGGAATCAAAATTGTTCCTGAAAAATCAGTTGCGTTCTGTAATGTATTTGTTTTCATTTGTTCTTTTCTTTTTTTTCTCCCTTATTAATTCAAGACACTATGAATCGCATCTCTACGACTCTTTTGTATTAAAAAATAACCATTCTATTGCTTTTGGAAATTCATCACTCCAATAGGTTTCGCTATGTTTCCCTTGCCTGTTAATGCTTAGATTAATCTTTGATTTGTCTTTTACAAATTCGCTTGAAATCAAATTCTTTTTAAAACTTTTTATGAGTTCAATCATGGTTTCGCTTTCATCTCCACCAGCATACAAATAGATTTTGGTATCGGCAGCATTAGCTTTATCAGAATTGATTTTTAATTCCGGAACTACCCAAAGTGATGGTGAAAAAATCATTAATTTACCATAAACTTCGGGATTTCTTAATCCGCTAAAAATACTAACCAATCCGCCCATTGAGCTTCCTCCTATTCCCGTAAATTCCCGTTCTTTTTTGGTTCTAAAATTACTGTCAACAAATGGTTTTAGCGTATCAGTTACAAAACGGATGTATTTCTTGCCTTGTCCTTTTCCCAAAACTGTTTTCCCAACATTGTATTCTTTTACACGATCTTCTTCGGCGTGCTCTATGGCAATAATGATAATTTTTCCAATTTTATATTCTGACATAACAGCCAGTTTTTTATCAATTTCCCAATTTCCAAATTCGGCTGATTCATTGAATAAATTTTGGGCATCCTGCAAATACATCACGGGATAACTTTCACTTGAATTGTCATAATCATGTGGCAGCAAAGCCCAAATTTTTCTGGTCTTATTAAGTTGCGGGATTTCAAATTCATCCGATATCAGCTGAACTTGCGGCAAAAATGATTGTTTAAAAGGCAACCAATTTTTTCGCCATCTGGCAACATGTTCTTTTTGAATACCAGTATGATTAAGTGTCGAACGATTTTCGGTACGATTGCCGTGGCTGTCAATCTCAACTTCACTCCAATCCCCTTTAGTAAATTTATACAAAAGGGCGACAGGATAATCAAAATCGTGTAAAAATTTATAATGGTATAAGTTATTGCCAATTTTTTCCATCATAAACTCTTTGTCCTGCGTACGCCAATTATTGAAATTCCCTGAAATATAAACAGGTCTTGCATCATCTTCGTCAGTTGTAAGGATTATATATAGTCCCGTATTTAATATTGGATCGTTTAATTCTTGTGTCAATGTGGTATTATCTAAATTCATCACTTGCATTGTGGTACTTTAAATTTTAAAATAATAGTAAATATAGTGGATTGCAATTTGAAATAAAAGAAAAAAGAAAACCCAATAGTATATTATTTACTATTGGGTTTAAATATGAAAATGAAGTAAACTAATTTTTCTTCTGGCGACTTTTTAGGACTTCAACAACATCATTCAGCTTAAATCCTTTGGCTTGCAACAATATAAGGTAATGAAAAAGCAAATCAGCACTTTCGCTCAAAAACAAATCATCATTGTCATCTTTGGCTTCAATAACCACTTCAATCGCTTCCTCACCTACTTTTTGGGCAATTTTGTTTATCCCTAGTTTAAATAAGGAAGCAACATAACTTTTTTCAGAATCCACATTTTCTCTTCGAAGTTGGATGGTATCTTCTAAATTTGAAATAAATCCATAAGCAGCTTTGTTTTCTTCATTCCAGCAGGTATCCGTTCCTTTGTGACATATTGGCCCTTCTGGTTTTACCTGTATCAATAAAGTATCGTTATCACAGTCGTTTTTGATGTCAATCAGATTGAGAAAATTACCGCTTTCCTCTCCTTTTGTCCAAAGTCTTTGTTTGGTACGACTATAAAAAGTTACTTTTTTAGTATCAACCGTTTTTTGATACGCTTCGGCATTCATAAAACCCAGCATCAAAACCGTTTTAGTTTCACTATCTTGAATTATGGCAGGAATTAATCCGTCTGTATTTTTTGAAAAATCTATGTTCATTTTTTTTAAGTATTAAGTAGTGAGAATTAAGTATTAAGACTTAAATTCTAACCTCAATGTTGTTGTTTTTAAGGGCTATTTTTAATGTTTTGATTTCAATTTCTTTAAAATGAAATACACTTGCAGCCAATGCGGCATCAGCTTTTCCTTTTTTGAATGTGTCGATAAAATGCTGTATGTTACCTGCACCACCAGAAGCTATAATAGGAATATTGACTAAGTCCGAAAGTTTTGCCAAAGCTTCGTTAGCAAATCCATTTTTGGTTCCGTCATTGTCCATCGAGGTAAACAGGATTTCGCCGGCTCCTCTTTGCTCCACTTCCTTTGCCCAATCAAACAAGTTCAATTCGGTAGGAACTTTTCCACCCACCAAATGAACAATCCATTGTCCGTCAATTTGTTTGGCATCTATGGCAACAACAACACATTGACTTCCAAATTTCTGTGCCAAATCATTAATCAGCTGCGGGTTTTTCACAGCAGATGAATTAATAGAAACCTTGTCAGCTCCGTTTTGCAATAATACTTCAACATCTTCAATCGATGAAATTCCACCGCCAACGGTAAACGGAATATTAATCGTCGAAGCCACTTTTCGCACCAAATCCACCAAGGTTTTTCTTCTTTCTTCCGTTGCCGAAATATCCAAAAAAACCAATTCATCGGCTCCTTCATCCGAGTATATTTTGGCTAATTCCACGGGGTCACCTGCATCACGCAAGTCCACAAAATTAACACCTTTTACGGTTCTTCCGTTTTTTATGTCGAGACAGGGAATAATTCTTTTTGTAAGCATATTGTTTGTAGTTAAAAGTCTTTTTTATTCAAATACTGGGCGCAAAAAGGTTCTTTCATAGCTCAATATGCATCTTGTATCTTCTGCAATTTTAAAAGCTTCTATACATTCTTGATCTTCCAAAATTAGTTTTCTGTAATTTTCATATTCGGATAAGTTAGGAAACGAAAACATGGCAAATGCTATGTTATTTGCTCCTTCAGAAGGCATGAAATAACCATGATGTTGTCCTCCAAAACGATTAACTAACTTAATCCATCTTTTGCCATAATCTTCAAAAACATCCAATTGAAAAGGATCGATCGTATATTTTAAATAACAAGTTATCATGTTTTATTATTTGTTGATTATATAATTTTCTAATTGTTTCAATGAAATTCTTCCTTCGTAAATTGCCTTTCCGATTATGGTTCCTTCGCAACCCAATTCGGCTATTTTGGGTAATTCATCAAAAGTAGAAATTCCTCCTGAAGCAATTAGTTTTATCCCTTTGGCTTCCGCCAAAATTTTAGCGTATAAATCAAAACTTGGTCCTTCAAGCATACCGTCTTTGGCAATATCCGTACAAATCACATACTGAATTCCTTTGCCTTGGTAGTCTTGAATAAATGGAATCAAGTCTTCATTTGAATCTTCCAACCAACCTGAAACAGCTACTTTTTCATTATTAGCATCTGCTCCCAAAATAATTTTATCAGAACCATATTCCGCAATCCATTTTTCGAATAGGTCCCTATTCTTCACGGCAATACTTCCGCCGGTAATTTGATTTGCACCACTTTCAAAAGCAATTTTCAAATCGGAGTCTGATTTTAATCCGCCACCAAAATCAATTTTCAATTTGGTTTTAGAGGCAATTTGTTCCAATATTTTATAATTAACAATTTGGCTTGATTTTGCACCGTCCAAATCGACCAAATGTAAATATTCTATTCCATGTGCTTCAAAGGATTTCGCCACTTCAAGTGGATTTTCATTGTATATGATTTTGGTATTGTAATCGCCTTTTGATAAGCGGACACATTTTCCGTCTATGATATCTATTGCAGGTATTATTCTCATTTTAATTAGTCTTAAAGTTTGAAAGTCGAAAGTCTTAAAGACTCAACTTAAAGTTTTAAAAAATTTCCAAGGATTTGTTCCCCAACATCACCACTTTTTTCAGGATGAAATTGTGTTCCGTAGAAATTATCCTTTTGCAAAGCTGAGGCATATTCAACTTCATAATCTGTTGTAGCAATAGCTTCGGGACAGCTCGGAGCATAAAAACTATGTACTAAATACATATATTCGTTTTCATTAATCCCACTAAATAAAGGCGATTTCAGATTGTATATTTGGTTCCAACCCATTTGTGGCACTTTCACTTTTGGCGTAAATTTGATCACATCAACATCAAAAATTCCCAAACCTTTTGTATTCCCTTCCTCCGATTTGTTGCACATCAATTGCATGCCTAAACAAATTCCCAAAACGGGTTGTTTTAAGGTTGGAATTAAAGTGTCCAAACCGCTTTGCTGAAGCATTTTCATGGCATAACTCGCCTCACCAACACCTGGAAAAATAACTTTATCAGCGGCCTTAATTTCGTCAGAATTATTACTCAAAACGGCTTTGAATCCTAATCTTTCGATGGCAAACATAATGCTTTGAATATTTCCTGATCCGTAATTTATGATGACAATTTTCATTTCTTTTTAACCATTAATAAATTAAGTTTCATTAAGGATTTAACGCTTAATAATTCATAATTTATAATTCATAATTTTTTAAAGCATTCCTTTCGTTGAAGGCAAAATCATCTTTTCGGTATCACGTTTTACCGCTACTTTTATCGCTTTTGCAAAAGCTTTAAAAATCGCTTCAATCTTGTGATGTTCATTAGTTCCTTCCGCTTTAATGTTGATGTTAGCTTTGGCACCATCCGAGAAAGATTTAAAGAAATGATAAAACATTTCGGTTGGCATTTTACCCACCATTTCACGTTTGAATTCCGTTTCCCAAACCAACCAGTTTCTGCCTCCAAAATCAATCGCAACTTGCGCTAAACAATCGTCCATTGGCAAACAAAAACCGTAACGTTCTATTCCTAATTTATTTCCTAATGTTTTTGCAAAAACTTCTCCAAGTGCAATCGCAGTGTCTTCAATCGTGTGGTGTTCATCCACTTCCAAATCACCTTTTACTAGGATTTCCAAGTCCATTTGTCCGTGGCGCGCAATTTGGTCCAGCATGTGATCAAAAAAGGCAATTCCGGTATCGATTTTACTTTTTCCGGTTCCGTCAAGGTTCAACTTGATGTAAATATCCGTTTCATTGGTTTTTCTTTCAATTGAAGCCGAACGCTCCTCTAATTTTAAAAACTCATAAATTACTTTCCAATCTGTAGTTTGTAAAGCGATAACGGAGTCGAGCTCTTCTCTTTTTGAAGCAATTTCGTCACTTCCCAATCCTTCGTCCGTGTTGATAAAAATCGCTTTTGAACCTAAGTTTTTTGCTAATTCCACGTCAGTTATCCTGTCGCCTATTACGAATGAATTTGCTAAATCATACTCGGGATTATCAATATATTTTGTCAATAAACCCGTTGCAGGTTTGCGTGTCGGTGCATTTTCGTGTGGAAATGTTTTGTCAATTAATACTTCTTTGAAAACAACTCCTTCGTTTTCAAAAGCTTTCATAATTAAATTATGAACTGGCCAAAAGTTAATTTCGGGATGAGAATCCGTTCCCAAACCATCTTGATTTGTAACCATTACCAATTCGAAATCCAATTCTTTAGCTATTTTTCCAAGATATTGAAAAGCGTTTGGATAAAATTCTAATTTTTCAAAACTGTCTAATTGATAGTCATTTGGTTCCACAACCATTGTTCCATCACGATCTATAAAAAGTATTTTTTTCATGCTATAATTATTTAAACTAAGCGTTAAGGCTTTGTAATGCTGCTATTAATTTTTTATTTTCCAATTCGGTTCCAACGGTCAAACGCAAACAATTTTCGCATAAGGGTTGGGTTGTTCTGTTTCGAATTACGATTCCTTTTGCTATCAATTCGTCGTATCTTTTATTGGCATCATCCACTTTTACCAAAATAAAATTGGCTTCTGTAGGATAGATTTTTTTGACAAAATTTATGTCAAGTAATACTTTAAGTAATTTATCTCTTTGCTCAATAATTGATACTATTTCAGTTTTTATTTTATCCGAATCATTAAAACGAACAATAGCTCTTTGTTGTGTTAATTCGTTTACATTATAAGGAGGTTTTATTTTATTTAAAACCGAAATTACTTCCGCAGATGCATAACAAATTCCCAATCGAATTCCTGCCAGACCATACGCTTTTGATAATGTTTGAGTAATCACTAAATTTGGATATTCGTCTAATTCATTAATCCAACTTTCCTTTTTTGAAAAGTCAATGTACGCTTCATCAATCACAACCAAACCTTTAAAATTTTGCAAAAGATACGCCACACTTTCATCCGAAAATGAATTCCCGGTTGGGTTATTTGGAGAACACAAAAAGATGATTTTAGTAGTTGAATCAACAGCTTCCATAATTTTCTCAATTTGTGGTTGAAAATCCTCTGAAAGCAAGACTTCTTTATTTTCTACCGCATTGATATTAGCCAAAACGCCATACATTCCGTAGGTTGGCGGCAAAGTGATTACATTGTCTGTTTTTGGTTCACAAAAAGCTCTAAATAATAAATCCAATACTTCATCACTTCCGTTTCCAAGTAAAATTTGATTTGGTTTTACATTTCTTTGCTTAGCTAAAATTGCTTTTACACTCATTTGTTGTGGATCTGGATACCGATTTACACCGTTTTCAAAAGGATTTTCATTGGCATCCAGAAAAATCATATCAGCAGTGTCAAAACCTTCAAACTCATCGCGAGCAGAAGAATAGGGTTTTAATTGCTTTACGTTTTCTCGGACTAAATTATTTATATCAAAATTATTTTCCATCCTCAATCGCTTTTAATCGTAATGTAACTGCATTTTTGTGTGCTTGTAATCCTTCTGCTTCCGCCATGATTTCTATGGCTTTACCAATATTTTGTATTCCTATTTTAGTTATTTTTTGAAAAGTCATCGCTTTGGTAAAACTATTCAGATTCACGCCACTATAATTCTTGGCATAACCGTTGGTTGGTAAAGTATGATTTGTTCCTGAAGCATAATCTCCAGCGCTTTCTGGAGTATAGTTTCCAATAAAAACAGAACCGGCATTTTGAACTCCGTTACTATAAAAATCATCATATTCCGAACAGATAATAAAGTGTTCCGGTCCGTATTCGTTGATTAATTCTAAAGCAATTGTATCATTTTCTACAAAAATCAATTTAGAATTGGCAATGGCTTTTTCGGCAATTGCTTTTCTTGGAAGTAAATCCATCTGTATTTGGATTTCTGTTTCTACAGCATCAATTAATTTTCTTGAAGTAGAAACTAAAATTACCTGACTGTCCGCTCCGTGTTCTGCCTGTGACAATAAATCAGAAGCTACAAAAGCTGGAATTGCAGTGTCATCAGCAACAATCAATAATTCCGATGGACCGGCTGGCATATCGATTGCCACACCAAATTGTGTTGCCAATTGTTTAGCAACGGTCACAAATTGATTTCCGGGACCGAAAATTTTATATACTTTAGGAATCGTTTCCGTTCCAAAAGTCATTCCGGCAATAGCCTGAATTCCTCCTACTTTTAAAATTTTGGTTATACCACATAGATTTGCAGCATATAAAATAGCTGGATTAATATTTCCGTTTTTATCTGGAGGAGAACATAATACAATTTCGTTGCAACCGGCGATTTTTGCCGGAACAGCAAGCATCAATACAGTTGAAAATAAAGGTGCAGTTCCTCCAGGAATGTATAAACCAATTTTTTGGATTGGTCTTTTTTCCTGCCAGCACTTTACTCCTTCGATTGTTTCTACAGAAACTCTATTTGTTTTTTGAGCAGTATGGAATTTTTTAATATTTGATTTTGCAAGCGAAATCGCTTCTTTTAACTCGATAGAAATTGATGCAATTGCTTGGTCAATTTCAGCTTTAGAAACTTCAATTGTATCGATTTTAGCACCATCAAAAATCGACGTATATTTTGCTACAGCGCTATCTCCTTTTTTCTGAACTTCCTTAAAAATTTCTTTTACAGTAGCTTCAATATCATCAACAGTTTTTGTTGGTCTTTCTAAAATAGAAGACCAAGTTTCCGGTTTTGGATTGTATATTTTATTCATTGTTTTTTATTTTTTGTTAATCGTTAAAAATTATGGATTAGGACACATAATTCTTAACTATTCTATAACACCATTTTTTCAATTGGACAAACCAAAATTCCTTCGGCTCCAACTTCTTTCAACTGATCAATTACATCCCAGAAAGTATCTTTGTCGATTACGGAGTGTACGCTACTCCACCCTTCTTGTGCCAGTGGCAAAACTGTTAAACTTCTTAATACAGGAAGAATTTTTCCAACAGCATCAATTTTGTCATTTGGAATATTCATCAAGATATACTTCGATTTTCTTGCCCTTAAAACGGATTCGATTCTGAATTTTAATGTATCGATTATTTTTTGAGATTCAGGACTTACTTTTGGAGAAACAGCCAAAACCGCTTCACTTTTAAAAATAACTTCAACCTCTTTTAGATTATTTTTAAACAAAGTACTCCCACTAGATACAATATCAACAATGGCATCTGCTAAACCAATGTTTGGAGCTATTTCTACCGAACCTGATATCTGGTGAATATCGACTGTTACTCCTTTAGAAGTAAAAAAATCAAGTACTGTTTTAGGATAGGAAGTTGCAATACGCATACCATCTAAATCTTGAACTGATTTGTAATTAAATGCTTTCGGGACAGCCACCGATACTTTACATTTTGAAAAACCTAATTTTTGAATTACTTCAATATTGTTTCCTTTTTCAACTAATAAATTATCGCCAACAATAGCAATATCTACAACTCCATCTATTAGATATTGGGGAATATCCGAATTTCTTAAATATAAAACCTCTAAAGGGAAATTGGATGCTTCAGCTTTTAATTGGTCGATACCGTTATCGATTGAAATACCTGCATCTTTAAGAATTTGAATGCTGTCTTCGTTTAAACGTCCTGATTTTTGAATTGCAATTTTTAATGTACTCATTTTGTCTTTTTTGTATTTGTTTAAAATATTTTGATTGAGTACAAATAGTGGGCAATAAAAAACCCGTTTGATGTACTCAAACGGGTTTTTAGAATATGATGATTTACACACATACCATTAACACATCGCTTGAGAGCAATAATGAAAATGATGATGATGCAATTGATTTGTAAACATTTTTGTGTATTTTAGAATTAAATTCTTTTGCAAATATAAGAGATAAATTATTTAAAAAACTATTTTTATTTTAACTTAATGACGTAAAATTGTTACGATTTATTTTTTATTCAATTCTGTTTCAGTAGAATCTGTATCATTTACAATTTTGGCACTGCCATCTTCTCTGATTTCAGTATGACGAATTTCACCGCCAGAAGTTCCTACGTTTATTGAAATAATTCCAGCTAGTAAAGCCAGAACAAGCGTAATAAATGAAAATATTTGGGCCAGTCGAAACTTTTTTATAGCGGCTACAAATGAAATCAATGCAAAAACTCCCGTTATATAAAGGACTAAAGCAAATCTCTCTGCTAATTCTTCATGTTCATGGATAATTGCTTTACCAATATTTGGAAAATCTTCAACCATCTCCTCTGCTCCTTCACCAGTTCCCATACTGAGTGCCCCAAAAATGGCAGCAATAACAAATAAAATATAAGCCGTATTTTTTACGGAACTGTTTTTTAAAAATATTCCTGTGATTAAAATTCCAATTCCAAAAATGGTTCCGATAATTGGAAAATGGTTTACGACTATGTGTAAATGAGCATCATTCATAATTTTTTTATTTAAAGTTTAATATCTTTAGGTTTTATTCCTCGAAGCTCTGCTTCTTTATTTTTTTACCCCCGATTTCACAGATTTTTACAGTTTTTCTGTTTGTGTCAATTGGAGTACTTGTACAGCTAAATTACCACTTCTTTTGTAGTGATTAAACCTCAAGTCAATATTTTTTAAACAGAATTTTCAGATTTTATATTCTTATAAATATCCGTGTAATGTACACCAAAACCATATTGAATCACATTAAAAGTAGCTAAATCAGAATCGGACGTGTAAAACTATTCATTCATAATTAAACGCCACAATTTGTGAAAAATTTTAAGTTATTACTATTTTTCACAAAATATTAAGCAATTCTTAAAAAATAATACTAAAAATTATATATACTTTTGCATCTAAAAATAGCACTATGAATTTCTTAAAAAAATCATCTCCCTTCAATTATTTATTACTTTTCTATATTGCCGTAAGCTTCGTATTAAGAGTTGTTCTTTTTTTTCATCCCATAACACAAACATCATTTACTTGGATTGATACGCTGTCTTTATTTGTTTTTGGGTTTATATCTGACATTTTTATTTTTGTATTAATGAGTGGTTTTTTATGGCTATATCTCATTTTTATATCTAATTCGAAATACTTTAAACCATACGGTTACATCCTTTTTGGTTTATTACTATCCTTATTACTCTATGTTTCATTTGGCAATACTATTCTTAATGAATATGGTGGCGCCTTACCTAAAATTGGCATTACTTTTATAGCAATCAAAACAGTTTTATTTGGATTATTACTTTTCCTTCCAAAATATCGAAGCCAAATCAGATTTTGGTTGTTCTCCTTTGTGATTTTTCTCTACGTGGTTTTAATTTTACAAAATGGAATCAGTGAATACTTTTTCTGGAATGAATTTGGCGTGAAATACAATTTTATAGCGGTAAATTATTTGATTTACACCAATGAAGTCATTGGAAATATCATGGAATCTTATCCTGTCATTCCTCTATTTTCCGGACTATTTATTATTGCTGGAATTGTAACCTACCTAATTGTAAAAAAATCAAAAAATTATATTGAAAGTATTCCAGCTTTTGTGGAAAAAATAAAATTGTCCGGGATTTATTTAGTGTTGTTTGGCCTTTCTTTATTCGCAATACCATTTTTATCCGCTAAAGAAAATTCCCAAAATATTTTTGCAAATGAACTTCAGGCCAACGGTATTTACAGATTCTACTTGGCATTTATGAATAGTGAATTGGATTATTTCAAATTTTACAAAACAGTTCCCAGTAGTGAAGCATTTGCTCAATTAAAACAACAAATTCCTTCCATTTCAGGAGAAACAACTTTGAGACAAATAAAAAATGAAGCTGCTGAAAATCATAAAAACGTAGTTCTGATAACTATTGAAAGTTATAGTGCGGAGTTTATGAAAATGTATGGTAGTGAGAAAAACATCACTCCGTTTTTAGACAGTTTGGCAACCAAAAGTTTAGTTTTTACAAACCTCTATGCCGTGGGAAACAGAACGGTCCGAGGTCTTGAAGCCGTTACTTTATGTTTCCCTCCTACTGCGGGCGAAAGCGTTGTGAAAAGAAAAGACAATAAAAATAAGTTCTCCACAGGAAATATTTTCAAACAAAAAGGATACAATGTAAAATTCATGTATGGAGGCGATTCCTTTTTTGATAATATGGGAGATTTCTTTTCAGGAAATGGATATGAAATTGTCGACAAAAAAACATTTACTCCTGAAGAAATCACTTTTTCGAATGTATGGGGCGTTTGTGACGAGGATATGGCCAACAAAGCAATCAAGGTGATGAATGAAGAAGCAAAACAAGGAAAACCATTTTTCAATCATTGGATGACCGTAAGCAACCACAGGCCTTTTACCTACCCGAATAATAAAATTGATATTCCGGGTGATGTCAAATCGCGCGATGGCGGGGTAAAATATACTGATTTTGCGATAAAAAAATTCTTTGAAATGGCAAAAAAACAGCCTTGGTTTGCCAATACTGTTTTTGTAATTATTGCCGATCATTGTGCTTCAAGTGCAGGAAAAACAGAGCTTCCAGCAGATAAATATAGGATTCCTGCCTTAATTTATAGTCCTGGTTTTGTTCAGCCAAAAAACTATACTAATCTGATGTCTCAAATAGATATTATGCCAACGGTATTTGGACTATTGAATTTTGATTACCAAAGTAAATTTTACGGACAGGATGTTTTAAAACCAGACTATAAACCTCGAGCTTTGATTGCAACCTATCAGGATTTAGGATTCATAAAAGATAATGTTTTAACGATTATTTCACCAAAACAAAAAGTAAAGCAATTTCAATTGACTTTGAGACCAAACCAGAAAGTGGCTCCTGATTTCCAAATTTTTCACGATCAAATACCGTTGACAAAAGAACGAACAGATTTAGTAAACGAAACGATTTCATACTATCAAACTGCCTCGGATATGTTGAAGAAAAAGAAATATCAAAAAATTAATTAACATAAAAAAAACGGGTGAAATTAAAATTTCACCCGTTTTTTAATTGAAAATATAACGTTACTCTTTCTCGTTTGTCAAACCAAAAAGATTTCCTTTTTCAAAAGTTTTCAAATCCTTTTTCAAAGTTTTGCTGTTGCGTTTTGTAAGTTCAGTAGCGTCAAGATTGCTTAAATCTGGTTTTCCAGCATTTACCCAAGCCGTATACCAAAAACTTGCCGTTGCAGTAATGGCTTTTTTCATTTGTTTTTCAACCATACCATTCAACTCCGTATGGAATTTACCGGCATATTCATCAGAATATAACATTCCACCGTATTTGTTTTTTACAATATTTCCAGTTGCATCTGTTACATACATTTTGTTTTCAGCAGTTGCAGTTCTTAGTTTTTTATCAGCGGCCAATAAAGGCTCCACTAAACTGTGTGTATCAAAAATGATATCCCAAGTTGCTTTATCCACATTCTCTAAATATTTTCCTTGCGCTACGTTTAATTTATAATCTTTAGCAAACAGTTCCGGCAAGCGACTTTCCCACAACGAATGAATTCCTTTTTGATTGGTATTTTGTCCATCATGGTTGTCTGATGTATGCAACGGCATGTGCGCATCTGCAATGTAATGACCTAAATCAGCTGCAATAAATAATATTTCGTTTTTTCTTTTGTCCTTGAAAGCCTTAGTCAATTTGACCATCATATCCTGAATGTACCAAGGCAATATTCCGTTTTTAGTCAAAAACCTCTCATCGTATTTTAGTTTCGCTTCTTCCATGTTTTTAGGAAAAGTCTCCACAGCACCAAAATTCTCCATGTCAAAATAATGGCGAGGCGGCTCTGCTTTATCGTTCAAAACATTTCTTCTTAAATCAGGAACCGTAGATTCTTGTGTAATAAAATCAATATGATTGTAAAAGAAAGTCTGCAATGGTTTTGGAAGTGCCATTACCGCCGCTCTATTGATTCGTTCATGTCCAATAACTCCCCATGACAAAATAAAAAAAGCAACTCCAAGAGTAGATAACGCGATAAGTGTAGGTCTAATTTTAAAATTTTTCATTAAATTTATTTTTTTGAAGTGCAAATGTATTTCTTTAAATCGTTATTAGAAAAAATTGGGTTTAAGATTCTGTTAATTAAAAAAGAAAACTACAAATATGTTTCGACATCAAGGAAAAAACAGAACTTTTATTCACAATCTTCGTTTAGCCACTTTATTATCTTTTGTAGCCGGAATTGTAAATGTTACCGGAGTTTTATCGATACAAACATTAACTACCAATGTTACGGGTCATTTCGCCTACTTTGCCGAAGAAATCATGAAGCGGGATTATGCAGCCGCAATTACCTTTTTTGTATTCACTATTTTCTTTTTGTTTGGCGCTTTTACCTCTAATTTTTTAGCAGAATTGATTTCCAAGAAACATCCAAATTTATCTCATCTCATTCCTATTTCTCTGGAAATGATTGTTTTGATTGGTGTTGGGATGTTCGGAGCACAATCAGCATTATCCAGCATTGAAGGAAAATGGATTGCTTTTTCGATGCTTTTTGCGATGGGAATACAAAACTCTTTGGTGACAAAAATTTCCCAATCAACAGTTAGAACAACCCATTTAACGGGGCTTTTTACTGATTTAGGAATCGAATTGTCTCAATTGTTTTTCTATAAAAAACCAGAAGAAAAGAAAAAATTAAAAACCAGTATCTATCTGAGATTATCCATTATTGCGTTCTTTTTTATCGGCTGTTTTTCAGGAGGTTTTCTTTATAATTTATTGGAAATGAAAACCCTTTTTGTTGCGGCAACTTTTTTATTAATTGCGCTTTTGTATGATTACATCCGATTGCAATTTCATGTTATCAAACGAAAAACCTTTCATCATAAAACTATTTTAGATAAATAATCGAAACCAAAGTAGCGATTGCTATAAATGTCCAAAGCAAAATTCCCTGTACAAGCGGTTTCAATCCCACCGATTTTAAAACAGTTCTATTTAATCCGGCTCCAATCAAAAACAAAGTCACCGTCAGACCAATTTTGGCAACAGAAACCAAATGCGGTGCTATTATCTTAATTTGTGGCAGATATGTATTGGTAATCATCGCCATAATAAATAATCCGATAAAATAAGGAATTTTTATTTTCCCCGATTTATTTTTAAAAATAAAAGCAGTAATCAATGCTACAGGAATAATCCATAACGCACGGGCTAATTTTACCGTTGTGGCAATTTGTAATGCTTCCGGACCATATTTACTGGCTGCTCCTACCACAGAACTCGTATCATGAATGGCAATGGCGCACCATAATCCAAACTCTTTTTGAGACAAATCCAACCAATCACCCACGGCGGGAAACAAAAATAAAGCCACCGAATTCAGAATGAATATCACTCCCAAAGCAACTGAAGTTTGTTTTTCATTTGATTTGATTACGGGCGCAATCGCTGCAATTGCACTTCCGCCACAAATTGCCGTTCCGCAAGAAATTAAATGAGATGTTTTCTTTTCCGTTTTAAACCATTTCCCCAGAAAAGTCCCTAAAACTAAAGTACTGAAAATAGAAATGACAGTAAACAAAAAGCCTTCTTTACCAGCAGAAACAGCACTGTGGACATTCATCCCAAAACCCAGTCCTATTACCGAAAACTGCAATAAAAAATGAGTTGCCTTATGATTCAATTCTAAAAAAGGATGCCCAAAAAGGTTGGCTACAATCAATCCTAACACTAAAGCAATTGGCGGAGAAACAAAAGTTGATGTGCAGAACAATAACAATGTAACAAAAATGAGTTGCTGCCATTTGGCATTTACTTTAAAAAAAATAAAAGATTCTTTTTGAATTACTTTTTGATGCGTTTCCAATGTAAAGTTGTTGAATTATTACAATACAAAGGTGGAGAGATAAATCTATTTATGCCAATCGAAAATTATAATCTGCTATAACTTTAAATTATAATGATTCGAAATGTTCTGGATAAACAAATCCGATAGTGAATCCGTTTTTCCTTGTAACGTAATGATATAAAAGAAACGTTCTATAATCAGGTCTTTAATGTCCAGTATAGTCAATTCATTGTTTTGAAGTTCTTTTTTTACCGCATGAATGGATATAAAAGCCACACAATCAGAGTTCATCAAATAGGATTTTATGCTTTCCGTACTTCCCAATTGCATTTCAATTATTAATTCTGATAGTTTAATTTCAAATGGTTTCAACGCATGTTCAATAACTTCAAGTGTTCCAGAACCTTGTTCCCGCATTAAAAAATGCATCCTTTTAAGATCCTCCTGAGTCACTTCATCAAGACTGACTAATGGATTGGAACTGTTACATACTAAAACCAATTCGTCTTTTAAAAACTCCGTATATTTAATGGACTTATTTTTTGATTGTCCTTCAACTATTCCTATTTCAATCTCCTGTTTTAATAAAGCGTTTTCTATTTGTTCCGTGTTTCCATTCAGTAAATTCACTTTTACATCTTGCAATTTTTGATGGAAACGAGCTAAAAGTGGCGGAATTATATACTGAGAAATAGTCGTACTGGCTCCTAATCGCAACAATCCGGAACGTTGATTAATCAGCGTGCTCATATCAAAATCAATTTCTCGGTATACTTCAAAAATGTTTTTGGTGTGTTTTAATAATACTTCACCGGCAGTTGTCAATGCGATTTTAGAACCATTTCTATCAAACAATTTGATTTTATATTGTTCTTCTAATTCCTGAATATGTTTGGAAATCGCAGGTTGCGTAATAAACAATTCCGTTGCAGCTTTAGTGAAACTCAAACGATTGGCAACGGTATAAAATACTTTCAGTCTAAAATCCATGTTGTTTAATTGTATTACAGTAATCCGTTGTATTTTCGAACAAACCATTCGGTTGCCAGTAAAATTGAAATCAAAACCAATAACCAAATCCAATCAATCAAAGGCGTTTTTGTAACAATGTTCTTTTCTATCGCTTTATATTCTTCATTTTCTAAAAGCGTTTTAATCAATGCATCTACTTGATCCGGGAAAAATGCTTTTCCTTGTGTTTGCGTCGCTAATTGTGTCAATTTCTCTACATCGGGATTGACAAATTGCTTTTCAATATCAAAATCAAGAATTTCAAAACTACTGGAATACGTCGTTTTAGAATTCAATTCTTTTACCGTAAACGCATAAGGGCCGGCTTTCAATCCGTCAAGATTAACTTTATAGGAATTATTTCCTTTTAATAAATCGTAGTTTTTCGTTTGCTTGGTTTTGGTATTTGTTACCGCAATAGTCAAACGGGCTTTTTCATCAAACTCATAATTTTTATTGAAATATTGCGCAGTTATTTCAATGGCTTCACCTGAATTATAAAAACTTTCATGTTCCACCACTAATGATTTTTTAGAATTATTGGAAGCCAAAAATTGAACAATCTTATCCATGAAAATATCATATTTTTCAAAAGATTGATTATTGACATGTGTTTGCAAGCGCCATTTCCATGTGTTTTCTCCCAAAAGATAAGCGGCTCGCCTACCTTGTTTTTCTGTAAAAGCCAGCAAAGGCGCATTAGTATCTATTGTTCTAATTTTCGATGAAAGCAAAACAGACACCGCTCCTTTTGTTGTTACGGTTCCAAAAGCATTTTGTAAAGGAGGTAAATTTTCAAACCCGATATTGTCTACTGCAAACAAATTAAACTGAGCATTAAAAACCGACAAATAATCTTCTTTTTGTCCGCTCATTTTAAAGCTCAAATTATCCTGATATTGATTCAAAAAATTGAAATCAGTATTATTTCCAGTAATAATAAACGTATTGATTCCGGCACCTTTATTACTCTCAAAAATGGTTTTAAATTCGGTTGTTGGCTGATATAAAATTAAAACATTAAAATCTTGCAATGCTTTGATTTCATTTGGCTTAACAATTATTACTTTACGTTGTGCATTGGATTCAATGGCCCTTTTTAGCGCCCCTAAATCAGGATGATTTATAGCAGATACTATAGCAATATTTGTTTTTTGATCTATAACTTCAACCGCAAAATTCTTGGTATTATTATACGTATTTTTTTCCTTTTCTTTCGATGAAATAGAGGCTTTAAAAACCTGTAATCCTATTTTATCAGCCGGTAAAAGTACACTTACAGTTGCCGTTTTTTTGGAAGGCGAAAAGGTAATGGATTGTTTACTGAATACCGAATTTCCTTGCGAAATGATGAAATCAGCTGTTACGCTTTTTGTTCCTGAATACTGTAAAAAAGCTTCTACAGGAAATTTATTTTTATGAAAAGCATATTTATTAACATTCAGCTGATTGATTTTAAAATCTAAAAAAGTTGTTGTATCACCTACAATTACTGGATGTACTTTATTCGCAGCATCAAAACTGTAGACATAGTCATTTCCGGAAGTTTGATTTCCATCCGTAATTAAAACTGTTGGGTAGATTGTGTTTTTATAAATGCTTTTTAGATTTTTGGCAACAACATCAATATTAGTTTGGGTTCCTTTAAAATCAAATGTTTCTGTAGGTTCAAAATCATCTGAAAATTGAAACGATTGCACGTCAAATTTCTCTTGTAAATCTGAGTTTGATTGTATTTTTTTATACAATTCCAATGCTTTTTCATTGGAATTCAAAAACGAAATAGAACTCGAATTGTCAACAACAATCGGTAAAGGCGTTTTTACGGTTTCTAAGGTGTTTTTCGTCATTATTGGATTAATCAATAACAATAAAATTCCAAAAATGGATAAAAAGCGCAAAAAAGCCAAAAACCAACCGATTTTCGATTTGTTTTTGGCTTTGTAGATATATTGAAAAAATGACAAACCGCCAGCTATTAGTAAAGAAAGAAGTAATAATAGTAAAGTGTTTGTTGTCATATTTTAGTAGTGTTCAGTCATCAGTATTCAGCAACTGAGCACTGATGACTGATCACTATTTTTTTTAGGTAAGCATTCCTCCACAAACATTCATAACCTGTCCCGTTACGTAAGCACTCATGTCTGAAGCAAAGAAAAGACACGCATTGGCAACATCTTCAGTCGTTCCGCCACGTTTCAACGGAATTCCGTCTCTCCATCCTTTTACAACATCTTCATTTAATTTAGCCGTCATTTCTGTTTCTATAAATCCTGGAGCAATTACATTGCAACGAATGTTGCGAGATCCTAATTCCAATGCTACGGATTTAGAAAAACCGATAACCCCTGCTTTAGAAGCAGCATAATTAGTTTGTCCTGCATTTCCTTTCACTCCTACAACTGAACTCATATTGATTATAGAACCAGAACGTTGTTTCAGGAAAGTACGTTGAATTGCTTTGGTCATATTAAAAACCGATTTCAAGTTGACATCAATTACTTGATCGAAATCTCCTTCAGACATACGCATCAAAAGGTTGTCTTTAGTAATTCCGGCGTTGTTTATTAGAATATCAACCGTTCCAAATTCAGCTAAAACCGCATCAACAAACGTTTGCGCTTCATTAAAATCGGCTGCGTTAGATTGATATCCTTTGGCTTTAATTCCAAGAGCATTCAATTCATTTTCTAATGCCAAAGCTGATTCTACAGATGAGCTATATGTAAATGCAACATTTGCACCATGTTTTGCAAAAACTTCAGCAATTCCTTTTCCAATTCCGCGACTCGCACCTGTAATTATGGCTACTTTTCCTTCTAGTAATTTCATATTCTATCGTTCGTTTGTATATTTTTTTATAAGACAAATATAACAATTCAATTCAAAAATTTTATGTCAAAAGCTTAAACTTTCAAAAATCTATTTATCGATTTATCCCAATAATTACTGTAAATGGCAATTAAAGTAACTAAAAACAAAAATAAGAGATACCAAGCGTTACTGAGTAAATCTAAGAAGTTCAGTTTGCCATTAGCAAAACTTAAAATTAATAATACTTGTGCACCATAAGGCAAAATCCCCTGAACAATACAAGCAAAAATATCTAGTAATGTTGCCGTTTTTTTGGAGCTTAAATTATATTCATCATTAATTTCTTTGGCAATGGCACCTGTAATAACAATGGAAACGGTATTATTGGCGATAGCCATATTTGTAAAACTCACTAAAGTTCCAATTCCCATTTGAGCCGATTTCTTGTTTTTTATTCTGGATTTAATTTTGTGAATGACAAAATCAATTCCACCTGCTTTTTCTACCAATGCAGCTAAACCACCAGTAAGCATAGATAACAAGAATATATCGGTCATACTCGTAAATCCTTCGTATATTTTTTGTGCGAAAACTAAAATGGTAAAATCAGCGCCAACAATTCCGATAATCCCTGCTACCACAATTCCGATTATTAAAGTTGTAAAAACATTAATCCCAATTATAGCAAGGATAATCACTAACAAATACGGTAAAATAGTAATTAGTTCATAACTCGATTTTGGAATAGCAACTGCCGTAACTTCTGAATTCAATCCTAAATAGAAAAGTAAAAAAATAGTAATTACCGAAGCCGGAAAAGCGATGAACAGGTTTATTTTAAATTTATCTTTCATTTCGCATCCCAAAGACTGAGTGGCCGCAATGGTTGTATCTGAAATCATCGATAGATTATCCCCTAACATGGCGCCTCCCAATAAAGAACCTGCAATTAATGCAAGTGGAGAACCGCTTTTTTCCGCAAGACTCACTGCAATTGGTCCTAAAGCCACAATTGCACCAACCGAAGTTCCTGTAGCAGTCGAAAGAAAAGAAGCAATCAGGAAAATTCCTAATGGAAAATAAGCAACATCAATATTGTTGATTCCTAAATTCACCACTGAATCGACACCTCCCATGGCTTTAGTGACAGTGGCAAAAGCGCCTGCAAGCAAATAAATTAAGCACATCGTGACAATTTTACTCTCGCCACAACCGGAAATCAGAGTATTTACTTTGTCTTCTGTTGATTGTTTGAAAAGCAAAAAAGCAGCTATAATCCCTAATAAAACTGCTACTGGAGATGGGAATGCATAAAAATCATTAAGCCAAATTCCAGCTCCTAAAAAGGTTAAAATAAAAATGAATAACGGAAGTAATGCCAATGCATTTCCTTTTTGTTGAATTTTCTTTGTCATAAATAATGGTATAAAATGAATTCATTACCACGACTACAATACAACCCAAAATATAAAAATGATTAAAACAACATTTTTTCCAAAGGATTTGGCTTATCGTTTTAGCACCTTGCTTGTTGTTGCAGGTTGCTATCCTATTAAAGGATTCGTGATAACGGGTGCAAAAGTAATTAATTATTTATGAAATAATTTGAATTTCATTCAAAAAAAATAATAATTCAAAAAAAAGCGTCACATAAAAATGTGACGCAATTATAATTAAGATATTGAAAAACAGACTTTAAATAATTAAAAAGCTACATTCCATTTTGGCAATCTTCCATTTTCGTCAAGGAAGTTTTGTAAAACTTGTCCTTCTACAAATGTTGGGATTGCTTTTGTTTTATCGTTGAATGTCTCATACCAAACCACTTCTAGCGTGCTGATATCTTCGATTTTCATTTGTGCTGGCCAAGAATATTTTCTTCCTGTTTTTGCAAATTGGTGTCCTTCTACAATTTTTTCTTTTAGACCACCATTTTTAATTTTCAAAGTTCCATCATTTTGAACAGTTCCAGTAGAACCAACCATAATCAACTCTTTTTCCTCCCCTACAGAATACACTAAAAACACTCCAGATCCTTCTGAAGCATTACAAACTTCTGCTAGACTGTCCTCTGTAGTAAATGAAAACTGATTGGTAACTTTGAATTTTTTTAACTCTTTGTACATATTATTTTATTTTTATTTGAACTGGCTTCGGCAAAAAAATACCCCACAAAATCGTGAGGCCCATTAGAAACCATTCGTTTATGTTTGTTCTTATTAGGATTACATCTGAAAAACAGCTGCATTTAATAAAGTGCAAAGATATTTCTTTAATTCAATTTATAATAAAAAAGCCCCACAAATTGTGAGGCTTTTAAAATATTTAATTAGAGTTTAGATTAACCTAAAACTTCTTTTACTTTTTTACCAATTTCAGCTGGAGAATCTACCACGTGAATTCCACATTCTCTCATAATTTGTTTTTTAGCTTCAGCAGTATCATCTGATCCACCAACGATAGCACCTGCATGTCCCATTGTACGTCCTGCTGGAGCGGTAACTCCTGCAATGAATCCTACAACTGGTTTACGGTTACCATCCGCTTTAATCCAATGAGCAGCATCAGCTTCTAATTGTCCACCGATTTCACCTATCATTACGATACATTCCGTTTCAGGGTCATTCATCAATAATTCAACTGCTTCTTTTGTAGTAGTTCCGATGATTGGGTCTCCACCAATACCGATAGCAGTAGTGATTCCTAATCCTTGTTTTACAACTTGGTCAGCAGCTTCGTACGTTAATGTACCCGATTTAGAAACAATACCAACAGTTCCTTTTTTGAAAACAAAACCTGGCATAATACCAACTTTAGCTTCACCCGGAGTAATTACACCCGGACAGTTTGGACCTATTAATCTGGAATTTCTTTCTTTAACATAACTATTTGCTTTTATCATGTCAGCAACAGGAATTCCTTCAGTAATTGCAATAATTACTTTAATTCCAGCATCTGCAGCTTCCATAATTGCATCAGCAGCAAAAGCAGGCGGTACAAAAATGATAGTTGTATCAGCTCCTGCTTGTTCTACAGCATCTTTTACAGTATTGAAAACTGGTCTGTCTAAGTGAGTTGTTCCCCCTTTTCCTGGAGTTACACCACCAACAACGTTAGTACCGTACTCAATCATTTGAGAAGCATGGAAAGTTCCTTCGCTTCCTGTAAAACCTTGAACAATTATTTTGGAATCTTTATTAACTAAAACACTCATGATATATTTTTTATGTAGTTTTTAAAATTGTAATGCAAAAGTATAAAATAGTAATCAGTAATCAGTATTCAGTATTCAGTTTTTTGATACTAAATTATGATAATTGACTCATTTGATACCCTCGAAATAGTTTATTGTCTTTTATTTGCCAAATAACCATAAAATGCGCCAATAACATTTCTTCTCTTGGATTCTCAATCGTTTTCACAAAATGAGAGTACCGTACCGAAATTAAATCATTTTCAGACATAATATGACTAATTCTAACCTTTGAACGAACATAGGCTTTACTTAAATCATTAGACAGGCTCAATAAAGAATCGTAATCCAATTGGATAAATCCCTTACTACTGTTCCATTCAACGATTACTTCAGGATGCAAAAAATCTTTTATGACTTCGCTATCGATAAGAGCATCTGATTTGTAAAATTTCTGAACGACTTCTTTAGCAGACATATTATTTTAGTTTATTTAGAATTTCTGGTATCTTCTTGATATTAGCCAATTGTTTCAATTTTTCTCTTGATTCTTCTATTGGTGTACCAAAATAGGACTTTCCTCCTTCTACTGATTTTGTAACTCCGGTTTGACCAAGAATAACTGCCTTTGCTCCTATCGTGATTCCGCTGGTCGTTCCTACTTGTCCCCAAATAGTAACTTCGTCTTCAATAACAACACAACCTGCAATTCCGGTTTGTGAAGCAATTAAACATTTTTTTCCAATAACGGTGTCATGACCTACATGCACTTGATTGTCAATTTTTGTGCCTTCCCCAATAGTGGTATCGCCAGTAACTCCTTTATCAATCGTACAAAGAGCTCCAATACCAACATTATCTTTGATGACAACTCTCCCACCGGAAAGTAATTGATCGTATCCTTCAGGACGTTTTTTATAATAAAACGCATCAGCACCAAGAATAGTTCCCGCGTGAATCATTACATTATCGCCAATTACAGTATAATCATAAATCGAAACATTAGAATGAATCAAACAATTCTTTCCAATAACAACATGATTTCCTATAAATGTATTGGGCTGTATTACAGTTCCTTCACCTATTGAAGCTGAAGTAGCTATTGAAACATTCGAAAATTGAAATGGCTTGAAATAATTTGTTAATTTATTAAAATCCCTAAAAGGATCGTCTGAAATCAACAACGCTTTTCCGTCCGGACAAGCTACATTTTTATTGATTAAAACAATAGTTGCTGCTGAGTTTAATGCTTTATCATAATACTTAGGATGATCCACAAAAACAATATCGCCTGATTCAACAACATGAATTTCATTCATTCCAGTCACTGGAAAATTCTTATCACCAACATATTCACAGTCAATGATACTTGCAATTTCTTCTAAAGTGTAAACTTTTTGGAATTTCATAAATTTAATATTCGGTTTCAATATTCAGTATTCAGCCCATTTTCAAGCTGAATACTGAACATTGTAATCTACTCTTTTACACGTTCCATGTAAGAACCTGATGCAGTATCAATTTTAATTTTATCTCCTTCATTAATAAACAAAGGGACATTTACAGTTGCACCAGTTTCAACAGTTGCTGATTTAGTTGCATTTGTAGCAGTATTTCCTTTAATTCCTGGTTCTGCATAAGTCACTTCAAGAATAACAGATGCCGGCATATCTACAGAAAGCGGTAAATCAGTTTCTGTATTGATACTTACCATTACATTTTCTCCTTCTTTCAATAAATCTGGCGAATCCAAGATGTTTTTATTCAAAGTAATTTGTTCGAAAGTCTCAGTATTCATAAAATGAAATTCATCTCCTTCTGGGTATAAAAATTGAAATTTATGGTTTTCTACTCTAACTTCTTCGATTTTATGACCAGCCGAAAAGGTGTTATCCAATACTTTTCCGTTAGTCAAACTTCTAAGTTTTGTTCTAACAAAAGCAGGACCTTTTCCTGGTTTTACATGAAGAAATTCAATGATTTTGTAAATATCGTTGTTGTATTTAATACACAATCCGTTTTTAATATCTGATGTAGATGCCATTATTTTTTTATTTTTATTACTATTTTTATTTTTGGTAACTGAAAACTACTTTAATTTTTTAGTAGTTCCCAGAATATCCTTTCATTACTCCTCTTGATGAATTTCGAATAAAATCAATGATTTCATCTCTTTCCGGTGTCGCTTCCATCTCTGCTTCAATAATACCTAAAGCTTGAGTTGTATTGTAATTTTTTTGATACAGAATTCTATAAATATCCTGAATTTCTCTTATTTTTTCAGTTGTAAAACCGCGTCTTCTTAATCCGACAGAATTAATCCCAACATAAGACAAAGGCTCTTTTGCTGCTTTTGTGAAAGGCGGAACATCTTTTCTTACTAAAGATCCACCTGATATCATCGCGTGATCTCCAATGTGGATAAATTGATGGATTGCTGCCAAACCGCCAATAACAGCAAAATTTCCAACTGTCACGTGACCAGCCAAGGCTACTCCGTTTACAATAATAGCATTATCGCCAATGTGACAATCATGAGCAATGTGTGCCGTTGCCATTACCAAACAATTATTACCTAAAGTAGTTTGTCCGGATGCTATTGTTCCTCTATTGATCGTTACACATTCTCTAATAGTACAATTGTCTCCAATTATTGCTAAAGAATCTTCTCCACCAAATTTTAAATCCTGTGGAACCGCCGAAATAACTGCGCCAGGGAATATATTACAATTTTTTCCAATTCTTGCGCCTTCCATAATGGTAACATTCGAACCTATCCAAGTTCCGTCCCCAATAACTACATTATTGTGAATGGTGGTAAATGGCTCGATGACAACATTTTTGGCGATTTTAGCGCCTGGATGAACATAGGCTAGTGGTTGATTCATCTGCTTTTTTTATTTTTTTATTTTTCAGAATACAAACGTTACTCTCATTTTTTCAAATGGAGGATTTTAGTTTTAATCTAAATCTATTGTTTTTTGGCAATTTGAGCCATTAATTCTGCTTCAGCAACTAGTTTTCCATTTGCGTAAGCATTTGCTTGCATGTGACAAATTCCTCTTCTGATAGGAGTAATTAAATCACACTTAAAAATTAAAGTATCACCAGGTAACACTTTATGTTTGAATTTGACATTGTCTATTTTCATAAAATAAGTCAAATAATTTTCTGGATCAGGAACGGTACTCAATACAAGAATTCCTCCTGTTTGTGCCATTGCTTCAACAATTAAAACGCCTGGCATAACTGGAGCTTCCGGAAAATGTCCAACAAAGAAATTTTCATTCATTGTTACATTTTTCATACCCACAACATGGGTTTCAGACATCTCAATGATTCTGTCAATCAATAAAAATGGGGGTCTGTGAGGAAGAACCGCCATTATTTTATGAATATCCATTAAAGGCTCTTGATGTAAATCATAAACAGGAACATGATTTCTTTGTTCTATTTTTATAATTTTAGCCATTTTTTTTGCGAATTGTGTATTCACAAAATGACCTGGTTTATTAGCAATTACCTTTCCTTGAATTCTTGTTCCAATCAATGCTAAATCACCCACTACATCAAGCAGTTTGTGTCTTGCCGCTTCATTTGGATAATGCAACGTAAGGTTGTCTAAAATACCATTTGGCTTAACGGTTATTTCGTCTTTTCCAAAAGCTACTTTTAAACTCTCCATGGTTGATGCAGAAATTTCTTTGTCTACATAAACAATGGCATTATTTAAATCACCTCCTTTTATCAAACCGTTTTCCAAAAGAGATTCTAATTCATGTAAAAAACTGAAGGTTCTGGACTCAGATATTTCAGTTTTGAAATCAGCAATGCTTTTCATTGTAGCATTTTGAGTACCTAGTATTTTAGTACCAAAATCTACCATTGCAGTAACTGAATAATAATCGTTTGGCATTACCAATATTTCGCTACCAGAAGCTTCATCCGTAAAAGAAATTACTTCTTTTACTACATATACATTTCTTTTAGCGTTCTGTTCTTCTATTTCTGCTTTTTCAAGCGCTTCAACAAAATATTTAGACGAACCATCCATTATAGGCAGCTCTGAAGCATCTAGCTCTATAATAACATTATCTAAATCACAACCAATTAGTGCTGCCAAAACATGCTCAGGTGTTTGAATTTTCACCCCTAATTTCTCTAAATTGGTTCCTCTTTGAGTGTTCACAACATAATTTGCATCAGCTTCAATAATAGGTTGTCCTTCCAGATCTACTCGAACAAAAGTAAAACCATTATTGACTGGAGCAGGTTTGAAAGTCATTTTTACTTCTTTTCCTGTGTGTAATCCAACTCCAGTTAGCGAAATTTCTGTTTTGATGGTCTTCTGTTTAACCATTGTTTCCATTTTTTTGGTTTAATATTTGTTTTTTTAATTCTTCTATTTCTGCAACAATTTTAGGCAAATTTTTGAAATGAACATACGATTTACTAAAATCATTGTATCCAAATGCAGGACTTCCTTGCAAGATTTCATCATCTTTTATATTTCGGCCCACACCTGATTGCGCTTGGATTCGAACATTATTTCCAATAGTTAAATGTCCAGAGATTCCAACTTGTCCGCCAATCATGCCACTTTTTCCAATTTTTGTAGAACCTGCGACACCGGTTTGAGCGGCAATTACGGTGTTCTCACCAATTTCAACATTATGCGCAATCTGAATTTGATTGTCAAGCTTTACTCCTTTTCTGATAATGGTAGAACCCATTGTAGCCCTGTCGATAGTAGTACAAGAGCCAATATCTACATTATCTTCAATAATCACATTTCCTATTTGCGGAATTTTAGTATACGTTCCGTCCGGATTTGGTGCAAAACCAAAACCATCAGCACCTATTATAGCTCCGGAATGTATTGTACAATTATTCCCGATTACGGTCTCCGAATAAATTTTTGCGCCAGCGAATAAAATTACATTATCCCCTATTACCACATTATCTCCAACGAAACAATTAGGATATATTTTTACATTTTCACCCAAAACTACATTCTGTCCCACATAACTAAAACTACCAAGATATAAATTATCTCCGTATTTTACACTCTGCGAAAGGAAAGAAGGCTGCTCTATTCCACTTTTATTCAACTTCACCTGATTGTAAAACTCTAATAATTTAGAAAATGCGGCATACGCATCCTGTACTTTTATTAATGTGGTAGTTAAAGGTGATTCCGGCACAAAAGTCTCATTAACAATTGTTACTGACGCTTTTGTGGAATATATATAATTAAGATATTTAGGATTTGATAAAAAAGTAAGTGATCCTTCAGCACCTTCTTCGATTTTTGACAATCTAAAAACTTCTGCCATGGGATTCCCAACAACTTCTCCTTCTAAAATCCCTGCTATTTGTTCTGCTGTAAATTTCATTGCGACAAAAATATAAAAAAATAGATTTTAAATGGCCTTTTTATAACAGTTGTTTTGGGAAACAAATATAATATTTGGTCACCAATTTAGATAACGATTTTAAATTCAGCTGGTCAGAAGATTCTATAACGTCTTCGATTGTGCTGTCTTTTTTCAAAATTCGTATTGGTTCGGCTTCTTTACTGTAAGCTTGGTTTTTTATTTTACCTTTAAAAATAAAATAATTGGTCTCCAATAATGAAATATTATTCTCCATCGCAAAACGTTCTTTTAGCGGCTGTAATTCTTCAATCGCCACTTTGTCACTCGTTAATTTTATTTTTAGTAAATCTCGATTGACAATCATTTTACTTAATGATGACAAAATAAAATCATCTTGTTTTTGCCAAGATTTTAAAGCACCAATAATATCAAAATCATCTAATTGAGCAAACAAATCCAACGTTTCAGCGTCAAAAGTCTCTATAGTCACTTTGTTTTGCATGAAAAATAATAATGGTTCACTGCAAGGCAATTGTACTCCTTTTAGCGTCAATTCTTTGGCGCGTTTTAAGATTTTCATCAAAATCAACTCTGCCACTAAACTAGTTTTGTGTAAATACGCCTGCCAATACATCAATCGTCTGGACATCAAAAACTTCTCTACAGAGTAAATTCCTTTTTCTTCAATTACCAAGTAATCGTCCACCACATTCATCATTTGAATCAATCGCTCCGAATTGACATTTCCTTCTGCCACTCCCGAATAAAAACTATCGCGTTTCAAATAATCCATTCGATCCATATCCAATTGACTGGAAATCAATTGCAACATGAATTTTCTATTGTATTCTCCTTTAAAAACCTGAATGGCTAAACTTAACTGACCGTTAAATTCTACATTCAATTGGTTCATGAATAATAGCGATATTTCTTCATGATGCACATCTTCAACAATGCTTTTTTCCATAGCATGTGAAAACGGACCGTGACCAATATCGTGCAACAAAATCGCAATATACAATGCATTTTCCTCTTCGGAAGATATCGAAATACCTTTGAATCGCAATACCTCGACTGCTTTTTGCATCAAATGCATACAACCCAAAGCATGATGAAAACGAGTGTGATTGGCTCCCGGATAGACTAAATACGACAATCCCATCTGGGAAATACGTCGCAGTCGTTGAAAATAGGGATGCTGGATTAAATCGTAAATTAAGGCGTTAGGAATGGTAATAAACCCGTAAATGGGATCATTGAATATTTTCAGCTTATTGATTTGACTCACTGTAACTTGTTTTGGTCAACAAATATAATGAAATTAGATTTTAAAATCAGAATCGTTTAAAAGACAATAAAAACAAGGTTTTTTTGAACAGATGTCTGCAATTTGATTTTTAAAAATCAAAACTCTTTTTTTCGTAAATTTGCTAAAGAAAGGTTCACCATAAGGTACTGCTAAAATTAAGAAATCATGGACGCACAACAATTGCAAAACGATAAACTAAACATTATAAACTGGATTACCCAGTTACAGGATTATGCGCTTGTTGAAAAGATAAAATCTTTAATGAGTTCATCGAATGAATTCTATACTTTAACAACTGAACAACAAGAAACACTCGATAGTCAAATAGGTTTAGATCCTAAATTATATACTGATGCAGATAAGTTATATGCGGATTTAAAAAGCAAATATGAATTATAAAATTATTATTTCTCCTATTGCTTCTAAAAACATTGAAGATGCTCTTGAATATTATATAGAAAAAGTAAGCAAAAAAGTGGCTGTTACTTTTTTAGAGGATTTCAGGACAACATACAAAGCACTCCAAAAAAATCCCTTGTATCAGTTTCATGATAATAATTACCGCTTTTTACCTTTTAAGAAGTTTCCGTATATTGCCTTTTTTATAGTTGACGAACCCTCGAAAACCGTTTTTCTCAACGCCGTTTTCCATACTTCGCAAAATCCTGAAAAATATCCTAAAAATATATAAAACAACAAAACTACTCTTGTTAAAATAATGTTTTTTTGCTTTTCACTTCTAAGAGATTATTTAATCTAACTTATTAGGAAGTTAAAGTCGGGAGATTTTGTCTTTATTTTGTATTCATTGAAAAACAAAAAAAATAACCCGATTAGTCTTTTGATGAGAAAAAACAAAAATCCGGCTATTCCAATTTTTTCGAGACAGGATTTTCAATTAGAATTCATTTTTGTTGATATAAGGATACGTCCAAAGAATTACAGTAAGCGTTACGGCTTTAAACCAAGCGGAATACATTGCTTCCACTGTTTCGGCATCGTGTCCTTTTTTAGTTAAAAATCCTTTGATCGTTGCCGTGATTGGAAAAATAAATGCTACCATATAACGGTAGTGAATAATAGGAACGGTGTCCACATCATCCGTTTTATTTTTCTTACTACTGTGATGTCTCAAAGCAATTTCGTGTTGATAGTTCAGCCAAGTTTGGTCATACGGTTTGTTGCATAAGTCCATAATCCATTGTCCGAATCTTGCTCTAACAGCTGTGAGATAGTCCATATTGGGCTGTCCGTTCTTAGAAAAATAATGAACCAAGTGTTCGTTACCGCCAACAAAATCATACCAAAGGTCAAGTATCTCATTGGTTTGGTCTTTCAATACTTCGCCTGCAAGACGCAGATTTTTTTCATCTTCTTCTGTAAACAATACCGTTTTTTTAAGGAGCTCTAAATCGGCAATGCTTACAGGTGATTGCCCTACTTGCCCGTAGGCATACCCTTTGATATCTTTTTCCATTTTTTTAATTTAATTAATGAAACAAGATATAAAGTTAATAAATAAATTTATAGATTTTGCTAAAAATAGTATCGTTACTATCTGAAAACCAATTATTTAATACTTTTTTTTACAAAGTAAAAACAGCAGTTCAAAATGTATTGGGTTCATCGTTCATTTTTTTGACCAAAAAAGCAGCAAATTTTGATAAGAAGGTTTATACTTTCAGTTGAATTGGTATCCAAATTTCTTCTTCGGAACTCGGATCGTTATTCTTGTATTTTTCTCCTAATAATTCAAAATGCATTCTATCATCCAAAACGTATTCAGAGTTGGGCAACCAGATTCCAAAAATATACTGAAATGTTTTTGAGGCAGTCGTCACATCGCCTTTATGAACAAAAACCGCATACAATCCTCCAGCCAAAGTAATCGGTTCCATTGCCTCTGGAATTTGATTGAAATCAGTTACAGCAACGGCTGCCCATTTTTCGAATTCAGTATTGGGATTAAAAGTATTAAAATACGACGCGTCGTATTTTTGTATGGAATATAAATCCGTATCAATATTATTTTTAATTTCCTTTCGCCTTGGCATGAAGCTTTTCCATAGTTCCGCTGTTTTATTATTGGATAACGAAAGTGTAATTCTTTTTCCAATTAGCTTTTTCTCCGATAGTGTTTCAATTCTTGGAATCATATAAAAGTTGCTTTTTACATTTAACGTCCTTAGTTACTGATTAAGTTATAGAAAAATACAAATCCAAACATAAGAAGCGTAATAAATACGAATCCAAAGAACATACTTTTTTGAGACTCAATTACTGGTTTGTTATCTTTGTATAAACTCATTACCACTCCGTTTTGACCATACCCTAGAATAAATTTACAAGCTACTTCTTGATCATTTTCAATCATTTTAAAATGATGCGTTGCTCCTGTTATGGAACGTTTCTCCGAAACTACTTTTCCGTTTAATACTATAGTTTCTTTTGCCATAAAAGAATTAAAAACTTCTATTTTGTTGTCTCCAAGATTGATTGTGGTAAATTTCATATTATCTTTTTGTTTAATTTTATTAATCAGTTGCTAAAATAGCGTAACCGTAATTATCTGACCAGCCGGATGACAATGGCAATAATTTTCGGGTGTGGGCTTCTCTTGTCATTCCTGTTTTTTCCAAAACACTGATGGAACCAATATTTTCCACCGCACAACCTGCTTCAATACGATGCAGATTCAGTTCATTAAAACCAAAACGGAGAATTTCTTTCAAAGATTCTGTAGCGTAGCCTTTGTTCCAATGGTCTTTGCGGAATTTAAACCAAACTTCGGCATTTTTATATTTTACTTTTCCCAAATTGATTCCTATTAATCCTATAATTTGGTTTCCGGTATTTAATTCGACCGCAAAAGTAAAATGGGTCGTAAGCGCTTTGTTGTTTTCAAAAATCCACTTTTCTAAAAGTAGTTTTGTTTCTTCGATAGCTGCCGGAATTCCTAACGTATTGAATTCATCTGTTTCTTTCAAAGAATGTAATTCGTGAATATAATCCAAATCCAATAGTACAATTGGTCTTAGAATTAATCGTTCTGTTTTGAGAATTATTTGGTTCATTTTTTGTTTTTAAAATTACTACAGTTAACCCTATCAGGGTTAACTTTGGATAAGATTGGGCTATCGAATCGTTTAGATACCGAGCGGTCAGGATTGATATTCAAACTATCTAAAATTAATCTTCAAGTTGTAAAGTTGACGCTGCCCTAACTTCTTTTAAGAGAATTTTACCGCATTTCATATCTTTTTTATCAATTAAAAATATAGTTTTTCTGTTAGGGTTTATGATATTTATTGCTTGAATTAAATCAAATTGTGTAAGAAATTCGAAAGTTATTATAGTGTCTTTATTCAATTTTAGAAATGACTTTTTTTCTTTTCGTGTCTCGCTAAATTCTGTCCTCCCAAATACAACATAACCATTGTCAGCTATAGTTTTTCCATAAAAAATGTAATAATAATTTTCTGTTTTTCTTTTGTTTTCAGGATTAATATCAACTTTATGATATTGCTTATGATCTTTTTCAAAATAGACATAAAGCGTATCACTTTTTTTGATTTTGTCTATGTTTTGAGCGTTTATAGTATTTAATGTAAATGTAATAATGGTTAATAATATATTTTTCATAATGATTTAATTTTAATTACAAACATTACGTAAAGATTTTCTACCTAATAATATTGTATTGATTGTATTTTGCCATTTTCGTAGCTTCAATAATATTGTTTACAGTTCCATCATTATTAAAAGTCCCAATCTCATTTTTAAAAAAATCGCAATTTTGTAAACCAGTTAATGATAGATTTTCTATAAATTCATTCCAATCAAATGGGGCTGCCTTTACATTAAATGCGCATTAATTCTATTTTTTTTTCTAATTGCCACTTATTATTTACTTTGTGGAAAAGAAAGGCATTAACAACTCCGTCTTTTGGCGAAGATTGCTTTAAAAAAAAAATTATTGCATGATGGTCATTAATATAGGGCTTATAAAACTTTAATATTCCTACATATTTAGTTCTAGATATTCTATCCATCTTGTAATTTATGAAATCAACTATTTCATACTTTCCAGTTTGTTTTAATCTATTTAAATCTATTAATTTTAATTCAAAATTTGGTTGTTCGTGCAATAATTTTAAATACTCTTTATAGTTACCAGTCTTTAATACTTCGACTACTCCATTTCGAAATTCTTTTGATTCTGCAAATTTTCTATCTATACAAATTTTATAACCATCAAAGGTATTCTTGTCTGGTTTTGTTGTGTCATTTGGGGTTAAAAAAAACGTATGATACTCATAGGCAATCGTATCTGTTAACGTCAGAAAATTATCGTCCAAAATAGCATAAAAAACATCATCTTGACTTTTTTTGCAACTCAACATAGTAATTAGGGCAAGACAGCCATATATATACTTTTTCATAAAAAAAAATTAAAAATATTTGCTAAACTTAATCACAACACTTCCTGCATTGTCATAATCTATAATAACATTAAAAGCATCTCTTTCAAAACCTTTACCAAAATCATAAACCCCTTCACTTATTTTATTTTGTTGAGTGGCCAAATGCACATATTCATGTAGTAGGGTTACTGCTAATAAAAATGCTGTTGCTTCTTGAGTGCTTTCTAAAAATGCTTGTTCCAAGCCTCTCACATAACTGGCACTAATATGTAAAGTATTGATCCCTTTTTCCTTATTATAAAACCCATATCTTCCATACATTTCTTCGATTTTAATGATTGGACCTTGACCAAATGTTAAATGGTCTAAAATTTCTTCTTTCCTAAAATTTGAATAAGTTTGCAGTGCAGCCAATACTTTTGGATTGTTTTTCACAAATGTTTTCAGTTTTTTAACCATGTTAACAAATCTCGGATAAAGTGTTTCGTAATTATCCGCGAAATTAAATTTAAAATCTGGTTCCTTTAATGGATTTAAGTCCGTAAATGCACTTCCATCATCTCCTGTGTATGTCCATGTAAATGGAGGTTTTACAAAATCAAAATAAGTGTGTTGTGGATTATTTATAAATGCCTTAATCATCTCCAAAGCAAAAGCTTTAGCTTCATCAGAGAAAAGATTTTTTTCAAGGTAAGATCCTAAAACATTATATTCATCAATAGTTGCGGTATTTACAAGCCAATTGTAAGCATCAGAATCAGAAGCTAAGCTTAATTTAAAGGCTAACGGACAGCATTTACGCGCTATCGAACCGTTAAGACATTCGAGCGTTCGGGGTGAAATAATAGCACGGTTGAGATTTACAGTCATACAATTTAAACTTTTTTAGTATCATTCGATTTTATAAATAATCAAAATTTCTTTCGATTTATTTTTATAAATATCTAAAAAAAGTTTAACTCTTCTATTTTCAAGATTATTATAAATTTTTGAATTAAAATAATCATAATTAAAAGTTTTATCATTTATTGGTAAGCCAATAATTTTTTTAGACTTTTCAGAATAGTAATATAGGCTTGTTGTTAAACTACCTTCATTGATTCCTGTTAACTTAGAAGTTGTTTTTTTATCTATGTTTGTTTTCCCCACACTGCTTAAAACAACCTCAATTGTTCTTTTCTCCATTATTTTTTTACTTTGAGAACAACAACTATTGAAGATTATCAACATTAGAAATATTTTTTTCATTATAGTTTAGTTTTACTTTTTCTAATTTGGGTTATTACATAATCGTGGGCTACAGAACTAAAATAACCATTACATTGCGATTTTCCGCTAATTTTACCGGTTGATGAATTATAATATAGTAGATTTAAGGGACTAGTCCCTTCACTTATATTACCAGAAGCATTATCATAAAACTGAAAATAATTACCATTGCTATTACTTCCCATTCCTACTATTACTACAAAATGATCGGTTGAATTATCCGGATTACCAGGGTGCCCTGGATTATCATCAATTCCTACAACGACAGGTATATTATTATTTAAAGCATACTTTAAATAATTTAAACCTTTTAAAAGATTCGTCTGATTAACTCCATTCTGTTCAGTATATATTTGAAATGTTTGTCCTACTGATCCATAGTTTGATATTTGATAACCTTTTTTTGCAATTTGTGCTTTCGCATAATCCATACAGTTTCTTTTAATTCCAGGAGAACCCCAACCAACAAACTCTCTTGTAGGTATTACTTGAGAAATAGCTGTCCACATTTGTTGTGGATTAAAATCACTGTAAGTATTAGTGTCATATCCACCATCTATATTATTATCTATGTCTATAGCATTATTCACATCAAAAGAAGTTCTACTATATAAAACATCATCAAATGTTTTGTTTGGATTAGCTATTAAATAATCAATTGCCAAATTAGCAAAAGCTTTAGCTTCATCTGAGAAAGGATTTTCTTCAAGAAAAAAACCTAATGCATTATATTCATCAATAGTTGCTGTATTTACAAGCCAATTGTAAGCATCAGAATCAGAAGCTAAGTTTAATTTAAAGGCTAACGGATCTGCACCTTCAGGGACTTGATTTTCTATGATGCTTGATATAATAATATTATTGTTGGCTGTAGTTACATTACTGTTGCCACCACCGGACTGATTGTTATTGGCAAGATAGGTTGATGCAGCTGCAGTAGAATTTGAATCACTTGTACAAAATGTATCCGAAAGATATTGTGAAAATGGAGATGAACATCCAGGAGTGTCCTTACAACCACATGCGCTATCATGATAATGAGTACCGGTACTTTTAAGCCCAGAACAAGGATAGTTAATTATAATTGACACGTTATAGCAATAAGCACTACCCCCTCCAGAAGGGTCTCCATTATCAGTGCCAGAACCACCAGGCGCATCTATTAATGCAATTTCTCT
>NZ_SMLG01000009.1 GCF_004349195.1 Flavobacterium rhamnosiphilum
CGAGAAATTGCATTAATAGATGCGCCTGGTGGTTCTGGCACTGATAATGGAGACCCTTCTGGAGGTGGTAGTGCTTATTGCTATAACGTGTCAATTATAATTAACTATCCTTGTTCTGGGCTTAGCAGTACTGGTACGCATTATCATGATAGCGCATGTGGTTGTAAGGATACTCCTGGATGTTCATCTCCATTTTCACAATATCTTTCGGATACATTTTGCACAAGTAATTCAAATTCTACTACAGCTGCATCAACCTATCTTGCCAATAACAACCAGTCTGGTGGTGGCAACAGTAATGTAACTATAACCAACAATAATATTATTATATCAAGCATCATAGAAAATCAAGTACCTGAAGGTGCGGATCCGTTGGCCTTTAAATTAAACTTAGCTTCTGATTCTGATGCTTACAATTGGCTAGTAAATACCGCAACTATTGACGAATATAATGCATTAGGATCTTACCTTGAAAAAAATATTTTCTCTCAAGAAGCTAAAGCTTTTGCAGTAGAAATTATAAATTATTGGATCGCAAATACGTTAAATAGCGATTCCGAAACTACCGAATTGTTTTTTAAAGCTTTAAGAGCAACAAATAATTTCCAAGATAATTTAACCGAATCATTTGTTCAAGATAATATTAGTTATTTCAGCCAAGATGTGCAAAATCAAATTTTAATTGATCCTTTATTAGCTGCGCAAATTGCACAAGAATATTTAATACAACGAGCAGTGAAAAAATACCTTCATCCAAATTGGAACGAAGTACAAATTTATTACAGCGTTTTATGGGATTTAAGGCACATGACACTTGATGCTTTTGGACTAATTCCAGTTATTGGCGAAGTAGCCGATTTAGCGAATGGCACTCTATATACTATAGAAGGCGACAAGGTAAATGCAGCCTTTAGCTTTGCAAGTGCTGTTCCAGTTTATGGATGGGCAGCTGTAGGTGTTAAGTATGCTGTAAAAATAAAGACAGTTGCGACTATAGGAACAAAAGTAAAACTAACATGGAAAGTTTTGGTAGATGGAACAATATATTTTGGTTCTGACAATACTTGCAGAGCACAACTAAGAAAAGTACTTGGATTAGCTGTTGGAAATCTTAATCAAGCACATCACATTATTCCATTAAATAAACAAACAAAATCTATTGTGCAAAAAGCTTCAAAATCGGGAAGTGCTTTTCATATGAATGAGGCTTTAAATGGTATTCCTTTAAGTACAGCAGTGCATAGTGGTTCACACTTTAATTATGATGCTGTAATTCAATCAAAATTTGATCTTTTTAATACTGATTATCCCAATGCTACACCAGATCAATGTTATACCTTTTTAACAAGTTTAACACAACAGGTTCGAAATTGGATTGCGACTCATCCTAATACACCAATTAATAACATAGTTTTACCATAATATATCATGAAATATTATTCAATAGAGAGTAGCCTTAATAAAAAAATAATGGGCAAGATACCTCAAGCCAAAGGGTTTGTGCATCATTGTAATGTTTGGGAAGATCCAAATTTTATTGATAAATTTATTTTTGAAAAAATCGAGATTCAACCTGTTTTATCAAATGTTGTTTTACATTCAAAAGCCAAAAGAACAGATTTAATAGATACCTTTGGAGATGTTGGTTTTAATTTTAGTTACTTAATTAGTAATAAATTGAAAGAAATACTCGAGAAATTTAACATCTTTGGGTTTCAATTTTTTAAGACCTATGTTATTCAAGAAAATGAAAAATTAAGTAACTATTGGGTAATTAATATATTTGATTTTGCATTTAACTATATTGATTTTGCAAAAACAACTTTTTTCATAAAAAATGGTTTAAGTCGTGATATTACTGATGAAATCAACATCTCTGATTTAGATCATTTTCTTACAAAAATTAATGTTTTAAAATATCCCGAAACAATAGCAATATCAAATATTTTTTTTAATGAAAAAATGAAATTAGATTTATTCTCCATAAGATTTCATGAAAATGGAGGACAAAAAGGCATTATTTCAGAAAGATTAAAAAATGAAATTGAAAAAGAAGGAATTACAGGGATTGAATTTAAACCAATTGAATTATCAATATATGAATGGTTAATGCCAGGTGGCGAAAGAGAAAAAGTATATGGAAAAGCATAATTTTAAAAATTCCAAGCTATTAATTTTAATTCTTATTATTAGTAATTTACTTTATTCACAAAATGAAACAATTGTTCCAAAAAATGGAGCAATTGTTTTTATAAAAAAAGAAATAATTACAGATACTTTATTGTATAAAAAATCTTTTGATAAATCTTTTTACAAAATGTTATTAGAAGCAAAAAAGGAAGTATTAATGGAAAGAGGCAATAAAATTAGTCAAATACCAGATTCAATAAATCAACAGCTTAATCAAATGTTTGAAATGATGAAATCAATTGCAATGCAAGAAATTATTTCAAATAAACCAAAAAGCTTAATAAAATATCATCACACATACAACAATTATGAAATTGAAGAATTCATTTCAGTAAATGACAAATATTTAAATAAAAAAAAGATTACTAATTCTACAGATTTTCAAAACGATGATTTATTAGCCATAACTGGAATTGAAGAATATAAAAATGAAACAAAAACCATCAAAGGATTAAAATGTTTTCGAGTTGTAATGTACTATTTCGATTTGGAAATGCCTTCAGGTTTTAAGTCATTATTAAATATAATGGAATTATGGGTTACTGAAGATATTAAAAGCAAGTTTCATCCTTTTATAAAAAGCAATGAAATACTTGAAAAATATTTTCCTCTACAAGTCAAACATACAATTAAAGATGTTGAAGGAATGTATACGTCTTATGAAATTTTAGATTTTAGTTTGAAATGAATTATGACGAATAGACTGCTTCAAGAGGAAAAGAATAAAAAGTTTATGGTAAAATCTAAACAGAATAAATAATTAATAATAAAGTAGAAAATCAGAAATTGTAATTAAAAAAAAAGGCTCCCTAGCTCCGCAAAGTCTTCAGCCTTTGCGTTTTTTTAAATTGCCTTGAAACTCGTAAACGTATAAAAGTCTCCAGACTTTTTCCGTCGCCGCTCCGCAAAGTCTGCGACTTTGAGGAAACGACAAACGGTCTCCCGACCGCAAATAAATCATGAAATTATTTAAACATATCGGTCGGAGACCGAGAAACACCTCCTCAAAGTCTCCGGATTTTCCGCAGCACGTTTAAAAACTTGCAGGCCAATCAAAACTTAATACCAACTTGACAAACAAAAAAACCCCAAGTTCCCTTGAGAGTTTCAGTCATTATGTTTCTTTTTCACTCGGATGTCTATAATTGCCCTCAGTTCGATAGGCGAAAATCTTTTCCGTGCCCGCAACGACAGACAACAAAAACAGAAAAAAGCTACACCCATGAAGATGTAACTTTTTTATATCATACTTTAAATTAGATTCCTATAAACACAAAGCAATCTACATAATCTTAGTACATTTTCACATGTATGGAGAAAATGTGTTTTTAATTAGTTTTCATTGGCGGCAAGTCAAATGCGGCTGATTCATGTTCAAAATTGTTGCGGTGTGAACCATCGCAAAAAGGTTTGTTCACTGATAATCCACATCGGCAAAGACCCAAGGCAGTTCTTCCTTCTAATCCGTACACTTTTCCTTCGCAGTCTGTTATTTCGAAATCACCTTCTATTTTTATAGATCCGTTGCGATTAATTGTTAGTTTCGTCTTACTCATAATGCTAATTAATTTTTTAGAGTTCAAAGATTGCAAAATATATGCTGACCGCTCAGCAATAGCGCTATTTTTTATGATGCAGAAAGCTAATTTACATTAATTCTATATTAATTTAAATTATGAAGCAATAGTAGCCAACCGAACCAGATCACAAAGAAATGATAGCGCAAAATTCAGCGTAAACTTCGTACAACATAAAATACAATTTACAATCTCAACAAGCTGAATTCTGATTCATTGTTCCTTTTAATTTTATGATATAGGCAGAATGATCCCATCAATATCGTACATTTGTCTGATACATAGCTTACTTATAGACGATTTGATTCCTTTATGTTTTACAACATAATGAATATCCATAATCTTTTTTTTAACCAAAAACGGGTTCAAAACTATTTAATATTTTTAAAAGTATGAGTATCTTAAAAAAAGTAAATGTATTCCGAAGGATTGTAACGCGTAGTTTGACTAAAAACATTGGCAGTTCACACTTTGAGCAAAAAATAGATTTGACTCACAAAATTGAAATAAAAAGAATTTTAATTTCCAGACCGAATCACAGGTTAGGAAACCTGTTATTAATTACGCCACTGGTTCAAGATGTAATAACTACTTTTCCTGATTGCAAAATTGATTTGTTTGTAAAAGGCGGTTTAGCACCTATTATATTTAAAAATTACACGAACATCAATTACATCATTGAACTTCCCAAAAAACCTTTTAAACATTTAATACGTTATTTTCAAGTTTGGACAAAAATCAAAAGACAACGCTATGACATTGCAATAAATGTCGCCAAAGGTTCTTCATCAGGGAGATTGTCTGCGCAGTTTGCTAATGCAAAATATAAATTTTTTGGCGAGGAAGACGAAACAATTCAATTGAAACACAAGGATTACGAACACATTGCAAAATATCCGGTGTATGAATTTAGAAGTTTTTTAACCAAATTAGGATTCGAGGAAAACGAGAATCCAGTTCCATCCTTAGACCTTAAGTTAAGCCCTGCAGAACTGGCTGAAGGCAAAAAAATAGTAGACAAAATAGTCCCTAATGACAAAAAAACTATTTCCATTTTCACCTATGCAACTGATGATAAATGCTACTCGGAGTCTTGGTGGGAAGAATTTTATGAGAGATTAAAAACGGAATATGAAGACTACACTATTATAGAAGTTTTGCCCGTCGAAAATATTTCAAAAATAGGATTTAAAGCGCCAACATTTTACAGCAAAGATATTCGAGAAATTGGATCTGTAATTGCAAATACCAATATTTTTATTGGTGCAGACAGTGGAATTATGCATTTAGCCAGTGCTGTGCAAACACCTACTGTTGGGCTATTTTCTCGTAATAATCAAAGCACGTACCTGCCTTACAACAATAATAGCGTGGCCATAAACACCAATACTAGCACTATTGATGAATGGATAAAGATAATAAATACCATTCTTGGCAAGAATTAATTTTAAATACAGTAACTTCTAACTGACCAGAAAAACTTGACACCATAACCGTTAGGGCAGACGGAATCAAACAAATATACGTTCAAGTATCCAAATGATGTCGGATTGAAATAAATAGTGTAGAACATCATTAAACTAAAAAAGCGAAACTCCTTAGTTGCCTGAGGAGTTTCGCTTTTTTTATTCTTTATTATTATTGAATTTTACTATTTAGAATTATTGCAAAACTCTATTTATTTGGGAGAAATTTTTCTCATAATATTTTTCCTTTGTTGAGGAAATAATAACTCCATTACTCACTGAAGAGTGAATGAATTTTATTTCTCCTTCACAAACTTCTACCACCATACCCACATGATTAATTTGGCGTCTACCATTCGTTTTAAAGAAAATTAAATCGCCTTTTTGAGCTTCTTCGGTATTTATTTTAGTACCAATACCCGATTGTTCTCTCGATGTTCTTGGCAACTTAATGTCAAATGCACCAAAAGTAGTACACATTAAACCGGAGCAGTCAAATCCTTCTTTTGAAGTTCCACCTGTACGATATCTGGTTCCTATATTTTCTGAAGCACGTTCTATCAATTGATCCAGAAAATCATGACTAAAAGTAGGTTTTACTGAATTGTTAAAATCAATTTTAGTGCTTTCAATAGTAGTCGTATTATCGCTATCAGTGCTAACAACAGCACCATTTTCTGCTGGCACATTATTCGCACGAATGTTCAATTTATATCCTACCCGAAGTCCGTTTTTAACTTCTGGATTTTGTTTTTCTAATTCCCGAACCGTAATTCCGTATTGTTTAGCAATACCGTATTTAGTTTCTTTAGGCAACACTTCCCGAACAATATTCTCTGAAGTTGCGCTTACTGTTTCATTTGATTGAGGAAGAGCTGTAAGTTCTGATCTTGGCAAATCTATTTTGGGCTGTGAAATTACTGCTGCTGCTATTTTTAGTACAATTGCAACAGGTTGAGCAATATCTACTGATTCTTCACTTGGCGTATTTATTTTTGGCTGTGAAACTACCGCTTCTTCTATTTTTGGTACAATTGTAACGGGTTCAGCAATAACTACAGCTGCTTCGTTTGGTAATTCTTTGCTTTGTTGTGGCACAGCTGCCACTTCAGTCACTGGTATTCCATTTCCCGGAATAGTTATTTTTTGACCTACTCTAAGAGGTTTAGTTCCTAAAGTTGGATTGGCTTTGTCTAATTCTTTAACCGTTATTCCGTATTTTCTTGCGATAGAATATTTTGATTCTTTGGGCAGTACTTCTATTGTGGTTTGTTCCGTAGTGGATTTTTCAGCTTCAATTACCTGGGGAGCAACTATTAATGCAGCTTTTTGAGAGCCCATTTTGGTTTGAGGAGTCACAGCTACTTCCGTTGAAGATGTGTTCGCTGGAATTATAATTTTTTGACCAATTTTCAATCCTGCAGATTCTAATGTTGGATTGAGTTCGTTTAATTCTTTTAGGGAGATTCCGTATTGTTTGGCAATTCCGTAAAGCGTTTCTTTGGCAAGTACTTCGTGTTCTTTTGCGGAGGAATTTGTTGCGACCTTGGATTTAGTATTTGTTTTCTTTGTGGCTGCTACAGGAATTAATAAAATGGAATTGAGTTTTAAGAGATTTTTTGCGTTTGGATTTAATTTGAAAATAGCACTTTGTTTTACATCATATTTCTCAGCAATACTAGAAATTGTTTCTCCTTTTACTATGGTGTGTTTCATGCTTTTTTCCTGAGAAAAAAGAACGATACTATTCAATAAAAACAATGTTACAATTAATCTTAAACTCATATTCATTTATTTCAAATTACGTATCCCATTTTTATTCTACACAGCGATTTCGGGATATAATTATTAAATCTCGCTATGGTTTGCTTTTTTACTATTCTATTTAAAAAATTGTAAAAATAATCCTTATCTCTTTTAAAAAAAGAGGGTCAGAATGTGTTCATTTTAAATTCTAGTTGATTTTTTATTTCAGTTGCAAAAGCAGCTGAAACCGTTACGCCGTACACTACTAATGCAGTGTTGCGTTGAAAATAAAAATTCTAAAGAAGGTTGATTCTAAAAACAATCAAAAAAAAGCTTCTTTGAAAATTTAATTTTTCAAAAAAGCTAATATAAGTGATTTAATCAAAAAACACAGTCTTTTTTTAAATTTTAACGTTCAAAAAATAAAATTCCGCCCTGTTTTTTGAATTTTGTTCCTATTTTCGATTTAAACCTCGTTCCTTTTTATGACTATCCGTAACTAATCCCAGTACTAATTTTTGCCACTCCCGAAGCTTCGGGATAAAGGATTTCCACAGATTAAAGAAAAAGCGAATTCGATTTATTGGAGAAATCTTTTAAAATTTCAAATCTGTGTAAAAAAATAAAATGGATTGAAATTTTGGCTTCTGATTTCTAGCCCTGATGAAAGTGGAAAGCCTTTTGAAGTGGAATTGCCTATTTTTCCTGATAAAAAAGAGCGACCGAAGGAAGCTCCTTTTTTATCTTGGAAAAAAGCAATTGCGCGAAAAAGCTTGAAACGGACAGCAGGAAATAGCTCCTAAAATAAATTTGGAATGAATCAAAAAAACTCCCAAGTTACCTTGAGAGTTTTGAATATAAAATATTTAATTTACTTATGCTTTTCCAGCAGCAGCAATCAAGTTTAATGCCGAACCTGCAACGAACCAACCAATTTGTCCTTCGTTATAGGTATGGTTTGCCAAGATGATATCTTTGGTTCCATCTGCGTGAACGAATTCTAGAGTTAACGGTTTTCCTGGAGCAAAATCAACTAAATCTGTGAAATTGATGGTGTCATCTTCCTGGATTTTATCGTAATCTGCTTCAGTAGCAAATGTCAATCCTAAAAGACCTTGTTTTTTAAGGTTTGTTTCATGGATACGAGCAAATGATTTTACCAATACCGCTTTCACACCTAAGAAACGAGGTTCCATAGCCGCATGTTCACGAGAAGATCCTTCACCGTAATTGTGATCCCCAACAACAATTGAAGGAACACCAGCTGCTTTATAAGCACGCGCTACAGCAGGAACTGCATCGTACGTACCAGTCAACTGATTTTTAACTGTATTTGGTTTTTGGTTGAATGCATTGATAGCACCAATCAACATATTATTAGAAATATTATCTAAATGTCCACGGAAACGCAACCATGGTCCAGCCATAGAGATGTGATCTGTAGTACATTTTCCGAAAGCTTTGATAAGCAATTTAGCACCGGTGATGTTTTTTCCATCCCAAGGTAAAAACGGAGCTAATAATTGTAACCTTTCTGAAGTTTCGCTAACCGCGATTTGAACACCTGAACCATCTTCGGCTGGCGCTTGAAAACCTGGGTCTTCCGCATCAAACCCTTTTGGAGGCAATTCATTTCCCGTTGGAGCGTCTAATTTTACTTCTTCTCCATTTTCATTGATTAAAGTATCAGTCAACGGATTGAAACCTAAATCTCCCGCAATTGCAAGCGCCGTTACCAATTCAGGTGAACCTACGAAAGCCAAAGTGTTTGGATTTCCATCGGCACGTTTTGAAAAGTTACGGTTGAAAGAGTGAACGATTGTGTTGCGTTCTTCTTTCTCAGCACCTTCTCTGTCCCACATTCCGATACATGGTCCGCAAGCGTTAGCAAAAACAGTTGCTCCCATTTTATCGAAAATATCGATAAATCCGTCACGTTCTATTGTATAACGCACTACTTCAGAACCTGGAGTAATGGTAAATTGAGATTTTATTTTTAAGTTTTTATCGGTAACTTGTTTCGCCAATGAAGCTGCACGAGCAATATCTTCGTAAGAAGAGTTCGTACAAGAACCAATCAAACCAACTTCAATTTTTAAAGGCCAGTTGTTTTTGATTGCTTCCTCTTTCATTTTAGAAATTGGCGTAGCTAAATCCGGAGTATAAGGTCCATTTAAATGTGGCTCTAATTCGTCTAAGTTGATTTCGATAACTTGGTCGAAATACAATTCCGGATTTGCATATACTTCAGCATCACCTGTTAAGTAAGGCGCAATTTTATCAGCAGCATCAGCTACATCAGCTCTATTAGTAGAACGCAAATAACGTCCCATTGAAGCATCGTAACCAAATGTAGAAGTAGTCGCACCAATTTCGGCACCCATATTACAAATAGTACCTTTTCCTGTACAAGACATAGAAGTAGCACCTTCACCAAAATATTCAACGATAGCACCTGTTCCACCTTTTACAGTAAGAATTCCAGCCACTTTAAGGATAACATCTTTTGGAGCTGTCCAACCTGAAAGTTTTCCAGTCAATTTTACTCCAATTAATTTAGGAAATTTTAATTCCCAAGCCATTCCTGACATAACATCAACCGCATCAGCACCACCAACACCAATTGCTACCATACCTAAACCACCTGCATTTACAGTGTGAGAATCGGTACCAACCATCATTCCACCTGGGAATGCATAGTTTTCCAAAACTACTTGGTGAATAATCCCTGCTCCCGGTTTCCAGAAACCGATTCCGTATTTATTAGATACCGAAGAAAGAAATTCAAATACTTCATTACTTTGTGTTTTTGCTCTTGCCAAATCGGTTGCAGCATCAACTTTAGCTTGAATCAAGTGATCACAGTGTACTGTTGTAGGAACAGCTACTTTAGATTTACCTGCATGCATGAATTGCAACAATGCCATTTGAGCCGTTGCATCTTGACAAGCAACTCTGTCTGGAGCAAAATCAACATAATCAGCACCTCTCGTAAAAGCGACAGATGGAGTTCCGTCCCAAAGGTGATTGTACAAAATTTTCTCTGTTAAAGTAAGTGGGTGACCAACTATCTCACGTGCTTTATCAACACGAGTTCTCATGTTGTCGTACACTTTTTTAATCATTTCAATATCAAAAGCCATAAGATTTATATATAATTGTTACTATTCTATTTTAAACATACAAGATACAAAAAAATAGAGTATAAAAAAAGCCTGAGTCATTAGACTCAGGCTTTTAAACTATAATTAACTAATTATGTGAATTATTTAACTAATAACTTATGAGAAGGCGCAAACTTAGTTAGATTGATACCTTCCACTGCCGTTTTATATTCTTCTATTGTTGGAGTTCTACCAAGGATTGTAGATAAAACCACAACCGGTGTAGAGGAAAGTAATGACTCTCCCTTTTTACCTTCAGCATCTTCCACTACTCTTCCTTGGAAAAGACGAGTAGATGTCGCCATTACAGTATCTCCTTTAGCAGCTTTTTCTTGATTACCCATACAAAGGTTACAACCTGGACGCTCTAGATATAGCATATTTTCGTATTCAGTACGTGCCGCAGCTTTAGGAACATTATCGTCGAATTCGAAACCAGAATATTTTTGTAAAATCTCCCAGTCACCTTCTGCTTTTAATTCATCAACAATATTATAAGTAGGAGGAGCTACAACTAGTGGCGCTTTGAACTCTACTTTACCTTCTTGCTCATCAATATTTTTAAGCATTTGAGCTAGAATTTTCATATCTCCCTTGTGAACCATGCAAGAACCGATAAATCCAAGATCTACTTTTTTAATTCCTCCGTAGAAAGAAAGAGGTCTGATTGTATCGTGAGTATATCTTTTAGAAACATCAGCATTATTAACGTCAGGATCAGCAATCATTGGTTCAGCAATCTGATCAAGATCAACAACAACTTCAGCGTAATACTTAGCATTTGCATCTGGTCTTAGCGCTGGTTTCTCACCTGATATAATTTCGGCGATTCTCTTATCAGCAATAGCAATCAATCCTTTAAGAACTTGATTTTTATTATCCATTCCCTTGTCAATCATAATCTGAATTCTACCCTTCGCAATCTCTAGTGATTCAATCAAGGTATAATCCTCAGAAATACAGATCGAAGCTTTTGCTTTCATTTCTGCAGTCCAGTCCGTAAACGTAAAGGCTTGATCCGCATTAAGAGTTCCAAGGTGAACCTCAATGATTCTTCCTTGAAATACATTCTCTCCACCAAATGTTTTAAGCATCTGAGATTGTGTAGCATGAACTACATCTCGGAAATCCATATACCCTTTCATATCTCCTTTGAATGTTACCTTCACAGATTCAGGAATAGGCATTGAAGCTTCACCAGTAGCAAGTGCAAGAGCAACAGTTCCAGAGTCAGCACCAAAAGCAACACCTTTAGACATTCTGGTATGAGAGTCACCACCGATGATGATAGCCCACTCGTTTACAGTAATATCATTAAGTACTTTGTGAATTACATCAGTCATTGCGTGATAAACACCTTTCGGGTCACGAGCCGTGATCAATCCGAAGTCGTTCATAAATTTCATCAATCTAGGAATATTTGCTTTAGATTTATTATCCCAAACAGAAGCAGTGTGACAACCTGATTGGTAAGCACCGTCAACAATTGGAGAAATCACAGTAGCAGCCATAGACTCTAATTCCTGAGAAGTCATCAAACCAGTTGTATCTTGTGAACCAACAATATTTACGGTAACACGAACATCTGAACCAGCATGCAATACTTTGCCCGGAGTTGAACCAACCGCGTTTTTATTAAATATTTTCTCTACAGCTGTAAGACCTTGTCCTTCAACAGAAACCTCTTTTGACGGAGCATATACAGGTACAATATCAATACCAAGAGTCTTTGATGCAAATGTTTGAAGTTTTTTTCCAAATACAATAGCATAAGACCCACCAGCTTTAATAAATTCAATTTTCTGAGGCGTGAATGCCTTAGAAATATCAATTAATTCCTTATCACCGTTATAAAGTTTCTTTGTTTTTGTGTTGATAGTAAGAACAGTACCAGTAGCAACAGAGTATACTTCTTCAAGAATAGGATCACCGCTTTCATTACGAAGAACGTTACCATTTTCATCTAATTTTTTTACCCAGTTTTTAAGGTCAAGACCAATACCACCAGTAACATCAACAGTTGTTAGAAAAATTGGAGAAATTCCGTTTGTTCCTGCTACGATTGGAGCAATATTAATAAATGGAACATATGGACTTGCTTGTTTACCACTCCAAAGCGCCACGTTGTTTACACCTGACATTCTTGAAGACCCCACACCCATAGTACCTTTTTCAGCGATTAACATCACGCTCTTATCAGGATTCGCTTCTGCTAATGCTTTGATTTCAGCTTGTGCTTCAGGAGAAATTAAACATTTACCATGAAGTTCACGATCTGATCTTGAGTGCGCTTGGTTTCCTGGAGAAAGTAAATCAGTTGAAATATCTCCTTCACCAGCAATAAAAGTAACTACCTTAATTTCTTCTGCTATTTCTGGTAATTTAGTAAAGAACTCAGCCTTAGCATAACTCTCTAGAATTTCTTTCGCTATTCCGTTACCGCTTTTGAAAGCTGCTTCTAAACGATCCGTATCTGCTTCATAAAGAAAAACTTGTGTCTTTAAAACTTCCGCAGCATCTTTTCCAATAGCAACATTATTACCTAAAGCTAAATCAAGGAGTACCTCAATAGAAGTTCCACCTTTCATATGTGATAATAACTCTAAAGCAAAAGCAGGCGTAATTTCAGCAACTACTGATTGACCTAGAACGATTTCCTTTAAAAAATCAGCTTTTACATTAGCAGCAGGAGTAGTTCCAGGCACAACATTATAAATAAAGAAGTTAAGAGAATCCGCTCTGTACTCGTTATTTAAATCTTTAATTTGCCCAATGATTTCGCTTAATAGTTCAGCGCCATCAATTGGTTTAGGGTGAAGCCCTTGGCCTTTTCGTTCTTCAATCTCTTGAATGTAATCCTTATAAGTGTTCATAATAGAAGTCTTTTCTTGGTATTTTTATTTTTTGTACGCAAATTTAGGAATTAAAGCCGAGAATTAAAAAAAATATAATAGATGTAGCTTTTTCAAAAATTATTATTACAAAATAAAGAGTTTCACTACTTTTTATTGTCAAAAATTCAATTTTAAATTAAAATAATGAATTATCAATAATTTAAAATCTTTTCTTTGAGAAAGTTGAAATTTAACGATACTTAGAGAGTGATATTTTACACTGCTTTCAGCTAAGAACCTTTCTAAATTATCACTTACAACGTTGTAGTTGTATTTTTAAAGACTCTTTTTGGTCAAACTAACATATTAAGTGAAAACAAAAAAAGCCAAACAGATTTTAGAAATTTGTTTGGCTTTTTTCTCAATATTAAAAATTATTACATCAGCTTCTGAATAATAGCTTCTTCCGTAATTCCTTCGGCATCAGCTTTGTAATTTTTGATAATTCTATGACGCAAAATTCCGGTTGCCACGGCTTTTACATCTTCAATATCAGGAGAAAATTTTCCATTGAAAGCCGCGTTCGCTTTAGCGGCCAAAATTAAATTTTGAGAGGCTCTTGGTCCTGCTCCCCAATCCAGATAATTTTTCACAAACTCGTTAGACAAAGAATTGTCCGGTCTTGTTTTGCTCACCAATGTTACTGCATATTCGATTACATTATCAGCGACAGGTATTCTACGGATTAATTGCTGGAAATCAATAATTTCTTGTGCTGTAAACAATGGATTAATCGTATTATTCAAAACTGAAGTCGTCCTTTTTACTACCTGAACTTCTTCTTCAAAAGAAGGATATTCCAGTTTTATAGCAAACATAAATCGGTCTAATTGTGCTTCAGGCAAAGGATACGTTCCTTCCTGCTCTATAGGATTTTGAGTTGCCAAAACAAAATAAGGCAAGTCTAATTTATAGTTCTCACCAGCAATGGTAACGGAACGTTCCTGCATGGCCTCCAACAAAGCAGCCTGTGTTTTTGGTGGCGTTCTGTTGATCTCATCGGCCAGAATAATATTCGAAAAAATAGGTCCTTTTATAAATTTAAAATGGCGATTTTCATCTAATATTTCACTCCCCAATATATCTGACGGCATCAAATCCGGAGTAAACTGAATTCTTTTGAAATCAAGTCCCAGCGCTTGCGCAAGCGTATTTACCATCAACGTTTTGGCTAATCCGGGAACTCCAACTAATAATGCATGACCTCCAGAAAATATACAAAGTAAAATTTGATCTACCACGTCATCTTGACCAACAATGATTTTTGCTATCTCCGTTTTTAGCTCATTCCTTTTCTGAACTAAGTTATGTATTGCTGCTACGTCTGACATGTATTAAGTATTTAAAATTAAAAAGAGTTAGCGTTATGAAATCATAAAACTAACTCTTTTTATTTATTTATCGAAAATTTTTTATTCCTAATTCTAATCTGATAAAGGAATAAGAATACTATTTTTTAAGCCAATTGTTTGTGAAATCACAATCTCTATATTCTCCAATGATTTTGATGTACGTTTCTTTAATCTTTTCATCAAACCATTTCCCAATAGCTGTAATTTGCTTGCTTTTTAAAGCCAAGTCTTTTATCTTGATGTAATCTTTAGCATAATCAGCCGCATGCTCATCAATTCTATTTGTCACGGTAATTAATTTGAACTTTTTCTTTCCTTCTTCACCTTGTTCTAATATAGGAGCTGAAACTTCTCCCTCTTTCAAATTAGAAACTTGGCTGTAAAAAGCCGGATCCATTTTTGTCAACTCAAAACGAGTGTCTTGTGTTTTTGGGTTGATTAAAGCACCTCCGTTAACTCTTGTTTCTTTCTCATCAGATAGTGTTCTGGCCGCTTCCGCAAAAGTGATTTCTTTATCTTCGATTCTTTTTTTGATCAAAGTAATTTTTTCTTTAGCTTCATTCAATGCGTCCTCAGTTACAGTTGGTGTCAATAATATATGACGCAACTCAACTTCTTGTCCTTTAATTTTTTCAACATAAATGATATGAAAACCAAAATCTGTTTCAAAAGGAGCCGAAATTTCTCCTTCAGCAAGACTAAAAGCCACATCCTTAAATTCTTTTACAAATGGCGTTCTTCGATTCATTTTATAAAACCCACCATTCGATCTTGAACCCGGATCCTGAGAATACAAAACAGCTTTAGTAGAAAAACTAGAACCTTCTTCTATTTCTTTTTTGAAACCATTCAGTTTATCAATTACTTTTTGTTTATCGGCATCCGAAACTTTAGGAGCAACCACAATTTGAGCCACTTCCAATTCTACACCAAAAAAAGGAAGATCTGTAGTAGGAATTGTTTTAAAATAATTACGGACTTCTTCAGGAGTAATTTCTACACCATCAACAATTTTCTTTTGCATTTCTGTACTTAACTTACCTTCTTTCAAAATATCAGAAAAATAAGTTCTAAATTCTTCTTCAGAATCTTTTTTATAGTACTTCACCACTTTGTCCAAAGATCCTATTTGCTCTACCATATAGTTCAGACGATCTTCCATCATGCCTTTAACTTCAGCATCTGTCACTACAATACTATCTTGTATTGCCTGGTGCGCATATAATTTATCTTCGAGTAATTTTCCTAGCATTTGACATCTTGTAATGTCTTTTACAGAACCTCCCCCTGCTGAAATTTCAAGATATGACTTGTCAATATCTGAATCTAATATAATATAGTCACCTACAGTGGCAATAACACCATCAATTTTTTGTTTTCCAGTAGATTGTATTTTTTTAACCGGAGTAACTACACTATCCTTAATAATTTCTTGCGCACTTGCTACAACACTTGAAAAAAGCAAAAGAAAAAAAGTAAGTGCAATTTTATTATTAATGGATTTCATTTGTATTTTTTTTAATGGCATTTTTTTAATTTATTTTTTATCGTAAGATCGTTATTTTCCTGTTTTTAAATCTGGTCCTATAAATGTTCCGGTAATCTTGGCAAATATACACTTTAAGAATCAAGAAGTGAATTGAATTTATAATACAATTCCTTAGCATTCTTTAAATTTAAAACGAACAAAAATAACAATTCAATTACATAATACAAGTTTCCTACCTACTATTAACAAAAAATTATAAACGGATTTATTTATTGCCCTATTTATATCATTATTCTCCTTTCGATTTCAGTTTACCGTACACACAAGGATAAACATTTAGGAAAAACAAAAAAAATCAGTCACGGTTTCAAAATCTAAAACAGGACAAAGCAACACCTAACCGTATTTATTTTTAATTGGCATTTATAAATAGTACTTTTGCAAACTATTTATATAAATATGGGCTTTTTAGAAGAAATACAACGCAGAAGAACTTTCGGGATTATCTCACATCCTGATGCCGGAAAAACAACACTTACTGAGAAACTCCTCCTTTTTGGTGGTGCGATTCAAGAAGCGGGTGCTGTAAAAAATAACAAAATCAAAAAAGGCGCTACCAGTGACTTTATGGAAATTGAGCGTCAGAGAGGGATTTCGGTTTCTACTTCGGTTTTGGCATTCAATTATAAAGACAAAAAAATAAATATTCTCGATACTCCCGGGCACAAGGATTTTGCCGAGGATACTTTTAGAACCTTAACCGCTGTTGACAGTGTTATTGTTGTAATTGACGTTGCCAAAGGTGTGGAGGAACAAACAGAAAAATTAGTAGCTGTTTGTAGAATGCGAAAAATTCCAATTATCGTGTTCATCAATAAATTAGACAGAGAAGGAAAAGATGCTTTTGACTTAATGGATGAAGTGGAACAAAAACTAGGTTTAACAGTTACTCCATTAAGTTTCCCGATAGGAATGGGTTATGATTTTCAAGGAATTTATAATTTATGGGAACAAAACATCAACTTATTTAGTGGTGACAGCCGTAAAAATATTGAAGAAACCATTGCTTTCTCCGATGTTAAAAATCCAGAATTGGAAAAGATTATCGGTCAAAAACCCGCTGACAGATTACGAGAAGAATTAGAACTAATAGACGAGGTTTATCCTAAATTTGATCGTCAGGACTATTTAGACGGAAAACTGCAACCTGTGTTTTTTGGTTCAGCATTGAATAATTTTGGAGTTAGAGAATTACTGGACTGTTTTGTACAAATTGCTCCATCGCCAAGACCTAAAGATTCTGAAACACGATTAGTGGATCCCAAAGAAGAAAAAATGACTGGATTTGTTTTTAAAATCCACGCGAATATGGATCCAAAACACAGAGACCGTCTGGCCTTTATAAAAATTGTTTCTGGAACTTTCGAAAGAAATAAACCCTATTATCACGTTCGTCAAAAGAAAAACTTAAAATTCTCGAGTCCAAATGCCTTTTTTGCAGAAAAGAAAGAAATCGTAGACATCTCTTATCCAGGTGATATTGTAGGCTTGCATGATACTGGGAATTTCAAAATTGGTGATACGTTGACCGAAGGGGAAATCATGAGTTTCAAAGGAATTCCAAGTTTCTCTCCAGAGCATTTCAGATACATTAATAACGCTGATCCAATGAAAGCCAAACAATTGGACAAAGGAATTGACCAGTTGATGGACGAAGGTGTGGCACAGTTATTTACACTCGAAATGAACAACAGAAAAATTATTGGAACAGTTGGCGCACTTCAATATGAGGTTATCCAATACCGTTTAGAGCATGAATATGGCGCAAAATGTACGTATGAAAACTTTCCGGTACACAAAGCATGTTGGGTAAAACCAAATGATCTAAAAAGCGATGAGTTTAAAGAATTTAGAAGAATCAAACAGAAATTCTTGGCGCATGATAAATACGGACAATTAGTATTTTTAGCTGATTCTGACTTTACGATCCAAATGACACAGAATAAATATCCAAATGTGAAATTATATTTTACTTCAGAATTTGAGTAAAATTACATCCTCATAAAACGTTGCATAAAAAAACGCTAATTTAAAAATTAGCGTTTTTTTTATATCATAAAATTAATTTAAGATTAAGCAACCATACTCTCCAAATTAACTGCTTTTTTCAAAAAAGTTTTTATCAAAAGACGGTTTGGAGCCGCTCCAGAAGTGATAACCTGTTTTTTTGTATTTGTTCCTTGTGTAGAAATCGCACTGTTTGGATCTTGTTTCGAACCCATAAACCATAACACAAAATTCATACTACTTGAAGAAGAAGTACTTGTTGAAATATTTTCTTGCTTTGCAACACTAATAACTTCAGTAGCATTAGCAGCAACATTATTTTCAGTTGATTGACCAAAAACAGCAACATTAGACAATAAAATAATAACCAACAGCATAAAGATGTTGTTACTCTTTTTAGTGTCATTATGTTTTGAAAAATAATTCATTTTATGTTTTTTATTAGAAATTTAATAATAGTTTCCCTTATTCTTGGACGAAACTAAATCATTAAATTTTTAATAAAAAATATTTTCGATGAAGCACCGTAATACTCGTTTAAAGCACAAATTTGTTATTCACGCATAAGATTTAATGGTGAGTTAATATCCATTTGTGAATAAAATTTATTGTGAATTATAATACAGTACACTAGAGACTCAAAAAAAAACGGTATAAAATTGTAGTATTAATGCTTTCAAAAAATCAATAATAAAATCCAAATTTACATTTGATAAAATAAAAAAGGCTCCATTTCTGGAGCCTTTTAAAGAATATTATGCTTGTCCCGCAGGACCAAAATTAAGCGGAATCGGTGCTTGTTCAGTGTCTTTTATTTCGCCATGAGCGACTTCAAAACGATGAATATTTTCTCCTATTGCTTTCAACAATCTTTTAGCATGTTGTGGTGTCAAGACAATTCTTGATTTCACCTTAGCTTTAGGAATACCAGGCATGATGCTTACAAAATCTAAAACAAACTCTGATGAAGAGTGATTTATTATTGCCAAATTGGAATAAATTCCTTCGGCAATTTTTTCATCAAGCTCAATATTAATTTGCTCTTGTTGTTGATTAGAATTACTCATATTTTAATAAATATATTCTTCTTTGTTAGCCATCATATCGTTATAATCCTCTTTTGAACCTACAATCGTATTGTCATATTCTCTCATACCTGTTCCGGCAGGGATTCTATGTCCTACAATTACATTTTCTTTCAATCCTTCTAAGTAATCGATTTTACCTGCAACAGCAGCTTCGTTCAATACTTTAGTAGTTTCTTGGAAAGAGGCAGCAGAAATAAACGATTTAGTTTGAAGTGACGCTCTTGTAATACCTTGTAAAACTGGTGTTGCAGTTGCAGTAACAACATCACGAGCTACAACAAGATTTTTATCTGTACGTTTTAAAAGAGAGTTTTCATCACGCAACTCACGAGGCGTAATAATTTGACCTTCTTTTAATGCACTAGAATCTCCAGCATCTTCAACCACTTTCATACCGTATAATTTATCATTTTGAACGATAAAGTCTTTAGTGTGAATCAATTGATCTTCTAAAAATAAAGTATCACCTGGATCTTGTACTCTTACTTTACGCATCATTTGACGTATTACTACTTCAAAGTGTTTGTCGTTGATTTTTACCCCTTGTAAACGGTATACTTCTTGAATTTCATTTACCAAATACTGTTGAACAGCTGCTGGTCCTTGGATTCTTAAAATATCATCCGGAGTAATTGCACCATCAGATAAAGGCACCCCTGCTCTTACGAAGTCATTTTCTTGAACTAGAATTTGGCTTGATAATTTAACCAAGTATTTTCTAACGTCACCAAATTTAGATTCGATAACAATCTCACGGTTACCTCTTTTGATTTTTCCAAAAGAAACAACACCATCGATTTCAGAAACAACAGCTGGGTTTGAAGGATTACGAGCTTCTAACAACTCTGTAATTCTAGGTAAACCTCCTGTAATATCTCCTGATTTAGAAGAACGACGTGGAATTTTTACCAATACTTTACCTGCTTTAATTTTCTCACCGTTTTCAACCATCAAGTGGGCTCCAACTGGTAAGTTATACGAACGAATTAGTTCCCCTTCTTTACCGTAAACCAATAAAGTTGGAATTAATTTTTTAGCTCTAGATTCAGAAATTACTTTTTCTTGGAAACCAGTTTGCTCATCAATTTCAACCATGAATGATTGACCTTGCTCTAAATCTTCGTAAGCAATTTTACCGGTAAATTCAGAAACAATAACTCCATTATATGGATCCCATTTACAAATCACATCTCCTTTTGCAACTGACTGACCGTCTTTAACGAAAATACTTGAACCGTAAGGGATATTATTTGTACTTAATAAGATACCTGTTCTTTCATCAATTAATTTCAATTCAGTAGAACGAGATACAACAATATCAACTGCATTACCTTCACTATCTTCTCCTTTAACAGTTTTTAAATCTTCGATTTCAAGTTTACCATTAAATTTCGTAACGATGCTTGATTCTTCAGAAATACCACCCGCAACCCCACCAACGTGGAATGTACGTAATGTTAACTGTGTACCCGGTTCTCCAATAGATTGTGCTGCAATAACACCAACTGCTTCTCCTCTTTGTGTCATTTTACCAGTAGCTAAATTTCTACCGTAACATTTTGCACAAATACCTTTTAACGCTTCACAAGTCAATGGTGAACGCACTTCCACTTTCTCGATTGGAGAAGCGTCAATTGCTTTCATTATAACTTCAGTGATTTGTTGTCCAGATTGAATTAAAACTTCATTGTTTAAAGGATTAATTACGTCTTGTAAAACAACACGTCCTAAAATTCTTTCTCCTAATGATTCAACAATTTCCTCATTTTTCTTCAATGCTGAAACTTCAACACCTCTAAGAGTACCACAATCTTCAATGTTAACAATAACATCTTGAGATACATCATGCAATCTTCTTGTTAAATATCCTGCATCGGCAGTTTTCAATGCCGTATCCGCAAGACCTTTACGCGCCCCGTGAGTAGAGATAAAGTACTCAAGGATCGAAAGACCTTCTTTAAAGTTAGAAAGAATCGGGTTTTCAATAATCTCACCACCACCAGCAGTAGATTTTTTTGGCTTGGCCATCAAACCACGCATACCAGTTAACTGACGAATTTGTTCTTTGGAACCCCTTGCTCCAGAATCAAGCATCATATACACTGAGTTGAAACCTTGTTGGTCTTCTCTAATGTTTTTCATTGCTAACTCTGTCAATTGAGCATTTGCTGAAGTCCATACATCAATAACTTGGTTGTAACGTTCGTTATTGGTAATAAGACCCATATTATAATTTACAGAAATACCTTGAACTTGTTCTCTGGCGTCTGCAATTAATTTTGGTTTTTGATCTGGAATTCTAATATCTCCAAGAGAGAATGACAAACCACCTTTGAAGGCAAATTTGTACCCCATGTCTTTCATGTTATCCAAGAAAGCCGCTGTTGTAGGTACATCAGTAGAACTTAAAACGTGACCGATAATGTCTCTAAGGTTTTTCTTAGTCAATACATCATTGATATATCCAGCTGCTTCCGGTACTACTTCATTAAATAATACACGACCCGCAGTTGTTTTGATGATTTGGTAAACCAACTCACCTGCTTCATTAAAATCTTTTGCTCTAATTTTCACAGAAGCATTCAATTCTAATCTACCTTCATTCAAAGCAATATTTACTTCTTCAGCAGAATAAAAAGTGATTCCTTCTCCTAAAATTTTAAGCTCAGGAGTAGATAAACGTTCTTTGGTCATATAATATAGACCCAAAACCATATCCTGAGAAGGTACCGTAATTGGAGCACCATTTGCAGGGTTCAGAATATTGTGAGAACCCAACATTAATAGTTGTGCTTCCAAAATAGCTTCTGGTCCTAAAGGCAAGTGAACTGCCATTTGATCCCCATCAAAATCCGCATTAAACGCCGTACAAACTAAAGGGTGCAATTGGATTGCTTTTCCTTCAATTAATTTTGGTTGGAATGCTTGGATACCTAATCTGTGCAAAGTAGGAGCACGATTCAGTAATATTGGGTGACCTTTGATAACATTTTCAAGGATATCCCAAACTACAGGCTCTTTCTTATCTATTATTTTCTTAGCTGATTTAACCGTTTTTACAATTCCTCTTTCTATCAATTTACGGATAACGAAAGGTTTGTATAATTCTGCTGCCATATCTTTTGGGATACCACATTCAGACAATTTCAATTCAGGTCCAACAACAATTACCGAACGAGCAGAATAATCCACACGTTTTCCAAGTAAATTTTGACGGAAACGTCCTTGTTTACCTTTAAGGGAATCAGATAATGATTTTAATGGTCTGTTTGATTCTGTTTTCACTGCAGATGCTTTACGAGTATTATCGAAAAGTGAATCTACAGATTCCTGCAACATACGTTTTTCGTTTCTTAAGATAACTTCTGGAGCTTTAATCTCCATTAATCTTTTCAAACGGTTGTTACGTATAATTACACGACGGTATAAATCATTTAAATCTGAAGTTGCAAAACGACCTCCATCAAGTGGCACAAGCGGACGCAATTCTGGTGGAATAACTGGTACCACTTTCATAATCATCCATTCTGGACGATTCTCACGGTTCAAGTTAGACTCACGGAAAGATTCCACAACTTGTAATCTTTTTAACGCTTCAGTTTTACGTTGTTTAGACGTTTCATTGTTAGCATTGTGTCTTAATTGGTAAGACAATTGATCCAAATCAATTCTTGCTAATAAGTCCATAATACATTCTGCTCCCATTTTGGCAACGAATTTATTAGGGTCAAAATCATCAAGATATTGGTTGTCAGCAGGAAGAGTGTCTAAAATATTTAAATATTCTTCTTCTGTCAAAAAGTCTAATCTTTGTACTGATTCACCTTCTGCATTTTTAGCGATACCTGCTTGGATTACTACGTATCTTTCGTAGTAGATAATCATATCTAATTTCTTAGATGGAAGACCAAGGATATAACCAATTTTGTTTGGAAGTGAACGGAAATACCAGATATGAGCAATTGGCACAACCAAATTGATGTGACCAACTCTGTCTCTACGTACTTTTTTCTCCGTTACTTCTACACCACAACGGTCACAGATAATACCTTTGTAACGTATTCTTTTATACTTACCACAAGCACATTCAAAATCTTTTACTGGTCCGAAAATTCGTTCGCAGAAAAGACCATCACGCTCCGGCTTGTGCGTTCTGTAGTTGATCGTTTCAGGCTTTAATACTTCACCTCTTGATTCTTTCAAGATAGATTCAGGAGAAGCAAGTCCTATTGAGATTTTATTAAACCTTTTTACAGGGTTTTTATCCTTATTGTTATTATTTCTATTATTCATCATAGTTTTTACTATTGATTTATTTGCAATTAAAAATTGATTTTAGCACATACGTAGCAGTGCTACGTCTCTACTACCTCGAATTACTTCTCTAAACTTCAAATAAAAATTTTGAAGTGCTATTTATCGTACAGACGTTGCAGTGCAACGTCTCTACCGTAAAAAATCGGAACGGGTTACGGGTATAAATCCTAAAAACTCTTATAAATGCCAAAGTAGAGACGTTTTTTGTAGAGACGTTGCAATGCAACGTCTCTACGTAAAACGTTTCTACGGTGACAAATTATTATTTATTCTTCTAAACGAATGTCAAGTCCAAGACCTTTCAATTCATGCATCAATACATTGAATGATTCCGGCAATCCTGGTTCTGGCATAGACTCACCCTTAACGATAGCTTCGTAAGTTTTAGCTCTACCAATAACATCATCAGACTTCACGGTCAAGATTTCTCTAAGTGTACTTGATGCTCCATAAGCTTCAAGTGCCCAAACCTCCATCTCTCCAAAACGTTGACCTCCAAATTGAGCTTTACCTCCAAGTGGTTGTTGTGTAATCAACGAGTATGGACCTATAGAACGTGCGTGCATTTTATCGTCAACCATGTGTCCAAGTTTCAACATGTAGATAACTCCTACTGTTGCAGCTTGATGGAAACGTTCTCCTGTACCACCATCATATAAATGTGTATGTCCAAAACGTGGTATTCCAGCTTCGTCAGTCAACTCATTGATTTGATCTAAAGTTGCTCCGTCAAAAATTGGTGTAGCAAATTTTCTACCCAAGTTTTGTCCTGCCCAACCAAGAACTGTTTCATAAATTTGACCAATGTTCATACGTGAAGGTACACCAAGTGGGTTCAACACAATATCAACTGGCGTTCCGTCTTCAAGGAAAGGCATATCTTCATGACGAACGATACGAGCAACAATACCTTTGTTACCGTGACGTCCCGCCATTTTATCCCCAACTTTCAACTTACGTTTTTTGGCAATATATACTTTAGCTAATTTCAAGATTCCTGCTGGCAATTCATCTCCAACAGTAATAGTGAATTTCTCTCTACGTAAAGCCCCTTGTAAATCGTTCAATTTAATTTTATAGTTATGAATTAAATCATTAACCATTTTATTAGTTGCATCATCAGCAACCCATTGACCTTTACTTAAGTGAGCAAAATCTTCAACTGCATAAAGCATTTTTTGTGTGTATTTTTTACCTTTTGGTAAAACTTCTTCACCCAAATCATTCATTACACCTTGAGATGTTTTTCCGTTTACGATCAAGAAAAGTTTCTCCACTAATTTGTCTTTTAATTCAACAAATTTAACTTCAAACTCCATTTCAAGTGCTCCTAAAGCATCTTTATCCTGAGTACGTTTACGTTTATCTTTTACTGCTCTTGCGAATAATTTTTTGTCTAAAACAACACCATGTAAAGAAGGAGAAGCTTTTAATGAAGCATCTTTTACATCACCTGCTTTGTCCCCGAAGATTGCACGAAGCAATTTCTCTTCCGGAGTAGGATCTGATTCCCCTTTTGGAGTAATTTTTCCGATAAGAATGTCCCCAGGTTTAACCTCGGCTCCAATTCTAATCATACCATTTTCATCTAAATCTTTAGTAGCTTCTTCAGAAACGTTCGGTATATCGTTCGTTAATTCTTCGTTACCTAATTTAGTATCTCTAACTTCCAATGAATAATCATCAACGTGAATAGAGGTAAAAATATCGTCACGAACTACTTTTTCAGAAATTACAATCGCATCCTCGAAGTTGTACCCTTTCCATGGCATAAATGCAACTTTTAGGTTTCTACCTAAAGCTAATTCACCATTTTGAGTCGCATATCCTTCAGATAATACTTGTCCAGGAACCACTCTATCCCCTTTTCTTACGATAGGTTTAAGGTTGATACTTGTACCTTGATTGGTTTTTCTAAATTTAATTAGATTGTATGTTTTTTCATCCGACTCAAAACTTACCATTCTTTCTTCCTCAGAACGATCGTATTTGATAGTGATGATATTTGCATCTACATATTCTATAACTCCATCTCCTTCAGCATTAATTAATACTCTAGAATCAGAAGCTACTTGACGCTCTAAACCAGTTCCTACAATTGGAGCTTCAGGACGAATTAATGGTACGGCCTGACGCATCATGTTAGATCCCATCAAGGCTCTATTCGCATCATCATGTTCCAAGAAAGGAATCAAAGAAGCTGAGATAGAAGCAATTTGATTTGGAGCAACATCCGTATAATCAACTTTTGTTGGCTCAATTACTGGGAAATCACCTTCTTGACGCGCAATTACGTCTTCGGCAGTAATTTTTCCTGTAGCATCCATTTTAATGTTTGCCTGAGCAATCATCATTCCTTCTTCTTCTTCTGCGCTTAAGTAAACTGGAGTAGACACTAAATCTACAGTTCCGTTAGTTACTTTACGATACGGTGTTTCGATGAAACCCATTCCGTTTACTTTAGCATAAACACCAAGAGATGAAATCAAACCAATGTTTGGTCCCTCTGGAGTTTCAATTGGACATAAACGTCCGTAATGCGTATAGTGAACGTCACGTACCTCAAAACCTGCTCTTTCTCTCGAAAGTCCACCTGGTCCTAGTGCAGATAATCTTCTCTTGTGCGTAATCTCGGCAAGTGGATTCGTTTGATCCATAAACTGAGACAACTGGTTCGTTCCAAAGAAAGAGTTGATAACAGATGATAATGTTTTAGCATTAATCAAATCTATTGGTGTAAACACCTCGTTATCTCTAACGTTCATTCTCTCACGAATAGTTCTAGCCATACGCGCTAAACCAACACCGAATTGTTGCGACAATTGTTCTCCAACTGTTCTTACACGACGGTTTGATAAGTGATCAATATCATCAATCTCTGCTTTAGAGTTGATCAATTCGATCAAATATTTCACAATAGTTATGATATCTTCTTTGGTCAAGACTTGCTTTTCCATTGGAGTATCCAACCCTAATTTTTTATTTATTCTATAACGACCTACTTCACCTAAGTTGTAACGTTGATCAGAGAAGAATAATTTATCTATAATACCACGAGCCGTTTCTTCATCAGGCGGTTCAGCATTACGTAATTGTCTGTAGATATGTTCAACAGCCTCTTTTTCAGAGTTTGTTGGATCTTTTTGCAACGTATTATGAATGATCGCATAATCACCTTGATTAGCATCTTCTTTATGTAGCAAAATAGATTTAACGTTAGAATCAATGATTTCCTCTACATTATCTTTATCGATAATTGTATCTCTATCAAGGATTATTTCGTTACGTTCGATAGAAACTACTTCACCAGTGTCTTCATCTACGAAATCTTCATGCCATGTATTCAATACACGGGCAGCTAATTTTCTACCGATATATTTTTTTAGACCTGTTTTAGAAACCTTAATTTCTTCAGCAAGATCAAAAATTTCTAGAATATCTTTATCTCTTTCAAAACCAATTGCTCTAAATAGAGTGGTAACTGGTAATTTTTTCTTTCTGTCGATATAAGCGTACATTACACTATTAATATCTGTAGAAAATTCTATCCAAGAACCTTTAAAAGGAATTACTCTGGCAGAATACAATTTTGTACCATTTGCATGGAATGATTGACCAAAGAAAACACCTGGAGATCTGTGTAATTGAGAAACAACTACACGCTCAGCACCATTAATAACAAAGGTACCGCTCGGTGTCATATAAGGAATTGTACCAAGATAAACATCTTGAACAATAGTTTCAAAATCTTCATGTTCTGGATCTGTACAATATAGTTTTAACCTTGCTTTTAAAGGCACACTATAGGTAAGACCTCTTTCTATACATTCTTGAATTGTATAACGTGGTGGATCTACAAAATAATCAAGGAATTCCAATACAAAGTTATTTCTTGTATCAGTAATTGGGAAGTTTTCCATGAAGGTATTGTAAAGCCCTTCGTCGCCTCTTTCGTCAGATTTAGTTTCTAATTGAAAAAAATCTTTAAACGATTTAACCTGAACATCTAGAAAATCTGGATAATCAGGAATGTTTTTTGTTGAGGCAAAATTCAATCTTTCGGTCTGATTTGTTATCATCAATGGACAAAATTTTGATTAAAAAAGTAATTTTTTTGTACAAATATTGATCTATTTATACTTTTCTTTTACAACCATTACATCTTTAAAAACCAATTTAAGATAACTACTTTCTTATTATCTGTTAATTTTTTTTCCTCGTAATGGGTAAAATGAATTTGTTTTCAAAGACTATTATGTAATTATACAAGGTAGACTTTTGTTATACGAAAAATGGTTTAGGTCATTGGGCGACTAAACCCAAGACCTAAACCTAATTCTTTAAACTGAGTTTAACTATTTAAGCTCAACAACAGCTCCAGCTTCTTCTAAAGATTTTTTAAGCCCTTCAGCTTCTTCTTTAGTTACACCTTCTTTAACGTTACTTGGAGCGCTATCAACTACATCTTTAGCTTCTTTCAAACCTAAACCTGTAAGTTCTTTTACCAATTTAACTACAGCTAATTTAGAAGCACCAGCTTCTTTCAATACAACTGTAAATTCAGTTTGAGCTTCTTCAGCAGCAGCTTCTCCACCACCTGAAACTACTACAGCTGCAGCAGCTGGTTCGATTCCGTACTCATCTTTTAATATTGTTGCTAATTCGTTAACTTCTTTTACCGTTAGGTTAACTAATTGTTCTGCGAATTGTTTCAAATCTGCCATTTTTTCTATCGTTTTAAAATGATTTGTAAAAATATAATTTATTTATTGTGCGCTTATTAAAATAAAACTTAGACTATAAAGTCGGTTTTATTATGCTTCTACTTCTTCTGTAGCCTCTTCGCTTTTTGCGAATTGGTTTTGAAGAGCAGAAATAACTCTTTGAGCTGGTGATTGAAGCAATCCAATGATTTCGCCGATAAGCTCTTCTTTAGATTTAATAGTTGCTAATGCATCTAATTGATCATCTCCAATATAAATTTCAGAATTAATATAAGCTCCCTTTAATACAGGTTTAGCTGATTTTTTTCTGAAATCTTTAATTATTTTTCCAGGTGCATTTGCAATATCTGAAATAAATATAGCGCTATTACCTGTCAATACAGATGGTAAATCACCATAATCATTAGCAGAAGCTTCCATTGCTTTTGCAAGCAAAGTGTTTTTTACAACCTCTAATTTTATACCTGCTTTAAAGCAAGCTCTTCTCAAGCTTGAAGTCGTTTCTGCATTAAGTCCAGAAATATCAGATACATAAATGATATTTGTACCAGCTAACTGTGCAGTTAATTCTTCAATCGCGATTGATTTTTCTTCTCTAGTCATACTAAAAATTATTAACTACCAATTATACTGCTTTTGGATCCAATGCAATTGCAGGACTCATCGTGCTTGTAAGGTGAATACCTTTAATATAGGTACCTTTAGCAGCAGTTGGTTTAAGTTTGATTAATGTTTGAATAATTTCGTGTGCATTGTCATAAATTTGCTCAGCTCCAAAAGAAACTTTACCAATTCCTGCATGTACAATACCAGTTTTGTCAACTTTAAAGTCAATTTTACCAGCTTTTACCTCAGCAACAGCTTTTGCAACATCCATAGTTACAGTACCTGTTTTAGGGTTTGGCATTAAACCTCTAGGTCCTAAAATACGACCTAATGGACCTAATTTACCCATAACAGCAGGCATCGTGATGATAACATCAACATCTGTCCAACCGTCTTTAATTTTTTGAAGGTAATCATCAAGACCAACATAGTCTGCACCAGCTGCTAAAGCTTCCGCTTCTTTATCTGGAGTAACTAATGCTAATACTTTAACATCTTTACCAGTTCCATGAGGTAATGTTACCACACCTCTAACCATTTGATTCGCTTTTCTTGGATCTACACCCAATCTAACAGCGATATCAACAGACTCATCAAATTTTGCAGAAGCAATAACTTTTATCAATGCCGCAGCATCTTTTAAAGAGTATAATTTGTTCTTTTCAATTTTTGAAGCAGCCTCTTTTTGCTTTTTTGTCAATTTTGCCATGTCTTTCTCTTAATTAAAAAGGAGAATCTCCTGATACAGTTATACCCATAGATCTAGCTGTTCCAGCAATCATGCTCATAGCAGATTCGATTGTGAATGCATTTAAATCTACCATTTTATCTTCAGCGATTGCTTTGATAACATCCCAAGTAACGCTAGCTACTTTTTTACGATTTGGTTCACCAGATCCTGACTTTAGCTTTGCAGCTTCCAATAACTGGACAGCCGCTGGAGGAGTTTTTACAACAAAATCAAATGATTTGTCTTTATACACAGTAATTTGTACTGGGCATATTTTGCCGGGTTTATCTTGAGTTCTAGCATTAAATTGCTTACAGAATTCCATGATGTTTACCCCAGCAGCTCCTAAAGCAGGTCCAACCGGTGGCGACGGGTTCGCAGCACCTCCCTTAACTTGTAGTTTAACTACCTTACTAATTTCTTTAGCCATTTTTTAAAAAATTTAACACTACAATCATTGGAAGCGATTGTAATGGATATTATAGATGTAACAAAAAATTATACTTTTTCAACTTGCATAAAACTCAATTCCAATGGTGTTTTTCTTCCGAAAATCTTAACCATCACTTCCAGTTTACGCTTTTCTTCATTAATTTTTTCAACAGTACCGTTAAAACCATTAAAAGGTCCATCAACAACCTTAATAGTCTCACCAATGTTAAATGGAATAGAACGAGTATCTGTATTCACAGCTAGCTCATCTACTTTACCTAACATTCTGTTTACTTCTGAAATTCTCAATGGCACAGGCTCTCCACCTTTGATTTCACCTAGAAAACCAATAACACTTGTTATAGACTTAATAATATGAGGTATCTCTCCAATAAGATTAGCTTCAATCATAACATAACCAGGAAAATAAACTTTGTCTTTGATTATTTTTTTTCCCTCTTTTACTGTCACTACTTTTTCAGTAGGCACTAAAACTTGCGAAACATAATCTCCCATTCCTAGTCGCGCGATTTCGGTTTCAATATAAGCTTTCACTTTATTTTCTTGCCCGCTTACCGCTCTAACGACATACCACTTCTTAATATTATTATCTGCCATAACAAAAAAAATTATGCTTTTATCCAGTTAAAAAATCCAGCCAAAGCTTTTGCGAAAATTTCATCTACTCCCCAAGTTGCCAAAGCGAATAATACTGAAAAAACAGCAACAACAATCGTTAGACGTTGTACCTCAGCCCAAGCTGGCCAAGTCACATTTGACTTTAATTCCTCAAATGCTTCTGATATGTAATTAACAACTTTTGTCATTATGATTTATTTTTTTTGCACGGGCGGAGGGATTCGAACCCCCATCAACGGTTTTGGAGACCGCTATTCTACCCTTGAACTACGCCCGTAGAATAAAAAATAGTGTCATCGTTAAACGACACTATTTTTTGAATTTATTTTAGTAGATTATCCTACAATTTCAGTTACTTGACCAGCACCTACTGTTCTACCACCTTCACGGATAGCGAAACGTAAACCAACGCTCATTGCGATTGGACTTAACAAAGCAACATTGATAGTTAAGTTGTCTCCTGGCATTACCATCTCTACACCTTCTGGTAAAGTAATAACTCCTGTTACGTCAGTTGTACGTACGTAAAACTGCGGACGGTAGTTATTATGGAATGGTGTGTGACGACCACCTTCTTCTTTTTTCAAGATATAAACCTCTGCTTTGAAAGTAGCGTGTGGTTTAACTGAACCTGGCTTAATGATAACCATTCCTCTTTTGATAGATTCTTTATCAACACCACGCAACAATAAACCTACGTTATCTCCTGCTTCACCTCTATCAAGGATTTTACGGAACATCTCAACTCCTGTAATAGTAGAAGTTAATTTTTCAGCTCCCATACCAATAATTTCAACAGCATCTCCTGTATTAGCAATACCAGTTTCGATACGACCTGTAGCAACAGTTCCACGACCAGTAATTGTAAATACATCCTCAACTGGCATCAAAAATGGTTTTGCCGTATCACGAATTGGCTCTTCAATCCATGTATCACAAGCTTCCATTAATTCAATGATTTTTGGTACCCAAGCTGGATCATTATTCAATCCTCCAAGAGCAGACCCTTGAATAACTGGACAATTGTCTCCATCATATTCATAGAAAGACAATAAGTCTCTAATTTCCATTTCAACAAGTTCCAATAATTCCTCATCATCAACCATATCCACTTTATTCATGAATACAACCATTCTAGGAATACCTACTTGGCGACCTAAAAGGATATGCTCACGTGTTTGTGGCATTGGTCCGTCTGTAGCAGCTACAACAAGGATAGCACCGTCCATTTGAGCAGCACCAGTAACCATGTTTTTTACGTAATCCGCGTGACCTGGACAGTCAACGTGTGCGTAGTGACGGTTAGCAGTTTCGTACTCAACGTGAGATGTATTAATTGTAATACCTCTTTCTTTTTCTTCAGGAGCATTATCAATTTGATCAAATGATTTTGCTTGACAGTAACCTGCATCAGATAACACTTTTGTGATTGCTGCAGTTAATGTAGTTTTTCCGTGATCCACGTGCCCAATTGTACCAATGTTTAAGTGGGGCTTGTTACGGTTAAAGGTTTCTTTTGCCATTTTACTTAATTTTTAATCTAGTTTATATATTTATTTCAATTTCTTACTAACTTGAGCCAACTACGGGAATTGAACCCGTGACCTCTTCCTTACCAAGGAAGCACTCTACCTCTGAGCTAAGTCGGCAGAATCCTTGATTTTAACCCGATAGCCATCAGGATAGACTTCTAATTTTAGACTTTTCAAATCTACAATCTGAAATTCACAATCTAAAATTCATCCTTGTGGGGAGAGCAGGATTCGAACCTGCGAAGTTCACACAGCAGATTTACAGTCTGCCCTCGTTGGCCGCTTGAGTATCTCCCCAACTTTTTTTATATAAATTTTATGCCTTTTGAGCCGGCGGAGGGACTCGAACCCACGACCTGCTGATTACAAATCAGCTGCTCTAGCCAACTGAGCTACGCTGGCAATATCAATAAAAAAAGTCCGCTATTTCTAACGGACTGCAAATGTATAGATTTTATCTCTCAATCAAAACATTTTTTAAAAAAAAATTCATATTAAATGTGCGAACTTATTTTTTCTTTCCTTTTAACCAACATTCTTTGTAAGGATTCCGCCGAAAGCTCAACCGCTTCTTCAAAAGTTTTACACTGCTTTTTTACCAAAAAATCATCACCTGGGACATTAATTTTCACCTCGGCAATTTTATTTTCTTTATCACTTGTCTTTTCAACTTTCAAAAAAACATCCGCCGATACTACTTTGTCGTAGTACTTTTCCAACTTGTCCATTCTATCTTGAACAAAATCTACTAGCTTTTTGTCAACAGTAAAGTTAACTGCATGAACACTTACCTTCATAATCATTTTTTTTAATAGTTAAACATTTCTCAAAATTACTTCTGACCCCGTGGATGCGCCTCTTTATACACACTTTTCAGTTCTGACAAACTACTGTGCGTATATATTTGCGTCGACGCCAAACTAGAATGACCTAATAATTCCTTGACTGAATTTAAATCCGCTCCATTATTTAACAAATGCGTTGCAAAAGTATGTCTCAATATATGGGGGCTCTTTTTTACTTTTTCAGAGACAGTACTAAAGTAAGAATTTATTAATCGATACACAAAGGAATCATTTAATTTTAACCCTTTTTTTGTGAGAAACAAATAATCGCTATCTACAACAAGCAACAACCCTTCTCGCTCTTCTAAGTACAACGAGAACTGCTCTTTTATTACCGGCAAAACAGGAAGGATTCGTTCTTTATTACGTTTTCCCAACACTTTTATTGTGCTGCCGGATAAATTAATATTATTTATTTTTAAACCAATCAATTCCGCTCTTCGCATCCCCGTAGTATACAACAAATCTATTATCAGTTTATCTCTAATTTCCTGAAAACCTACAGCACTTCGCATTACATCCAAGACATCCACAACTTCCTTTTCAGAAAAAGGAATCTGTACTATTTTCGGAATCTTTAACGCTTTGTGTTTTAACAACGGACTCACTTCTATTTGTTTTGTTTTTAATAGAAATTTATAAAATGCTTTTAAAGATGCAATTTTTCTATTAACCGATGTATTTGACATACCATCATCCACAAGCGACACAATCCAAGTTCTAATTTGGCCGTAATTGACCTGCTCTACACCCTCTTGATCGAAATGAATGGTATTGAATAATTCAAAAGAAGCAACATCATTGCAATACGCAGTTACGGTATGTGGAGAGTATTTTTTCTCCAACTGAAGATAATCCCGAAATGCATCTTTATTAGTAGCCATAAAAAAAACCGTTAGCATCAAAGTTATAAAACTTTTAATGACTAACGGTAATTTATTTAATAGATATTGACTAACTCTCTAAGTTATCTCTCATATTTTGGATATAAGCCGCTTTTTGAATTTTGATTCTATTCGTTACTGAAGGCTTAATAAAAGCAGTACGTGCTCTTAGTTGACGAACAGTTCCTGTTTTATCAAATTTTCTTTTGTAACGTTTTAACGCTCTATCGATATTTTCTCCGTCTTTAATTGGTATAATTAACATAATATAGACACCCCCTTTCTTTAAGTGTGCAAAAGTATGTATTAATTACGAGTTATGAGTTATAAATTATGAATTATTTTTTAATTAGATTTTTAGACTATTAGATCTTTAGATTGTCAGATTAATGAATTACCTGTAATACAAAGACGTTTTTTAGTTGCTATAATAGCTAAAAAAAGCCAAGTCACACTACTGTTTCTTGGCTCTATATTCTACTCTCTATATTCTAAAAAGTTATTATTTCACAGCTGGCTCATAATTTTGTTTGTCAATTATCATTTTTGATAAAATCTCCTTAAGGATTTCTGAAGTTCCACCTCCTATTGGTCCCAAACGACTATCTCTAAATAAACGTGCTAATGGATAATCTTCCATGTAGCCATAACCTCCCAACATTTGCAAGCAACTATAAATTGTTTCATCAGCCACTTTTGTAGATTTTAATTTGGCCATAGTAGCCTCCTTAACCACATATTCTCCTTTGTCTAATCGGGCTACGGCAGCATAATTAAATACTTTGCAATGCTCAACATCTGTTGCGTGCTCTACTAATGTATGTCTTAACGCCTGAAACTTATCTATTGTTTTTCCAAATGCTTCTCGTTGTGACATGTATTCGATTGTATACTCAATTGCATATTCAGCTCTTGCATGAGCATTTATAGCCATAATCAAACGCTCTAAGGCAAAATGTTGCATAATATAAGGGAATCCTTTCCCTTCTTCACCCATTAAATTTTCTACAGGAATTTCTACATTATCAAATGCAATCTCTGCTGTATCTGAAGCTCTCCAACCTAATTTATCAAGTTTTGTAGTGGAAATTCCTTTAAGGTTACTATCCATCAAAAACATACTTATTCCTTTATTTCCAAGTTCTGGACTTGTTTTCGCAGCAACTACATAATAATCGCCATAAATACCGTTAGTTATAAATGTTTTAGAACCATTAATAATATATTTATCTCCTTTTTTTATAGCTGTAGTACGCATACCTGCAACATCACTTCCACCAAAAGGCTCTGTAATACACAAAGCTCCTATTTTATCACCAGAAATACTCGGCACCAAATATTCTTGTTTAATTCGCTCATCGCCTTCCGCATTTAAATGTGTCATTGCTAAATAAGAATGCGCCCACATAGCAGCTGCAAAACCGGATGATTTTATTTTTTGAAGTTCTTCTAAAAAAATAACTGTGTAAAATAAATCTAAATTCAATCCGCCATAAGCCTCAGGATATCGTATTCCGAAAAAGCCCATTTCTCCAAATTTTTTCCATATAAAACGCTCAATTGTACCAGTTTTCTCCCATTTTTCAATATGGGGTACAACTTCTTTTTGTAAAAAATCTTGTAAACTTGCTCTAAATAATTGATGTTCTTCTGTAAAATATATTGAATTCATAAAATTAATTAATTTTTTTTATTAATTTTTAATAAATCGAAGGTGTCCTTCAAATTAAAAGTCCAAATATAAGCCAATTATATTTGCTTTATCAACAGGAAATCCCTTAATTTTTGTTAAATCCTCAACATTATTTATATTTCCCCGCATACTTCTATAAGTCACAATTTCTTTTGCCAAAGCATATCTGAAATAATAAAACTGGGAAAGCTCTTTTAAAGAAGCATTATTAATATCTATTTTCTTAAAATTCGGAAGTACTGAAACTTTAAAATGAGTATTCAAATTCTCAATCACTTCGGGCGATAATCCCCAAACATCTTTCATTTGTTCCATGGAAACAAATCCGCCTAAACTTTCTTTTTGTTTTAAAATTCGCAAAGAAATTGCCTCGCCTATTCCGTAAATTTTTATCAAATCCTCCTTGGTTGCCTGATTGATATCGATTAAAACAATTTTTTCTTTTTTGGCGAAAGCCTGATTTGGATATTTTTTAAATTCTTTATTTTGTTTCTTATTATTTACCCAATCCGGAAATTTAAAATAGGGCGCCATTACATTCAACAATGAATCCGAAACTTTAGTCACGTCTTGAAACTCTTTAGGGGAATTAACATATTTATTTTCCTTTCTAAAAGCGAACAAGCGGTCAATTTCCTCCACTGACATTCCTAACTTATATCCTTTATAATCGGTTATAAAATTGGGATTAAAAAGATACACTTTTGGCAACTCTTTTTTGGATTCCGTTTTCATGGAATCAATTTCAGATTGAAGGGAAAGCCATTTTTGTTTATCAGGATATTCTTTTATTACTGCATTAAAGTCAACAAAAAAATAAATGAACTGTAAAACAATAATGATTGCAAATAACAAAAACACACCCGTACGTTGATCTCGTGTGAACTTAAAATAAGTGTGAATCGTTTTAAAACTCATTTGACAATTCGAGGTTAGTAAATTTATATAAGAATCTTAAAATTATAAATTAAAATCAAGACATATCCCTTTCTAAAGAAAAACATTCGAAAAAAGTAAAAATTATGATGGCAAAAACAAAGCAACATATCTATTAGACACACTCCAAAAAAGTTTTTCCATAGATTAAACCCTAATAAAAACAATTAAATTAATTTTTTAGAACTTAAAATTCAATTATTGTTTTTATTTTTTATAAAAAACTATACATTTGGAGCTTAATAACAAACAAAACCATATAACCCATGTCAATTTGGAAAACTAAACCACTGTCGGTACTGCTAAATGAAGCATCAGAATCCGAAAAAGGATTAAAAAGGACTTTGTCTTCACGTTCATTAGTAGCACTTGGAGTTGGAGCAATTATTGGAGCAGGATTATTCTCATTAACAGGTATTGCTGCTGCAGAACATGCCGGTCCAGCAGTTACACTTTCATTTATTTTAGCCGCCGTAGGATGTGCTTTTGCAGGACTTTGCTATGCTGAGTTCGCATCAATGATCCCCGTAGCAGGTAGTGCTTATACATACTCTTATGCAACTATGGGAGAATTTATGGCTTGGATTATCGGTTGGGATTTAGTTCTTGAATACGCATTAGGAGCCGCTACAGTAGGTGTAAGTTGGTCTCGCTATTTACTCGAATTATTAAACAAATACGGAATACATCTTCCCCACGATTTAATATGTTCTCCCTGGGAAACATTAAAATTAAGTGACGGAACAATTATAGAAGGCGGAATCATAAATCTTCCTGCTATTTTTATCGTTTCGATGCTATCTTTATTACTGATAAGAGGAACTAAAGAATCTGCATCTATAAACAACTTTCTAGTTGTTGTAAAAGTAATAGTAGTTATTATGTTTATCGTCTTAGGCTGGAGCTTTATTGACACGGCAAATTACACGCCTTACATTCCTGAAAATACAGGAGTATTTGGAGAATTTGGATGGTCAGGAATCGCAGCTGGAGCAGGAACTGTATTCTTTGCTTTTATTGGTTTTGATGCTGTTTCAACAGCAGCTCAAGAAGCAAAAAACCCGCAAAAAGGGATGCCAATTGGTATTTTAGGATCGTTGGTTATTTGTACCATATTATACGTATTGTTTGCACACGTAATGACTGGACTTGTTCCTTATAATGAATTTGCAGGCGATGCTAAACCAGCAGCAACTGCATTTGCAAGAACTGGATATACATTTTTACAAACGGGGTTAATCGTAGCGATTTTAGCAGGTTACACCTCAGTAATGTTGGTGATGTTAATGGGACAAAGTCGTGTTTTCTACACGATGAGTAAAGATGGTTTATTGCCTTCTTTCTTTAGTGATATTCACGCAAAATTCAGAACACCATGGAAAACAAATCTTTTCTTCATGGTATTTGTGAGTCTTTTTGCAGGTTTTGTACCTGTAAGTGATTTAGGTCATATGGTAAGTATTGGAACATTATTAGCATTTGTTTTAGTATGTATCGGAGTTTTGGTAATGCGTAAAAAAATGCCAGATGCACCAAGATCTTTCCGTACGCCTTTAGTGCCTTTTGTACCAATTGCAGGAATTCTGATCTGTTTAGCCTTGATGTATTCATTGCCAAATGAAAGCTGGGCGAGACTTGTAGTATGGATGGCATTAGGTGTTGTTATCTATTTTGTCTATGGAAAGAAAAATAGTAAATTAAACAATCCAGATAAATAAAATTTCATCATAAATAGAAAAGGGATTATAAAGTACTTAAATACTTTATAATCCCTTTTTTTCATTTATAGCAATTTACAAATCAAAAACCGAGGTGCGTTTGGCCCGAATTAAATCCTTCAAACGAATCCAAAAAGCCAATGTGAGATAAACCGCAAACCATAATCCCACAGTAACAAAAGACAAATAGATAAAAAACAATCGTACACTGCTGGCACGCATTCCTAAAGTATCAGCTAAACGAGAAGAAACATGGAAACCGTGTTTTTCAAAAAAAAACTTAAGCTTAATTATTACTGACATTTTATGAGTTATGAGTTATGAGCAAAATTACGAATTTTTTGAATAAACAAATAACCGAATCAACAAATCAACATTTTTTCATTAATTCCATTCCTATAGCGCATTCTAAACACTTATTTTTATTACAATACTCATTCTTGAGCTGCAACAAAGATTGTGTTTCAAAAGCACTTTTTGATCGTATTCCAAAAGAAGTGAATTTTTCTATAATGGTATTTTTCTCTGCAGCAACTTCATTCAACAGACCGATTAAATCTTCAGAAATTTCTTTTCCTTGACTTTTTGCAAAAGCAAATTGAATCGGAATTATGGTGTTTACTACAATTAAATCAATGAAAGATTTAGACAGCGTTTTCTTTTTCTTCGGACTTTCTTTATCAAACTGATAATGGTTTTGCCAATACTCAGAAGCTGTAATTTGAAATAATTCGTAACTACTTTTTAATGAATTTAAGCTACTTATTTTGGAAAATAAATTCTGCTGACTGTGGTATAAATTGGCTAATTGAGAGAGTCGTATTGTTGGAAAATTATCCGGACGATGCTTGAAAAACTGTACCGGTTCTATACCTATTTTCTCTATTTGATACTTATGCAACAAATAGAAATACCTAAATTTTAAATCATTGAAATAGTTGTCTTCTTTTTCAGAATCCAATAATCCAGCAGCTCCAAAAATCAAAGCTTCCAGATTTTCGACTTCAAAACTTTCCTTTCTAATTATTGAAAAAGGAATAGATTGCGCGATTTTATAAAAGATTTCTCCGTTTGTGTTTAAACCAAAATTTTTAGCCAATAGACAGAACAAAACTCCTTCCCAATCTTGATTGGTTTGTTCCAATAAATCAAATATAGGTTGCGATTTTCTTTCCAACCGTTCAAAAAACAAACGCTCTTGCCAATTTCTCAGTGCAAATTTGTCGACTTCTTTCAATTGTTTTTCGCAAAAAATCCATGATTTTGGAGCCATTAAAGACTGGTAGTTTTCGACAGTCGCTTTTTCAACGTATTTTTTTAATTCTAAAACTGGAACTTCAGAATTGTCACTTCTAAAAACCGCTATATCATGTTCCCAAACCACATGTAAAATTACATTTTCATACCCTTTATCTTTTTCGTGATGATGTACGTACCAATCCGAAGATTTAAGATGAATTTCAACGTTGCCCGCCCATTTTTGAGTACCAATAACTATCTGAGCATTAAAAAAATCAGGACCTGCCATTTCAAGATATTGACCTACATTTACAATTGTGATTTCCTCATTGTGGAGCGTTTTTAAATTCAAAGCATCAAACTTCTTGAACTTCCAGAGGTAATGGAGGAAATCTTCTTTCATTTTTTTAAATTTCAAGATAAGATACTAAAGTAATGAAAATTATTACACCGAAACACATCGAGATAATCTAAAAAAAATCCTCAGACAATCCTCCTGAATTTTTTATATTTGTCTTCCTAACTCCATTACTATGAAAAACCACTTCATTTTATTCTTTGTTTTTTGTTTTGTCTTCTCAGCTCTGGCTCAAAAAAATATCAAATCAATAAAAATAACTTATGTCAAAAGTTCAAACGGTAAGCTTATTGAGAACCAAGACCCTATTTTGGTTTTTACTACTGAGAAAACAAGTTTGATCACTTCTGAAAAAATAATACTAAAAAAAGCCGATTTCCCTATTGAACAAACTTTTGTGGATTTTAACACAAAATCCATTTCACAATTTGTACAATTTAAAAATGGAAATTCAATTCTAACCATTGATACCTTAGCTTTAGGAAAACAAAAGTTTGAATTTAGTGATGAAACCAAAAAAATACTTGGTTATACCTGTAAAAAAGCAAAAACCACCATTAACTCCAACTCTATTGAATTATGGTATACTAACGAATTAAATTTAAAAGGGGCACCGAGTGTCTTGGGACAAAATTTAGGTTTAGTTCTTGAAACGGTTCGCAATGGAAATTCTAAAGTTACAGCCAGCAAAATAGAACTATTAAAAACCATTCCCACTCTCTTGACATTGCCAAATCCATTGCCTAAAATAGTTGACCAATTAACGTACAAGGATTTAATCTGGAAAAGCCGATTTATCAATATTGCTGTTTTTGAAAAAGAAATAATCAACTTTTCAAATACATCCCGATCAAATGATAGCATCTTGCGATTTGCCAATGGAACCATAATTCTCAAAAAAGTAAAAATTCCAGAAATCAAAAAAGGAAATCGAATTTTTGTCGATGTAACGGAACAATCCAACGGAGACGCTTACGACAGAACCGGTTCCGTGTTTTTAATTCCTACGGACAAAAACATTTCGTTTCTTGATGGCTTGAAAAATGGAGTCAAAGAATTGCCTGTTTACGAAAATGGAAATGGCGAAAAATATCAAGGTGTGATTCGAACAGAAAATTACGCCCCCCTTTTAGAATTGATGCGCTTTTTTACTCCTTTTGGCGTAAAGCAATTCAATACGCTTCAATTGAAGAATAAAGTGTGGCAAGACAGCGTTTATTACCGTCAGGATATTTCAGAAATGCATCCTGCCTTGAGCAATAAAGAAGTTTGGATTGGGATGAATATTGGGAACTACGACAACGGCGGACACAAAGCCAGCCTAAATATTTCTATACATCCAGAAGAAGAAAGTAAACCTCAGAATACGTGGTTGTTGCCTGTTTTCAACACCAATAATGTTATGGAAATGGCTGGTCAGCAATATGCAACCATGTTTAGTAACGAGAAAGGATTGGAAGTGACTTTTGATGTTCCGGAAGGTTTCAAGAATTTCAAGTTACGATACATCACCACTGGTCACGGAGGCTGGGAAAATGGAGATGAATTTGTGCCCAAGAAAAACACCATACTCGTTGATGCAAAGGAAGTTTTTGCGTTTACGCCCTGGCGAACGGATTGTGGTTCCTATCGATTAAGTAATCCTGCATCTGGAAATTTCAGCGACGGATTATCCTCCTCTGATTTAAGTCGTTCCAACTGGTGCCCCGGAACAGTAACTAATCCAGTTTATATTGATTTAGGAAATCTTTCGGCCGGAAAACACACGATACAAATTAAAATCCCTCAAGGCAAACCGGAAGGATCCAGTTTTAGTTCTTGGAATGTTTCAGGTTGTTTGATAGGAGAATAAACAATGGAATTCGGACTTAAAAAAACAAAGAGATTAAGAGAATAAGAGTGCTATTTAAGAGTAACTCGAAACAGGTAAATTATCTCAATAAATACAATTTGGCACAAGCCCGAGCATCTGATAATGCTTCGTGATGGTTTAGCTGAATTTTCATTTCTCGGCAACAGTCGCTTAATTTTGCCGGTTTCAGTCCTTTGGCTTTATATATTTTTACGGTGCATTCCCAACGAGAAGCGATATTCAAATCAGCATAATCTAAACCATAAAGCGCCATTGATTTGGCCAGAACGTTTCTGTCAAAACTCTCATTATGAGCCACAATCACTCTGTTTTGAAGGCGTTTTTGTATTTCAGGATACACTTGTGCAAATGATTTTGCATGCACCGTATCTCGCGGATATATCCCATGTACTTGAATGGTAAAGGGAGAATATACATTATTTGGGGGCTTGATTAAACTAACAAACTCATCCACAATTATTCCGTTTTCTACGGTAACAATTCCCACAGAACAAGGATGGAATGCCGTCGCGGTTTCAAAATCTATGGCAGTAAAGGTCATATTATATGTTTGTTATACATCTAAAAAGCCACAAATTTAACGAAATAAACTCGTCAAATTCATGGCTATAAAAATTTTAATATCTTGAATTATAAAATCTTACTTTATTGACCCAATAATATCATATTTGGTAATAATGTGGTGTCTACCATTTCCTAAATCAACCAAAACGGCTTCATTTTCCTTGGTAAACAATTTGGAAACTTTTTCTATTGGCGTCCCCAATTTCACAATCGGATACGGTTGCCCCATGATTTCTCTAATAGGTCTTTCTGCTGAATTTTTGTCATGTACATAACTTTGGAACAAGTCACTTTCATCTACAGATCCAACGAATCCAGTAACATCAATAACCGGAATTTGAGAAATTTTGTATTTACGCATTCTTTCGATAGCGTGTGAAACTAATTCTTCCGTACGAACTACAATCAATGGTTTATCGATATGGTCTTTGATAACGTCTTCAGCTTTTGTAATTTCTTCGTCCAGAAAACCGCGTTCGCGCATCCAATCATCATTGTACATTTTACCTACATAACGACTTCCGGAATCGTGAAATAATACCACAACAACATCTTCCGGTTTAAAATGCTCTTTGAGTTGCAACAATCCTTTTACGGCTGCACCTGCTGAATTCCCAACAAATATTCCTTCTTCAAGTGCTATTTTACGGGTATAAACGGCGGCGTCTTTATCAGTTACTTTTGTGAATCCGTCTATTAAAGAGAAATCAACATTTTTTGGCAATATGTCTTCACCGATTCCTTCTGTGATGTAGGAATAGATTTCATTTTCATCGAAAATACCTGTTTCATGGTATTTTTTAAATACAGAACCATAGGTATCAATTCCCCAGATTTTGATATTTGGATTTTTCTCTTTCAAATATTTCCCAACTCCTGAAATTGTACCTCCAGTCCCAACTCCAGAAACAAAATGTGTGATTTTACCTCCCGTTTGCTCCCAAATTTCTGGGCCCGTTTGCTCGTAATGTGCAATCGCATTTGATGGATTATCATATTGATTCACATACCAGGAATTAGGCGTTTCCTCCGCTAATCTTTTGGAAACTGAATAATACGATCGTGGATCTGTAGGCTCTACATCAGTAGGACAAACTACCACTTTAGCACCTACTGCACGAAGAATATCCATCTTTTCTTTGGACTGTTTATCCGAAATCACGCAAATCAGCTTGTATCCTTTTATAATGGCCACTAATGCCAATCCCATTCCTGTATTCCCTGAAGTTCCTTCAATAATTGTTCCTCCCGGTTTTAATCTTCCGTCAGCTTCGGCATCTTCAATCATTTTTACGGCCATTCTATCCTTTACGGAATTGCCCGGATTGAAAGTTTCTACTTTGGCCAACACCAAAGCGTCAATACCGGCAACTACTTTATTCAGTTTTACTAATGGTGTATTGCCTATTGTGCCTAATATATTTTCTGCGTAGCGCATTTTATTATGAATTTAAGATTGTGATTTGTTGTAAATACTAGTGCAAAGATAGTATTTTGTTATAAAATATTCTTGTTTACACTATTTTGCGTTCGTGATAAAAGCGGTATCCTTTACTTGCTTCCTTTAAGCAAGCGGCAGCTATAGCGGATAGCACGATAAAACGCTCAAGAAAAGAGCATTGAAAGGCTATACTATTTGTCGTAAATTAATTAAAGAAGTTCCAAATTAATCCGAATCGAATCGTAAAATCACGTGATGGGTTATTTGGTGAGGCATAAAAATTATTATCCGTAAGAGAAGAGTTAAAATGCTCTGCTTTGAAATAAATTCGAGTTCTTTGGATTTTTGCGTTTATAAAAAAATCAAAATTTGGATGGTTTCCAATTTGTTTTTCGTTTTGAACAAAAAACTCTCCAATAACCGGATTGTAATCGCTTGCATAATAGCTCGTAAAATAATTCAACACTATTCCCGTTTGCAAAAACAAAGCACGTTTGAATAAATAATTGGAATAATAAAATGTATTTCTTGTGACAATTTCCGGAACATTTAAAATTGCATCTTGCTGATCCACTTTTTGATATAGAATAGTGTTGTCTAAAGCAAAATTTCCGACTTTGAATTCTCTACTTACTTTTACAGACAAGTAATTTATTGTCCCATCATACTGTGACGGCGCCACTATTTGTGTTTTTGCCAGTGTTTGTTCAGCGTTTGACACATTATTAAAATACAAATGATCTTTTAAAACTGAAAATTGTAGTTCCGCATCAACCCATGGAGTAATCGCATTAGCACTAATTGAATTTATTTTTTCGTTCTTAAAATCATTTGACCAGTTGTATTGCACATAGCTACTCTGATGCAAATTATAATTATTATTTGGCAGTTTGTTTATGTTTTGGTATCGAAATGAGAATTGTGTTTCAGCATTAAGATCATATTCTAATTTAGCATCCAGATTTGATAACGATTGTGCCGTTACAGATCTTGAGTATAAGAATTTACCATTCCATTTATTTTGTCGGTATTCATATTGGCCACCTACACTATTAATTTCCTGGCTGAATGAGCTAGGAATGGTTTTATCATCAAAAATTAATATCTGATTGTAATGATAATTCGATCTAAAATCATCCGCAAAAAATTGAAATTTCCCTAAAGTGGTATTCTCATAAACTAGCCCCACTCTATTATACATTTTGTTATAACGGGTTTGATCATTTATTCCGCTATTAAGGAATGAATCTCCAAAACGATATACTGTCTCAGTACCAACGGTGGATGGAACTGTAGCCTGGTTGTATTCGAAAAATTTATTTTCGTAATTGAACTGATGGGTTACATACAGGTTATTACCTCCCTTTTTTGAATTTATTCTAAAATTATGATCTAGAAACACTCTTTTTCCTTTAAGAAATGATTTAGCATCCGAAAAATAAACTTCAAATCTTTGACGATTATTATAGTTTTGATCTTTACTTTCGAAATCATTAATAGTTGTTATTCCTCCATTTTCCTCATTCAAAATATCTTGAAAAGTATAATGTGCTTTAGCAAAATAGCGCTTATTTTTGGTATTATAACTTGTGGTAAACCTAAAATTACCGGTACTTGATAATTGATTAATATACTCTCCCTCTGAACGCAACCCTTTGTATGCAATAGAAAAATTAAGGTTTTCAGAAGTATTCAAGGTTATAAAAGCATCTACGGACTGTCCTTTTCTTACAGTAGTTTTAAAATACAATTCGGTTACTGGAGTAGCAACAGAGCTGTATCGTATTTGGTTAGCCTCTAAAAAATTGAAATGTTTTGCTTTGAAACCAAATTCCGGATACGGTGAGAAATCGGTTAAACTATACTGTAATGTATTGTATGTTTGTCCATCATTTGCAAAAGGTAAAAGTCCGAAAATATCTTTTCGCAAATAGTTGTGACTGTATTCTTTTTGAATGGTTAGCGAAGTATCAATATAAGTGGTATCGTTATCGATTGTAATAAAACGATACATATCAATGGTAGCAATTTTTTCATTTTTCTTTTTAATAGAATCAGAACTATTGTACTTACTATTAAAATCTAAATTTTTATTCGCTTTTTCTTGAGAAAGCACTATAAATGGAATTGCTATAAAATAGAATAAAAATAATTTTCTCATTGACAAATAATCTAATTAACCGATTGGAAACAAATTTATCAAGCAAAGGTAAATTATAAAAACCTATAAATAAAAAAACATCCAACGGAAGTGGATGTTTTTTTATTTATAGGTTTTCAGGACGGGACACAATATTAAAAAGAAAAACGCTTGCAACGGATTATATAATCGTGTTACAAGCGTTTTTTTATTGTTCCAAAAAGCCTATTACTCTATTTAGATTAGGTTTTTCAGTGCCCTCGCCGAGGCTGATGGTTTTAGGCATGTCACAATGATTTTTATTCTTAATTATGAACTTCTGTCTTAGTCGTAATTGTGGGTAACGGGCTAGGGACATTAGGATTTGTATTTATTTCATCTTGAGCATAAATTAATCTTTGTGGAGTACCTGTGAAACCACTTTTAAGTACAATTTGTGCAATATTAGATGTTCTTCTGAAATCAGTAAAAGCCTCATAATTACCTAGGAAATAGATGTATCTTTCTTGATAAATTTCTCTTAAAAGAGCATTTGTAGGTGTGATGTTGTCTAAATTTTCCATTCCTCCGCTATTGAAATCTGCGTCTGCATAGACATCGTAATTGAAAGTTAATCCAGCATAACCGCTGTTTGAAACGCCAATAGAATAACCCGTATCTAGTAAAGCTCTGTATTTGTTATAAGAAGTAACTCCAGCAGAAAGACTTGTACGAGCATCTACTTCTGCAATAATCAATAACATTTCACCATAGGTTACAAGTGGCAATGAAGAATCAGATCCAAATTTACCATTTTCTTCATCGTTATCTAATCCGTCAATGTTTAAACTCTCATCTCCTAAAGCACCAGTGTAGATAAAACCAGATCTTGCCGATTCATCAGTTTTACTGTTGTTTCTGCTCAACGGAGAAGCTGGATTTAATAATGATGGAGCATATCCTTTTCCACTCATATATCCTGGTCTCTCATATTCAAGAAACTCATAGAATGGATTGAAATTCTGACCAGAAGTTGTTCCTCCAAAGATAGCTTTAAAATCATTTGATGCAGTGTTTATACCTTTTAATGCATTTGATTTTGCATTGGCATAATCTTTTACATGTAAGTAGTAGCGTGCTTTTAAAGAATAAGCCAATTGTGTCCATTTCGTTGTATTACCACCGTAGTAAATATCTAAAGAGCCTGGAATTGCCCCTGCTTTAGATAAGTTTACAATAGATTGGTCAAGTAAAAGTTGTAACTGTTTGTATACGTCACTTTGCTTGTCAAATTTAGGCTTATTATTGTCTTTATTGATGTCAAATTCAGAGTAAGGAATGTCTCCCCATAGTGAAGTGATTGTTCCAACACAGCTGGCTTCAATAATTTGTAAAGCACCTAGAGATTTTGCATTGTTCTCCATGTTTGCTTTTTCTTCACCAATTTTTATTTGTGTTAAACAATTCACATAAGCCAAGTTCCAAGCAGAGTCAGAGTCGGAGGAAGTATTATTGTTCCAGTTATTTAATGGTACGTATTGACGATCTTCTCCATTTGCTTGGTTCATCCATAACATAGTGTTACGCACGTTGTTTGTAGTCTGGAAATATTGATTTGCTAGTAATGCAGATTGAAAAATATTCTTAGATTCTGCATCTTTTACTCCTAATTGATGAGGATTTTCATTGATTCCTTCTACATAATCAGTACACCCAACAAATGCAAATGCAATAAGTGAGGCTAGATATTTGTTATATGTTTTCATAATTTTAGAATTTTAAATTTATTGACATCAAAAAGGATCTTGTGTTTGGACTATTGAAGTATTGTAAACCTCTACCATTTGTTCCTCCTGTTAGGTTGGTTTCTGGATCTTGACCTAAAGTTTTGTCTTCGGTCCATAACCATAAATTTCTACCTGTCAAAGATACTGATATTTCGTCTAGACCAATTTTTTCTGCATTTTTTGTGTTAAAACTGTATCCTAGTGCTACTTGTCTTAGTTTTACCCATGAAGCAGATTTTACAAATTGTTCACCCACTGCACCAAATCCACCACCTAATCCAGTGTACCAAGATTCACTCGCAAGTACGGATCCAGCTCCATAGTCTACAATATTTCCCCTTACAGAATAAGTACCGTCAGTATTTAATGTTCCTTGAGAAGCAGCAGTTGCTCCATTTGAACCCTTTAAAGCATTAGCCTCCGCACTTGTTAGATTTAATATATTTGCAGATTCGATTGTTTTCCCAAACACAGCTAAGGCACCATTTGTACCATCCCAAAGTTGTCCGCCAATAGAGGCATCAAATAAAACATCTAGAGAAATACCTTTGTATTCAAATTTATTTCCGATTGCTGCTCTCCATTTTGCATTAGGATTTCCTATAACACCCTCAGTAGGTGCAGCAGTTGGAAAACCATTTGCGTCCAGTATTAATTTTCCACTAGCATCTCTATCCCATCGACCTCCCCAAAGCACTCCTAAAGGTTGGTTTAATACCGCTCTTGAAGATACTCCGGAAAAACCATTTAATGTTATCGAAGAAGTACCAACTAATTTTGTAACTTCATTTTTATTTGTTGACCAGTTAGCATAGGTGTTCCATTTGAATTTCCCTTTGCTTAGTATTTGATAATCTAAGTCTAGCTCAATTCCATGGTTTTCTATTTGAGCTAAATTACCATATCTGTCACTAAAAGAAGAACTTGGATTTACTGCGGCAAAGGCTAAGTTGTCTTTGATTGTGTTGTTGTAATAGGTTGCTCCAACTTTTAATCTGTTGAAAAATTCTAAGTTAGTACCAACTTCAAATTCTGTTTTAATTTCTGGTTTTAAATTGGCATTCCCAGATACAGATTCTCTTTCATATCCTCCATTGTATGCCGCTGCATCATATGCCGGTCCCCATGACTCTGCACCACCGGCTCCTGTTATGTATGATGCCCCTCTATATGCTTGTGGCATAATGGCAACTTCACCATAAGTAGCTCTAAGTTTACCAAACGTAAGGACATCACTTTTAAGATGATGAGTTATAGTGTATGATGATTCAATTGAAGGGTAAAAATATACTTTTGTATTTGGTGATAAGGTTGAAGAAGTTTCAAACCTACCTCCTAAATTTAGATTTAAGAATTCTTTATAATCAAAAGCTCCTGAAAAATAGGCACCGCTTGTTTTGGTATTTTCTCTGTCTAGATATGTTGTTCTATCCGCTAATAATGAATTTGAATATACAAATTTAGTGGTGTTGATTAAAAAGTTTTTGTAGCTACCACCTCTTCTTACGTCATTAGTTTCTGCAATATTTAAACCTACTGTGTAGTCTAATTTCAATGCTGAAGTTAAATCTACATTTCCGATTCCCATTACATCAGCATTGTATTGTCTGTAAGTAATACCATCTTCAAAAGCAAATCCATTCCCTGCATTTTCTGCTGAATAGACAGGGTATACAGATATACTTTCGTCAGTGTATGCATCTAGTCCAAAACGCCCTAATAAACTAAAGTTTTCAGTTATATCATGTTTTAATTCAAACCCGGAAATATATCTGTTTACTGTATTTGGGTTTTTTTGTATATCAGTTGACCACAATGGGTTATTGTAAATTGGGTTTTTACTTGATTCACTTGTACCTAAATCTTTTCTGTAAGATCTATGACTACCTATAGATGGAACTCCAGTGCTAGTGTAATTGGTGCCCATAAAATCTCTGTTGTCAAAATCGGCTGGTGATCTATATAGTCCTAAATAAAGCCCACTAGTGTTTGACCCTTGCTGTATTCTATTTGAATTACTTGACGTAAAGGAAACTTTACCTTTGAAAGTAGTTTTTGTGCCTAATTTATACGTGGTACTAAAATCGATATTTGTTCTTTCATAAGAACTATTACGAACAACACCAGTTTGGTCTAAATGGCTAAGGCCTAAATAAAAGCTTCCATTTTCATTCCCACCACTAAGACTTAGATTTGTGTTTAATGAATTTCCAGTTCCAATCACAGCATCATAGTTAGAATCGTTGAAGTTCTCTCTGCTGTTTTTCTTCGTAATTTGATAGTATTTATTTCCATTGTTCGAAACAAAATAGGCTCCTGCTGTATTTACAGCATCGGCGTCTCCACTTCTGCTAGATATTAAGTCACCATATGAACCTCCTACATTTCTAGCGAATTTTCCTTTAGCACCTTGACCGAAAATGTCTTGAGTTTTCATCTTAACATTTATTTCGTCATTAGAATAGGTAGAACTTAATTCAACTTTAAGTTTGCCACCTTTTCCTTTTTTTGTGGTGATTAGAATTACTCCATTTGCCCCTCTATATCCCCACAAAGCTGATGCAGAGGCACCTTTTAAAATTTGAACGCTTTCAATACTGTTAGGATTGATGTCGTTTACTCTTGATTGTTTGTTAGTCCCGCCAACATTATTACCATTACTTACCTCTTGCGAAGAAATCGGAATACCGTCAATCACATATAAAGGTTGTGTATTACCAGTAATTGTGTTTTGTCCACGTATTTGCACATAAGAACCAGCTCCTGGATCACCTGAGCTTGCTGCTATATTCACTCCAGATCCTTTACCAGATAAAGAGTTTAGCAATCCAGTTTCTCCACTGTTTCTTAATACATCACCTTTTACTTTTACCATTGAAGTATTAGTAAGTTTACGTTTTGATTCTACTCCAAAGGTATTTATAACGACCCCTTCAAGTTGCACTGAATCGTCTTTTAGTTTAACATTCATAGATGTTGAACTAGCTACAACTTCTTGGGTCTTCATCCCAATGTAGCTAAATACCAAGATTTGGCTTGATGATGCTTTGATAGAATATTTCCCATCGAAATCAGTTTGCGTTCCAGTTTTAGTTCCTTTCACTAATACACTCACGCCTGGCAAAGGCAATCCTGCATTGTCCGAAACAACACCAGTAACGGTTTTCTCCTGTGCGAAAGAAAACTGCATAGATAACGCTAAAAGTAGCGTAAAAATCCATTTGAATTTTAATTTCATGTTAAATTATTTTGAATTAGTTATTTGACAAAAATCATAATAATTTCTTAAAGAACCAAATATTTATAAGAATTAACACAATTTATTTTTAATGCCATTTTCAATCAAAAAAAAAGCATACAAACACCTATTAATAATTTATCATAATTATCTACAAACATTTGTGTTTAAAAATGTATTTTTATCAAAATTAATATAATGTTAAGCCCATTTTTTTTAACACCAAATTTAGAAACCGGAACTGACGAAGCGGGCCGAGGCTGCCTTGCAGGACCTGTTACTGCCGCCGCTGTAATATTACCATTTGACTTTCAAAATGATACACTAAATGACAGTAAGCAGTTATCTGAAAAAGCCAGAGAAAAATTAAGACCTATTATAGAACAACAGTCCATTTCATTTGCCGTTACACATCTTGAACCATTGGAAATTGACGCTATTAACATATTGAACGCTTCAATTAAAGCAATGCAAGAATGCGTTTTAAAACTCGATCCGCAACCAGAATATATTATTGTCGATGGAAATACCCCTTTTATTAGAAAAAAAGGCATTAAAAATAATAGCGGAAAAATATTTTCTACAGCTGAAATAGAAATTCTCACTTCTATTCCAAGCACAAGTATCATAAAAGGAGATTCAAAATTTATGAGTATTGCAGCTGCTTCGGTATTGGCTAAAACCTATCGGGATGAGTATATGAATCGCATTCATGAGGAATTCCCAATGTACAATTGGAAACAAAATAAAGGATATCCTACCAAAGAGCATAGAGAAGCGATACTAATCTACGGGGTTACAAAATACCATAGAATGACATTTCGATTGTTGCCAGAGCAGATGGAATTGCCCTTCGATTGCGCTCAAGATGACATTTAGATTATTAGACGTCTTAGATCTTTAGACTTCTTAGATTTTTGAATGAAGATTAACGATTTTTAATTTCAGATTTAAAGCAAATTGATTCAATTTAAAATTTTGATTTTTTTTAACATTCAATAAATGACATTGAAATTCATAACTCTGACACAGATCTGAAATCAAAAATCGTTACCCAAGCCTGAAAGAGCGAACTGACGAAGCAATCAAAAATCTTCAATCAAACTTAGCTTCGAAAAGAGTGGAGAAATGCTTTAATATCTTTTCTTTCACTTCTTCTTCATTAACTTTTTCTACGCCAAGTTCGACGTTTAATGAAGTTACTGCTTTACCACGAATCCCACACGGAATGATATTATCAAAATAACCCAAATCAGCATTTACATTTAAAGCAAATCCATGCATGGTTACCCAACGCGAAGCACGAACACCCATAGCACAAATTTTTCTAGCAAATGGAGTTCCTGCACCCAACCAAACGCCAGTTTCGCCTTCGCTTCTGCCGCAAACAATTCCATATTCCTGAAGGGTAAGAATAATGGCTTCTTCCAGGAAACGCAAGTATTTATGAATATCGGTAAAGAAATTCTCTAGGTCTATAATCGGATAGCCCACAATTTGTCCCGGTCCGTGATAGGTAATATCGCCACCACGATTGATTTTATAAAAAGTCGCTCCTTTCGTTTCCAATTGTTTTTCAGATAAAAGCAAATTACTTAAATCACCACTTTTTCCCAAGGTATAAACATGCGGATGTTCCACAAAAAGAAAATAATTAGGAGTTTGCAAGTCGAGTTCTTCTCTGCGATTTCGAATTTTTAAATCAACGATTCCTTTGAACAATTCCTCTTGGTATTCCCAAGTTTCTTTGTAATCTTTAGTTCCTAAATCTTGAAGTTGGATGGTTTTATTCATTTGTCATTGCGAGGAACGAAGCAATCCTATTTCGTCCACTTATTTTTGAATGGCAAAAGTACAAAGTTTTCAAGAATGAATAATGAAATTGTTCCTAATTACACGTTTGTCAAGTCGAGCGCAGCCGAAACCAACCAAATGAGTCTCGACTGCGCTCGGCTTGACAAGAAAAACGATCCTTTAAGTTAACAACGTTACTCTAAAACAACCTCCAGATTAGTACTCTCAGGATTTACCAAACAATCTGCTATAAGAAATTGTAATTCCAATGATTTTCTGTCTTCACTAATTTTAGTATTCGAATTTGATACCGACTTTATTTTTCTGGGAAAATGATATTTTAAAACATAAGGCTGCGTGATTTTGAATTTAGAAACTTGCGTTTTGAATCCTTCAATCTTATCCTGCTGCTTTTTTAGCTCAACTGCATCTGTAATTTTCACTATCCTTTTAAAAACACTTCCGTCAAAAGCGTAGTTCACACTATAATAATGTTCTTCGGCAACCAGTGCATAATTATTTTCTATATCATCCGCGTATTCTTCGGTTTTGTATAAATCAGCAACTTCCTCTATTTTAGTAAAGTTTTGACTGATTGTTGTACGGAATTCTTTCTCGAAAGAACTTTTCTTGATATGTACTCTTATTGTAGCAAATTTTTGAAAAATTGCTTTTTCAAACGCCGGCAATCTGGAAAATGTTTCCGAATATTTCGTTATCAAATCTTGAAAAACATAAGTGGTATCCTGAAAAATTTCTTCTTTGGAGTAATTCTCCCCAGCTATTTGCATATAACTATGTTCGTCACGAAGTGATACCGCTTCTATTTTTCCGGTTCCGTCTTCGTTTATATGAATAGTTTCTGTGACTTGGCAACTTGTTAAAAAGAATACTAAAAGCAGTAAGGCGTAAATTTTATTTTTCAATTTTTATGATTTTGAATCGTTATTTTTTACCAAATGTAAAATAATAACTACAATTTACAGCCCAGATTATAGTGGAAATCCTTTTTATTTTTTCTTTAAAAATAAAAAGATTGCAACGGAAAGCTGGAAATAGCTCCAAAAAACCTTTAGCACTTTGCTACTTTGCTACTTATACAGTATCTTTGCGCTCTTAAAATCAGAATAAAATGGCATTATCCGAACAAGAAACTCTACGTAGAGAAGCACTTACAGAATTACGCAATTTGGGCATCGAACCTTATCCTGCAGCCGAATTTATCACAACCGCATATTCTAGCGAAATCTTAGCCGATTTCGAGAAGTACGAAGGAAAAGAGGTTGTTTTAGCAGGACGTTTGATGGGTAAACGTATCATGGGAAAGGCGTCATTTGCGGAATTGAAAGATGCTGAAGGACGTATTCAAGTGTATGTTTCGAGAGATGACATTTCGACTGATGAAGAGAAAACAATGTACAATGTGGTTTTCAAAAAACTATTGGACATTGGCGATTTTATTGGGGTTCGCGGAACAGTTTTCAAAACCCAAGTAGGTGAAATCTCGGTTCATATTTATGGTTTGACAGTTTTGGCAAAAGCCTTAAAACCGCTTCCTGTAGTAAAAACAGATGCCGACGGAAAAACGCACGATGCATTTGCTGATCCGGAACAAAGATACCGTCGTCGTTACGTGGATTTAACAGTGAACGATCACGTGAAAGAAACGTTTATCAAAAGAACAAAACTGTTCAATGCAATGCGTTCTTTCTTTAACGACAAAGGGTATTTAGAGGTAGAAACGCCTGTTTTGCAACCAATTCCCGGTGGTGCTGCAGCGCGTCCTTTTATCACGCATCACAACTCGCTTGATATGCCATTGTACATGCGTATTGCGAATGAATTGTACTTAAAAAGATTGATTGTTGGTGGTTTTGAAGGGGTTTATGAATTTTCGAAAAACTTTCGTAATGAAGGAATGGACCGAACACATAACCCGGAATTTACCGCCATGGAAATATATGTAGCCTACAAAGACTACAACTGGATGATGAAATTTGCCGAAGACCTTTTGGAGCATTGCGCAATTGCCGTAAATGGTACTTCAGAAGTGACTTTTGGAGAACATACTATCAATTTCAAAGCTCCTTATGCACGAGTTACAATGACTGATTCTATCAAACATTTTACAGGATTTGATATTTCAGAAAAAAGTGAAACAGAGTTATTTGACGCTGCCAGAGGAATGGGAATTGAAGTGGATGCAACCATGGGTAAAGGAAAATTGATTGATGAGATTTTTGGAGCAAAATGCGAAGGAAATTATATTCAACCTACTTACATCACGGATTATCCTAAGGAAATGTCACCATTGTGTAAGCAACACCGCGACAATCCGGAATTGACGGAACGTTTTGAATTGATGGTTTGTGGAAAAGAAGTGGCAAATGCTTATTCTGAATTAAATGATCCAATTGACCAAAGAGAGCGTTTTGAAGACCAAATGAGATTGTCTGAAAAAGGAGATGATGAAGCCACCGGAATTATCGACGAGGATTTCTTGAGAGCTTTGGAATACGGAATGCCTCCAACATCCGGAATGGGAATTGGAATGGACCGATTGATTATGTATTTGACTAACAATGCTTCTATTCAAGAAGTATTGTTGTTTCCTCAAATGCGACCAGAGAAAAAACACGTTCAAATTGAATTAGAAGACGACGAAAAATTAATTATTGATCTTTTGAAAGTCAATGAAAACCAAATGGAATTCGGTCTTTTGAAAATCAAATCGGAATTGAGCGGTAAAAAATGGGATAAAGCCATGAAAAATTTATCTGCTTTAGGTTTGACTGAAGTTGTCGTTAATGGCGATAGCAAAGCGTGTCGATTGAAAGAATAAGTTTATTCAAAATATATTTATAAAAGAAAGGAGCTTCAATTGGAGCTCCTTTCTTTTATAAAACACTCCCATCCAACTTTGATTATGCTCTTCTTTTGAGAAAACAATTTGGCATTTTGAAATTTGGCAACATGATCCATATCACTTTCAGATTTAAATTCCACTACTTACAACCACGTTAAATAAGTCATAAATTTCCTATATCAATATGTTTTAATTTTACATTTGTTCCAAAAAAATATAAAACATGAAAAAAATTACTTTGGTAATAATCGCATTATTTGCATTTGGCTTTGCCAATGGACAAGCGAAAGAAGGACAAGTTTCAAAAGGGAGATGGCTCATCGAAGTGAACACTGGCTTTGGTGATCATGTGGGCAGTACTTCCTTATCCTTAACTTCATCAGATGGTGTAACAGCATACAACATTGGAGCAGAAGGGGGTTACTTTATTAAGGATAATTTAGCTGTCAAACTTGGATTAGGCTATGGCGACAACGGTATCGATGGTCAAGAAACACCTATTGCTTACAAAATTGGGGCTAAGTATTACTTTAAGAAAATGATTCCGATTGAACTGTCCTATAACGGTGTGGGCTTTGGTCCAGCAGATGCAAATCCTACTTATCTTGGTCTTCAAGCAGGCTATGCTTTGTTTTTAGGTAAAAATGTAAGTATTGAACCTGGATTCCGATATAATAAGGCACTGCATAACGAGTTTTATGACGATAAATTCCAGTTTAATATTGGTTTTGCCTTGCATTTTTAATTTTTACTTGAAATAAATATCTAAGATGTTGACCAAAAAACAACTGAACTTCTAAGTCCGCAATTTGTAATCTAAATGCATTCTTTGCGAAAAACCAGTTGGGTTATCATACAAAAAAGGAGCTTCAATTGAAGCTCCTTTTTTATTTTCCATCTTGTTTAAAACAAATATTTGGAGGTTTTTATGCCAAAATGATTTATATAAATAAACCACAAAAGGCGAGAAACTAAACGGCATAAAAACGGACAAACATCATGCTTTCACACCAATGAAAGCTGTTTTTCTGACCTCAACTATCTAAAAAACAGCCGCTAAGTCTTTTGTTCAAAGTTATACCCAAACGATAATCTTTTGTTAATGATTAAACTTTTCATGACTATTCTTGTCCTACATCCATAAAACTTAAAACAATACAAATGAAAAAATTATTTATCGTTGCATTATTAGTTGTCGGAATGACAAGCTTTGCACAAGAAAAAAAAGCAAGACCAGAGCGCACCCAAATGGAGCAATTGACTCCTGAGCAAAGAAATCAATTGCATTTAAAAAAATTGACTCTGGAATTAGATTTGAATACTTCACAGCAAAAAGAAATGAGTAAAATCATTGCAGAACAAACTGCCAAAAGAGAAGCTAGAATGGCAGAACGAAAAGCAACTAAAGATTCGGCTAAAAAACAACTTACTTCAGACGAACTTTTTGCTAAAAAAAGCCAAATGTTAGACGAACAAATTGTTATGAAAGAAAGAATGAAAAAAATTCTTACTCCAGAACAATATAAAAAATGGGATGATATGAAAGGGAAAAAACATCACGGAATGAAAAAAAGAATGATGCATCATAAAGATAGAAAACCAGCAGAAATGGGTGATAAAAAATAATCCATTCACTTGAAATATTTCATCTTATTTCATAAAAAAAAGCCCCAAATTTGGGGCTTTTTTCGTTTAAAATGTTTTCGAAACTTTATCTATCGCTCGAATGGTAAAATCTAGATCCTCATACGTTAATGCATCGGTAATAAACCATGTTTCATATGCCGATGGCGCAATATAAATTCCTTCTTGCAATAATCCGTGAAAGAATTTTTTGAACGTTTCGTTATCGCCGTTTGCAGCCGTTTGAAAGTCTACAACCGGAGCAACATCAAAATGAACCGAAATCATCGATCCAATGCTGTTGATTGTAAATGTAACCTCATTTGCTTTTAAAACTTTATCAATTCCTGCGGCCAAATACGCTGTTTTCTCTTCTAATCTTTGAAAAATAGCACGATCACTATCTAATGCTTGCAACATCGCTAATCCTGCCGCCATTGCCAATGGATTTCCAGACAATGTTCCTGCCTGATAAACCGCACCTAACGGAGCCAGATAATTCATAATTTCTGCGCGGGCGGCAAAAGCACCAACAGGTAATCCTCCACCGATTACTTTCCCAAAACAAACAATATCAGCTGTTATATTAAATAATTCCTGAACACCGCCTCTTGCAAGTCTGAATCCAGTCATAACCTCATCAAAAATCAATAGAATTCCGTTATTGGTACACAATTGGCGCAACCCCTCCAAAAAGCCTTTATTTGGCGGAATACAACCCATATTTCCCGCAACAGGTTCCACGATTATTGCCGCAATTTCATTTTTATTTGCTTCAATTAAAGTGGCTACATTTTCTAAATCATTGTATTTTGCAAGTAAAGTATCCTTGGCTGTTCCTTCAGTAACTCCTGGACTGTTTGGCGAACCAAAAGTAATTGCTCCACTTCCCGCTTGAATTAAAAACGAATCCGAATGACCGTGATAACAACCTGCAAATTTTATTATTTTATCTCTTTTGGTAAATCCGCGAGCCAATCTTACAGCACTCATACAGGCTTCGGTACCTGAATTTACAAATCTGATTTTATCGATATTTGGAACCATAGCAACGGCTAGAGCAGCAATTTGTGTTTCTAATTCTGTTGGCATTCCAAACGAAGTTCCTAATTTTGCTTTCTCGATCACGGCTTGTACAACCGGTTCGTAAGCGTGTCCTAAAATCATTGGCCCCCAAGAATTGATATAGTCAATCAAACGGTTTCCATCTTCATCATACAAATAAGCACCTTTGGCACTTTTGACAAAAATTGGAGTTCCACCCACTGCTTTAAAAGCTCTTACTGGTGAATTTACACCTCCCGGAATTACTTTTTCTGCTTCAGCAAAAAGCTGACTGCTTCTTTTATACAACATTTATGAATTATGAATTATAGTTATTTTTTAATTATTTTACTACCAATCTCTGCCCAATAGAAAGTGTATTCTCAGAAAGATTATTTTTTTGTTTTAAATCATCGACTTTTAAATCGAATTTTTTTGAAATGGAGTACAGCGTATCTCCTTTTTGAACAACATATGAAAATAAGTCTTGACTGATTGTATTTCTGGATTCTATAGTCAATTCCTCAACCATTTGTTTTTCATTCGACACATAATCAACATCTAAAACCTGATTGTCATATTGATACAAATTGTAGCGCTCAATGTAAGAAATCAGCTTGTCCGGATATTTAGGATCTGTGGCATAACCCGCAGCTCTTAGTCCTTTTGCCCAAGCTTTATAATCGCCTTTTGAGAATTCAAATAGTTTAGAATACCTGCTTCTTCCCGTTAAAAACAAAGCATGATCTTTGAATGATTCTGAGGGGTTATCGTATTTTCTAAAGCATTCCTGATCAGCATCATCATCGTGCTTAACGCTTTCTCCTGTCCATCCTGCATGACATTTTATTCCAAAATGATTGTTGGCACTCATTGCTAAATCACCTCTTCCTGCACCTGATTCTAAAATCCCCTGAGCTAAAATAATACTTGCGGGAATCCCATAATTCTTCATGTTCCCCATCGCAATTTCTTTAAATTTAGAAATATAAGATACAACAACATCGTTTGTAACTACTGTTTTTGAAGTTGAAACGATTACTTCTGTTTCTCGATTACTTGGATCTTTTTTTACAGGTGTTGCAACAGTCGTTTTTACTGTGTTAGAGCTTGGCCTAGCTGGTTTTTTAATCGTGCGTACGACTTCTGATTTTGGTTTTAAAGGAGCTTTCTTTGTTACAATAACAGGTTTTGCGGCATTACAACCTATTAAAGTAATTATGGTAAGAAGCAGTAGAATTTTTTTAAACATAGATATCTATTGTTGGTAATTGTTTGTTTATTAATTTCATATTCATCCCTTGAATTCCCTGAATTCCACCCGTATGAATTAGTAAAATTTTTGATTCGGTAGGAAAATAGTTTTTTTTAATTAAATCTATAACGCCAAAAACCATCTTTCCCGTATAAATGGGATCCAAGGGAATTTGGTTTTCGGTATAAAACTGATTGATAAAAGCAATTAATTCCGGCGTCACTTTTCCGTAACCTCCAAAATGATACTCGGTAATTAACTCCCAGTTTTCATTTTGGGCAAAAATACGAATTTCCTCTTTCAAAAAATCTCCTTTTAAAGCGGGAAATCCTAAAACTTTTTGGTGTGGTAAAACACTGTTAATGATTCCCGAAATGGTTCCGCCAGTTCCTATTGAACAACAAATATAATCAAATTCAGCATCTTCCGGAGTTAGAATCTCCTGACACCCTTTGATAGCTAACGCATTTGTCCCGCCTTCAGGTATTAGATAAAAATCGCCAAATTGCTGTTTTAAGTTCTCTAAAAATGAAACCTCACTTTTTAATCGGTATTCCTCCCTTGAGATAAATTCCAGTTGCATTCCGCAATTTTGAGCGAATGACAACGTGGGGTTTTCCGAGATTTTACTCCCTAATTCATCCCCACGAATAATTCCGATGGTTTTAAATCCTTTTTCTTTTCCTGCAAAAGCGACTGCCGCAATATGATTCGAAAAAGCACCTCCAAAAGTAAGCAGCGTTTCGTAATGCTCCGTTTTCGCTTGCAGCAAATTGTATTTCAGCTTTCTGAATTTATTTCCGGAAACAAAAGGATGAATCAAATCTTCCCGTTTGATGGCTACTGAAATGGCGTTTGGAAACGAAGTTGTTAGGTGTTGATTCAAGCTAAGTAATTTTGGTACAAAGGTAAAATTTATATATAACAAAAATGCAACCTCTGCAGATTGCATTTTGCTTTCATTTATATTTACTCTTATCTTCTGATGATTATTTTCTGACCCACTTCTATTTTATCTTTAGTTGCTATTTTAACGATATAAATTCCATCACTAAGTCCCGAAGTAGAAAAGGTATAAGACGAGTTTGATCCCAAATCTTTTTTATTGAAAATTAATTTTCCGGCTACATCATACAAATTGCAAGTGGCAAGATCCAGTAGTAAAGGATTACTAATTGTTAGTTTTTTAGTGGTATTGTCTTGATAAACCACAAAGCTTTGATGCGCTGCATCCTCAACTCCTAAAGTCGAATTATTTTTAAAAGTAATTTCAAATTGTGTATTGTTCACTCCTCCGGGCAATGTCAAATCATAGAAATCGTTTTTGATATCATGATATAAATCAGTTGCTTTATCGTGCAAATAAACAGAATTAGCAGCTGTAATGTTCAACATTTCTTTCACTGTAATCTTAAAATTGGCTTGATTAGTATTTTTAAAACCGATTGGAATTTTTTTATCCATATCAAAACTTACTGTGTTTATAAGATACTCATCATCATCTATTACAAAGTAAACATCTGCCGGTGAATCATCACTAGAGGATATTGCATCCATAGCGCGATCAACTCCGTCTGTAGCTTCTGGAGCAAATGCCAAAACAATCTGACGAATTCCTTGATTGTTCAATAAGGTATTTAATCGTATTTGCGGTGTTGGGACTGTACTTACCGTTTTATAATCAAATCCGGATACTGATGGAATATCTGACAGGTAAGCCGAGATAGTTTTCGTTTTATTAGAACTTGTATTTCTTTCAAATTGAGAATAATTTAGTGGAGCTTCCTTAACAAATACTCTATAACTATTTTTCATTTCCACAGTTCCATTTACAAGTCCATCAATCATGAAACCTTGCCCAACAGGACTAAAACGTCTCTCATAAGCTCCTCCTGTTCCGGTCTCCCCTCCTTCATTACCTGATCCGTCATAAGAATAAAAGGTTGCAGGAACATAAATTCCAGACCCCAGTCTGCTTATAGGTGAAAAAGCGCCATATCCGCCTTTGTATTCGGCAATGTAATGCGTGTCAACTGTTTTATCCTGTTCCCAGAAATAAGCAATCCCAGTACAATTAGTCGCATCTGTTAAAAAAGCAGACAAATCTATTGCTGATGGATAAGGATTTCCTGTTAATGTAAATTGTTCGACAGCAACTGGAATAGAAATGGTTCCATCATTTGGCTTCCCTCTGAAATCGTACCTTTGTTTACTTCCTGGGTTGTTTTCAATTCCATTTACTGTTGTTAGATTGGTCCCTGAAGTTCCCTTCATCGTAAATCCTTCTCCTGCATTTATTGCAGAAGTTGTCCCAACCGAAACCCAATCTGAATAGCCCGATGAAGCGGTTAACTTAAAAATCCAATAGGGTGCAATTGCAAAAGGACTAGCCGTACCATCGTAATTGTTCATTGCTAAAGGAGTTGAATTATTACTATTTGTCAAGTCTACAATATCTTTAAGCTGAGTAATTCCAAAAGCAGCGTTTCCAGCAGTTACATCACCCCCTCCAACAGGCGAACACCAATAATTGAATTGAAAATTATTTGTAGTTCCTTCTTGAAAAACAGATAAGCTCCCAAGTCCTTTATTTGCTCCGGATGATGTAGAACCTTGAACCAACTGGGCGTCTTTCCTTAAATAGAAGTTACTGTTGGCAGCATTTAACTCTAATTGCTGTTTTATAAAAACGACTTCGTTATTCGCAAAAACGTAACTATTCGGACTTACATACATCTGGGCATTGACACCGTTCTGTAAAAATAATCCAGTAACAATCAACAGCGTTCGTCTAAGTAATTTTGAGTCCATAAGCTTGCTTATTAAATTAATTCGTCTAAAATCAGATTCTTTTATAAGACATTTTATTTCAGTATATTATTTTAATTATAAAAAAAGAAGCCCTATTATGAGTCCTAAAAAAGCTAAAAACACACATTTACAATCAAGGGTTTTAGAAAAAAAATCTGTTTTGAATTATTTTTATCTAAAGTTACAAAAAAATAGAATAAGAGTTAGTATAAAAATCGATAAAAAGTACAAATAATCGATTAAATACATGTTTTTATATTATAATTACATCATTTCTTACGATTAATTGAATTCCAAAATATTAAATATCAGTAATTAAATGATTCATAATTTTCAATAAAAAATTACTTTAACAAACTGTAAGTTAATCCTGTACATTGTTTTAGATTAAAAACAGAAAGTCGTAAAATGCAATCGAAAGTAACATCAAAATAGTATTAAGTCCTAAAATAATTCTGACAAGCACTACTTATTTTTTAAGTATAAATAGTTCCTAAAACCTAAAAAAGGCCTGCTTTTTAGATATTCAAAATTAGATTCATTAGCGTAAGCTTCTCTTTCAAAACTGATATTTCTATACGCCAAATAGGTATTTTTATATTGAAACAAGCGAACAAGATATTCTAACAAATACCAAACAAAAAAAGGCAGTATTAAAAGTTCCAGTTGCTGCCGAAGATGAATTTTTTCATGGTTGATAAAAATGACATTCTCTTTATCTACACCATATTTTACAAACACAAAAGGAAATACAGTTAGTCCGCGATATCCTTTAGGAATTAAATATTTAGCAACAATCAGAAACATTCGCTATAAAATTTATAAATTTGTAATAATAAAATGGTTCTATTTAATGAAAAACTCATTCGTTTGAGTTGATTTCATGAATTTTACAATCGAATAATCCCAAATATGATTGACCAAAGTAATGAAAATAAATTAATAGAAGGGGAAGATTTCTATTACACGCCTGAAGGCTATAAATGTTTTACTGAGAAACACCATTTAAAACGTGGTTATTGCTGTAAGAGTGGTTGTCGTCATTGTCCTTATGGATTTGATAAAAAAACAGGAACGAATAAAAAGTAAACAGTTTTCAGATAGCAGTTTTCAGTGTTCAATCACAAAATTAACTAACCCTAAAATATGGATAATCAATCATTAAAGTATAGGATTAAAATATACAAATCCTACCATAGATCGGATATCCGTTATCCATAGTCGTTTTTTTTTATTGGCTGCATTCCTTAACTAAAATGAGGAACAAAATGCGAATCGAGTATAAATACAATTCGAAAATGAGTTAATTTGAAGACATAAAAATGTAGAAAACATTGCTATTTCTTTAAATTTTTCAATATTTAAATTTTTCAATAAAAAAACATGACTTTTCAAGAACAAATACAACAAGGAATTCCATCGGTTTTACCAAAACCGAAACCATACGAAATAGACATCAATCACGCTCCAAAACGTAAAGAAATCCTTTCGATTGAAGAAAAAAAATTAGCGTTACGTAACGCCTTACGCTATTTTGAACCACAACACCACGCTGAATTAATAAAAGAATTCTCGGAAGAATTGGAAACGTATGGTCGTATTTATATGTACCGCTTGCGTCCGGATTATAAAATGTACGCAAGACCTATTGCCGAGTATCCCGGAAAATGTGAGCAAGCTAAAGCAATCATGTTAATGATTCAAAATAATCTCGATTATGCCGTAGCACAACATCCGCATGAATTGATTACATACGGTGGGAATGGAGCTGTTTTTCAAAACTGGGCACAATATCTTTTGACGATGCAATACTTATCGGAAATGACCGATGAGCAAACATTGACGATGTATTCCGGACATCCGATGGGATTGTTTCCATCACATAAAGAAGCTCCAAGAGTTGTAGTAACAAACGGAATGGTAATCCCTAATTATTCTAAACCGGACGATTGGGAAAAAATGAATGCATTAGGTGTTTCTCAATACGGACAAATGACTGCCGGAAGTTACATGTACATCGGTCCGCAAGGAATTGTTCACGGAACAACCATTACCGTTTTGAATGGTTTTCGTAAAATAAAACGCAGTCCAAAAGGTGGCTTATTTGTAACCTCTGGTTTGGGCGGAATGAGTGGCGCACAACCGAAAGCCGGAAATATTGCCGGTTGTATCACCGTTTGTGCCGAAGTAAATGCAAAAATAACACATATTCGTCACAGTCAAGGCTGGATAAACGAAGTGATTGAAGACATAGATAAACTGGTGCAACGAGTCGTTTTGGCTAAAGCCAATGAAGAAATCGTTTCTATCGGGTATCTAGGAAACGTGGTCGATATTTGGGAAAAATTTGATCAGGAAAACATCCATATTGATTTAGGATCGGATCAAACATCTTTACATAATCCTTGGGCTGGAGGCTATTATCCAATTGGAATTTCGTTTGAAGAAGCCAATGAAATGATGGCCAACAATCCCGATTTATTCAAAGAAAAGGTACAGGAAACGTTACGCAGACACACAACTGCAATTAACAAACACACTGCAAAAGGAACCTATTTCTTCGATTACGGAAATGCTTTCTTGCTGGAAGCTTCCCGTGCCGGTGCCGATATTATGGCAGAAAATCATATCGATTTCAGGTATCCAAGTTATGTACAGGATATTATGGGACCTATGTGTTTTGATTACGGATTTGGACCTTTCCGTTGGGTTTGTGCTTCGGGAAAACCGGACGATTTAGCCAAAACAGATGCTATTGCTTGTCAAGTTCTGGAAGAAATGGCAAAAACGGCACCTGAAGAAATTCAACAGCAAATGCAAGATAATATCCATTGGATAAAAGGCGCCCAGGAAAACAAACTGGTTGTAGGCTCACAAGCCCGAATTCTTTATGCCGATGCCGAAGGTCGTGTAAAAATTGCCGAAGCTTTTAATCAGGCTATTGCCAAAGGCGAAATAGGAACAGTAGTTTTGGGCAGGGATCATCACGATGTTTCCGGCACTGATTCCCCATACAGAGAAACTTCTAACATTTATGACGGCTCCCGTTTTACGGCTGATATGGCGATACAAAATGTTATTGGTGACAGCTTTAGAGGTGCCACTTGGGTATCCATTCACAATGGCGGAGGAGTTGGTTGGGGCGAGGTAATTAATGGTGGTTTTGGTATGGTTCTTGATGGTTCAAAAGAAGCTTCAAGGCGTTTAGCATCAATGCTTTTCTGGGATGTCAACAACGGGATTTCCAGAAGAAGTTGGGCTAGAAATGACGGAGCACTATTTGCCATAAAAAGAGCGATGGAGACGCAACCTTTATTGAAAGTTACCATCCCTAATATAGTCGCCGACAATTTGTTGGATTTTTAAAAAACTTGAGTATATCTTTAGTAAATATATAGTAATCAAATAATCACACCATGAAAGCAATGAAACTCCTTCCCGTATTTCTACTTTTCGTAATTGCCTCTTGCAGTTCCGTAAAAGTATATTCAGATTATGATAATAATGTAGATTTCAGTCAATACAAAACGTATGCTTTTCATAAAAAAGGCATCGATCGAGTGGAAATTTCAGAATTGGATAAGAAAAGAATACTTAATGCCATAGACCGAGAACTAAGCAGAAAAGGGATGTCCAAAAGTGAAAATCCAGATTTGCTGATTAACATTCTCACCAAAGAAAGAGAAAAAATTGACGTGAACCAATACAATGCCGGATGGGGTTATGGATGGGGTTACGGATGGAATCCTTATTTCTGGGGAGGACGCAGTACGTATGTTTCGTCTTCAACCGAAGGAACATTGTATATTGATTTAATCGATGCCAAGAAAAAAGAATTAGTTTGGCAAGGTGAAGGAGTTGGATATTTGACTGAAAACCGCAATGAAAAAGAAAAACAAATCAATGAATTTGTGGCAAAAATTTTAGAACAATTCCCGCCTTCGGCTTCAAAAAAATAAATATTTTGATATGATCTTATCAGATAATCTATATATTTGCAGCTCAAACAAAAACAATGAACAACTTAAATAACATTATTATCGCTATTAACATTATTGTAATTCAACAATAATGGCGAGGTGTTATATAAATAAGTAAGCAATATACAATTTATCAAACCTCCCACATCGGGAGGTTTTTTTATTTAAATCAACTATGAAAAATTTAGCAACAATTATCATTATCGTAATTATCATTATTCGTTTCACATGACGAGTCAGGATTATAGTATCAACTATCAGCCTTTCTCATCTAAAACTGAGAAAGGCTTTTTTTTTTTAAATCTAACACAATACCCAAAACAGAAAACTCATAAAAATCCAGAAACAAAAACAAAAAAATGAAAACAACAGTACGCTCACTAAAAGAAAAAACCAAAACAATCAATACAACAGGCAGTCTTGCCGTTATTGACGCTTTATTATCTGAAAAAGCAGATACTATTTTTGGCTATCCCGGAGGAGCCATTATGCCAATATACGATGCACTTTATGACTTTAAAGACAAGCTAAATCATATATTAGTGCGTCACGAACAAGGCGCTATTCATGCGGCTCAGGGCTATGCAAGAGTAAGCGGAAAAACGGGTGTTGTTTTTGCGACTAGCGGACCCGGCGCAACCAATTTGGTAACAGGCTTGGCCGATGCGATGATAGATTCCACTCCGTTAGTTTGCATCACTGGACAGGTATTTGCTCATTTATTAGGCACCGATGCTTTTCAGGAAACCGACATCATCAACATAACGACCCCAATAACAAAATGGAACTACCAGGTTACAGATGCCAAAGAGATTCCTGAAGCAATTGCAAAGGCTTTTTTTATTGCAAAAAGCGGGCGGCCAGGTCCCGTTTTAATAGATATTACCAAAAATGCACAATTACAATTGTTTGATTATATTGGCTACAGACCTTGTATTCATGTCAGAAGTTACCGTGCAAAACCAAATGTTCGTATAGCATACATTGAGAAAGCGGCCGTCATAATCAACCAAGCCAAAAAACCATTCGTAATATTTGGTCAAGGCGTATTATTAGGCAATGCCGAAAAAGAATTCCAAGCTTTTATTGAAAAAGCGGGATTGCCAGCCGCTTGGACCATTATGGGAATGAGCGCGATTCCTACAGACCATCCGCTGGGCGTAGGCATGCTTGGGATGCACGGCAATTACGGCCCGAATTATTTAACTAACGAATGCGATGTTTTGATTGCAGTAGGAATGCGTTTTGACGACAGGGTTACTGGGCGATTGGATAAATATGCCAAACAGTCTCAAATTATCCATATGGATATTGACCCGGCTGAAATTGACAAAAACATTCAAACGACCGTCCCTGTTTGGGGAGATTGCAAAGAAACATTGCCCTTGCTCACCCATTTATTAGATAAAAAAATACATCGAGAATGGTTCAACGAATTTGAAATAAAAAGAGAAAAAGAAACCACCGTAGTAATTCAAAAAGAGCTACATCCTACCGAAGGCGGCTTGACTATGGGGGAAGTAATAAACATACTTAACGAATTAACGGGAGGCGATGCCGTTATTGTTACCGATGTAGGCCAACACCAAATGGTAACCTGCCGCTATGCCAAACAAAACAAAACCCGAAGCAACATCACCAGTGGCGGTTTAGGAACCATGGGATATGCCTTGCCAGCTGCTATTGGGGCTAAATTTGGTGCGCCTGAAAGACAAGTCATAGCCATTATGGGCGATGGAGGTGCACAAATGAACATCCAGGAACTAGGAACCATTATGCAGTTTCAACCCAATGTAAAAATCTTAATTCTCAACAATAGTTTTTTAGGAATGGTACGCCAATGGCAAGAATTATTTCATGAAAAAAGATACTCCTTTACAGATATTCAAAGCCCCAATTTTGTTCAAGTTGCCAAAGGATATAAAATTGACGGAAGGCAAGTTTCCAAAAGAGAAGACTTAAGGGAAAGCCTGAAGCAAATGTTGGATCATCCAAGTGCATTCCTATTGGAAGTGGCAGTAATTCATGAAGACAATGTTTTCCCCATGGTGATGCAAGGAAAAGGGGTAGCAGAAATTATTTTAAGCAAAGAAGAAATCTAAACTCCAAACCCAAAAAAGGAAATTTAAAAAAATAAAAGCGATGAAACAAGAATATACATTAACCATCTACACCGAAAATCAAGTAGGTTTAATCAACAAAATTGCCATCATGTTCTCTCGGAGAAAAATTAGTTTAGAAAGTCTGAATACATCCCCTAGTGAAATCGAAAAAATATATAGATTTACCATCGTGGTAAAAGAGACCGAAACAGTGGTAAAAAATCTGGTTCGTCAAATAGAAAAAATAGTAGATGTTTTCAAAGTATATTGTAATACTAATGACGAAATTATCTGGCAACAAATGGCTTTGTACAAAGTGCCTACTGCTATCATTATGAAAGAGGTAAAAGTTGAACGATTATTGAGAGAATATGGCGCAAAGGCAGTAGTAATACAAGAAGATTACACCGTTTTTGAAGCCACAGGACAAGATGAAGAAGTAAACAATCTTCTTCAGGAACTGGACAAATTTGGCTTAATAGAATTCGTCAGAAGTTCCAGAATCGCTATCATCAAATCGAGTGAAGGAATCCACAAAAAGGTTTTGGACATGGAGAAAAATGACCCAACAAAACAGCCCATCAATAACGAATTTTTAAATCATAAGAGCGTAATTTTTGAAATGTAATAAAGAAAATCATGAATATATTTAAAGAAGTATTAGCGGCAAAAAATCAGTTACAAGGAGTGGTTCCCGCTACTCCATTGACTGAGAACCTGAATCTTTCCGATGAATTCGAATCAACCATCCTGCTAAAACGTGAAGATTTACAAATCGTTCGCTCCTACAAAATCAGAGGAGCCTACAACAAAATGAGTTCTCTTACTGAACAAGAAAAAAAGCAGGGTATTGTTTGCGCGAGCGCGGGAAATCATGCACAAGGAGTGGCATACTCTTGTAATCTGTTAAAAATAATGGGCAAGATTTACATGCCCAAAACAACACCTAAACAAAAAGTAAAACAAGTACAGTTGTTTGGAAAATCATATGCAGAAATTGTTTTAATAGGAGATACTTTTGATGACGCTTACGCAAAAGCCGTAGCAGACGCAACACAAAGCAACAAAGCTTTTATTCACCCGTTTGATGACGTAAAAGTCATTGCAGGTCAAGGTACAGTCGGATTAGAGATTCTAGAATCGTTTAAGGATCCTATCGATTATGTATTTATCCCTATTGGCGGTGGCGGATTGGCGGCTGGACTTTCGGAGGTTTTTAAACAGTTGAGCCCCAATACCAAAATTATTGGTATAGAACCCGAAGGCGCTCCTTCGATGAAAACATCTATTGCCAATGGCAAAAACACACCACTGGAAACCATTGACAAATTTGTAGATGGCGCAGCGGTAAAACAGGTAGGCGACATCACTTTTGAAATTTGCAGTAAAAATTTAGATGATATCATTCTGGTTCCCGAAGGGAAAGTATGTACCACTATTTTGCGATTGTATAACGAAGAAGCCATGGTTGTTGAACCTGCCGGAGCGTTAGCCATTGCGGCTTTGGACTTTTATAAAGACCAAATAAAAGGCAAAAACATAGTTTGCATCGTCAGCGGAAGTAACAATGACATTGAAAGAACTGCCGAAATAAAGGAACGCTCTTTACTGTATGAAGGATTAATGCATTATTTCATGATTCAGTTTCCGCAACGTCCTGGTGCATTAAAGGAATTTGTAAATGATATTTTAGGCCCTGATGATGACATTACCTATTTTCAATTTACCAAAAAGAACAGTCGTGAGGTAGGTCCTGCAGTAGTTGGATTAGAACTAAAAAACAAAAATGACATTCTATCCATCAAATCCCAGATGACGAACAAAGGTTTTGAGTTTAAATACCTCAATGAAAAGCAAGATTTATTTACGCATTTAATTGGGTAAAAGAATTATCCATTTTCAGCATAAAGGCCTACCTTTGCGTAGGCTTTTTTACACCCAATCATGACAACACTCACTGATATTACCAACTTGGAAGACATCAAATTACTTGTTGACACCTTCTATTCTAAAGTTCAAAAAGACAGCTTTATTGGACCCATATTCAACGAAAAAATAGGCAATAACTGGCCCGATCATTTGGAAAAAATGTATCGTTTTTGGCAAACTATTTTACTCGAAGTACATTCTTATTCCGGAAGCCCGTTTCCACCACACAAACAATTACCGGTTGCCAAGGAACATTTTGAGCGTTGGATGGAAATTTTCACAGAAACTACCGATAGTTTATTTGCAGGTCCATTAGCCGAAGAAGCAAAACTACGCGCCAAAAATATGGCTGAAATGTTCAATTATAAAATTGAGTATTTCCGCAATGCCGAAAAAAAATAAAATTAACAATCCGTAGTTTTTACAGCAGCTTTTTAATCCAGACATCAGTTCACTTTTGCAAATAGTAACACATTCTTTCATGCGTAAACTTTTATTTCTCGTTGTTTTACCAGCCGTTCTTCTTTCTTGCTCCAATTTAAAACAAACCATTGAAAACAAACCAACTCCCAGTTTAAGGCTAATCAGTTCGATCGAAATTCCATTTGATAAAACTTTTCAGAATACAAAAGTGGGCGGTTTATCCGGAATCGATTATGATGCGAAAAACGATTTGTATTACTTGATAAGCGATGAAAGATCCCAGACTAATGATTCCCGATTTTACACTGCAAAAATTCGTTTGGTCGAAAACAAATTAGAAAGTATTGATTTCACAGCTGTCATTACTTTAAAAAATGAAGCAGGAGAAAATTATGGCAATTGGAACACCATCCCATCAACCTCAGCCGATCCCGAAGACATCCGATTCAATCCTAAAACCAATTCCTTAATTTGGAGTAGCGAAGGAGCTCACGTGCTCACAGCAGACAAGACGGTTTTACAAAATCCATCGATAAATTTCATGGATTTAAAAGGTGATTTTCTTGGCAATGTCACATTACCGGAAAATTTAAAAATGCAGAAACTGGAAAAAGGTCCGAGAAATAATGGAACTTTAGAAGGAATTACTTTTGACAAAAACTACAAAAATATTTACACCAACATTGAAGAGCCGCTATTTGAAGATGGCGACCAAGCCAATACCAGCAAAGGAGGTTTGATTCGATTGTATCAATTTAATGCCAAAACAAAGAACAACACCGCCCAATACGGGTACCAACTGGAGCCCATTGCACATGAGCCCAGTCCAAAAGAAGCTTTTGCCGTAAATGGCATTTCGGCAATTCAGTATTATGGTAAAAACCAGTTGCTGGTTGTGGAACGTTCGTACTCTACAGGTACGCAAACCTGCACGGTAAAAGTATTTTTGTGTGATTTAAAAAAGGCAACTAACGTTAAAAATTACCCCTCGTTACAAAACCAGAAATTGGAATTAGCTTCTAAAAAACTGATTCTAAACATGGATGATTTAGGGATTTTTATTGATAATATTGAAGGACTTACTTTTGGACCAAAATTGACAAATGGCAATCCATCTATCATTTTTGTTTCAGATAATAATTTTTCAGATAAACAAAAAACGCAGGTTTTGGTGTTTGAGTTGATGAAGTAGTCGATCGCGCAGATATGCACAACCGTTCGCGCAGAATTGCATTCTGTGCCCACAACAATGAGAATACAAAACCTTTAAAGTAAAAAACTCAATGAAGCATAGTTGGAGAATATTTGAATTTATTCTATCAGGAATTCAGATTTGTTGTGGACTTGTTATATTATTTTTTGTCTACATAACATGTACTGAATATTATATTTTTTTATGGAAAAACCCATTAGTGGACCATCAGAGTATTGTTCAAATGGCTCTCAGAACAAATTCAACTTTAGTAATCGTTTCTCTTATTGCTATTTCATCAGCGTTACTTTTAATTAAAAACGTATCAAAAGGCTGGGTTATGAGTATTATAACTTGGATTATGTTTGTAGTAATATTGATAATTAACTCTTACAGATTAAACCTACTCAATCCTAGTGCGCTAGATTTGGTTTCAAAATTTATTTTAGGTGTAATGGCAATTGGATTTACAACAATCGTAGTACTATTAAATAATATAGAATTCAGACAGAAATACAAACCAACCAAAAACAATTGGATTGTTATAGCAATTTCTATTACTGCACTAACAGCTTTAAAATTTTTATAGACCTAAACGAGAATGACAAACGAAGCGTAATTTCTTTGAGAAATATTTTAGTGTGATTGCTTCGTTCCTCGCAATGACAGAATGCCGCAAAAATTATCTTAAATCAGACCTAATCTCAAATTACACCACAACTTCCCTAGCCCCGATTGCAATGAAAAGCTTTTTGCGAAAGCCGTTTTGGTTTTTCTTGTTTATAAAAAGCGACCGGAGGAAGCTATTTTATAAACTTTAGAAAAACAAACGGGTTTGCAAAAACTTGCAATGAAAAGCGGGAAATAGCTCCTGAAATTCGTACTTTTGCAGTTGAACTACAACGTTTTCGATATGAACACAACTATAGAAAGTAATCCGTTATTGGACCGATTGCCAAAACACTTAAAGCAATTTATTAAGCCTCAGGATTATAGCGATTATACGCCCATAAATCAAGCGGTTTGGCGTTATGTGATGCGCAAAAATGTGGATTATTTATCAAAAGTGGCTCATAGTTCCTACTTGGAAGGTTTGAAAAAAACAGGAATCGAAGTCGACAACATTCCTAGTATGTATGGCATGAACCGTATTCTGACCGAAATTGGTTGGGCTGCAGTAGCCGTTGACGGATTTATTCCACCGAATGCTTTTATGGAGTTTCAAGCATATAATGTCCTTGTAATTGCATCTGATATTCGCCAGCTTGAGCATATAGAATACACGCCTGCACCAGATATTATTCACGAAGGTGCCGGTCATGCGCCCATTATTGCCAATCCCGAATATGCGGAATACCTGCGTCGTTTTGGTGAGATAGGATGCAAAGCGATTTCTTCGCACAAAGATTACCAAATGTATGAAGCCATCCGACTACTTTCTATCCTGAAAGAAGCCGAAGATACGCCTCAAGCCGATATTGATGCTGCCGAAAAAGCAGTGGAAGATTTGCAGAATAACATGGGCGAATTATCGGAAATGGCGCAAATCAGAAACCTGCATTGGTGGACCGTGGAATATGGTTTGATTGGAACTATTGACAATCCAAAAATATACGGTGCCGGACTGCTTTCGTCTATTGGAGAAAGCGCCTGGTGCATGACGGATAATGTAAAAAAAATCCCTTACGACCTATCGGCAGCCAACCAAAGTTTTGATATTACGAAACTGCAACCACAGCTTTATGTCACTCCAGATTTTGCTTATTTAAGTTTGGTTTTGGAAGAGTTTGCCAATAAAATGGCGTTGCGTACTGGAGGATTATCAGGAATTAATAAGCTGATTCATTCCAATGCTTTAGGAACGATTGAATTGAGCACCGGAATTCAAATTTCGGGAGTTTTCACCAATGTTATCGAAGAAGAAGGAAAACCCGTTTATATCCAAACAACAGGAAAAACAGCATTATCATATAGAGAAAAAGAATTAGTGGGTCATGGAACTGCTAAACATGCCGAAGGTTTTGGAAGTCCTATTGGAAAACTAAAAGGAATAAATCTTGCGATTGAAGACATGAGCCCAAGAGATTTAAGTGCCTATTCTATTACTGAAAATCAAAGCGTAACGCTTGAATTTGAAGGTGATATTATCGTAAAAGGAGAAATCATTACCGGATCGAGAAACCTACACGGAGAGATTATTTTAATCAGTTTAAAGAATTGTACCGTGACACACAGAGAAACTATTTTGTTTCAACCGGAATGGGGAAATTATGATATGGCTGTAGGTAAAAAAGTGGTTTCGGCTTTTTCTGGTCCTGCTGATGTGAATAGTTTTAATTTAATTTCGCATGTGCCAACAAGTAAAACTATCAAGGCGAAACACACCGCGGAACGTGATGATTTAGAGGTTTTATACCAAACGATTCGAAACATAAGAGAAACCAAGGATACAGAAACTTCTTTGGTACCAATTTTTGATAAATTACGTAACAACCATCCAAACGATTGGTTGTTAGCTGTTGAAATCACTGAGCTTTTGAAAGACAGAAATGAACCACAATTACTACAGGAAATAATGGTTTATCTCGATCAATTAAAAGAAAAAAGACCCGAAGTAGCGCATTTGATTATTGGTGGTTTGGATTTAATTTTTGACAAAGAGAAAGCTTAAAATTACTTCAAGGAAGCGGACAGAGAATTTAAACACTAATTTCAGGAATTAACACAAATTAATTCGTGAAATTAGTGTTATTATTACTTTTTACAATTTTATTTTTTGTCCAAAATCTTTTTCACTTTCGATTACTTTTCCTTCGTATTGCAATTTCCAACCCATTGTATTGGTCAGAATTAATATTTTAGACAATTCACTTATTAGTCGGTTTTGAGCATTCGTTTTCAATGACGATTTTTCAATTTTCTTGGCAAGATTCGCTTTAACCGATTTATTGATTTTGTTGTAATCATCTCCCGTAAACGGATTCAATTTACTTTGTTCCACATCATAAAATTGAATATCGGAACTGATTTTTATTTCTTCTTTTGGAATGTATTTTATGGTAATCGTTTTATTTTTCTCATCAATATCGTAAACGACTTTACGCAAATCATAAGCCACTGTAACATCGGCATTGACAACAATGAGTGCTTTTTTCTCGAAAGAAAGCATCTCCATTAAATATTTTTCTTGATTTTTGTAAGTCAATACTTCCGAGAAATGACCTTCGGTAACAACTAGTTTGCCTACGTTTACAATTTGCTGCTGAATGAGATTCGTGTTGTAATCGATATCGGAATCATCGTTTTTCTTGAATTCACAAAATTTAAATAATAAAAATATCCCAACTATAATTCCTATTCCAATAAGTATTCTTCTAAGCATAATTAAAATTTCATGAATGAATATTGTGAAACCAATTTAGTGATTTTTTCTTTGAGTTTGGATTCAAACTTCAGGTGACTTTCTGAATCAGGATTAAAAGGTCTGTGAGACAAACTTTTTTGAATACTCTCTACTTCTTCCATCGTAGCAAAAGCCATTTCTGAAATGGTAGTTTCTTTGAAACGCTTCCAGATATAATCGATTGCCACTTGATTGGGATGCAACATATCTTCGGCATAAAAACGGTAATCCCGAAGTTCATCCATCATGATTTCGTAGGAAGGAAAATAGATTGCAGATTTTAGATTGCAGATTTCAGATTCCTCTAAAACTTGATGGATTGCGGAAATCAAATGTGATTTGCTTCTTTGATTTTCGACAAAACCGTCTTTTATGTGACGCACTGGCGAAACTGTGAAAATGATGTTACAATCAGGATTTACCGAGTGAATTAATTTGGTTGTCTTTACCAGACTTTCTTTTATCGTTTCAACTGAAAGTAATTCTTTCTGAAACTTCTTTTGTGGCACTTTATGACAATTCGCCACAATAGAATCGCTTTCAATATTTCGATAGACCCACGATGTTCCATACGTGATAATAACATGAGAAGCTTGATGTAATTGCAGTTTTGTTGATTCAAATATTGCGTTTAAAGATGCTAATAAATCCTCTTTATTTGAATTACTCAAATCCGAATGCACATCAAAACAATGCCAGCGTTCGTTATAGAAAAAAATATCTTCTTCCGTGAATAAAGTCGCATGTATGGCTTTATCAATAATTTTTTCAATAGAAACCGGATTAAAAATTATCCCGAAAGTATTTATGGTGTTTTGAAATTTAAAATATTGGAATTTTTCAGAAATATTTTCTGCAAAACAAGAACCTAAAGAGACAATCTTTGAATTGTAATCTAAAGGATGATTACTTTTAGAAATAGGTACTGGGGTCCTGAATTGCATTGTTATTTTATTTACTGCAAATTTGAATAATTTTAGCGAATTAAATGGTGTTTCACTCTTTTTTCATTCATCAGACATGCTTTAAATTAAAAAACCCTTTCAGAGTTTACTATGCTGAAAGGGTTGTTATAAAAATAAATATTTTCTTAGTAGAAGTATACTGATTTCAGATAACCGGCATTTCTATTAGTAGCACTAGCATTTTCTGAAACCTGTTCCGTTGGGTAATTATCTAAATCGTATTTAAAAGAACTTTTATAAAAATTAGCAGAAGATGTTATTTGGTCGTCTTTAGAAACACTTGTAATTACTGTACTTATTAAACTATTATTTGACGAGATTCCTTCATTATAATCCAATAGTTTTTTGTATCCCAATATATTATACAACGGATTGTGCTTAGAATCATAATCAAAACTCACACTATATTTTGACAAAACACCTGGTGCAGTATTATCCAATATCCTTTCCTCTTTGATGAGATTTTCGTTTTCAAAATACAATGTTCCGTGAAATTCTTTTACTTCCTGATTCCCTGAATTAATCGTTAATTTTTCATAAGAAACGGTTTTATCTGAATTATGAATGTAATTTATTCTATAATTACCTAAAGACTCCGCTTCAACCAATTTTCCCTCCAGATAACTATATTCAATAGTCTCACTTTGTTGATTTATTTTATTTAACGTTACAACTTTTGTAATCAAACCATCGGTATACGTAAAATCTGTACGTTTCTGAACACCGTCAATACTGGCAATTTCACCACCGTTATAGGTAAATAAAGTTGTTGCGGAAGTTCCATCTGCGGAAATCTCAACTGTCTTTTTTAGCAATTTTACACCCCCGTCAGTATCATTTGAGCACGAATAAAGTGTCAATAAAAAAATTGATAAGACCCAAAATATATATTTTTTCTGTTTCATAATAATTAAACAAATCGTATTAACCCTTTATAAAACCTTTTTAGCTCTATATAAATCAAACCTAAAAAAATAAAATAAAAGCTACAATATTCATCGTTACAATTCCTATATTTCGGTTAAACTGCTGTTTTTAAACCAAATACAACCCTATAAGTAACAGATTATCAAACAACAAACCCTTTTAGAACTTAAGCTCTAAAAGGGTTTTTATTATAAAAAATAAATTTGTTCTACTTTACAAACTCAACTGCTTTTTCCAAAGCTTGCTGAATTCCTGCGACATTCTTCCCTCCTGCTGTAGCAAAAAACGGTTGTCCGCCACCGCCACCTTGAATAAATTTACCCAATTCACGAACTACTTGTCCTGCATTTAGGTTTTTCTCAGCGACTAATTCTTTAGAAACATAACAGGTTAACATTGGTTTTTCTTCGTCGGCTGTAGCCAAAACTAGAAATAAGTTATTCCCTAAATTTCCTAATTCATACGCTAAATCTTTAGCTCCTTCCGGATTCAAATCTACTTGTTTTGCCAAGAATTGGACACCGTTTATTTCCTGTATTTCAGCAATTAAACTCGCTTTCAAATTTTTAACTTTATCTTTTACCAAAGCCTCAATTTGTTTGGTCAATTTGGCATTTTCTTCCTGCATCGAATGAACGGCTTTCAAAATATCCTGAGGATTTTTCAAGGCTGTTTTTACTTCATTTAAAGTGTTTTCATACGAAGCAAAATGTGCTTTTACCGCATCACTTGTAATCGCTTCGATACGACGAATTCCCGCAGCAACCGCTCCTTCCGAAACGATTTTGAAATGCCAGATTTCAGCCGTATTTTTCACATGAATTCCACCGCACAACTCCATGCTTTCGCCAAATTTAATAGCACGTACATGGTCTCCATATTTCTCTCCAAACAAAGCCATCGCTCCTTCTTGAACTGCTTGCGCAAAAGGAATATTTCGTCTTTCAATTAATGGCAATTGCTCTTGAATTCTTGCGTTTACAAAATCTTCCACTTGTTGCAATTCGGTTTCCGTCATTTTAGCAAAATGAGAAAAGTCAAAACGCAAGTAGTTTGGGTTTACCAAGGATCCTTTTTGCTCTACGTGAGTTCCAAGAATACTTCTCAAGGCTTGGTGCATCAAGTGTGTAGCCGAGTGATTTCTAGAAGACAAGCTTCTCAAATCCTGATTTACTTTGGCAACAAAACCAACATTTACATTTTCTGGTAATTGTTTTGTAAAATGTAAAATCAGGTTGTTTTCTTTTTTGGTGTCGATGATTTCGATAGTTTCATTTGCAGAAACCAATGTTCCTTTATCCCCAACTTGTCCACCACCTTCTGGATAGAATGGCGTGTTGTCCAAAACGATTTGGTATAAAATACCGTCTTTTTTACTGTCAACTTTACGGATGCGAGTGATTTTTACGTCACTTTCTGATTGGTCGTATCCTACAAATGTTTCTACATTTCCAGGAATCAATACTGACCAATCTTCGGTAGAAACTTCTGACGCAGCACGTGAACGTGTTTTTTGTTCTTGCATGGCAGCGTTAAAACCAGCTTCGTCCAATTCGAATCCTTTTTCTCTAAGAATTAATGCGGTCAAGTCAATTGGGAATCCGAAAGTATCGTATAATTCAAATGCTTTTGTTCCAGAAACGGTTGCCCCTTTAGTTTCGGCAACTACATTTTCCAATAATTGTAATCCTTGGTCTAATGTTCTCAAGAAAGAAGCTTCTTCTTCACGAATCACATTCGTAACCAATTGTTGTTGCGATTTGATTTCCGGAAAAAACTCCCCCATTTGATTGGCCAAAACAGCAACCAGTTGATTGATAAACGGTTCTTTGGTATTCAAGAACGTAAATCCGTAACGAATGGCACGACGTAAAATTCTACGAATTACATAACCAGCACCTGTGTTTGAGGGCAATTGTCCATCAGCAATAGCAAAAGCTACCGCACGAACGTGATCGACCACTACACGAATAGCGATATTGGTTTTATTTTGCTCTTCGCTGATATTTAAAACTTCGTTTGAAGTGTATTTTAATCCTGTAATTTGCTCTACTTTTTCAATAAGTGGCGTGAAAACATCGGTATCATAATTAGAAGTTTTTCCTTGCAATGCCATACACAAACGCTCAAACCCCATTCCGGTATCAACATGTTGTGCCGGTAATTTCTCTAAAGAACCGTCAGCTTTACGGTTGAATTCCATAAATACATTGTTCCAAATTTCCACAACTTGCGGATGGTCATTGTTCACTAAACTTTTTCCTGAAACTAAAGCTTTCTCTTCTGCAGAACGAATGTCAACGTGAATTTCTGAACAAGGTCCGCAAGGTCCTTGATCGCCCATTTCCCAGAAATTGTCTTTTTTGTTTCCAAGAATGATTCGGTCTTCGTCAATTAATTCCTTCCAAATATCCCAAGCTTCCTGATCGAATGGTACATTTTCATCCGGATTTCCTTCAAATACGGAAACGTATAAATTTTCTTTTGGAATTTTATACACTTCTGTTAAAAGTTGCCAAGCCCAGTTGATGGCTTCTTTTTTGAAATAATCACCAAAAGACCAGTTACCAAGCATTTCAAACATGGTGTGATGGTAGGTGTCAAAACCTACATCTTCCAGATCATTATGCTTTCCTGAAACACGAAGACATTTTTGTGTATCGGCAATTCTATTGCTTTTTGGCGTGGCGTTCCCAAGAAAATATTCTTTGAACTGCGCCATTCCTGAATTGTTGAACATCAGTGTTGGGTCATCCTTAAGAACTATGGGTGCTGATGGAACAATCAAATGTCCATTTGATGCAAAAAAATCCAGAAATTGTTTACGTACGTCTTGTGATTTCATTTTTATTGTTTGTTCGGTTATTTGTTAATTTGGTTAATCGGCTGTATCGCATAAACGAATGACCAAACGATCAAATCAACATTTTTTGCCCCAGATAACAGTATAAAGCTTCGAGATTTATAGATTTATTTTTTCTTGAGGTGGCAGAGCGGCCGGAGGAAGCTCCTGCTGACTCATTAGAAAAAAAGATTTATAAACGAGAACTTGCAACGAATAGCTGGAATAGGCACATTATTTTATTTATTATTGAAAAAAGGGTGTAACAAATGAAACATTTATTAAATTTGTTCGTCTAACCTTTTACAGTGTGCAAAAATAGGGTATTTTAAAATATGTCGAAAGTAAAATATTATTACGATTCCGAAAATCTAGCCTATAGAAAAATAAAAACACGAAAAAGAAGAAAATTTGGTGTTATTATCCTGTTTTTATTGGCATCGGTATTGTTTGGTTTTTTGAGTTTTATTGTTTTATTGAACACTCCTTATTTTGAAACGCCAAAAGACCGTTTACAAGCGCGTGAAATTGAAAATTTGAGATTGAATTATGCGCTGCTGAACAAAAAAATGGATCAGGTAAATGGTGTTATTGAAGCCATTGAAGATCGAGATAATAATTTGTATCGTGTGTATTTTAACAAATCGGCGATTCCTGATTCTATTCGAAAAGCGGGATTACCCGGAAAAAATAGGTATAAAGTATTAGAAGGTTATGACAATTCCCAGTTGGTAATGAATACCACAAAAAGGATTGATGTCCTTAGCAAGGAATTAGCGGTTCAGTCAAAATCATTGGATGCGATTTTGAAATTGGCAGAAGCCAAAAGTGATTTTTTGTCAGCTATTCCTGCCATTCAGCCAGTACGAAATGAAAATTTAAAACAAGTGGCATCTGGTTTTGGATACCGAACAGATCCTTTTACAAAAGTGAGAAAAATGCATAAAGGCATGGATTTCACAGCTAAAACAGGATCTCCCATCTATGCCACCGGCGACGGAGTGGTAGCAAAAGCAGACAATACCGCCTCAGGATATGGAAATCATATTGTTATTCGGCATGGATTTGGATACGAAACTTTATACGCACATTTGAGCAAATATAAAGCTAGAGCGGGACAACGCGTAAAACGAGGAGATGTTATAGGTTATGTGGGAAGCACGGGAAGATCCGAAGGACCGCACTTGCATTATGAGGTTCTCAAGAACAAAAAAGTGGTGAATCCGCTTAATTTTTATTACGGCAATATTTCGGCAGTGGAGTATGTTGCCATTGCACAATTGGCGAATCAGGAAAATCAATCATTAGACTAATGCTCCAAAAGAGTGTTCCGTATTCAGTCTTAACAGTTTATAAAAGAAGTGTTCAAAGAAAAGATTAAAATAAAAAAACATGCATATTGAACTTTCTAAAGATAAAAGATATTACAGCATTGGCGAAGTAGCCAAAGCATTTGACGTGAATGCATCGCTGATTCGTTTTTGGGACAATGAATTTGATATTCTGAAACCAAAAAAGAATGCTAAAGGCAATCGAATGTTTACTCCGGAGGACATCACTAATTTACAATTGATCTATCATTTGGTCAAAGAAAGAGGTTTTACGCTGGAAGGTGCCAAAACCCATTTGAAAGAAGGACAAAAGAAAACACTGGATAAGTTTGAAATTATTCGAAAATTAGAAACGATACGCACACAATTAACAAATATTAAAAACGAATTATAATCAACAGGACTTCTTACTGATATAAATTTTTAAACAATTAAATACTAAACTTAAATTAAATAAACATGAAAAGATTTTTGCCTTGGATTATCGGAGCAGTTGTAATTTTTGTAATTTACAGCTGGGTTAAAGGAATTAATAATACTGCAGTAACTTTAAACCAAAATGTAGAACAATCCTGGGGTGATGTTCAAACAGCATATCAAAGAAGAAATGACCTTATTGGGAATTTAGTAAATACTGTAAAAGGTGCCGCTGATTTTGAAAAAAGCACATTAACAGCAGTTATTGAAGCACGTTCTAAAGCTACCGCTGTAAAAATTGATCCTGCAAATATTACTCCGGAACAATTAGCGGAATTCAACAAAGCACAAAGCGGTGTGAGCAGTTCATTGTCTCGATTATTAGTAACGGTTGAGGCATATCCTGAATTGAAAGCCAACCAAAATTTCTTGAAATTACAAGACGAATTGGCTAGTACTGAAAATCAAATTCTAACGGCGAGAACTCGTTTCAACGAAGCTGTAAAACCTTATAATTCTCATATTAAAACGTTTCCAAACAGCTTATTTGCTGGAATGTTTGGATTCAAAGAGAAAGCATACTTTAATGCTGTTGAAGGTGCAGATAAACCTGTTGAAGTAAAATTCTAAAGTTAGATTATTAGACTTCTTAGATTTTTAGAAGCCAAAATAAATCAAATTTAAATTGAAGAAACAAACTTTAAAAATTAACGATTTTTGATTGCAGATTTAACAATTCTGAAATCAAAAATCGCTAATCTTAACTCAAAAATATTTCAATGTCAAAAGTAGAAGATTTTTTAACCAAAGAAGATGAACAAGAAATTGTTGAAGCTATTCGTATGGCTGAAAAAAATACTTCTGGCGAGATTAGAGTTCATATAGAAAAAACAACTTCCATGGATGCGTATGATCGTGCCTTGGAAGTTTTTCATGAACTAAAAATGGATGAAACCGAGCTTCAAAATGGTGTTTTAATTTACTTAGCTGTAGAAGATCGACATTTTGTAGTTTGTGGTGACAAAGGCATTAATGATGTAGTTCAAGATGATTTTTGGAATTGTACCCGCGATATTATGGTGGCAGAGTTCAAAAAAGGAGATTTCAAGCAAGGTCTAATTGATGGAATCACCAGAGCCGGAGAGCAATTGCAGAAATACTTCCCTTGGCAAGAAGGCGACACAAATGAATTATCAAACGAAATATCTAGAGGATAATGCTATTACAAAAAAAGAGTACCTTAATTTTTCTGAAGCTGTTTGTTTGTTTGTTATTCACACAAATTGGCTTTGCACAATTTACCATTCCTGAAAAACCAACTTTACAGACTTCTGTTTATGATTATGCGAATGTTTTAAGCGCAACCGAAAAAGCACAATTAGAAGAAAAGCTAATTAAATATTCTGATTCTACCACAACCCAAATTGTGGTGATTACCATCGAAAGCCTTAAAGGAGAAGACATTGGTATCCTTACTCCAAAATGGGGGCATGCCTGGGGAATTGGTGGAACCGCAAAAAACGACAATGGTGTACTTATTTTATTGGCAAAAGCCGAAAGAAAAATATGGATCTCGCCAGGATATGGTCTTGAAGATCGATTAACTGCCGGTATTGGTGGAGAAATTACCCGAAACATTATTATTCCTGAATTTAAAGCGGGAAGTTATTTCAAAGGGCTTGATAAAGGAACGGATGCTTTATTTGATGTTTTCAAAGGAAAATATAAAGGCGAACGAGTTAAAAAAACCAAAGATAAAGGATTCCCCATTTTACCATTAATCGTTATTGTCATCATTATACTGGTGCTGATTTCCAGAAACAAAGGCGGCGGTGGAAATTCCGGTAACAGAGGCGGTGGTATAGGACCCAGTTTATTAGATGTTATTATTCTAAGCAGTCTTGGAAGAAACAGCGGCGGAGGTAGTTTCGGTGGTGGTTCATCTGGTGGTGGATTTGGCGGAGGCGGTTTCGGTGGTGGATTTGGTGGCGGAGGTTTCTCTGGCGGTGGATCTGGTGGAGATTGGTAGTATACCGTTTCCATCTTGATAAGACAAGTACATCCGAAATTCAAAAATTAAAGGCTCTTTTAAATTGTAAATATTTTTTTAAATATTTGCAGCGTCTAATCTATTCAAAAAACATAAATCAATCATAGTAAATGCTTTCACATAAAGCCAAATACGCACTAAAGGCCCTCTTATATTTAGCGCAACAAGAAGAAACCCATGTTTCTCGAACTATCGAAATTGCCGAGGCGGCCACTATTCCAAAAAAGTTTTTGGAACAGATTTTATTGGATCTAAAACGCGGACATTTCGTAGGAAGTAAACAAGGGAAATTTGGCGGTTATTATCTTTTAAAACCTAAAAACGACATTACTTTAGCCGATATTCACAGACTTTTTGATGGCGCTATTGCTTTACTTCCTTGTGCCTCATTGAATTTTTACGAACGCTGTTCTGATTGTGTCGATGAATCGGAATGCCTGTTAAGACACGGATTAATTACCATTAGAGAGGAAACTTTAAAGGCAATGGAAGGCATTACTATTGCTTCGTTAGTAAAAAAATAAAAAAATATTTTTTAAACTCTACTAATTTTATAGAATTAATTATATATTTGCCTCAAATTTAACTCATGATTAACAATCAACATTTTAACTTATGAAAAAGTCTCGAAGTAAACTCCGTTTATCTACCCAAAATCAGAAAGAAACAAATCCAATACGTATTGAAAATTTCAACACTTTAATGATGTGTATGTGCTAGTTAAAAAAAAATTAATTTAAATTCTACTAATTACATATAATTAATAAAATAATGAAACCGATTTACACAAAAATAATTGCAAGCATAGTATTACTACTTATATTTTCTAACTCTTTTGCTCAAAACATTGAAGGGGTAATAACCAATAATCAAAATATACCTCTGGAAGGAGCCAATGTTGTAATAAAAGGCACAACCTTAAGTTCTACTGCCAATGCAATAGGAAAATTCTCAATTGACTCTCAAGAGAGATTTCCTTTAATCCTTATAATCCAACATGTTGGTTATACATCCAAAGAGATTATAATCAACAAAGTATCCAGTACTCCTTTAGAAATAATTCTGGGAGAAGAAAACCAACTTATAGAAGTTGTAGTTTCCTCAAGACGCCGAATAGAAAAAGTTCAAAATGTGCCTATCGCAATATCAGTTATAACAGGAAAACAGGCAGAACAAACTGGAGCTTTTAACGTTAATCGCATAAAAGAACTAGTGCCATCAGTTCAATTATATTCTTCAAACCCAAGAAATACAGGTATTAATATTCGAAGCCTAGGTTCACCTTTTGGACTTACAAATGATGGAATTGATCCAGGTGTTGGTTTCTATGTTGATGGTGTTTACTACGCACGTCCAGCGGCAACCACTTTAGATTTTATCGATGTAGAACAAATTGAGGTATTACGTGGCCCGCAAGGATCATTATTCGGTAAAAATACAACTTCGGGAGCCTTTAACATCACAACTCGTAAGCCAAGTTTTACTTCAGGTGCTGACTTCGAACTGAGTTATGGAAATTATGCGTTCCTACAAGCCAAAGCTTCTATTACAGGAGCTTTGAGTAAAAAAATTGCAGGTCGTATCTCTTTTTCTGGTACGCAACGTGACGGTCTAATAGATAATGTTGCAACAGGAAGAACTACAAATACACTAAATAATCAAGGAATCAGAGGACAATTACTTTATACGCCAACAGAAAACACGAATATTACATTGGCAGCAGATATTACAACGCAGCGCCCAGACGGTTATGCGCAAGTGGTTGCCGGTGTTGCCCCTACTAAAAGAGCTGCTTACCGTCAGTTCAACCAAATTATTGCTGATTTGAACTACTCTCTTCCAAGCCTAAATGCCTTTGATCGTAAAATTGACCACGATACTCCATGGCGTTCAGGACAAGATTTAGGTGGCGTATCTCTAACTATTGATACAAAAATTGGAACTGGAACACTTACGGCAACTACCGCTTGGCGTTTTTGGAATTGGGATCCATCCAATGACAGAGATTTTACAGGATTACAAGTATTGGCAAAATCGCAAAACCCTACCAGACATACACAAATAACGCAAGAAATTCGTTATGCAGGTCAACTTACATCTAAATTGAGTGGTGTTGCGGGTGTATTTTTTATTGACCAAACATCAAAAACAAACGGTACAGAAGAATCGGGTAATGCACAATGGAGATTTGCACAAAGTACTACCAGCTCATTATGGAAAACTCCAGGCCTTTTTGAAGGATACGGAATAAAAACTGATGCCAGAATCAGATCTTCCAGTGCGGCAGTGTTCGGTCAATTAGACTGGGCAATAACAGATCGCTTACATGTATTACCAGGTTTACGATACAATTTTGACAAAAAAGATGCAGATTACAGCCGTAAAACATACGGAGGTCTTCAAACTACCGATCCTGCACTACTTGCTTTAAAAAAATTAGTTTATTCTGACCAAGCTTTTACATCAAATACTGATAATACTGACTTTTCTGGAAACTTAACCGTGTCTTTTAAAGCTTCAGACAAAATCAATGCGTATGCAACTTATGCAAAGAGCTACAAACCAGTTGGTGTGAATGTAGCCGGGCTTCCAACTAATTCAGCAGGTCAGCCTTTACTTGACCTTGCGGTAATTAAACCAGAAAAAGTAGATCATTATGAAATAGGGGTAAAAACTTCTCCTTTTAAAAACTCAATATTAAACTTGACATTCTTTAATACAGATATTAAAGATTTTCAAACAAATGTTCAAGCTGCCGAATTAGGTGTAAACCGTGGCTATCTTGCCAATGCAGATAAAGTACGTGTAAGAGGTGCAGAACTAGATGCAAGTTTTGTAATTAACAACCACCTAACCATAAACGGAGCTGCAACTTATACTGACGGAAAGTATATTAAATTCACAAATGCCCCACTTCCACTAGAAGAAACAGGAGCTTCAGTAGCTTTTAAAGATGTTTCAGGAACTGATTTACCTGGTGCTTCAAAATGGGCTGGATCTTTAGGAGGTGAGCTTTCTGACAATGCAAAATTCTTTGGGAATTCAGGCAAAATTTTCATTGCCGTTGATTCTTATGCTCGTTCTGAATTCTCATCAAGTCCTTCTGCTTCAAAATACTTAATCGTTCCCGGTTACGCTATTTTTAACGCCCGTTTAGGTTTCCGTGCATCTCAAGGTTTATCTGTTCACTTCTGGGGACGTAACCTTTTAAATAAGGATTACTACGAACAACTATTGCCTGCTGGTGGAAATACAGGACAATATGCTGGTGTAATAGGAGATCAAAGAACCTATGGCATCACTTTGAAATATTCATTATAGTGGTTGAAAAACCTTTACATTAGAATAAAATTGTACATTTCTAAAAATACCGCGATTCGTTTATGACTGCGGTATTTTTAATTTCTATTACTGAAATCTAGATATATTTTAAACAAACTTCCGATTTGGAAATCACAAAGTATCTCTTCTTAAAGACTGCTTTTTCAATTTGGAATCGCATTTTAATAAACTATTCATTTAAAATACATGAGTGAATTCAAAAAGACAACTGCAAATTATACCTTATTCGACTTAATAAAATATTTTCTTAAGTTGGGGACAACTGGTTTTGGCGGTCCCGTTGCTTTAGTTAGTTATATGCAACGTGATTTGGTTGAAGATAAAAAGTGGATTAGTGAGTCTGACTATAAAGAAGGTTTGGCTCTTTCGCAATTAGCCCCAGGTCCGTTAGCCGCACAATTAGGAATTTACATTGGATACGTACATTATGGTATTTTAGGCGCTACGGTTTCAGGATTAGCATTTGTCTTACCTTCTTTTATCATGGTAGTATTATTAGGAATAGCATATCAAGCCTATGGCGGTTTGCCATGGATGCAAGCTGTTTTTTACGGTGTAAGTGCCGCTGTAATTGGCATCATTGTTCTGAGCTCCTATAAACTCACCATTAAATCTATTGGCAAATTTGAAATTTCTACTATCAAAAAAAATTGGTTGCTATGGGGATTTTATATCTGTTCAATCATTCTCACAGCGGTCACACAAAAAGAAGAAGTCCTTTTGTTTGTAGGTCTAGGTCTTATTTATATGATTGTAAAAGCTCCTCCTGAATGGATAAAACGTCCTAACACAGCATCTTACTTGTTATTAGGCACTGCAGGTTTCTCTACTATCGAACTGGAGAAATTAGGAGATATTGCTTGGTTTTTTATTAAAGCTGGAGCCTTTGTTTTTGGAAGCGGACTGGCAATTGTTCCTTTTTTACACAGTGGGGTTGTCAATGAATACGGATGGTTAACCGAAAATCAATTTGTTGATGCAGTAGCCGTGGCCATGATTACTCCGGGCCCAGTTGTTATCACAGTTGGCTTCATTGGCTATTTAGTCGCAGGATTTACAGGAGCTTGTGTCGCTGCTTTAGCCACTTTCCTGCCTTGCTATTTGTTCACCGTTATTCCTGCCCCTTATTTCAAAAAAATCGCCCAAAACAAAAGCATTAAAGCATTTGTTGACGGAATCACTGCTGCGGTAATTGGTGCTTTGGTTGGAGCAGTAATTGTAATTGCCAGCCGTTCGATTGTAGATTTACCAACAATACTGATTGCCATAGGAACCATTTTGCTTCTGGTTTATACTAAAAAAATTCAGGAACCTCATATTATTGGTATTGCTGCCCTTTTTGGTGTTTTATTGAAACTGGTATAACCCCATAAAGAAAGCGGTTGTGAATCACAACCGCTTTCTTTTTAATTCTCTCCCATAGTCTCCCGGAAGCCCTCTCTCCTGTTTTCACCTCTTGGAAGCTTCTTCATACCCGAAAAATCTTGAATTTTATAGGTTAGCGAAAACATGCCATATCGTTTTAAAATGGTGTTTTCTTCATCGCGAATGGTAGTAGCCGAAATAGTTCTGGAAAAATTCTGATTCTGATTGAGAACGTCATATACTTTTACTTTGGCAATCATGTTTTTATTAAAAAAGCTATAGGACAAACTGGTGTTCCAGAGATAAAAATCTTTCTTAAAACCACTTGCAATTCTGGAATTGTAGTTATAACCGAAATCATTTCCGAAAATCCAGTTTTTTGGCCAATAACTGGTAGTTTGCAGATTAATCCGATGAACCACATTAGAACTTCCATTGGTTACATAATTGGAATATTTTGATTCATTATAAGATAAACTATATGATGGCGCTATAGTCAACGCTTCTCCGTAATCATAATTTAAATATACCCTTGGTGTAATTACCAATGATTTAGCACTATACAAAACGCCATTGGTAAACCCTTTATCCAAAGAATAACTACTGTTCAAGCCAACCCCATATCGTAACGTATGTGCTTCTCTTTTTATGGATTGATTCCAATTTCCTCCTATAGCAGTAGCGTATGTTCCTGAAATATTTTCATAAGTCGTAGTCCTTTTTCTACTGGCATCGTATACCGAAATGGAAACCACTTGACTATTATTATAATCTCCCCTTGCATACAAACTATAACCCGAACGGGTACGGAAATCAAAATTCCTGAAATTGATATTGGCACTATGCTTTTCATTGGGATTCAAATTAGGATTTCCTATTATCGTATTCAAAGGATTAGCCAGATTTTCTACTGGCAGCAATTGACTTGACGAAGGCAGACTTTTGGAATAATCATATTGCAAAGTGATAAATTTCGAACGATCCAACTTGTATCTAATTTGTGCTCTTCCATAAGGCAGTACATATTTTTTGTTCAAATCGGTTACTTTATTTAAGTATAGCGAATGATTATCAAAATCAATAATGGAAGTACTGGAATTCAAATTAAATGTAAATTTATTTTTTTCGAAAGTGATACCCACTTTGGGACTAACGGAATTTTGTTTGGAGGTGGTGAAATTAGACAAGGACTCATTTAGAACCGAATACGATTGAGAATTACCATCAAAATCGAAAGTTTCCAAATCTTTTATCTCCTTCCTCCAATCAAAATCGGCACCAAAACGAACTCGTATAGAATCGGTTATCGGCTCTGTATATTCAATATCAGCTGAGTAGGAATCATTCGTGTTTTCATTTTTACTATTTTGATTTCTCTCATCATCAGATTGTCCATCTTGATAAAAAATAGTTTTAGACTCTGTTAAAACATCTGAACCACTATTGGTATTACTATTAGTGAAAACAAAACTTAGATTACGAGTCTTTTTTTGGAAGGCTTTATTAAAATTTATCGTGTTCCCAAAATTAGTCGATTTGTTTTCTCTATACGATTTTGATTTGCTTTCATTTAAAAGTTCTTCATCTTCATCTCTGGAGAAACTTGCTGCACTTGAATTACTATTAGAATTTGAAAGGTTCAATTTTGGAGTAACTACAAGTCTCATTGTTGGATTAATTTTATATTCAAACTCCAGATTTGCTTTATTTCCGGTATTTTCGTCTCTTGACTCCGACTCCGATTCGGTGGAGAAACTACCGGTAGGCAATAAATTGATTTGTTTGGACTTACTGTCATTTTGGGTATTGGTATTCGAAAAATTATAACTTGCAGTAGCATTGAAATCTTTGTACCACTCATCGGTATAATTGAATCCCGCCAAATTAGACTGGGTAATTCCTTTTCCACTTACTGAAGAAGTATTCCCTCCTCTACTGTTTCTTCCTCCACCCATACTATCAAATACCTCATCCATAGAAAAACCGGAAGAATTAATGTTGTTGGAAGAAGCTAAAACACTTATTTTTTGTTTGTTATTAAAAAAGTTCATTACCATACTGCTTTCATAACGATCATCAGTACCATAACCACCTAAGAATTTTCCAAAAAAACCTTTATTTTTCTTTTCGTCAATAGTCAAATTGATACTCGAATAATCTGAAGTTGACTCTTGTTTAGACAATTCCTCTTTTTTGGTTTTAAAATCGGAAACCTGAACTTTATTAATGATTTCTGCGGGAAGGTTTTTTAATGCCATTGCCCCGTCCTTATCAAAAAAAGTTTTACCGTTTACTAAAAACTGGGTAACTTCTTTACCATTTACCGTAATCTTTCCGTCATTATCAACTTCAAAACCGGGTAATTGCTTTAATAACGTTTCTACATTAGAATCAGGGCGCACCTTAAAAGATCCTGCATGAAACTCCAGTGTGTCTTTTTTTACACGAATTGGAGGTGCTTCGCTTTTTATAGTCACACCGGCTAAAGCATTTGCATTTTCTAACAAATAAAGTCTTCCAAAATCTTTATTCTCCAAAATCCCTTTTTGTTCCTCAACATAGGTTTGATATCCCAAATAGGATATCTTCAAAAAAACGGGTTTTTCATATTTTTTGGACGTAATTTTAAAAAGGCCATTTTTATCCGTGGTTGTATATTCTAATACCGTAGAATCTTTTACATTGGAAAAATAAACCGTTGCCGCCTCTAAAGGAATTTGGGTATTCACATCAAGAACAGTTCCTTTAATAATATATTCTTCTTGTGCATTGGCAGAAAAACAAAAAAGCAAAAAAAGTAAAAAAAAGTACAATTTAGACATATAAAACTTTGTTTAGAAAGGGGTAAGACCCCGAAATAAATAAAAGGTTTAACCTAAGTGATTCTTTTTAAAACGTTTGCTTAGATTTGCCGAAAATTGAATGAAACTTCATGAAAATAACCAAAATCCTCTTCTTTTTCTTAGTCTGCTTTATATCCCGAGCTCAAACGGAGAAAAACATAGATCATCAAAGCATTCTTTGGACACGCTATTACAATCAATTGCTATTAAATGAAAAATGGTCTTTACATACAGAATTTGATAATAGGCTTTTTTTAAAACCCGTAAAGGAAAATTTATATGTCATACGAATTCAAGGCCGCTATAAAATCAATGAACATTTAGAAACAGGAATTGGCTTTACTCATTTCTCCGTTGCTACACAAGAACCTGAAGTATCTTATACTTTTAAAACTCCGGAATACAGAGGACAACAAGACATTACATGGAAACTAAACGTTGGCAAAGTAACATTGAATCAACGATTTCAAGCAGAAGAACGATTTATACATAATGCCAATAAAGAAGCGTTGTTACCTGGCACTACATTTTCTTGGAGATTCAGATATAGACTTCAAGCCGATTATACTTTTTGGAAAAAAGAAAATCAATATTTAAAAACTATTCTTTCAGATGAAATAATGTTCAATGCGGGAAAAACTATCCTTAAAAACACATTTGATCAAAATAGAATTTATGCCGCAGTACAATACGGCATAAATAAAAATATTGCATTAGAATTGGGCTATTTAAACAGTTTTCAACAACGAACCAATGGAATCGATTATTTCAACAGAGATATTATCCGGCTCAGTATTTTCCACAAAATAAAAGTCTCAAAAAAGGTTTAAACAGTATTTATGACTTTTCATTGATAAGAAAAACAAATAATTAATTTTATTTTAAATATTGATTATCAATACATTAACTTAAAATTTAAAATTCCTGGCGTAACTTTATTAAAAAGATATAGCCATGAAAAATTTTGCAATTAAACTCGTGTGGTTTACCACCATTTATGTTTTTGTATTTGCCGGTTTATGTCAAACTAACGTTACTTTGCCGGTAATAATGACCCTATATTGCATTGGCATACCATTAATCCTGTTTATGGTTTATACCGTATTGCATGATGATTATAAAACCACTAAAACATTTAAAGATTGGTACGGCGATCATCCAATGGAAACTTTGGAAGAAGAAGAAAATTAGGAATACTCTTTACTATTAAATATTGATTTTAACCAAAAAAAGTCCCGATTTCTCGGGACTTTCATATTATTTCTCTCTGATGTAAATATCGATTGGCACTCCTGAAAAGTCCCAGTTTTCTCTAATTTTATTTTCCAGATAACGTTTGTACGGTTCTTTAACATATTGTGGCATATTGGCAAAAAACACAAACTGTGGTGTTGGTGTTGGCAACTGCATGCAATATTTAATTTTTACATATTTTCCTTTTGTTGCTGGTGGCGGATATGCTTCAATCACTTTCAACATAAATTCGTTGAATTTAGAAGTCGCAATACGTTGCTGTCTGTTTTCGAAAACTTTTACGGTTGCTTCCAATGCTTTCAACAAACGTTGTTTTGTTAAAGCTGAAACAAAAAGAATAGGCACATCCGTAAATGGCATTAATTCTTCTCTGATTTTAGCTTCATAATCACGGGTTGACATCGTTTCTTTTTCGACTAAATCCCATTTATTTACTAAGATTACAACTCCTTTTCGGTTTTTCTCGGCCAACCAAAAAATACTTTGGTCCTGACCTTCAAATCCGCGAGTAGCATCAATTATTAAAATACAAATATCAGCATGCTCAATCGCACGAACCGAACGCATCACCGAGTAAAACTCTAAATCTTCCTTTACTTTCGCTTTACGACGAATTCCTGCCGTATCAACCAAGTTAAATTCGAAACCAAAACGGTCAAATTTTGTATCAATAGAATCACGGGTTGTACCCGCAATGTCCGTAACAATATATCTTTCTTTACCAATCAAGGCATTTATAAAACTTGATTTTCCAGCATTAGGTCGACCTACAACTGCAAAACGCGGCAATACCACTTCTTCTTGTGTTGGTTCTGGTTTAATTGGAAAAGCATCAATCAATGCGTCCAATAAATCTCCGGTTCCACTTCCAGAAATACTGGCAAATGTGTAATATTCTCCTAAACCAAGGTTATAAAACTCAATGGCATCTTTCTCACGCATGGCGTTATCCACCTTATTTACAGCAAGTAAAACAGGTTTAGTCACTTTACGCAACAATCTCGCAACAGCATCATCCATAGGCGTAATACCTTCTTCGACATCAACTACAAAAATGATAACATCAGCTTCATCAATAGCAAGTTCTACTTGTTTACGGATTTCGGCTTCAAAAACGTCGTCTGATCCACGTACATAACCGCCCGTATCAATTACAGAAAATTCCTTTCCGTTCCATTCGCTTTTTCCGTAGTTTCTATCACGGGTTACTCCCGAAACCGAATCTACAATCGCTTCTCTTCTTTGTATCAGCCTATTAAAAAGGGTTGATTTCCCTACATTAGGTCTTCCTACTATCGCAACAATGTTATTCATAATTCTATTTTCAAATATTTTGCAAAGGTAGTCTATTATTTTGTATTCTTACTATCCGTTTTTTGCGTGAAGGATAGCAGTGAAAATCCTTTGTTGCAATTCTTTTTGCAACAAAGATTGTAACGTATAGCCTGACCCTTGTGGTCACGCCCAAATTATACTATTGGTTGTATCCGAAACGCTTCAACATATTAGCGTTGCTTCTCCAGTTTTTATTCACTTTCACGTACAACTCAATATGGATTTGTTTACCAAAAAACTTCTCTAAATCGGCACGGGCTTCCATTCCTACTTTTTTCAAAGCGGCACCTTTATGTCCTATAATGATTCCTTTTTGGGTATCGCGCTCCACCATAATCAAAGAACGGATTCTAATGATGTTTTCGTCTTCAAAAAACTCTTCGGTAACAATTTCTACCGCGTATGGGATTTCTTTGCTGTAATTCAACAGTATTTTCTCACGGATAGTTTCATTCACAAAGAAACGTTCCGGTTTGTCTGTCAATTGATCTTTCGGGTAATATGCAGGAGATTCCGGTAACAATTCAATGATTCGTCCAAAAACTTCCGGCACATTAAAATTCTGTAATGCCGATATTGGGAAAATTTCTGCATTAGGAACTTTGGCAGTCCAGAAAGCCACTTGCTCTTCCAGTTGCGCCTGATTTGAATTGTCAATTTTATTCAACAACAATAAGACAGGAATTTTGGCATGGATTATTTTATTGAAAAACGCTTCGTCTTTTAACTCTTGTTCTCCAATTTCCACCATATAAATCAGCACATCAGCATCTTCAAAAGCGGATTTAACGAAATTCATCATCGATTCCTGCATTTCGTAGGCCGGTTTGATGATTCCAGGTGTATCCGATAAGATCATTTGAAAATCTTCTCCGTTTACAATTCCAAGAATTCTATGACGTGTTGTTTGTGCTTTTGAAGTAATAATTGATAATCTTTCTCCAACAAAGGCGTTCATCAACGTTGATTTCCCGACGTTTGGATTCCCTATGATGTTTACAAAACCTGCTTTATGTGACATTTTTATTATAATTTATTTTGCAAAGGTAGGCATATCAAGTCAATAGACGAAATAAAACATTTTTTAAAGTTTTTATTGGAAATACGATATTTCGTCGTACATTTGCACCCGAAACAACGCGGGATAGAGCAGTAGGCAGCTCGTCGGGCTCATAACCCGAAGGTCACAGGTTCGAGTCCTGTTCCCGCTACTAAGAATTTATTGAAATTACAAACGCACATCGCGGGATAGAGCAGTAGGCAGCTCGTCGGGCTCATAACCCGAAGGTCACAGGTTCGAGTCCTGTTCCCGCTACTGAGAGAAACCCATCAACATTTTGATGGGTTTTTTCATTTCTAACACCTTCCTCAACCCCTACAAACACTGAGATTAACTCAAAAATACCATTCACTTTTTTGGTTAGATACTCCCTATTTTCTGCCCTAATAGACAAGCCTTGTGGAAATACTAAATTTTGAATTCTTATTTTATCCTCGATATCTCCTCTACCCCAGCATTCACTGATGTTTTTAATTTTATCGACCACTTTTTCTACATGTATTTTGTGGTTAGATATTTTTTTTTCGTTCCTATCCATTTGTTCTTCAATTGCCTTTAATTCGTCTGTAAACTGCAATACATACTTGTTGTATTTTTCATCCCCAAAATTTGGATTATCAAAATAGCGCTTGTCCAAATTCTCTATTTTCATTTCTAACTCTTTTTTCTTCACCAGCAAACCCTTCATTTCACCCTTACCCTCAGTGTTCATAGTATCAAAGAGCTTATGCAACTGCAATTTAAAAGGTTCGATAAACCGACTGTTAAGTGTATAATTTGACAATAAATTTTCAAAAGAGTTATTCAAACCTTCCGATTTTGATTTTTCAGTAGTCGAAGCGTTAAAACTAACATTTTTACATTTTTGACATTTGTAATAATGTTTGTTTTTTATCCGAACCTCGTAACTTGTAAGTAAGCATCCGCATTCACATCGTAGAAAACCTGTCAGAGGTCTAAACTTGCAAATTCCAGTGATATTGACCACCCAATTCCAATTTAAAGTGAGCACTTGATTCCAATTCAAAATGACCACCCAATTCCGGAGCAAAATGACCACCCCATTTTTTATTAAAAACTACTCTTTTTCATCTGTTAATTAGTATTCAAATATACTTAAATATTACCCTTTGTTTATCCCTCTTTTTTTTCTCATAGATTCTCCATGTAATTCGAGTCGATGAGATTGATGTATGAGTCTATCCAAAATGGCATCAGCTATGGTTTTTTCTCCAATTATGTCATACCAGCCTTGCACTGGGATTTGTGAGGTTACAATAATAGAACCGTTATTATGTCTGTCTTCAATGATCTCTAAAAGGGTAATTCGGTTACTGCTATCCAAAGCTTGGAGTCCAAAATCGTCTAATATAATAACATCTTGCCGTTCTATTTTGGCCAATTCTCGCAGGTAAGAACCATCTGCTTTGGCCATTTTTAATTTAGCAAACAGCTTCGAAGTATTAAAATAACTTACTTTAAAACCTTGGATACAGGCTTGATAACCTAATGCGGTGCCTAAATAGCTTTTACCTACACCAGTACTTCCCGTGATTAAAATGTTTTCATTTTTTTCGACAAATTCACATTCTGCCAGACGCAGTATGGTATTTCTATCCAGATTACGGGTTTGGTCAAAATTGATACTTTCAATATTTGACTTGTAATGGAATCGGGCGTTGGTGATACTGCGGGCAATACGCCGATTGTGCCTTTCATCCCATTCGGCATCAATAAGCATCGATACAAACTGATCGAGCGTATAATGGTCTGTTTTCCCGCTTTCAATGGCTGTTTTAAAGGCATTATGCATGCCGTAAAGCTTCATTTGTTTCATTTTTGTTACTGTGGATTCATTCATGATTACTGTGTTTTAATTTAATTATAATACTGTTTTCCTCTTATGTTACCGTGAATTGGAAGTTCCTGCTCAGGTTCTTGTTCAAATTCAATATGATCTAAGTTGTTTTCTAAAATATTTTGGATGGTCTTAAAATTGTAAATTTTAAAATCAAGTGCCCGCTTACAGGCATTTATTAATCGCTCTTTCCCTACCTTTTTTTCGAAGTTTAATATTCCCAAACAACTTTTATAAGCCTGTTCAGGATGGTTTCTACTTTCGATTATTTGCATAATATATTCTGCTACTGACTCGTCAATACTACTGGCCCAATCAATGAAGCGGGCAGCACTCCACTGGGCTACAAATTGATGCGTGCTGGCTAAATGTTCCGGGGTTGTGGTATAGATATAAGGTTTGTAATTCCTTGGATGGATGGCTATTCGATTGTATTTGTGATAGATCTCTACCGTTGATTTGGTATACAATAGTTTCGCTTTTTTCTTGACATATTGATACGGAACACTGTAGTAATTTTTGTCCTGACTTAATTGAACATGTCCGTTTTGCATCACTGTTGCAAAGGATTGGTATTTGATTTCAAAACGTTCTTGTGGTAATGGACTTAGTTTTTGTTGCTCATCTTCTAAAAATAATTCTATCCGAGAGTACGGACGTCCTGTGAGTTTTCGACTATTATGAGCATCTAATAAATCCCATATTTGCTGGTTTAATTCTTCCAGAGAAAAGAATTTAGTTTCTTTTAGATTTACATAAATCCTTCGATACAAGATCTTGACAGCTCCTTCAACCAATGACTTATCTCTTGGTTTGTAAGCCCTGGCAGGCAAGATTGTAGTTTGGTAATGTTCGGCTAAATCAGCCAAGGTTTCATTAATTGTGGGTTCAAAACGACTACTTTTTATTACTGCAGATTTTAAATTATCCGGAACAATTGCCGCAGGAGTACCTTCAAAAAAACGCATAGCATTTTCTACCGAAGTAACAAAATCTTCTTTTTGCTGGCTCATGGAAGCTTCTGCATAGGTGTATTGGCTGGCTCCCAATATGGCTACAAAAAATTGTACTTCTTTGATTTCTCCCGTGTCTTTATCAATAATGGAGAGTGTTTTTCCAGCATAATCCACATACATTTTATCACCAGCTTTGTGATTCATATGCATCACTGGATTGACTCGTTTGCTCCATGTTTTATAATGATATCCAAATTGCGAGCTTCTGTAACCATTAGGATTTAGGGCAATATATTGCTCCCACATATGGTGTATAGTAATGCCAACTTTTTTTAGTTCGCGTTCCATTTTAGGAAAAAAATCATAAAGAATCTGCAGTTTGGGACTGATTGATTCCACGGTAGTGTGTGAGAACAAAAGTTCTAACTCAGCATCTGTTTTTTCGTTAATTACTTCAAAACTTAATCCTAGCACTTCAAATAAAGAAATATACTTCTTTACCGTATTTCTAGAAATAGATAAGTACTTACTTATGAATAACTTACTTTTCCCGTTACAGTAGAATTTAATTGCTTTTCTAATTTTACTCATGTCTGTTATTTTGTTTGCCATAATCCGTATTTTTTTAACGAATGTATGGTGCTAACAACATGAAAAAGTTAGTAGTTTTTAATGTCCAATTTTACCCCAAAATTAGGTGGTCAATTTGAACTGGAAAGTGGTGGTCAGTTTGCTCCGAAACTGGTGGTCAATTTGCACTGGAATAGGGTGGTCAATTTGACCGGTTTTTCCAGAATACATATAAAAAGCCACCAAAATTTAGGTGACTTAACTTCATTATTTAAATAAATCCGTATTTCTTTTTGAGAATTGGCAGAATAGTTGTTGCACTTTTTATTGTTTGATAAACATCTGTTAAAAGAGCCACATCGATATTTCCCACTACTCTTTCAGGGTTAGTAATTAAAAAATCAATAATTTCTTGTTTAGGAAATTCTTTCAAATCACTACAATTAATATAACTATCATGCGCTAAAAAACCATGTCTTGCTCTATCAATTTGCAAATGAAGACTTTGTAAATATGATGTTGGAGCTACGTTTTGATTTACTTCTGTGTTAATAATTACATAAGCCACAGCCATCTCCATGTTGTTAATCCCAACAATAATTATGTATTTGTCATAATTGACTTGAATATCTATCAATTTAATCAACAGAGCATTACCGATATTTATATTTCTTTCGGCAAACTGTTCTTTTAAATTATCTGGAAATAAATCACCTAAACTCATGCAAGCTCAATGTTATCGTTAACCATTTGTTGGTTAATGTACATCAAGGTTTTGTCATCTGCCCCTATAGCTCTTGCCATATCAAGATAATCAATTGCCCAATTGGCTTTGTTGTAGGCATAATCATGAGACTTATCAGTCAAATCATCAAAAATTAAATTTTTATTTTCATTGATTGACTCTGTCAAACATTCAATATCACTCTCAGAAAGGTAGTCTAAGTTAACTTCTCTCAAAGGTTTGATAAAATATCTATTGTATTTAGCAACAATTTCTTCTAACCCTTGAATTTCTTCGTTTACTATATCTTTAATAAACGATGGGACAGGACCGTATTGCATTTTTACATAAGTATCGCCAACAATAGGACGACCATATTTTAATAAATGTTTTTGGTCTGCGAAGTATAGAATTTTGTATGTTTTGTGCGTATCAGCTTTCTCTAGTCGACTTATCACAAACAAAAGACTATTAACCGCTTTCTCTTTATGTAAATTAAAATTTTTCATATTTAGAAGGGTGCACTTTAGGTAAAGTGATTAATGCAAAGGTATAAAAAAATAAAAGCGCACAAGCTTTATTTTGAATAAATAGCTAATTCCGTGCCAAATACGCCTTTTCACAAGTCTTTGAAAACAGAAACTACAATGGGAAAAATTTAATAAATAGTTCCCGCTGTTCCAAACTATCCATCTTGATATACTTCTCTGTAGCTCCAGTCCACTTGTGTCCAGCTAATTCTTGAACATCTTCTAACGTCATGGGTTTAAATTTAAAGATCATCAATACAAACAATTTTATAATAATCATCCGGAAATTCGTTAGGCTTTTCAAGATTATCCGCCCTCAATATTTGGATATTTTTTCTTTATTTTCCAGCACACCGCCCTTAATCCAATGTCATAAATACAATTAAACCAAAAACATTGTTCACTTTTTTTAGTTAGATACTCGTTTTTCCAAATACATCATTTATGCTTTGTAGAAGGTGAAATCTATTTATGATTTTAGCCATAAATAAAAGAGCTGCTTTTCAGCAGCTCTTTGTCTTTCAAAAAAATAACTAATTCAAACTTCTACAATAAAATTAATGAAAGACATTACAATTGTTTATGGAATAGGAATGCCGTCTTAATTTGACAATTACCATTTTTATCTAATTTTGGATACTTTTTTATTACATCATTTACTTCTTTCAATGTAACGCGCTAAATATCTTTGGGTTATTTTTCTACATTTAAAAGAATCCGAAACTTCCTCAACAAACCTTAAAATAGTCCATGCCATAGTACTTTTACCCGACTCCTAAACACTCAGAGATAATTTTTATAAAACAAAAAATAAGGCGGCTGATTTTTCGACTCGAAAAGCATACTGCGCAGTATCAGGAGTACGATCGAAAACCTGTAACAGAGTAGATCATAAACATTAATACTTTTTATTATGAGAACAAATTTTAAAAAACTGATGATGCCTTTGGCAGTCATCATTTTGGGATCCATTGGAGCATTTGCAACAATGTCAATGGGTAGTGTAAAAGATGCACCGGGCGATAAGCGTGGTTACTTATTTGTGGATGCCCTGCACCCATGTGTTCAGAATATTATGTGTAGTACCATAGTAGATGACATCTGCAAGACACCATCGTTGCAGACATTAAAGGGCAAAATAAATGAAAGTGATACCTCTTGTCCACAAACACTTTACAAAAAAATATAACGATCTTCGTTCTATTTTTAAAGTACGATGCGGTTAATCAATGATTAACCGCATCGTTGTTTAGTATAAACTCTATTCCGGACTACTCCAGACTGGTTTGGGACAATCTTTAAGATAATGATTAAACCAATCCATAATTTTTGAACTCAGGTCAGCCTGACGAACCATATCCAAAATAACATGGCCTTCTTTGGGATACCTCAGCATAACATGATTCTTTTTCAATCTCCTCATGGCCATATAAAAGATCATGCTTTGTTCTGGATTGACTTGCGTATCAGAATCCCCAGTCCACGACAAAATCGGGCTTGAAAAATCACGGGCAAATGTAATAGCCGAATTTCTCCTATATCCTTCAGCATCTTCAAAAAGGGTCTTCCCCATGCGAAACTGCTGGTGTTCAAAACGCCAGGCATCAGGTGTCTTGTAATTCCATCCCATTGAAAGATAAAAACTGCCCATATCGGAAATGCCAGCACCAGCTATAGCGGTCGCAAATAATTGCGTTTGCGAAGCAATGAAAAAAGTTTCATAACCTCCAAAGGATTGACCAATCAGACCTATTCTTGCAGGATCAATACACCCCTTTGAAATAACAGCATTGGTGGCAGCAATCACACAATCTACCGCTGAAACACCCGGATCACCAATGGTATAATTGATATCGGGATGCAGTACAAAGTATCCTTGGCTTGTCAAATTTGAAGTATTGTAGCCCGTTGTATTATACAAGGAGGGAACAATGTAGGTATGCAGAGAGTTCCCTTGTTTTTGATAAATCCGCACCACCATTGGGTATTTTTTTTCAGGCTGATAGTCAAAAGGATAGAATAAAACCCCTTGCAAAGACTCCCCTGCCTTATTTTGATAGGAAATTAACTCGGAATGCCCCCATGGATATTGACTGTGTTGAGGATTGCTTTTAAAAATAACCGCATCTTTCCATTTATCCCCAGAGACAACCACAATTTGTGGTGGCAAATCATAATCTTCCTGCCTGTAAAGAAAGATATTCTTATTTTTTGCTTTTTTAAGTCCGCTTAGTTTCTTATCCGTAAAAGTCTTGATGCTTAATTTTCCACTTGGAGACAAAACGGCATAACCACTCTTATCGTTGTCTTCGCTATGAGCATCCAATAGAATAGTACTGGCAGTATCAATCTCATTTCCTGTTTCTACAAACCAAAGCTCGTCTATTGGCCTAACATTGCCAATGTCAGCAACACGAAAAATGATTCCCTCTTCCCTTCCCCTTGTCAGTCGTTTGCTCTCTGTACCATCTATTGAAAACGACCAGAGGTCAAATTGGTCAAACAACAGTAACCTATTGCCATCGGCAGTCCAGCCTGCAAATCCGTAAGGACTTCTTGGTGCACTAAAATCTGCTTCGTAAGCAAGTGGTAGTGCAGATGGCATCGTAATATGGGTCTTGTTAGCAAAATTGTACACTTTCCATTCGTTTTCCCTAAAATAGGCGACTGATTTTCCATTTGGCGAAAATACCAAAGCAGCATTTTCGAAAGGTACCTGATGTAAAAAAAGAGAGACTTCTCCACTAAGCAGATTGGTAACATAATAGTCTGCTTCAGGCCTTTCCTTGTCACTGGGTAAATAAGGAAATATATCTTTAGTAATAGCATACTGCTGATCTCCATTAAGCATATAAATATCCTGTTTTCCTCTACCGGCAACCATTATCCTGCCGCTAAGAGGTTCCCAAACACCCATTTTATTAACACCCTGTCTACCAGATTGCTTTAGATGTGGATACACGTTTGAATCTGATGCATTCCATACTTCAACATCTGATGTACTTACCTTATTACTCCTTTCCTCTTGATCCTTTAGCGTAAAAAAGACCCGCATCCCGTCATCCGAAACAATAAGAGAAGAACTCCTATTACCATTGAAATCAAATCCTTTAAGAGAACTGTTTTCTGTCATACTGAAACTGTAACTTTTCTGTTCGTGCACGGTATAGAAAATAACTTCAGGCCCCGATGAACCAGTTTTTAGGATTGGCTGCCCTAAGAAAGCTACGGCATTGCTGTTCGGCTGCCAGACTGGATTGAAATACGCATAGTTGCCTGACGCTATTGTCTTCTTTTGAACTTTATGATCCAAAAAGACCAGCAATGTTACTTTCTTATTTCCACCGTCATTATGGCAATATACCAATGAATTGCGATCTGGACTAATCATAGAGGAACTGACACTTTTTATGATTTCGATCACCGTACAATCTGAATCTAATACCTTTATGGTTGTTGTTCCGTCTTCTTCATTGGAAGTAAGTAACAGAAAACCTCCCTTGCCCGCAATCTGATAACTAGCAACACCTTCAATATTTTTTTCCTTCGCATTCATTAGGTTTGAAATTCCTATTCTTTTATAAGGAAGCATATAAACAAACGAGTTGTCGTTAAAAAATTGTCCATCATACCCTTTTGCAACAGCCAAAACCTCTTTGCCTTTCGTATTCCTTACAAACAACGTATCATTCCCTGAATCATAGACAAGCTGGTTCTGCACCCAATTGCCATTATCAGAGATACCCTCCCGGATCATTTGGCTCCACTTACCATAGTCATCCTCTGTCAATAGCTTTACTTTCTTGACCTGCCCGAAAACCGGGCAGGCAGAAAGAAAACAAATTAAACTAATAAAGATGAAATTTTTAATGTTATAGACGGGCACCATCAGTATCCTGGATTTTGAGGTTCCAAATTCGGGTTTAAACCTATTTCCGTTTCCGGAATTGGAAACAAGGCGTCATTGCTATCCCAGCCGGGTTTTACAGCCGAAAGTACCGGATCAATAACTCCAAATCGTTTCAGGTCAAAGAAGCGATGACCAAATTCGGTAAACAGTTCGATCCTTCTTTCCCGCAAGATAGCCTGCAGGATTTCATCCTGCGAAATGGCATTTGTATCAACAAGTCCTGCAGTATTGCGAATGATATTCAAATCTTCCTTGGCTCCAATCAGGTCACCTGCCCTAGCCCTGGCTTCCGCCCTGATTAGGTAAAGTTCACCGGTTCTGAAAATGATGGAAAATTCCATGGAGGTGGATGTATTTTCCTTTTGTTTGTATTTATAGGGATGATACCAAGTCTGGCTTCCGTTTGTCACTGCTTTGGTCCATGCAGCTTTACGAAGGTCGCCCGGCTCAAAACCCGACATTAATCCCATGCTGATAGCCGAAAGCGGAGGTGTTCCGCCAGTAAAAATAAAAGTGGCACCTTCATAGGTGTTGCCACCTGCATTTTCAGGACTTAGTTGCCATACAGTAGTGGTACTGCTATTGAGAAAAATTTTCGAAAGATCGCTTTCAAATGCATACAGTTCCGTATTATTCAGCACGGCAGATGCAGCGTTTGATGCTTCATCCCATGATCCCTCATAAAGCGCTACACGGGCGAGTAAAGCCTGAGCCGTGTATTTATTGGGACGTGTTCGGTCTGCCACAACATAGTTTTCAGGCAACAGTAGAATGGCTGTTTCTAAATCAGCTTTTGCTTTCGCATAAACGTCAGCTACAGCATTTCTTGCAACATTGCTATTCGTCTTATAATCCGTCGTGCTTACATAAGGCACACCTCCAAAAACATTGGCAAGGTAAAAATGGATCAAGCTTCGCACAAAGAGCGCTTCTCCCTTTAGTTGATCCTTGTATTCCTGTGGAAGTGTCTTTGAGTGCTCTACTCCTTCTATAATCGCATTCACGGAATAAATTTGATTATAGCTACTGTCCCACAAGCTTTTTACATCAATATTTGCAGCGGTTAGCGAATTATTGTAATACGATAAGGTACTAAGATAGGATTCACCATAAAAATCAAGCTCATCACTATAGTTGCCCAGTGCAACCGAAAGACCGTCGGCAGAACCGGTCAATAATCCGGCTCCTCTTATTTTCGCATAAACTTCTGTCATCGCAGCGGTGGCAGTCGACTTTTCTTCAAAGACTCCATTGGCAATAAGCTGGTCACTTGGAAGGTCAACTTCAACAAAGGAGTCGCAACTATGCAGCAACAAGACAAGCACAAGCACATATAGTGATAAAAAAAGGGAATTTCTACAGGCATGTATTGGAAGCCCTGAACAAATATTCTTACTATATTTTTTCATTTTCATAAGATTTAAGTTAAAAGGTGATTTGGAGCCCTGCACTAAGGACACGCAGTGGTGGTAGATAACCTGCCGATTTGAATTCTGGATCAGCACCTGCATACTTTGTAAAAGTCAACAGGTTCTGTCCCTCGACAAATACTTTGCAACGCATATCCTTTAATTGGAGAGGAAGATCATACGAAAGTGAAATGTTTTTCAACCGTATATACGATGCATCACTGATTGCCGCATCACTGCTGGCATATCGGCTTGCCGCATTAGCCGCCTCACCATTCGCTCCCGTAGTATACATTTGGTGCGAGGCGATGTCCCCCGGCTTTTTCCAACTGTCAAGAACCGTTGTTGGTTGTTGCGATAGCATTCCTGCAGGGGCAAAAAAGGCGGTAGCGTTGTAATTCTCCTGCTTCACAAACTGGAATAAAAAATCCAATTGTAGTTTTTTATAGCGGAAACTATTTTGAAAGCCTCCAAAAAATTTAGGATTAAAATCCTTTACCAGCGTTCGATCACCGCTAAAGGTAATTTTTCCGTCTCCATCTCGGTCCGCAAAAGTATAGAGTCCCGTTGCAGGATCGACTCCAGTAAATTGATACACCTTTTTGATATTTAAGGGTTCTCCAATAGAATAAATGTTTTTGTAGGTCGAGGATTCAAGGTCTGGAAATGCAACCAGCTTGTTGCGCGAAACAGTTATATTCAGGTTACTTGTCCAATTGAAATCTTGGGTCTGTACGTTAACAGTTCTCAAAGTCAATTCAAATCCTTTATTCTCCACCGTAGCGGCCAGATTAGATTGTATCGAGGAGAATCCCGTTGTTCCCGGCAGTGGCATTCCTGCCAGTTGGTTCGAGGAGCGATTCTTGTAATAACCAGCCGTAATAAAAATGCGGTCGTTTAAAAACCCTGCTTCCACCGCAGCCTCCAATTTTCGGTTGGTTTCCCATCCAAACGCGGGGTTAAAGAGTCTTGTAGGCTCCAGCCCTATGATACCTCCGTAGTTACTACCGGTAGAACCATAGGTATCTAGATATTGGTAATCACCAATCTGGTCACTTCCTGTCACGCCATAGCTTGCCCTGATCTTTCCAAAGCTTAGTATTTTGTTATCCTTCAACAGATCTTCACGCGAAAAAAGCCACGCTCCACCTATCGCACCAAAGGTAGCAAACTGCTTCCCGGGTCCAAATCGGCTGGAGCCGTCACGTCTTCCCGTCAGGTTCACTATATACTTGCTGTTCCAATTAAGGTTTATCCTTCCAAAAAGGGCCGCATAACGGTACTCCTGCTCTTGGCTCAGCAAAATGCTTTTTACCGAGGCTGAGGCAAGGTTATAGATAAGGCTGTTACTTGAGAAACCTTGTCCAAGGTCATCCCTCATTCTTCCTTGTTGAGATTGAAAGCTGCTTCCTACTAATACATCCAAGCCCATTTTTCCAAACTGCTCTTTGTAATTAAGCTGCGGTTCAATAATCCATGATTTGCGGGACATAGTTCCGACTTTCAAAGACGAATAGGCTGCTCCCAAGCCGTAGGCGGGATCATACTGTGTGGAGGGCAATGCAGCAGTTTCATTGTTATCGGTGGAGGTATAACCAAAATTCGACTTAATTTCAAAATTTTTACTGATCTGGTACGATAATACTGAATTGGCAATCAGGTCATAGGTTTTTGCCTCATATTCGCCTTCAAGACTGCTCAACGGATTGATCCATGTGCTATTTTCCCAGTTCAGGCTTCCGTCTTCTTTGTAGAGTGCAGGTGCGTTGGGTGCTAGTGCCAAAGCCGAGGTCATCAAATCGTCACGGGGTTGAAGATTATGCTGTATCGTATAGCCTACCGTGAAGATCGAACGGAAGCGTTTGTTTTCAGACTCATGGTTTACATTCAGGTTAAAATTGGCTTTCTTGTAATTGAAATCACCAGGAAACACTGTCGTCTGTTTGTTGAAGCTTCCACTTGCAAGATACTGTGTACCTTGTGAACCTCCCGAAACGGAAGAAGATAGCGTGGTGATTTCACTAGTGTTTCCTAGCAGTGTTTCCTGCCAGTCTGTATAGCGGTTCCTGTCCCAAGTGCCGTTCACATCATATGCACGGTCAGGTAAAGGACTGATGCCGTCATTCGCAAAGGCTTGTTCACGCATCGCAAGATACTGTTGGGTATTCAACAGATCCATAAATCGAGTAACGCTCCCCACACCTTTTGAAACATTGGCGGTAAATTGCGTCCCACCCCTCTTGCCTTTCTTGGTGGTAATCAACACAACACCGTTGGCACCTCGAGAACCGTATATGGCCGTAGCATCGGCATCCTTCAATACTTCTATGCTCTCAATCTGTTCGGGATTGATGCTGTTCAGCGGGCTTGGTTGTCCGGGCAGTACTGGAGATGCCTGTCCACTTCCTATCGGATCAGTAGAATAAGGCACTCCGTCGATAATAAAAAGAGGGTTGTTGCCATTAGTTCGTACACTGTTCAGTCCTCGTATCTGGATATCAAATCCCCCTCCTGGTACTCCTGTAGTCTGCGTAATACTCACCCCGGCCATCCTGCCCTGCATAGCAGCAAGCACATTCGTTACAGGCTGTTTTTCTATGTCCTTTGATGTGATTTTGGAAATACTACCCGTTCGTTCTTTTTCTTTAACATTGTAATACCCCGCATTCACTACAACATCCTGTAGAGAAATTTCATCCTCTTGCATTATAACATTAATAATAGGACGCCCATTTATAGCAATTTCCAAAGTTTTAAATCCTAAAAAGGAAAAAATTAGTATATTGCTTTGATCAACGTTAAGAGCATATTCACCATTAGAATCGGTTATCACTCCAATTCCTGTTGCTTTATCCATAACTGAGGCTCCAACCAAAGGATTTCCATTATTGTCAGTTATTTTTCCAGTAACACTGCTAACTTTCATTGGTTGCGAAATAGGATGTTTTAAACTAGTAGGTTCCTTTCTAGCCATTAAAACAATGTGAGTCCCCGTTATTTTGTAACCAGTATTAGTACCTTTAAAAATTGTATTTAATACCGACTCTATTTTCTCGTCTTTTACTTTAATACTAATAGTACGGTCTAAATTCACTGATTTAATATTATAAACAAACTGAAAATCAGTTGCTATTTCTATTTTTTCAATGACTGCTGAGACTACCATATTATTCACATTCAAAGAAAGTTTCTTTTTTTGTGAATAGGAGTCGTTGGCATACATTCCAAACAATGTGGTCAATAAAAATAAGGCAGTTAATTTCATTTTTAAATCGAATTTAAAAAAAGGTTTATCAAACCTGGTTGGGTTCAAGAGTTTTTTCATACTTTTAAATGTTTTTAATTGTGGTTAGTTTAATTAGCTTATCACTTTTATATGCCGGGAAATGTTGACGCATTTTCCGGTTTTTTTTATTAAGTAAGGACAAACTGTTCTTTCTTTAATTTTTTAAAACATAGGCATCATTTTTATATTTTTATTTAATTATAATTTTATTATCTTTTATTGTATAATCAATAGCATAACTATCACTAAAATAAGCCAAAACTTCCTCTATAGATTCTCCCTTAAAACTGGCATTAAAAATTTCCTTTCCTAAAGTTTTATTTTTATTTATAAAAGCTACATTATAATGACGCTCTAACTTTTTAATAATAGCATCAAATGATACATTTTTAAAAACTAAATTACCCTGTACCCAAGCTGTGTAAGCTCTAGTATTTACACTCTCTGTAGTAATAGTTTCTCGTCCTTTTATATTTGATCCTTTCAAGCCAGCGGTTAATTTTACCATCCCATCTCTTGTTTTCACTTCTTTGTAAAGACCTACTTTACCTTCAACAAGAACAACATCAATAACAGGATCATCAGTATATGAACTTACATTAAAGGTGGTACCTAAAACTTCAACATTCAGTTCTTGGGCATTTACTGTAAAAGGATGTTTTTTATCTTTGGCAACTTCAAAAAAGGCCTCTCCAGTTAATAAGACTTGTCTGTTTTGATTTTTTAAAAATCTGATAGGATATGTTAATGAAGTTCCTGAGTTCAAATGAACAATAGTTCCGTCTGATAATTCTAATTCGAAACGTTTCCCGTACGGTATTTTTAATGTATTATAAACCAAACTACCAGAGGCATTGGCATCAGAGTAACTAATTCTACTCTTGTCTTGTTTGCCCATTACTTTACCAAATTTATCGGTAATGTTTTTAGAATTAGAAGGATTAATGATTTGTAAACTTCCATCTGCTAACTTTAATGTAATTACTCCTTCTTTCGGAATTAACACACCCTTTTCTTGTTCAAAAAAACTTCCATTTTTAAATACAAACACTAGCCCAATAAACAAAACAGCTAGTGCCGCATATTTAAAATACGATTGTAATCTTCGTCTATAGAAAATGCTTTTATCTTGATTAATTTTTTGTAATAATTGTTTTTTAGTCTCGACTGAATCAAACGAATTCATTGTATAATCAATCGCATAATTAATTTTGACAAAATCCTTAAACGCTTTTTGATTTTCCAAATCTTCAAGCCATTGCGAAAGAATTTCAATCTCTCCTTGACTGGCGTGATTTGTAATAAATTTCACAATTAACAGTTCTGATTTTTTCACGGTCATGATGTCTCTTTATTAGTATTACGAATCTAAAAAACAAAACCCTAACAATTTTTTTAAACTTTTTTTGATTCTGATAAATGTTAAAACTTGAATTGTTAAGCCAAAGAAAAATAATTAGTCTGTAAAAATTAAAAACTTTTACTTCAATTGACTTTAGCCTTTTTTGGCCAAATAACGTTCTGCATCTATTACCGCAATACTTCCTGTGTTTTTTGGAGTGATAGATTTACAACAAACATGATCAATAGTGCCTCTAGCGACAAAGACTCCATTGATATTTGTTTTAGAAGAACTGGAAATAGTAACAATATAACCATTTTTATCTAGAGCCAAATACTCTTTAAAAATAGTAGTATTGGGTTCATGACCCATAGACAAAAAGAAGCCAGTAGCAGGAATATCAAAAATTTTCATCGTAATTTTATTTCTAGCTTTAACTCCAGTTACCACTTCACCATCTCCTAAGACTTCAAGTATTTCATGGTACTTTAAAAGAGTAATGTTTTCGGCTTTGCGAATCCTTCTTATCAAATTTTTTGAAGCTCTAATCCTAATACTTTTTACCAATAAGGTCACTTTTTTACAAAGAAGAGACAAATAAAGTGCTTCCTCACAAGCAGAATCTCCGGTTCCCATTATTACAACTTCTTGATTTCTGTAAAAAAATCCATGACACACAACACATGTTGAAACACCAATACCTTTTTTTAAATAATATTGCTCTGATGGTAATTCTAAATATTTAGGGGATAGTGCTGTTGAAATAATCACAGTATCACAATGCAACTCAATATTATTATTTATCCAAACTTTGCGAACATCATCAGAGAAATTAACTTTTGTAACCAAGCCATCTCGGATTTGAGCGTCAAAACGTTTTGCTTCATTTTGTAATTGAATTATTATTTGAGACTCCAAAATTCCCTTATTGTAATTTAAAAAATCACTTTCTTGAATATTATTAACTAGACAAGTTTCGTCCTTAAACGGATAGAAAACGGGATTCATTTTAGCTATGGCAGCATATATTACTGACAAATACGCTTCTTTACCAGAACCAATAATAAGGCATTTAATTTTTTCAACAGTCTTCTCCATAATATGTTTTCTTTTTTTTAAACAAAGTACTTTATCCTTGCTATTTTAAGCTATTCCTATGATTATTACGAAGTAAAAAACTAAAACCCTAAGGATTAGATGTTTTTTTTTTAAATTTAGATTAATTTTTAATTAATAATTCATTTATTTGTGAAATGAAATGCCAACTTTATAAAGACAATGATATCTTAATTGAATGCCTTAAAAAGGGAGATGAAAATGCATATGTCTATCTTTTAGAAATGTATCATCATAAGCTTTGTGTTTATGCTAATAGTCTTGTGAAAAACATTTATAATGCGGAAGATATTGTTCAAAATGTTTTTTTGAGAACATGGGAACAAAGTAGTAGATTAAAGCCAGATCATTCAATCAAAAGCTTCTTATACAAATCAGTATACAATGAATTCATTGACCAATATCGTAAAAAACAATCTCTTATTAAACTTGAAAAAACATACTTCGATGCTTTAAATGAAATTATTCATGATGATAATTCAGAATCTCTAGATCAGATAATTATAGTTGTAAAAAAAGAAATTCAAAATCTCCCCCCAAAATGCAAAGAAGTTTTTATCTTAAGCAAACAAGAAGGCTTAACTAATATAGAAATAGCAGAACATCTTAATATATCTATTAAAACTGTAGAGGCACAGATAACAAAAGCTTTTTCGATTCTGCGTTCTACAATGAAAGATAAAGTTAAGGTATTTTTATTATTACTATTTGGATACGGGAAAACTATATTCAGTAAAAAGCAATTACTAAAAACATAAAGTACATACTTCCATATCAAAGTATCTTAATTAGACAACTCTTAAGGATAACGTGAAGGAGTTATCAAGCAGTAAACAATTATTTATACAATAATGTATAAAGTTGCAAAAAAGACATCTCTCCTAAAAGAGATGGTATAGCAATATTTATGAAGAAGGCTAATTGATATCTACACCGATTTACTTGCCAACTCTAACGAAACTATAAAATAAATAGCCCATCGATTTTCCTACTAGGCCTTCAACTTTACTAAATTCTGTAGACGACATACATTAACTGCATACAAAAATAATGAAACTAACATTTTAATTCACAAATAGCACAGAGCATCATTTAAACAAAAAAACTAACTGCCTTTTTTCACAAAACTCCTTCTAATTTCATGTCATAGGATATTCGTCAACAAGTTAAAAATTCACTTATTTAAAGATCGTCATTAACACTAACAATTTTATAATAATCTTCAAGAAATTCGTTAGATTTTTCAAGATTACTCGCTACTAGAAAAGCTTCAGAGAAATCTGGAGCTTTTTTTATTATATATATTTCACTCTTTCTAACAAACTACATATTTCCTGAGAAGAACCACTTCAAAATTTACTCAGATTCAGATACCGCAGACAAAATCTTAACAGTAAAAAACAAACAATTTAATTTCATATAAATTTCAAATGATTAAGTTGATTTGCATCGTCAAAAAAATAGGCAGAAAAAACAGCTAAAGTTTCAATTCCTTAAAACTGAACAAATCCGGCCTTATACAGTAGTATTGCAACCGTTAGAAATCCAGAAATATTTTTGTAACAGCTTTACAAATCAGACTCTTTAAAAAAATCCCTAAGTTATTTTTTTATACAAATTAATAAATCATTTTAGTTAATCATTTCTTAATCCCTTAAGAAAAGTCACCACTATTACTATAAATTCGCCTTATCAATTCGTATGAAATAAGTTATGTTTTAAAAAAAACAACTAATTACCATGATATCCCAAAACAAATCTTAAAAACAACTTTTATATTAAAAAATTGATTTATACAACACTTTTAAATATTGCGATTTTTCAGGGAATAGTCTTAGGCTTAATTATTTTGAAGTCTTCCTTATTCAATAGTAATTCAAATAAACATCTGGCATACTTACTATTTACACTTTCAATTATTTTACTGAATCATGTTTTCGAGATTGAAGAAGCATTTACTCCCTATCCTTTTCTACGCTTTATTGACCACGTCGAGTGGGTATTCCTAATACCTGCTTTCCTATTCCTGTTTATTATAAACCGGATTGATGATCCTGTAAAAAGCAAACAAAAAGGTTATTTGTATTTTATTCCATTTGCCTATTCCGCTCTCCTTAATATTACACAAGATCTTGATTATGTTGCAGGAATTTATACTATTCCGCAGTCAGGCCTCAATCTAATCAATATACTTGGTCTAATACATCTTATTTTAGCCGTTACATTCATCCCATTCCTGTCGCTTTACTCTTATTTTATGATAAGACATATAAAAAATTCACAGGAAAAAAAATGGATAATATCCTTATTAACAATTGTTTCTTCATTCTTATTTGCTTGGCTTATTACCTGTCTAGCCGACTTATTTTTTCAATATGACATTTCTTCTACTATGAGTGTCCTGGCTTTATCTGCAACATTCATAATTCACTGGACAGCTTATATAGGCATTTACAAATACAAACTGGCCAAAAACAAAGATGCTATCTACAATTTTCTAAATAAAGATTTATCTATTTCGTATACCAATCTGCAAATTGTAGAAAATAATACACCAGAAGAATATAGAGAATCTATCACGGCAGATAATCTTTATTTTCAAAAACTAGAACTTCTTTGCAAAGATCAGCACATTTATACTGACAGTACATTAAACAGAGAAAAAGTCGCTGAAAAACTAGGCATAAGCACTGGATATGTGTCACAAATCGTAAACACGATAACAGGAGATAACTTTGCCAATTACATTAATCAATACCGGGTTGAAGCTGTCAAGGAAATGATCTCAAATTCTGAATATGAAAACTATAATTTGTTGACGATGGGATTAGAATCTGGGTTTACTTCAAAAACGACTTTTTATAAAACCTTTAAAAAAGTTACTGGTCAGACACCAAATGAATATAAAAACACCAGCAAATAAGTACCAATTTATACAATTTTAAGCTTTTGAAACCTTTTTTAATTTTTCTTATGTGAATTTTGCATTTAAATAATTCAAATCACTTTTTATGAAAAAAATTTTGCTACTAGCTGTTGTTACAGTTTTAGGATTTACAAATGTTAATGCCCAAAAAATTAAATTTGGCGCCAAAGGAGGTTTAAACTTTGCATCTATCAGCGGAGATAATACAAAAGCTATTGATGTCGTAACATCATTTAATTTTGGTGTTTTATCAGAAATTCCAGTTTCCGATAAATTTTCTTTTCAACCTGAATTAATGTATTCTGGTCAGGGATATAGTTTCAATAATAATACAATCGCCTTAAGTTATCTGAACATTCCTTTAATGGGAAAATATTATTTAACAAAAGGATTGAGTGTTGAAGCCGGACCGCAAATAGGTTTTTTACTTGCTGCTAAAAATGAAAAGACAGATGTAAAAGATTCGTTTAATACTTTTGATTTTGGTGCTAATTTTGGCTTAGGCTATAAACTTGACAACGGACTTAATTTTGGCGCAAGATATAATCTGGGATTAACTGATATTAATAATTTAGAGGGTTCTTCCAGTAAAAATAAAAACGGAGTATTTCAAGTATCTGTTGGTTATTTCTTTTTCTAAAACTTAATAATTTTGCCCTTTCGATATCTTTAAATCATCCACAAAACGATTCGAGAACTGTCCCGTTAAGGCTACTAAGAAAAAGCTTCAGAGAAATCTGGAGCTTTTTTATTTATTATATTTAAACAAGATTGATTTTAAATAAAAAAACCTGTGAAGCAAGCTTCACAGGTTTAAACTACTAAATTCATTAAAACTAACGTATTAAAATCTACTAACCAATAACATAAAAGAGCGTCAGTACAAACTCTTTTTTATTTCACAACTAATCTTCAGAAACAATCGCTGTATTTTTACCCGTATTTACTTCTAATAAAACCGCTACACCTTTATCATTTATCATTGTCATATTCAACGTATCCAAAATCGCTAAATTTTTAGATATTAATCCATTAAACATATTATAAGAAATATTCATTTCTTTCAATTTATTTAATTTCTCAAGCTCAAAAGGCACTTGACCATTCATTTTATTGTCGAATAAACTAAGATTCTCAAGTGATGCCATATTTGCCACTTCACGACTTAACCCTCCCGAAAGTTTATTACTGTTTAAAAGTAATGTTTTTAACGTTTTTATATCATATAAAGAACTTGGTATTTGCCCTACTATTTCATTATTGAATAAAGACAGAATTTCTAATTGATTCAAAGCGCCTATTTGCATTGGCAATTCTCCTGAAATCAAATTCATATACAATTCTAAATTTTTCAAATTAGCCATTTCACAAATAGAAGAAGGAATCGTTCCTGAAATTTTATTGAAAGAAAGATCCAATACTTTCATTTCTTTTAATTTTCCGATAGAAGAAGGAATCGCTCCTGATATTTGGTTTTTGTGTAAATCCAATTCCTGCAGACTTACTAAGTTTAAAATTTCTTCTGGAATTTCACCAACCAGATTATTATCTTCTAAAGTAATAGAAATTACCTTACCGTCTTGTAACTTAACACCGTGCCAGGTAGAAATTGGCGATGCTAAATCCCATTTTACTGTCCACTGATTTCCATTTGTAGATTGATATAATTTCACCAAAGCATCTTTCTCTGACTGAGAGACATCTGCCAACATTGAAATTGAGAACAAAAGGGTTAAAAATAGAGTAGTTATATTTTTCATAACGTTTTGGATTTATTTTTTACACACCTAAATTTACACACATTGTAGTCAATCAGCAAATAAAATCGACAAAATACACTGTTTTATAATTTTTATAGCGTTATATCTTACAAAGATATGTGATTTTATATTAAATAAACCCGTTCAATGTAATTAGTTTCTAAATACAATTTCACCCTTTCGAGTGATTTTCGTCAGATCCCGAAGCTTCGGAAGTATCAATGACAAAAAAATGCAGAACTAAAAATGGTTCTCGATACATTTTTTGTTGCATTTTACTCCACAAAAAAAAACTTCCAATGACATTTTTCACTATGTGGGACTTCGACTGCGCTCAGCCTGACAGCTTGAATATCATTTTATAAAGCATTTTTTGTAAAAAAAATTTTACCTCGAACTGACGTTTTTAATAATTACCCCCAACAGGTTACATAATAATTTATTAAATTTGATTTACTAATCACTAAACCCAATTTTATGGAAATCAATTTTCTAGCACTTTTTGTTGCTGCTTTGTCTACACTTGTAGTAGGATTTGTTTGGTACAATCCAAAAGTTTTTGGAACAATTTGGATGAAAGAATCCGGCATGACTGAAGAAAAAATGAAAGGAGGAAATATGCTCTTGACATTTGGAATATCATTACTGTATGCTTTTTTCATAAGCTTTGTACTTCAAATGATAACAATACATCAATTTGGTGCATTAGGAATGGTGGGAGGAGATCCAAGTATCGCCAAACCTTCCTACGAAGCTTTTATGGCAGATTATGGATCGGCATTTAGAACTTTTAAGCACGGAGCTTTACATGGCTTTCTGACTGGACTATTTTTGGTATTACCAGTTATAGGAACTAATGCGTTATACGAAAAAAGAAGCTTCAAATACACGCTCGTTACCGGTGGTTTTTGGATAGTATGCTTTATGATTATGGGAGGCATTATTTGCGCTTGGAAATAATTACAAAAAATATCAAAATAAATTTCGTCTTCGAATACTACAAGACGAAATTTATTTTTATTTAATTTGCTCAATGGCTTTGGCTAAATCTATATCTTTATCAGTAACACCATTTGCATCATGTGTAGTCAGCCTGATTGTCACTTTATTATACACATTGAATAATTCCGGATGGTGATTTCTTTTCTCAGCCATCACTCCTACTTGTACTATAAAACCTAATGCTTGAGTGAAATCTGAAAAGACAAACTTTTTCTCTATTCCATTATTAGCAAATTGCCAGTCTTTAAGCGCTTTTAACTCTGATTGAATTGTCTCTGCTGAATAGGTTTTCATAATTTATTTTTTAATTTATATAAAGTTAGTTAATTTCGAGACATTGAGAAATACTTTAACTTTATTAACTAATTTTGAAAAAAATTACCATTCCATTTGAATATACCTTATTCTTTTAAAATTTACAGCTCCATAGCTGAACTTCCCAAAAACTGGGATGATTTAGCTGTTTCAACCATTTTTTTATCCAAAAAATACCTGGAGATTTTAGAGAAATCATCTCCAGAGAACATGATGTGTCATTTTATTGGACTATTCGAAAATGAAACTTTAATAGGCATTGCACTTTCTCAATTTTTAGATTTAAACCAACTGGAGTCTTTTGGAGATCGGGATAAATGCATTAAAACCACTGTTCGAAATTTAGTTTTCAGAAATTTAGGTTCTCATGTCCTTGTAATTGGAAACAATATGCTGACCGGGCAAAATTCTTTTGCATTATCGGAATCTATTGATAAAAAGAAAGCGTTGCAAACCTTGAAATCAGCAACAATAGCGTTGAAAAAAATGTTTCAGTCTAAAGGAAAAAAAATTCACATTACCACCTATAAAGATTTCCACAAAGAAGACATTACGAGCTTTGCCATTCCGGAATTTAAAAATGATTATCAGTTTTCGACACAGCCTAATATGGTTTTTCACATTAATGAAAACTGGAAATCAGAACAAGATTACATCGACTCTCTTTCAAAAAAATACAGAGATCAGCATAAAAGAGCCCGAAAAAAAGCAGCAGTTATTGAGAAAAGAAAAATGCATTTGGAAGACATTATAGCTTTAGAAGATACTATTTATGATTTGTATTTTCATGTAGCCAAAAATGCCCCTTTCAATACTTTTTTCCTGCCTAAAAACCACTTCAGGATTTTTAAAGAAATCTTTAAAGACAAATTTCTTTTTTATGGTTATTTTATTGATGAAAAATTAATTGGATTTAATACTTTAATAAAAAATGGTTCCATAATGGACACTTATTTCCTGGGGTATGACGAAAGTATTCAACGCGAAAAAATGTTGTATTTGAACATGCTCTATGATATGATAGCGTATTCTATTAATAAAGGCTTTAAGGAAATTGTGTTTGCTAGAACAGCATTGGAAATCAAAAGTTCTGTTGGCGCAAAACCTGTAAAAATGTACGGTTTTATAGCACACAGCAACCCGATAGTCAACTCATACATGCCAAAAATATTTAGATATCTGGAGCCTGAAACCAATTGGCAGGAGCGAAACCCTTTTAAATAACTTCACCATTTAAATTTGGAACAGCCACTTTCATTTGTTTGGGTAAAATTTCAATATTCAGTTTTGTTTCGGCACCGCAATATTCCCCATCGATTTGAAAACTAACTGGGACATTTGTCCTAACAATTGCTTTATCCGTAGAAATTATGACTACATCGTCGGAATCTATCGGCATATTACCAGAAATAATTTTCCCCAGCACCAGCAGATCCAAATTTTTCAAAATAACTAATTCAAACTTTCCATCGTCCATAATACCATTGGGATTAATAGAAACTCCTGTGCCGTATTTTTGAGAGTTCGCAATTACAATCATTCTTGCCGTACATTCAATCGTTTCAAAATCGCCTGTAATTGTTGCTGTGAAAGGATCATCTAAATCAATTAAAGTACTGAAAGTTTGTAAAAAATAGCCCCATTTTCCTCGAATACTACTACTTTCATAGTTCTTAATCATTTCCGCATTTACGCCCAAGTCACTTAAATGAATGCTTTTTTTCCCATTGATAGAAATCATGTCTATTTCCATATAATCATTATGAAAAGCGATTTCTAAATTCTCTTCGGTTGTGGATGGCAAATTTAAATCTACCGCTAAACCATTGGCGGAGCCAGCCGGTAGAATCCCAATAATAACATCGTGGTTTTCCATCGCTTCAGCAACCATTTTTATAGTTCCATCACCTCCCGCCACAACAATTCGTCCTGGATTATAGGTTTTATAGAGTACTTTTATATTCTCAATATCTGATACACCCGAAGTATTATAAATCACAAGATTCAAATTCTCTTTTCCGGCAAAAATTGTCGCTGCATCAACCAAATCTGATTTGTCAATATTTCCAGAGACAGGATTTACAACCAGCATAATATTTTTTTTCAAACTTTTTCTTCTTTTATTGACTAAAAATAATTAAATTCAACTGCAATCAAAAGTACTACAATAAATGAAACCAATTTTAAAATTATATCGTGGCTATGCTAATGAACAGGAATTAATTGTGATGGGACATGTTTTTAAACCAACAACAATTAAAGAGTATAATTTTCAGAAAAAAAATCTGAAAAATGCTACTTCTGTAATTAAAATGTTTCAAATAAAAACACAGGCAAACGCCGATGTATACTTAGAACATAACAATGCCAAAATTCATACCAAAACGTTAATCGACGGTTATTTTAAATTTTGTGTGCCATTAGACCAAAACACTAATTATGGCTGGATTGATTATGAAGTAAGTATTGTTTACAAAAATGAGTCCATAACAACACGAGACAGTTACATTCGACCACACAAAGGAAATTTAGGAATCATATCTGATATTGACGACACTTTTTTAGTTTCTCACACGTTGAATCCTTTGAAAAAATTATATGTTTTATTATTTAAAAACGTAAACAAGAGAAAAATCTATGAAGATGTTGTGACGCATTATCAGGCTTTAAGTACAGCAGGAAGGGAAAATAAAGAGGAATTCAATGCTTTTTTCTATGTTTCCAGCAGTGAGTGGAATCTGTATCGTTTTATCACAAAATTCACCGAAATTCATCAGCTCCCAAGAGCAGTTTTACTATTGAAGGATATTAAAACGAGTCTCACAGATTTTTTCTTGACCGGCAGAGGCAATCACAATCATAAGTTTGACAAAATAAAACACATTTTAGAATTTTACCCAAACTTAGAATATGTGCTTCTTGGTGATGATTCACAACACGATCCATTTTTATACGAGGCCATTTGTAAAATTTTTCCAGTTACGGTAAAAGCGGTATACATTAGGCAAACTGGTGAATCTAAAAAGGAGAAAGTAATCGCAATTTTAAAAAATCTAGAAACCCTAAAAGTTTCTGTTTGTTACTTCAAAAATAGCAGCGAAGCCATTGCGCACTCAAAATCAATTGGAATCATTGTATAAAAAAAGAGTTCCAAATGGAACTCTCGTTTTTATAAATTATCTATTTCTTCCTGAACTATTTCCCAATCTGAGAGAAGTTTGTCCAGTTCTGCTTTTTTCTTGTTGTATGCCGTGAAAAACTTAGCATCTTCAATGTGTTTGTCATAATTAGAAGCGAGCATTTTATCATCTTGCTGAATGTCCTTTTCTAATTGCTTAATTTGACTCTCCACTTTGCTCAACTTATTCTGTAATGCTTTCCCTTTTTTCTGATCTTCATAAGAAGCTTTGTTGCTTTCTTTAGGTGCAGCCGCTTTCTGGGCATCTTTTTTCTCGACTTCCCGCATATTTTCCATATTGCGTTGCTCCAAGAAATAATTGATATCCCCTAAATATTCTTTTATTTTTTGGTCTTTGAATTCGTAAACCAAATTTGACATGCCTTGCAAGAAATCCCTATCGTGAGAAACCAGCAATAGAGTTCCACCAAATTTTTGAAGTGCGGCTTTCAAAACATTCTTAGATTTAATATCCAAGTGATTCGTAGGCTCATCCATCAACAAAACATTAATGGGTTGCAACAATAATTTACACAACGCCAAACGGTTTCTTTCGCCTCCAGAAAGGACTTTTACCTTTTTTTCTACATCATCACCACGAAACAAGAAAGAACCCAGCATATCGCGTACTTTCATTCGGTTCGTATCTGCAGCGGCATCTTCCATGGTTTGCAACAAAGTGATTTCGCCATCCAGATATTCAGCCTGATTTTGCGCAAAATAACCCAGCTGTACATTATGTCCTAACTTGATATTTCCTTTATATTCGAATTCATCAACTATAGCTTTAATAAAAGTTGACTTTCCTTGACCGTTTTGTCCAACAAAAGCAATTTTACTTCCGCGCTCCACCAACAGATTGATATCTTTCAAAATCGTTTTATCACCGTAGCTTTTAGTTACGTTTTCGGCTTCAATTACGACTCTCCCCGGTTCTTTTGAAACTGGAAAAGTAATGTTCATCACCGAGTTGTCATCTTCATCGACTTCGATACGTTCTACTTTATCTAACTTTTTAATTAATGACTGTGCCATCGATGCTTTGGAAGCTTTGGCACGGAATTTTTCGATTAATTTTTCGGTTTCTTCAATTTTTTTGGCTTGGTTTTTTTGCGTTGCCAATTGCTTTTCACGAATTTCATGACGCAATTCTAAATATTGAGAATAGGGTTTATTGAAATCATACGCTTTACCAAGGGAAATTTCGATAGTTCTATTGGTAACGTTATCCAAAAACATTTTATCGTGTGAAACAATCACCACAACTCCAGGATAATTACGAAGGAAACTTTCTAACCAAATGATACTTTCTATATCCAAGTGATTCGTAGGCTCATCCAGTAACAAAACATCATTGGCCTGTAATAATAATTTGGCTAATTCGATACGCATTCTCCATCCACCAGAAAAAGTTTCGGTTTGATTATCGAATACGTCTCTTTTAAATCCTAAACCAAGTAAAATTTTCTCTGTATCACCCACATAATTATAACCACCCAATAATTCAAAACGGTGCGTATAATCAGACAAGTCTTCAATAATTTGGCTGTATTCATCACTTTCATAATCAGTTCTTGTAACTAACAAGTGATTGATTTCTTCGAGCTTTTTCTCAACAATTTTAATCTCAGTAAAAGCTTCATACGCTTCTTCAAGAACTGTTCTTCCTTGTTCAAAATCGATATCCTGACGCAAGAATCCCATGCGAAGATCTTTCTCTTGAGAAATAACACCTGAATCAGGAGCAAAATCTTTTGCCAACATTTTAAGCATGGTCGATTTTCCCGCTCCGTTCTTCCCAACAAGACCCACACGGTCTCCGGCACCCAATCGAAAGGTAACTTCTTCAAATAAATAAGTACCACCAAACGAAACGGATAAATTGTGTATATTAAGCATGTATTGTTATTTTATTCCTTTTCGAATGCGTAAATTTGTAACTCTAAGAAAGGAAAAATTAAATTTTTTGCAAATGTTAAAAAAAGGATCCAAATTATATAGCATTTTAACAGGAACTTGTCCTAAATGTCAGAATGAGAGTATGTATTTGGATAAAAATCCGTTACATTTCAATAAAATCTTGAAAATGCATGAAAATTGCAGCCATTGTGGTTTAAGATATCAAATTGAACCTTCCTTTTTTTATGGCGCAATGTATGTCAGTTACGGATTGAATGTTGCTGTTGGAATTACAGCCTTTATTATCTCTTTTGTACTATTTGGTTCCAGCCTTAAAGTGGCATTTATTGCTATAATTGCATCACTTATTGTCTTATTCCCATTTATCTTGCGATGGTCCAGAAACATATATATCAATATGTTTGTTTCGTATGATCCAAAAACGAAACAAAAATAATACTATTGCTGCCCTTTAGGCAGAAATCTGTTAATATCAATTTCCTTATTTAAAGGCAGCTGATTTTCTATATTTTCAAATAATGCTTTTGCCATTGCCGGTCCTAGCATGACTCCTCTAGTTCCCAAACCATTCAGAATATGTATTGATTCATAATTTTGATGTGTTCCTACTAACGGTCTTCTGTCTTTTACAGTAGGTCGAACGCCGGCAAAATGCTCTATAATTTCAAAATCGCAGCTGATAATTTCTTTTATTCTTGTTACTAATTCCGTTTTTCCCTCTTCAGTAGGCAAATCTGTTTTATCTTTCCAATTATACGTTGCTCCAACTTTGAATAAATCATTCCCTAGTGGCAAAATAAATACACTTGTATTTACAATTACATCTAAATCCAACTCAGGCGCTTTAATAATAAAAAGCTCACCTTTGGTTCCGTCTAAAGGCAAATGATTGAAATAAGGATTGGCATGCATACCGAAACCTTCCGCAAAAATGATATGCTTGGCTTGAATATTTTTATAATGAATACTGTCCGATTCAATTTTTAAAGCATCATAATCAAATGCTTCTTCTTGAAATAAATTGTTTTGTTTCAGGTATTCCCTGTATTTATTTAAGAGCAAAGCGGTGTCCACATAACCCGTTTGTAAAACTTCGCCATACCCGTAAGGAGAATCAATTCCTATATATTTTTTAGAAATTAATTGTGTAGATAAAAAAGGAGCCAGCGCTATTTTATCCGAAGCAGCAAACCAATTATTCTGTTCTTCAACGGAAAAGAATTTTCTTAAAATAGGGCTTTTGAAATCAACTTTGCAATTTAATTTTTCTTCTAAAAAAGTATAAAATTCATTCATCAATACTAATTGCTCTTGAGCCTGCCACACCTCGCTAAAACGTTTTAAAATAACCGGATTATACAAACCTCCTGCAATTTTGGATGAATTTTGAGAATTATTATCCAATACAAAAATAGATTTATCATTACGCAAAGCAATCTCTGCAAATGAAATACCTGCTAAACCAGAACCAATAATTAAATAATCAATCATTTGAAATAACACCTTTTAAATAAATGCAAAGTAAACACATTAAAACAAAAAAACTCTTACCATTACAGTAAGAGTTTTTTATTATATTTTAAAATCGGTATTAATAATTCCACATATCTTGTTCGAAATTGCGAATTTTTTCTTTTACTCTTTCCGATTCTAATAATTGATTTTGAGCGTTATCTACCATGTATTCTTCAATAGTTCTATCTCCGTATACATTTTCTTCTTTGTAAATAACACTATTAAAACGCCTAGAGTTTAATATTTGATCAAATGAAACTGGCATCGCTGAATTTTTATCATTGAAAGCTTTTGCTTCATGTAAAACATCTCTAGCAGCTGGGAAAAATACCCAAAACAACTCAACATACTCTTTTTCTTGATTATCACTTTTCAATGAAAATACATCAGGCGTCATAGGACAAATACCAAGTAAACGATATTTTAATTCACTTTGACGTTTGTCAAAGTACCAATATCCTTTAATCTTGTATTGAGCGACATCTTGAGCAGTAAGGTCGTAAGGAATAATATATTCCGGAGATATATTTTGACCCGCATTGATTTGTTCCTTACCAGTGTCAGTAGTATCAACAGTAGTTAAAGAAGCTTGAATATCTTGCATGGATTTTTTAGTATTAAAATAACCATCGGTATATACTTCAGTAATTTTACCATTCTTCATCGCTTTCGTCAATACGTCATATAAAGAACGTCTATCCGAACCAATATTTGCAGTATCAATTGGAAAATACAAAGCAAAATTAATTTTTTCACTTAAGTCAATAATTTCCCATGTAGTCTTACTCATTAAAACATCTCTATCATGCACATAACCATAGGCTAATGGTTTGTCATTATCTGAAATGAGTTGTGCCGCAGTTTTAAGTCCTATTTGGTCCGGAGTTTTTGCATTAAGCAAATTAGATTGCCCAAAAGAGGCGAAACTTCCCGTAATAGAGACAATAGCGATTAAAAAATTTCTTAGATTCATCATGGTTTCATTATAAAATATTAAAGTAGGTTTTGACAAACGAACTCATTATAGTATTTCGTAAATTACTGGAGCCGTTCTTGGTAATAAATAACTACCTGCACCAACAAGTTTTGTTTTAATTTCAGAGATAGTAACCTGATCCCCTCTTCCCGCTTTAGAAAGAACTGCTTTACATTGAGCATTTAATTTGTTTCCTTGCACAACCACAGTAGGCTGACCAGTGACTTTTAAATTAAATCCAACTACGTTTAATCCAACTTCAAAATCAAAATCAACTAATTTTGCTCCTATTGTTGAAATTTCCAAACTTGACTTAGGTCCTTTAACAACACCCATTTCACCTCTAATCGTTCCAGTTGGACCAGGAATACCTTTTATTCTAAAGTTTTTCTTATCCGAAACTTTAGAACCGTCAGGAAGTGTACCAGTTACATTAATAACCACTTCAGAACCTGAACCCGGACTCATGTTATATTTACCACCACCCGCAGAACTTAATCCTGGAGCACTAGCTGAAACTTTATCTGCAGTAACACCTGCAAAAGAAATAGTCATTGGGTTTACAACACCTCTATAAACTACATTCATTTTATCAGCAGAAATAGTAGCCGACTTTGGTCTCGCAACAACAACGTATTTATCTTTAATAGGCAAACTAACCACTTTTCCATTTTCATCAAAATTGAAAGAACCACCAATTGAATGTTCTCCAATACCACCCGCACCAAAAGAGAATTTGGCTTGACCAGCTTCTGCTGAAACACTAGAACCATTTATAATTACTGATTTTGCTTTCAAAGAAGGATCAAATTTACCAAGTATAATTTTACCAGTTACTGCTTCTCCTTGAAAGAATACAGATTTATCCATAACTACAATCGGCTGATAAGCTGTAAGGGAAGCTGCTGCAACCAAATCTGATTGAAACATTCCTGTCATTACATCGCTTTCCGTTGTTTTGATATCTGCCTGCAATTGAGACAATTTAGTAATTGTAGCAATAAGTGGATATCCTTTATAGTTGTAATCTATCCAATCTAATTTAGCACCTGCTTTTTCAGAATAAACTGGTTTTGTAGCAAATCTTGCTTCAATCTTTTTCATTTCAGATTCAGCAATTGAACTTCCACCAATCGCTTTTATCTGAGTTGAGAAATTATTAATCTTATCTAAAAACTCTTTCCCTTGTTTAGAAACTCTATCACCTGTAAAGAACATTCTGTCAATTAAATCGCCTTTATCCATTTGCTCGTATGGCAAATTTCCTTGCGCATCTTTTACAAATTTTTTAGTAACAGATGTTTTGATGTTTTCTAAATAGTCATTAAACTCTTTAGACAAAGCTCTAATTTTTTCAACTTTAGCTTTTTTATCCCCAAATTGCCCTGGCTGGTCCACCGCTTTTTGAGCTAATTGTTGAAATGAACTTTCATTTCTAGTATCAGTTATAGAGTTAGACTCTACTATTTTATTGTTTAAAATCCCAAAAGCTGATAATACCTCTTTGGACATATTTAATGCTAACATCGCGATAAAAACCAAGTACATTAGGTTTATCATCTTCTGTCTAGGGGTTAGTTTTCCTCCTGCCATATTTTCTACTAATTAGTTTGTTGTTTTTTTATAGTTTGAAACTAATTATCCTTTATTACCCATTGCAGAAAGCATACCACCGTAAACATTGTTTAATGATGCAATATTTGCAGTCATAGATTGCATTTGTTCTTTTAATTTTCCAGCGTTTTCAGCAATTTCTTTATTTGCTTCAGCATTTCTTGAAGCGCTTTCCAATTGTACTTTGTATAGGCTATTTAAAGATTCCATCTGTGCCGCAGCCATAGATAATTCTTCGCTGTATTTTTTAGTTGCAGAAATAGAATCTACCGTTGGAGCAATTCCTTTAGCAGCTGATTCAAAATTTTTGATACTGTTTCCTAAACTCGCCATTAATTCTCCATCAATCTTAGCGTCTTTCAACATTGCATCCAATTTTTGAGACAACAATCCTTGAGCATCTGAAGGAGTTTCTACTTTTGGTTTTCCTCCTCCTTTTACTCCATTTGCCAATTCAGGATAAACCAATGTCCAATCTAAATCATCATCAACCGGTTCAAAAGCAGAAAGAGCAAAAATTAAAGCTTCTACTACAAGACCTATTGTAAGCATTAAATTCCCGGTAATAATACCAAATTCAATATGAGTAATTTTGAATAATGCTCCAATAATTACAACCGCAGCTCCCATACCGTATGCGAAATTCATTTGTTTTTTACTTAGTAATGCCATAATAGTTTTTTTTTAAGTTTAATAGATCCGGTTTCTTTTATTTATTTCTTTTTCCCGTTTCCGGTAGTTTGAACTCCCATATAATCCTGAACAGTTCTAAAGCCAATGTAACTTCTGGCGGAATCAGCATATTCGTGATCGCGTGTAGAAACCTGCAACATATAGGAAACATCTTTCCAAGAGCCACCTCGAACAACTTTTCTTTGATTTTTATAATCCTGAACATTTGGATTCATCGAAGAAACATATTCGTAAGCATTTGGATCATAAGATGAATCTGTCCATTCAGAAACGTTTCCTGCCATATTGTAAAGATTATAACCATTTGGCTCATAAGACTTCGCTTCTACTGTATACAAAGCTTCATCTGCAGCGTAATCCCCTCTATTTGGTTTAAAATTAGCCAAAAAACAACCTCTGTCATTTTTAGTATAAGGTCCACCCCAAGGATAAGTAGCTGATTCTAAACCACCTCTAGCTGAATACTCCCATTCTGCTTCTGTTGGTAATCTGAAAGAGTTTATTAAATCGTGACCTTTCTTTTTGGATTTTATGTAGGTATTTTTATTTAAAGTTCTCCAAGCACAAAAAGCTTTTGCCTGAGTCCATTTTACCCCTACAACTGGATAATCTCCGTAGGCTTTATGCCAGAAATAATCATTATGCATCGGCTCATTGTAAGAATAAGTAAAATCTTTAATCCAAACTGTTGTATCAGGATATACTTTTACTTCTTCTGTTCTGATGAAATTTTTTCTATTTCCTACTTTGGCTTTTGCAGCCGCCTGAATATCCATCCAAGAGTAACGGAATTTTAATTTATCCACATCTATAGTTCGTAATCCATTGTATGAAGCCTCTATTGGCAAATACATTGAATCCATCACTTCAGCGTAATACGCATCAGGATACAACTTAGTATCTTTGATTAATTTCACTTTTTTATTCAATTTTCTTCCCGCATAAGGATCGTCTGCAGTACCTATACTGTAATAATTATCATACATGTATTTATCGTAGGCAGTCATCTTTTCAGGATCAGAATCATTAAAAGCAAAATCACCGATACTTCCGGCATTTTTACCTTTACCTTTAGGGTCTCCTGCACCAGCAGTCTGTCCGCTCATATCCGCAAGAATAGCCAATCGAACTCTCATTGTAGAGTCTTTTACCCATTCTACAAATTGACGGTATTCACTATTGGTAATTTCAGTTTCATCCATGTAAAATGAGCGAACGGTAACTGTTTTGGTAGGAGCATCTTCAACATTAGCTAAATCAGCATCTGATTTACCCATAATAAAAGCACCGCCAGGAATCAAAGCCATTCCATAAGGTTTTTCAGGATGCCATTTCCCTCCATTTATACCAACTAATTCTCCTTTATCGCTTGATTTACCACAGCCAATTAAAAGGGCCAAAATTGACGTATATGCAATGAACTTCTTCATATTAATTTGGTTATCTATTCATTATTTTTAAGTGTGTAAACCTATTTATTATTTATTAATAAAACAATATTTTTGCTCTGAAATAAATTTGAGCTCAAAAATAATGTTAAATAAAATACAAAAAAAATATTTTGCCGACAAAATGCTAAAAAAATCGATAAAATACACAAAAATTGATTTTTTTATGTGTTTTACAATGTTAAGCTTATAAATCGCGTTAATTATTAAACTATTTTTAAGGATTGAAGTATAACTCTCAAATAATTAATTACAAGATATTCTTACGTTGCGCTTTCCACCATCTTTCAGGTAATTCTTGATTGCATGCCAATAAATATTCATCGTAAGAACATGGTAATAACGTATTTCTTTTTAGTTTATTATTACCATTCGAAATAAATGGGATTTCTATCCACCATCGGTCTGTTTTATCACTTTTATAAAAAACAAGTTCCTCTTCCTCCAATGGGACAATGTATTTCAAATAATTTTCTTTACTTCCAAAAGGATACTCATTAGAACGATAATGAAACCCTTCTATAAAATACCAAATTATTTGTGCTATGATGACAGATTCTTGTGCCGAATTATTATGGTTGAATATCCCAAAAGAGGATACTTTATCACTGATACCTGCATATCGTGACAAAGAACAAATTTCTTTTCCATTAAAACCATTTGGCGCAAACGAAATGAAATTTCCTGAATCAGATGATTTAACTGAATTCAGATCAATACTTACCAAATCAGCATCTCTAAAAACGGGTTCCGAAATAGAGATATTATTCGAAACTTCTCCTAATCTATAGGCGTCGAAAAACAATTTCTCTATCAAATCTATTTCTTCCTGAGAATTAAAATACGTTTGATACCCTATATTACAATAATTGAAAAGATTATTAGGTTCGTCTACAATAATTTTTGTCAAATAGGAAGAAGCCGAAACCTCCTCTTCATCCTTACCAAAATCAAATTTATTATCAATGGAAACCAAGTTGACCATTTGTTCCAAGTCATCATAAGCTCTGTAAAGCGCATACGTCAAGTCTTGGGAACCGCCAATAACTATAGGAGTGATTTTTTTCTTGATTAGACTTGCAACTACTTTTTTTACTGCAAAATAAGTATCTTCAACAGAATTCCCGGCAAGAATATCACCTAAATCAGCAATTGAAGCGTCCCAGTTTCCCGGAAATAACCCATATAACTCTTTTCTCAGCGGCACTAAATCTACATCCGAAACAGCTTTTTTATCTCCTCGATTTTCTAAAACGCCTATTACGGCAATTTTAATCTTATTTAAATCCGGAAATTGTTTTTCTGTATGCAATACAATTTTACTTCCCAATTGCTGAGAAGTCAATCCGTTTATATAACTAAGGATTTCATCATCTACGGGTTTCAGAAAGTCAAACTCCATTTTACTTCTTTTTTGCTACTGGTTTCTTTGCTACGGCTTTCTTTGCGGGTGCTTTTTTGGCTGCTACTTTTTTAGCCGGTGTTTTCTTGGCAATCATTTCCTGAACTTCAGCCAATGTCAATTTTGTAGCATCGACATCTTTACTTAATTCAATTTTGATTTTTCCTTTGGTGATAACGGAACGTCCCCAACGGGCTTTTTCAACTAAAATGCCTTCTTCTTCCCAATTATGCAAAACCTTATCAATATTCTTTTGCAATTTATCTTCAATCAAGGCTTCAATATCCATTTGAGACAGATTATCAAAGTTATATTTTTTACTTACATTAATAAACAAACCGCTCCATTTGATAAAAGGACCAAAACGACCCACACCTTTCTGTACGCCTTCCCCTTTATAAACTGCTATTGGCGCATCGGCGGCTGCTTTTTCATCGATTAATTCTTTAGCTCTTTCAAAATCTACGTCTAACGGATTTTCACCTTTTGGCAAAGAAACAAAAGCGGCACCGTGACGAATATAAGGACCAAAACGACCATTACTCACCTCAACTTCCTCATCTTTATATTCTCCCAGCTTTTTTGGTAATAAAAACAAATTCAACGTTTCCTCTAAAGTGATGTTTCCAATATTTTGATCAGCCATTAAGCTGGCAAATTTTTTCTCTTCATCATCAGCAGCTCCAATTTGAGCCATTGGTCCAAATTTCCCTAAACGCACCGAAACCGGCTTCCCTGTTTTTGGATCTGTTCCCAGAATTCTTTCACCGCTTTCTCTGTCTGCATTCGCTTCTACATCTTTTACTATTGGGTGAAATTTATCGTAGAACTCTTGCATCATTTTTGTCCAAACAATATTTCCTTCTGCAATTTCATCAAAATCCTGCTCCACTTTTGCAGTGAAATTATAATCTAAAATGTTTCCGAAATTCTTAACCAAGAAATCCGTGACAATCGTTCCAATATCTGTAGGGACTAATTTCCCTTTATCAGAACCTGTATTTTCTTTCAACAACTTCTCTCCTACTTTCCCGGATTGCAAAGTCAGTTGCGTATAATTACGTTCCTGACCGTCAAGATTTCCTTTCTCCACATAATTTCTATTGATAATCGTAGAAATTGTTGGCGCATAAGTAGAAGGACGACCAATGCCTAATTCCTCTAATTTTTTTACCAAAGAAGCTTCGGTATATCTTGCAGCAGCACGAGAATATCGCTCGGTTGCGGTAATATAATTGTTTTGTAATTTCTCGTTGACTTTCATCGCTGGCAACATGCCTTCTTGCTCTTCTTCATCGTCATCATGACCTTCCAAGTACACTTTCAAGAAACCTTCGAAAAGCAAAACTTCACCAGATGCCGTGAATATTTCACCGTGATTGTTCGCTTCAATTTTCACGTTAGTACGTTCTAATTGTGCATCACTCATTTGCGAAGCCAACGTTCTTTTCCAAATCAAATCATACAAACGGGCTTGATCTCTGTCAATATCTACCGTATGACGCGACATATCCGTAGGACGAATCGCCTCGTGCGCTTCCTGTGCCCCTTTGCTTTTATTGACAAAAGTTCGAGGCTTAGAGAATTCTTTTCCGTAGGATTTGATAATTTCGGCTTCGGCAGCTTCCATTGCATCTTTGGATAAGTTCACACTATCCGTTCTCATATAAGTGATAAGCCCGGCTTCGTACAAACGCTGTGCGAGTTGCATGGTAATTCCAACAGGCAGATACAATTTACGAGCGGCTTCTTGTTGTAAAGTCGAAGTGGTAAATGGACCAGTTGGTGATTTTTTGGTAGGCTTCGTTTCTAAATCGGCTACCTTATATGTAGAACCAATATTTTTATTTAAAAAATCTTCGGCTTCTTTTTTAGTATTGAAATTTTTAGGCAGTTTTGCTTTGAATGTTTTTCCGGATTCATTAGTGAATTCAGCCACAACAGAATACGTTGCAATTGCATTAAAGTTTTGAATTTCTCTTTCACGTTCTACAATCAAACGAACAGAAACCGATTGTACACGACCTGCAGAAAGTCCACCTTTTATTTTTCTCCAAAGTACAGGCGACAATTCATACCCAACCAATCTGTCCAAAACACGACGCGCTTGTTGTGCGTTGACCAAATTATAATCGATTTCACGTGGATTATCAATTGCTTTTAGAATCGCAGTTTTAGTAATTTCGTGAAAAACTATACGCTTGGTTTTCTTCTTGTCTAATTTTAATTCTTCAGCTAAATGCCAAGAAATAGCTTCTCCCTCGCGATCCTCATCACTTGCTAACCAGACCATTTCGGCATTTTTGGCTAAAGTCTTTAATTTGCTTACCAACGCTTTTTTATCAGCAGAAACTTCGTATTTGGGTTTAAAACCATTTTCTACATCTACACCAATTTCTTTGGAAGGCAAGTCTGCAATATGCCCATAACTGGACTCTACTTGAAAATCACTTCCTAGAAATTTCTCGATTGTTTTTGCCTTTGCAGGGGACTCAACTATAACTAAATTCTTTGCCATTGCTCTATTTTTCTGAGACAAAAGTATCTATTTTTTTTAAATATCGGGCTTTTGATTTTATTTTTGAGCGATTTCACAACCATCAACAGATAAGTTCTGGAGATACTCGGCTGTTTTTTAGCCCCGACTGCAGTGAAAAGCCTGGAGCAAAAAAGTAAAAGTTTCCTGTTCTAAAAAAGCGACCAATCCCGATAGCTCCATTCTTAGACTAATTCCCAACCCCTTCAGGGTTTAAAACTCTGAAAGGGTTTCGAATTGTACAAAACATTGTTAATTCTTAATCTGACATCTTGTCATATTTATTTGAATTGCGTTATCTTTGTGCTTTGAAAATACATGATGGAAAAGATTATTGAAGAAAGCAAACAAGGTGAAAGTCTTGTTCTGGAGAATAAACCTGAGAATACAAAAAAACTATTTATAGAAAGTTACGGCTGTGCGATGAATTTTTCGGACAGTGAAATTGTAGCTTCTATTCTATCCGGAAACGGATACAATACAACGCAAGTTCTGGAAGAAGCCGATTTAGTTTTGGTCAATACTTGTTCTATTCGGGACAAAGCAGAGCAAACAATTCGTAAACGTTTGGAAAAATATAATGCTGTAAAACGTATTAATCCAAAAATGAAAGTTGGCGTTTTAGGCTGTATGGCGGAACGATTGAAAAGTCAATTCCTTGAAGAAGAAAAAATCGTTGATCTTGTTGTGGGTCCTGATGCCTATAAAGATTTACCAAACCTTTTACTGGAAGTAGAAGAAGGTCGTGATGCTATTAACGTAATTTTGTCGAAAGACGAAACCTATGGTGATATTTCGCCTGTTCGATTGATGAGTAACGGAATTACCGCTTTGGTTTCAATTACTCGTGGTTGCGACAATATGTGTACTTTTTGCGTGGTGCCTTTCACCCGTGGACGTGAGCGCAGTCGTGAACCTCAAAGTATCATGAAGGAAATTCAAGATTTGTGGGACAAAGGGTTTAAAGAAATTACACTTTTGGGACAAAACGTAGATAGTTTCCTTTGGTATGGTGGCGGATTGAAGAAAGATTTTGAAAATGCTACCGAAATGCAAAAGGCTACGGCAGTTGATTTTGACCAATTACTGGAAATGGTAGCTGTTGGTTTCCCAAAAATGAGAATCCGATTTTCGACCTCTAATCCACAAGATATGCACGAAAGTGTTTTGCACGTTATTGCAAAACATCCTAATATTTGCAAACATATTCACTTGCCGGTTCAGTCCGGAAGCAATAGAATCCTAAAAGAAATGAACCGCTTGCACACGCGTGAGGAATACATGACTTTGATTGACAAAATCAGAACTATTATTCCAAATGGTTCGATTTCGCAGGATATGATTACTGGTTTTCCAACAGAAACTGAAGAAGATCATCAAGACACGTTAAGTTTAATGGAATATGTGAAATATAATTTTGGTTATATGTATTCATATTCCGAACGTCCGGGAACATTTGCAGGAAGAAAAATGGAAGATGATGTAACAGATGAAACTAAAGCCAGAAGATTACAGGAAATTGTCGATTTACAACAAAAACACGCTTGGTTCCGCTCTGAAGAATTCATTGGTCAAACCGTAGAAGTTTTGGTAGAGAAAGTTTCAAAAAAATCGACCGAAGAATTTTCAGGAAGAAATTCACAAAGTATTACGGTGGTTTTTCCGAAGGAAAATTACAAGATTGGGGATTTTGTAAATGTGAGAATTATATCTTGTACCAGCGGAACTTTGAAAGGAGAAGCAGTTGGACTGAGTGAGATGAATTAAAAAAATTAGCCACAGATTAAAAAGATTTTCACAGATTTCTTTTAATTCTTTAATCTATATAATCTGCAATAAAAAAATAAAACAATTTGATGGAAGGATATAGAGAACAAGAAACTTATAAAATTATAGGGATTTGTATGGAAGTACATAGAATTCTTGGTCCAGGATTATTAGAAATTGTTTACAAGGATGCTTTAGAAATAGAATTCAAACTAAACAATATTCCTTACGAAAGAGAAAAAAAATTTTCGATTGATTATAAAGGCGAGATTTTACGTAGTAAATTTAATGCAGATTTTGTTGTATGTGAAGATATTGTATTAGAAGTAAAAGCAGTAAAAGAATTCTGTAACGAACATATTGCACAAATTTTAAATTATTTGAAATTAGCAAATTCAGAAATTGGATTATTAGTTAATTTTCAAAATAAATCTTTACAATATAAAAGATATGCTTTATAAAGAAAATTAAGTAAATCTGTGAGAATCTTTTTAATCTGTGGCAAAAAAAAGAAAAACATATGGAATCAGTTCAAGCTATAAAACAACGATTTGAGATTATCGGGAATGATCCGAAGCTTAATCGTGCGATAGAAAAAGCCATACAGGTAGCTCCTACTGACATTACCGTTTTGGTAGCGGGAGAAAGCGGTGTAGGAAAAGAAAATATTCCTAGAATTATTCATTCGCTTTCGCACAGAAAACACGGAAAATATATTGCCGTAAACTGTGGAGCCATTCCAGAAGGAACGATTGACAGTGAACTTTTCGGGCATGAAAAAGGAGCTTTTACCGGTGCAACCAATACGCGTGAAGGCTATTTTGAAGTAGCTGACGGTGGAACTATTTTCCTGGATGAAGTAGGTGAATTACCACTTACCACTCAAGTGCGTTTGTTACGTGTTCTTGAAAATGGCGAGTTTATAAAAGTCGGTTCTTCGCAAGTACAGAAAACAGATGTGCGAATTGTTGCGGCTACGAATGTCAATTTATTTGATGCTATCGAAAAAGGGAAATTCCGTGAGGATTTATATTATCGTTTAAGCACGGTGGATATTACTTTGCCGCCTTTGCGCGATAGAAAGGATGACATCCATTTGTTATTCAGGAAATTCGTTGCTGATTTTGCCCATAAATACAAAATGCCTCCTTTAAAACTGGACGAAAACGCCATCCAATTATTACAGAAATTTCGTTGGAGCGGAAATATTCGTCAATTGCGAAATGTAGCGGAACAAATCTCCGTTTTGGAAACGAATCGTGATATATCCGCAGTGACTTTACAATCATATCTGCCGGTTTTGGGAAACAATTTACCATCTGTCATAAAGGATAAAAAAAGCGAAAGTGATTTTAGTACCGAAAGAGAAATTTTGTACAAAGTCCTTTTTGATATGAAAAGTGATTTGAATGATTTGAAAAAATTAACTTTGGAATTGATTCAAAATGGCGTGTCCAAAGTACAGGAAACCAATCAGAATTTGATAAAAAAAATATATGGTTCGAAAGAAAATGACAGTGAAATCGATTTTGAAGAAGAACCAAGATCAGCCTTAATCACTACTCAAAACAATCAAGAGCTGTATCAGGAACATGATGATAATTATCTTTTTGCAGAAACAATCGAAGAAGAAGAAACATTACGTTTAGAACAAAAAGAGATTGAAATGATTAAGAAATCATTAGAAAAAAATAAAGGAAAACGAAAAGCTGCAGCAGATGAGCTGGGCATTTCTGAAAGGACTTTATATAGAAAAATTAAGCAATTTGATTTGTAGTTTTTACCACAAAAATGCTAAGACACAAATGATTTAATTCAAAATGAATATCTTTGACCCGACCGTTAGCGAACTGGCAAAGCAATTTTTAAAATAGAAAATGAAACATATAAAATTTATTCTTCTTTCAATAATTATAGTAAGTATCAACAGTTGCTCGGTTTATAACTTTACAGGAACTGGTAAAATTGATGCCGAAACATTTCAAGTTGGTTTTTTTCAGAATAATGCTGAATTAATTGAACCTGGTATCGACAGAACATTTACATTAGAACTTCAAGATTTAATCCAGAACCAAACCAATCTGAACTTGGTCAAAAATGGTGCTGATTTGACTTACGAAGGAGAGATTGTAGATTATAGAATAAGTCCAATGACAGCTACTGCAGATCAGCGAGCAGCTCAGAACCGATTAACGATTCGAGTGAATGTTCGTTTTACTAATAAGAAAAAAGAAGCAGATGATTTTGAAAAACCATTCACTTTCTTCTACGATTATCCTGCAGAACAACAATTGACAGGAGCAACTTTAAACAGCGCTTTAAAGGAAATTTTTGAAAGAATTACACAAGACATCTTTAATGAGTCACTTGCAAAATGGTAAATGAGGTTTTAAATTCGATAATTTGTTGATTCGATTAACCGAAGAACAAACAAACGAATAACCAAATAAACGAATACCCTTTATGAACGTAACCGATTATACTTATTTGATTAATAAACCCGATGCTATCTATGAAAAGCAAACGGAAGCTTTGGAAAAAGTACTCGTTGAGTTTCCTTATTTTCAAAGTGCCAGAGCGATTCAATTAAAAGGGCTTTACAATCAAAACAGTTTTAAATACAATACTGCTTTAAAAATTACAGCAGCACATTCAACTGACCGATCTATTTTATTTGATTTCATTACTTCGGATACGTTCACTTCGATTCAAAAAGGTCTTTACGATAAAAAAGCACTAGAAATTCTTGACATAAAAGTAGTCGACAGTCAAATTATTGTTACTGAAGAAAAAACGGAATCCAAAATAAATTCTTTGGAAAGATCCATACTCACTTCAATAAAAGAAGCTTCAGTAATCGATATTGATGATGCTTCAAAAACTACCGAAGAGAAACTGGCAATTGGAAAACCTTTAGATTTCTCTAAAAGCGAACAACATTCCTTTCAGGAATGGCTTCAACTTTCCCGAACTGAACCTATTGAAAGAGAAAAAGAGAGTCCTATTAATCTACCGCTTCCTATAATAGATGAAGATAAAAGAAAGAAATTAGAATTAATAGACAAATTTATTGAAGCCAGTCCGAAGATTTCTCCGGTAAAACACGGAGTTGCTTCCACCGTTACTTTTGACTTAAATGCAGCCGACAATTCCTTCTTGATGACGGAAACTTTGGCCAGAGTCTATTTGGAACAAAAAAAATATCAAAAAGCGATTCAAGCTTATGAAATATTAATTTTGAAATATCCAGAAAAAAGTAGTTTCTTTGCAGACCGCATATCGGATATTAAGATTTTACAACATAATAATAATTAAACAATGAGCACATTTTCAATTTTTTTAGTTTTAATAACTATAGTTTGTTTTCTATTAATCGTAGTTATCATGGTTCAAAACCCTAAAGGTGGAGGATTATCATCTACAATAGGTGGTTCTCAAATGTTAGGTGGAGTACAAAAAACAACTGATTTTTTAGACAAAAGCACTTGGACATTAGCAACTATACTAATTGCACTTATACTACTTTCTAGCTTAAGCTTTACAGGAACATTAAGTGATACTGATTCTAAAATCATTGAAAATACAGGAAGTGCAACTACACCAGTAGCCCCTGTTCAAAATACACCTGCTGAACCAAATCCAGCAAAATAAATTATTACAACATATTCTAAATGCCAGCCTGTCAAAGCTGGCATTTTTTATAAGAAATTATGTCAGTTTCATTAGGATGGCACAATTTCTGAAATCTCCATAACCGTAATAAAAATAAATAATATAAAAATATAAAATCATGGCTTTAAACATTAAACCGCTTTCTGACAGAGTTCTTATCGAACCCGTTGCAGCTGAAACAAAAACTGCTTCAGGGATTTTTATTCCAGATACAGCTAAAGAAAAACCACAAAAAGGAACTGTAGTTGCTGTTGGAAACGGAACAAAAGACCACACAATGACTGTGAAAATTGGCGATTCTGTTCTTTACGGAAAATACGCTGGTACTGAATTAAAACTGGAAGGAAAAGATTATTTGATCATGCGTGAAGACGATATTTTAGCAATAATATAATCGAATTAACAAATAAACGAATTAACAAATAAATTAAAATGGCAAAAGATATAAAATTTGATATTGAAGCACGTGACGGATTAAAACGTGGTGTTGATGCATTGGCAAATGCAGTAAAAGTAACGCTGGGACCAAAAGGTCGTAACGTAATCATTGGAAAAGCTTTTGGTGGACCAAACGTGACTAAAGATGGTGTTACCGTTGCAAAAGAAATTGAATTGAAAGATCCATTGGAAAACATGGGTGCTCAAATGGTAAAAGAAGTAGCTTCTAAAACTAATGATTTAGCCGGAGACGGAACTACAACTGCAACTGTTTTGGCACAAGCAATTGTAAAAGAAGGTTTAAAAAACGTTGCGGCGGGAGCAAATCCTATGGATTTGAAACGTGGTATTGACAAAGCGGTTGAAGCTATTGTAGCTGACTTAGCAAAACAAGCAAAAGTAGTAGGAAGTGATTCTGAAAAAATCAAACAAATTGCTTCAATTTCTGCTAACAATGATGAAGTAATTGGTGAGTTAATCGCTACTGCTTTCGCAAAAGTTGGAAAAGAAGGTGTTATCACTGTTGAAGAAGCCAAAGGAACTGATACGTATGTTGATGTTGTGGAAGGTATGCAATTTGACAGAGGATATCTTTCTCCTTATTTTGTGACTAATTCCGAAAAAATGGAAGTAGAATTGGAAAATCCTTACATCCTTTTATACGATAAAAAAGTTTCTTCTTTAAAAGAATTATTACCAGTTTTGGAACCAGTTGCTCAATCTGGAAAACCATTATTGATTATTGCTGAAGATGTTGATGGTGAAGCATTATCTACATTGGTAGTAAATAAATTACGTGGAGCCTTGAAAATCGCTGCTGTAAAAGCGCCTGGTTTTGGTGACAGAAGAAAAGCAATGTTGGAAGACATCGCTATCTTAACCGGAGGAACTGTAATTTCTGAAGAAAGAGGATACACTTTAGAAAACACAACTATCGAAATGTTAGGAACTGCTAAAAAAGTGACTATCGATAAAGACAATACAACGATTGTAAGTGGTGCTGGCGAAGCTGACATGATTAAAAATCGTGTCAACCAAATCAAAGGTCAAATGGAAGCTACAACTTCTGATTATGACAAAGAAAAGTTGCAAGAACGTTTGGCTAAATTAGCTGGTGGAGTTGCTGTCCTTTATGTTGGTGCTGCTTCTGAAGTAGAAATGAAAGAGAAAAAAGACAGAGTTGATGATGCACTTCACGCAACGCGTGCTGCTGTTGAAGAAGGAATTGTTGCTGGTGGTGGTGTTGCTTTATTGAGAGCTAAAAATGCACTTAGCACTATCAAAGCTGATAATGCTGACGAAGCAACTGGAATTCAAATTGTATCTCGTGCAGTAGAGTCTCCATTGAGAACTATTGTAGAAAACGCAGGTCTTGAAGGTTCAGTTGTTGTTGCAAAAGTTGCTGAAGGAAAAGGTGATTTTGGATACAACGCAAAAACTGACGAATACGTTGACATGCTTAAAGCAGGTATTATTGATCCTAAAAAAGTAACGCGTGTAGCATTAGAAAACGCAGCTTCGGTTGCCGGAATGATATTGACTACTGAATGTGCTTTGATTGATATTAAAGAAGATAATGGTGGCGGAAACCCAATGGGTGGAGGTATGCCAGGGATGATGTAATAACATTTCACTGTCTAGTCCTGAAAAACCGATACAGGATTAATAAAAAATAAAATTACAATTTTTAAACAGTAGTAATCAAAAGTTTACTACTGTTTTTTGTTTTATAAGTCTTCATTTTAATTTGGTTTTGTAAATGCATTTGATCAGGAGTTAACATATAATTGGAGTAATGTGGACGTTGTTGATTATATGTATTAATTGCTTCTTTAACAATACACTTCATAATGTCTAAATCTTGATTGTATTTATCAATCATAAATTCTTGCTTTAATATACCGTTTATTCTTTCAGCCACCGCATTCTCATAGGGATCTGAGTTTTGTGTCATACTAGGGAGTATTCCATTTTTATTTAAAACATTTTGATAGTCATTCGCACAATATTGCAATCCTCTATCTGAATGATGGATTAATGGTATCTTCTTGTTTTTTCTTTGCCTTACTGCCATTTTAAGAGCTCTAACACTGCTTTCTGTATTCATGTTATCCGCAACATAATATCCCATAATCTTCTTAGAATAAGCATCTGTAATAATGCTTAAGTAACATGGTTTTTCTCTTTTTCCAATATATGTTATATCAGATACCCAAACTTGTTCTGGTCTGTTAATTTCTAAATCTAAAATTCGATTTAGATGTTTTCTAAACCGATGATGTGAGTTAGTTGTTACATGATAACTTCGTTTAGGCTGTATTAATAAATGATTGGCTCTAAGAATATCAAAGAATTTATCCCTCCCGATTTTCATCAATTCGAGCTTATCCAACAAAAGATGATATAGTTTTCGAGTACCTATTCTGGGCATTGTTTTCCTGATATCATTAACCATCGAAATCACTTCTTCGGCTTTATTCTGTTTAGATACTTTTCTTCTGATTTTTCGATAATAAACCTGTCTGTCTATCCCGAACAAATAACAGGTAAACACTACTGTTTCTTGTTCTTTTTGTTTAAAATGGTCGATTGTTCGGGTGGTGAATTTTTTCGTATATCGATATGATATTCTTTCTCTGCCAGATCTATCATCATGTCAAATAGAATGGCTTTTTTGTCAGCAACATAAGCTTGTCTTTCTAGAAATGCCTTTTGTTTTTCTAATAACTTGACTTGAGCTTCAAGTTCCATAATCTTCTGTTCTGGTGTCTTTGGCATATTCGAAAGGGTTTGGTTCTCCCAATCAAAATTACCAAATTTTCTTAACCATTCTACAACTGTCTTTCTACATTGGATACCATATTTATTGGTAGCTTCTGTTGGCGTGAGCTGTCCTAGTTCTATTTCTTGAACAATTTGTAATTTAAAAGACATCGAATAGTCTTTTTGAGTCCACTTTACATAGCCAGTGGCTTCATGTTTTTCCATAAGGATACTTTTTGTGTATCGTTATTTCAGGACGGGACACACTTCAAATAAAAAACCGTCCCGATATAATCGGGACGGTTTTTTTATGAATTGTAAATTATTTATTTATTCTTGAACTTTAGATTTTTTACTGAACTTATAAATGACCGGTAAAACAGTAATTCCAACTAAAGCGATAACAATAATTTCAATGTGCTCTTTCAAATCAATTTGATAATTATCAAGTAGAAACCCATATAAATAATGTCCTGCGAAAATCAAGGTGAATGACCAAATGAAAGAACTAAGAATATTATAAAACATAAACTTCTTTTTGTCCATAGAAACGATTCCAGCTACTATTGGTGCAAAAGTTCTAAATATTGGAAGGAATCGAGCAAAAATAATTGCTTTACCTCCGTATTTTTCAAAGAAATCTTTTGATTGAACTAAATATTTTTTCTTAAACCAAAAGCTATCTTCTTTATTGTACAAATAATAACCGCTTTTTGAACCAAACCAATATCCAACAATATTACCTAATATCCCTGATAAAGCCACAAGTGTTGATAAAAGAACAACATTCACAAAATCATTTTCAATAAATAAAATATTTTCTATTAAATCGCGACTGTAAATCCCTGCCAAAAACAATAAACTATCTCCCGGTAAAAAGAAACCCGCAAAAAGACCTGTTTCTGCAAAAACAATAAATAAAACTATATAAATACCCAATTTAATTCCATTAACATCAAAATGAATATAAAAAAGCGGGTCAATCAAATTCTTCCAATCAAAATCGTTCATTCTACGGTGTTTTATGCTAAAATTATTCGTGCGTGAAAGTACGGATAATATATCTCAACCACAATTTATGATACCATTTTAAAGTTTTATTAACTATTTAAATTAGCCGAATTAACTTTACCTTGCTTACAATCAAATGTTGTTTTTAATATTCGTGATTCCAGTTCTTTAAAAACATGATTTTTTTATAGTTAACAACCACAATTTCACTCAAAAAAATATTAAAATATGGCATTAAAAAAACCAAAGCTTTCACTTTGGTTTTCTTTAAAATTATTTTCGTTCATATTGGCAACAAGTATGAAGTTTGTCATAATCTTCCTTTAATGCCCTGGCGCCATCCGAGTCGTGACCTGCTTTTGCAAGCGCTTTTTGAATTGTGGCAACATCCGTTTTCTGCTCGTTTACTATCAAATATAAAGCAGTAGAATCTATATGCCAATTGGCAGATTTCACACCCGAAACACTGAATGCCGCTTTTTCAATTCTCTTTTTACACATTTCACAATTCCCGCTCACATGAAATTCAACCTTAACATTTTTATTTTTCCCCTCTTGAGCCTGAACTGTAAATCCAACAAATGTCAGTAACAGTACTACTATTATATTTTTCATCATTTAAATTTTTTAAGACTATTTAATTTTAAAACGTAAACCTGCATAATACATTTGTCCAAAAACTGGACCATAAACTATTGACGCATCAAAAGTAGGTCCAAATGGGTTCTCATTACCCAGGATAACATTATCTTGCTTGTAATTCCCAATATTTTCACCGCCAATATACATTTCAAAAGTAGAAGAAAAAGTTCTGGTAACTTGTATATTCATGACAGAAAATGAAGGTGAAAATTCAGGCAGCCTGTCTTCTTCAGGATTTGTTGATGTATTGGGTAATTGTTGTTTTCCAAGCCAGTTGAAAGTATAATCAAACTTCCATTGTTTTCCCTTATCTAAAATATGAGTTTCATACCCTAAATTCCCAAAGAAACGATGTTTTGCCTGCAATGGCCTTTGGTAGGTCCCTGATAAATAATCCGTTTGAATATCATAGTATTTGTAGGCTGTTCTCAAATTAAAATGTTTGGCTAATTCATAATTGAACTCTACTTGCAAACTATTCGCATACGATTTCCCTTTTAAGTTGTAAAACAAAACCTGTTGTGGACTCTCCAACACATCAACAACTGCCTGATTTTGAAAATCGGTTCTGTAGAAATCAAAACCAACATCAGCACTCTTGCCGAAAAGTAAAAAACCCTGCATAAAACTCACCCCATAATTCCATGCAATTTCAGGATTCAAACCGTATATTTTTCCATTGGTATCTAAAAATTCAAAAGTTCTTGAACTTGCCAAAAGCTGTTGATTTTCGGCAAAAACATTAGCGCTTCGTTTCCCTCTACCTGCTGAAAATCGCAAAACACCTTTTTCCCAAGGATTGTATCGCACATGTAATCTTGGCGTAGCAAAAGTCCCCAAACGATTATGATTATCTATTCTACCGCCAAGAACTACGCTAAAGTTCTCCGTGTTATCATAGGTATATTCAAAAAAAGCACCTACCGAATTATCAATCCTACTGTAATCATTTACATTGACAAACTCTCCGTATTTATCATACGTGAAGTTCAAACCCGTTGAAAATTTATGTTTCGTATTATTGATAATCGAATTGAAAATCAGGTTCGAATAATAACTTTTTTGTTTGATATTATACTGATTTAATCCAAAATAAGAGTTTTGATCGTGACTGTTAAAAGCGTTTTGAAAACCAATACTCTGATACGGCATATCTGGAAAAACATAGCCTAATTTCGTGGAAACATCAAAACGTTCCGTATTGATTTCGGAACCCCAATAATTAGTCGTCCCCTTATCTCTATCTGGATCAAAATTTAATTCTCCAGTTTGTTTTTGATCATTCATATAACGTAAGTTAATGAAACTCACCCATCCTTTTTCAGCATTGGTATATTGCCAACGATTTAAAACATTGATTTGTTTTGCCAATGGATTGTCCAGAAAACCATCGTCATTCATATCGTTTTTTGAAACTCTCGTGTTTACGTGAACAAACAAACTACTACTCCATTTGTCAGAAATTTTGGTATTGAAATGCGTATTTAATTCAAACCGAGAATCTGTAGAACCATAGGCATTCAGAAAAAATGGAATATCGCTGATTGGCTTTATTAATTCGGTATTGATTTGTCCCGAAATACTTTCGAAGCCATTGACAACACTTCCAGCACCTTTGGTAATTTGGATGCTTTCAACCCAAGTTCCCGGCGTGAATGACAATCCGTAGGCTTGAGAAGCACCACGTACCGAAGGAATGTTTTCCTCAGTAATCATCAAATAAGGACTCGTCAATCCTAACATTTTTATTTGTTTCGTCCCTGTCAAAGCGTCCGAAAAATTGACGTCGATTGAAGGATTTGTTTCGAAACTTTCTGCCAGATTACAACAAGCTGCTTTAAGTAATTCTTTGCTTGTCAGCGTTGTAGTATTAGCCGTTAGACTATATGATTTTTTTAAACTTTTACTGTTTCCTTTTACTTTTATCTCCTGCAAAGTATCTTGCGAATAAGAATTAAAAGCGCAAAAGAAGAACAATAAAAGTATTGAAATTTGTTTTTGCATGATTGATTTTTAATGTTAGAAAAATGTAAAATCACAAAGGTGTGATTCAAGTTTTTATTAAAACATTAAAACTACGCGTAGAAAATATATTGGTGGTATAATTTAAAAAAAGACGGCGCATTTGCATCGCAATAATACGAAGTAAACTGGCTGTTTTTAAAATTTGAAATAAATGAAAATACAGAAGGATTCCATTCCTCTATTGAAAATGTAAAATCCGTATGAAAAGAAACTATTTTTTGAATTAGATCATCCGTTTTCTTTTGAAATTTAACCTCTTTGTCTTTGCAACAATGTGATTTTTTTTCAATAACCCCACAACAATCTTTTTCTAAATTTTGATCCTGAACAGGAGTTTTAAGAGTAACCGAAGCAATCTCATTACCGCAATAACGAACATTAAATGCTAATCCCATATTGGAAACCAACAGGAAAAAAGCAAGAAGAAGACAAATAGGTCTTTTGAATTTCATGTTGCTAAATTAGTGATTTAATTAAACTCCAAAAGCTAAATTCATGTTAAAAATCTACAATTCAAACTCTTGTCCCATTAAAGGAATTTTACAATCAAAACCATATTTTTCATGAATTTTTATCCGAAGTTCATCCATCGGCTGATTTTCTCCATGCACGAGAAAAACTCTTGTCGGTTTATTTTCCAACTCTGACAGCCAATTGAGTAAATCCTTTTGATCTCCATGCGCTGACAAACCCTGTATTTCCAGAATATTTGCCTTTACAGGATAATACCGACCATGAATTTTAACTTCTTTTGCTCCCTCTAATAATTTTCTTCCACGTGTTCCTTCGGCCTGATATCCTACAATGATTACAGTAGTTTCCGGAAGACCAATATAGTGCTCGAGATAACTTAACACTCTTCCTCCGGTTACCATTCCGCTGGCTGCAATCACCACTTTAGGCTGCTCATCAAAAATCACTTCAATTGTTTCCTGATAATCAGAAACCAATGAAAACATTTTACTCATTTCGGCACATTCTTCCAGCGATAACTTATGCCATTTTTTATTATTCGAAAAAATATTCAGTGCATTAATTCCCATTGGAGTATCAATAATATAAGGAATATTGGGAATCCTATTCTCTTCTCTAAGCTGCCATATCAGATACATGATGGTTTGGGCACGCTCTACAGCAAAACTCGGAATAATAATCGTTCCGCCTTTCTCGACAGTATTGTTAATGTAGGTTTCTAATTCTAATTTGGTATCTGTTTTAGGATGCAGTCGATCACCATAGGTACTTTCGAGAAAAACATAATCGGCTTTTTTGGGTTTGGTTGGCGGATACATCAACACATCATTATCACGACCAATGTCTCCGGAAAAAACTAAGGTTTTATTTTCAAGTGTCAATGCAATACTGCAAGCACCCAGAATATGACCTGCATTCGTATAAACAGCTTCAATCTGGGCATCCAAAGGAACAGGTTCATTGGTTTTAATTACTCTAAAAAACGGAAAAACTTTTTCAGCTTGTTCTACCGTATAAAGTGGTTCGGCAATTTCATGTTTGGAATATTTCCCTTCATTTGCATTTTTAGCTTCTTCTTCCTGAATTTTAGCACTATCCAAAAGAATGAGTTTAGTAATATCTTTTGTGGGACTGGTGCAATAAATTTTGCCTTCAAAGCCCTGATTCACCAATCTTGGCAACCAACCACAATGATCTAAATGACCATGAGTAAGCAAAACAAAGTCTATCGTGGACGGCAAAATAGGCAAAGGTTCCCAATTGAGTTCCCGCAAAGGTTTTATCCCTTGGAATAGACCACAATCTATCAAAATCCGAATCCCATTACTTTCAATTAATGTTTTAGAACCAGTCACTGTACCTGCTCCACCAATAAATTTAACTTTCATTTGATTTGAATTTAAAATTAAACAATCCAGTATTATTTTAAATATAACTACATAATTCCGATGCTTCTTTTAATACGTGTTTTATCCGGTTTGGACTCAATCCAATTTTCTCCAAGCAATCGGAATGGTTTATTATTTCTTTTACCAATATCACATCCAATATCAACAACTTATCTTTTTCAGCTATTGATAAAGTGGTTAAACAAGTCACCGGATAAAGATAATGCGTGTCATTTTTGGTTTTTAGATTATTGTCTTCAGGATAATTCCAACTTAATAAACTCAATCCTGAACATTTTGCAAAATCGACCGCATCTGTTGTAAATCTGTTATTTGTGACGATCCAACAATTTGAAATAATATCTCTTTTTTCAAAAATGGCATGTTGTCTTTCCTTCAAGTCATTAAAACGAGACAAAATATACATGGGAACTTTCACATCCGAAGCGGCATCTCTACCCACATGATATTTGCATTCAACCATGGAAATATCCTCATTCTTCTTTACTAAAACATCAATTTCATGCAAGACACATTTGCCCTGCAAGCTTATATTTGTTACCGTTTGATACTGTTCCGAGGCAAAAAGACGGGCTATGTATTTTTCGAAAAAGAAGCCTGCAGGACCTAACAGCCGTATTGCTTCTCTTAAATTATAACGTGCTGCATGGGAATTAGCTGTTTTTTTCAATAATGAAAAAGCCATTTTATAGATTTGCTTCGTAGAAATACCTTCATACATTTGTTTTTTTATAGTATAAAGTATGTTGTCGACCGCAATAGCACTTGCTCCGGATTTTAAAAGTGATTTTTTGAGTTTATCAGAATTAAATTCGACAATATCTCCAGAATGTTTGATGATTTTCATACCCTTATTGATTTGATAAACAAATACTTAAATCAACATTAAAGATAAAGAAAAAAGACTACTTATTTTGTTTTTGATAATAAAATCCCGGAACAAATAATAAGACAAAAATAGGTTGAATCAAAAACCTGCGAACATAAAACAGAATCCAATTACTATGTTCATGTGCGAAGTAGACTATGTAGAAAAAAGCAACAATTAAAATCATAAAGAAAAAATAATACAGGACTAAGGCAAATTTAACCATTCCTACGTCTTTGAAAAGGACATAAATAATACCCAATGAAATAGTAGTATTCAATGTATAACGGAACAACAATCCTAAAAACAATTGGGTTGAATTGAAACTTGGCAACCTTAACTTAGTAAAATCTTTTTTGAAGAAATCCAGAAAGGGATCATAAAACAACTGATTTTCAAAAGTGCGAACAAGCACTAATAATACAACCAAAAAAAGGAATTGCACTAATCTTAGTTTGTTATTTAATATCTTTTGAAGCATATCTTGAAAATTTACGAACCCAAATTAACCATAAAATAAAAACCACACCATAAATATACAAAGGAAAAAGGACTCCGTGTAAAAATGGTTCTTGTTTTGGAAAATAAAAAATAAGCGCAATTAAAGCTGCTATTCTCAAAACATTCAGCACATAAATAAGCAGGCTTCCGCCAAAGATAAAAAGTAGCGTCATTTTTAATTTCCCCGAAAAAGCTACCACAAATGAAATAAACAAAATAATTACACTGATTGCATTACAGCCTTCTATAATTCGGGCAACATATTTCTGATCATAAAACAACTTCATATAAGGGTGCGCAGCACTTTCTTCAATTGCAGATCCATCATTAAACAGTTGCAACACTTGCGCCGTATTTTTACCCACCATTCTTGTAATAGAATCTATTTCATTTTCTTCAAAACCACTAAGATAGCGCTGATACAAAAAAGTCAGTACGATATATGCCAGAAAAAAGGTTGCCAGAAAAAGCAAAAAAGGTTTATAAAGAATAAAATATTTTTTCAAGATCTATTTTTTAACAAATTTATGTAATTTTTGAAACCGGCTTTAAATACTTTTGCATAAATAAAATTAAAAACATGACATTTCAAGAATTACAACCAAAAGTAACCGAAATCACATTAAATAAAACGCTGTCAAGAGACGAAAAACTGTTGTCAATTTGTCAATTACTTAGCGACTCTATTGCATATTACAATTGGGTTGGATTTTATTTTGCAAATCACGAATCTAAAACATTGCACTTAGGACCTTACGTAGGTGCAGAAACAGATCATACTGTAATCCCTTTTGGAAAAGGAATTTGCGGACAAGTAGCAGTTTCTAATGAAAACTTTGTAGTTCCTGACGTTGCAGCGCAAGACAATTATATTGCTTGTAGTTTTACCGTAAAATCCGAAATCGTTGTGCCCCTTTTTGTAAACGGCGAAAACATAGGACAAATTGATATTGACAGCCATGTCTTGGATCCATTTACTAAAGAGGATGAGTTATTTTTGGAGTTTGTGAATGAGGAAGCGGCAAAATTGTACTAAAATTGATACATTTGATTTTTAATCTAAATTATTTATGAAATCAAATTTACATTTTATACTATTTCTTCTAATTCCAATTTTATCATTCTCTCAAACCCCTATTAGCAAAAAAATTTATTTGGATTCCCTTTGGAATGAAACTACGGAAGCAAATCATAAATATTACAGAATAACCAAGAGCTACAATTTAAACCAAGACAGCTATACAGTATCTGATTATTACAAATCAGGCGTTTTACAAATGGCAGGAACCTCAAAAACCAAAGATTATCTATCGAAAGAAGGCCAATTTATATTTTATTATGAAAATGGGAATAAAAGATCCATTGCAAATTATGTGAATTCCAGACCAAGTGGCAAACAGTTTGACTGGTATGAAAATGGACAAATCAAATCAGAAATTGAATATCTAGAAAATCAAAATGGGTCTATTTCTGAAATTAGCGTTAATCAATTCTGGAATACCGAAAACGTCCAAAAAGTTATTGACGGCAACGGTGATTATGAATACTCCGATGACAGACAGCACGAAAACGGAAAAATAAAAAACGGTTTTCATGATGGTATTTGGAAAGGATATAACAAAAATCTTAATTGGAGCTACACGGAAATTTATGAAAACGGCAAATTCATTTCGGGCGTAAGCATTGATTCCTCTAACACGGAACACCCATATGATGTAATTGAATCTAAACCCAAACCAAAAAAAGGAATCGAACATTTTTATGGGTATATAGGAAAAACATTTAATACCCCAAAAGTACAAGGACTTAAAGGAAAAATCTATATTACCTTTGTCGTTGACGCAAATGGGAAAATTATAGAACCCAAAATCCTTAGAGATATAGGTTACGGAACAGGTCTAGAAGCAATAAGAGTTTTAACCAGTTATGGAAACTGGATCCCCGGTCAACAAAGAGGCATTAATGTTCGTGTACTTTATTCTATACCTATTACTATACAATCAAGATATTAAAATAATTTGCAATTCATAATTTATAATTCATAATTATTTTCTACATTTGCACCCGTCTTACAATGGATGTACGACATACATAAAAATCATTAAACAAATATTGGAATGTATTTAACTAAAGAGATTAAAGAAGAAATCTTCGCTAAACACGGAGAAAAAACAAACACTGGAAAATCAGAAGCTCAAATTGCTTTGTTCACTTTCAGAATTAGCCACTTAACGGAGCACTTGAAAAAAAATCGTCACGATTATAATACAGAGCGTTCATTAGTATTGCTTGTAGGTAAAAGAAGATCTTTGTTGGATTACTTGAAGAAAACAGAAATCAACAGGTACCGTGAAATTATCAAAGTATTGAATATCAGAAAATAATCAATATAAAAGAGGTGCGAAAGTGCCTCTTTTTGTTTTTATATACAATAATAAAAAAAGTTTGGTTTTTCATTGGGTTTTAGGCATTAACTACGCACAACAACAACTACAACACAACTAGAACCCATTGTTTAATCTAAAGAGAATTCAAATTATGATTCCAAAAGTTTCAAAAGAAATTATCGATTTAGGAGATGGCAGAAGCATCTCAATCGAGACCGGAAAACTAGCCAAACAAGCTGACGGTTCAGTAGTAGTACAAATGGGAAATGCGATGTTGCTTGCAACAGTTGTATCTGCCAGAAAAGCAAGCCCAGTAGATTTTTTACCTTTAACGGTAGATTATCGTGAAAAATTTGCAGCAGCAGGTCGTTTTCCTGGTGGATTTTTCAAAAGAGAAGCAAGACCAAGCGACAGCGAAGTTTTGACAATGAGATTAGTTGACCGTGTATTGCGTCCACTTTTTCCAAATGATTATCACGCTGAAACGCAAGTGATGATTCAATTGATGTCTCATGACGAAAATGTTATGCCAGATGCATTAGCAGGTTTAGCCGCTTCGGCAGCACTTGCTTTATCTGACATTCCTTTTTCAACTTTAATTTCTGAAGTTCGTGTCGCTAGAGTTGACGGTAAATTTATCATCAATCCAAGCCGTACACAATTAGAATTGTCTGATATTGACATGATGATTGGTGCTTCAAAAGATTCTATCGCAATGGTAGAAGGTGAGATGAAAGAAATTTCAGAGCACGAAATGGTGGAAGCGATTAAATTTGCACACGAAGCGATCAAAATTCAAATCGAGGCTCAAGAAAGATTAGTTGCCGCTTTTGGTAAAAAAGAAGTTAGAACTTACGAGCAAGAAAAAGAAGACTGCGCCATTTATGACAAAGTAAAAGCGGCATCCTACGACTTGTGTTACGCTATTGCAAAAGAAGGAACAGCGAAACACGAAAGAACAGCTCAATTTGCTGAAGTTAAAGAAGTAGTAAAATCTTTATTTACCGAAGAAGAATTAGCCGAACACGGTGATTTAGTTTCTAAATATTTCTACAAAGCCAATAAAGAAGCGGTTCGTAACGTAATCCTTGATTTAGGTTCTCGTTTAGACGGTAGAAAAACTACAGAAATCAGACCTATCTGGGCTGAAGTAGATTATTTACCATCTGTTCACGGATCGGCATTGTTTACAAGAGGAGAAACTCAAGCATTGGCAACAGCAACTTTAGGAACTTCTAGAGAAGCAAACCAAATTGATTCTCCATCTCAACAAGGTGAAGAAAAATTCTACTTACATTATAACTTCCCTCCTTTCTCTACAGGTGAAGCAAAACCATTAAGAGGAACTTCAAGAAGAGAAGTAGGTCACGGAAACTTAGCTCAAAGAGCGTTGAAAAACATGATTCCTACTGATTGTCCTTACACTATTCGTATTGTATCTGAAGTATTAGAATCTAACGGTTCTTCTTCTATGGCAACCGTTTGTGCTGGTACATTAGCGCTTATGGATGCAGGTATCCAAATGATCAAACCAGTTTCTGGTATTGCTATGGGATTAATTACTGACGGAGATCGTTTTGCTGTATTGTCTGACATTCTTGGTGATGAGGATCACTTAGGAGACATGGACTTTAAAGTAACCGGAACTGCTGACGGAATCACTGCTTGTCAAATGGACATCAAAATCGAAGGATTGGCATACAACATCATGGAATCAGCATTAGCTCAAGCTCGTGATGGTCGTTTGCACATTCTTGGAAAAATAACTGACGTTTTAGCAGCGCCTAAAGCAGATGTTAAAGCATATGCTCCAAAAATTATCACAAGAACTATTCCTGGTAATTTCATTGGTGCTTTGATCGGACCTGGTGGAAAAGTAATTCAAGAATTACAAAAAGCTACCGGAACTACAATCGTTATCAACGAAGTAGACGAACAAGGAGTCATCGAAATTCTTGGTACAGATCCTGCTGGAATTGAAGCTGTATTGGCTAAAATTCAGTCCATTACTTTCAAACCACAAATGGGAGAAGCTTATGATGTGAAAGTAATCAAAATGCTTGATTTTGGAGCTGTAGTAGAATACCTTGCAGCACCCGGAAATGAAGTATTACTTCACGTATCTGAGTTAGCTTGGGAACGTACTGAAAACGTTTCTGATGTTGTTAATATGGGTGATACTTTTCAAGTGAAATACTTAGGTATGGATCCAAAAACAAGAAAAGAAAAAGTGTCAAGAAAAGCACTTATGCCAAGACCTCCACGTGAGGAAAGAAAAGAGTAATCAGATCTTAGTTTACTAAAGGTTTATTTATAAAAAATCCCGTTTCATGAATTTGAAACGGGATTTTTGTTTTTAATT